>NZ_FOHW01000027.1:0-19747 GCF_900111735.1 Pseudomonas graminis | reverse complement strand
GAACTCCCGGCCAACGAAAATCCACTGTAGGAGCGCGCTTGCCCGCGATCGGCTGCGCAGCAGTCGCGAAACCTGACGCCCCGGCTTCTCCTGACACACCGAGTGCACCGGTTTGCTGTCGCTTCGCGCCAGATCGCGGGCAAGCGCGCTCCTACACACCTGCGCTGTACGCTGCGACCACCGCATCACGCCCAATCTGGCTTATAATCGCGCGCTCTTGTAGTGCTGCCGGGCCGATCCTGCGGCCCGAAACCGGATCTTTCAATGTTACGAATCACCGAATTCAAACTGCCGCTGGACCACGCGGACGACGAACTGCGCCCCGCACTTCTGCAACGTCTGGCCATCGGCAGCGACGAGCTTCTGGATTTCACCCTGTTCAAGCGCAGCTACGATGCGCGCAAGAAATCCACCGAACTGCAGTTCATTTACACCGTCGACTTCCAGGTGCGCGACGAAGCCGCCCTGCTTCAGCGCCTGAGCCACGACAAACACATCGGCCCGGCCCCGGACGTGAGTTACAAGGTGGTGGGCCACGCCCCTGCCGATCTGAGCGAGCGCCCGCTGGTGGTGGGCTTCGGCCCGTGCGGGATTTTCGCGGGTCTATTGCTGGCGCAAATGGGCTTCAAACCGATCATTCTGGAGCGCGGTACCGAAGTCCGTCAGCGCACCAAGGACACCTGGGGCCTGTGGCGCAAGAATGTGCTCAAACCTGAGTCCAACGTGCAGTTCGGCGAGGGCGGCGCGGGGACGTTTTCCGACGGCAAGCTTTACAGCCAGATCAAAGACCCGAAATTCATCGGCCGCAAGGTCTTGCACGAGTTCGTCAAAGCTGGCGCGCCGGAAGAGATTCTCTACGTCAGCAAACCGCACATCGGTACTTTCCGCCTGACCGGCGTGGTCGAGAACATGCGTCATCAGATCGAAGCGCTGGGCGGCGAAGTGCGCTTCCAGCAACGCGTCACCGATGTGCTGATCGAAGACGGCCAGATGCAGGGCGTCGTGCTCGACAGCGGCGAGCGCATCGACTCGCGGCACGTCATTCTGGCGCTGGGCCACAGCGCGCGCGACACGTTCCGCATGCTCCACGGGCGCGGCGTGTTCATGGAAGCCAAGCCGTTTTCGGTCGGCTTTCGCATCGAGCACCCGCAAGGCTTGATCGACCGAGCCCGACTGGGCAAGTACGCCGGTCACCCGAAGCTTGGCGCTGCCGATTACAAGCTGGTGCACCACGCCAAAAATGGCCGTTCGGTGTACAGCTTCTGCATGTGCCCCGGTGGCACCGTGGTGGCGGCGACCTCTGAGCCCAACCGTGTCGTCACCAACGGCATGAGCCAGTACTCACGTAACGAGCGCAACGCCAACTCCGGCATTGTCGTGGGCATCACACCCGAGCAGGATTATCCAGGCAGCCCGCTGGCAGGCATCGAATTGCAGGAGCGTCTGGAATCCCACGCCTACATCATGGGCGGCGAAAACTACGAAGCCCCGGCCCAACTGGTGGGTGATTTCATCGCAGGCAAAGCCTCAACGGCACTGGGCAGCGTCGAACCTTCCTACAAGCCGGGCGTGAAGCTGACCGACCTCGCCGACGCATTGCCCGCCTTTGCCATCGAAGCCATTCGTGAGGCGCTGCCCGCGTTCGAGAAGCAGATCAGAGGATTTTCGCAGCACGACGCGATCCTCACCGGCATCGAAACGCGCACTTCCTCGCCCCTGCGCATCACCCGTGGCGAAGACATGCAGAGCCTGAACGTCAAAGGTCTGTTCCCGGCGGGGGAAGGCGCGGGCTATGCCGGCGGCATCCTGTCGGCCGGTGTCGATGGCATTCGCATCGCCGAAGGCCTGGCTCGCAGCATGTTGGGTATCACTGGATAAGCCGCTACACGTCAAAGTCTGTGCTGAAACAGCGTGCTGAAATGCAAAACGCCCCGAATGATCGGGGCGTTTTCGCAAGCGGGCTTTTACACCGAGCTTCAGGACATCCAGCGCGGTTTAGTGGCTGACGCGACTGGTGCCGTTAACGGTCATGATGCGAACGCGTTCACCCACACGGAAGATTTCGTTTTCCTGAACTTCCTGCACGTAAGCGCGCATGGTGCCGTCGTCTTCACGCACGGTGATCTCGACACCTTGAGCGCGGGTCAGGCCGCCTTCCGCTGCCGAACCCAACAGACCACCGGCGACCGCACCGATCACGGCCGTCACGATGCTGCCGCGACCGCCACCGATGGCGCTGCCACCCACGCCACCGACGATAGCACCGGCACCTGCGCCGATCGGGGTCTTGGTGCCTTCAATCTTCACCGGCCGCAGCGATTCGATAGTACCCAGGCGTACGGTCTGCACCTGACGAGCTTCGTCGCGCGAGTACGAGTCGCCGGTGAGGCTTGAAGTACAGCCGCCCAGCGTCAGCGCCATGGCGGTGAACGAAGCAACCAACAGAACAGACTTGCGCATAACAGTTATCTCCATAGGAACAGGTAGCCATTAGACTCTGCGACACCAATCGATGTCACTGCCCTGTACCGATAATTTACGTTTATTCAGGCGTAATACAGCAACCCGCCGACGTCTACTTCAGTGGACGACGGCGCCGGGGATTGATTCAAAGAAAAGTGTGACAGAGACCTTGGGGTTGAAAGACCGGCAGTCCGAAGACCCGCACTCAGGGCGCGAGACGCTCGCGCTGCCACTGATCTTCAACCAGACGATAGTTCAGGCGGTCATGCAGACGGCTTGGACGACCCTGCCAGAATTCGATGCGATCCGGCACCAGACGATAACCGCCCCAGTGATCGGGACAGTCAGGCTGGGTGTCCATAAACCGCGCCTCGGTGTCCTTGAGCAAGCCTTCGAGCTCTTCGCGGTCAGCGATCACCCGGCTTTGCGGCGACGCCCAGGCACCCAGGCGGCTGCCGAGAGGACGTACCTGAAAATAAGCGTCGGATTCTTGGTGACTGACCCTGGTCACGCGGCCTTCGATGCGCACCTGACGTTCCAGCGCAGGCCAGAAAAAGGTCATGGCAGCGAAAGGTCGGGCGTCCAGCTGCTGACCTTTGGCGCTCTCATAGTTCGAAAAGAACGTAAAACCCTGAGCGTCCAGACCTTTGAGCAGCAGGACCCGGCAGTGCGGACGGCCGCCGGCGTCGACGGTCGCCAGCGTCATGGCGTTGGCCTCGACCGGCGCTTGCTCGGTTTCGACCGCTTCGTTGAACCAGCGATGAAACAGTGCGAAGGGTTCTTCCGGAGCCTGGGCTTCGGTCAGCCCTTCGCGGGCATAGTTACGACGCATATCGGCCAGACGCTGGCTCATCACTGCCTTCCTTAATCGAGATCCGTTAACAGAATCCCGATCTTAACCTCAGTTGCCGGCTTGAGCATCCGGAGCAGGTTTTTTGGCCGCAGCTTTCGCAGGCGCTGCCTTGGCTTTCGCCGGCGCAGCTTTCTTCACAGGTGCTTTTTTGGCCGCAGGCGCTTTGGCTGCGGACGCCTTTGTAGCAGCGGCTTTCTTGACCGGTGCGGCCGATTTGACGGGCGCAGCAGCCTTGGTCGGCGCAGCAACCGGTGCCGGAGCCGGCGCGTTGGCCGTTTGCACGGCCAGCAGGGTTGGCGCTGGTGGCAAGTTGTACTTGGCCATCTGGGCGACCATTGTGTCTTGCGGCGTCAGGATGATTTCCACACGACGGTTAAGTGCGCGACCCGGCACGCTATCGCTGGCTGCACGGGGCATATCGGCGCCCATGCCACGCAGGCTCAGACGGTTACGCTGCAGGCCGCTGAGGCGGAAAATCGCCGCGACCGACTGTGCGCGTTGCTGGCTGATCTTGAGATCGGCATCGGTGGCGACATCGCTGTGGCCCAACACCAGCACGGCGGCGCGAGGGTCGACTTCAACGATCTTGGCCATGCGGCTGATAGGGCCCAGATTGGTCGGCAGGAGCATTTCCGGACGCTTCGGATTGAAGGTGCTGTCGACCGGAGCCGTCACCACGAGGATGTCGTCACGGCGCTCAAGCTGGAACTGGCTGTCCTTGATGGCTTCGCGGACTTTCGGCTCGTTCAGATCCAGCCAGGCCTGGGTCACCTTCGGATCGACCTTGGCAACAGCCGGCGCGGCATCTTTCTTGGCGTCGGTTGCACCGAACGGCCACCACCACTTGTTGGCGTCGCCGGCCTGGGCAACGGGCGGAGCTGCAGCCGGTTGAGTGGCGGCTACTTCCGGTTTCTTCTCGGCTTCGCCGTGGTCAGAGCCGAACGGCCAGTACCAGCGCGTACCGGTTTCGGTCTGGGCTTTCGCGACTTGCGCAGCCGCCGGGCTTGGCGCCGGGGCTGGGGCTGCAGGAGCGGCATCGGCGCCCTTGCCTGAACCGAACGACCACCAGTGGTCATTGCTGGCCGACTGATCCTGAGGAGTTTGCGCGCAGCCGGTGACGGCGAGGCAAATGGCGAATGCGAGACTTTTGTTAGCTGACATGGGTGACCCACATGAATAATTGATCAGAAAATGAACGACGCAGCGCTCATATAACACGCATGAACACCGTTTTGGAAAAAGAAACCGCCCTACGGCTGCGTTATGCAGATTTAACTGACAGTCGGTAGAACAAGCACTTAACAGCGATAGTTATTGCAAACACTCACCAAACACACGCACCAGACGCTGAGCGCGCGGATCCATCAGCACGTAGGGACCGAGGGTATTTGTCACAAACCCGAACGCCACATCGCGCTCGGGATCGGCAAAACCGACCGAGCCGCCTGCGCCGGGGTGGCCAAATGACTTGGCACCCAGCCCGAACGTCGCGTTGGGCACCGCGGGTTGATCGAGCATGCAGCCCAGACCGAAGCGGGTCTGGGTGAGCAGCGTCTTGTCCTGGCCGATGCTGTGCTCACGGGTCAGTTCGTTGAGCAGGTCGCCGTCCAGCAGGCTGCCATCGAGCAAGCCGCTGTAAAAACCGGCCAGACTGCGTGCGTTGCCATGGCCATTGGCGGCAGGTTGCTGCATGCGCCGCCATTCCGGCTTGTTGGTGCTGGTCATGATCGACGGAGGGTTGGTGAACGCCCTCGCCGTCATGGAAGCAGGCTCGCGCATCGTGGTCTGCAACAGGCGCTGCGCGGACTCATCCCCTGCATTGCCCTTGCCCCTGGCGATGTGGGCAACACGATGAAACTCTTCATCGGCCAGACCGACATGGAAATCCAGGCCCAACGGCCGCGAAATACGCGCAGCGATGGATTCACCCGGACCGCGCCCGTCGGCACGACGAATCATCTCGCCCACCAGCCAGCCGTAGGTGATGGCGGCATAGCCGTGGCCCTGCCCCGGCGTCCACCAGGGTTCCTCGGCAGCCAATACGCTGGTCATGGCCTGCCAGTCGTAAAGCGCTTCGGCCGGCAATATTTCACGGATCGCCGGGAGCCCGGCCTGATGGCAGAGCAACTGGCGCAGCGTGATGAACTGTTTGCCGTTGGCAGCGAACTCGGGCCAGAGACGGGCGATGGGCTCATCCAGATTCAGCTTGCCCTCGCCCACCAATTGCAAGGCGGTTACTGCAGTAAAGGTCTTGGTGCAGGAGAAGAGATTGGCGATGGTGTCGCTGTGCCAGACCTCGCCGCCATCCTTGTCTGCCGTGCCCGCCCACAGATCCAGCACCGTCTCCCCGCCGATCTGCACGCACAGCGCAGCGCCACGCTCCTGCGGGTCGTCGAACAGCGCGGCAAATGCCTCGCGTACGGCCTCAAACTGAAGCTCGAAATGGCCTTGAATCTGCACGGTCTGGCTCTCCGGTCGGGCTGAAAAATGGCGAACATTGTTCCAGCGATTGAACGCTTTGGGAACCGCCCGGTTAAGGGCGCTTGCCGATCACATCCACGATCTGTGCATTGGCCTTGCGCACCGCTTCGACGAAGCCCTGGTACGGCACGTCGGTGATGCCCACCAGTCCGAGATGGCCGTTTTCACCGTCCAGCAATCGGCCGGTGACAGGCTGGTCCAGGTACTGGAACCAGTGCACGCCGACGATAGAAGGCTCGGCCAACGCGCTTTTCAGGAAATTGGCATACGCCGGGCCGCGATCTTCTTCACGCGGCACTTCAATCACCCCGCCCCAGAACGGCCCGCGATCACGGGAGCCAAAGTGAAACTCACTGACCAGCACAGGCTTGTCGAGCACGCGCAGTTTCGCGAAGTCCACGCCATCCTGCGGTTTGAGCGTATAGAAATTGAAGCTCAGCACATCGCAGAACTTGGCGCAGGCTTCGACCGCCTCAGGGCTGGTGACCCCAAAGCGCCCGCCCAGCAGCAAATGGTTCGGCGCATGCCACTTGAGCGCGTCAGAAATGGTTTTGAAATAGGTCTCGGCGAACACACGCTGGAAATACCTGAAGTCGTTTTCGATCTCCGGGTGCTCTGCACTCGGCAGCGGCGGCTCGAAGCCCGGGTCTTCCATCAACTCCCACGCTGCCAGGTGAATACCCCACGCTTTGGACAAACCCTCTTCGTTGCGGTACTTGTCGCGCAACTGCTTGAGAAACGCGCGCTTGGCCGGTACATCGGTGGTCAACTTCAGGGTGCCGTAAGCCAATGCGTAGCGATCCTTCGGATCGTTGCCCGGCGCAGCCCAGGCCAATTCGTTATCGGCGAAATAGCCGATCAGGTACGGGTCGTCGCGATGGTCGCGCGCTGCGATGGCGACGGCCCGCTCGGTGGCCATGGCGAAGCGCGGATCGAAAGGATCCGGCATGCCGCCCCACCAATCAAGTCCCGTGCTGATGCTCACGTAGTCGCCAACGATGGAAAGCGGCAGCGTGTAGGGCACGCGTTCCTTTTTGCTGCTTTCGAGGTTTTCCAGCGCGGACTCGCTCCAGTTGCCGACGGTGGTGAAGCCCCACGCCTGCAAGCGTTGCAGGGTGTGATCAACCCAGCGTTTGCGGTCCACAATTACCGGCTTGCATTCAATGACAGGTGCAGGCGCGGCGGCTTTTTCGGGCTGAGGCGCTGGCGCGGTCTGCCCGTTAGAGCCATCGGCAGCGGACGCGGTCGTTGCTGGTGTGGTGGCTGAAGTGCTGGCTGGCGTTTCGTCTTCGTCGTCAGCCGGATCAACAGGCTTTGAGATTTCCACGCACTTCGGCACGCCATAAGTGCGTTGCAGGTTTGCACCATAGAAGTCAAACCAGCGGCCCTGATCGAACTGCCGGTTGCGGTTGGCGCCCGTCTCGCGGTTGTCATCGCCCTTGCCATAGAACGCGGCGAGCGGATCGTCGCTGCCAGGCAGGCCGGTGAACATGGCTTCGCGGCCTTCGACGTAGGTCTGGCTGTCGTCAGCGGAGACGGCGTTTACCCCCAGTGAGTAAAAAGGGTGGCCTTCGGGCGTCACCAGGTACCAGCGCTCGTCGCGCTTCTCGGTGCGGAAAAAGCCCTTCGCTTCGAACGCCGGTCCGTTGAGCAAGCCGCCGTATTTATCGTGGGCAGGACGGTCTTTCAGCCAGGTTTGCAGCTGTTGCTGCTCCTTGCCCGCCAGCGTCCTGAGCTGGTCGTCGCTGGTGACCTTCTCCGGCCACTTGCCCCGGGTGAACTGACCGTAGCCGTCGACGAGGCTGCTGTAGGCAGCGGTTTGCAGTCCATCGCCCTCCTGCACGCCGAACTTTTCGATCAAAACGGACTGCGCAACGTTGGGTTGAGACATCGACACGGTGACCGATGAAACCTCCGCGCTGTTCAGGTCACCTTCGGTGTTGGCCAGCAACACGCGCTGCCCCTCGTAAACCCAAGGCATCGGCGGGCCGGCGCGCATGCCCTGGCTCAGCGGCGAACTGGCCTTGAGCGGCAGCACCAGGGTTTGCGCCGGGCCAGCCGGCAGGTCGATACGGCTGGTGAGGATTTTGCCGTCGCGGCTTTCGATCTGCACGTACACCGTCAATGCCCAGTCCATCGCGCTCTGAAGGCGCAAGGTCATGGCGCTGTCGTTACTCCAGTCCCAGACGCCGGTCTGCGGGGTCAGTCGCAGGCTGGGTTTGGCGACCGGGTTGAAAACCACCCGGCGCAGCACTTCGCCTTCAGCCGTCTGTTCAGCGTTGGCCTGGGGAAACCCGGCGTCCTGGGTCGTGACCTTCACCACGTCGGCGGGCCGGACGAAATTGAACAGCGTCTGCTGTACGTCGGGCGCGGCGTGGGCCACGCCGGCGCACAGCGTGGCGAAGATGGCGGGCAGTGAACGGCGAATCATGTGTTCTGAAGCTCCTTGATCGTCTGAGGCCCGGAGCACGACAGGGGGCGCGCGCATCCGGGCGGACCGAGTTTAAGACCCGGTCAACCGTGTTTCATTTGCAACACGGGGTCAGGAAATTTCGCGCCGGAATGGCGGCAGTGCGTTGAGGATGGCTTTGCCATAGCGTTGGGTCACGACCCGGCGATCCAGCAGCGTGATGATGCCGCGATCCTGTTCAGTACGCAGCAGACGACCGCAGGCCTGGATCAGGCGCAGCGAGGCGTCGGGAACGGCGATTTCCATGAACGGATTGCCGCCTCGCGCTTCGATCCATTCGGCCAGAGCGGCTTCGACCGGATCATCCGGCACGGCGAAGGGAATCTTGGCGATCACTACGTGCTCGCAGTAGGCGCCCGGCAGGTCGACCCCTTCAGCGAAGCTCGCCAACCCGAACAGCACGCTTTCATCGCCACCGTCGACCCGCGCCTTGTGCTTGTTGAGGGTTTCCTGTTTGGACAGATTGCCCTGGATGAACACTCGCTTGCGCCAGTCCCGCTCCAGCCCGTCGAACACTTCCTGCATCTGTTTGCGCGACGAGAACAGCACCAGTGTGCCTTTGGAGCCTTCGACCAGATTTGGCAGTTCACGGATGATGGCGGCCGTATGTTCGGCGGCGTTGCGAGGGTCGGCTTTGAGGTCCGGCACGCGCAAGACGCCGGCGTCGGCATGGTGAAACGGACTCGGCACCACGGCGGTGACGGCGTCTTTCGGCAGGCCGGCGCGCATGCGGAAACGGTCGAACTTGCCCAGCGCGGTCAGGGTGGCCGAGGTCACCAGCGCGCCGTAGGCGACGTTCCAGAGGTTGCGGCGCAGCATTTCGGCGGCCAGGATCGGGCTGGCGTTGACCTCGATGTCGAACAGCGAGCCGCTGTCGGCCAGGGTCAGCCAGCGCGCCATGGGCGGGCTGTTTTCCGGGTCTTCGGCGGTGAAGGCGGTCCACAATTCCCAGTTGCCATGGGCCCGTGCCAGCAAGCTGCCGAACAGCGGATACCACTCTTCCGCCTGATGGCTGGCGATGCCGATGTTGACCTCGCCGTCCATGCCTTCTTTAAGCAGTTCGGTCAGGCGCGTGAACAGGTCGTCGAGGCGGGCGAAGCCTTTTTTCAGCTCGATGCCCATTTCGCGCATGTGTTCGGGGACCACACCGCCGACGAAGCGATGGCGCGGACGCTCGCGGCCTTCCATGTCTTCGCCTTGCTTGAAGTCGGCAAGCTGCTCGCAGGCCGTGAACATGAACTGCTGCTGGGTCTTGATCTCGCGGGCCAGCTCGGGCACCTGCTCGATCAGCTTGCCCAGGTCGCCCGGCAGCGGGTGCTGGGCGAGCAATTTGGTGAGGTTCTTGGCGGTTTGCTCAAGCCAGTCGGCGGTGGAGCGCAGGCGACTGAAATGGGCGAAGTGGCCGATCGCCTTGTCTGGCAGGTGATGGCCTTCGTCGAACACGTACAGGGTGTCACGGGGATCGGGCAGGACCGCACCGCCACCCAGCGCGAGGTCAGCGAGGACCATGTCGTGGTTGGTGACGATGACGTCGACTTTGCCCATGCCCTCGCGAGCTTTATAAAAGGCGCACTGCTGGAAGTTCGGGCAATGGCGGTTGGTGCACTGACTGTGATCGGTGGTCAGGCGCGCCCAGTCCTGGTCGGCCAGTTCCTGGGGCCAGCTGTCGCGGTCGCCGTCCCATTTGTTGCCGGCGAGCTTTTCGATCATGGTGGTAAAGAGCTTCTGACTGGCCTCGTCCACTTCGATCTTGAAGCCTTCTTCCTCGAACAGCTGTGCGGTCGCGCTCTGGGCGTCGCCTTCCTGCAGCAGCATGTCGAGTTTGGACAGGCACATGTAGCGGCCACGGCCTTTGGCCAGCGCGAACGTGAAGTTCAAGCCGCTGTTGCGCATCAGGTCGGGCAGGTCTTTGTAGACGATCTGCTCCTGCAGGGCGACCGTCGCGGTGGCGATGACCAGGCGCTTGCCCGCAGCCTTGGCGGTCGGAATGGCTGCAATGGCGTAGGCCACGGTTTTACCGGTGCCGGTCCCCGCCTCGACCGCAACCACGGCGGGATCACCCGAACGGCGGCCTTCTTCGTCGGTGTCGACGTCGCCCAGTACCTTCGCCACTTCAGCGATCATCAGGCGCTGGCCGTAACGAGGCTTGAGGCTCTTGGCTTCGAGGAAACGCGAGTAGGCGCCCTGAATCTGGGATTTGAGTTCGGTGCTGATCATGGGCTGGGTCGTTGGCTCGGCGTCACGGGTGCTGAATGAAAACACGAAAACCGCTGGATATATCTTCAGTAGTCGCAGCGGGCGGCTATCATACCGCGCTAATTCTTTCTGCGCAGATCGGAGTTCTCGATGTCACCTGTAGCCTTTGTCTACGCCTTGCATGTGCTGGCAGCGATTGTGTGGGTAGGAGGGATGTTTTTCGCGTGGATGATTCTTCGACCAGCGGTCATTGCCGCTCTGGAGGGCCCGGCCCGGCTGAAGCTGTGGCTGCAAGTATTGCCGCGTTTCTTCGTGTGGGTCTGGTGCGCCGTGATCATGCTGCCGGTGACCGGGATCGGCATGATCAACGTCAACTTCAGCGGCTTTCAGACCGCGCCCCGTTATGTTCAGGTAATGATGGGGCTGTATGTGGTGATGGTGGCGTTGTTTCTGCGCGTTTCGACGCTGAACCTGCCGCAGCTGCGCAAGGCTGTGCTTGCCGAGCAATGGTCGGATGGAGCGGCCGCGATGGCCGGCATTCGGCGTCTGGTGGGGATCAATCTGGTGGTGGGGGTGGCCGTGGTGGCGATCGCTGCCGTCAGGCCAATGTTCTGATGCGTGGGAAGAGCCTGCTGCCGAAAGGCGGGTTAACCCGCCAGTCATTTAGTGGTTTGGATACCGTCTTCTTGAGCAGGCTCACTCCCACAACACTTATAAGTTGCGAACCACGATAGCGCCCGTTGGCCCTACTGCACCGGACTGACCCTTTTCGCCGTTCTTGCCGGACTTGGCGCCGTCAGCGCGATACACCACGCAGCCCTTGGACGCGCCGCCTTTGCCGCCGCGGCCACCGTCGCCGCCAATCCCGCCGGCGCCGCCCTGAACGTTGACCTTGATGCGTTCATTGCCGAAAGTCGCCGGCAGCTCGAGACGAACGATCGCACCCGGCGCGCCGTCACGGCCGTTGCCGCCATTGTCGCCGTCGATCCCGCGACTGGCGGAACCCCAGGTGCAGCCCGGATCGATGCCGTTGCCGCCGTCGAGGCCGACGTAACCGGGCGAGCCTGCGCCGCCGCGGGCGTCGACGAAGAGTTGGTCAGCGTTGAGTTGTTCGATCCGCAGGTTGAGGTTGCGGCCTGGGGTTGGTGCTTTTTCGAAAGTGCCCGGAGCGCCCCGCGCGGTGATTTCGGCGCCGCTGCCGAGGTCGCCCTGTTTGACTTGCAGGCTGAACGGCTCGGCGCTCGGGACGATGGCGATGCGCGATTCGTGGCCCATGATGAGTTGACCGACTTTGACTTCGGTGAGCCCGGCCGGGATCAGGAGGGTGCCGTAGTCGGCGACTTCGAGTCGGTCCAGTTGCAATACGCTGGTTTTGGAGGGCAGGCGCATGAGCGAGTGGGTTTCGACGGAGATGGTCTGGGCCATGATCCAGGGGCTGGTCAGGGCGGACAGCAGGCCTGCCGTCATCAGCATCGCGTTACGCATGGTGTACCTCCGCCAGTGGGCGTTTGAATGTGTTCAGGTGAAATAGGCCGAAGAGCAGAATTTTGAGGCGATCGCGCCAGGGATGGGGGCGGCCGCGCAGGCTGGCGTTGTAGCTGATCAGTTCGATGAGGTGGGTGAGCAGCAAGAGGCCGCCTGCCAGTTTGAACAGTAGGTCGAAGGGATGCGGCATGGCGATGGTCAGGCTGGTGATTACCAGTAGCCAGAATGCTGTTGTCAGTACTTTCCCTGTTCCCCAAATCACACTCATGTGGTGCCTCTGCTGTTTTTGGTTTTGTGCGGTGAAAACGGTTTGCGCACAGTACGGGGAGGCGGGGGACTATGCCAGAGGCAGGTTTCAAAAGTTGCTCGCGTTCACAGGCATGGATTCGGTGAATATCCGTTATTTGTGTTTGCCGGGATTAGGGTTCCGCCCTTACGGCGGGTCACTTTTGGCAAAAGCGCCCCAAAAGTAACCAAAAACGCTTTGCTCCCGGTTGGGTTCCTCCTTCGTCGGAATACCTTCACTCCGGTCTCGCTCCGTGGGCCCGCGCCGAACGGACATCCATGTCCTGACGGCGCTCTCGCCGCATCCATGCGGCTCGACCCACTGCGCGAGACCTCCGTTCAGCCTGCACCCAAGTCGCGTTTGGCGGTGACTGAAATTTTTGTGTTTGAAGATCAAAAGCAGAGCAACAGCTTCCCGGCTGAAGCCGGTCCCACTGAATGCACACGCGTTTTTAGTGGGACCGGCTTTAGCCGGGAAGGGGCCGGTCTGGACAATGGTTTTCTTGAATAGGAAGCTGAATGCCAGGAATAAAAAAACCCCGGCTTTCAAACCGGGGCTTCCTTTAACGCTTCAACCTTGTCTTAACGGTTGATTTTGATCTCGACCCGACGGTTCAGCGATCGGCCGTCGGCGGTTTTGTTGTCGGCCACCGGGCGGGCTTCGCCGTCGCCTTCGACGGACGCGAACGAGGCGCGCGGGATGCCGGCGCTGACGAGGTAGTCGGTCACCGATTGCGCACGTTTTTGCGACAGTTTCTGGTTGTAGGCATCGCTGCCCACGCTGTCAGTGTGGCCGCTGACGTGAAGTTGCACGTTCGGGGCTTCGGTTTTGAGTTTGGTCGCGACCATGTCCAGTTGCTGTTTGTCACCCGGTGTCAGCGTGGCTTTGTTGAACTCGAAGTGCACATCACGAATGGTGATGATTTCTTCTTTCGGCAGCACCACCGGCGCGGCCATCGGTTCAGGGGCTGGTGTCACGATCGGGCAACCGGTCGCATCGACCGGGGTGCCTTTCGGCGTGTCCGGGCATTTGTCCCTGCTGTTGAGGACGCCGTCGCCGTCATCATCGCCATCCCCATGGACCCAGCAATACGCGCCGGCCATCACGCCTACCGCAGCACCGAAGCCTGCCGCAACCGAGGCAGACTGGAAGGCGCCGATCGCTGCGCCGCTCAGTGCGCCACCGGCCGCACAGAGAGGCCAGTCGGTCTTTTGCAAGCCCGCACAACCCGTCAATACACTGGTAACCAGAATCAGAGGTAACGCTGTCCGAATCATGCTCATACGTTTCTTCTCCTTTGGTATCGGCTAAAACCGACTGGAATGCAGTAAAGACGCGAGTGGGGCCGTTCGCCACCCTGATTTCAGGGGTTTACGGTGTTTCACCGCACAATTCGGACTCATCTGTGGCGAATAGCCTTGCTTTTACTCCGTACGCTTCGTCATATCACGAAATCAAAGCGTTCAAGCACTAGGCCATCGAAGTTCAGCACGATAACCTTGCCCGCCTGACCGAGGAACTCCAATGACCGATCGCTTCTCCAGCCGCACGCCGCAACAGGCCCTCGCCGCCCTGCTCGACCTCCATGCGCCGAAACGTCTGCTACTGGTTGGCGCCGAGACTTTTCCGGCATTGCAGGCCTTTCAAGAGGCGCATCCGCAGACTGAACTGGCCAAGGCGACGCCCGGTCTTTTGCCCGCAGACCTGGCAGGTCAGCGCTTCGATCTGGCGCTGGTGGTGGACTGCCTGGAGCACATACCCAAGCGTACGGGGCTGGAGTTGTTGGGCGGTATCCGCAACCTCAATGCCAGCCGGATCGCCGTGCTGGCCGATCTCGATGCCTGCGCCTGGCAGTCCACCGATTTCTATTCGCTGGCACTCCAGGCCAGTGAACGGTTTTCCCGGGATGAACAAGTGCTTACGCTGTTCACCTACGATCTGCGCGAATACAAACAGGTGCCGGACTGGCTGAACGCCAGGTTCTGGGCCAATCCTGAGAATTACGGCAAGTATTGGTGGTGAGAGACGCATCATGAGCAGCGCAATATGCCCTTGCGGCAGCGGCAATCTTCTCGACGGTTGCTGCGGTCGCTATCACGCCGGTCAGCCCGCGCCGTGCGCCGAAGCGCTGATGCGTTCGCGCTACAGCGCTTATGTGCTGGGGTTGGTGGATTATTTGCTGGACACCACATTGCCGGCACAGAAAGACGGGCTGGATCGTGATGCGATCAGCCAGTGGAGCGCACAAAGCACCTGGCTGGGCCTTGAAGTCGAAGGCGCCGAGTTGATCGGCGGCCAGCCTGAACATGCATTCGTGACCTTCACCGCCCGCTGGCACGATGCCGACGGGGAGCATTGTCATCGCGAGCGCTCGGCGTTTGTGCAGCATGACGGACGCTGGTATTTCATCGACCCGACGGTGTCGATCAAAGCCGGTCGTAACGACGCCTGCCCCTGCGGCAGTCAGCAGAAATTCAAGAAGTGCTGTTCGGCTTATCTCTCCTGACCTTCATAACAGTAACGCGGGTCACCACTCAGACACAGGCAGTCCTCAGACCAGTCTGATGTGGGAAACGTCCGGCACCAGCACCTGCTCAAGCGGCTTGTCCTGACCCAGATCAGCGCCAGCCGGTGCCAGGCTCAAGCCGGACAGGTCAAGCTGCGGCGCACGCGCCGGCATCTTCGGATCCTGCACGTCCTGGCCCGGTTCGGAGAGCGTGAAGTCAGGCGCCTCGACGTCCACAAATGCAGCCATGTACACATCGCGCGGTTTGACGCTGGCTTTCCGCGTCGGGGTGGCGTCGTTGGGCGGCGGGGTCAGGCTTGAAGCCTTGCGCGTCCAAGTCGGCTCGTCCGGCGGCGGCGCCAGTTCAACTTCTTCCACCTCGACCAGACCCGGCGCCTCCGCGACCTGCACCATCGACACGACCTGGGCCATGGCACCGGCGCGTTCGAGGGTCGAACGGTACTTTTCGGCAGCCGCGTCATCAAGGTTGTTCTTCAGCACCAGGCGACGGCCGGAGAACAGCAAAGCGATCCGCTGAGCGTCCGCCTGAAACAGCTTTGCCAGGTTGGCCTTGACCAGATCCGGCTGCGCGCCGGGCACCAGTTGGCCGGAAAATACGATTTCGTAGCGCTGCATGGTCAATACTCCTTCGACACATGGCGCGAGTATGGCGCAGGCTGTGGCGAACGGCGAGTCACGTGAAGTGGCGGTCAGACCGTGCATAAAGGGAGCGACCCATGAAGTTTGCAGCACACGTCCTCAGAATCGCAGGTCTCTTCGCGCTCCTCGCGCTGTCGGGCTGCTCGACCTGGATAACCGGCGGCTTCGAAGACCCCGACGTCAAGCTGCTGAAAGTTGAAGTGGTCAAGGCGAAGCTGCTGCGCCAGGATTTCAAGCTGCGCTTCAGGGTCGATAACCCCAACGATTCCAGCCTGTTGGTCCGGGGCCTGCGCTATAAAATCCTGCTCAACGATATGTTGCTCAGCGAAGGCGTCTACAGCGACTGGTTCATCGTCAAAGCCAACAGCCACAAAAACTTTTCCGTGCCGATCCGCACCAATCTGTGGGAACACCTAAAGGACATCTCCAAGGTGCTCGGCAAAGCCAATCAGCCGGTGCATTACCGGTTGGAAGGCAAACTCAAAACCGGATTTTTATTCGGACACAGCGTGCGCATCGGGCGTAATGGCGACATAATCCCCGGCGATTTGATTCCGGAGTGACCCCATGAACCAGCAAGCCCACGTGCACGGTCCTGATTGTGACCACGATCACGACCATCACGATCACCCTCATGACCACGGCCACGTGCACGGCCCCCATTGCGGCCACGCGCCTCAAGAGCCGGTACGCAACACGCTCAAGGACGTTGGTCGCAACGATCCTTGCCCCTGCGGCAGCGAGAAAAAATTCAAGAAATGCCACGGCGCATAATCGCCCGAGCACGTTCTACGGTCTGAATCTTCAGGCCGTTTTCATTTGTGCGAGGGACGTCCGAAGGCGTAAAACAAGTGCAGTCTTAACGGCACTCGTGATGACTTCACCTGGAGCGCGCAATGATCGACCTGCATTACTGGACCACCCCCAACGGCCACAAAGTCTCGATCTTCCTCGAAGAAGCGGGCCTGCCGTACAAGATATTTCCGGTCAACATCGGCGCGAACGAGCAGTTCGAATCCGATTTTCTGAAGATCTCCCCCAACAACAAGATTCCGGCCATCGTCGACCACGAACCTGCTGACGGCGGCCAACCGCTGAGCCTGTTCGAGTCCGGCGCGATCTTGCTGTACCTGGCCGAGAAGACCGGCCGGTTCATGGCGACAGACCTGCGCGGCCGCCAGGAAACCCTGCAGTGGCTGTTCTGGCAGATGGGTGGCCTGGGCCCGATGGCCGGTCAGAATCACCATTTCAACCGGTTCGCCGAAGAGAAGATTCCCTACGCGATCAAGCGTTACGTCGACGAAACCGCGCGCTTGTACGGCGTATTGAATGAGCGTCTGGCTGATCGCACCTTTGTTGCGGGCGAGGACTACGGCATCGCAGACATGGCGATCTACCCATGGATCGTGCCGCATACGTTTCAGAAGCAGAACCTGGATGACTTCCCGCACCTCAAGCGCTGGTTTGACGCTGTGGGCAATCGCGATGCAGTGAAGCGGGCCTACGCGCTGGTCGACAAGATCAATCCGCCGAAGCAGTAATCCCAGGCTCGACAGGGTTCAGGGGGGACGCGCTGATATCCCCTCTGAAACCCGAAAATAAACTCCCTCCCCCTGCTTGCGTGACGCCCGCCTGCTCTCTAACGTAGCGCCTTTTCTACGCCCACCCCCGCAGGAGCTACATCATGGCCTCGCCAGCCCTTTCGACTTTGAAGACGCGCATGAGCGCGGCCGCTGCCATGATCGGGCTCTTGAGCCTGGCCGGTTGCCAGCTGGGCGGTGAAGACCGCGACAGCCTGCCGCCTGCCAGCGGGGTGTTTGCCATTAAAGGGCTGGCACAGAACGTCTCGATTCGCCGCAACAATCTGGGCATGCCACTGATTGAGAGCAGCACGTTCCATGACGCGCTGTTCACCCTCGGCTATGTCCACGCCAGCGATCGCGTTACGCAAATGATGCAAATGCGCCTGCTTGCTCAGGGCCGGCTGTCGGAAATCGCGGGGCCGGGCGCCCTCGATCTCGACCGCATGATGCGCGCCGCCAACCTCAAACAGACCGCAGGCCAGCTGTACGCGGCCTCATCGCCGCGCCTGAAACGCTTCTTCGAGGTGTACGCGCGCGGCGTCAACGCCTACCTGTTCCGCTATCGCGACAAGCTGCCGGCTGACCTCGCCGATTCAGGTTACAAACCTGAATACTGGAAGCCGGAGGACTCGGCGCTGATCTTCAGCCTGCTCAATTTCAGCCTGTCGGTGAACCTGCAGGAGGAGATTTCCTCGCTGGTGCTGGCGCAGAAAGTCGGTGCGGAAAAACTGGCCTGGCTGCTGCCGACCTATCCCGACGAAGCGCTGCCCTTCGCTGAAGCCGACAAGCTCAAAGGCCTGAACCTGGGCAGCCAACTGCCGGGCCTGAGCGACCTGGACAAAGCGGCGCTGCAGCTTTCCGACCTCAACCTGCTGGGCGTTTCGGCGTCGAATAACTGGGTGATCTCACCGCAACGCGCGCGCGCTGGCAAAAGTCTGCTGGCCACTGACAGCCAGCTGGCGCCGACCTTGCCGTCGATGTGGAATTTCGTGCAGATCCGCTCGCCGAAATACCAGGCCGCAGGCGCGACCGTTGCGGGATTGCCGCTGGTCTTGTCCGGCTTCAACGGCAAACTGGCCTGGGGCATGGGGCCGGCAATGGGCGACAACCAGGACCTGTTCCTGGAGAAGCTCAAGCGCGAAAACAACCGCCTGATGGTGATGGCCGACGGCAAATGGGTCGCGGCAGGCGCCCATGAGGAAACCTACTTCGTCAAAGGCCAGAGCCCGGTGCGCGAGCCCGCCTACGAAACACGCCACGGCCCGCTGCTCAACGCAAGTTCGGCGCAGCTGGCCAGTGGCCTGGGCATCGCCTTGCAGACGCCGGACGCCAAAGATGACAAAACCCTCGACGCCCTTTTCGACCTGACCCGCGCGCAAAACGTGCAGCGCGCCTTTGACACCACACGGGAAATCCGCGCCATCACCTTGAACATGGTGTTCGCCGATGCCTCGAACACCGGCTGGCAGGTCACCGGCAAATACCCGAACCGCCGTGACGGGCTCGGCCTGATTCCGTCGCCGGGCTGGGACGGCCGATTCGACTGGGACGGCTATGCTGACGCGATGCTGCATCCGTACGATCAGGATTCGCAGCAAGGCTGGATCGCCACCGCCAACCAGCGCACGGTCCCGAAAGGCTATGGCATGCAGCTGTCCAATTCCTGGGACTACCCGGAGCGTGCCGAGCGCATCGCCGAACTGGCCAGCGCCGGCAAACAGGACACCCGCAGCACCGTCGCCATGCAATACGACCAGACCACGACCTTCGCCGCCAAACTGAAGAAAATGTTCTCCGCGCCGGGCATGTCTGCGCCGCTCAAGCAAGCCATCGACGCCCTGCCAGCGCCAGACCGCGAAAAAGCCCGCGAAGCCTTGGGCCGCCTGATGGCGTTCGACGGCCGGTTGTCGCCAGGTTCGGCTGATGCGGCGATTTACGAACTGTTCCTGCAGGAAAGTGCGCGTCAGACCTTCCTTGACGAACTGGGCCCGGAGACCAGTCCTGCCTGGAAAGCGCTGGTGCAAGGCGCGGACTTGTCCTACTCGCCCCAGGCGGATCACCTGCTGGGCCGCGAAGACAGTCCGTATTGGGACGACGTGAAAACGCCGCAGAAAGAAGACAAACCCGCCATCCTCGCCCGCAGCCTCGCCGCTGCAATCAGCGTCGGTGAAGCCCAACTCGGCCCCGATCACAAAGCCTGGCAGTGGGGCAAACTGCACCCGATTACCTGGACCGCCCAAAGCGCCCAACTTACCGCAGCACTGAGCGGCAACAAGGCAAGCGTGCTCAAAGGCCCGATCGCCACCGGCGGCGACCACACCACCCTCAACGCATCGAACTTCCACTGGGGCCAGGACTTCAACGCCGCCGTCGTCCCGGCCATGCGCATCATCGTCGACTTCGCCCAACAAGAACCGATGATGGCGCAAAACGCCGCCGGCCAATCCGGCAACCCCGCCAGCCCATACAACGCCAACGGCATCGAACCCTGGATGAAAGGCCTGTACATGTCCGTGCCGATGCAACCGGAAAACTTCGAAAAAGCCTACGGCAAGCAGCGCCTGACACTGACGCCCGGGAAGTGAATGCCCCTTGACCCGGGATGACGCAGAGCGTCCCGGGCTGCATTCCCACGCAGAGCGTGGGGAACGATCAAGTGTTTAGCCTTGGGAAGAAGTGGCGCCTGAAATGGCCCCTTCCCGGCTAAAGCCGGTCCCACTAACAGCAGCGCGTGCATCCAAGATTGATGGTGCCTGAAATGGCC
>NZ_FOHW01000014.1 GCF_900111735.1 Pseudomonas graminis | reverse complement strand
GTCATTGCCAGCCGCGACTTCGGCGGTGAGCGTTACGGCATCGATCTGGACGAAGCGGGAAACACGACCGGCATCAGCTTGCCGGACGGGAATCGTCTGACGTTCAAGTACGATGATTTTTCTCGACTGACCGAAGAAACCGACCCGCTCGGTCGAAGCATCACCTACAGCTATCACCTCAGTACCACCTTGATCACCGAAACCGCCTTCCCGGACGGCAGCGTCTGGAAAGCCCGTTACGACGACAAGGGCAATCTGATCGCTGAAACCGATCCGTTGGGCCAAAAGACGGAATACCTCAACAGCGAGGATGGTCTGCCGCACACCATCATCGATGCGACCTACAAGTCGAAATACCTGTGGTGGAATGGCTTGGCGCAGGTTGAGCGGTTTCAGGATTGTTCGGGCAAAAGCACTTTCTACACCTACGATGATCGATCTCATCTGATTGCCGTCACCGATGCGTTGAATCAGACAACACGGCTTGAGCGCAAACCCGACGGCGAAGTGGTGCGTATCGAGCACCCGGATGGGACGGCCGAGTCGTTTACCTACAATGCCTTGGGCCAGGTGCTGACGCACACCGATGGCAAGGGTCAGACCACACGCTTGCTCCGTACTGCGCGCGGTTTGCCAAGCAGCCGGCAGGATGCGAAGGGCCAGCGGATTCGCTATGAGTACGACAAAGCGATTCGGCTGACTGCACTGGTCAACGAAAACAATGCGGCTTATGAGTTTGCCTACGATGCGTCGGATCGGCTGATCGAAGAGAAGCGGATCGACAACCTGACCCGTCGATTCACCTACAACGTTGGTGGGCATCTGACGCGGTTTGATGAAATCGGCTATGGGGATAGGGCAGAGCGGCCGCAGCGCAGTACCGAGTTTGAGCGTGATGTGATTGGCCGCTTGCTGGCGAAGGTCAATCAGGATGCGCGGCAGGATTACGGGTATGACGAGAGCGATCGGCTGCTGTCGATAGCGCGATTGCCTACGGGGATTGTTAATAAGCTCGGCATCGGCGAGGAAAAGCTGGAGTTTGCGTACGACGTACTTGGCCGCCTGATCAAAGAGACCACACCGCAAGGCGCGCTCTCTTACGAATACGATCCGCTAAGCAACCTGACCACGCTGACATTGCCCACGGGCCAGCACCTCAATCATCTGTACTACGGCAGCGGCCACCTGCACCAACTCAACCTGGATGGAATGCTCATCAGCGACATGGAGCGCGATGACCTGCATCGGGAGGTCTATCGGTCCCAAGGCAAGCTGACTAGTTGCTTTGGCTATGACGCGATGGGCCGCAAGAGTTGGCAGTTTGCGTCGACACTGCCAGCCGACAAGCTGTCGCAGATCCAGAACCCCGGGATCAACACCTCGTTGCTGGTGGATCATGCTTACAACCCGATCCACCGGCGATACGAGTACGATCCCGCGGGAGAGCTGACCCGGACGCTCGACAAGCTACGTGGTGAGATTAAGTACGAATATGAAGCCAACGGGCAGCTGCACAGTCGCGACACTGGGCGATTGGTGGATAGCGAGGAGTTTCGCTACGACGCTGCGGCTAACCGTCTGAACTTCAACACCAGCCAGTTTGACCAGGTCAAAGACAACCGCATCAAGCAATGGCGCGATCAGGAATATACCTACGACGCGTGTGGCAACCTGACTGAAAAACGGTCAGGGCTAACCAAGCTGCAGACTTTTACGTATGACTGCGAAAACCGGCTTGTACGTGCTGAGACGATGGTTAACAGCCAGGTGCACAGCGTCGGCACGTATCGGTACGACAGCCTGGGCCGCCGGATTGGCAAAACCTCCGAGATAAACGGCGAGACAGAACACAAGCAGTTCCTCTGGCAAGGCTTGCGGATGCTGCGCGAGGAGTCGCCGGGACAGAGCAGCCTCTACATCTACGAGCCAGGTAGCTACGCCCCGCTAGCACGGGTCGATCAAAACGAAGGTGAGGCAGAGCAGAAGCTTTACTACTTCCACACCGATCAGATCGGCACGCCGCTTGAGATGACCGACGTTGACGGCCAGATCGTTTGGCAGGCGACGTACAAGGCATGGGGCGAGGTTGAAACGCTGGCGGTGAGCGAGGTTTAGCAGAACCTTCGGTTTCAGGGTCAGTACTTCGACGATGAGACCGGTCTGCATTACAACACATTCAGGTACTACGATCCGGAGGTGGGTCGGTTCATAACGCAGGATCCTATTGGACTGCAGGGCGGAAATAATCTTTATAAATACGCGTCAAATCCATTGGTCTGGCTAGATCCGCTGGGCCTTGCAAGTGTCAACAACCCTGGTGTTTATGACGTTCATGCAGAATCCCGATTGCCTGCCGATATGTATCGGATGAGTGATGGAAAGCACTTTCAGGAAGCTAATCGGCAGCTATATTACAGAATGAAAAACGAGCCGCAGTTGAAGGCCACACTAGAAACCAGGTATCCCGGTATTAGTGAAGCAGTGTCACCGGGTAAGCGCGGTGCTTTTCCAAGAAAGGCGCCGACTGGTCCTGGGTGGGAGACAACGTGGCATCACCATGAAAAAGTCGGCGGTCTATTACAATTGGTGGATGGCCCAGACCATAACTCTAGACATTTGGACTATCATCCTAAAGGTCATGGAGGAAGGAAAACGTGGGGCGGTGGCTCAAGTTGCAGGTAAATAACGGAGCAAGTAAATGAGATCATATAATTCGCTAGGTCAAATGATTGCCGATCTCCCCAACTTGGATTCGGGGGAATGGATATATGCGAACACAGAATCTTGGGGGAGAGAGCCTGAGGATACCAAGTTCTATTACATCCCATGGGATTATCTTCAAAGTCTAGATGATGACCAGATATATTTAGATGATGAGGATATGGAGATGCCGCTGCAGGTCGAGGGCTTTGGTTTGCGCAGCTGGATGCTAGTGAGCTCCCTTTCCTATATATTGGCTAATAAAGTAGCGGGAGGGCATGACACGGGTTGGTTCGTTGATGAAATAAATTATTATCGGGAGAACGACACGTTCAGGACATAGGTCGGCTTCGGAGGCACCTCATTAGGGCTGCGGCTATTTCATGAATGGTGAAAACGATTGATCGGAATAGCGCATTCGAACGTACTGCGACAATCCGCTATGAGGTTAAATTTACCCGTCAATGCTCTCGTGCGATACCTCTATGAGACAGCAGCCAACTCACCGAAGTGGTCAATCAAAACGGCGACTCAATACGCCGTTTCGGTTACGCCGAGGGCAAAGTAATCAGGCACAGTAATGCCTTGAGTTTGAACTATCCTCGTTGCGACTTCGCGCAGCGGACCTCTTGAGATGTCGAAGCGCTGGCCCCTAAACTGGAAGTGCATTACAACGAGGACCGCCTTGTCATAGCCAGCCGCGATTATGGCGGCGATCGCTACGCCATGGACCTGGACGAAGCCAGTAACCTGACCGGCATCACGCTACCCGATGGCAATAAGCTCGCGTTCAAGTACGACGACTTCTCCCGCCTGATCGAAGAGACCGATCCGCTGGGCCGCAAGATCCGCTATGAACACCACCTCGGTACGAGGTCGGTGACCGAAGCGAGTTATCCTGACGGCAGCGTCTGGAAAGCCCGCTACGACGACAAGGCAACCTGCTAGCTGAAGTCGATGCACTCGGCCACAAAACCAAGTACCTCAACAGCTAGTGTTTTGAAGTATCGGTGATTTATGAACAAAGAAGAGCGGGTTTATTTCGAAAGCGAACTTTTGGCAAGCCTTAAAAGCCTCAAGTGGCCTGGATTGACGCTTACGGCTGTGAAAAAGGGATTGAAAATTCGGCTTGGCAAAGACTTAGTTGCTCAGTTTGACTTTCAATATTTGGTTAAGGCTCAAGCGTATACTCTAATTGGTCGTGTCTTCGGTGGGACAATTTTTGAGTGCTGTTCAAAGATTATTCCTCCTTATAAAAGTAATTTGGGAAGCGATGCTTGTTTTTCGTTTACAACGTCTGGACGGCAGGACAAAAAGTTCAGCGCAAACGTGTATGGCACCATCAGTGCTCCAAAAGTTGAGGAGGTCGGGGCGGTGTGCACACATATTCGGTGCGCGCTTGAAAACCACTATATTCCCTTGGTTGCAGGATGCATACTGCCTGGTCAGCGCACCATTGAGGATGTGTTGGCATCTCCTACAGACTACGCATACCCTGCGCTGTTTATTCGATGTGCGATTGCTCTCAAGCCAGAAATTATCAGCAAGGAAAAGCTCAAAGAAGTTAAATCCAATAAGAAAATTATAAAAAATAAGGATTTTGATCTAGGGCTTTTGAGTGTCTTGGAAGATTTAAATGCTGGGTAAAAACTTGGGTGTCGGTATTGGCGCGCTTGATAGTGCTTCAGCTCTAGTTTGCTAAAGGCTTTTTTGAATTTATTTAATAGTCTAGGTTGACAGTGACTGGAGAGCTGTTCCAGCCACTGTCTTGGCCGCTGACTAAAACCTCAAAAACCTTAGGCTTGCAGATAGGGTTCAGTTGGCCTCTATGCGTACCCAAACGACTAAGACAAAACGGTTAGCGGGACCGCACTGGTCAACTAAAATAACGCTGCTTACTAAGACGAGGATCGCCTTGTCATCGCCAGCCGTGATTAAGGCGGCGAACGCTACGCCATGGACCTGGACGAAGCCGGCAACCTGACCGGCATCACGCTACCCGATGGCAATAAGCTGGCCTTCAAGTACGACGACTTCTCCCGCCTGATCGAAGAGACCGATCCGCTGGGCCGCAAGATCCGCTACAAACACCACCTCGGTACGACGCTGGTGACCGAAACCACTTTTCCCGACGGTAGTGTCTGGAAAGCCCGCTGCGACGACAAAGGTAACCTGATCGCTGAAGTCGATGCACTCGGCCACAAAACCGAGTACCTCAACAGCGACGACGGCTTGCCACACACCATCATCGACGCCACATACAAATCCAAATACCTGTGGTGGAACGAGTTGGCGCAGGTGGAGCGGTTTCAGGATTGCTCGGGCAAAAACACCTTCTACACCTACGATGATCGGTCCCATCTGGCCGCCGTCACCGACGCTTTGAATCAGACGACAAGACTTGAGCGCAAGCCTGACGGCGAAGTTGTACGCATCGAGCACCCGGACGGCACCGCTGAGTCGTTTACCTACAACGCTCTTGGTCAGGTACTGACGCACACCGACGGCAAGGGCCAGATTACGCGTCTGCGGCGCACGGCGCGCGGACTGCCTGCCAGCCGACAGGACGCCAAGGGCCAACGCATCAGTTACGAGTACGACAAGGCGATTCGCCTTACTGCCCTCGTAAACGAAAACAATGCTGCGTACCGATTTTCCTACGATGCCTCGGATCGTCTGATTGAAGGAACACGCATCGACAACCTGAAGCGTCGATTCAGCTACAACGAAGGCGGCCATCTCACGCGGTTGGATGAAATCGGCTACGGCGACAGGGCAGAGCGGCCACAGCGCAGTACCGAATTTGAACGTGATGTGATTGGCCGCTTGCTGGCGAAGGTCAATCAGGATGCGCGGCAGGATTATGGCTACGACGAAGCGGATCGGTTGCTCAGCATCCACCGCCAGCCTTCAAGCATTAGCAAGAAACTGGGCGTTGACGAAGAGACCCTCGACTTCGGTTATGACCTGTTGGGTCGCTTGATCAAAGAAACCACACCGCAAGGTGCGCTGGCCTACGAATACGATCCGCTCAGCAACCTGACCACGCTAACGTTGCCGACAGGCCAACACCTCAATCACCTGTACTACCGCAGCGGCCACCTGCACCAACTCAACCTCGACGGGCTGCTCATCAGTGACATGGAGCGCGATGATCTGCATCGTGAGGTCTATCGATCGCAGGGCAAGCTGACCAGTTGCTTTGGCTAGGACGCCATGGGGCGCAAGAGCTGGCAGTTTGCGTCGACTATTCCGGCTGAAAAGCTGTCGCAGATCCAGAATCCAGGCATCAACACCTCGTTGCTGGTCGATCATGCGTACAACCCGATTCATCGACGGTATGAGTACGATCCAGCGGGAGAACTGACCCGCACGCTCGACAAACTGCGTGGCGAGATTAAGTACGAGTATGAAGCCAACGGGCAGCTGCACAGTCGCGACACCGGTCGCTTGGTTGATAGCGAAGAGTTCCGCTACGACGCTGCCGCCAACCGCCTGAACTTCAACACCAGCCAGTTTGATCAGGTGAAAGACAACCGCATCAAGCAATGGCGTGATCAGGAATATACCTACGACGCTTGGGGCAACCTGATTGAAAAGCGGGTAGGGCTGCGCAAGCTGCATACGTTCAGCTACGACTGTGAAAACCGGCTTGTGCGTGCGGAGACGATGGTCAACAGCCAGGTGCACAGCGTTGGCACGTACCGGTATGACAGCCTGGGTCGCCGGGTTGGAAAGACGTCCGAGATTGATGGCCAGACCGAGCATAAGCATTTTCTCTGGCAAGGACTGCAGATGCTGCGCGAAGAAACACCGTGGCAGAGCAGCCTCTATATTTACGAGCCAGGAAGCTACGCGCCACTTGCCCGGGTTGACCAGAGCGAAGGTGAGGCAGAGCGGACGCTTTACTACTTTCATACCGACCAGATTGGCACGCCGCTGGAGATGACGGATGTCGATGGCCAGATCGTGTGGCAGGCGACTTACAAGGCTTGGGGTGAAGTTGAATCGTTGGCCGTGAGTGAAGTTGTGCGAAATCTGCGGTTTCAGGGTCAGTATTTCGACGATGAGACGGGCATGCACTACAATACATTCAGATATTACGATCCCGAGGTGGGGCGATTTATTACGCAGGATCCGATTGGGTTACAAGGGGGCATCAATCTTTACCAGTACGTAATAAGCCCGCTGGGAGAGGTAGACGTGTTGGGGCTGTGCTCTAGAAAGCTCGGTCAAGCGATGGGGCATAAAGCTGGTGACGATATGTCGAATCACCATTTGATACCCGAGCAGTTAATGAAGGACAAAGAATTCGCCGGTATGTTCTCCAAATTGAGAAGCGTCGGTTTCAAAAACGACGGGCCGTCGAATGGCATGTACCTACCTGACAATCCGTCGCTTGCAAAGATTCTCGATCTACCGAGCCACTGGACAAGTCATAAAGAATACACCGCAGCCATTCGCCCGGAATTAGATAAACTAAACCAGCTGTTTGGACGGGGCGCACTAAGTGATACCCAGCTTGCGTTGGGTATTGGTAACATCCAAAGAATAGCTCGAGAGGGCTTAGAGAATGGAAAGTATGCGGTCAATGCAATCACAGGGGGGGTAAAGTAGATGGTTCAGGAATTTTACATAGTAGAATATGCAGGCGGTTCTAGTGGTTGCCCTATCTATTTACCCGGGGAAGAGAACTGTGACTGGGAATGGGAGACGTACGATCCGGAGCCGGACAAGTATGTGATTAAGAATAAGCATATTTTTCAGTGCGCTGATTTAGATGATGTGGGTTTGGATTTTTACTATATCGGATCGCCAAGACGGTTTGTTTCTCATAAGTTTATCGAGGTGTGTGATCTTCTAGGTGTTAAATATAGAACAGTCCCTGTTGAAGTGCGTCTGGCTAATGGTGGAAAACCAAGTAAAGATTATTTTTTCTGTTTGGCAGCAGAGTGGGCCGCGTTGCTGGATGAGGAGAAGTCAGAGTTTTCACTAGAGAGAAATCTCTCCACTGGAGAGGTTGCTGTCAACAAATTCTATCCTGGAGCGCATTGTTATAACTGGATCAAAAAGTTTTCGGTTCGAAGTGGCCTGGATAAGGATTTCTTCTGGTGCTCAGAATTAATGGAGCATGCGTGTAGCCAAAGATTCGTTGATGAATCTACAAAGCAAGGGTTCAAGGGTCTTAACTTTATACCTATTGACGAGCATTTCAAGTATGACCCTTGGAGTGAATTGGGGGATTAGAGTAAGATTTGATATATTAAAGACGCGTGTATGCATTCGTGATCGACTGCTCCGTTAGAGAGCAGATCATCAGGCATGCGGTGAGTTACTATTCAACTTAAACTGATCGAGCTAGGTTCTTGCTGCCACTTTCCAGAATGCCAGAGCTTTATATATTATCTGGTTATTAGTGCAAAAGGGTTAATGAGCCCTATTGAGCTTCTTAAGCCAGACGTTAGGACTGCACTGCATGGCTACACGGTTTACCTTTCACCAGGCAATTTTCTTAATTCGTTAGTAATCGCATACGTAGGGCCTCAAGATGTCTACTCCAAGTGAACAGCGTCGCGCAGTAGCTAAACATACTCTTCAAGTTTTCAAAGGTGAGCTAAAAGTTCAAGTCTACTACGACGACAATAGAGTGTTGTCAGTCGAGTTGCTCACGACGCTTGATTCAGTGCATAAGGGTGTCAAGTCAATTGGGTCCATCGGCCTTTCTGAAATTTCGTTGCTTGATGCAGACGGCGACGAGTTTGGAACTCGCGTGGAATTATGTGCTGCGGCACTAACCCCCGAAATATATTGGGAGAACGCGGTCGCTTCAGCCGCTTTCTTCATTCAAAAACGCAAAGAAGCTGTGATGCCTGGAGATGTTGTTCCAAACATATTTCAGGACTATTTGCCCGATCCTATTATGCCTCACATTTATTTAACTGTGCCTTACATTTGGAATGATGCTCACTTTCCAGAGCTAAGCTTTAAAAATTTAAAGATTAACTGGTTACAGTGCGTCGCGATTTATGAGGTTGAAAGAGTATTCATCGAAAAATTTGGTAGTGATGCGTTTGATGACTTGCTTTCCGAGCAGGAGATCAATACCTTAAATGCTCAAAGGCCAGCAGTGAAGTTTGATTGATCTCATGTGTTCAATTGTGTCTCTTACTGATGGGCTTTATGATGTCGCCGTTCGTTGGGATCAGATAATATTGTGAATATTTGGTCGTTTGCTGAGTCTAAACGTCCAAGCGCCCTCATAAATAATGTTGCTCATATATGGTAGTAGAAGGTGAGACAGAGCAAAAGCTTTACTACTTCCATACCGACCAGATCGGCACGCCGCTTGAGATGACTGATGTCGACGGCCAGATCGTTTGGCAAGCTACATACAAGGCGTGGGGCGAGGTCGAAACGCTTGCCGTGAGTGAGGTTGAGCAGAACCTGCGGTTTCAGGGTCAATACTTCGACGACGAGACCGGGCTGCATTACAACACATTCAGGTATTACGATCCGGAGGTCGGACGGTTTATTACGCAGGATCCGTTTGGTTTGTCCGGTGGATATAACCTATATAGGTATGCGCCAAATCCGCTCGGTTGGACTGACCCTTGGGTTGGACATGTATCTCAAAGAACAGCGTCGCGGGATCTGGCGGTGAAGCGAGGGCTAAGGCACTGTTCCAGAAGAAATATGGTAAAGAGAACGTCTTAAGCGAAAGGTATTTACGCAACGCTGAGGGCAAAATTGTTAAAGATCCCTTAACTGGTGAGGGAAGACGACTCGATTTTGTTATCAAAAATGGGGATGGTACGGGCACTGCCAAGGAAATAACCAGTCTGACCGCTCCGAAAGCCGCCCAGCTTGAAAAGGAAATGCGAATCCGAGAAACTGGTGGGACTTTTGTTCGTGAACCGGGAACAAAAATCCTGTGCAAGTAAATGATATATCCACGGTGATTCGTGCCAGATAATGAGGGTGTTATGACAGATTTGGATTTCACGCTATGCAGTATCCCGATGCTGATATCTAGAAATAACAGCAAGGCCTATCATGATCAAGTAGTATCTAGATATACCGTGTTAATGCGGTTTCTTAAAGATAATAATCTTATATATAAGGAGCCCTTTAATTCTGATGGGTCTTTGAAAATGGATTTGGTCTTAAAGAAGTCAGATGTGACCTCTCAGTGTTTAGAGCTTTTCAAGAAGGCTATCCCCGCTTGGCATGCGCAAATTGATAGAAGTGGCAAAGTAGATAACGTCAGCAAGCTCATCAAGGCAATGGACCAAATTCAGGCATAGGACCCCTCGGTTCGCCGCCACTGATGCGCTGAATCAGACGACAAGCCTTGAGCGTAAGCCTGACGTCGAAGTGATGCGGATCGAGCACCCGGACGGCACCGCTGAGTTCTTTACCTACAACGCTCCTGGCCAGGTCCTGACGCACACCGATGGTAAGGGCCAGATGACGCGTCTGCTGCGCACGGCGCGCGGACTGCCTGCCAGCCGCCAGGACGCCATGGGCCAGCGTATTAGTAAAGAGTACGACTAGGCGATTCGCCTGACCGCGCTCACCAACGAAAACAACCCTGCTTACCGATTAGCTTACGATGCCTCAGATCGTTTGATTGAAGAGAAACGCATCGACAACCTGACGCGCCGCTTCAGCTACTACCTGGGTGGGCCTTTGACGCGGGCTGATGAAATCGGCTACGGGGATAGGGCAGAGCGGCCGCAGCGCAGCACGGAATTCGAGCGTGATGTAATTGGCCGCTTGAAATGACGGACGTCGATGGCCAGATTGTCTGGCAGGCGACGTACAAGGCGTGGGGTGAAGTCGAAACGCTGGCCGTGAATGAGGTTGAACAGAATCTGCGGTTTCAGGGTCAGTACTTCGACGGAGAAACGGGTCTGCACTACAACACGTTCAGGTATTACGATCCAGAGGTAGGTCGGTTCCTAACGCAGGATCCGATTGGTTTATTAGGTGGATTTAACCTATATCAATATGGTCCCAACACCACTGGCTGGATAGACCCTTTTGGCCTATGCAAAAGCTCCGTAAGTGGGGACAAAGGTACGGCTAAGGCCGTCCATGACCTCGAACAGAATGGGTATGAGCTTGTCGCTCAAGAGGTGACAATGAAGGTTAATGGCAGTAGAGTTCGCGCTGATATTGTTGCAAAAGATGGGCACGAGAACCTTCATGTTTTCGAGGTAAAGCATGGTTCTGGAGGGCTCACAAAAAACCAGAAAGCCTCTGGGAGCTACGATATGTCTAGTCCGGCTAACACCGCGCAGCATTTGGGTGGTGGTACTATAAAAACATCTCGAGGTACGGCGGGAACCTTTAAAGTTGATACTAAGGGCAAGCTAGGTAAAGATCTAGGTGGCAAGGGTGCGATACATGATGCCACTTTCAATGTTTTTAAATGTCGGTGATTTATGAGTAAAGAAAATCGAATTTATTTTGAAGGTGAGCTTTTGCAGGAACTTAAAGGTATAGCGGTTTCTGAAATATCGATTAAGGTTTTGAAAAGTGGCATTAGATTTATCTACGACAAGAAAGTTGTTGCAGAGCTCGATTTTCAATACTTGGTAAAGTCTAATGCCTATATCCTTAATGGCCGCGTTTTCGGCGGCCCTATCTTTGAGTGCTCCTCTAAAATTGACCCTCCTTACAAAAGTCATTTGTTTAGCGATGCATGCTTTGCGTTTACGACGTCTGGAAGACAGGATAAAAAATTTAGCGATAATGTATACGGCAGCATCTATCTTCCACCTCCGGAAGAAGTTGGGTCTGTGTGTAAGCGAATTAGAAACTCCTTCGAGAGTTACTATATCCCTATGGTCACGGGGTGTATAGTGCCAGGTCCTAGGACCATCGAGGATGTATTGCACTCACCTACCGATTATGCATATCCGGCAGTGTTTATTCATTGTGCCGTCGCCTGTAATCCAGAAATCATAAGTGAAGAAGTGGTTGAAAAGATAAAATCCAACAAAAAGATTATTAGAAACAAATCCTTTGATCTAGAGCTTATAGAGGGGGTACTAGGCCCCTTGGGCAGTGGACAGGACTTTAGTTGATGGGGTGGCATGTAAACATGGTTTCTATAATCTGAATATTAATGGTTAAATTTTGATCATTAATCGTGTTTTTTTTGAGTGGGCGCGTAATCAGCGCAGCTACTGACCAAGTGTGGCCTGACCGACCTCAATTGTGTAGTCGATAATATTTCCGGTGATAGCCTCGCCCATTACCGCTACGACGACAACGTTCAGCTCACTGAAGTGATCAACCGAAACGGTCCCTTCAGGAATTGTGCATACGGTGTATCAGTAGTTACTGATGGGGACTTGCGAGTCAGTACTTGAATAAGGGGGTAGAAGTTTTGTTGTTGGGAAGAACGGCGGTTTTTCATAGCTGAAAGCTTACCATTCTAAGCAAGACGCCCTCGGCTCGCTCTTCGAGTTGACGGCAGATACACCTGAAGATTTGGGCAAAACAAATGCGTTGCACCCTCATCTGCCGGACCAACACCCGATCAATTTGGTAGATAGCGATTTATTTAATGGTGATCGGGACGCTTAGTGGAGGGCGCGCGCTCAATCGGAAATCAATAGACGAAACTCTGGTGGTTCCAGAGTTTCTGCAAACTGTGGGTAAATAAAATGCTCTCTAGCAAGGTTGTTGATTTTTGCAAAGCTGAAGGTTGGTGGTTCGATGACGCAAGCCCCGATTATGAAGTCGAGCTACAAAAATTGGGTGTGGACATTTCGTCCGATTTTGCAGAATTTTACCTTCACGTGGAGGACGGTCCCACTTTTATCCAAAACGGAAGAGAAATCTACCAGGTTTGTTGGTTTTCTAAAAAACTCCAATTATGAACTTGCCTTAAAGCGAGCGCATGAAACTCTTAATATTCCTAAGGAATATCTTCCTTTGGATAGTTTTGAAGGTGAAGGCGGTTTTTTTATAATATAATCACCGGCGAGGTTGTAGAATTGTCGCTAGGTCAAGATCTGATTTCCTTTACACAAGGAAAACTAAAGCCGCAGTGGTCGAATTTTAATGAGTTCCTAGAAGTGTACTTCAATCTGTCTTGACTTTTTTGGATTGTTGAGTGGTTCACTGATTTAGTGGTCGGGTGGATAGTAACCTTGATCAGTGCTTTTATGCTTTAGATATCAGCTTTGGCAATTCCTTCAAGTACACTGAAGAAAAAATGCAAGGCTACACATCAACTGCATACGTTACACGGCTTGTACTCCAGCCGATAAGGAGTTGGATATATGGTAGATGTTAATGATGTATGCGATTGGATTGGAAGCGACACCTATGTAGAGCTTCTCGAATTCTTAAGAATAGGGCGGAAAGTCGCAGTCAATGACGAGGCGGTTGCTGAGATTTTGCTCGGTCACGATGTTAATAAAATGAATGCCGCAAGCGTTTCGATAGCGGACCTTAAAAAGGTCGCAGAGAATAAGCACCAGTTTGTTGATTTTTTCTCTGCCAAATTGAGGTTGATCAACGGCACTGAAAATGAGCAAGAGGGGAAGTGCGAATAGGACGACGATGATGTGGTGCTGAAGGTGCATCCTTTTTACAAAAATTTCTTGAATATTTATCTTATTGAGTTGTGTCTGCTCGTATCTAAGCCGGAGTTACTAGATTCATATTTAAAACCAATCCGCATACCCAATAGCAAGAAGTATGCTAGTCAACTAAGGGTGGCTTATAAATCAATTTTGTGATGTTTAATACTTGTTTTAGAAGTCGGTGGTCCCAGTTTGGTTGATATAAAACGAATAGTGTTAAGACTTCTCGGCGGAATCAGGCGGAGCATGCGATTCAATCTCGCTGTCATAGGCAGTTTGCTGGCCTCCTTCATTCAGAACGCGGATGAGGGTCGCCGATTTTTTAGTGCGCAAACGTGCTTCTGCTTCCACCCTTCCCGCCGGCCTTATCACTCTTGGCACCACAATGCACAGTCGCCGAAAGAAATTGAACTGATTCCTAGAGCACAGCAGAAAGCTGCTGGCCCAGTACAATAAAGCCTCCACCCAAATCAACAGGGTGGATTAAAAAAATTACAGAGTTCCGCATGCTAAGGTGAGTTTATGAAGCTTTACAGTATCAGAGAAGTGATAGAAAACATCGGTCAGATGCCCGAGTCATGGTTTTATCTGCCGCCTACAGATTGGGAATTGGATACTAAAGGTGCATTCTCATTAGATTCCTGGGATTTTCCGCCTGACTCTACTGATTATCTACCGCCGCAGGTAGCTAGCGAAGGCTGGATAGCATCCTTAGATAAAGCATTGATCGAGGATGTAATATCTAATTTGGATCAGCAAATGGCTGGCGCTAAAACCGATGATTATTTCAGGGCTTTCAGGTTCTATTATGAGAATGATGCTTTTTTAGTAATTTAGGTATGTAGGTTTATGTGTGCTGAGAGTCTTATTGCCCTGATTGGATAGTATGCGTGGGATTGGATTCGTTAGGCGCACATAGGCCTATTTAGTTGTTGCTGTGCTCATACCCATTGCAGTGGGGCCCCTTGCGAGTGCGCTGCCTGCCTGCCTTGGGGTGAGTATTTCGGCAAGATGTTCAGCTCGCCGGCCGGGGAGATTCAGCTCCCCGGCTGCTCGACCGATGTGTTCGTCAACAACCGCAATGCCGCGCATGTGGAACTCAGCCTAGGCCGATGCGAAAAGCATCCTGCACCGGTGCAGGTCGCCGAGGGTTCTTCCAACGTCTTCATCAGCAGCGTGGCTACTGCACGCAAGGGTGATAGGCTGACCTGTGGTGCCAGGATTTCATCAGGCTCGGACGATGTGTTTATCGGGGGCGGAGTCGTAGAGGGGCGCCTCTTTAACTAAAGTGGATAGATAGCATGACGAACAGTGCGAAAGACCGGTTAATAAGCTTTATGGCTGAAATGAACCAGTGGGAGACAGAGTTTTGCGCAGCTCAAGATGAAGCTGATGGAGAGGGTCTGGATATAACTCCTATAAAAGAAGATTATAAGAAGAAGCTCGAAGCTGTCTTGGATGAGTATTCATTGAGTCATGGCTCAAATAGAGAGCGTTTAATCGATCTCGGCGCTACAGTGCCAGCTACTTATCAGCCTACAAATGACCACATAGAAGACGACCCCACTGATGCCATATTCATGGTGCAGCAGTCTAATGGATTTAGAAGTAAGTTCCGCTTTTTTATGGTTGAACGAGGCGGAACCTGGTTCATTGACAGGAAGGAGCGAGCGGAGGGTAAAGATAAATGGGTGAGATCATGCTTGTAAAATCAAATTTCGTCTTTTTAAATTGCACGCCGTGTATTCAAGAATCAAGCAATAAAAACTTAACAGCTTGATTTCTACGCTTAAGCTCATCAATGACGGAGCTTAAGCACTCTGTCACTGGGTGCATTTCACGCGCACGCTCACCGACATTAGCGCCCGGGCGGTGTGCGGATTCACCTGCATTACGACAACCAGCGTGGCCGCCTGACCGACGTCAAACGCATCGTCGACAACCTGGCTGTGGAAACCCTCGTCCAGTACCGATACGACGACAACGGCCAGCTCATCGAAGTGATCAATCGCAATGGCGATTCCATGCGCCGGTTTAGCTATGCCGAAGGCGTGATGGCCAGTCACAGCAACGCATTGGGTTTGAGCTGCAACTACCGCTGGGAAACCATTGATGGCCAGCCGCGCGTGGTTGAGCATTGGACCAGTGATGGCGAACACTTTCATTTTCGTTATGACTTCAAGAACAGAACGTGCTGGGCGGCCGACGTCCTCGGTCGTGAGCTGGAGGTGCAGTACAACGAGGACAAACGGGTCATTGCCAGCCGCGACTTCGGCGGCGAGCGCTACGGCATCGATCTGGATGAAGCGGGCAATACGACTGCGATCAGCCTGCCGGACGGGAACCGTCTGACGTTCAAGTACGACGATTTTTCGCGGCTGATCGAAGAGGCCCACCCGCTCGGTCGAAGCATCACCTACAGCACCACCTTGATCACCGAAACCGCCTTCCCGGACGGCAGCGTCTGGAAAGCCCGTTATGACGACAAAGGCAACCTGATCGCTGAGACCGATCCGCCGGGGCACAAGACCGAATACTTCAACAGCGACGACGGCCTGCCGCACATGATTATCGACGCGACCTACAAATCGAAATATCTCTGGTGGAAAAGTACTGGAGGAAGCGGATAAGTATTTTGATGGTTTTCGAGCGAAAAATATGGAAGCTCCTTTTTTGATATCTAATCGTTAACTCGCGGATGAGGGCTTGAAATATGGACGAAAGTCAGGTGCGGAAAAAGCTCAAAGAAATTGAACTTAGTCTTGGGGGTAAGCTTTCTGAAGATTACAAAAAGTTTTCTTCTGAAAAGGTTCAGTGGGAGGATGTTCATGAGTTGAAACTTGTGTCAGGAGGGCAGGTATATATTTATGGTTGTGCACAGTTGCTTGAAAGAAATGCAGCGTATGAAGTGCAATTCTATGCGTCTGGGTATTTTCTAATCGGGCAGGATGGAGACTTAGGATATTTTTTAAGTTTAAAAGGAGAGGATGAAGTCTATAGCTTGGATTTGGGAGCTTTAGGGTCGTTAACTATGAATAAAGAAGCTGATAGCATTTATGGGTTGTAAATATCAGCGCCAGCAATTTGATCGGCACTACACCGACCAATTGCTGGTCAACGATGCGGTATAAAATTGATTGAGCTACAACGTCGACATTCTGATGCCGGCCGACGGCGCGGAGGGTCTGGTGGGCATCTACAGGATTGGATTTATAGGTTTGAAGGTCGCCACTCTCTGCACGATCTTCGTGGTTGGTAACGCCATCATGCGTTTCGCAATTTCGTCGATGGCCGCCAAAGTCACTGGCGGCCTGCTCGGCAATCCTGTCTGAATGACTACCGGACGTAAGCTTCTGCTGGAAAAGCTTCCGCAGATCCTCAACCGCGTCGACAACAGTCTGCTGGTCGAACACGCCCAAAACTCGCACCCTCAGCAGTAGACTGCAGGCTTGAGGTGCCGGGCTCGGCTCTTCATCAGTGAGTGAATGGGTCGCCCAGTGACGCTCAACTAAGCAGTAGGGAATAGCTGATGTTTGACACAGATCCTCACCGTTTCATGTCCATTATCTTCAGCACCTGGCTCTTGTTCACAATCCAAGCGGTGTTTTCTGCAGGTATTCTGCCCAGCCTGTTATTTTTTCCGATGTGCGCGGCGGTAGTGTGGCTGAGTTGGTGGTGTTTCGATTGCGCTTATCGCACCGAAAAATTCACCCGATATGCCAATCTCAGGCTTTTTCTGAATCTCGGCTTTGCGCCAGGTTTTACATTTCTTCTGGTATTGATCGCAGCGCACAAGCAGTTGAAATTAGGACCCGTCACATCACTTTCATTGGCATGCATTCCGCTGCTCATCGCATTCGTCATCTACGTAGCGCTGTACAGGTGGAGAAGCCGGACGACGGGACTGGTTGCCCGGGGAAATCGGGTCGAGGTTACCGCACCTCCTTTCCGAAACCAGACGCTGCAGGGCGGAATAGGGGCTGCGCTGTCGAGCGTGATCTACCCTATGGTCCATTCCTACGATTCTCCCGCTTTATTACTTGCCTGTATCTTTTTCGCAATCTCACTGTTCATGCTCTTTTACCATCGGGTCAGTATTGCGTCTCTTCGCAGTTTGAAGGAGCAGGAGCTCAAGGAGCGGGTGAACTACACGTTCATGGAGGTGGAGAGGATACGCGCACGGCGTGCTGCCTCATTCATAGGCCGCTGGTCATGATGGTTCTGTGTATCCGCATCGAAGAAAAAATCGTTAGAGTGGGTGTGGGAAGATTAGCCCGCCGCGCGATGTGCGATAGGTACACACCCCGGTACCCCATACAAGGAGCTAGCGTCTAAATGTCCACTATCTACGATCCCGATGCACGAACGGTCAACGCGCTGACACGGACGCTTTTCATAGTTGCCATTGGCTTGGGTGCCGTTGGTCTCTTGCGCTCAGCCACAGACGGATGGGTGTACGGGCTGCTGTTTTTCTTGCTCTCAGGTTATACGCTTTACATGAGATATTGGTGTGAGCGTTATACGACATTCGCCCTGAGTTACTTCACTTTGATGATTTTTCTCTTGGCCCTTGCCCCCGCGTGGGTCAGTTACACCGTGGTCACGGATGACTTGGGAGGGTCTCCGACTGAGGGACGTATAACCGCCGGGTTGATATTGGGTTTCATCGCGACGCTGTACGCTGGCATTTATCTAACGCCTCCTCGAGGGTTCGCGTTCGACGTATCCGATAACAGGGTTTCATTTTCCGTATCTTCCACATCCGCGGGAGCGGAAGGGTTGATTGCCGGTGTTGGGACCTTGGCCGCAGGTGCAGTGATTAAATCAGTCACGCCGTTCACCACGGGCATTTTGATCATTCTGATTTTCCTCTTTGCCACCGTTTGCATGCTGATCCACGCTCGCGACCGTATCAGGGGGTTACGCACACTGCGCAAGAGAGAAAAGAACCGGCTCACGCCTTACACATTCATGCAGATTGATGAAATACGCGAAGCACGCAGCCGCTGGTGGCTGGGCAGGCTGTTCAACTGGCTTGCTTCCAGGCGCCATTAGTCAGGAGTCTGCCTGGCCAGTCTCACTTGATCCCCAATGGGCATCGGAACACGGCGCGCCTTGCCCCGATTGGGCTCCGGCTTGCCCATCCAGCCAATTCACTCAAATAAGCTCACAATCACCCCCGAACCACCCCCTCCAAACCCTCATGCCCCTGCACAATCAACCCCCTGACCAGCTCCTCAAATTCCGCCTCAGTCCCGGATTCCCGCACTTCGAACCCAGCACTCCATCGCACCACACACCGATCCACCAACTCCGCAACCTCATCCACCCGAACCTGTGCCCGATACCCATCCACCGGCAACGGCGACTCCTCAAACACATAAGCCAACCCCCTGACCCCATCATCAAACTCGGTCAAACGCTCACGCAACACGGCACCATCCGCAAGCGCCAGCCGCCTGACCGCACCCACCCGCAAACCCCCAGCCTCACCCTCAAGAAGACTCTTCAAAATCGCCGGATGCCAGTCCGCAATCCCGCCAAACTCCCGCAGCACCTTCCACGCCTGATCCGCACTGCACGGCAAACCGGCGCTGTACTCGACTAAAACCATCTCTACTGTCTCCCAAATAATTAACACTGCAGCGCTTAAAACCAATCGCGAACTAACAAGCTGCACTAACCCGACCCGCAAGCCCCGAAGTCGAAACCCCGAGGCCTGCGTCCATCAAGCCCACGGCTGTAAAACCTACCCCTCAAACTGGTGATAAACCTTCGCAATCACCTTCCAGTCCCCATTGATCTTGATCAACGTCAGGTAGTCGTTGTAATCCGCGCCGATCGCATCCTTCTCCATATCCACCCGCACAACAGCCGTAGTCGGTGTAATCGCCAACACGTCCAGCCGCGTCGTGATGTCCGCCGCCTTGCCGTTGCTCTCGACAAAGTCATACAGGTTGCTGATCGGCCCACCCAGCAGTTCGCCGTTGGTAAAACCGTACATCACCGCCTCTTCATGAAAGGCCTGCTTGATTGTCGCAACACTGCCTTCACGCAGGCCTTCAACGTAGCGGCTGGCGGTCTCGATGACGGCGTTGTAGTCGTGGGTGGCAACGGCTTTGATGTTCTTGCTCATGTTGATGACTCCAGGGTTTGAGTTGGATAGGGGATAGCTTCAATTACCAAAAGACCCGCCATCACCAGTCCTGTCGGGTAGGTGAAATGATCAGGTCGTTGACGGTGACATTGGCCGGCTGATTCAGCGCGTAGATGACGGCGCGGCTGATGTCTTCCGGTGCGATGGCGATTTCGTTGAGCGCTTGTGCGGCTTTGCGCCCGGCAGGGTCGGTGACTTTGTCGGCCCAGCCGGTGTTGATCACGCCGGGGCTGACGGTGTTGACGCGGATGCCGTGGTGCACGCCCAGTTCCTTGCGCATCGATTCGGTCATGGCCTGCACGAAGAACTTGGTCGCGCTGTAGACGCCGGCGCCGGGACCAACCTGGTGGCCTGCCACCGAATCCATATTGAGGATCTGCCCGGATTTCTGTTCGAGCATGAAGGGCAGGGCGGCGGCGATGGTGTTCAGGTAGCCCTTGATGTTGACGTCGATCATGGCGTTCCAGTCCTGGGTCACGAGGTCGACCCAGTTGGAGAACAACATCAGGCCGGCGTTGTTGACGAGGATGTCGACCGAGCCGTAGGTGTCTTTGGCGAACTGCGCCAGGGCGCGGGTCTGTTCAGCGTCGGTCACGTCGGTGACAAAGCTGGACGCCTCAAAGCCCAACCCGCGGAGTTCGCCGACAAGGGCGGCGAGGGCTTTCTCATCCAGCGCGGCAGCCACGACATTCACCCCTTGTGCGGCCAATGCTCTGGCCGTCGCGGCGCCGATGCCTGATGACGCGCCGGTCACGATGGCGGTTTTCTTGTCCAGATAGTTCGTGTTCATGATCATGTTTCCTCAAATTCCAGGCGTGCGGGCAGCGTCGGCCTTCGTGGGAAAGCCTTGCCGTTTAGCCGTTATTGAATGCGGTGCTTGAAAGCGGTGCGGTTGCCAGTGCTGTTAGTAAGTGCCCACCGGCCAGTCGGTGTAGCCCTTGGCGCCGCCGCCGTAATAGCTTTCACGCGGGGCGATGGTCAGATCGGCGCCGTGGCGCAGCCTCGCGACCAGGTCCGGGTTGGAGATGAACAGGCGGCCGAACGCGACGGCGTCGATCTTGCCCTGGGCGCGGCGCTCGACGGCCATGTCCAGGTCGTAGTTGTTGTTGCCTATGAACGGGCCGTTGAACTGGGCACTCAGCGCATCCATGTCGACGCCTGCCGGCACTTCACGGGAGGTGGCGGTCGCGCCTTCGACAAAGTGCAGATACGCCAGGTTGAAGCGGTTCAACTGCTGAATCAGGTAACCGTGCAACGCCATGACGTTGCTGTCCGGCGGCGTGTTGCCTGCATCCGGCGTGACCGGCGACAAGCGAATCCCGACGCGGTCGTTGCCCCAGATATCAACGATCGCCTGGGTGACTTCCAGCGTCAGTCGCGCGCGGTTTTCAATCGAGCCGCCGTATCTGTCGGTGCGCTGATTGGTGGAATCGCGCAGGAACTGGTCGAGCAAATAGCTGTTCGCCGAGTGGACTTCGACACCGTCGAACCCTGCGCGCTTGGCGTTCTCGGCCGCGTGCTTGTACTGCTCGATGATGCCGGGGATCTCGTCGGTTTCCAGCGCGCGCGGCATCGACACCGGCACAAAGCCGTCGACCGTGTAGGTGTTGCCCTCGGCCTGAATGGCGGACGGCGCGACCGGGGCTTCGCCGTTGGGCTGCAGGTCCACGCTGGAGAACCGGCCCACGTGCCAGAGCTGGCTGACGATCTTGCCGCCAGCCGCGTGCACGGCGTCGGTGACTTTGCGCCAACCGGCAACCTGCGCTTCGCTCCAGATCCCGGGCGTCGCTGCATAGCCGCGTCCCTGGGCCGAGATGTTGGTCGCTTCGGCCACGATCATCCCGGCGGTGGCGCGCTGGGCGTAATAGGTGGCGTGCAGTTCACCGGGCACGCCGTCTTCTTCATAGCGGCTGCGGGTGACGGGTGCCATGACGATGCGGTTGGCCATTTCGATGGCGCCCATCTGCACGGGGGAAAACAAGTCGGTGCTGTTACTGATATCACTCATTGAGAATTACTCGCATATTTGACCGGTCGTCTACCAATCTTTGAAAAAAAAGCGCCTGCTACCGCAGCAGGCGTTGGGTCAGGCTCATGGCCGTGTCGAAGGACATGGTGGACTTGTTGACCTTCACCAGAAGGGAAGCGCCCAGCCATAGTTGGTACAGGGTCTCGGCGAAGGCTTCGCTGCCTTCTTCGATGTGCAGGCTGCCGTCTGCCACGGCCATGTCGACACAGGCGGTGATGCGCTTGATGATCTTCGCCGTGCCGGCCTCCAGCACCCTGCGCATGTCCTCGGACAGGTCGCAGACTTCCGGGCCCAGCTTGACCACCAGGCATTTGCCTTCCGGATGATCGGTGCCCTGGGTCTCGATCCAGTAGTCGAAGTAGGCCAGCAGCTTTTCGACACCGCTGCCCGAGCGCGTCATGACGGTGTCGACGCGGCCCAGGTATTCGGAGAAGTACTCATCGAGCAACGCGGCGCCGAACTCTTCCTTCGATTTGAAGTAATAGTAAAACGAGCCCTTGGGCACGCCCGCCGCGCTCACCACTTCAGCCAGGCCCACGGCGGTGTAGCCCTTGTGGGTCATCAGCGACTTGGCGACGTCGATGATGTGTTGGCGCATTTCCAGGTTGGGTTTCTTCATAATGCGCAGCACCTTAAAACAAAACTGACCGGTCGTCTACAAAGTGACAAGTGCCCGCGATGAACGGCACTCATGTCAGGCGCATGCCCATCTCAAAGGCCCGCGTCTCGAACCCGAGCTCTTCATACAGCCGCCGCGCATGGGTATTGAAGCCCCACACCGACAGGCGAATGTCCTGCGCGCCGCGCTCCTGCGCCCACCCTTGCACTCGCTCAATCAGCCCACGGCCCAAGCCTTTGCCCCAGTAAACCTCGGCCACGCACACCGAGCCGATCCGCGCGAATGCCATCGGCTGCAGCAATGGCCCGCCCGCTGAAAACATCCCTGCGCTGACAAAACCCGCCGCTCGATCCCCGACAAACGCCAGGAAAATAACCTGCTCCGGATTGTTGAGAAAGCTCATCCAGTGAGGGGCATCGCGAGTGTAATCCCGGGTTTCAATCGCGTAGATATCGGGGCGCTCAGCGTGGTGAATGGCATTCAGCAGCTGCCCCAGTTCGCAGATTGCCGCCACGTCCTCGACCGTGGCTTGTCGGTAACTGATCACTTCATCCATTGCGCGTCGCTCCTTGTACAACCGTTGCGGAAGATCGGCTCTTGTACCCGTCGCCCATCAACTCCACAACCCAGTCGATGAACACCCGCAGCTTGAGGCTGATATGCCGGTTGGGCGGGAAGGCCACGTACATGGGCATCGATTCCAGCTGCCAGTCCTCGAACAACGCGATCAACTCACCGCTATGCACGGACGGCTGAGCCATGTACTGCGGCAGCCAGAGGGCGCCCATGCCGGCAAGACCTGCCGCGAGGTAAGCGTTGCCGTCGTCCACCGTGAGCAGGTAGCGGCTTTGCACCTGAACCCGTTCGCCGTCCCGCTGCAGCACCATCGGGAACAGCTGCCCGGTGCGCGCCCAGCGGAAACCGACGATGCGGTGCTGAAGTGCTTCGAGGTCACGGGGATGAGTCGGCGTGCCCGCGCGCCGCAGATAAGCAGGCGCCGCGTAGACGCCCAGCTGCAAGTCGGTGATGTGCCGGGCCATCAGCGATTGGTCGGTCAGCTCGCCGCCGCGCACCACGCAGTCGACGTTCTCGCCGATGAGGTCGATCATCCGGTCGCTTACGCCCAGGTCGATCTGGATGTCGGGGTAGCGGGCATTGAAGTCCGGCAGCGCCGGGATCAGCACCATGCGCGCGAACGGACTGGGCACATCCACACGCAAACGTCCCCGGGGCGCAGCGGAGGCGCTGGACAGACCGGTCTCGGCGTCGTCCAGATCCGCTAGCACGCGCAGCGCCCGTTCGTAGAACACAGCGCCGTCGGCCGTGACATTGACCTTGCGCGTGGTGCGGTTGAGCAGCTTGACCCGCAACCGTGCCTCGAGCTGCTGCACCAGTTGCGTCACGGTGGTCTTGCTCATGTGCAACGTGCCGGCGGCCTTGGTGAAGCTGCCGGTTTCCACGACTCAGACGAACGCCTGCATCGCGTCGAAACGGTCCATCGCGCCACCTTATTGTTTGGGGAATGCAAACAGTCTTGATCAGCGCTGCTGGTTTATCCAGCGAATCCTCCGCCCTACAGTCTGCCCATCAAAACCATGGAGCATCCCGCTCCGCTGAAGGAGAAAACCCATGACTGTTCGTGACGTTGTATTCCCGCCCGGCCGCCACGCGTTGTACGAGCGCAATCGCTACTCGCCGGCGATCAAATCCGCGGGCTTGCTGTTTGTCTCGGGGCAGGTCGGCAGCCGTGAAGATGGCTCGCCCGAACCCGATCTGCGCGCCCAGGTCCGCCTGGCATTTACCAATCTCAATACCATTCTCAACGCCGCCGGCTGCACCTTCGATGACGTGATTGACGTCACGGTGTTCATGGTCGATCCGCAGTCGACCCTCGAAAAAGCCTGGGAAGTGGTGCCGGAGTTCTGGGGCGAAGCGCCGCATCCGACCATCACGGCCGTCGGTGTGACCTGGCTGTATGGCTTCGATTTCGAGATCAAGGTCATCGCCAAGCTGCCTTAGTACCCGATGCTCAATCCGCCGGCCACGCCTCAACGCAGTTGAAATCCGCATCACAGCCCGACAGACTCACGCCCCGTTTCGGCAGGTCGTGCCGGGGCGCAGCGAGAAGGGGCGGCAAGGTTGAACGAACACACATTGTCCAGGCGTCTGGAGCGCGTGGCGGCGCTGGTGCCTGCCGGCGCGCGACTGGCCGACATCGGCTCCGATCACGCCTACTTGCCGGTGGCGTTGATGCGCCGTGGCCTCATTACCATGGCCGTGGCAGGGGAGGTGGCAACGACGCCGTTCAGCGCCGCACAACGTACGGTGCGCGAGAACGGTTTCGAGCAGCACATCCATGTGCGTCTGGCCGATGGCCTTGCTGCGATTGAGGTGGAAGACGGTATCGACACGATCAGCCTCTGCGGCATGGGCGGCGAGACGATTCGCGACATCTTTGAGGCGGGCGATGGGCGGCTCAGCGGAAGGGAGCTATTGATTCTGCAACCCAACGGCGGCGAGCCTGAACTGCGCCAGTGGTTGATGGATAACGCGTATCGCATCGTCCATGAGGACGTACTGCTGGAGAACCGCTTCGACTACGAAATCATCGTCGCCGAACGCAGCGGGCCAGTGGTGTACAGCCCTGAAGCGCTGTACTTCGGCCCACTGTTGATGCTCGAACGCAGCCCGGCGTTCCTCGACAAATGGCAGCGGCGGCTGCGTAACAAGCAACGCACCCTGGCCGGCTTGCAGCGGGCGCGGCAGGGCGTCTCGGAACACACGCTGCACGACACCGCACAGCAAGTTCGCTGGATCACCGAATTGCTCGGCTGAACGTGCGCGGTCTCAGCCCCCTCGGTTTCAAAGTCCCGGACGTAAGGCCCGGGCCCTGAATCCTTGTCTTAAAGCTCCTTCTTCATGTGCTTTTCGATCTGCTCCAGAGACTTGCCCTTGGTTTCCGGCAGGCACAGGAACACGAAGATCAGCGAACCGATGTTGATCGCCGCAAACACGAAGAAGGTCGGGTTGCCCAGGGTGTCCACCGCGATCGGGAAGAGGAACGCGACGGTCGCGTTGAACAGCCACTGCATCGACACCGCCGTGCCGGTCAGCAGGCCCCGCACCTGCATCGGGAACAGCTCGGACATGAGCAGCCAGTACACCGGCGAGATGCACATCTGCATGAACAGCAGGAACACCAGAATGCACGCCAGCGCGGCATAGCTCTGGGTCAGATTCTGCGGCATGAACATCAGTACGCAGCCCAACGCCGCCTGCATCATGATCACGATAACCAGGCCGGTCATCAGCAAGTGCCGACGCCCGTAACGGCCGATGGCCCAGATCCCCAGCAGCGTGGCGATCACCGACACGATGCCGTTGCCGATGGTTGCGGTCAGCGCAGCGTTGGTGCCCATGCCGGTGTGTTTGAGGATGATCGGCGTGTAGTACATGAACGCGTTGACGCCGGTGAACTGCGCGGTAAAGCCCAGCCCGACACCGATCAGCAACAACTTCAACACCCACGGCTGACGCAGCAGATCGCGAGCGGCGACGCGCTTGTGGGCTTCTTTCTCCTGGGCTTTCATTTCCTCGACTTCGCGCTTGGCGGCGTCTTTGGTGTCACGCAGTTGTTCGAGCACGTCTTGCGCTTCATCGAAGCGGCCTTTTGAGGCCAGCCAGCGCGGCGAGGGCGGCACGAAGAACGTACCGATCAGCAGCAAAACGCCCGGGACCATGGCGATGGCCAGCATGTAGCGCCAGATGCCGGGGGTGTGCAGTAACGCGGCGAGCACGGCGCTGAGCACGTAGGCCAGCAGTTGGCCGCTGACGATCATCAGCTCGTTGCGGCTGACCAGTCGGGCGCGGCGTGACGGCCCGGCGATCTCGGCGATGAACACCGGCACCGTGGCCGAGCCACCGCCAACGGCGATGCCCAGCAGAAAACGCGCGGCGACCATGAACGGCACCGAGGGCGCCGTGGCCGTGCCGAGTGCACCGACGATGAACAACAGCGACAGAATGCGCAGGGTCACGCGTCGGCCAAAACGGTCGGAGAGGTAACCGCTGGCCAGTGAGCCAAAGGCGGCGCCGACGATCAGCGATGCGGTGATCAGCCCTTCGCTGACCGGGTTCAGGCCAAGACCGCCCTGATCTAGCGGCAAGGTCATGAAGGGCAGGGCGCCCGCGATGATGCCCGTGTCGTAACCGAATGCGAGTGCGCCCATGGTGGCGACAAGGACCGAGATGAAAATCAGGCGACGCGGCGAAGTGCGCTGCTCGTCTGGTTGGCCTATGGCGGCGGATGGGGTGCTGGAAGACATGGAAACCTAAACCTCTCGTGGAACTGGCGTTATGCCGGTTCGCTGACGTCGTGGTTAGGGGCATGCGGGCTCTGTGAGTTCCGTGGGAGGGCGAAAAAAACTGACTGGTCGGTCTAGGGCCGATGTGCCCGGCCAGAGCCCCGGATTCTCGGGGCCACCGGCACGTACAGGGTGACAGTTGCAGTCCGGGCCGGACTCAGCAGCCATCCACGGTGCAGCCGATGGCTTGCGTGTTGCTCCGCTGCGCCCCCGTCGCGAGCATTTCGCCCACTTTCTGCGCGAAGCTGTCCATCCCGAACGGCTTGAGCAACACCGCCATGCCGGTCGCCAGTTGATCGCCACCCACGGCCGAGTTTTCCGCGTAACCGGTGACGAACAATACGTCGAGGGAAGGCAGCAGGGCGCGCGCGGCGTCGGCGACCTGCCGGCCATTCATGCCGCCGGGCAGGCCGACGTCGGTCACCAGCAGATCGATCGAGGGCATCGACTGCAGCATTTGCAAGCCCGACGGCCCGTCCATGGCTTCGCTGACCTGATAGCCGCGTTCGCGCAGGGTGTCGCACATCAGCATGCGCACGTGGGGTTCGTCGTCGATCACCAGCACGGTTTCGCCGCTCGTGCCGGGCTGCAAGGGGCAGCGGGTCTGTGCCTGCTCCCCCTCACCCAGGTAGCGTGGCAAGTAGAGCGTAACTGTCGTGCCCGCGCCGAGGGTGGAGCGCACCTGAACCGTGCCACCGGACTGGTGAACGAAACCGTGGATCATCGACAGTCCCAGGCCTGTGCCCTGACCGATGGGTTTGGTGGTAAAGAACGGGTCGAAGATCCGGTCGAGGATCTCCGGGGCAATGCCCGTGCCGGTGTCGCTCACGCTGATTTCAACGAAGTCGCCGGCGGGCAGCGAGGTCGTGACGCCTGCAGCGCTGTCAGCGGAGACGTTGCGGCTGTGCAGCGTGAGTTCGCCGCCGTTCGGCATGGCGTCGCGGGCGTTGAGGGTCAGATTGACCAGCGCGCTTTCCAGCTGCGCGGCGTCGATCTTGCTCAGCCACAGGTCGCCGCTGGCCATCGTTCGCAGGCTGATGGACGGGCCGCTGGTGGACGAAATGAGCTGACCCATTCCCGCGATGAGCCGGTTGACGTCGGTGGGCTTGGGGTCGAGGGTCTGACGACGGGAGAACGCCAAAAGCCGCTGGGTGAGGGTGGCCGCGCGATTGGCCGAGTCCTGGGCCGCGCCGACGTACCTGTCCAGCCCGTCGACCCGGCCGTTGGCGATGCGGCGGTCAATCATTTCCAGGCTGCCGATAATGCCGGCGAGCAAGTTGTTGAAGTCGTGGGCGATGCCGCCGGTGAGTTGCCCTACGGCTTCCATTTTGTGCGCCTGGCGCAGGGCCGAATGGACTGCGGACAATTCCTGGGAGCGGGCGAGCACGCGTTGCTCGAGGGTTTCGTTGGCGCTCTGGACCTGTTGAAACAGGGTGGCGTTATCGATGGCGATGGCCGCCTGAGCGGCCAGGGCCGAGATCAGATTTTCATCGCGCGGGGTGAATTGGCCGGGCTCGGGGTGGCCATAGAACAGCCCGCCCAACACTTCGCCGGAGCGCGACACCACTGACACGGCCAGATAACTACGCATCGGCGCATGGCCTGCCGGCAAACCGAAATGCGGGGAAATCCGCCCATAATGCGGGTCCAGCAGTATGTCGTCGGAGCGCATCGCGCCCGCCGTCAGGAACGCGGGCGCGAACACCGGGCTGGCACGCGGGCTGGCACGCGGGCCCGGCAGCCCGGCCAGTTCCGGCGACTGGACGCCAGACAGCGTGAAGAGGTCAAAATGATCGCCGGTGGCGTTGTGAAAATACCCGCCGATCTCGGCGCCGGTCATCTCGCGGCCGGCATCGGTCACCGTCTGTACAAGGCGCTTGAGGTCCAGCTCGAGGGCGAGCTCGGCATTGACCCGGTTGAGCGTTTCCAGCGTGCGGGTTTCCTCGCGCAACGCCGCTTCACTGGCCTCCAGCGCGGTACGGGCAATATGCGCCTGGGTGACGTCGTGACCTTCACAGAAAATGCCGGTGACCTGGCCTGCCTCATCGAGCAGCGGCTCATAGATGAAGTCCAGATAACGTACGTCCCGCGGTGCGTCGGGGTGACTGAGCCGGATCGGCGTGCCCTGATGCACCAGGCGCTCGCCGGTGGTGTAGACCGCATTCAGCCACTCGTAAAACCCTTGGCCGTCCAGCTCCGGGAACGCCTCGTAAATGGTTTTGCCAATGTAATCACGCTCGCCGAACAGCCGGGTGTAGGACTGGTTGACGAACTCGAAGCGGTGCTCCGGGCCGTTGAGGATGGTGATGAAACCGGGCGCCTGCTCGAACATCTTGCGTTGGCGGACCAGTTCCTGCGCCTTGCGCCGCTCGGCGAGGACCCGCTCGGTGACTTCGTGGCCCTGATTGAGGATCCCTGCAATTCGCCCGTTTTCGCCACGGATCGGCGTGAAGCTATAGTTCCACCACGTCTCATGCAGGCGCCCGCCACGCTCCATCATCAACAGTTGGTCGAACGCGGAAAAGCCTTCAGCATCCCTGACCGCCGCTTCGAGTTGCGGCCCGACGACGTCCCAGATCGCGGACCAGACTTCCCGCCCCGGGCGTCCCAGTACCGCCGGGTGCCGGTCTGCCGGAATCGGCGCCCAGGCGTCGTTGTACAGCAGGCAGAAATCTTCGCCCCAGTAGATGGCGGTCGGGAAGCTGGAGTGCAGGCAGATGCTGATGGCCGAGCGTAAAGACTGCGGCCACTCTGCCGGATCACCCAGTGAAGTCGACGCCCAGTCGAAATCCCGGATCAGCTGTCCCATTTCGCCGCCACCAAGGAGAAAGTCCTGGGGGCCAATTTGTACGTTGTCCGACATCATGGGCGACTTCTCGACGCTGTCATTCGAAAAAGGATGGACTTGGGACGATAAAATGGATTTCTGCGACTGGATGTACGGCAGAGAGTACGCAGCCAGCGCTGCCGCGTCGGCAGCAGATGGCACGTTCGTCACTGGGACCGCTTGAGCTCAACGCAAGTATAGCCCTGAGCCATCATCTTGGTCGGCGGTCGCCAGTGTGACAGTAATGCGGGGGGCTGTGTGGCCTATCGAGCGACGGCCGCGAATGCGGAAGGGGTTGCTTCGGTAGAGGGTGCAAGTTGCCGCCAGCCATAAAAGGCGAGGGCGGTGAGCAGCGCGCTGATCCACACAATGACGCCAGCCCAGAAGGTATGCGACATGAAATGCCAGCCCTGCAGGACGCGCGTCGTACCGTAAATGGCACCCAGGACCATCGAAGCGTAGAGGATCGCCCTCGCATGGCGCCATTGGTAACGGCGCGCGACGAAGTACAGGGCGACCATGGTGAAGCCGCCCGACGCGTGTCCGCCCGGCCAGCAGCGACCGGGGCCGGCTTCATGGAACATGCGGAAATTCTCGAACCATTCCTTTTTCTCCATGGCCCCGCCGTACAGCGTGGTTTCGACCGGGCAATAGATGCTGGTGTGGCTTTTGAAGAAATGGATCATGCCGGTGATGACGGCGAACGACACGACGATGAACAGGAAGTCCCGGCGGTGGCGAGCGGTGAAACGCAGCAGCGGGGCGATACGCAACCTCTCAAGCGCAGTCAGTAGCCGGTCGTCCCGTCCCGGTTTTAATAGCGGCCAGATGAACGACAGGATCGACCCGATGATGGCCGCTTCACCCGTGAGGTCGGGAATGATCCGCGGCCAACGGTGGGTCAGGTTTTCGAACAGTCGATTATGGCCAAACGGGAATTCGTGGTTGGGGTAATACAGCCAGTTGCTGATGACCTCGTCCAGGGAGGTGAGGTCGAAGACCACGAATATCGCCAGGGCGATGGCGATCGGCAAACCCAGGTTCCACGCGTAAAAGTTTGATCGTTCGTTTGGCACGCTTACTGTCCCGATGAGTGTGGTTCATAAACTTCCCCGGGGTATTGCGGGGCGCTGACTGAACTTACGCGCTGGCAGGTCAACCGGCAGTGAAGACAATGTGAAAACTGCATTCATGTGTATGGCTTTTTCGGGACTTTCAATCAAGAGATGGCGCGGTGTGTAAGGGGGGAGTTACATCAGGACAGTTACGTGCCTTTCCTGGCCACTTTTGGAACGTGAACGACTTTTAATAATCACTGTTTTTTTCACGTGCCGTTAACCAAACAGTCATGCATCGCTGTTTACGCTTGTTGCCATTCAATGACGCAGACTTCCATCTGCCGATGGACTGAACAGTCGGAGCAACACTATGCGCGAACACGTCAATGTCCCGCCCGTACACAGGGCGGGTAATTTATTCAAAAACGCCAAAAAATACCGTGTTCTATTAACCGCTGGTGCGATTGTCGTGTCGCTGCTGTTGTTGACGGGTTACACCTACTGGCCGCGTTCGCCCATTGCTCTCGCCAGCGGTGAGAACATGAACAGAGCGGGGCTTTATGACAGCTGGAAGAAAGGCGAGGTGGTGGTGCTGGTCCGCCATGGCGAGCGCTGCGACCGTTCAGACAATGAGTGTCTTGGCCCGAAGGACGGGATCACCCGCAATGGCAGCCAGGTGTCGGCAGAAGTGGGGCGTTCGCTCAGTCAGTTGGGGTTGGCGCAGACCGATATCCTCGCCAGCCCGTCCACACGCACGGCGCAGACCGCCGCGGCCCTGTTTGGCCATCCCGTCGCGTCTCAGGACTGGTTGTTTGATTGCGAGAAGATGAACCTGGGTCAAGTCATGGCGCACAAGGCAGACGACCGTAATCTGGTGGTGGTGACCCACAGCGGTTGTATCGGCCAGATAGAAAGCCAGCAGGGGTATCCCCATGCCGAAATAAGCGAATACGACAGTGCGGTGTTTATATCGCTGGATAAGCGGAGTCGGCCTGTTATCCGAGGCGTGCTTAATCCCGAAGACTGGAAGCAGTTGGCGATAAAGGGTGGTAATTAAGCCGAGGTGTGCGGCTATTTACAAAGTTGATAGCCGACGCCGTACACCGTATGAACCAGCGGATACGCAAAACCGTCATCGACCACTTTTCTGATTTGATGCACGCGAGTGCCGAGGCCGGTGCTCTTGTGAGTGCCTTGTTCGCCCCAAAGCATTTTGGCGATCTCTTCCTTGCTGACAATCGCCGGACTTCTTAGCATCAGCAGCGCCAGGATGTCGATGTTGGTGGGGTTGAGTTTGAGGTGTTTGTCCGCGCGGAACGCCCTGTATTTCCCGGTATCCAGCACCAGATCTTCAACAACCAGCATATTAGTGATTCCACCCTCGCGACAGTGGCGGGATAGTAGGGCCGCGATTGTCAAAAATTGGTTTGGGGGGTGTGAAGAACTCGTGGGACCGGCGCCGGACACAATGGTACGACCGGCTTCAGCCGGGAAGGCGTCAGTGGGCACGCTGCGAAATTGATGGTGAACAAACGGGCCTCTTCCCGGCTAAAGCCGGTCCCACTAAGAAGCATCGCGTGCATTCTGCGGGGCCGGCGCTGGACACAATGGTGGGACCGGCTTTAGCCGGGAAGGCGTCAGGCGTCACGCTGCGAAATTGATGGTGAACAAACGGGCCTCTTCCCGGCTAAAGCCGGTCCCACTAAAAAGCATCGCGTGCATTCTGCGGCGCCGGCGCCGAACACAATTGTGGGACCGGCTTTAGCCGGGAAGGCGTCAGGCGTCACGCTGCGAAATTGATGGTGAAAAAACGGGCCTCTTCCCGGCTAAAGCCGGTCCCACTAAGAGGCATCGCGTGCATTCCGCGGGGGCGGTGCCGGTCTCACTAAGAAGCATCGCTTGCATTCTGCGGGGGCGGTGCCGGACACAATGGTGGGACCGGCTTTAGCCGGGAAGGCGTCGGCCGCTACACCATCACCCCACCCGCCACGTTTTTGAATGGCATCCACTGCTTTTGCGGGATCGGCAGTTCGCAGGATTCCCCGCGCCCGATCGGGAAGTAGTGAAATCCGTTCTGGGCCAGGCGTTCTGTGTCGTACAGGTTGCGGCCGTCGAAGATCACCGGCGCGGCGAGGCGTTGCTGGATAAGCTCGAAATCCGGGGCCTTGAACTGTTGCCATTCGGTGCAGATGATCAGCGCGTCTGCGTCGTTCAACGTCGACTCCGGCGTACCCATCAAAATCAAATCCCTGCGGTTGCCGTAAAGACGCTGCGTCTCCTGCATGGCCTCGGGGTCGAACGCGCGCACGGTGGCGCCGGCGTCCCACAAGGCTTCCATCAGCACCCGGCTCGGCGCGTCGCGCATGTCGTCGGTGTTCGGCTTGAACGCCAGGCCCCACAGCGCGAATGTCTTGCCGCGCAGATCACCCTCGTAGAACGCCTTGACCCGCTCGAACAGCTTGTTCTTCTGCCGCTCATTGATCGCCTCGACCACCGCCAGCAGGTCGTTGGAGCAATGGGCTTCCCGGGCGCTGTGGATCAAGGCGCGAATGTCCTTGCCGAAACACGAGCCGCCATAACCGCAGCCGGGATAGATGAAGTCGTAACCGATCCGTGAATCTGCGCCGATGCCCAGCCGGACCGACTCCACGTCGGCGCCCAGATGCTCGGCCAGTTCGGCGATCTGGTTGATGAAGCTGATCTTGGTGGCCAGCATGCAGTTGGCCGCGTACTTGGTCAGCTCGGCGCTGCGCAGGTCCATGAACATGATCCGGTCATGGTTGCGGTTGAACGGCGCGTACAACTCGCGCATCACTTTGCGCACGGCATCGCTGTCGCAGCCGATGACGATCCGGTCCGGGCGCCGGCAGTCGTTGACCGCTGAACCCTCTTTGAGAAACTCGGGATTGGAGACGATATCGAACTGCAGCAAGCGACCGGCCTGGCGCAGCGCCTTGTCGATATGACCGCGCAACGCGTCGCCACTGCCCACCGGCACCGTTGACTTCTCGACGATGATCAGAGGCTCCGAACGGTACGTCGCGATGGCATCACCGACGGCGAAAAACCCCGTCAGGTCTGCCGAGCCGTCATCGCGGGACGGCGTGCCGACGGCGATGAACAGCACATCGGCGTGCTCGACCGCGCGTTGTGTGTCAGTGGTGAACTGCAGGCGCTTGTTCTCCAGGTTCTCGCGCACCAGGCCGGCCAGCCCCGGTTCGAAAATATGCACCTGACCCTGCCGCAACTGCTCGACCTTGGCCTGATCGATGTCCATGCAGACCACGTCGTGACCCACTTCAGCAAGCACGGTTGCTTGCACCAGACCGACATACCCGCTACCGAAAACGCTGATTTTCATTGAGGAAAGCCCTGTGAAGGTGTGCTGGAAATGCGCCGAAGGTTGATGGTCAGCACGCCCATCACGATCAGGATGACGCCCAAAGTTTTCGATACCGTGAACGTCTCATGGAAAAATGGCAGCGCCGCGGCGAGGGCATACACCAGCCCGTAGCTGACGCTGAGCAGGGAGTAGGCGCGACTGAGGGGCAGATCGCGCAGTGCCAGCAGCCAGGCGAGCATCGACAGGCCATACGCAATGATCGCGGCAGCAATCACCAGCACCGCGCCAAGCGCTATCTGCACCGGCACTGCCGGGTCCAGCCACAACTCTGGCGAGGGCAGACGGCTCATGCCCCAGCGCATACCCAACTGCGCTGCGCTGACCAGCGCCACGCTGCACATCGCCCACGCCGTTGCCATGCGCCTCAAGCCTGACCGGCTCACGCCTGACGCCCCAGCAGCACGACGCCAGCCAGAATCAACGCGACGCCCAACCAATGGACGGCGTCGGTGGACTCCTTGAAAACAAAGCGGCTGGCCAGGGTGATCAGCACCACGTTCAGGCCCAGCATCGGGTAAGCGATGCCGACGTCCAGACGCTGCAACACCAGCAGCCATCCGATGAGGCCCAATCCCAGACAACCCACGGCCAGCCACAACCAGAACGAGCGCGCCGCAACGAACACGCCGGGAAACGTGCCGCGCCAGCGCTCCACCGCGCACTTCTGCGCGACCTGGCCCAGGCACGTCAGCCCGCAGGTGGCCAACAGCAGCAGCCAGGTCATGGCGCTGACTTCCCGTAAATGAGGATGATCAGGTTGCCCTCGTCGTAGCGCTCGGCGTCCTTGGGCAGCAACTCGAGTTCGCGCAGTTCCTCGTCGGTTCTGCCGCGCATGACCACCCCGACCTGACCCTCGCTGCGGGCTTTGGTCATCCAGGTGTTGATCCTTTTCAGGGTCACTTCGCGGCCTGTCGCGTGGGGATACGCCAGGCCGTAATCCAGTTCGTTCCAGGTGTTGAAAAACGACACGTCGGTTCTGTTCAGGCGCCACGCCAGTGCCGACGCCGCGCCCAGATCATTGCTCAGCAAGTGCGTGCTGGCCGCCAGTTGCGCTTGATGGGCAAGCACAAACTGGTCAGGCGTCTTGTTATGCACCACGTCATAGGGCAGGGCAGCCGGCAACAACGCCACCAGCAGCCAGCTGCCCAGTGCCGGTGCGGCCCAATACTTCATCGGGCGAATGCCTTGCAGGGCATTGCTCGCACACCAGCCGCCCAGCACCATGATCGCCAGCAGCAGGCTCACCGGCTCGTGGTCATACACCGGATGCTTGAGTTGCAGGTACACCAGCGCCATTAGCCCGATCAACCCGGCCGCCGCGTTCAGCCAGCCATTGACGCGCAAGGCGGTGAGCTGGGCTTTATTCAGGCGCTCGATAAGCGCGTCGGCCATCAACAGCGCCATCGGCAGCAGGCACGGCAGAATGTAAGTCGGCAGCTTGCCGTTGCTGAGGCTGAGAAACGCCAGCGGCACCAGCAGCCAGATGAGGAGAAAGCCGGTTTCAGGGCGACGCATGCGCTGCCAGGCCTGGCGGAACGTGGCCGGCAGCAAGGCGGCCCATGGCAGGCAGGACACCACCAGCAGTGGCAGGTAAAACCACCAGGGTTCGGCGTGTTGGGCATCATTGCCTGCAAAGCGCCGGATGTGCTCGTGCCAGAAGAAGAACCGCCAGAAGTCGGGTTCCTGCCCATGCACCGCGAGCACCCACGGCAGGCTCACCAGGATGGCAATCAACACCGCCAGCGGCCCATAGCGAAGCAGTTCACCCAGACGCCGCTGCCAGAGCATGTAGGGCAGGGCGACCATCACCGGCAGCGCCCAGGCCAGAAATCCCTTGGTCATGAAGCCCATGGCGCAGGCCAGGCCGATCAGCGCCCAGGCGCCCAGTCGCGCACGCCCGCTGCTGTGAATGGCGCACCAGAACCCCACCAGCGTCAGGTTCGCCCACAAGGTGAACTGAGGATCGAGGTTGGCGTAACCGGCTTGCCCGGCAATAAACGCGAAGCTCATGAACAGCAGCGCACTGGCGAAACTCTTGCGCGGGTCGTTCCACATCCGCGCAGCCAGCCAGTAAGCGAGCATCACACTCAGACCGGTGCTCAGCGCTGAGACGATGCGCACGCCAAACAGGTTTTCACCAAAGATGGCTTGCCCCACGGCAATCAGCCAATAGCCCGCAGCGGGTTTCTCGAAATAACGCAGGCCCATGAAATGCGGCGCCGCCCAGTGACCGCTGTGCAGCATTTCCTGACTGATCTGCGCGTAGCGGGTTTCATCGGGAATCCACAATCCGTGGGACCCCAACGGCAGCAGATAGAACACGGCGAAGGCCAGCACCAGCAGGGCGATGTTGCGATGTTTGGCTTTGATCATCGCTGCACCCCCAGCCAGCCTTCGCGACCGCGCAGCGCTCCACGCATCAAGTGGCCTGCAGGCAGCTGATCCTGCCTGTCCGGCAACATCGCGCCGAGGGGCTGAAACTGGATGCCCTGGTTTTTCGCCTCGCCCAACAACGCGCGGAACCCAGGGGCCATGACAATGCCTTCGACCTCGGCGTGAACGGTGTAGACGTTCAGCTTCCAGGCCGCGAACCGCCCTAGGATGTCGTCGTTGAAGCCTTTGGCGTCGAGCTGTGGCGAAACCAGTTCGTCGTAAGTCGGCAGGTCCACCGGAATCTGCGGCGTGCCCAGCGCGCCATCGGCCAGCACCGGCCGGAATATCGACGTGCCCCGGCAGTCGCTGTTGTAGCGAAAACCGAATGCCTCCTTCGCCTGCACCACGCGTTCATCGGCGCGCCAGCCGGCGGCGGCGGAGCAGGTCACTGGGTGGCCGAGGATGTCGTTCAACACGTCAACGCCGCGCTGGATCTGATCGGTCAGCTCGGCTTCGCTCCAGCGCCCGGCATTGGCCTGCCAGCCGTGGTGATCCCAAGCGTGCAAGCCCACTTCATGACCGGCGTCCCGGGCCCGGCGCATCAGCGGCCCGAGATCGCGACCGATGGGTTTGCCGGGCCACGCGGTGCCCGCCAGGAGAATGTCCCAGCCGTACAGGCTCGCCGCTCGCGAACGCAGCATTTTCCAGAGGAACTGCGGCCGTGCGAGACGCCACAGATGGCGACCCATGTTGTCCGGACCAACACTGAAGAAAAACGTCGCCTTGACCTGCGCTTCGTCGAGCAGGTCCAGCAAACGCGGCACGCCGTCACGGGTGCCGCGCCAGGTGTCGACGTCGATGCGCAGTCCGGCCTTCATCAGCCGCGTGCGCCGGTAGTCACGTTCAGTTCCGCCTTCTCGGCCATGGCTTCCCGGAGGAAGAAGTCCAGGGTCTTGCCGATGGTTTCACTCAGTTCGATGGTCGGCGTCCAGCCGATCAGCCGTTTTGCGTTGTCGATGCTCGGCTTGCGATGGCTGACGTCCTGATAGCCCTTGCCGTAAAACGACTGGCTCTCGACTTCACGGAAACCGGCGAAGGGCGGGAAGTTGTGGCGCAGCGGGTGGGCTTCGAACTGACGCAGCAACTCGGTACCCAGTTGGCGAATGCTGGCTTCGTTTTCGGGGTTGCCGATGTTGATGATCTGGCCGTTGCAGAGCCCGCCCTTGTTTTCGATGATCCGCGCCAGGGCTTCGATGCCGTCGACGACGTCGGTGAAGCAGCGCTTCTGCGCGCCGCCGTCCACCAGTCGAATCGGCGTGCCCTCGACCAGGTGCAGAATCAGCTGAGTGATGGCCCGGGAGCTGCCGATGCGCGCGGAGTCCAGGCGGTCCAGCCGTGGCCCCATCCAGTTGAACGGGCGAAACAGGGTGAACTGCAAACCCTTCTGCCCGTAGGCCCAGATCACCCGGTCCAGCAACTGCTTGGACACCGAATAGATCCAGCGTTGTTTGTTGATCGGCCCGACCACCAGATTCGAGGTGTCTTCGTCGAAGCTGGCGTCCTGGCACATGCCATACACCTCAGAGGTCGACGGGAAGATCACGCGCTTGTTGTACTTGACGCAGTAGCGGACGATTTTCAGGTTTTCTTCGAAGTCCAGCTCGAACACCCGCAGCGGGTTGCGCGTGTATTCGATGGGCGTCGCGATCGCCACCAGCGGCAGCACCACGTCGCACTTCTTGATGTGGTACTCGATCCATTCGGAGTGGATGCTGATGTCGCCTTCGATGAAGTGGAAGTTCGGCCTGGCGCGCAGGCGTTCGATAGCGTCCGAGCCGATGTCCATGCCATAGATTTCATAGCGGTCGTCTTGCAGCAAACGTTCGGACAAGTGATTGCCGATGAAGCCGTTGACCCCGAGGATCAGTACGCGGGTGCGTCGGACCGAGCGGCGCGGGTCCATGCCCTGCAAGCGCGAGCCCTCCACCAGACCGAACTCTCGGGCCAGTTGCGCGCCGCTCAGGTAAAGACCGTCGTCGCCACGCTGGCCGGCATGGATCACCAGCGAGCCTTCGCCGCAGGCAATGCGCAACGGCTCGCAACCGAGCACCGTGCCGGGCGCTTCGCCGGTGTAGCCGGTCTCTGGGCGGGCGGCCCAGACAATCAGTTTGTGCTCACCCACCGGGCAGAAAGCGCCGGGATAGGGCTGGGTCACTGCCCGAACCAGATTGCCCAGACGGGTTGCCGGCAGCGACCAGTCGATCAAGCCGTCGGCGGCGGTGCGCCGGCCGTAACAGGTGGCGGCAGATTCATCCTGAGGTGTGCCCGACAACCGGCCTTGAGCGAGCAACGGCAGGGTTTCCGAGAGCAGGTCCGCGGCGGTTTCACGTAACTTGCCGTGCAGGGTCAGGGCCGTTTCAGTCGGGCTGATCGAGATCCGCTGTTGCGCCACGATCGGCCCTGCGTCGGCGCGCTTGACCATCTGGTGCAAGGTCACGCCGGTTTCGCTTTCGCCGTTCACCAGCACCCAGTTGGCCGGCGCCCGGCCCCGGTACTTGGGCAGCAGTGAGCCATGCAGGTTGAACGCGCCGTCTTTCGCGCAGGCCAGCAGCGGTTCACCGAGCAGTTGGCGGTAGTAGAAGGAGAAGATGAAATCGGGTTCGAGCCGGGCGATGCGCTCAAGCCACAGCGGGTGATTGGGGTCTTCCGGCGCGTGGACGGGAATCCCGTGCTGCGCGCACAGCTGCGCCACCGAACCGAAAAAGGTTTTCTCCTTCGGGTCGTCGGCGTGGGTGAACACCGCCACGATCTCATAACCGGCGTCGAGCAGTGCCTGCAAGCCAACGCAGCCAATATCGTGGTAAGCAAAAACGACAGCTTTCTTGTTCATGGTGCGACCTTGTGGGCGTAAGCGGGGGCAGAAGAGGGGGCAGCAGACTGGGCAGTATCGAGCGCTGTTACGGGGGAGCCGCGCACGACCTTTTCAATGAAGAAGCGCGGCCTTGCGCGCACGTCGCTGTACATGCGGCCGAGGTATTCGCCGAGCAGGCCCATGCCGATGAACTGGCCGCCGGTGAACACGAACAGCACCGCAAACAGGACGAAGGTGCCGTGCCCGGCCCACGGCGCGCCGAAGATCAGACGCAGGACAACCAGCGCGAGGGCGAACAGCACGCCCAGGATGGCCATGCCGACACCGACGATGCTCAGCAGACGCAGGGGCGTAGTGGTCATGCAGGTGATCAGGTCGAACATCAGGTTGATCAGGCGCATGGGGCTGTACTTGGAATCGCCGTGCTCGCGCTCGGCGTGCTCGACCAGGATTTCCGTGGTGTGCCGGGCGAAGCTGTTGGCCAGAATCGGGATGAAGGTGCTGCGTTCCCGGCAGGCGAGCATGGCGTCGACGATGTTGCGCCGGTACGCGCGGAGCATGCAGCCGTAGTCATTCATCGCCACGCCGGTGGAGCGCTGCACGGCCAGGTTGATGAGTTTCGACGGCCAGCGCCGCCAGGCGGAGTCCTGCCGATGATTGCGCACCGTGCCGACCACGTCGTAACCCTGTTCGGCAAGTCGCACCAGACGCGGTATTTCTTCGGGCGGGTTCTGCAGGTCGGCGTCCAGGGTGATCACCACATCGCCTTTGCACTGCTCGAAGCCGGCCATGATCGCGGCGTGCTGGCCGTAATTGCGGTTGAGAATGACCGCCACCACATGGCTGCCCTCACGCTCCGCCGCCTGCTGAAGCAGTTCGGCCGAGTCATCCCGGCTGCCATCGTCCACCAGCACGATTTCAAAGGCATGGCCGAGCAGGGCGCAGGCGGCCTCCGTGCGGCGCAGCAATTCGGGCAGGCTCTCTTGCTCGTTGTAGACCGGGATGACGATGGACACGCAATTGATGGGAAAGGCTTTCAACGCGGCGCTCCCACGATGGATTCAATGGCCCCGACCACCCGCTCGACGTCGTCGCGGGTCATGTCGGGGAACAGCGGAATCGAACACAGCCGCGACGAATTCCACTCGGTGTTCGGCAAATGCACGTCCGGGAAACGCTGTCGGTAATACCGGTGCAGGTGAGTGGCGATGAAGTGAATGCCGGTGCCGATGCGCTGCTCTTGCAGCGCTTTCATGAAACCGTCGCGGTCGAGCCCGCAGCGCTCGGGGTCGATGCGCAAAATGAACAGATGCCAGGCGTGGTGCTGCGGGTACACGGGCTGAGAGAGCGGTATCACCGGGCTGCCCGCCAGTCGGTCCAGGTAGTGGCTGGCCAGCCGACGGCGCTTCTCGTTGATGTGATCCAGCCGGTGCAATTGTACGAGGGCGATGCTGGCGTTGATGTCCGCCAGGTTGTATTTGAAGCCGGGCTCGATGACTTCAGCCTGGGGTTTGCGGCCCAGGGTCAGGCGATCGTAGGCATCGACGCCGAGGCCGTGGAATTTCAGCTGGCGCACCCGGTCGGCCAGCACGGCGTGATCGGTGACGAACATCGCGCCTTCTGCGCAGGTCATGTTTTTAATGGCATGGAAGGAAAAGATCGCCGTGCCGCGGCTGCCCACCGGCTGGCCCTTGTAGCCCGTGCCTGCCGCGTGGGCGGCGTCTTCGATGACCGCGATGCCGTGGCGGTCGGCCAGCGCGTAAATCGGGTCGAGGTCGCAGGCGGCGCCGGCGTAATGCACCGGAACGATGGCTTTTGTACGCGGGGTAATGGCCTGTTCGATCAGCTCGGCGTCGGTCATCAAGGTGTCCCGGTCAACGTCGACAAACACCGGCGTTGCCCCCAGCAGGCAGATCATGTTGGCCGTCGAGACCCAGGTCTGCGAGGGCGTGATAACTTCATCGCCGGGGCCAACGCCCAGCGCGAGCAGGGCGATGTGCATGGCGCCTGTCGCGGACGAAACCGCCACCGCGTGCCGTGCACCGACCCGCTCGGCGAACTGCGTTTCCAGCTGCTGACACTCCGGGCCCGTGGTGATCCAGCCGGACCGCAGCACGCGGGTGACGGCTGCCACTTCTTCATCGCCGATACTGGGGCGGGAAAAAGGAAGAAAAGCCTCATTCATAATTAGAACGTCCCAGTGAAGTCCGATATGTGGCGATGCGAAGCCGCAGACACAGGTGTGCGCGGATCGTCAGTTTTTATAAGCGCTCAAGGTGTATCAGCAATGTGAGCTTCGCCGGATAACGCCGGTCAAGAGCGTCGCTTAAACATGTTCTGGCGGATCATTGAATCGCAGGTTAGTCGCTCAAATATGAAAATAATGTGTGTGGAGTGTAGGTATTCTGTCTTGGAATTTTGCTGTCAGGGTCAATGATCTCGGGCGTACCAGCTCGTTGTGACAATTGTTCGTGCGGGTTCATATTTAAGCCTGTTTATCAACAGTGGGGCCGCTGTTATTTCGATGGCAGACAGCATCTGTTCAATAAGCTGTTTATTCAAGTTTGAGCGGATTCAACACCGTCCATGCCGGGAACAACACTAAGTCCTCCATTAATATGTAGTGACGCACGCAGCAATTACCCTCTGCTTCCAATGGATGTGTATTTTTCAAGGTCGTCCACCTATCGGGATTTCGCGAATGTGTTCGCAAAGGCCTGCGTTTACAAAGGGCGGGTCCGCGCTCTTTCATGGCCGCTCCCTTAACGTTAGCGCCCGCATACTTAATCGCAGCTGAACATGAAGCAGGCTAGGACCGGCTTCAGCCGGGAAGAGGCCAGTGCATTCACCCAAAATTTCGCAGCGCGATTACGTGCGTTGTCGAGATCCACTGTAGGAGCGCGCTTGCCCGCGAATGCGTTGTGTCAGCCGACATCTTCTTTTCCGCCCCCCCGGGTTCGCCAGCAAGCCGGCTCCCACAGACTTCCGCTCGCCATCAGTGTTGTGGCGTAACAACCAACGCCTTCCCGGCTAAAGCCGGTCCTACAATGGTGTTCCACCGCCAGTCCCTCGCTGCATGGAATCTGTGGTGGAACGGACTGGATGAACACGCTGCTCTTCGCCGGAGCCCGCAGCAAGCTGGTTGCTACAGATATTGTGTGCGCCGACGATTACGTGCGTTGCCGCGGTCCATTGTGGGAGCGCGCTTGCCCGCGAATGCGTGGTGTCAGCCGACATCTTCGTTTCAGACCCGCCGAGGGCTTTGACGCGGTGATCCGTACCGGGGCGTCACCCGACCTGAGTCCAGTGGTTCTTCGGCGGCTCTGAACCGGGGACGTGTTCGGGCAGGCGCACGAAAATGCTGTAGTGGGCCTTGTTGTCGATGGCTTCGAAGGCCGCCAGCTTTTCGATCAGCGCGGCGTTGACCACTTTGCCCGCATTGAGCAGCAGCATGCCGTTGTCCGCATTCAAGTTGCGCACCAGCGTCATGCCCGGCACCAGCTCTCGGGTGGTGACGGCCTTGACGGTAGGGTCGTTGAGCACCGCGTCGTCCAGGTACGCGGCGCAGGCCTTGGCGAAGTCCTCGATCAAGCCGGGGTCGTAAAGCTTGCCGGCGTAGCGGCGGATGAACAGCAAGGCCTCGCCGCTGCTCAGGTGCCGTTCCAGAATCAGCCCGCGCTGCAGTTCGATGAAGTCCACGGCCAGCTTGAGCAGCCGTGCGCCGTAGGGGATTGCTTCACCCTTGAGATGCGCCGGAAAGCCGCTGCCGTCCCAGCGTTCCTGGTGATGCAGGATCAGGCTGGCGGCGTCCTGAATCGGTTCGAGGGTCATCAGCAACGATTCGCTCTGCCGTGGGTAACTGCGCCAGGTGTCGCGGTCGGCGTGGCTGACCATGTCCGACGGGATGTTGATCAACGCGTCGCTCCAGCCCAATTTGCCGATGTTGTACAGCGCGGCGGCCATGCACAGGTCGCGGCGCGTGGACTCGTCCAGATTGAGGTGGTTGCTGCACGCATTGATCAGGTCGATGACTTCGCGGTTGGTCTGCTTGTCCGCGGGCAGGCGCTGATTGACCAGCATCGAAAACACTTCGGTACCGGTGGCGTAGCTGTGCTTGAGCTCTTCGTAGGCCAGGTCGAGCATGTCGGCGGTCTGCTGCAACTCGGCGGTGCGCGCCAGCACGCGTTTTTCGAGGGTGGCGTTGAGGCTTTTCAGCTCGTCGTTCTGCCGCTGGGTGAGCTGCTCGAGGCGCTGTCTTTCACGCTCGGAAAACTGGAACGCCAGGGACTGGCGCAGGGTCAGCACCAGTTCTTCGTCGGTCCAGGGTTTGGCGATGTAGCGATGCACATGGCCCTGGTTGATGGCTTTGACGATGGTTTCGAGGTCGACGTAACCGGTCAGCAGGATGCGCGTGGTGTCCGGGTACAGGCTGTAGACCTGCGCCAGCAGCGCCGCGCCGTCCATGCCCGGCATACGCGCGTCGCTGACGATCAGGTCGACCGGTTGTTCGGCCATGATCTTCAGGGCCTGTTCGCCACTGGTAGCCAGCAACACGTCGTAGGGTTGCTCGCGAAGCAGGCGGCGCAGGCTGTTCAGAATCGATTCTTCGTCGTCCACCAAGAGGAGGGTGGGGCGTGACTGCACCGAAACACTCGCTGGGGCTTGCATGGTTGAGCCTCTCGTCGTCGCCATCTTGATCGAAACGGACTGCTGGATGCCGCAAGGTTAGTTGAGATATGGCCACTCTTCGCGGCGTTTGAGCAATAAAATCAGGGCCTCAACTTCGCGCTCGACGGGCCGACACTTAGGCATGAGTCCACGCGACGAGGCACTCGGTCGATCATGTTGCTCCTGCAGATATTCTCGATCATTTCCGTCTGCCTGCTGATGCTGCTGGGTCGCTGGCTGCTGCACAGCTATCAGGTGATCAACCGGGTCAACGAGGACCTGCAGGCGGCCAACGAAAGCCTGGAGCGCCGCGTCGAGGAGCGCACCCGGGCATTCAAGCAGGCCAGTCACGCGTTACAGGTCGAGATCGACGAGCGCAAGCAGCTGGAAAGCCAGTTGATCGGCGCTGAAAAGCTGGCCTCGCTGGGGCAGATGGCGGCCGGCATCGCCCACGAGATCAACAACCCCATTGGTTTCATCTCGTCGAACCTGGGCACGCTGGCGGTCTATTTCGGCAAGATCCAGGAAGTGCTCAAGGCCTACAAAGCCGCCGAGGATCAGTTGGGGCCGCCTGAATGTCTTGAGGTGCTGGAAGGCGTGAAAACGCGTCTGGACCTGGCCTTTGTCGAAGCGGAAATCCCCTTGCTGATTCAGGAATCGCGCGACGGGGTGGCCCGCGCCGCGCAGATCATCAAGGACCTCAGAGAGTTCTCCCGGGCCGACACCAACCCTCAGTGGCAGTGGGCGAGCCTGCAACGCGGTATTGATTCGACGCTGAACATCGCCGCCAACGCGGTCAAGTACAAGGCCGACATCGTCAAGCACTATGTGCCATTGCCGGACATCGAATGCCTGCCGGCGCAGCTTAATCAGGTGATCATGAATCTGGTGGTGAATGCCGCCCAGGCCATCGGCCCGGAGCGCGGCACCATTACGCTGCGCAACGGCGTGCAGGGGGACAGCGTTTGGCTGGAGATCAGCGACACCGGGACAGGCATTGCGCCGGAGGTGCTGCCGAAGATTTTCGACCCGTTCTTCACCACCAAACCGGTGGGCCAGGGGACGGGGCTGGGGCTGTCGTTGTCCTACGGGATTGTGCAAAAGCATGGCGGCACGATCAGCGTGCGTAGCCTGGAAGGGGTTGGCACCACCTTTCGCATCGAACTGCCGGTTCGCCAGCAGCGCCCTGAACAGGGCGCTGTGAATTGAGACCTAGGCGTGGGACATGCCGGGCACGTCCATGTTGATCCGTCGCCAGGCGGCTTCGGCAAAGCTGTACACCGAAAACGCGATCAGACCCAGCGCCATGACCATCAACACCACGCCACCGGCCGGCAGGTTTTGCAGCGCGTTGAGTGCATCTTTCAGCCCGGGCGGGTGCATCGCCTGATAGCTCGAACCACTGATGGCCAGCAGCACGCTTATTTCAACGAACGCCACCCCGCGCGCGATCAAGCCGAAGCGGGACACGGGGGTTACGTATCTCATGACGTCCTCGTCGGCCTCGAAATACTTCTCGAACGAGGCTTTCCAGCCTTTGAAGAAATGCGCGATGCCGACGCCCAGTGGCACCAGTGCGACCAGGTAGACCACCAGATTGGAGTATTTCCACGACAGCAGGGTGGCGAGCAGGTCTTGGGTCTGACCGCCGCCACCGCCGGAACTGCGCAGGCCGTCGATCAGCAGGCCCAGGGCAAAGAACGCCAGCGCACCGTTGACCAGCCCGCCCGCGAGCAACCCGCCGCGAATGACCAGCCCCTTGAGTTCGGTGCCGTGATGGTCAACATCGCGGGTGGCTTGCAACACCCGCCAGGCGGCGAACGCCAGCAGACCGGCGACCACCAGCCCGACCAGAAAGTGGCCGAACGGCTGGCTGAACAGGGCCTCGAGGCTGCTGTGACTGTCTTTGGGGCGGGATGAATCGCGGGCGGCGAGCAGGGCAAAAATGCCGATGATCAGGTACAGAACGCCGCGGGCGGCGTAACCCGATCGGGCGAGCAGGACAAGGGTGTGGTGCGGCGACATCGAAGGTTCTCCGGTTAAGCAATAGATCAGCAGACCCGGGAGCGCGCGAGGGGTTCGATCGGGTTGCTTTTTGCAGGACCGGCACCACCGGGAATCCCAACCGCTGCACGCGACGCTTTTCAGTGGGACCGGCTTCAGCCGGGAAGAGGCCGGTGCATACACCGTGATCGTTCCCACGCTCCGCGTGGTAATGCATCCGCCGACGCTCGGCGTCAAAGCGATGGACGCGGAGCGTCCGGGGCGGCATCCCCACGCGGAGCGTGGGGACGATCATTAGGCGGTGTTGCTGCTGACGCCTTCCCGGCTGAAGCCGGTCCCACAGGTCCGCGTCACGGCCAGATTTTACTGAATGCACGCGATGCTCTTAGTGGGACCGGCTTCAGCCGGGAAGAGGCCGGTGCATACACCATGATCGTTCCCACGCTCCGCGTGGTAATGCATCCGCCGACGCTCCGCGTCAAGGCGATGGACGCGGAGCGTCCGGGGCGGCATCCCCACGCGGAGCGTGGGGACGATCATTAGGCGGTGTGGCTGCTGACGCCTTCCCGGCTGACGCCTTCCCGGCCGACGCCTTCCCGGCTAAAGCCGGTCCCACATGGACGCGTCACGGCCAGATTCCACTGGATTCACGCGATGCTTTTAGTGGGACCGGCTTCAGCCGGGAAGAGGCCAGTGCATACACCGTGATCGTTCCCACGCTCCGCGTGGTAATGCATCCGGCGACGCTCCGCGTCAAGGCGGTGGGCGCGGAGCGTCCGGGGCAGCATCCCCACGCGGAGCGTGGGGACGATCATTAGGCGGTATGGCTGCCGGCGCCTTCCCGGCTAAAGCCGGTCCCACTAAAACCCACGCGGTCAATCCGCCGCAGATTGAATGCGCTGACGAACCCAGGCGCGGCTGTGCTCCAGCACGCGGTCCGCCATCATGGTGGGGAAATGGATGAAGCCATGGGGCGCTTCCGGCAACAGATGCACTTCGACACCGGCGGTTTTCGCCCAGCGATCGGCCAGTTGCAGGGTGTCGTCCCGCAGCGGGTCCAGTTCACCGACCCACATCAACGCGGGCGGGAAGCCTGTGAAATCGCCATACAGCGGCGACAGCGGCGGCGCCTGACGCTGCGCTTCGCTGATGTCCGGCGTCAGCATGCGCAGGGCGTCGACCATCCCGGGGCCGTCCAGCATCAGGGTGTCGGGGCCTGCCGTGCGCACGCTCGGCGTGCCGGTCAGGTCGTAAACGCCGTAATAGAGCAGGGCGCCGCACACCCGCTTGAACAGCTCGGGCCAGGCCTTGAGCTGCAACAGCGTCGCCCCGGCAAGATGCCCGCCGGCGGATTCGCCGACGACGATCACCGGCAGCCCGGCGAATTCCGGGCAACCGTCACCCAGCAACCATCGCGCCGCGATCAGGCAATCCTCCATCAGCCCTTCCACCGGCGTAGAACCAGCGAGCCGGTAATCGACCGAAACCACCGCCACATCGCAGGCCCTCACCATGGCCATGTTGAGGTCGTCGTTCATCTGCGCGTTGCCGATCACCCAGCCGCCGCCATGAATGTCCAGCACCACGCCTTTGGCCTTGCCCCTGGGCCGGATGATCCGCACCGGCACCCGATGACCGTCGACATGTGCCGTGGTGGTTTCAGCGTGCAGGCCATGGCGGGCCAGCTTGGCCGCGCCGTTGAGCTGACCGACGCGCAGCAGCGACTGAATCAAAAGGGGCGTGAAGCGATTGCGGATACGAAACCGCGGCAGCCAGCCCAGCTTCTTGCTGAACCGTCGCGCCTGCGCCAGTTCGTCGTCGTGAAAATGCAAACCGTGGTTGCTGTCCAATTGCGTGCGCTCTCTCGGGCTCATACCCGCCAGTCATGGGTACTGACTTGGTCTTCGCCCAAGGCCGAGAGTTTCACGCCCGTGACCACAACAGGTTGACGCCCGCCACGCACCTGTAGGAGCGCGCTTGCCCGCGAAGGCGGTGTGTCAGGCAATCGAGTCGTCGCAGGCACGATGCTTTCGCGGGCCAGCGCGCTCCTGCAATGACCCCGGTAACACACACACAATCTGATCGTGCCCACGCTCTGCGTGGGCATGCATCCCGAGACGCTCCGCGTCGCCTTGCCCGCAATTCTATTACCGAGTGAGGAGGGAACGCGGAGCGTCCGGGGCGGCATTCCCACGCGGAGCGCGGGAACGATCAAACAGCCGACTTAACGGTTACTCATCGGCGGCGTCGGCTTGATCAACTGCAACTGCTGGCGATAGTCATCGGTCACTTGCCGCGCCTGGCTGTTGCTGGTGATGACCCGTGGGGTGATCAGCACGACCAGTTCGGTGCGTTTCTTGCTCTTGACGGTGTTGCCGAACAGCCAGCGCAAGCCCGGGATGCTGCCCAGATACGGCACGGCGGACACGGTGTCGGCGTTGTCCTGTTTGATCAGGCCGCCCAGCAACACCGTCTGGCCACTTTGCACCGCCACCTGGGTTGAGACGGAACGCGTCGAGATCCGCGGGTTGCCGTTGGCGTCTGTGGCGTTGTCGTTGGCGTCACTGACCTGCTGCTGAATGTCCATGTACACCAGACCGCCCGGATTGATGCGCGGTGTGACGTCGAGGATGACCCCGGTCTGCACGTATTCAACGCTGCTCAGGGTGGCGGTGGTGGCCGAAGTGTTGACCGTGGTCTGGCTGATCGGGATGTTGTCGCCGACCTGAATCTGCGCCTGCTGGTTGTTCATCACCACCAGCGACGGCGCCGACAGCACCTGCGTGCGGCCGCTGGTTTCCAGGGCGTGAAGGGCGACCTGCAGGTTGTTGCTGACAAACGAATAAAACAGCGACTCGGCACCAAGGCTTGCGCCGCCACCGCCCAGGGCGCCCTGACTGCCAGGGGTGTTCGCCACGGTAGTGCTGGTGGAATTACCGGCCAGCCGGCCGAGGTACCACTGCACGCCGAGGTCCAGCTCGCCGGTCAGATTCACTTCCAGAATTCGCGTCTCGATCTGCACCTGCATCGGCGCGTTATCCAGTCGCTTGATGGCCGACTCGATCTCCGCCCACTGGGCCGGCCGCGTGCGGATCAGCAGTTGGTTACTGCTCTGCTGCGCGGTGATGCGCGTGCTGTCGTCCAGACGCTTGCTGGCCCCCGAGCCACTCGAGGCGGCGTCCGAACTGTCGCTCTGTCCGCTGCTGTCGGCGCTGTCCTCGGAGGTTTCGCCGTCCTGATCCTCTTCACCTTGGGTGCCATTCTGCAAACCGCCATTGGCGCCACCCATGCCCGAGCCCAGGCCGCCGCCCATGCCCCCGCCCATCCCGGAGCTGCCGTTCAGGCCCTGACCGCTGCCGCTCAAGCCGCCGCTGCTGCCGGTGCCACTGCCGTTCAGCGATGACAGCGAACGCGTGCGCAGGCCCGGCGCGACCTTGGCCGCGCTGTCATCCTTGATCTGGCCGTTGCCGTAGATCTGCCGCAGGTATTTGGCCAGGTCCGAGGCTTTCATGTTGCGCACGTCGTAGACGTACATCTGCGGTTCGTTGCCGCCGCCTTCGTCGATGGTGTGAATCCAGTCACCGACTTCGCTCAGGTAACGGGGCTGCGAGGAAATCGCCACCACCGAATTGGTCCGCTCGATGGGCAGAAACTTGACCATGCCGGCCAACGGCATGCCGCTGTCCGGGCCGAACATCTTCTGCAGCTCGGGCATCAGCTCGCTGACGCTGGCGCGCTGCAGGCCATACACGGCGATAGACATGCCCTTGAGCCAGTCGACGTCGAAGGTGTCGATGGTGTCCTGGTAGTTGGCCAGTTCATCCGGCGTACCGGCGAGGCTCAACACGTTGCGCGCCGGATCGACCAGCAAGAATGCGTTGTCACGGGCAAAAGGCTTGAGCAGCTTCTGCATCTCGGTGGCCGAGATAAAGTGCAGCGGGAACAGTCGCGCCGACAACCCGGTGGACGGTCGCGCAACCGGCATTTCCGGCACCAGCTTGCCAGCGACGGCCTGGTTGGCCGGGAGGATCACGTAGCGGTCGCCCTGGCGGATCATCGCGTTGTCGGTCCACGACAGCAGCGTCTCGAGAATCGACAGCGCCTGCTGCTTGTTCACCGGTTGCGAGGTGGAGAAGCTGACGTCGCCTTTCACACCTTGATTGATGCTGTAGTTCTCGTGCAGCAAATCGCCGAGAACGGTGTTGATCACCGCTTCGATGGGCTGGTTGGCGAAGTTGAACGTGATGTCACCCGCCGCTGCCGACGCGCCTTTCCCCCCCGCGCCGGTCTGGGCCGGGCCCGCACCGCGCACAAACGTCTGGTTGCCACGAATGATCTGCTGGCGCGCCGGAGCAGGCCGGGCGCCGGGGTTGTTCGGGCTCGGCGTTTCGACCGGATCGCTGACCGGGCCTCGCTGCGAGCCGGTGCCATTGAGTGCTTCCTGCATCAGGGCCGGATCGTTTTCGAAACGTTCCGGGGTGGACGCGCATCCGGCCAGGGCCACGGCGGTGGCCAGGCACAACAAGGGGCTGCGCAGACGGGAAAACTCAGGGGTGAGACTGTTCATGGTGTGGGTACGTTTGGAAGAGTAATAGGGGGGACTTTCGACGGCGGCGGAAGGCGCAGCAGGGGCAGGCGCAGTTCGCGGGTCTGGCCCTGATGGCTGAAAGTGGCGTTTTGCGGCGTGACCGAATCCAGGGTCCAGCCATTGTCCAGCGTGCTGCCGACGGCCAGCTTGAGACGGCGCTTCTGTGGCAGTTGCAGGAGCACCCAGCGCGAAGCGCCGTCGATGATCACGGCGCTCAGGCTGATGCCATCCAGGGACGAGGCCTGGGATTTGCCGGTGACCAGATCAGGCTTGCGGTCGGGGCTGAACATCGACTGCTGCCAGGTCAGCGTGAGCGCTTGAGCCGGTAGGGAGGGCAATGCCGCAGGCCCTGCGGTGGGTGGGGTTTCACGGGCTTCGCCGGCCGGCAACCAGTCGATCTCCTGACCGGCGCCCATGCTCAGGCTGACGGCAACGGCGGCGAGGGCGACCGTGACAGCGCCGAGCGCGAGGGTAAGGGAGTCGAACTTCATGCGTCAGGCTCCTCGGACGGTGTCAGTGGTTGGGGTTGATCATCCAGATCGGCTTGCTCAGCGGGATCAGGCTGCTGCCGGGATTCGGTCTCGGGCCCGGCGGCGGGGGCTTTGGACGGCTGCGCCTTGTGCGGCGTGGCCTGTTGCAAATAACCGCGTAACAGCAGATGCACTTGCAGGCGTCCGGCGCCACCGCTGGCAGGCGCCGAGGTGGCGCGGCGAATGCTCAGGTTGTCGACAAACAGGAACGGCTGGCCGTATTCCAGCTCGTGCAGCAAACCCACCAGCGGCTCCATGGCGCAGTCCAGAGTCAGGCTGACCTTGACCTGCCGATACGGCTCGGCACTGTCGCGCTCGGGGGTGATCGGCATGCGCTGGGTGACCTGGCAACCAGGGCCCTGATCGGCGTGGGCCTTGACCAGATCGAGACTGCGCTGCATCAGGTCCGCGGCCACCGCGCTCGGGTCTTCGCCGGGCAACAGGCTGCTGCGGCTCGACGGGTCGCGGCGGGCGGCCTGCAACTGCTGCTCAAGGCTGTCGCGCTGAGCGAGCGCACCGGCATAGCGTTGTTCCTGTTGGCGTAACGTGTCTGCCTGTTCCTGCAGGTCACTCAACGGGTCGAGAAACCAGCTTTGCACCAGCAGCCACCACGCCGCCCACAGCACCAGGGCCAGGGCGATGAGCGCGGCGCCGCGACGTTCACGCGGGGTCAGTTCACGGCGCATCGGCAGTCTCCTTGCGCAACTGGGCGCGCAGGGAAAAGCGCTCTTTGCCGGTCTGCGCATCGGGCTGAATGATCCCCTGGAACTGCGCGTCGGTGAGGCTGCGGCAGTCTTTCATGCGGCTGATGAGGGCGCTGGCCTTGGCGCTCTGGCCGGTGATCGAGACACTGCCGCCGTCAGCGATTTCCAGCTGCTCGACCCAAGTGTCAGCGCCCAGGCAGCCGGTGAGGTCGGCGAGCACACTGGAAGTGGTCGGCTGCGCGGCCTTTTGCTGGGCCAGATAGCGCGCGGCGCCTTGGGTATTGATCAATTCGCGGCGCAGGTTCTGCACGGCTTGCACCTGGCTGCGTTGCTCGTCGACGTGCTGTTGCATCGCTTCGACCTGGGCCGTGCGTGCGTCCAGCCAGAGCACCATGCAGGTCAGCAGCAAGGCGCCGCAGACCACGGCGAGGAAACGCGGCAAGCGTGCGGAACCTGCAACGGCCGGCTTCAGCTCGGCCGGCAGCAGATCGACATTCAGCCGGTCGCCTTTCCCGCTGCGCGCATCCACGGCATACAACGACAGGCCGCGTTCTTTGCAAGTGTCGATGATCGGCTGCAAACGCTCGCGCAGCACCGCCACCAGCAGCACCTGCGCGAGGGTTTTACCCTTGGCGGTGACGCGCGCGACGTAATGCATCTGCTCGCGGGGGTAAGGCGTGTACTTGTCCAGTTCGAAACCGACCACGCTGTGCAGATCGCGCAGCGCTGCCAGCGGCAGTTGCAGCGGCTGGGCCAGCACCATGCCGGCGGGGAGCATCAGGATCAGCCGCTCGCCGGTCTCGTGTGCAATGTGCTCGGGCAGCGGCCAGTCGATCAGCCGCTCGCGCACCTGGGGCATCAGCCGTGCGCGGACGCCGGCGGGCAGCAGCGCCTGCAACTCGTCCAGCCAGGCCTGCCACAGATGCTGCGCCGGGCTGTCGCGCCACTGGCTGCGAACCCGGGCCTGCAAGGGCGCCAGCTGCTGTAAAAGTGATTGCTTCATTCTTGCCAACGCAGAACGCGATACGGTCGCGCTCCCTCCTTCGATGGGTTCAATAACAACGTGACGTTGAGCGTCGTGGTGTAACCGCCGGGCAATGTCGCCTGGCTTCGAATATTGATGACCGGTCCTGCGTCTTCGGTCGCGGGGCCCGCTTGCGGCAGACCCAGCGCTTGCCGCAGCCAGGGCGACGCCATGCGCGGATCGGGCGCGGCCAGGCCGCTCCATAACGTCACGTGCGGGCTGGCGCACTGATACAGCGGCTGGCCGATGCCCGGCAGCTCGCGCACTTCCTCGACCATCCGCAGCGGTGCCCGACCACCGCCGCGACGCTGCTCCAGGCCCTGGGCCACTTGCCGCGCCAGGTCCGGATTCGCACCGCACGCCACCAGCAGGCGGGCGAAGGATTCGGCTGGCGCTGCGTTAAGGTCGAGCTTTCCGGTCTCGCTGCCCAGACTCACCGCCAGGGCGGCCTGATCGAAGCGCAACCCGTGGGGCTGACCGTCGGCTTTCCAGTGGCGTACCGGGTCGCGGTCCAGCTGCGCCAGCACCGCCATGCCGATCCCGGCTTCCGCTGCGAGTACACCTTGGGTGTGCTGGCGTTGCCACAGCGCCTGGCGGTTCTGCAAATGCACCCAGCCGAGCAAACCGGCCAGCAGGGTACTCAGCAGCGCCAGCACCCACAACACCAGCAGCAATGCCACGCCTGTTTGCCGACGGCCGTTCATAACGTGTGTGCCTCGCCGGACAGGTCCAGGCGCAGATTGATGCTCTGTAACGGCCAGGGCACAGGACCGGCCAGTTGCGCGTCGATGCGCACGCTGATCGGCAGGCGTCCTGGCCAGGGCCAGTGGTCCAGCCACGCCGTGGATTCACCGGTGGGCGACACGCCGCGATAACTCAGTTGCAGCGAGCGCACGTCATGCAACAGCACCTGGGGCTCTTCGGCCGGTAACAACGTCTGACCGCGCAGGCGCTCCAGGCTGACCTGTAAACGCTGACCGGCTGCCAGCGTCACGCTGTGCCGGTACAAACCGCCGCCCAATGTGGCGGGCAGCGGCGCATAAAAGCTCATGGCCTGGGCGTCGCCCTCGAACACCGGTGCCTGGCCGGGCTCGGATCCTCCGGCCGCCAGTGGCAGCGACTGGCCGATGGCGTTGCGCAAGAAATTCTGTGTCGAACGTATTTCATCGAGCCGCGTGCTGTAACGCTCGGCCTTGGCCATGGCGCGGTTGGCCCCGGTGATGGCCGCGCCAACCATGGTCAGCAGCACGCCGAGCAGGCTCAATACGACCAACACTTCGAGCAGGGTAAAACCCCGAGCGCGGCGCTTCATTGCCCGGCTCCAGAACCGGCGCTGCGCACTTGCAGGGTGCTGTAACGGGCGCGGCGGGCGCCGTCGCTGACCTCAAGGTCCAGCCGCCAGGCGGTCGCCGGCGCATTACCGCGGGGCAGCGCGCTGACCTCCATCTGCCAGGTCACGCCGCTCCATTTGCCTTCGGTCCGACCCGGCTGCAAGCGACCGGCGCTGGCTTCATCCATCAACGAGCGCGCGGCCAGGCTCAGCCGATCACTGCGCTGGGCCTGCTGCAAGGCCCGCGCGCTCTGCCCGAACGCCACCACCAGCACGCTGCTGCACACCGCCAGCACCGCCAGGGCAGCGAGCATTTCCAGCAATGTAAAACCGCGCTGATGCGTCAATTGAGCGTGCGCAACTGAACGTTGCCGGTCAGCCAGTTGATGTCCACGCGCCAGTGTTTGTCGCCCCGGGCCAGCAGCAGGTGGCCGCCGCTGGAACCGCCGTCCGGGTAGAACTCGAACGCCGGGCCCAGGCCGTCGGCGGTCTGCAATTGCACGCGCATATCGGTGGGCAGTTGCACCGGCTTGAGGTGGGGGCCCTGAAGGCGCCCGTTGCGCAGGTCAAAGCGCGTCTGCGCCGGTTGCCCGCTGACGATCGCCTGCACCCGCGCCGCGCGCAGGGACTGCACCACTTCGCTCAACGCGCGACGTTCACTGGCCGCGTGCAAACCCCGACCCACGCCAAAGCTTACCAGGCCGACACTGATGCCGATCAGAACGATCACCACCAGCAATTCGAACAGGGTGAAGCCGCGGGCGCGGGGCAGGGCGTGCATATTATTCCCAGTTGCCGATGTCGGCCTTGTAGCCGTCACCGCCAGGCTGACCGTCCTGACCGAAGAAGATCAGGTCGAAGCTGCCGTGCTCGCCCGGGTAGCGGTAGCCGAACGCATGGCCGAACGGGTCTTTCAGGTCCGAAGGCTTGGCGTACGGGCCGGCCCAGCCGGTGGCGTTGGCCGGCTTGGTCACCAGTTGCTGCAGATTGGCCGGCGGCGTGCCGACGTCCAGGCCGTAGCTTTCGACTTTCATGCCGAGGCTGGCGAGTTGCGCCTTGCCTGCGCCGTATTTGCCCTTGTCGACGTTGCCGCCGACCTGACGCACGACGATGGTGGCGACGATGCCCAGCAGCACGATGACCGCGAGCATTTCCAGCAGGGTGAAACCGCCCTGGCGACGGCCTTGGGCAGCGTTGAATCGGGACATGTGTATTTCCTCAAATGTTACTGGTAAGGCTCATCAGCGGCAGCATGATGGCGAGCATGATCACCGCCACCATCACTGCCATGACAACGGTCAGGCTCGGCACCAGCGCGGCGAGCAGACGGTCGATGCCGCGCTTGGCCTCGACGTCGAACACGTCGGCGACTTTGAGCAGCATGCCGTCGAGATTGCCGGCCTGCTCGCCGACTTCAATCATCTGCAGGGCCAGTTCCGGCAGCAGCGGTTGTTCGCCGAACGCCTGGGCCAGCGTGCCGCCACCCTTGACCCACTCGGTGGCTTGCTCGACCTGGGCGCGCAGGGCGTAGTTGCCGCAGACCTGACGGACGATGGTCATCGCCTGTAACAGCGCGACGCCGTTGCTCAGCAGTGTGCCGAGGGTTCGCGCCAGACGCGCGGCTTCGATCCGCTGCAACAGCGGGCCGATGACTTTGATAAACAGCAGGCGTCGGTCATGCCGCTGGCGCCGCTGAGGATCGCGGCGCAACACGGCAACGGTCCAGATCAGGCCGATGATCGCTCCGAGCAATAGCAATCCGTAAGCGCTGAGGAATTCCCCCAGCCACAGAATCGCCTGGGTGATGAACGGGATCGGCACGCCCAGATCACGAAAGATCGGCACGAACTGTGGCACCACGTAGGCCAGCAGCAGGGCCAGCGAGCCGAGCACGCCGACCACCAGAAAGATCGGGTAGATCAGCGCATTGATGACTTCGCCGCGCAGCATCTGGCTGCGTTCCAGGTACTCGCTGAGTTGACGCAGGGTGTTTTCCAGGGAGCCGCCGGCTTCACCCGCGCGGACCATGCTGATGTACAGGCTGGAAAACTGGCCGTGTTCTTCTTCCAGCGCCTGGCTCAAGGGTTTACCGGCCTTGACCTGTTCGCGAATCCGTTCGAGCAACGCCTGGCGCTTGGGCTCGTGGGTTTGCTTGAGCAGGATGGTCAGGGCGCGTTCCAGCGGCTGGCCGGCACCGAGCAGGGTCGCCAGTTGCTGGGTGAAACTCACCAGCGCCGCGCCGTTCATTGCACCCCGGCGCATGGCTGCGCGCAGGCCGCTGTTGGCGCTGGCCTCAAGACTGAGCAGCAGCAGACCGCGCTTGTGCAGCACGGCTGTCGCCGCGTTCTGATCGGCGGCTTCGAGGGTGCCCTGTTGGGCGACGCCGTCGGCATCCAGTGCGCGGTATTTGAAATGAGCCATGGTCAGTCGCCACGCGTAACGCGCAGCACCTCTTCAAGGGACGTCACACCGGCCACGGCCTGGCGCAGGCCCTCTTCATATAAGGTGCGCAGGCCACCACGGCGGGCGGCCTGTTCCAGCGTCGAGGCATCGGCCTGACGCATCAGCAGGCCGCGCAGCTCTTCGTTCATCACCAGCAATTCGGTGATCGCGCTGCGGCCGTGGTAACCGCCGCCGGGCAATTCGCTGGCCGGACGATAAAGCATGATGGGACGCTGATCGGTGAAGCGGTCCAGGCCGTGCTCGGCGACCAGTTCCGGCGGTGCTTCGAAGGCGATGCGCGTGAGCGGATCGAGCCTGCGCACCAGCCGCTGGGCCAGAATGCCTTTCACGGTAGAGGCGATGAGATAGCTTTCGACGCCCATGTCCAGCAGCCGGGTGATACTCGCGGCGGCACTGTTGGTGTGCAGCGTGGAAAGCACAAGGTGCCCGGTCAGCGAGGACTGAATGGCGATGCGGCAGGTTTCCAGGTCACGCATCTCGCCGATCATGATCACGTCCGGGTCTTGCCGGACGATGGAGCGCAGGGCGCCGGCGAAGTCCAGGCCAATGGACGGCTTGACCTGAATCTGGTTGATGCCCTCAAGCTGATACTCGACCGGGTCTTCCACGGTAATGATCTTGCGCTCGGCCGTATTAAGGCGTGACAGCGCGGTGTACAGCGTGGTGGTTTTGCCGGAACCGGTGGGGCCGGTCACCAACAGAATGCCGTGGGGGTTTTCCAGCACGTCGAGGAAGTTCTGCAGGCGTTCGCCGTCCATGCCCAGGCTGGGGAAGTCGAAGCTGACGGTCTGCCGATCCAGCAGTCGCATCACCACCGACTCACCAAAGCTGGTAGGCACCGTGCTCACCCGCAGGTCCAGCTCTTTGCCCTGGATGCGCAACATGATGCGGCCGTCCTGGGGCAGACGACGCTCGGCGATGTCCAGCCGCGCCATGATCTTCAATCGCGAAATAATGGCGGCTGAAGAGCTGGAGGGCGGTGCTTCGGCTTCGTGGAGCACGCCGTCGATGCGATAGCGCACTTTCAGCTGGCTTTCAAAGGGCTCTATATGAATGTCCGACGCGCGTTGCTCGACAGCGCGCTGCAGGATCAGGTTGACCAGCCGGATGACCGGCGCCTCGGAGGCGAGGTCCTTTAGATGCTCGATGTCTTCTTCAGCGCCGCCGTGCTCATCGAGGGTCTCGATCAGCGAGCCCATGGCTGAGCGGCCCTGGCCGTAATAACGCTCGATCAGCCCGTCGACCTCACTGCCGGCACCGACCGACACGTACACCGGCGCCTGGCAGGCGTAGGCCACGGCGTCCAGCCCGTAGGCATTGCCCGGGTTGGCGGCCAATACATGCACGCCATCGGCATGGGCGCCGATGGGCAACAGGCGATAGTGCCGCAGGAAGCGTTCGCTCAACTCCGGCAAAGGCTCGCCCGACAGCGTCACGTTCTCCGCCAGCAGCAACGGCGCCTGCAGCGTCGAAGCCCATGCCTTGGCCAGGTCCAGTTCCGAGACCAGCCCCAGGCGAGTCAGCAATTCAGTCAGCGAACTGCCTTCGGATTCCTGAGCCAGTCGCTGCGCCCGTTCCAGATCACCTGTCTTGAGCCCGGCATTTGCCAACAGCCAGGCACACAGCGCTTCGGCCGAGTGCGCGGTGAGCTGTTGGCTATCTATAGGGGACGGATGAATGGACACAGCACCGGTTCAAATAAGAGAGGCCTCTGACGAGACCTCTGGGGTGTGAAAAAATATTGCGTATAACAGTATGCTGCTTAACCGCGACTGAACGACAGTGCGTTAGTTTGTCGCAGATGAAGTTTTAGCAGTCGGACGGCCACGCTTGTTTTCATCAGCCTGATTCTGCTTAGTGGCTTTCTTAACCGCTTTTGCATCTTGGGTCTGGGTCATGACGGTAGAATCTGCTGCGCCGGAAACAGTTTCCTGAGTATCGGAATCAGCGGCCATTGTTGCAGTTGCAAACGACAGGGTCAGTGCGGCGATAGCGCCCAGTACTGGCAATTTCATGTGATGTTTCTCCAATGTTTGTCATATGTTTGAAATGATCGCAACGCTGGGCTTCAGCGCAGGTTCGCCGTCTTTCTTAGAGCTAAGCCCCAGTATTTTCGGGGGTTCTGGCGGCGATCCGTGAAAATTGCTAAACCTACAGACCTGTAGGTTTAGCAAGAGTTCAGGGGATGTATCAAAAAATGTCGAGTTTGTTAAAGATTGATTTTTTTGTTTGACATCACTTGAAAACAATTGCCTTAATTTAAAGGTCTCGGGCAATGCTCGTGCAGTTCGGTGGCCCATCGCCATTAACGTTAGTTACAGAAGATTATATCGCCCACACTTTTCGTGTTGTTGTTACGCCCCTTTCCGCTTGCCGATGTTCTTTCGAGAAACTTTGGTAAAAGCTGAGTAGTGCCTGAAATAAAGGCCTGCGGCGTGTCAACTGCGACAAAAGAGCGCGGGCGATACTTGGAGAGCGTCACCTATGCAAAAACGTAAATCTTTCGGTGCCCACTCGGCACTGGCTCTGTTGAGCCTGGCCATCTGCCACGCCAACGCAGCAGACACCACGACCCAAGAGCAACTGGCGGCCAAGGAACTGCGCGCTGACAAAGCAGCAGAAAAAACCCTGGCGAAGATGACTCAGGAAGAAAAGCTGGCCTACATCGGCGGCATCGGCGGCTGGGACGTCAAACCGCTCAGCCAGTACGGCGTGCCACAGATCCACGGCGCTGACGGCGGCGCAGGCATCCGTTACACCAGCGAAGGCAACGATCCGGGCGTGGTCTATCCGTCCGGCCCGAACCTGGCAGCCACCTTCAACCCGCGCCGCGCCATCGATTTCGGTCGCGCCCTCGGTTACGACACTGCCAGCGGCGGCTACCAGTTCGTCACCGGCCCAGGCATGAACCTGTACCGCATGCCGTGGAGCGGCCGTGCGTTCGAATACCTCTCCGGTGAAGATCCGTTCCTGGGCGCCAGCCTTGGCCCTGCGGTCATCAACGGTATCCAGCAGCGTCGCGTCTGGGCCGAAGCCAAGCACTACGCCGGTAACGACCAGGAAACCAACCGCTTCATCCTCAATCAGGTCATGCCTGAGCGCGTCCTGCGCGAGATGACTCTGCCGCCGTTCGAATCTGCTACCAAGAACAGCGCCGTAGCGATGATGATGTGCTCGTTCCAGAAAGTGAACGGTGAATACGCTTGCGAGAACAAGCACCTGATCGCCGACATCCTGAAGAAGGAGTGGGGCTTCAAGGGTCTGGTGCAGAGCGACTACAACGCCGTCGTCCACGGTCTGCCAGCGGCACAAGCCGGCACCGACCTGGACATGATGGGCGGCCAGATGAACAGCCGCGTGCTCAAGCCTTACCTGGACAGCGGCGAGCTGGACATGGCGACCATCGACGACAAGGTCCGCCGCATCCTGAAGAACATCTACCTGTACCAGTTCGACAAGTTTGCACCGCTGACCACGCACAACATGAACAGCGCCACCAGCAACAAGGTCGCTCTGAACATCGCTCGCGAAGGCATCGTGCTGCTGAAAAACCAGGGCGACGTGCTGCCACTGGACAAGAACAAGGTCAAGCGCATCGCCGTCGTTGGCGACCTGGCCAAGTACGCGCCGCCGACCGGTTTCGGCAGTGCTCACGTTGACGCTACCCGTTACATCAGCGAACTGAGCGGCCTGCGCCAGATCGCCCCGGGCGCCAAGGTCGAGTTCCTCGACACCCTGTCCCTCGACCCGACAGCAATGCACTGGACCACCACCGACAGCAAAGGCAACAGCGTCGCTGGCATGAAGACCGAGTACTTCAACAACGCCACCTGGTCCGGCGATCCATCGGCCACCCAGATCGACACCTATGTCAATCTGGACTGGTCCACCGACACCGTGCCGAGCAATGGCGACACCGCCAACACCTCGATTCGCTGGAGCGGTCAGGTCACCCCGACCATCAGCGGCGACCAAGTCTTCAAAGTCCGTGCCGACGGCGCTGTGCGTCTGTGGGTCAACGGCGAGAAGGTCATCGACAACGGCGACGGTGAGAACATCACCAACAAGAGCATTCCGCCGACCATCCCTGTTTCCGGCAAGATCAAGCTGGAAGCTGGCAAGGCTTACGACGTGAAGCTTGAGTACTCGCGCCGTGACGGTTACCTGTCGACCATGGGCGGCCTGGTGGGCGTGCAGATGTCGACCGCTTCGCTGACCGCACCTTCTGACCTGTCGCAATACGACGCGGTCGTGGTTGCCGTGGGTAACAGCGCTGAATACGAAGGTGAAGGTTTCGACCACAGCTTCGATCTGCCTGAGTACCAGAACGAGCTGATCCAGAACATCGCCAAGGCCAACCCGAACACCGTGGTGACCATGCACGGCGGTACCGCGCTGAAAATGAGCGACTGGATCGACCAGGTTCCGGCTGCGCTGCACGCGTTCTACCCGGGTCAGAACGGTGGTCAGGCCCTGGCCGAGATCCTGTTCGGCAAGGTCAACCCGTCGGGCAAGCTGCCGATCAGTATCGAGCGCAACATCGAAGACAATCCGCTGTACAAGGATTTCCCGAACTTCGATAACACCCGCACCAAGGTCAAGGAAATCAGCTACGCCAACGACCTGACCATGCTCGGCTACCGTGGCTACGACAAGACCAACACCAAACCGCTGTTCGCGTTCGGTCACGGCCTGTCGTACACCCAGTTCACCTACAACAACATCTCGGTCACTCCGGGCGTTGCAGTGGGCAACACGCCGATCAAGGTCTCGTTCGACCTGACCAACAGCGGCAAGCGTGCCGGTTCCGAAGTCGCCGAGCTGTACGTCGGCCAGCAGAACCCGACCGTCGAGCGCGCCGTCAAAGAGCTGAAAGGCTACAAGAAGGTCTTCCTGCAGCCGGGCGAAACCCGTCACGTCACCATCGAACTCAACGACCGTTCGCTGGCGTACTTCGACGAGGCGAGCAAGCAGTGGGTGATCGATGCCGACACCTTCAACATCAGCCTGGGCGCGGCCTCGGACGACATCCGTCTGAATGCCAAGCTGGTCAACTCGTTCCGTCAGGAACTGTCGACCACCACCAGCAACCCGCTGCCACGTTCGGCGCTGAACTCGGTCAAAGTGACCCTGCCAGCGGTGAAGACCGGCGGTGTGCTTGATCAGAGCGAAGACACCGACGCAGCCAATGGCAACACGGACTACGACGGCAACACCGAGTACTGATTGATCGCAACGGGAGAGGGCTGAGCAGCAGGCTGGCGTCGGGAGCTGATCCCGGCGCTGGCCAAGCCCGGAACCCGAGTGACACTCTGAGCTTGAGTGACAGAGAATGAGGCGATCCGGCCAGCCCGGATCGCCTCATTTTTTATGCGCGGATATCGCGCTCGACCTGCGCCATGTAACTGTCGAACCGCTCCACCAGATCCACTGTCTCCGGGAACCGCAGCCACTGCAGCTGCAGCCCGTCCATCATCGCCAGTATCTGGTGAATGAGCGCGTCCAGATCCAGATCCCCACGCACTTCGCCGGTGGCCACCAGATGGTCGAGCCGTGCCCGCATGCGCCCGTGAATCGTCAGGTAGCGGGACTGAAACCACTCCCATCCCGGATGACTGTCCACCAGGCTTTCGGCGTTCAGCATGCTGAACGCGCGAATCACGCCGGGCGCCGTCGCGTTGGAACGATTGATCTGCCGCAGGCCGCTGACGAAGCCCTGCAGTGTCGGCTCGCTGTGCAAGCTGCTGATCACCTTGTGATTGACCTCGTCGCGGCGCGCGAGCACACCCATCAGCAGGGCGACCTTGTTCGGAAAGTGGTGCAGCACGCCCGCCACCGAGATGCCGACGAGGTCGGCGATGCGGGCAATGGAGGAACCGCTGTAGCCCTCCAGCGAAAACAATTGCAGCGCGGCGTCGAGCAGTTCCTCGCGGCGCTTCTCACCCTTGGGTGCACGACGGGTGCGGGGGAGTGTGTCTGACGTATTTCCTGTCATCGGGTTTACCTGGCGTCTCCATGATTTGCAGGTGTCTGGGCGTTTCGGCCGGCCTGGCGCAGGGCTGCATTGCGAAGACGCAACGGAGTGCGGGGGGCGGCAACTCGTCGCGGGTGCTGAAACGGCACGCCCTGTTTAAGGGCGCAACGGGGTTTTGGCAAGTAAAAACTGATATTCAGGACTGCCGGCAGGCGGTGCCACCGTTCGGATGAGCCCTGTCCAGAAACTGGGAACTCCCGCCGTGCCTGTCTCTCCCTTGAAGTAACTGCCATACAAGGAGAATCCACTATGAACGAACGTGCCAATCCAGGAATCGCCTATCTGATCGAATGCGCCGAGGAGACGAAGATTGAATCGCGGCTGTTTGCCATCTATGAAGCGCTGGCTGAAGCGGGCGGGATCATTCCCCAGGAATTTTTGATCAAAGTGGCACGCGAGACCACCGCAGGCCCCAAGCTGCAGTTATTGATCAGGCTGATCGGCAGAGCCAGTCGCGCTCAGGTTTATTGACCCTGACCGGTCAGGCGACCTGCGCCTCTGCGATAATTTGACGGCAGGGCCCCATATCTGACGGCGGGGCCTGTTACGGCTCGGAGCGCTTGCCCCTCCGGCAACGCTCCGAGCAGTAACGCACCTCATCCCAGCAGCGCGCCCATTTTTTCCGCCAGGTAAACGGCAGGCCGCACACCACGCAGGTTTTCACCGGCAGCTCGCTCTTTTTCAAATCGCCTCCCCGGCGTCGAGTTTGCCCAGCAGCGACTCGCCCCTTTGCCACAGCGCGTCCTGTTTGGCCTCGGTCATCCGGTCGAGGTTCTTGTAGACCATGCCCATCCGTTGATTGGCCCGCAGCAGGTTGCTGTGGCGCATCACGAAATGCCAGTACAGCGCGTTAAACGGGCAGGCGTCCTCCGTCGTGCTTTCCTTGACCTTGTAGGCGCAGCTGCCGCAGTAGTCTGACATGCGCTTGATGTACTGACCGCTGGCGCAGTAAGGCTTGGAACCGAGGTAACCGCCGTCGGCGTGCATGACCATACCCAGAGTATTGGGCAACTCGACCCATTCGAAGGCGTCCATGTAGATCGCCAGGTACCACTCGCAAATCTCCTTGGGCGCGATGCCGGCCAGCAGGGCGAAATTGCCGGTGACCATCAGCCGCTGAATGTGATGGGCGTAGGCGTGCTCAAGGCTCTGGCCAATGGCCTGGCTCATGCAGTTCATTTTGGTCTGCCCGTTCCAGTAGAACGCCGGCAGCGCGCGCGTGTTGCCGAATGCGTTGCCTTCGGCGTATTCAGGCATCTTCAGCCAGTAGACGCCGCGCACATATTCCCGCCAGCCGATCAGTTGGCGGATGAAGCCCTCGGCGGCGTTCAGTGCGACGCCGCCCGACCAGTACGCCGACTCTACGTCGCTGCACAATTGGCGCAGGTCGAGCAAGCCGATGTTCAACGCGGCGCTGATGCGCGCGTGGAAGAGGTAGGGCTCGTCGATGGCCATGGCGTCCTGGTAGTCGCCGAAGGCCGCCAGTCCGTAATCGAGGAAGTACTGCCACAGGGCCTGGGCGTCGGCGTGGGTCACCGGGTAGTCGAAACCGTCCAGCGAGCCGTAATGGCCGGAGAAACGCTCACGCACCAGGTCCAGCACGTCGCGGGTGATGGCGTCCGGGGCGAAGCGCGCGGGGTAGGGTGCGGAGACCTTCTTGGGCAGCGCCTTGCGGTTTTCCGCGTCGAAGTTCCAGGCACCGCCCACCGGCGTGCCGTCGCTGTTGAGCAGCAGCCGTTGCTTGCGGCGCATTTCGCGGTAGAAAAACTCCATGCGCAGCTGAACCTTGCCGCTGGCCCACGTGGCGAACCCTTCGCGGGAGCAGAGAAAACGCGTGTCGCTGTGCCAGACCAGTGGCAGGCCGCATTCCCTGATCGAGTGCTCCAGACGCCAGTCACCGCACTCGGTGGCGTGGACTTCGTCGGCCTGTAACAACGCGTCCCATCGCTGCAACTCGGTGGGCACCGAGCCGGTGTTCAGCGGGTCGTCCAGCGTCACGTACTGGACGATGATGCCGCGCTCCTGCAGCGCTTGGGCGAAATGGCGCATGGCGCTGAAGATCAGGGCGATTTTCTGCGGGTGATGGGGGACATGGGTGGCTTCCTCCATCACCTCGACCATCAGCACGGCGTCGCGCCCGGGATCGAGTTCGGTGAGGGAGGCCAGGTCGAAGGACAACTGATCGCCGAGGACCAGGCACAGACGGCGGACGGGCATCATTGATCCGTATCCTGTGACGGCGAGGGTGTAGCGGTCTTGCGTCTGGATCGACAGAGCAAGGGCGAGAAAAGTTTGGGCACGGGAGTCCTGAAAGGCAGGGAGTGAGGCGCCGAGCAGGTGATTTGCCCGGCGCACGATCATGGGGCTAGCCGGACACGTGGCGCCTGACGCACTGCATCAGGCCCTGCAACGGGCCGGAATCAACCGGCGCGGGGACGCAGACGGTGCGCTCCCGATCGCCTTCGCTGATGGTCAGCGTGTAATGCTGCATGCCGCGCACTGCACGGGCCGGGCGCCTACCTTCCGGCAACGCGAAGAACTCGGACGCGTCAACCAGTTGCCGCAGCTCCTTCTGGTCGCCCTCCGGCAGGGCGTCCACTTCAATGGTGTTGGGCTTGTTCAACCCGGGGAAATAGGCGACCCCGCCGCTTTCGCTGAATGAGATTCGCATGTTCGTGGCTCCTCGCAGTGGCGCCTGGTCATAGCGGATGGTCATGGCGGATCACTGCGCGTTGATGCCCACGGCCGCCCAGCCTTCTTGTACCGCGATTTGGGCTTGCTCGCCTACACCGTACAGCCGGCCGGCCACGTCATGGGTGATCCGCGCAAACCTTACGAAGCCGGCATTGGGGCGCAGGCGCGAATCGCGCAGCGCGTCGTACCAGATGCGCCCGGCCTTTTCCCAGGCATGACCGCCGATCCGCGTCGCCACTTGGTAAAACGCATGGTTGGGGATGCCCGAGTTGATGTGCACGCCGCCGTTGTCGTCGTAGGTGTGGACGAAGTCGTCCATATGACCGGGTTGTGGGTCCTTGCCCAGCACTTTGTCGTCGAAGGCGGTGCCGGGGGCTTTCATCGAGCGCAAGGCGCTGCCGCTGATCTTGTCGGTGAACAGCCCTTCACCGATCAGCCAGCTGGCCTGCTCGGCGGTTTGTTTCAGGGCGTACTGTTTGATCAACGAGCCGAACACGTCAGACATCGATTCGTTCAGCGCGCCGGCCTGGTTGAAGTAGACGAGGCCGGCTTCGTCTTCGGTGACCCCATGGGCGAGTTCGTGGCCGATGACGTCGAGGGCGATGGTGAAGCGGTTGAACAGCGATTGATCGCCGTCGCCGAAGACCATCTGCGCGGAGTTCCAGAAGGCGTTGTTGTAGCCCTTGCCGAAGTGCACGGTGGCGTCGAGGGCCATGCCGGCATCGTCGATGGAGTTGCGGTCGAAGACGTCGAAGAAGAAATCGAAGGTGGCGCCGAGGCCGTCGTAGGCTTCGTCGACGGCCATATCACCGCTGACGGGCTGGCCTTCGCCGCGGACGAGGGTGCCGGGCAGGGTTTCGCCGCCGTCGGCGGTGTAGATCGAACGGCGTTTGCCGGTGAGTGGCGCGGCCGCCAGGTGCACAAGACGACGGTCGGGTTGCACGCTGAGGCGCAGGGAGCGAAAGGTGATGTCCTTGGCGCGGGTGCGTAGCGCCGCTTCGCGCTGGGCTTTGTTGCCGTTGCGCGCAATCTGGTCGAGCAGGTAGGGCGGGATGAGGCAAAGAATGGGGTTACGCGTGTGGTTCCTGCACATGGGCAATGCTCCTGAGTGACATCGTTCAGTTGAGCGACGCGTCGCGGTCTCGTTTTAATCGACAAGCGCGGATGGTGCGGCGTTCCCCGGTGGCGTATGAAGGTCAAGAGCGTCTGCCTGGGGGCAGACTGTTTCGCCTTCGGCGACTTACTTTTGAAAAGCACCAAAAGTAAGCAAAAGTGCCTGCTCCCGGTTTGGCCCTTCCTTCGTCAGGGTTCCTTCACTCCGGTCCCGCTCCGTGGGTCCGCCGCCATCCGCCATCCATGGCGGGGGGCGGCTCTCGCGGCATCCATGCCGCTCGGCCCACGGAGCGAGACCTGCGTTCAGCCTGCACCCAAGTCGCGATTGGCGGTGTCTGAGCTTTCTGCGTATGAGGATCAAGATCAAAAGCTTCCCGGCTGAAGCCGGCCCTACAGACCTATCGCGGCCACTGTAGGACTGGCTTTAGCCGGGAAGAGGCCGGTTTGATCAACACGCATTTTACAGACTGCACGCGGCTTTTTAGTGGGACCGGCTTCAGCCGGGAAGAGGCCAGCTCATGCGCCGACATGATCGTTCCCACGCTCCGCGTGGTAACGCAGCCCCGGACGCTCCGCGTCCCGAAGACGACGCGCATTGAGATCTGGGGAGGTGACGCGGAGCGTCACAGGATGCATCCCCACGCGGAGCGTGGGAACGATCACCAAAGCGCGTTTAGGTGGATCAAAAGCTTCCCGGCTAAAGCCGGTCCCACAGGGTATACGCGGTGCTTTTAGTGGGACCGGCTTCAGCCGGGAAGCCTTTGATCTGCTTTTGATCTTCGTACACAAAAAGCCCAGTCACTGCAAAACGCGACTTGGGTGCAGGCCGAACGCAGACGACGCGCAGTGGGCCGAGCGGCATGGATGCCGCGAGAGCGCCGTCAGGACATGGATGTCCGTTCGGCGCGGGCCCACGGAGCGTCGTCGGAGTGAGGGAACCCGACGAAGTCGGGCCCAACCGAGAGCAGGCACTTTTGCTTACTTTTGGTGCTTTTCAAAAGTTAAGTCGCCGAAGGCGAAACCCGAGGCCCTTAGGCCGACGCTCTTGATCTCCCCTCAGTCCCCTGCAAACCGATGCCGAACCGGATTTTTCAGCCACAGTTGCAGTTCGGCTTCGGCCTGTTCCAGCGCGGTGCGGTTGAGCAGGCGGCGGAGCAGGGCGACGTTGACGGCGCGGGCGCGGAGGTTGAAGGCGGTGCTGCGCTCGCCGGCCGCGTCCGGTTGATAGACGCCGAGCTTTTCGTACAGCTGCTGCAGCCGGTTTTGCACGCTGCGCAGCGACAGGTTGCGGCGGGTAGCGATGGTGCGGTCGGTGAGGCCGAGGGCGATGTCTTGCAGCACTTCGTATTCGCCATCACTCAGCCCGGACAACTGATCGTGGGCTTTGAGCTGCACGCCGCGAATCTCGCGGTCGATCACGCACTGCTGCTCGATGAACAAGCCCCGCAACGCCAGACGCAAACGCTCCTCCGAGGCGGTCTTGAGGATGTAACCGTAGGCGGCGCCCTGGGGCACGATACGCGCGATGCCGCGCACGTAGGCCTCGTCCGAGTAATTCGACCAGAACAGAATCGACGTGTCCGGCTGCTGCCGCCAAATCGTCTTGGCCGCTTCGACACCAGTGCGGCAGGGCATCTGCAGGTCCATCACCACCGCATCCACCGGGCTCTGGCTGAACATTTGCTCGCCAATCTGGCCGTCTTCAGCCTCCAGCAAGCGCGTGCATTCCGGCAGCGCCACTTCGATGACCTCGCGCAGGAACGCCCGATGCACCGGGTCGTCTTCAATCAGCAGGACTTGCATGGCGTCTCCGTTAAAAGCGCAGGCTCAAAAACAGCTGCCGCCTCATCAACCAGGGCGAGAGCAGCCAGCGGCAGGCACACCCTTACCCGCGTGCCTCGCGCGTGGGGGCCGCGCTCGATATACAACTGCGCCGCCATCAGTTGCGCGCGCACCTGCATGTTCTGAATGCCGCCGCTGTTGAACCCGTGGCCGACGTCCAGCCCAACGCCGTCGTCGTCAATCGTCAGTTGCAACAGGCCGCCCGTGTGACTGATGTGGATGACGATGCTGTCCGGCATCGCGTGCTTGATCGCGTTGTTCACCGCTTCCTGGACGATGCGGAACACCGCGACTTTGACCGACTCCGGCAAGCGATCACCCATGCCGTCGGTGTTGTCCTGCAGACGCGTTTCAATGCTCAGGCCGCTGTCGCGTACGCTGCGGCGCAACAGGTCTTCAACGCCTTCTTCAAAACCGAACAACTGCAGCACCGTCGGCTTGACCGCGTCAATGAGCTGCCGCAGCTCCTGCATGCTGTCCTTGAGGGAGCGGGCGATCCCGCGCAAATCCTCGCCCGGCACGCTGGGCAGGGTTTGCAACCGAGCGATGCGCCGGTGCAGGCGGGTCATGTCGGCGAGGGTCTGGTCATGCAGGTCCATGCCCACCCGCTGCCGCTCGCGCTCCAGCTCCTCGGTCAGGCGCAACGCGCCCTGGCGCAAGCCTTCCTCCCGCGCACGCACTTGCGCTTCGGCGATGGCCAGTTGTTTGGCCTGCTCCGTCTGCCGCAGGGCGTATACATAGGAGGCCAGCAAATCGGCGACGTGCTGGGTGTGACGCACATCGTCGAGCGTGTAGAAATGTTCGGTGTGTTTCGAGCAGCTTAGCGCGCCGATGATTTCGCCCCGCGCGCGCAAGGGCACGTGCAGGCGGCTGCGCAAGCGGGCGTCGAAAATCGGGTGGTTGATGGCGCCAGGGAAGGCGAAGCGTGCGTCGTTCATGGCGTCGTGGGTCAGCAGAAACGCCTGCTCGCCAAGCAGCACGGTGCGGATGGGGCTGGTGTGCACCGGCATCGGCTGGGCCACGTCGCCCCATAGCGTGTGCACGCCGCTTTCATAGGTGATGTGCTCGCGGCCGTCGAGGACAAACAGGCACACGTCAAGGTGATCGTGGGGCAGGATCGGGCTGATTTCCCGGGAGACGGCATCGATCATTGACTGGAAATCCAGCTGGCCGGCGAGGGCGCGGGAGATACCGAGAAAATGATGCAGCACGTCTTCGGCAAGGGTGTGCGGTCGCTGTGCCATGGGCTCCAACCTGTTTTTTATTTTTGGAATGGAACACTTTCAGGAACTGAACACGTTTTGAAACTGCACGGGATGCAGCCCGGTCATTATGGCCCCTGTGCGGTAAAAAGAACGCACGTTCCTGCAGGTCGCTTGCGGGATCCCGCATCAGGTCTGCACGATTGACCACTGACGCTCTGCACCGGCCAGTGCAGACTCGCCGCGTACTGTTCGTAATAAGGTGCGACCGACGCCGTCGGCCACCCTGCAGCCCCCATAAAAATAACAAGGGTTCAACTATGAAAAGTCGTCGTCATCCCCTACGCCGTTCGTTGCTCTGTGCCGCACTGGCCGTGGCGCCCCTGATGGCTCTGCCCGTCGCTTCCCACGCCGATACAGCCGACAAGAAGATCGCGCTCTCCAACAATTACGCCGGCAACTCCTGGCGCCAACTGATGCTCGCCAGCTGGCAGCAGACCACCGACAAAGCCGTCAAGGATGGCCTGATCGCGTCGGCCGACAGCTTCACCACCGCGGAAAACCAGGCCACCGAGCAGGCCGCGCAAATCCAGAACCTGATCCTTCAGGGCTATGACGCCATTGTTATCAATGCCTCGTCGCCGACGGCGCTCAACGGCGCGGTGAAACAGGCCTGCGACGCCGGCATCATCGTCGTGTCCTTCGACGGCACCGTCTCCGAACCCTGCGCGTACCGCATCTCCATGGACTTCAAGCAGACCGGCATCGAGCAGATGGACTACCTGGCCGGGCGCTTCCCTCAGGGTGCCAATGTGCTGGAAGTGCGCGGGCTGGCCGGCGTGTCGGTGGACGAGCGCATTCACTCGGGCATCACTGCCGGTGCGCTGAAACACCCGAACCTGAAAGTGGTCGGCGAAGTGAACGGCAACTGGTCACCGACCGTGGCGCAGAAAGCCGTGTCCGGCGTGCTGCCCAGCCTGCCTAAAGTCGACGCCGTGGTGACCCAGGGCGGCGAAGGCGTGGGCATTGCCCAGGCCTTTGTGGCGGCCGGCCGTCCACTGCCGTCGATCATCTTCGGCAACCGCGAAGAAGAGCTGAGCTGGTGGAAGAAGCAAAGCGACACCCAGGGCTATCAGAGCTTCTCGATCAGCAGCGGACCGAGCATTTCCAGCCTGGCGTTCTATGTCGCGCAGCAGTTGCTCGACGGCAAAAAAATGCCCCATGACCTGCTGTCGCCTGCGGTCACCGTCACTCAGCAGACCCTCGACGCCAGCCTGAAGGACCTGCCTAAAGGCGGGATCGTCAGCGAAACCTACAGCGTCGACGACGTCGCCAGGCTCAAGCCCGCCGCTTCCCTGTGAGCTTCTCCCTGTGAGCCTGTCCATGTAAGCAAAGCAGGCCGCGCAGCCTGCGGCCCGCCAAGGAATTCTGACCATGAACGCAAATGGACCTGTGCGGGTGGCCTTCGCGGGTGCCGGCAAATCGTTCGGCGCCGTCCGCGCATTGAGTGACGTCGACCTGAGCGTGCGCGCAGGCGAGTGCCTGGGCCTGATCGGCCACAACGGCGCGGGCAAATCGACGCTGATGCAAGTGCTCGCCGGCACCCTGGCCGCCGACTGCGGCCAGCTGCTGATCGAAGGCCGCGACCTGCGCGACGGCTATTCGGTGCAAGTGGCGCGGCAGCATGGCATTCGCTGTGTGTTTCAGGAGCTGTCGCTGTGCCCGAACCTCAACGTGGCCGAGAACACCCGGCTTATGTCACCGGCCCTGCGCGGTTTCGGCTGGCGGCGTCGGGCCGGCGAGCTGATCGAAACGATGCTGGAGCAGATTTTTCCCGGCCACGGCATCGAAGCCGATGACATTGTCGCTGACCTGTCCATCGGCAAGCGGCAGATGGTGGAAATCGCCCGGGCGTTCATCAACGTCGACGAGCGCCTCGATCTGATCATCCTCGACGAACCGACCTCATCCCTGGACGCCCGTGTCGCCGAGCAACTGTTGCGCCACGTGCGGCGTTTCGTCGAGGGCGGCGGCAGCATCGTGCTGATCAGCCACATCCTCGGCGAAATGCTCGGCACCTGCGACCGCATCGCGGTGATGCGTGACGGCAGAATCGTCGAGACCCGCGCCGCGCGGGAATTCACCCACGATTCGCTGGTGGAAGTCATGGGCGGCACTGCACGTGAACAACAGCGGGGGACACAGGCTTTCGCCTCCCGCCGTGAGCATGGCAGCGCGCGCGTGCAGCAGCGCCCGGCGCGTCAGACGGATGGCCGTTCGGTGCAGGCGTTTGCCGGCGAGATCGTCGGGCTGTCCGGGCTTGCCGGGCATGGCCAGAGCCAGTTACTGACTCAAGTGCTGCGCGATTGCGTCAAGCACGGCACCGGCGCCAGTTTCGTCGCCGGCGACCGCCAGACTGACGGCGTATTTTCGCTGTGGTCCATCGGCGAAAACATCACCATCGGCTCCCTCAACCAGCTCAAGCGCGGCGTGCTGCTGGACCCCGACGCCGAGCAGAGCATGGCCGATGACTGGATGAAGCGCATGAGTATCCGCACCCCGGACATGCGCAATCCGATCCTGTCGCTGTCCGGCGGCAACCAGCAAAAAGCCCTGTTTGCCCGGGCCCTGGCGTCCGACAGCCAGATCATCCTGATGGACGACCCCATGCGCGGCGTCGATGTGGGCACCAAGCGCGAGGTGTATTCGATTCTGATGGAGGAGGCGGCGCGCGGCCGCACGTTCATCTGGTACACCACCGAGCTTGAAGAGCTGACCTATTGCGATCACGTGTATGTCTTCCGCGACGGCCAGGCCGTGCTCGACATGCCGCGCAGCGAATTGAGCGAGGAGCGCATCCTGCGCAGCTCCTTCGCCGAGGAAACCCCATGAATGCCCCGTTGAATTCCGTTGCCCGCGCACCCGTCGCCACGCGCAACAACGCCGCGCGCCGTGCCCGCATGCTCCGCGCGGCCTTGCCGGCGGTGTCGCTGGTGGTGTTGCTGGCAACCATCTTCATCATGCAACCCCGGGCCATGAGCTACATGGGCCTGAACCTGATGCTCAACCTGGCAGTGCCGATTGCCCTGGCGACCATCGCGCAGATGCTGATCATCAGCGTCAACGACCTCGATCTGTCCATGGGCAGCTTCATCAGCTTCGTCGCCTGCGTCGCGGTAACGCTGCTGGATCAACACCCGTTCCTCGGCTGGCTGGCGCTGGCCGGTTGCGTGGGCGTGTATGCGCTGCTCGGCGCGTTGATTCACAGCCGCAACCTGCCGTCGATTGTCGTCACCCTAGGCATGTCGTTCATCTGGGTCGGCGGCGCGATTCTGCTGTTGCCATCACCGGGCGGGACGGCGCCGCAGTGGCTGCAGGCGCTGGTGAGGATCAAGCCGCCGCTGATTCCGCTGGCGATCGTCGTGTGCCTGGTGCTCGGGCTGGCGATGCACTTTTTCCTCATGCGCTCCACCGTCGGCGTGGTCCTGCGCGGCGCCGGCGGCAACCCGCTGGCGATTGCCAAGGCCGGCTGGTCGCTGCTGCGCATCAAGGTGGCGATGTACGCCATGGCCGGCAGTTTCGGCGTGTTGTCGGGGCTGTTTCTGGTGGGGTTGACCACGTCGGCCGACGCCAACGTCGCGCTGCGATACACCCTGTTGTCCATCGCCGGGGTGATCCTCGGCGGCGGCGAATTCGTCGGCGGCCGCGTGTCGCCCATGGGTGCGGTGCTCGGCGCGCTGACCCTGGTGCTGGCCGGTTCGCTGCTGTCGTTCATCCGCATCTCGCCTGACTGGCAGATCGGCGCCCAAGGCGCGATTCTGATTTTCGTGCTGGCGCTGCGTGCGGCGGTCAATCGTCTGGAGGTACGCCCGCTATGAGCACTTCACCTGTTGCAGCGCTGCGCGGCAAGCCGTGGCTGTGGTCATTCCTCGCCGCCTTATTGATCTGGGCGGCGACGCTGGTGTTCACCGGCGGGCAGGGCGCAGGCGCGTTGCTGTCTGGCGCGCTGGCGTTCTCGACGTTCTTCGCGATTGTCGGCATCGGCCAGATGTTCGTCATCAGCACCGGGCCTGGCAACATCGACCTGTCGATCCCGGCCAACATTGCCCTCAGCGGCGCGCTGGGCATGAAGCTCATGGACGGCCAGGACGCGAACATCTGGCTGGGCGTGATCGGCGTGCTGGGCATCGGCGTGCTGGTGGGTTGCGGCAATTTCGCGCTGATCCGGCTGCTGCGCATTCCCCCGATCATCGCGACCCTGTCGGCGAGCTTCATTCTGCAATCCCTGGCGATCGCCTACGGCCGCAGCGTGCGGGTGCCGCCGCCGGAGGCGTTCTACACCTTCGCCACCGGTCGGGTATTCGGCGTGCCGTACCTCGCGATCGTGGTCATCGCCGTGGCAGTGCTCATGGGTTATGTGCTGACCCGCACCCGCTACGGCCGTTCGGTTCTGGCTATCGGGCAGAACGCCCGCGCCGCCGAACTGGCCGGCATCAGGGTCGGCCGCATGCGCTTCGCCACCTACGTGCTCTGCGCGGTGTTCGGCAGCCTGTGCGGCCTGACCCTGGCCGGGTTTTCCGGCGGTGCGTCCCTGGGCATGGGCGAGGAATACCTGCTGGCGTCCATCGCCGTCGTGGTGATCGGCGGCACCTCGGTGGCCGGCGGATTTTCCAACGTGCCGGGCATCTGGGGCGCGTCGCTGTTTCTCTACCTGCTGGTGAGCATGCTCAACACCTTCGGCGCCAGTGCCGGGGTGCGGCTGATCCTCACCGGCCTGATCATCATCGCGGTGATTACCGCTGTCAGCGGACGCAAAAATGCCCGCGCCTGAAGCAAGGATCGAACCTGTGTCCGACGACCTCTACGAATGCCATGACAAGCGTTTCCACCGCCTGATCCTGCCCAACACCCAGCTCGAGCACTTGTACGATCAGTGCCGCTGGGCCGAAGGGCCGGTGTGGTTCAACGACGGCGGGTATCTGCTGTGGAGCGACATTCCCAACCAGCGCATGTTGCGCTGGACCCCGGAGCAGGGCGTGTCGACGTTTCGCACCCCGTCGAATTTTTCCAACGGCAACACCCGCGACCTGCTGGGCCGGCTGATCACCTGCGAGCACGGCACCCGCAGCGTCACACGCACCGAACCGGACGGTTCGATCACCGTGCTGGCCGAGCGATTCGAAGGTAAACGCCTGAACTCGCCGAATGACGTGGTGGTGCACCGCGATGGCGCGGTGTGGTTCACCGATCCCAGCTACGGCATCCTCACCGATTACGAGGGCTATCAGGCCGAAGAAGAGCAGCCGGGACGCCATGTTTACCGGATCGACCCGGACAGCGGTGAGGTTGCCTGCATGGCCAATGATTTCGTGCAACCCAACGGCCTGGCGTTCTCCCCCGACGGGCAGACCTTGTACATCGCCGATTCCGGTCGCTCCCACGATCCGGACGGTCCCCACCACATCCGCGCGTTCGAGGTGATCAATGGGCGGGAGCTGGGGCAGTCGCGGGTCTTTGCGGTGATTGAGCCGGGCGTGCCGGACGGCATGCGCGTGGATGTGCAGGGCAATGTCTGGACCAGCGCCGGCGACGGCGTTCAGTGCTTCGCCGCCGACGGTACCTTGCTGGGCAAGATTCGCCTGCCGGAGAAGGTCGCCAATCTGACCTTCGGCGGCCCCCGCCGCAACCGCCTGTTCATCACCGCCAACACATCGCTGTATTCGGTGTACGTGGCGGTGGCGGGGGCCCAGGTGCCTTGAGGGATGGCTCTATGGCGCGCGGCGCGCGGCGTGTTGCGCCGCGCGCCGGTTCTTCAGAGTTTGAAGCGACCGACCACGGTGCGCAGTTCGCCGGCCAGCAGCGACAGCTCGTCCGCTGTTACCGCGTTGTCCTCGATGCCTTCCATCAACACGAAAGTGCTGTTGCGGATCTCGGTGACGTTGCGGTTGATGTCCTCGGACACGGCGTGCTGCTGCACGGCAGCGCTGGCGATCTGGGTGTTCATGCCGACGATCGACTCTACGCCTTCGTTGATTGCGCTCAGGCTTGAGGACGTCTGATCGGCCGAGGTCAGGCAATCCTGCGCCCGGTCTTTGCCCGCTTTCATCTGGTCCACGGCGGCGTTGGTCGCCAGTTGCAATTGCTGGATGATCCGCTGGATTTCTGCGGTGGAGTTCTGCGTACGGGAAGCCAGGGTTCTCACTTCGTCCGCGACCACGGCAAAGCCACGACCTTGCTCACCCGCGCGGGCGGCTTCGATGGCGGCGTTAAGGGCGAGCAGGTTGGTCTGGTCGGCGATGTTGCGGATCACTTCAATGACGCCACCGATTTCCTGACTGTGCAGCGCGAGAGCAGCGACCTTTTGCGCGCTGATGTCGACTTCGCCAGCCAGCGCTTCGATGGTCTGGCGGGTCTGCTGCATCACGCCGAGTCCTTTGCCCGATGCCTGGCTGGCCTGTTCCGCTGCACGCGCCGCACCTTCGGTGTTCTGGGCGACGTCGGCGACACTGGCGGTCATTTCGTTGATGGCGGTGGCGACCTGCTCGGTTTCGCCTTGCTGGGCGTTCATCGACACTTTGGCGCGGTCGATGGAGGCACTCAGGCGGGTGGCGGCGTCGGACACCGAGCTCGAACTGCGCTCGACCTGAGCCAGGGATTCACCGAAGGCCTGGACCATGTGGTTCAAGCCGGTGCCGATGTCGGCCATTTCGTCCTTGCCCGCCACGTTGACGCGTGCGGTGAGGTCGCCCTGGGCGATGCGGCGGGTGGCGCTCAACATCGCTTCCATGGCCTGGCGCATGGCGCTGTAAATCCCGCTGAAGGCGTAAATCAGCAGCAGGCCGGCGATGGCGAACATGGCCAGCATGGCGGCGCGGTCAACCGACTTGTCCTGAACGCGTCGCTCAAGTTCTGCGGACAGTGCTGCCTGCAAGGCGTCTTGGGCCTTATACAGCTCGGCGACCACGGCATTGCCTTTTGCCGGCAGGCCCTGGGTGGCGGTGATGGTGGTTTGCGGTGAGGCGATTAAGGTGTCCAGGTCACTGCGAAAGCTGTCCAGGCTCGCCAACCCGCTGGTGACGGGGGACTGGATGCGATCGGCGAGGGCCGGTTCTTGACGGCGCAGCAGGTTGAGGCTCTGCAGCAATTCCTGACGAATCTGGGTTTCTTGCTTGAGCAGCGACTTGAACGTGCTACGCGCGGCGTCGGTCAGCGGCTGGCCTTCGTGCAGACCGCTGGACAGACCGCGCAATTGCCCGACCACGTTGATCTGGCGCGGCAGTCGCAGGGTGCTTTGATCGATGAGGAACAGTGAGGCGTAGTCTTCGTCGAGGACCATCCCGGAAGTGGCGGACACGAAGTAGATGAAATTCAGGGTCTGGGTCAGATGGTCGCTCCATTGATCAAACATGTTCGTCTGATCGGCCCCGGCTTTGGTCTGGCTGATCAACCCTTCTGCGCCAGAGCGCAAGCGCTGCACGCGATCGCCTGTTTCCAGTGCGACGGTAAACTGTCGGTCAGTGGCTTCCAGTTTGGTCAAGGCGTCCTGCAATTTGGCCTGGTTGGCCGCGAGGTCCGGCTGAGCCGTTGCATCGCCGCTGAGCAGGCGATTGGTCAATGCCCGTTGCAGCATCGACAGGCGAAGTACGGGGGTAACGTCCATCAGATAGCGCTGGCCGACTTGTTCGGAATGGATGTTATCGATGCTGGCGTTGAGCTGATTCAGCAAGCGCGCGCCCAGCAGGGTCAAAGGAAGCAAAACAATAATGGCGAGCAGCGCGAACTTGGCGGGAAAGCGCAGGCGGTTGGTCAGGTACACGGCAGGGGCAAGAATATTCATGCAGTTCTCACAGCCCCTTAAGTGGGGCGCTTGGGTTGTTGTCGTTGAGAACGGTCCTTTTTCTCGGGTTAGAGTGCGGTGACGGCGTCTCAGGGAGGAGACGCTAGGGTTAATTGCGTGTCGCTCTGATCCATCTGTCGGCCGGAATCGTATTAACTTTATAAAAAGTTGTACAACAGAATATATTTGTACAGCTTCGGAACTGAAACGTTTAGTTGATGTCTTTCTGATATCACTTTTCTCAGCTCGGCCGAACTCTACTTTTGCCTGTGGTCGACGCCGGGCGACCTTCCGTCATTATCCAGAGCGGAAAGTAGTGGCCATGAGATATCATCTAATCCGCATTTTTATAATGGAGGGCGCACGCCATGAACTGTTCGCTGGAAATTGAGCAGAAGCGCCTGTCCGCGGTTCACGCTTTGCAATGGCTCGAAACCGCACACAGCGAGGATTTCGACCGCCTGTGTCGGCTTGCCGCTGCGCACTTTCGTGTGCCGACGGTGCTGGTCTCGCTGGTGGAAAAAGACCGCCAGTGGTTTCCCGGGCGGGTGGGCTTCGATGCGAGCCAGACGCCCATCGAACAGTCGTTCTGTCGCTACACCATCCAGAATTCCGGGGTTATGGTCGTCAACGACGCCCACCTGGATCCGCGTTTTGCCGATAACGCGCTGGTCACCAGACCCAATGGCATCCGGTTCTATGCCGGGGCGCCTTTGTGTAATCAGCACGGCGATGTGCTCGGCAGTTTTTGCCTGATCGACACAGTCCCCCGCACGCTGCAACCCGACGAAGTCACTGTCCTCGAAGATTTCGCGCAACTGGTCATGGGCCAGGTCGAACAATGCCAGGTGATGCGCTACCGCCACCCGGTCAGCCGCTTGCCCAATTTGCAGCAGTTTTTGCTGGACACCGAGGGCGTTGCAGTGAGCGGGAGCCAGGTGCGGCTGATGGTGGTGATCCGCACCCAGCCGATGGCGAGCGCTGCGAATGTCAGCGTGAGCAGCAACCTGGATGAGCAGCAGACGCGTCGTGACATGGCCCACTGCCTGAGCCGCCGTCTGGATGGCATCGCTGAGCTGTATCACGTGAGCGATCAGGATTTCTGTCTGCAGATGACCTGCGACCGGTCTCAACGGGACGACCTGGTCCGCATGGTCTTGGCGCTGATCACCGAGCCTTTCACCCATCAGCAGGTCGTGGTGGGGCTGGCGTGCTGTGACGACGGTCTGAACTCCGCCGCTGCGCTCATGGGCAAAGCGACCCACGCGGCGGGGAGGGCCGTTTATCGGCAAGTGCCCTGGGCGGCCTACGACGAAGCAGAGGATTGCGCCCAGCGTCGCGCGCTGACCCTGCTCAACGAACTCGCCGAGTCATTGACCAGTGGCGACATCTATCTGGAGTACCAGCCGCGTTTCAGTCTCCAGGATGGGCGGCTGCTCAGCGTCGAAGCGCTGATTCGCTGGACCCACCCGATGCTCGGCAAGATCTGGCCTAGCGAATTCATTCCGTTGATCGAGAGCGCCGGCAGAATCAGTACCGTGACCCGCTGGGTCATCGACCGCGCGCTGGCCGACCTCAGCGGCTGGATCGACGAAGACGTGCGGCTGTCGCTCAACCTGTCACCGCTGGACTTTGCCGATCTGGACATTGCGCTGACGCTGCAGAGCGCCTGCGACAGACACGGTGTCCAACCCGCACGGATCGAGGTCGAGATCACCGAAGGCGAGTGGATTCGAGCGGACAAGCGGGTCATCGCCCAGCTCACCTGCATCCGCGAGCTGGGCGTTGACGTGGCGATTGACGACTTCGGCGCGGGCTACAGCAACTTTGCCTACCTGCACGAGATCCCGGCCAACATCCTCAAGCTGGACAAATCCCTGGTCACCGACCTTGAGAGCAACCCGCGCAACCGCATCATCGCCCGCTCCGTGCTGCACCTGGCCAGCGAGCTGGGTTATCGCACCGTCGCGGAAGGCGTCGAAACCTTTCGCTGCATGAGCCTGGTGCGTGAGTTCGGCTGCGAAGAAGCCCAGGGCTATTTCCTGAGCCGGCCGCTGAAGCTGCAACAGCTCAAGCAGCAGTGCCAGAACATCGCGCTGACGTTCATTGCCGAGGTCGTCAGCGGGCGTCAGGAGGATGATCTGGTGGGTGAGATTGATATGAATCCGGTAATAGAAGCAGCGTGACGCCTGACGCTTTCCCGGCTAAAGCCGGTCCTACAGTCGAGGCCAGTCCCGCAGTTGAGGTAAGGACCGTCCTACAGTCGAGGTCGCAGCCAGTCCCACTGGATGCATGCGCTGCTTTTAGTGGGACCGGCCTTAGCCGGGAAGAGGCTGGTGTGACCACCCCCAATCTTGCGGTGTGACGCCTGACGCTTTCCCGGCTAAAGCCGGTCCCACAGTCGAGGCCAGTCCCGCAGTTGAGGTAGGGACCTCCCACAGTCGAGGCCAGTCCCGCAGTTGAGGTAGGGACCGTCCTACAGTCGAGGTCGCAGCCAGTCCCACTGGATGCATGCGCTGCTTTTAGTGGGACCGGCTTTAGCCGGGAAGAGGCTGGTGTGACCACCCCCGATCTTGCGGTGTGACGCCTGACGCTTTCCCGGCTAAAGCCGGTCCCACAGTCGAGGCCAGTCCCGCAGTTGAGGTAGGGACCGTCCCACAGTCGAGGCCACCGCCGTGCCCCGATCAAGGCTGGTCCTACCGATCAAGCGCTATTACTCGCCCTTTACCGGCGTCGGCTGGATGATTTCGACCCAGTAGCCATCGGGATCCTTGATGAAGGCCAGGCTTTTCATGCGGCCGTCGGTCAGGCGTTTCTGGAAGTCCACGCCCAGTTCTTCGAAGCGCGCACAGGCGGCATGCACGTCCGGCACCGAGATGCAGATGTGACCGAAGCCGCGCGGGTCGGCGTTGCCGCTGTGGTAGGAAAACTCAGGGTCGTTTTCGGTGCCGTGGTTGTGGGTCAGTTCGAGCACGCCGGGGATGCCTTTCATCCAGACGTTGCGCGCCGCGTCGTCCTGGGGGATCTGCGCTTTATCCACCAGCGCCAGGAAGTAAAGGCTGAATTCCGCTTCCGCGAAGTGGCGCTTTTCCACCAGGCTGAAGCCCAGCACGCGGGTATAGAAGTCCAGGGAAGCGGTGGCGTCCTTGACCCGCAACATGGTGTGGTTGAACACGAATTGTGCGGTCGAGGCGTCCGGGGTGGCCGTGACGCCGGGGAAGGTGTTCAGATCGTGCAGACTCATGGTTGTCTCCGGGTTAACGCTAAAATGTTGCGTAATGATACGGGCTCATGGCCGACGCGCCAAACCGGTGACGCATAAAGCCTGGCTTTCGGCTTGTGGGCAGGGGATGACCGGCTCACACTTCGCGGCTCGACATTCAGGTACCGCCCATGCATTTTTCATTGCGCTCATGCGCCCGCGTTGCTTTCTGTTTCGTGCTGATGATTCCGGGTGTCGCCTTTTCGGCGGACGCCATGATCATTTGGCCCGAAGGCTGGGAAGTTGAAGCGCTGCCCCAGCCGCCGGCGAGCGAAGGTCAGCCCGCCGTGCAAATACGACAGCGTGCGGTTAAAAACGATCAGAACGGTGATCCGGCGATGGTGGTCGAGCTGACCCAGACGCAGCTGCAGCCCGGTCATTCGGTCAACGTGCAGAGCGTGTTACTGGAAATGCGCAAGGCGGTGCAGGTCAATTTCGCCCGCGGTGGCTTTCAGAGCGTCTGCACGCGGATGAAGGACAGCACCCTGAGCGACATCCCTGCGATGGAGACCACGTGCACGATCACCCAGAACGGCAATCACGTCATGACCCAGACGCTGGTGGCGGCGGCCAGTCCGGAGTTGGCGTGGTCGTTGTCATACGCCGGCTCGGCGGAAGGCTATGCGGCCCATAAAGACGAAGTGTTGCAGATCAGGAATGGCCTGCGCCTGGGGTCGGCGCCGTAGGTCGAGGCGGGGTTTACACAAATCGCGGGCATAAAGAAGCCCGCCGAAGCGGGCATTGGGGCACTAATCCTTTAGTAGCCTCTATCCTCTACAAACCGGTGTGAAAAAAATGTGAAGCTAACGAGCCATTTAGCTGCGATGGATAAATTCATCTGTCGCGGCATGAAGGCTTATGGCCAGCTTCGATGCTCATCCAATAATACTTGATGGTATTAATAGAGCTGAAGAAGCGCCACGGTCGAGCATGCTATATGCCAGCGGTGCAGTGAAAGCGATATATCACATTAAAACGAATCTGTTCAGCTAATTGTCAGGTTGAATATTCAATCCAAGGCCTGCACCCGCACGCATTATTTAAATCCGTAAGACGTTTGCCGTAATCATCAGCGTTAAAGCACACGTTTCATTGCCATAACTCTACACTTGCAGAGAAGCCCCGCGAGCAGAGCTTCTTCTCAATGTTGCAGGGCGTTGTTGCAGGGGCAGAGGACTAACGGCCGCGCAACCAGGAGTCAACGGATTCAGCGCCGTATTGTAATTTCCAGTTTTTCAAACCGCGATGGTTGCCGCCTTTGGTCTCGATGACTTCGCCGGTATGGGGATTCTGATAAACCTTGACGACCCGCGGACGACGACGTTTCGGTGCCGCAGGCGTGGAGTTGGAGGCACCTGTGTGAGGGTCGAGGATGGCGATGATATCCCGCAAGGTCTTGTCGTACGTGCTCATCAGGGCCTGTAGCTGCTGCTCGAACTCGATTTCCTTCTTCAATCCGACGTCGTTCTTCAGATACTCAAGCTGGGCCAGCTGCTCCTGAAGGGCTTTTTCTGCTGCGCGAAATTCGGCAAGTCTGGACACAATGATACTCCGGCAATTAATGGCTGTTGTCAGCGCAATGCAAGCAACGATGCAGGCAACAAGACGCGCATCTGGGTCTGCTGCTTTGGGTGTCGCCACGTTCTACCTGTCCTTCACATCAGGATCAGCCGTCGGCACTAACTTCATGAGGATGAACGTAGGAATCACGACGGGGTAGTTCAGTTGTGGCGCGAGTAAATAATGCACGTTTTTTACGCGTTGTAAAATAGCGGATGACTAATTGTTAAGTGAAACATCCCGGCGGCGATAACCGGGTCTGACAAAAAAACAATAATGGGCGCTAAACGTTGTAAGTAATTTCTTATACTTTAGCGCCGTTGGAAACTATCCGTTCCGGGGGCAGCGACAAACAGCCGCCTACTTGCCCCGAGCGAAGCAGGTCAGCCCGGAAGGCCTTGGGCTATGCCGGTCCGCCCCAGCGTTGAATGATCTGCTCGGCCAACGCGCCCAATTCGGGGGCCATCAGGTCTGGCACTGGCACTCCGTCGATCAGTAAGGGTGCGTTGTGCGGCCGGGTCAGTAGGGCGCCCAGGCACCCCGCAGCCTGGGCGCCTGCCGTATCCCAGAGATGACACGCCACCAGAAGCAAGTCGGCCAGTTCGACATTCAGCTCCCTGGCAACCATTTGATAGGTCTCCGGGGCAGGCTTGAATTTTTTAACGGCCTCCACACTGAAGCTGCGCTCGAAGAATGTCGCTAATCCGGCGCGCTCAAGGGGCGAAGGGGACGCACCGCTGGCCGAGTTACTCAGCGTCACCAGCCGAAAGCCCGCGTTACGCAAGCAATCAAGTGCCGGCAGCACGTCAGGGTGCGCAGGCATGGCACTCATCCGTGCCTGCAATTCATCTATGTCGCGGGCATCGAGGGCGACCTGGTGGATAGACGCGACCATGTGCAGCGTGGCCACGCCCAGTTTGCCAAACGGGGTGTAACGGCCGCACAGGGTCATCGTTTGTGAGTAGAGGATCAGGTTGGCGAACCACTCGCGCAAAATGGCTCTGTCGCCGAAAACGCGCTCAAACAGCGGCTCAAGGACGGTGATGTCGAGCAAGGTTTCGTTCACATCGAAAACCAGGACCGGCGCTGATTTCTGCACTGCCATGAATATTTTCCTCTAAGGGGTGCACGCTGCTCCAGGGACGGCTTTGTCGCCTGAAGCCCGGATGTGCCGGATCGCGGAAGGTTAAGCCGATCGAAGCGGGGCGGCGTACTCATTCACATGAATCGATGGCTCGACGGGAAGGGCAGGCGCTCTTCGGCCAGTTCGAGACGTGTGCCGAATGCCCTAAAGTCCCTGCTGTAGAGCTGGGTCATCGGCGTTCAGCTGTTCCAGTTCAGCCAGCAGCACCTGCACTTTCTGCAGCTGCCCCGCGTCGGTCCAGTAGCGAATCAGCAGAATCCTCGCGCGGCGGTCGGCGGGTTGGCGCCGCAGTATTTCCTCCAGTTGACGCTGGGCGGCTTCGAGCTGGTCGAGATCGTGGAGCGCGACGGCGAGGTCGTAACGGTAACCGGTGTTGTCAGGATCCAGCTCAATGGCCCGGGTCAGCGGGAGCAGGGCGTATTCGTTCTGTTTATGACGCAATAGCCATTGGCCAAGGGCGTGTTGCGCCAGGGACGACTGGGGCTGTTTCTCCAGCCACTGGGCGAGCAGCTGGCGCGACCGATCGGCCTGGCCCTGCTGGTCGAGCAACTGCACCAACGCCAATCCGCTTTCGAGGTTATCCGGTTCCAGTTTTGTGGCCAGTTCCAGCGCCTCGATCGCCTTTTGCGGGGTGCCGTTGTTGGCGTAGAGCCGCGAGAGCGCGAGCTGGCGTTGCGCGCTAGGCGGCTGGGCGGTCAGCGCCTGTTCATATTGCTGAGCGGCTTCCTGCAAAGCGCCGTAATACAGGCCCACTTCATCCGGGCTCAACGGCAGCAGAGCCCGCACCGCGCTGAAGCGCACCTCATCGTCGGGATCGTCCAGCAGCGGGCCGATCAGCATGCTGCGTTGTTCCTCCGGCAGCATGGACGTCACCGTCTGGATGGCTGCCTGCTGAACCAGCGGAGCAGGGCGCATGAGATCGCCGCGTAGAATTTTTATGGCCTGGGTGCTGGGGTAGTTAACCAGTTCGGCGAGAAGCCCCGCACGGCGGATTTCGGACAGGTCGGTACGGGTGAATTGCTGATACAGCACCCGCGCAGCGCCCGGCTTGCCACTGTGGGCCTGCTCCAGTGCTTCGGCGTAGCTGTGATTGACCTGCGGGGCAGCCGGCGGCGCGTGCCAGTTTCGCACCAGCATCGCCATGGCGATGACCAGCAGCAACAGCACCAGCGCAACTGCCACCTGCCAGCGCCGTCGCGTCTTGAGCTGAGCGGGTGTGCGCCGGGAAGACGATTCAGACATATCGGTTTCCGTTTTTGCGTGTGCAGCAGCTTCGGGGAGAGACTGCCGGGTGTCAAACGCTGTGGGGAATTGATTGGCCCCTAGGCCGCTCGTACGGTGTCTATCAATGTTCCAGAAAAAAGCCCCGAACCTTGTGGGTCCGGGGCCTTCGAGAGCGGCAGATCGTGGCGGCAGATCAGCGCTGAATATCAGCCGCCGGTCAAAGGATCCCGCCGTTCATCCCATCACCTCAGGCGTTCGGCTGCCAGCCACCGCCCAGGGCTTTGTAGATGGCAACGATGCCGCGGTACAGATCGATCTCGGCCAAAGCCTGGCTGTCTTCGGCGGCCAGACGCTCGCGTTCGGCGTCCAGCAGCACGAGAAAATCAGCGGTGCCTTCGCGGTACTGGATGTTCGCCAGATTGGCCGCCGAACGACTGGCCTCACTCTGCCGCACCAACGACACCAGGCGCTGCTGACGCTTGTCGTAGTCGCTGAACGCGTTTTCGGTTTCTTCCAGGGCCAGCAGCACTTGCTGCTCATAGTTGGCCAGCGCGCCTTCCGCATCGGCGTTGGCGCCGCGAATCCGCGCCCTTACGCTGCCCAGGTCAAACGCAGCCCAGGTGATGCTTGGGCCGAGGCCCCACGCTTGAGCCGCGCCGGAACCGATCTGCGAACCTCGACTGGCCGTGAATCCCAGGAAACCGCTGAGGCTGACCCTTGGAAACAGGTCAGCCGTCTGCACGCCGATCCGCGCAGTTTGCGCCGCCAGTTGCCGTTCGGCACTGCGCACGTCCGGACGGTTTTCCAGCAGTTTGGTCGGATCACCGATCGGCAGGGCCTTGGAGATCGCCGGCAGTTTGGCCGGGGCGAGGGTCACGGTCATCGCGTCCGGACGTTCGCCGAGCAGGGTGGCGATGCGGTTGCGTTCGCGGACCTGTTCGGCCTGAAGCTGCGGAATGGTCGCTTCGACTGCCGCCAGACGCGCGTCGGAACGCACCACGTCGAGCTCATTGCCCACGCCTTCGTCACGCAGTTGTGCCGTGACTCTGCGGGATTCCTGCTGGTTTTTCAGGTTGTCCCGGGCGATGTTTTCACGAAGTTGTGCGCCACGCAGCTGGCCGTAGGCGTCCACCAGCTCGGCAATCATCGTCACCTGCAGCTGATAAAGGTTCGCCTCGGCCGCCTGCTGGTCGGCATCGCTGGCTTCCAGTTCGCGCTGAATGCGGCCGAACAGGTCGAGTTCCCAGGCCATGTCCAGGCCCAGATCGTAACGTTCCTGATTGACGCGCTGTTCAGTCTGCCCTGGCACCTGGCTGCGACCGACCTGGCTGCTCGCGCGGCTGGTCACCACCGGCATTGCGTCGTTGCTGATGTCGTCCCGAATCGCGCGGGACGCCTTCAGCCGGGCGAAGGCAACGCGCAACTCGCGGTTGCCCTGCAGCGATTCGGCGACCAGTTTGTTCAGGGTCGGGTCGTCGAATTGCTGCCACCAGATGGTTTCGATGTGGCTGCGGTCGTAGGCGCGCTGGGTGGCGGCCTGGATGTTGGCCGCCGCCGTTTCCGGCTTCTTGTAGTCCGGGCCGACGGCGCAGGCCGCCAGCGTCAGCACCAACAGGCTCGGCAGGAAGAGTTTTGCAGCCTTCATCAATGAGCCTCCGGGGCGGTGGTCTGAATGCGTTGAGCCTTGGCCGCCTTGCGCGCCTCTTTGCGTCCAACGTAGTTCCGAATCAGTACATAGAAGACCGGCGTCAACAGCAGACCGAAGAAGGTCACACCGAGCATCCCGGAGAACACCGCCACGCCCATGGCATGACGCATTTCGGCACCGGCGCCGCTGGAAAGGACCAGCGGAACCACACCCATGATGAACGCGAAGGAGGTCATCAGGATCGGCCGCAGACGCAGGCGGCAGGCTTCAAGCACAGCCTCCAGCGGAGTCTTGCCCTTGTCTTGCTCATCCTTGGCGAACTCGACGATCAGAATCGCGTTCTTGCAGGCCAGGCCCACCAGTACGATCAGGCCGATCTGGGTGAAGATGTTGTTGTCGCTCCCGGCAATGATCACACCGGCAATGGCCGACAGCAGGGTCATCGGTACGATCAGGATCACCGCCAGCGGCAGGCTCCAGCTTTCATACAGCGCCGCCAGTACCAGGAACGCCAGCAGTACGCAGAGCGGGAAGACCAGCAACGCGGTGTTGCCCGACAGGATCTGTTGGTAGGTCAGGTCGGTCCACTCGTAGGTCATGCCGTTGGGCAGTTCTTCCTTGAGCAGTTTTTCCATCGCCACCTGCGCTTGACCCGAGCTGAAACCCGGACCCGCCGCGCCGTTGATCTCGGCGGTGATGAAGCCGTTGTAGTGCATGACGCGGTCCGGGCCCGAGGTGTTGGTGACTTTCAACAGCGTCGCCAACGGGATCATTTCGCCGCGGTTGTTGCGCACTTTCAGCTGACCGATCTGTTCAGCGTCCTGACGGAACTGCTGTTCAGCCTGGACGTTGACCTGATAGGTCCGGCCGAAACGGTTGAAGTCGTTGGCGTACAGCGAGCCCAGGTAGACCTGCAGGGTGTCGAAGATGTCGCTGATCGGCACACCGAGGGTCTTGGCTTTTTCGCGGTCGATGGCGGCATCGACCTGGGGCACGTTCACCGTGTAGCTGGTGAACAGCGCGGCCAGTTCCGGCACGCTGCGGCTCTTGCCGATGATGTTCATCGTCTCTTTGTACAGCTCGTCATAACCCAGGTTGCCGCGGTCTTCGATCTGCAGACGGAAACCGCCGATCGTGCCCAGGCCTTGTACCGGCGGCGGCGGGAAGATCGCCATGTAGGCTTCCTGAATCCCCGCATATTTGCCGTTGAGGGCACCGGCGATGGCACCGGCCGACTGGTCGGCTGCCGTGCGATCTTCGAATGGCTTGAGCGTGACGAAGACGATGCCGGAGTTCGGGCTGTTGGTGAAACCGTTGATCGACAGGCCCGGGAAGGCCACGGCGCTTTCAACGCCTGGTTGCTTCAGCGCGATGTCGGACATGCGCTTGATCACGTCTTCGGTGCGGTCCAGGCTCGCGGCGTCCGGCAGTTGCGCGAAGGCCACCAGGTACTGTTTATCCTGCGCCGGCACGAAACCGGTTGGCGTGGTGGAGAAACCCAGCCAGGTCATGACGATCAGGCCGGCGTACACCACCAGCGCCACACCGCTGACGCGGATCACCCGACCCACCGTGCTCACATAACCGTTACTGGCCTTGACGAAGAAGCGGTTGAACGGCCGGAACAGCCAGGCGCCGAAGAGCTTGTCGAGGAAGCGTGAGAAGCCATCCTTCGGCGCATCGTGGGCGCGCAGCAACACGGCCGCCAGGGCAGGCGACAGGGTCAGGGAGTTGAAGGCCGAGATCACCGTAGAGATGGCGATCGTCAACGCAAACTGTTTATAGAATTGCCCGGTCAATCCGGAGATGAACGCCGCCGGGATGAACACCGCACACAGCACCAGGGCCGTGGCGATGATCGGGCCGGTCACTTCTCGCATGGCGATCTGTGTGGCCTCCATCGGTTCGTGGCCAAGCTCGATGTTTCGCTCGACGTTCTCCACCACCACGATGGCGTCGTCCACGACGATACCAATCGCCAGTACCAGCCCGAACAGCGACAGCGCGTTGAGGGAGAAGCCAAACAGGTGCATGACCGCGAAGGTACCGATCAACGACACCGGCACGGCGGCCAGCGGGATGATCGAAGCACGCCAGGTCTGCAGGAACAGAATCACCACGAGTACGACGAGGATCAGCGCCTCGAACAGCGTGTGAACCACCGCCTCGATGGAGCCGCGCACGAAGATCGTCGGGTCATAGACGATGCTGTAGTCCATGCCTTCCGGGAAGTTCTTCTTTAGCAGTTCCATCTCGCCGCGCACTTCGTTGGAAATGTCGATGGCGTTGGAGCCCGGGCGCTGGAAGATCGGGATCGCCACCGCCGGCTGGTTGTTCAGCAACGAACGCAGCGCGTACTGGCTGGAACCCAGTTCGACGCGGGCGATGTCTTTGACCCGGGTGATTTCGCCGTTGTCGCCGGCGCGCACGATGATGTTCTCGAACTCTTCTTCAGAGACCAGACGGCCCTGGGTGTTGATCGACATCTGGAAGCTGGTGGCGCTCGGGGAGGGCGGTGCGCCCAGTTGACCGGCGGCGACCTGGCGGTTCTGCTCGCGAATGGCGTTGACCACGTCGGTCGCGGTGATGTTGCGCGAAGCGGTTTTGTTCGGGTCGAGCCAGACACGCAGCGAGTAGTCGCCCATGCCGAACAGCTGCACATCGCCGACACCGTTCAGGCGTGCCAGCTCATCCTTGATGTTGAGGACCGCGTAGTTGGACAGGTACAGCATGTCGTAGCGCTGATCCGGCGAGGTCAAGTGGACCACCATCGTCAGGTCAGGCGAGGCCTTGTCCACGGTGATACCGATGCGCGTTACTTCTTCCGGCAGCTTCGGCTCGGTCCGGGTGACCCGGTTCTGCACCTGCACTTGCGCGGTGTCGAGGTTGGTCCCCAGCGCAAAGGTGATGGTCAGGGTCAGCTTGCCGTCGGCCGTGGCCTGGGAGGACATGTAGAGCATGTTCTCGACGCCGGTGATCGCCTGTTCCAAAGGCGCGGCGACGGTTTCGCCGATCACTTTCGGGTTGGCGCCGGGGAAGTTGGCGCGCACGACGACGGTCGGCGGCACGACTTCCGGGTATTCACTGATGGGCAGCTGGAACAGCGAGATCGCGCCGGCGATCAGGATCAGCAGCGAAAGCACCGCCGCGAAGATCGGCCGCGTGATAAAGAACTTGGAGAAATTCATCGAGTGTGTCCCTTAACCGCGTGGCGTGGCGGAAGCAGCCACCTTGGCGTCCAGCTTCGGCTGGGCCTTGGTTTGGTTGCTGGCTTCGAGCGCCTGGCGTTGTTGTTGCAGTGCGGTGAGTGTTTCGGCGCTGGCCATCGGTGTGTCCTGCGGGTCAACCGGTGAACCCGGACGCACGCGCTGCAGGCCGGTGACGACGATGCGGTCGTCTTTGCTCAGGCCGCTGCGCACGATGCGCAGGCCTTCAAGCTTCGGCCCCAGATCGACGCTGCGGTAGATCGCCTTGTTGTCCTTGTCGACCACCAGCACGAATTTCTTGCCCAGGTCGGTGCCGACCGCTTCGTCCTTGATCAGCATGGCCGAGTAGGTGCCGCTGCCGACCAGCTTCAGGCGTGCGTACAGGCCCGGGGTGTATTCGCCCTTGCTGTTGTCGAACACGGCGCGCCCACGGATGGTGCCGGTGCGCGGATTGACCTGGTTGTCGACGAAGTTCATCTGACCCAGGTGCGGGTTTTCGGCTTCGTTGGACAGGCCCATGTACACCGGCGTCGTTGCGCCGCGCTTTCCGTCGCGGGCCAGCTGGTTGTATTTGAGGAACACGCGTTCGTCGGCGTCGAAGTAGGCGTAGACCTTGTCGGTCGAGACCAGGCTGGTGAGGATGGTCTGATCGGCGGTAACGATGTTGCCGGCGGTGATTTCCGCGCGGCTGACGCGGCCGGTGATCGGCGCAGTGACGCGGGTGAAGCTCAGATTCAGACGTGCCAGATCAAGCTGCGCCTGGATGGCGGCAACGGCGGCTTTCGATTCCTGGGCGGTGGTGGTGCGTGAGTCGGCGAGTTCGGCGGAGATCGCATTGTTGGTGCGCAGACGTTCGCCGCGCTGGGCTTCGTTGGTGCTGCGCTGGGCAGCGGCCTTGGACTGCTGCAGTTGCGCTTCCAGACGATGCACTTCGGCTTCGAACGGGCGGGGGTCGATCTGGAACAGCAGGTCGCCTTTCTTCACCAACGCGCCGTCAGTGAAGGCAACCGAATCGATCTGACCGGAAACACGCGGGCGAACCTGAACGGTTTCCGGCGATTCCAGGCGGGCGGTGACTTCGTCCCACTCGTTGACCGGTTGCTCGATCACCTTGGCCACATTGACTTTCGACGCCGCCGGCGCAACCGTCGCTTCAGGCGTCCGGCCGCACGCGCTGATGACCACAAGGGTCAACGCGGCGAGGGGATAGCGCAAAGGAGTTAAAGACTGAAGCATGGGAGAATCCGCCGATGTTATTGAGATGGGCGGATAATGTTCTCGGGGGTGTTATTGCACGAATCGAATGACGCGAAGGTAACTATCATTCGTAATGATGTTCGGCGTACTAAAAGGTCTGTAATCGATAGTCTGCACCGTCATGCAGCATAAGCCTGTTTAACCTGGATACGCGGTGATTTAGTAGGACCGGCTTCAGCCGGGAAGGGGGCGGAATGAACACCCTCACATTTGCAGGGTGATCACTGATTCATTCCCGGCTAAAGCCAGTCCCACTCATGCACGTCCCGCGTTTCAGGCCCCAAGCACGGAGGATGTGCGCAATCGCAAGGGGGCTTTTAAAAAAGAGCGTGGACTCGGCATAGGCCAATGATTAGAATCATTCTCATTTGGCGCATCCATCGCTCAAGGCTCTTGTCATGGTTGACACAGCGACGCTAACTCCGCGGACCCTGCATTCCCTGTACCGCGACCACCACGGCTGGCTTGAAAGCTGGCTGCGCAAGCGAATGGGCAATGCCTGGGATGCTGCGGACCTGAGTCAGGATACTTTTTTACGGGTGCTGTCCAGCTCTCAACAGATCGCCGATCTGCAGGAACCACGGGCGTATCTGTTGACCGTGGGCAAGCGCCTGCTCAGCAATTTCTACACGCGGCGCAGTCTTGAGCAGGCCTATCTGGAGGCGCTGGCCCGGTTGCCTGAGGACAGCGCGCCTTCTCCCGAACAGCGTTGGCTGCTGCTGGAAACCCTGCAGGCACTCGATGAGTTGCTGGACGGTCTGCCGACGCCGGTACGCCGGGCATTTCTTTTGAGTCAGCTCGAGGGCCTGGGCTATCGCGACATTGCGCAGCGCCTTGAGGTGTCCGAGCGCACCGTCAAGCGCTACATGGCGCAAGCTTACGAGCACTGCCTGTCGGTGGATTGGTGAGTCGTTCGGCACCCTCTAACGAAGAGCGCGAGGTGGTTCGCAGCGCTGCACGATGGCTGGCGCTGCTGGAATCCGGCAGTGCCAGTGAGGAAGATCATGCCGAGCTGCAGCACTGGCGCGACAGTGCGGTTAACAACGAGCGCGCCTGGCAAAAGGCTCAGCAACTGCGCCAGCGCTTTTCGGCCTTGCCCGCCAATCTGGCGATGGCGACGCTGGATCGCCCCGACGAGGCTCGACGCGCCGCGCTGAAAAGCATATTGGGCGTTGTCGTACTGGCTCCGGCGGTATGGCTGTTGGGACGTCAGTTACCGGTGGAGGTCTGGCGCGCCGACCTGCACACCGCCATTGGTGAACACCAGCGCCTGACCCTGGCCGATGGCAGTGTCCTGCAGCTGAACACTGACAGCGCCGTCAATGTCGATCTGAGTGCCCGGCAGATAAAGCTGATACGCGGAGAAATCGCACTCAACGTGCCGGGCAGCGCGCCTTTGACTATCGAGGGTCCATACGGTCGTATCGTGCTCAGTCAGGGTGAAGTCTGCGTGCGTCTGGACGAGAGCGACTGCCGGGTCTCGGTGGTCCGCGGCTCGGTGCAGGTCCAACCGTTGCAAGGCCCAGCGCTGCTTTTGCAGGCGCAACAGCAAATCAGCCTGCACAGAAACGGCGCAGGGCCGGTCACCGCTTTCGACGCCATGCTGCCCGGCTGGCGTGACGGCGTGCTGACTGCGCAGAATCAGCCGTTGGGTGATTTTCTGCGAGAGCTCGGTCGATACCGCCCCGGCCTGCTGCGCTGGGAGCCTGAGCTAGAAGCATTGCGGGTAACCGGCAGTTTCCAGCTCGATAACACTGACCGGGTCCTGTCACTGCTGGCAGCCAGTCTGCCGGTAGAGATTCACAGGCGCACCCGCTACTGGGTCACCCTGGCGCCCCGAAAAAACACACCCGCAAAAAATAGTGCGTGAAGCCTGTCCCTTTTTTTCGTCCCACTGGTCATTCCAGGTAGTGAACAAAATGACGAGAGCTTCCCTTTATGTCCGCAGTTTCTTCCCATCGTTTGCGGCCGCTGCTGCATTTCAGTCTGTTGCTGACCCTGAATTCCACTCCTCTGTTCATCTCGACCAGTTGGGCCGACACCGCGAACAGGCGCGGCTATGAGGTGCCCGCTGGCACGCTGAGTGCCGCGCTGACCCGGTTTGCCGGGCAGGCCGGCGTCAACCTGTCGGTAGACCCTGCGCTGGTGAACGGACGCAACAGCGCCGGGCTGTCGGGCGACTTCGCAGTCGAAGAAGGCTTTGCGCAACTGTTGCAGGGCACGGGCCTGCAACTGGTGCCCGTGGGCGATCAGGCGTACACGCTGATTCCTGCCGTTGAAAGCACGAGCATGCAGCTGGCGCCGACGTCAATTGTCGGCGACGGCGGCGCCACAGACGGTCAGGAATATGCAGGCGGTCAGGTCGCGCGCAAAGGGTCGCAAGGCATGCTCGGCTCGCGGGATTTCATGGAAACGCCGTTCAGCATGACCACCTACACCCAGGAGGCGGTGAAAAACCTGCAGGCCCGCACGCTGGGCGACCTGATTGCCAGTGATCCGTCGGTGCGCTCCACCAACCCGGCGGGCGGGCGTTACGAACAGTTCACCATTCGTGGTTTCAGCCTGTTCAACAGTGACGTTTCCTACAACGGTCTTTACGGCATTCTGCCCACCTACACCATCGACATGGAAATGGCCGAGCGGGTCGACATCCTTAAAGGCCCGAGCCAAATGATCAATGGCATCTCGCCCCGCGGCAGTGTCGGCGGCGGCATCAACGTGGTGCCGAAACGGGCAACCGACAAGCCAATCACCGAATTCACCACCAGCTATGCGTCCAAGGGGCAGGTCGGCACCGCTGTGGACGTGGCTCGCCGGTTCGGTGAAGACGACAGGTTTGGCATCCGCTTCAACGGCGTGAAGCAATCTGGCGATACCGAGTGGGACCACCAGAGCGTCGACCGCGAGATGGCGGTGCTGGGGCTGGACTTCCGCGGCGAGCGTTTGCGCCTGTCGACCGATATCGGCCACACCGAACGTGACACCGACGCACCCCAGGAGCGTGTGCAAGTCGGTGCCAATGCCAAAGTGCCCGACGCCAAAGATGTGCGCGACAACTATGCGCAGGCCTGGAGCAAGGCGCGCACCCGGGACACCTTCGGGGCGGTGAATGCCGAGTACGACGTCAATGATTCGGTCATGCTCTATGGCGGAGTCGGTGCGCGCAAAAGCAACCACGAGTTCCTGCGCCATGCGGTGTCGGTGACCAACAATGCCGGCGACTTCAGCGTGCAACCCCGTGACTTTACCCGTGACGAAAATGTCCGGACGGCCAACGCAGGGGTGCGCAACTGGTTCCACACCGGCCCGGTCAGCCACGAGGTCAATCTGGCTGCCAGCTATTTCTACATGGACTTCGAGAACGGCGGCGCGCGTTATGCGTCCTCGCCCAGCAACCTGTACGACCCGATAGAGACGCCGACTCCGGTCAACCCGACTCGATCCGACGCCAGGGTCTACACCGAAAACCGTTTCAGCGGTGTGGCCTTGACCGACACCCTGGGTTTCTTCGATGACCGCCTGCTGCTGACACTCGGTGCCCGCTGGCAGCGGGTCAAGGTTGATGACTGGACTGACAACGTCAAGGGCGACACCGCCTACGACGAGGAGAAGGTCTCGCCTTCAGGTGGCATTCTGTACAAGGTCACTGATGACCTGTCGGTGTACGCCAACTACATGGAAGGCCTGAGCCAAGGCAAAATCGCGCCGTCTACCTCGATTAATGAAGACGAGATATTCCCGCCGTTCGTCAGTCGTCAGCTCGAAGTCGGTGCCAAGTATGACTTGGGATCGTATGCGTTCACCGCCAGTGTGTTTCGTGTCAAACAGCCGGCTTACGAGACCAACGCCACGTCGCGGGTTTTCGGCGCCAATGGCAAACGCCAGAATGACGGCGTCGAGCTGACGATGTTCGGCGAACCCCTCAAGGGCTTCCGCCTGCTCGGCGGGGTGATGTACATCGACAGCAAACTCGCCCACACCGTCAACGGTCAGTTCGATGGCAACCGGGCACCTGCCACGCCCGAATACAACGCCAACCTGGGTGTCGAGTGGGACGTGCCGCAGGTCAAGGGCCTGACCCTGACCGGCCGGGGTATCTACACCAGTTCGCAGTATCTGGATCAGGCCAACAGCAAAAGTATCGATTCTTCCGAGCGGTTCGATGTAGGTGCGCGCTACGCCTTCAAGGTCGACCAGAAGGACATCACGCTGCGTGCCAATATCGAAAACATCATGGACAAGCGTTACTGGGCCTCCGCCGGCGCCTCGGATGACAGCGAGCCCGGCCTGACGCTGGCCACTCCCAGAACCTACCTGCTGTCAGCAACCATCGGTTTTTGAATGCAGTTGACCGCTTGGATCAACGCTGGGCGAAGATGAGGCTCGCGCCCGGCACATTGCCCCATTGCTGGAGCAGATATCTCCGGTACCAATGCTCGAAGCGTTGTTCAAATTATAAATCCATTAAACTGTGTCCTAAGCTCATAAAGCTGCCATAAGCCCCATCAAGATGGAGTTACAGTCGTTGAAGTCATTAAAGAGCTGGCCCATACTGGCTCGCATCAATGGCAGACGGACTGTGCGCCCTCATGTTGGATTTAAGCTTCAGCAAGCCCGGTGAAATCGTCAGTCGCCTCTGCGTCCGATTGCGCGCCGAGCGCCTTGCGCTGGAGATGACCCAGGCCGACGTCGCCAGTCGCGCCGGCGTGGGCGTCAATACCGTTTCCAATCTCGAAGCCGGGCGCAATGTCAGCTTCGAAAATCTGGTCCGCGTGGCCATGGTCCTCGGCCGAACCAGGGAGCTGGAAGGGCTGTTCATGCCCAGGCTCGACAGCCTGGATGACATTCGCCGCTACGAAGCCGCCGCCGAGCGTCAACGTATCAGGAAGTCGGGCGATGCTTGAGCAGGTCAAGGTGTATTACAACGGCTGGGACGAGCGCTGGCTGTGGGGCACGTTAGTGTCGACGACGGCCATCACCGGGCGTCCGCAGATTGTCTTCGAGTACAGCGACGAGGCGAGGTCCAGAGGCCTGGAGCTGTCGAGTTACACGCTGCCGCTGGAGGGGCCGCGCCTGCGCCGTGGCTTCGCTGCCCACCAGCTCGGTCTGCCGGGGCCGGTCTACGACGCGTTGCCGGATGGTTGGGGCATGCTGCTGATGGACCGCTTGTTCAGGCGTCGTCAGCTCAATGCGGCGCGCATCGGGCCGCTGGAGCGGCTGGCCTACATCGGGAATACGGCCATGGGTGCGATGTCGTTCGAGCCTGTCGCCCCCGAGGGACTGGAGGCCCAGGCCCATGTCCCCATCGAGTTGCTGGCCGCGGAGATTCAGGAAGTGGTCCAGGGTGACGGCGGAGAATTCCTGCACACGTTGATGCTGGTTGGCGGCTCGCCCCAGGGCGCACGGCCCAAGGCGCTGGTCTACCGCGATCCCGAAACAGGCGCCTTCACCACCGCCGCGACACCGGGTTTCGAAGCCTGGCTGATCAAGTTTCCGGCCAAAGGCGAGCACGCCGAAGTCTGCGCCATCGAGATGGTCTACGCCCACTGCCTGCGCTTATGCGGCATCAAAACGCCCCACACTGAGCATTTCGTATTGCCCAACGGCCTGGCAGCATTCGCCAGCCGACGCTTCGACCGCATCCAGGGCAAGCGAGTACCCATGCAAAGCCTCGCCGCGTTCACCGGCGCGGACTACACCTCGCCGGGATCGCTGGACTACGTCAACTTCCTGCGCGCGACGCAACTCTGCACCAACGACGTCCGCGAGAAAGCCATCGCCTTCGAGCGCGCCGTGTTCAACGTAGCGTTTAATAACCGCGACGATCATCCGAAGAATTTTGCCTACCTCATGTCGGCGTCCGGCACCTGGACGCTGGCGCCGGCCTACGACGTGACCTTCTGCGAGGGACCGGGGGGATATCACCAGATGGACGTGCTGGGAGAGGCGCTGGCGATTGATCGAAAGGCGATGCTCCGGCTTGCGGATGAGGCCGAGGTGTCAGCGGAGAAGGCGGGCAGGGTGATTGACGGAATTTGCGATGTGGCGAGTCGATTTGCGGAGATCGCCGAGCAGACCAGCCCCGGCTTGATCACTCCGGCAACCGTTGTGATGCTGCAGGCGCGGATCGACGAAAACGTCGCGTTATTGCGCTGATAAACGCTACACCCGACATTGGCTTTCCGGTGTGACGTATGGCGCTTTCCCGGCTAAAGCCGGTCCTACCGGGATACGCGGTGCCTTTAGTGGGACCGGCTTTAGCCGGGAAGAGGCCGGCATGAACGTCCTCACATCTGCAGCGTGACCATTGACGCATTCCCGGCTAAAGCCAGTCCTACTGGGATGCACGGTGCTTTTAGTGGGACCGGCTTTAGCCGGGAAGAGGCCGGCATGAATGTCCTCACATCTGCAGCGTGACCATTGACGCATTCCCGGCTAAAACCGGTCCTGCTCATGCGCGCGGTATGTCAGTGGGTACCTGTTTGCTATCGATACTCGCAGCAGGTCTGACAACGTTGCACAATCAGAAATGGTGAGTTGAGTTTTCTGGTGATTCACGGTCTTCATTGCAGGCAATAGGCTTCATCATGAATCCACTCATGCAGGGCTTCCAATGACTTCCGCCGATTCCGTCAACTCCTCGAACAGCAAGCCCGGCGTCAGCCGGCGCAGCATTTTGCAAGCGTCCGCGGTTGGAGCGGCGTCTGCCGTCGTCGCATCATTTGCCAGCACGGCCTCGGCCGCCTCACATCCTTCTCGCCGGAGCAGCGGCGCCGGGTCCGACGATGCCTTCCGTGTCAGGTTTCTCACGCAAAATGTCGGCGATGTCGAGGTGTTCTACCGCGAAGTCGGAGAGAAGGATGCGCCAGTGCTCTTGCTGCTCCACGGTTTTCCGAGCGCCAGCCATATGTTCCGCAACCTGATGCCGCTGCTCGCCAGCGAGTACCGCCTGATCGCGCCGGACTTGCCTGGTTTCGGCAACACCCAGGCGCCGCCGCGAGGCCAGTTCGATTACACCTTCGACAACCTTTATAAAGTGGTTGAGGGCTTCACCGAGGCCCTCGGGTTGAAGCGGTACGCGTTGTACATCTTCGACTACGGGGCGCCCATCGGCCTGCGTCTCGCCGCCGCGAACCCGGAAAAGGTCACGGCCCTCATCAGCCAGAACGGCAACGCCTACCTTGAAGGTTTCAGCGATCAGTGGGACCCGTGGCAGGCCTATTGGCGTGATCCTTCGCCCGCCAACCGCGAAGCCTGTCGCCCCTCGCTGTCGCCCAAGACTATCCGCGAATGGCAATACGGCACGGGTTCTGATCCCGAGAAGCTTTCCCCCGACGGCTACAACCTGGACATTTTTTACATGTCGCGACCCGGTGCAGAGGAAATACAGCTGGACCTGATTCTCGATTACCGCAGCAACGTGGCGGCCTATCCAGCGTTCCAGGCGTACTTGCGCAAGCACCAGCCACCCTTGCTCGCGGTGTGGGGCAAGCACGACCCGGCCTTCATCCCGCCGGGCGCGCAAGCGTTTCGCAAGGACATCCCGAGTGCCGAGGTGCATCTGCTCGACGCCGGACACTTTGCACTGGAGACCCATGCGCCGGAGGTTGCGCAGTACATTCGGGATTTCCTGTCGCGAAAGCTGCAGGCGTAACGACGCCGGTCATGCCACGTTGGCGGCGCAATGACCGGAGCATTTCGCGGATCAGCTGTGGGGCAAGAGGGCTGATGCCATCGCCAGTCAGCCTTCACCCAACTCGCGCATCACCGCGTACAAGGCGGACTTCGCTTCAAAGCCGACCCCCGGAATATCCGGAAGCCCGACGTAGCTGTTTTCTACCTTGATCCCGTCAGCGAAACCGCCGAAGGGCTGGAACACGTCCGGGTAGGATTCGTTGCCGCCCAGGTGCAGGCCGGCGGCAATGTTCAGGGACATCTGGTGACCACCGTGGGGCACCACGCGGCGTGACGACCAGCCCATGTCTTCCATCACCTTCAGGGTGCGCATGTATTCCACCAGTCCGTAGGACAACGCGCAGTCGAACTGCAGAAAGTCACGATCAGGGCGCATGCCGCCGTGACGCAGCAGGTTGCGGGCGTCCTGATGGGAGAACAGGTTTTCACCGGTGGCCATGGGCAGCTCGTAGTGATTGGCAAGCTCGGCCTGGAGCGCGTAATCCAGCGGATCACCGACTTCTTCGTACCAGAAGAGGTTGTATGGCTTGATGGCTTCGGCATACGCAATGCCGGTCTCCAGATCAAAACGGCCGTTGGCGTCCACCGCCAGACGACGCCCGTCACCCACCACCTCAAGCACCGCCTCGATGCGGCGGATGTCTTCGTCCAGTGGCACGGCGCCGATCTTCATTTTGACCACGTCATAACCGCGATCCAGATAGCCCTGCATCTCCGCCTTGAGCTTGGTCTGGTCTTTGCCGGGGTAGTAATAGCCACCTGCGGCGTAGACCCAGACTTTGTCATCGGCCACGCCGTTACGGTAGCGGTCAGCCAGTAGGCGATAAAGGGGTTTGCCTTCAATCTTGGCGACTGCATCCCAGACGGCCATGTCAATGGTGCCAACGGCGACCGAGCGCTCACCGTGGCCGCCTGGCTTTTCGTTGGTCATCAGCGCTTTCCAGATGGCGAACGGGTCGAGGTTATTGTTTTCGTGATCGACGAGTGTGTCGGGATCGGCTTCGGTGATGCGCGCCAGAAAGCGGTCACGCATCAGTGCGCCTTGGCCATAGCGGCCGTTGGAATTGAAGCCGTAGCCGATGACGGGCTTACCGTCGCGAATCACATCAGTGATCACCGCCACGACCGAGCAGGTCATCTTGGAAAAATCGATGTAGGCGTTGGCGATGGGCGAGGCGATGGAAACGGTTTTTTCACGGATTTCGACGATGCGCATGACGGTTCCTCTTGTTGTTCGTGACCCCACGTTAGGCTTTGCGACGCGACCCGCCCAATGCTATTAATGCCGCACCCTATGCACAGGAGGCATGGCCCCTTGGAACTCGTCTGGCTTGAAGATCTCTCGGCGCTGGCGGAGTACGGCAGCTTTGTCCGTGCCGCCGAAGCACGGCACGTGACCCAACCGGCCTTCAGCCGCCGCGTTCGCTCGCTGGAGAACTGGATGGGTGTGGAGTTGTTCGTGCGCACACCCCAGGGCGCAACGCTGACGGAAGCCGGGCGGCAGATTTTGCCCAGCGCTCAGGAGGCCGCCCGGCACCTGTACCGGATGCGCAACGAGGCCCAGGAAGTGGCGGGGATGGCGGCGCGGTCACTCAAGTTCGCGGCGACGCATTCGCTGTCGTTCACCTTCTTTCCCAAGTGGCTGCGAAGCTCGGAAAACGCCGCGCTCATCGAGGCCGTGCAGCTGCACTCCGACAGCATGGCGGTCTGCGAGCAGATGCTGATCCACGGTCAGGTGCAGTTTCTGCTCTGCCATCGCCACCCCGACGTGCCGCCACTGCTGGCCCCTGATCAGTTCATCAGCAAGAAGGTCGGTGAGGACGTGCTGGTGCCCCTGGCAAGCAGATCGACCCAATTCGGCACCGCGCCGGCGGCGTTGCCGTATCTGGCGTACACCCATGAATCCGGGCTGGGGCGTATCGTCGCGCACCGACTGCGGGGCAAGGAGGATTACCTTCACCTCAAACCGCTGTTCAGCAGCCACCTTGCGGCGGTGCTCATGTCCATGGCCCTGGAAAGCAAAGGTGTGGCGTGGCTGCCGAAAAGCCTCACCGAGCAGGAAGTGCTGGAAGGGCGACTGGTCAGAGCGCTCGATGAGAGCTGGGACATTCCGCTGGAAATTCACCTGACCCGGCCGAAGGCGCGATTGAGTCAGGCGGCGGAGGGGTTTTGGGGCGAGGCGGGCGGTGACGTGGGGCTGGCGTTGGGCGGACGGGCGGGTTGATGCGATCCGCTGTCAAACCGTTAATCAAGACTCGAAAATGTTAACCAGAGCGGGGGTGGTACTCGAAAACGTTAATCCGATGGCGTGAAAGTATTCCTCCATCTAGAGGCGCCATACCAACCATAAAATGGGCAAACTCCCGCCTCTGAAGTTTCAGACCACGAGTCGGGTTGATCCGTTTGGGCACTACAGTGACATGCAAGGAGAGTTGGCAGGATGTTCAAGCTTTATTCGCTCCGCGAGACAGTAGAGACTATTGCTGCATGCTCTGACGATCGAGCCCTATGGCATCGATACGCGTGGGTCTACGTTCAAGGGCACGCAGCGTTGCTGGAGAGCCGGTTTTACCTGGTGTCGAATATTGATGAAGACGATGAGCGTCGCGTGCTGGACTTTGGCGACAGATTCGAGCTTTCGTCATGCCTGGAAGCGGCTAGTTTTGCGGACGTGTTGTGTGTACAGAAGCGACAGCAGCCGCACTCTAGCCTGGAGGACTACGTTATCGCCCTTGAGCATTACTCTGAGCAAGATGCCTTCCTGGAGGTGCCCGGTGGTGATGACCCGAAGGCAGCAGAACCCGGTTTGTCGCGCGAGTTATACGCCGAGTACGACCTGTTTCTTGCTGAATGCTCGCCTGACCAGTTGGGTGTCGCGGCGCGAGAGGTCAGCGCTGTCCTTGAGATCAATATTGGCAGTGCGTTGCAGGCTTGTCGGGCGTTGCCCTTGTGCCTGGGAGAGCGCATGAACGGTGATCGGTGCATGCAAGTCGAAGCGCGTTTCTCCGCGCTTTCGGTTCCGTTGCAGCGAGTGACCCACCGCTCATTTCCGTGGCAGTAAGCCGGCTTTAGGGCTCTGGGCGAATGAACGCGTAGTCGTCATCGATCAACTGTTGCAGGTAGTGATCGAAGCTCGGCGCAATCACTTCATAGTTATCTGGGTCATGCAGAAAGCGCATGACCTGACCCACCGTGCCGCCGGGCGCCGGATTGAGGTCTATGTACAACCTCGAAGTGCCCCCGTTGTTGATGCAGTGTGAAAAACACAGCCGCTCATTCATGCCCACCGTAGGGTCAATGCCTTCTCCGATCAGATCCATCTCCTGATCCAGCCAGCCATTTTCAAACCAGCCTTCATAAAGTTCTACGATGCTTTCAGTATCAAGGCCGTCAGCCTCTGCAAGTATGTCTTCTACCGAACTCAGGTAGTAGGGATAGCCGGGCAGGTCGGAGCCCAGCATCAGTACCATGACCTCGCCGTTCGGGTAATCCCGATAATGTGTGCCGTCAATCTGGCCGAGCAGTTGCAACAGGCTTGCGGGGCACAATGGGTAACGCTTGCTGAGTCGCTGCAGGTCTGCCGCCGAAGCTCCGTGTGCATGTTTCAGTTGATCGAGATCTTCGGCCACTAACGACTGACGCAGGCCGGCGAGGTAGGTATCGACGAGGCTCATGATCCGAGTTTCCCGCCGACGCTTATTCTAGCCATGTTCTGAATTCGTAGGCCTCTTCCGGAGTGTTGAGAGCGGTTACCCAGGCGATCTCGTCCTCCACGCATTCAAAGTCAGAAACCGAAAATACATAAATGGCAGTGTCGAACGTCGTCGTCAGTTTTTTCAGGGCGATGACACATTGCTCAAATATAAGCCTGCGATGCGCCACGAAGTTGTTGTCGGTGGTCGCGTCGGCCATGTTCCAGAGCATTGTCGAGAGATCGTTAAAGCAATCCCCGCCGTAGGCTTCGTGGCTCCATTCGGCGGGGGACCACTTGAAGTATTTCGCATCATCGGGGTATTCCGCCTGGACACGCGTCAGATGGTCTTGGGTGTTGAAAGAGGGTGCCAGTGTTCGTGCGTCGGCGTCGGAATACAGCGCAAAGCCACAGACCTGCGTGTTCGGAAAGTCCGACCGAAACTGTTCAATGGCGCTCATGGACGCTTTGAAAACATCTTGTTGAAACTGCTCGACGTCGGGCTCTTCAGTCAAGCGTCAAACCACCCCATCAGGCAGACAACAATCACAGCCTGTGGGATGAGGACAGTGATGCGATCAGCTCAAGGCTGGCGGGCACTGCCGAAGGGGTTGCTGCCACCTGCGCCAGCAGGTCATCTAAAGCACGTTCAAATAATATATTCAGGCCGCCCGGCTGCATTCCAGGCCGCGAAGCGTGCGTCCATCACGCCAGACAGCTGATCGTAATTAGCCCAGCTGTCCTCAACGCCGTAGAGGGCTTCAAGGCCGACACCGAAGGTCAGCAGGTAGTCGTCGACGTAACGACTGTCGTTGTTCAAACCTTCGTAATAAGCAACGGCAAACGCATTGCCGGCTTCAGAGAACTCCTGGTCAGTCAGTTTTTCGTCCAGCACGGTCATAACGAACTGTGCCCCGGTGAGGGTGCGATCCTTGAGTTGGGCGAGTTCGCTCTCGGCGTCTTCCTCCAGTTCTTCGCTGGCGAGATCATTGATCAGCATCCACGCGAGAAACATACCGATATGCGTGGCGCCAGCTGACTTTGGCAGATGTTTGGGGAAGGTGCCCCCGTAGTGCCAGGAGGCATCGTCGTATTTCATGTGTGCTCCAGTGATAGGGGGCAGATGTTCTTCTGTGACTGGGTGATGATGCCCGCAGCGAGTCCCTCAGAGCATCTGGGCCGATGGCGCGTTGCTGTTGGTGAGTCTGAGTGCCTTCATGAAGGTATTTTTCCTTAAAGGCTCGGGCTCTGAGTCCCATCAGAGATCGTCTTTGGAAATGATGGTTCAATAGTCTGCGGATTCGAGCTGTCGCGTAAAGGGTTCAGGTGTTATGGCGCAGATAGTCGAGCACTACCCGATTGACCTCGTATTTGTGGAAGAACCGAAGCTGGATGCCAAGGCTGAAGGTCGAGCCATAAAAAACAAGGAGTATGTGCGTTGAAAGCAGTCAAGTGGATTGATGACGCTGTGTTTGTGGTTGAAGTGGAAGAGGGCGTTTATACCCTTGCCCAGATGCGAGAGCACGGCCTGTTGGAGCTTTTTGATGTCTTCAGAACTGTCGACGAATGGGACGGCATAGATTTAAACACCAGCCCCATGTTGTTTTGCATGTGGGTTGCTCGAGACCCGCTCAAGGCACTTTTTCGGAGGTTTTTAACCGCAGATGAAGTGAAGATGAATGAGCGCCCGATACTGAAAAATATGCTTTCATTCAGGTGGGTCTCAGAGGGCAAATACACGGCTGACCTCATAGAGTTGACCGACCTTTATTCGAACATCGGGGCGACGGTATTGAAGTCTGATCTGTGCCCTGACAAAGATTTTGCAATCATAGAAAGTCATGAGTTCTGCGGCCTTCAGGGCGATACCGTCAAGTTGCAGCAAAGGCTGCGACTTTTCTACCACACGGGCATTAACTGGGATGAATCCAAAAAATTTACTTTCCCAGCGCTAAAAACGCCAGATGCGCTGCTCCTGTACCGCAAGGAAATTCCCATGGTGACGACATCTGAACCGCAGGTGAAATCTGGACTTGAGTTGCTGGAAGGGGATGAAGAAGTTCTGGCAAAAATTTACCCCGTGGTTTCTGCGCTTTATGTTGAAGTGCTGAAATTGCAGGGTCCCGATGCCGGTGATCGCGCGCTACTGCTGTTCGAAAACGCGATGCTGCAAATCAACCAGTTTGAAGATGAGATTGAAACGGTAGAGCGCGAATCCCTGATGGAGGTGTTGTACCAACTGGGGGAAAGAGTCGGTCTGTCCAGAGACACAGAGTTTCTCGAACAGTGGCGGGGCGACTGGTAGTGGCGGGTCGCTTACTGTTCGCATGGCCCCGTCGCCAACGCCCTTTGCAGGAGCACACCCATGAGCGACATTGAATTACTGTCGTTGTCTCCCGACGGTCGCTACCAAGTCCAGGCGATCCCGTGGGAAGCAGGCAACTCCCATTGGGTGTTCCCGCCGCAAATCATTGATACCCAAAACGGGAATGTGGTGTTTGGCTTCGAGGACGATCTGTGGTCGGCAGACCGCAGCACTTGGCTAAGCCCGACCCGTGTTGAACTCAAGCTGCGTAAATACCCGGGCCACCGGGGACGTCTGGGACTCACGGTGATCATTGAATGCGCGCGGCGGACCGCCGAATATGGCGATGGCACCCACATCGACTTGTCCCGCCTGGAGAGCACCCTTGAGGGCATGCTCGACCTGCTCGGCTGAACCCAGTAGTCAGCAAGGAGCTGAATGATGAATTGGAAAGCCCTGGAACAGGCACTGTTCGACGCCGCCAGAGACACATTGCAAACACTGCTCGATGAAGGCGTTAGCCCTTTGTACGCCGCAGCGTTTCATGCCAGCTACCGGGAAGAAGAGGCGGTTCTGACGCTGCCTTGCTTTGCCGCAAACAGCGTGCAAGCACTCAGCGAAGACTACCCCGATGAGGAAGATGAAAGCTTCAGCTCGGTGAAGTGGAACCCGGCGGACTGGCGATGGGATTGGGAGATCTGCGCTGCTGCGCAGTTCACGCCGCTTGACGATGAGCTTCAAGCACATGCCAATCGCCTTGGCCCGCGCCAGTGGCAAGCGGCTGAGCGACGCTTTCTGGTCACCGTTAGCCGTGCCGCCAGGGCGCTGGGTCGACATTTCAGCCAGCACCCTGGTGTGACGCTTGGCTTCGTGGTGATTTTCCATGACTTTGCTGGCGATATTGCCTTGGCTAAGCGCAGCATCACCCGCCAGCAGTTCAAGGATAATTTCCCTGTCGAATGGGCCATTGAAAATACACTGCGGGAAGTGTCTGTCTGGCCGCACGACGAGCAGGCCGCGTTCTATGTTAGCCGCTTACACTGTTCGCATGGCATTTCGGGGGAAGACGCTGAGCGCTGGCTGATTGCCAACGGCCGCCCCGCGCAGGCTGCGCTCATCGAGCAGGTCAACGGGCATAAAAACCCTACACCTGCAGCGCGCATTCTCGGGCTGGCCGGCATTGCTGATGAGCCCGTCATCCAGACCCTGCGCCGACAAGCGATGGAGGCCAATGAGCAATCGACGCGCAACTGGTGCGCGACGGCCCTGGGTTATCTCGAGGATGTCGACTGGCTGATGCAGCAAGCGCCCGACATCGCTGTTTCGGGTATCTGCGCTAACTTCGCCGGTTTCCGCTGGCGGAGCGTGAAGCCACCGGTGCTGAACTACAGGCCCCTTGAGCGTCTGCTTGAGCAGCGCCCTGAAGTTCGGGCTGCGGTTGAAGAGACCCTTGAAGACGCCTGCGGCCAAATCGATACCACCACTGCCGATGTCAGCGAAGCCTCGCGCGGCCTGGCTTCACCCCACGTGGCGATTCGTCGTCATGCTGTGAGTGCATTGAACAACCGTGGCCTGCTGCCCGACGCCGCGCTTCGTGCAATCGAGGCCCTACGCCGGGCAACTCAGGATACCGATGAGCAGGTGTGTTACATCGCGGGCCTTGGTCTTGAGGCTATGCAGCGGCGCTAAAGGCTGTTCAATGGTGACCAAACGCGTGCTGCATGTCTTGCAAGAGGGCGAACGGGTCGCTTACGACGAACAGCCCAACTGATGGTTGCAAATGATCAACACTGGGAGCGGGCAAGCCGCTGGCGATAAGCTGAAACTGCCTGGCCCTGTCCGGTACATCCCGCAGCCCATAGGGCGCGTGATGTTCGATGCGCATCACGCCATCATCGTAGCGCTGCCCTTTAGCCTTGCACTGCCGGAGGTCTTCAGGCTCTGGGCGCTGGCGTGAGGCGAAGTCGTATATCTCGACTATCGGTGCCTCGTGATTACCCAGAATGTTATGGACGTAGATTGCATAAAACCATTCACCAATCTGCACTGACGCGGCGTCGCCCTCTCGCCAGAACGTTACGTTTTTGGCCACAGGCGGACGTCGTACCAAAGGTGTAGGTGGCGAAGTCATCAGCGCTTTGATGGCATCGCTGTTGCGTTCGAAGGTATCGCTCAGCACGACATGTTCATTAAGCCTATCGACCGAGTCCAGCGCAGTCAGGGTCAACGCCTCATCGCAAAATCCGTGACGATGAAGCACTGCCGCCATGGTCAGGCAAACCAGGTCTTTGTAGTGTGGGTTCGCCTCATCACCGGGCTCCTTCAACACACAACCCCAACGCAGGAACACCCGCTTGAGCACCTGTGCAGTCAGAACCTCATGTGGAATTTTTTCAGGGGCAAGCATCTCCCTGGCAGTCACCCGCGCAACGTCATGGGTGATCGGCTCAACCAGATCGCCGGGAAGATAGCCCAGTAGCTTTTTATGATTCAACGTTCATTGCCTCGGCAGCGAGTAGTGCTTGATGCGGCAAGGATAAGCATGACCGTCGCCTTTACAGGTGCCGTCCAGGTACCGGTAATCAAAGCGCACTACTTGTCCCTGTTTAGGCCAGCTTCGGCGTGGAAGCACAGCCTGATAGTCCGAAGTTTCCGGAGTAAACATGAAAGTCGTCCCCCGCTCCGGGCAGTCGACATTGGCCGTCTTTGCGTGCACTTCCAGGATCTCGGCCTGCAACTGCGGAAATGGGTTAGTCATGGCATCGGTAATACGCAACTTCATCCTGCAGATTTGCCACGATGATGCCCAGGCGGGTTGGCAGAACAGTGAAAGCATCACCGTAAAGAGTGCGTAGTAGGGGAGCTGATGTTTCATTGTTGGCGTTGCTCTTCAGTAACTGTGCACGGGCATCCATTACAAGCTATCCGGATCCCCAAAAAACATCTGAATCCGCGACCTTAACCATCTCTCCCCCGGATCATTGTCCTGCGACCCGCGCCAGGCCATGTGCAGCTCAAACGTACGCGATTCAATCGGCAACTCCTCCGAGCGCACACCTCCAGCAGCTGTCAGCACGGCAGCCGCGTAGTCCGGCACGGTCGCCACAATGTCGGTCCCGGCAATCAGCGTCGCCAGCCCGTTGAACTGCGGAACCGCCAGCACGACGTGGCGTTTGCGGCCGATTTTTTCCAGGTGTTCGTCGATGAACCCGCCCAGGTCGCCGGCGAAGGACACCAGTGCGTGGGGGCGGGCGCAGAAGTCGTCCAGGGTGATCGGACCCGGCATGGTGTCGGCGCGCAGCAGTTTGGGTTTGCTGCGGCGCAGCACTTTGCGCTTGGCGTTGGCGGGGAGGTCGTCGGTGTAGCTCACGCCGATGGAGATTTCGCCGGACGACAACAGCGCGGGCATCAGGATGTAGTTGGTGCGGCGTACCACCAGCACGATGCCCGGCGCCTCCGAGCGCAGACGCTTGAGCAGTGACGGCAGCAGGGCGAACTCGACTTCATCGGACAGGCCGATCCGGAACACGGCCGTGCTGGTGGCGGGGTCGAAGTCGGCGGCGCGGCTGACGGCGGTGGAAATGGAGTCCAGGGCAGGGGACAGCAGGCCAAAGATCTCGATGGCCCGCGCGGTGGGTTCCATGCTGCGCCCGGTGCGCACGAACAGCGGATCGTCGAACAGCCCGCGCAATCGAGACAACGCCGCACTGATCGCCGGCTGACCGAGGAACAGCTTCTCGGCAGCGCGGGTGACGCTGCGTTCATGCATCAGGGTTTCGAAAACGATGAGCAGGTTGAGGTCGACGCGACGCAGGTCGTTGCGATTCATGACGGGGGTCTCGGGGACATGGGTCGATGCATTTTCCAAACAGCAGCGGCGGCCCAGACGCGCGCCACGTGTTCAACTCAGGCAGGGATATTACGGGTAAATACCGGTTGTCTGCATCGTTGAATTTTCCCGCGTGTCTGTAAATGCGCTTCCGCCACGCCCGCTGGCGCGATTAGATGAAACATCGACCGGCAGAACCAGCCCCGTCACTGCGTACTGGCCCTTTGTAATCCGGTGGGTTGCAGCCGGCCTGGAGCCCGCAATTCATCTATGTTCGGCCTCCGGGTTGCAATGTCGCGGTGCGCACCCAACAATGTGCGTCCTGCAGGCCCGGGACGGCTGCTACAGATTCGGCGACCGCTTTCACCATCAGAATCGACAGCAGGCATGTTGACTATTAATAGCCACTGATAGTGTTACCGGCGGCGTCCGGATAGAGTTCAGGGCATCAAGGTTCATAAGGCGAGGTTCGAAATGTCCCGCACGATCCGTTTTCATCAGTTCGGTCCGGCCGAGGTGCTCAAAGTAGAAGAGCTGCCGGTCGCGTTGCCTGCACCCGGTGAGGTGCAAGTGCGCGTTCAGGCGATCGGCGTCACTTGGTACGACGTGCTGTGGCGACAAAATCTGGCTTCATCCCAGGCGCGCCTGCCGGCCGGTCTGGGTTCCGAAATGGCGGGCGTCATCACCGCCATCGGCGATGGCGTAACCGACCTGAAAGTGGGCGACAAGGTCGCCAGCTTCCCTGCCGCTGACGTCAATGTGTACCCGGTGTATGGCGAACTGATCCTGTTGCCACGTACGTCCGTGACTCATTATCCGGACGTGCTGACGCCTAACCAGGCGGCCGTGCACTACACGCCGATGCTGGTGGCGTACTTTGCGTTCGTTGAACTGGCACGGGCAAAAGCCGGACAAACCGCGCTGGTCACCGATGCCAGCCATTGCGCCGGGCCCGCGTTCCTGCAACTGGGCAAGGCCCTCGGCATCAAGGTGATTGCGGCGACCAAGACCGAAGCATGCCGCGAATACCTGCTGAAAATGGGCGCGGACAAAGTGATCGTGACCGAAGAAGAGGATTTGCTTCTGACGATCAACCGCTATACCGACAACCGTGGCGTGGACATCGTCCTCGACGGTTTGGGTGGCCCGCAGATGTCGATTCTGGGTGATGTACTGGCGCCCCGTGGCAGTCTGATTTTGTATGGCCTGCAAGGCGGTAATCAGACACCATTCCCGGCGTGTGCAGCGTTTCAGAAGAACATTCAGTTCTTCGTGCATTGTGTGGGCAACTTCACCGGCAAGCCGGAGCTCGGCATCAAGCAGGACGAAGAGGCGATCAAGCGTGCGTTGCGCGACATCAACCAGATGACGGCTGATGGCATGCTGGTGCCGCAGATCACCAAAGTGTTTCCCTTCGATCAATTGATCGAAGCCCATCGTTTGATGGACGGTTGCCCGGTGGGCGGTCGTGTGGTGATTGAGGTTGATCCATCCTGAGCGCAGACCATCGCTCTCATTGAATGCTCGACGCTTTTGATCCGGCGTCGGGATTGAGGTGTCGGAAACCCGCTTGAAGGTATCCGCCCTGTCAGTCACGGATCACGTTGTCTCACTCAAGCCTTCCCGGATGTTCAGGAAGGCTTTTTTGTTTATGGGTGTTTAATTTATTTATCAACGCGCTAAAAGTGCGATGTTGATAGTCCTGTGAACGGCTCGAACCCAGACAGTGTTTGCTTTAATAAACGCTGATTTAAACACTCCCGTTTAATATACGTTTGAATTTGTCGAAAACAGAACATTTACGCGTCGGTGATGACTGGCTTGTAATTGTTCCGTATGCGTCGATAATAGTTTCAATAATTAAATGCTCAAGGAACGAGTCGATGCTTGTTGACCTGCCGCCCTCTGCTTTGCCTGCCAATCGGTCCGCCGCCCCCATGGGTGTCGGGCCTGCCCTATGCCTCGGTATAAAACTTCTTATAGCGCACCGTGTTGCCAGGCTGATCAGTCGGGTATCGAAGCCATGAGTTCAATGCACGAACAAGCCATGAATTACGTCTATCAGCAAGTGCTGCAGCGCCTCTCGGGTTATTTGAATCGTAATGAGCGAACAGCGCTGCAGTTGTTGATTCAGCGTTTGATTGTTGCCGCGGGCGGAATTGACAGGATCGGCGGTTATAAAGTGCTGGTGGCCTTCAGCGGTGGCAAGGATAGCGCCTATACCGTGGCCATGTTGCGCGCCGCGCAACTGAGCATCGCCGCACGGGGGCCGGCAACGTTCAGGCTGCGGGTGGCCAACATGCGCCATGCGGGCATTACCTCGGCGGTGATGGGCAACATCGACCGCTGTTATTCAGCGCTGTTTCTGCACGACGACCCGAGGGTCGAGCTGCTGGTGATCGATCATCAGTACGTACAGATCTTCGAGCCCGACTTGCCCTTTTCGACGGCGGGTCGTGAGCAGAATCGCTCCGACCTGCTGCTGGGCGGGCACCTGACGGCAGGTGATGCGCGGACCACCTTCTGTAACAGCTGTTATCTGGGCATGGCGGATTTCATGGTCCGCGCCGCCAGCTGGGGTGACGGCGTCAACGCGGTGATCAGCGGCGACTCCCTCAAGGAGCAGAAGCAATACGCAACGTGGATCATGCGTCTGGCACGCCATGGCGGGCAGAAGGTCGAGCCCTGGCACACCTTGGGTTTCAGTGGAGCAATGAGTGTTATCGACAGGGTCGGGCGCGCCTACTACGAGGAGCTATACGGCGAGTCAGCCGAAGCGTCAGGCTACAGCCGGCCACCGGTCTACCTGAACCGAACCATCGCCCCGACCCTGCTGACCGCTGCGGACCTCATCGGCTTTCGCACCGAGGAACACTGGGGGCTGCTCACTGACTTTCTGGGCTTCCGCTTTGATGATTTGGCGTTCAGCTTCAGTGAGTCCGACTGCGCCAACCCGCTGCTGATGGCCCACCTGCGCGGGCTCAAGGCCGAATTCATCGAGGGGCGTACGTACGGCGAAGGCATCGCCGAGTACCTGGAACTGGCGGGGGCCATGATGCGCCGCAAACGCATGCCTGCGCGATTGATCGCCCAGGCGCTGGCCGCCTACGACAGTCCGGAAAAAATCGAGGATCGCCGTCAGCTTGCCGAAGGCTACGGTCAGGAGGCTTTTGGCCTGGGCGAGACCCAATGGGTGTGCCTGCTGTTCTCACCCTTCGTCGACGCCGGCGCGCGGCTCGAGGATTTCCTGCGTCGCTATCACCCCGGGATGCTGGTGGGGCTCAGCGATCTGCACAAAACCCTCGCCGGTGAGATCGTCCCGGACTTGGTGCCGCACTGGCTGGTGGAAGTCAGCGGCCTCAGTCTGAAGGGACTGCAATCGCTGTACGCCAAGCGCAACGTGGACTTCAACGACGACCGTTCGATCATCGCCCGGGTACGCGCCAGCGACCCCGACAAACGGCGGGTGGCGACGGTCGATCCGCTCACTGGCGCCCTGACCACGGAACTGATTTCGGGGCGCTGAAGGCTGCACGGTGAACTGACGCGAAGTGATGCGCCGAGCCTCGGGCGGTCGACGGGGCTCTTTCTCAATGACCCTGCGCCTTGCGCATGGAAGGGGTGTTCGATGAATAACAACAAGACCGACTTCGCCTACCAGATGGTTTACCGCTACCTGCTCAGGCTGACCAACGAACTGTCGGCCGGGCCGGCTGTGCGCCTGCCTTCGTTGCGGCTGTTGGCGCGACGGCTGCGCGTGTCTATTTCCACGGTGCAGAACGCCTACAGCCTTCTCGAGAAGGAAGGGCGCATCTGCTCCGTGCCCAAATCCGGCTATTTCGCGTTGCCCAACCCCTGCAACGAGCTGCCGCTGGAAGGCGGTGACGTGTTCACGCGCTTTCATGCCAGCGCCCGGCGCCCTGACATGTTCGTCTTTGGCGCCGACGAGCCAACGCTGCTGGTGTCCCTTCACGGCGCGCTGCTGAGCGTTGAGCGCGACCTCATGCGTCATTATCCCTGCCAGCCCGACCCGCGTTTTCAGCCCTTCGGCGATGTCGAATTGCGCACGGCCCTGGCCGGCGACTACACCTCGTCCACCGAGCATTGCTGGCACCCGGACAACGTGTTCATCGGGCCGGACAAGACCGGCGTGCTGAAAACCGTGATCGAAGCGTTGCAACTGCGCGACGGCGCCGTGCTGGTGGAGTCGCCGTGCGGCTGGAGCATCCTGCGCACGCTGCAGACGTACGGGATTCGGGTGATCGAAGTCTGCACCGACGCACAAGGGGGGATTGATGTCGATGAGCTGGGTGCGGTGATCCAGCGGGAAGGCGTGAAGATGGCGGTTGTGTCGTCGCAGATGGACCCGGTTCGTGGGCAGCTGATGACGGCCGTGCTGCGTGCGCGGATGGCGGAGGTTCTGAACCTGCACGGGTTGTGGGTGCTGGAGAACGATACCCATGGCGCGTTGTGTTTTGAGGACGACCGTTCGCCGTTTCGGGATTTGATTGATCCGCAGCGGCTGTTGGTGTTGGGTGCGTTTGACAAGATGATCGGGCTTGAGGCGCCGTTCGGGTATCTGTTGAGCCGGCATTCGCGGGCGCTGTTGCATCAGCAGTGGCTGTTGCGCTCGTTTCGTTTGCCGCCGGTTCGGCAGAAGGCGATTGCGCGGTTGTACGCGTCGGGGCAACTGGATCGGCATATGGGTGAGTTGCGTGGTTGTCTTGAGCAGCGGGTCGGTGAGTTGGCGAGCGGGGTGGAGGCGTATCTGGGGGATGAGGTGACGTTTGTGCGTCCTCGGGGTGGGGCGTCGATCTGGCTGGAGAGTGTGCATCGGGTGGATACGGCGCGGGTGTTCAATCGGCTGCTGGAGCAGCGGATCGTGGTGGCGCCGGGGGAGTTGTTCAGTGTGCGGGGGTTGCATCAGCAGTGTTTGCGGATCAGCGGGACGGTGGATTGGGATCAGAATATTGAGTCAATGCTGGTGATTATTCGCAATGCGCTGGTTCAAGAGCGGTTGGGATAGGTCCCTTTAGATCAAGATCAAGATCAAGATCAAGATCAAGATCCTTAAGATCAAGAGCGTCTGCCTGGGGGCAGACTGTTTCGCCTTCGGCAAGTTACTTGGAAAAGTCGAAAGTCGCACCATCCCCAAGTAACCAAGGGTGCTTGCTCTCGGTTGGGTTCCTCCTTCGTCGGAATACCCTCACTCCGACGACGTTCCGTGGGCCCGCGCCGAACGGACATCCATGTCCTGACGGCGCTCTCGCCGCATCCATGCGGCTCGGCCCACTGCGCGTCGTCTACGTTCGGCCTGCACCAAAGTCGCGTTTGGTGGTGTCTGGGCTTTTTGTGTATGAAGATCAAAAGCGCTGAGCAGATCAAGAGCTTCCCGGCTGAAGCCGGTCCCACAGTCGAGGTCGCCGCAACTCTCACTGACTGCACGCGCTGCTTTTTAGTGGGACCGGCTTTAGCCGGGAAGAGGCCAGTTCATGCACTATCAATTTTGATCACTAAAGCTGGCTTATTGATCGTTCCCACGCTCCGCGTGGGAACGCATCCCCTGGCGCTCTGCGCCGAAATCCGTCCGCCAATCCATTTCCGTTTGCCTCCACCGCTTTGAGCTGTTATCTGTACGTCCGTCCAGTGTTCCGATCGACGGCCAGCCTTTTCAGTGACTTCCATTCCCGGCATTTCCCCCGATACCCGCGCAGCTTCCGTCGAGCCTGCGGCGGTGGCGGCTGTCGATCCGGAAACGGGGTATCGGGTGGCGGTGCGGGAGTTGTGCGAGTTCACGGCGAAGGCGGGGGATCTGGATTTGCGGTTTACCCCGTCGCCCACGGCGCAGGAGGGGATTGCCGGGCATCGGACGGTGGCGGCGCGGCGTGGGCCGCAGTATCAGTCCGAGGTGGCGTTGAGCGGGGTGTTTCATGAACTGAGGATTCGGGGCAGGGCGGACGGCTACGATGCTGCGCTGAACCAGCTGGAGGAGATCAAGACCTATCGCGGCGAGTTGAGCAGCCTGCCCGCCAACCACCGACAGCTGCACTGGGCCCAGGCCAAGGTCTATGGCTGGCTGCTTTGCCAGCAGTTGCAGCTGGCCGAGGTCAATCTGGCGCTGGTGTATTTCAACATCATCAGTGAGCAGGAAACCCTCATTCAGCAGCGTTTCACGGCAGCCGAGTTGCAGGCGTTTTTCGAGGCCCAGGCGGGAATCTTTCTGCAGTGGGCGCGGCAGGAATTGGCCCATCGCGACGCCCGCGACCATGGGCTCAGCGCTTTGAAGTTTCCCCACGCCGGTTTTCGTACCGGACAGCGGGCGTTGGCCGAGTCGGTGTACAAGGCGGTCAGCACCGGACGCTGCTTGATGGCCCAGGCGCCCACTGGCATCGGCAAGACCATCGGCACCGTGTTCCCGATGCTCAAGGCCGCGCCCACGCGCAAGCTGGACAAGGTGTTTTTCCTGACCGCCAAGACCCCGGGGCGCAAGCTGGCGCTGGATGCGCTGAGCGTGATCGGGCGAAGTGCGCCGGAGTTGAGCCTGCGCGTGCTGGAAATGGTCGCGCGGGACAAGGCCTGCGAATACCCGGACAAGGCCTGCAACGGGGATTCATGTCCGCTCGCCAAGGGTTTTTATGACCGCCTACCCGCAGCGCGGAGCCAGGCAATGATCAAGCCGTGGCTCGACCAAGCGGGGGTTCGTGAGGTCGCGCTGGGTCATCAGGTCTGTCCGTATTATTTGAGCCAGGAGCTGGCGCGCTGGTCGGACGTGGTGATCGCCGACTACAACTACTATTTCGACCTCAGCGGCATGCTGTTCGGGCTCAGTCAGTTCAATCAGTGGCGCGTCGCGGTGCTGGTGGACGAGGCCCACAACATGGTCGAGCGGGCGCGGTCGATGTACAGCGCGACCCTCGATCAACACAGCATGAATCAGGTAAGGCAGAGCGCGCCGGTACCGGTGAAAAAAGCCTTGCAGCGGCTTAACCGCGACTGGAACGCCCTGCACAAGGAGCAAGTCGCGCCTTACCAGGCCTACGCCGCCACACCGGCCAAATTTCTCAACAGCCTCAATCTGTGCATCACGGCGTTCGGCGACTATTTCAACGAGCACCCCCACGCGGCCAACGGCGAGCTTCAGAGCTTCTATTTCGAGGCGATCCAGTTCGGCCGCATCGCCGAGCTGTTCGACGAACATTTCCTGTTCGACATCAGCAAGCGTGAGCTGGGCAGCAAGTCGCTGTCCCGGCTGTGCCTGCGCAATGTCGTGCCGGCGGGTTTCGTGCGTCCCCGTCTGACCGCTGCGATCAGCGCGGTGCTGTTCTCCGCGACCCTTAATCCACGGCATTTCTACCGTGACTTGCTGGGCCTGCCCGACACCACGGCGTGGGTCGACGTCGAGTCGCCGTTCCAGCGCTCGCAGCTGGACGTGGAAATCGTCAGCCGCATTTCCACCCGCTACACCCATCGGCAGGCATCGCTGGCGCCCATCGTCGAGCTGATGGCGCGGCAGTTCGAGGCGCGGCCGGGCAATTATCTGGCGTTTTTCAGCAGCTTCGATTACCTGCAGCAAGTGGCCGATTTGATGGAGCGCAGCCACCCCGATGTACCCGTCTGGAAGCAATCCCGGGGCATGGCGGAAACCGAACGTCAGACGTTTCTCGAACGTTTTACGCCGGCCAGTCAGGGCATCGGTTTTGCGGTGCTGGGCGGGGCCTTCGGCGAGGGCATCGACCTGCCGGGCGCGCGGTTGATCGGGGCGTTCATCGCCACTTTGGGTCTGGCGCAGATCAACCCGGTCAACGAGCAACTCAAGCAGCGCATGAGCCTGTTATTCGGTGCCGGTTACGACTACACCTATCTCTACCCCGGCATGCAGAAAGTGGTGCAGGCGGCGGGTCGGGTGATTCGTGGTGTGGAGGATCGCGGCGTAGTAGTGCTGATCGACGATCGTTTCGCCGAGCGCAAGATTCAGCAACTGTTGCCGGCGTGGTGGCAACTCTGATCAGCGTCTGTTAATTGTCTCAGGACGTTATGGATCAATAGCCGAGCGCCACGGTCCAACTGCCAGTAAACTGCCGCGGCACTGTCATTTCAGGCGGCGTTTCAGGTTGCTTCCCGCCTCGTCGGGACCTTTTCTTCTTGTCATTTCCCTATTTTTCATCCACGGAGGTTTCGCATGAGTATCAGTCCATTCGCGGGCAAACTGGCGCCTGCAGAATTGCTGGTCGATCTTCCTCGTCTGGTGACGGCCTATTACACCGGTCAGCCCGACGCGTCGGTGGCGACCCAGCGTGTTGCCTTCGGTACCTCCGGGCACCGCGGCAGCTCCTTCGAATTGAGTTTCAACGAATGGCACGTGCTGGCCATCAGTCAGGCGATCTGCCTGTACCGCCAGGCCAACGGCATCGACGGCCCGTTGTTCCTCGGTGCCGACACACACGCGCTGTCGACCCCGGCGGCCGCTTCGGCGCTGGAAGTGCTGGCGGCAAACGGCGTCAACGTGATGATTTCCGAGGGTGATGAATACACCCCGACGCCGGCGATTTCCCACGCCATCATCTGCTACAACCGCGGGCGCACGACCGGTCTGGCCGACGGCATCGTCATCACCCCTTCGCATAATCCGCCGGAAAGCGGCGGCTTCAAGTACAACCCGCCCAACGGCGGCCCTGCTGATTCGCACATCACCAAGTGGATCGAGAACAAAGCCAACGAATTGCTGGCCGAGCGCATCGTCAACGTCCAGCGCATCACCCACGAAAAAGCCCTGCGCGCCGACACCACTCATCGCCACGACTACATCAACACCTACGTGGCGGACCTTAAGAACGTCATCGACATGGACGCCATTCGTGGCGCCAACCTGCACCTGGGCGTTGATCCGCTGGGCGGGGCGGGCGTGAATTACTGGTCGGCGATCGGTGAGCACTACGGCCTGAATCTGGAGGTGGTGAACAAATTTGTCGACCCGACCTTCCGCTTCATGAGCGTGGACTGGGACGGCAAGATCCGTATGGACCCGTCGTCCAATTTCGCGATGCAGAGCCTGATCGGTCTGAAGGATCGCTTCCAGGTGGCCTTCGCCTGCGACCCTGACCACGACCGCCACGGCATCGTCACGCCAACCGGTGGTCTGTTGGCGCCGAACAATTACCTGGCGGTGTCCATCGATTACCTGTTTCAGAACCGTCCTGAATGGCGTGCGGATGCGGCCGTCGGCAAGACCGTGGTCAGCAGCGGCATGATTGATCGCGTGACCCAGCGTCTGGGCCGCCGTTTGTATGAAGTGCCGGTGGGCTTCAAGTTCTTCGCCGAAGGCTTGTTCGAGGGTTCGCTGGGCTTTGGCGGTGAGGAAAGCGCCGGTGCGTCGTTCCTGCGTCGTGACGGAACGGTCTGGACGACGGATAAGGATGGTTTGATCCCGGCATTGCTGGCCGCAGAGATCCGCGCGCGCAAAGGCCGTGACCCAAGCGAGATGTACAAGGCGCTGACCGATGAGTTGGGCGAGCCGGTGTCGACCCGCGTTGAGGCGAAGGCCAATTTCGAGCAGAAGGCGCTGTTGAGCAAACTGTCGCCGGAGCAGGTGACATCGACGGAGCTGGCAGGGGAGAAGATTGAGAGCATCCTGAGCAAGGCGCCGGGCAATGATCAGGCGATTGGTGGCTTGAAGGTCATTACCGAGAACGGCTGGTTCGCCGCGCGGCCGTCGGGGACTGAGGATATTTACAAGATCTATGCCGAGAGCTTCAAGGGCGAGGATCACCTCAAGCGTTTGGTCGAAGAGGCGCAAGTGCTCGTTGACGGCGCGATAGCGCCTTGAAGGTACGTAGATCAAGAGCGTCTGCCTAAGGGCAGACTGTTTCGCCTTCGGCGACTTACTTTTGAAAAGCACCAAAAGTAAGCAAAAGTGCCTGCTCTCGGTTGGGCCCGACTTCGTCGGGTTCCTTCACTCCGGTGTCGCTCCGTGGGCCCGCCGCCATCCGCCATCCATGGCGGGGGGGCGGCTCTCGCGGCATCCATGCCGCTCGGCCCACTCCGCGAAACCTGCGTTCAGCCTGCACCCAAGTCGCGATTTGTGGTGTTTGGACTACCGCGTAGAAGATCAAAAGCAAAAGCAAAAGCTTCCCGGCTAAAGCCGGTCCTACAAGGGCGCGGCGTGTCAGCTTATGGTTTGATCGTTCCCTCGCTCCGCGTGGGAATGTATCCCGTGACGCTCCGCGTCAGTTCTGCAAACTGGACGCGCGTCGTCTGCAGGACGCAGAGCGTCCGGGGCGGCGTTACCACGCGGAGCGTGGGAACGATCAGAAAGAGCGGCGGCGATCTCCACTGTAGGACCGGCTTTAGCCGTGAAGCCCTTGATCTGCTCTTGATCTTTGAACACAAAAATCCCAAACACCGCCAATCGCGACTTTGGTGCAGGCTGAATGGAGGTTTCGCGGAGTGGGCCGAGCGGCATGGATGCCGCGAGAGCCGCCCCCCGCCATGGATGGCGGATGGCGGCGGGCCCACGGAGCGGGACCGGAGTGAAGGAACCCCGAGGAACGAGGGGCCAAACCAGGAGCAGGCACTTTTGCTTACTTTTGGTGCTTTTCAAAAGTAAGTCGCCGAAGGCGAAACAGTCTGCCCTTAGGCAGACGCCCTTGATCTTGATCTACCGCTTTTCAAGCCACATCCACGAGGACAATCTCGCTGTCTTCGAGGGCCGTCACCCGCAACACACGCTCATCCTCAACCGCCACACCATCCCGCGATTCAGCACGAACGCCGTTGACCTCGATAACGCCCGTCGCAGGCACCAGATAAGCCCGGCGGCCCGCATCCAGCACGTACTCAGCGGACTCACCGGCCTTCAGATTCGCCGCCACCAACCGGGCATTGGCCCGAATCCGCAGCTCGATATCGTCATCCGCCTTGCCGCTTGCCAGCGTCACGAAACCTTCGCGGTCGCCTTTCGGAAACGGCTTGGCGCCCCAGGACGGCGGAGCACCCACCTCGTCCGGCATGATCCAGATCTGGAAAATGCGCGTCTCCTTCGACTCCAGATTGTATTCACTGTGCGCCACACCCGTGCCGGCACTCATCACCTGCACATCGCCGGCTTCGGTACGGCCACGGTTGCCCAGGCTGTCCTCATGAGTGATGGCGCCCTCACGCACATAAGTGATGATCTCCATGTCCCGGTGCGGGTGACGCGGGAAGCCCGTGCCGGCTTCAATCACGTCATCGTTCCACACCCGTAGCTGGCCCCAGTTCATCCGGCTCTCGTCGTAATAACTGGCGAACGAGAAATGGTGATGGGCGTTCAGCCAGCCGTGGTCTGCGCCGCCAAGGGATTTGAAAGGTCGAAGTTGCAGCATGATCACTTCCTCCGTAGCAGGGCCGGGCCTGTGGCAGGGCGCCGCTGGTGATGACTTGTCAGTCGATGGGGCAATGATCTATCAACTAATTATCGATAAAAAGCGTAAGTTCTGCATGAATGCAATCGGTTAATTCGATGTTTTTCGATGTGTGCAGGCGATAAAGAACGTGCCCTTTATCGGCTAACTCCCTGACGGCAAAGCATTTCACTGGAGCTGAACGACGAATGGGGCGACCATAGGCGCCCTGTCGAAAACGCTGATATCCGGAGCCCGCGTGCCGCACGATTTTTCCGCCGAGCTACCCACCGAGCCAAACCCGCTGCCGCCCGACCTGAACACCCCCGAACGCCTGCCGTTCTTCAAACGGCTCATGGCCCGCATGATGGGCGGGGGCTTGTCGCGCATGCAGGCGCAGCACGTGCCGTCGTGGCACCAGGGCCACGCCGATGGCTACCTCAATGGCCATGCCGAGGGCATGAACGAGGGTTACGCCGAAGGTCATCTGGATGGCATTGAAGAAGGCCGTCAGGTGCTGGTGATTCGCGACACCCGGTCCCTTGAGCACCGCGGTCCACGGGTTGACGATCACCTGTTCGACGACTGGCGGCTGGCGCTGACCAACGAGCTGAAAAAGCGGATCAAGGCAGACGTCGCCGAGAAGCTGCCTGCTCACGCGCAACCTACCACCGCTCAGTGGAAGATGATTTTCAGTGACAACCCGTCGACCTACGTGATCGCCGGCGCCGGGGCGGGCAAGTCGACGTCGCTGGTGTTGCGCGTGCTGCTGCTGAACCACTACCTGGGCTTCGAGCTGGACGCCATGACCGTGGTGACCTTTACCCGCGAGTCGCGCAAGGATTTCATCAACAAGCTCATCGAGATCATGGCGCTGTGGGGGCATGAGCTGACCCTGCGTCAGGCCCGCGAGGTGGTGCGCACGTTCCATTCGCGCATCCTGCCGCTGGTGCGCAGCCTGCCGGGTTTCGAGCAGTTGCAGGCCTTCGAGAACCTCAGCAGCCAGTCCGGCCAGCTGTTCGACGACAGCGCCGACAGCAACCCTTTTGACTTGCGCATCAATGACGCCCAGCGCCAACAGTTGAACCTCTGCTACCGCGATCTGTACGCCGCCAATCCGCGCTTTCGTGAAGTCATGGCGCCCTTGTACCGGCAGTCCCTGCAACTGAAGGAACTGGACCGCGATCATCCGGACGTGCAGAAGCGCATCACCGTGATGGGCCTGTCGTCCAAGCGCGACGAGGAACTGTGCGACGTCATCGAAGACCTGTGGATTCGCGCCGGCGCGTGGCCGATTCAGGGCGTCGAGCCGATGCGCCAGACGGTCGAAGTCAGCGGCCTGACCTTCCACGTCCACGGATATGCCGCCGAGCTGGATGCCTGGATTGTCCTTGGCTTCGACCCGAGCGAAGACCAGCACCTGCGTCGCCCGGACGCCAAGTTGCCGGTGTGGGCCGAGTGGGTGATCAAGCGCACGCTGTTTCAGGCGTTCTGCCGCAAGCCGGTCATCTGGCTGGAAAATTACCAGGCCTCGCGGGGCATGATGCAGTCTTTGTCCGGCGCGGCCGTGGCGGGTCCGGGGTTCGATTACAAAGTCAAAGGCGAGCTGAGCGCGGCGCCGCTGCTGGACTGTTTCGTGGCTGCCGCCAGTTTCATCGAAAACCTCGGGCTGGACGTGCCGGACGCCGTGGCGCAGATGAGCTTCTCGGATCAGGACCCTGACCGGTTTTTCTTCGAGGCGCTGAGCCTGTTCTGGAAGGCCTTCGAGAATCACTTGCTGGACCAGTCACCGCCGGTGATGACCTATAACCGGATGTTCTCGCTGTTCGGTGAAAACTCGCCGGAGAACCTCAAGCTGGTCAGCGATGCAGGCTTGCGACCGCTGTCGCATTTGATGATTGATGAGTTTCAGGACGTCTCGCCGCAGATCGTCTCGTGGATCCGCGCGAGTCTGCGCGAGATCCGCAGTCGCGGCCCGGCGCTGCATGCCGGGCGCGGTGCCCAGCGTTCATCGCTGTTGTGCGTGGGCGATGACTGGCAATCGATCTACGGCTGGCGCGGCAGTTCGCCGAAATTCTTCATGGAGTTTGCCAAGGAGTTTTCCTCGCCCGCGACCACCAAGGTCATGCTCAGCGACAACTTCCGCAGCCATCAGCACATCATCGACGCCGCCGAACATATCGTGCGCGCTGCGCCGGCGATCAGCGGCAAAAAGGCCCGCGCCAGCGGCGCTGAGCAGGAGCTGGTGCCGGTGACCGTACTGGACCGCGACGATGACCGTTTGCTGGCCAGCCTGACGCAACATTACAACGCCGGCGACTCGGTGCTGCTGCTGTACCGCAAAGGCAGTGAACGCAGCCGCCTGCCGGAAGCCTTGCAGGCCCTCGCCGATGCCGATTACAGGCTGCCGCCCCAGGACCGTCGCCTGAAGCAACTGACCTACCACAGCGCCAAGGGCCTGCAGGCAGACGCGGTGTTTCTGCTCGGTGACTGCCAGCATCTGACGCAGTCGCCGTACAAGAATCAGGTCTATCAGCTGGCGGGTCTGGGTCGGGAAGGGGATCTGGAAGCGTTCGACAACGCGCAGAAGGATGAGGTGTTGCGCCTGGCCTATGTGGCGATCACCCGCGCCGTTCGCCACTGCTACTGGTTCATCGACGCAGCGGGAAACGACGATGCCAATATTCCGCGCGCATCGGCGCGAGTTGCAGGGGACAAGCCGTTTTTCGACGATCGCCGAGGCACTGCTTCACTCAGCACTTCGTTGAGCACTTCAATTGGCACTTCAGTCGAATAGGGCAGGAAGCTCAGGCGCTCAGGCCCGATTGAGGTACAGAGAGCGCCTGGGAATGAAAGTTTCCACCTCCAGCTCAATGGCCTCAATGATGCGTTCCACGTCTGCCGCATTCATCACGCTGGCGCAGGGGATGGCGGCGATGGCGATCACCGTCTCGCCGCTGGCCCTGTCGAACAGGCGGGCCACCATGCTGCCGGGCGCATCCATGTTGGCTTCGAAGCCCACCGGATGAAAATGCCAGCGCATCAGCTGGCAGGCGTTCGGGAACGTCACTTTATTCATGAGCCCACCTCGTTCAATCGAGCACTTCACAAGCTCCGCAGGGTAGGAAAACGGCAGGTCTGTCCAGGTTTCGGCGGCGATCGACGCGTCGCGTGAGGAAGCCTGGCCCGCAGACCACGAGTCAGGTAAAGGTAGCACCGAGTCCTGTCAGTGTCGGTAAATAAATCCTCGCCCATTAAAAATTTCATCTTTAGTTGATCCTGGTCATAAATCGCTTATATCCAGGTGCATGTTTAAACATAGGCTGAATCGTTATAGCTATCTAAAAGCTCTTGTATGAAGTAAGGCAGCATAAATAAATCTCTATAAACGTTTAATGCGCTCGCATGAAAGTTAAGGTGTTGCCGATAACAGGACGAGTGACAATAAAAAGACGCCACGCAGTATCAGCCTTCCAGAGAGATCATCCATGTCGATAAGAAACATGAACATTGCGCCTCGCGCATTCCTGGGATTCGCTTTCATTGCCGCGCTGGTCATTGGCTTGAGCGTTTTCTCCATCCACCGAATGGCGCAGATCCGCCAGGCCACCATCGACATGGAGTCCAATCAGCTGCCAAGCATTGGCTACCTGAGCGGGATGCTGGAGAACAGCCTTCGCTTGCGAATCACCTCATTCCGCACACTGGTTAACCGTGAGCCCGCCTCCCTGCGAGAGGTCGAAGGCCGTATTGCCGAATTGATCGGCAAGTTGCAGGCCGCCAAAAAAGCCTATGCCGCGCTGCCGGCCGAGGTTGAGGAGCTGACGGTGTATAACCAGTTTGAAGCGACGCTGGCAACGTTCCTCGACATTCAGGCCAACGTGTTGGACTTGTCGCGTCAAGATAAGGTTGAAGACATGCGCGCCTTGATCAATACCCGCATGAAAGAAGCCACTGATCTCATGGGTGTGCAGATCAACCAGTTGATCGCCCTGAACACCAAAAGCGCCAATGAAGCGGGGGAGATCTCCAGAGCTGAATATGAAAGCGCCAACCTCAGCATGATTGCTGTTTCAGGGGTTGCCGTCCTGCTGACTATCATGCTGGCGTGGTTGCTCACCCGGAGTATTGTTAACCCGATGACCCGGGCGGTTCGCGCCGCGGAAGGGATTGCCTCGGGCGACCTGACCCGTCCCATCGACGTCGACGGCAAGGACGAAGCAACCCAGCTGTTGCGCGCCCTGGCGACGATGCAACGCAATCTTCGCCAGACCATTGAGCTGATTGCCGGCTCGTCCACGCAACTGGCGTCGGCGGCCGAAGAACTGAGCGCGGTGACCGAAGAGTCCTCCCGCGGTTTGCAGCAGCAGAACAACGAGATCGAGCAGGCGGCGACGGCGGTCAACGAGATGACGGCGGCGGTCGAGGAAGTCGCGCGCAACGCGGTGTCGACGTCCGAGGCGTCACAGCAGTCCAATCAGGCTGCGCGTGAGGGCCGTGATCGGGTGATCGAGACGGTGAAGTCTATTCAGGACATGACCCGGCAGATCCAGACCACTTCCGGATTGGTCGAAGGTCTGGCGGCCCAGGGCCGTGATATCGGCAAGGTGCTGGACGTGATTCGATCGATTGCCGAGCAGACCAATCTGTTGGCACTCAACGCCGCCATCGAGGCCGCGCGGGCGGGGGAGGCGGGTCGCGGGTTTGCCGTCGTCGCCGATGAAGTCCGGGCACTGGCCCACCGCACCGCAGAATCGACCAAGGAAATCGAACAGATGGTCGCGGGGATTCAGACCCGCACCGGCGACGCCGTGCAATCGATGTCACGCAATACCGACAGCACCCGCACCACGTTGAGTCTGGCCGGTTCGGCGGGTGATGCTCTGGAGGTGATCACCGTAGCCATTGCGCAGATCAACGAGCGCAACCTGGTGATCGCCAGTGCATCGGAGGAGCAGGCGCAGGTGTCGAGGGAAGTGGACCGCAATCTGGTCAACATCCGCGACCTTGCCGCGCAAACGGCGGCGGGCGCCCACCAGACCAGCGCAGCCAGCCATGAGCTGTCGCGGCTGGCGGTTGATCTGAAAGCGATGGTGGCGCGGTTTGTGGTTTAACGCAGACGGTGCACGCCGGGATTTTGTGTGCGCCGACGATTGCGTGGGTTGCCGAGATCCATGGCAGGAGCACGCTTGCCCGCGAATGGGATCTGCCAGCGCCAGCCATTTAGCCTGACCCATCGCATTCGTCCGATCGCGGCCCGCAGCAAGCCGGCTTCGGGTGGGATCTTCGGCTCACCCTTTCACTGCGTCGAACGCAAATTAGCCTGTAGGAGCAATCGGAGGTTACGACGGTCGCGAAGGCGGCGGATCTGTGACATCGGCGTTGTTTGACCCAATGCTTTCGCGGGCAAGCGCGCTCCTACAGTTTTGTGCCCATGTTCGAGCCGTCTCCTACCGTCTGGATCTTCAACCGCGCCACGCAGCGGGGTTGACCAGATCCTTCGGTCGCTCGCCCGCCAGGGCCGCCAGAAGGTTGTCCACGGCACAGCGGGCCATGGCCTCACGGGTTTCGTGGGTTGCCGAGCCCATGTGCGGGGTTGCCACGACGTTGTGCATCTTCAACAGCGGCGAACCCGGGCTAACCGGCTCCTGTTCGAAGACATCCAGACCCGCCGCGCGGATCTGGCCCTTCTGCAGCGCGGCAATCAGCGCCTGTTCGTCCACCACCTTGCCCCGGGCGATGTTGATGAATATCGTCTCCGGGCGCATCTGCGCGAACTGCTCGGCACCGATCAGCCCCTCGGTTTCAGCGGTCAGCGGCACGGTCAGGCAGACGAAATCAGCCTCGCGCAACAAGTCTTCCAGGCTGCGATAGCGGGCATCAAACCGCGCTTCCACCGCAGGCTTCGGGGAATGGCTGTGATAGATCACCGGCATCCCGAAACCGAAATGACCCCGTTGCGCGACGGCTTCGCCAATCCGGCCCATGCCGATAATGCCCAGTGTCTTGCCATGCACGTCGGAGCCAAAGTGTGGCGGCCCGATGTTCTGTTTCCACTGGCCGTCGCGAACCATGTTTGCCAGTTCCACCACCCGACGGGCCGTGGCCATGATCAGTGCAAAGCCAGTGTCGGCGGTGGTTTCGGTGAGCACATCCGGGGTGTTGGTGAGCAGAATGCCGCGCCGCGTCAAATAGGCGATGTCGTAGTTATCGACCCCCACCGAGACGCTGGACACCGCTTTCAGCTTCGGCGCCAGGTCCAGCAGTTCGGCGTCCAGTTTCACGCTCGCGCCGAGCAAGGCATCGGCGTGGGGCAGGGCGTCGCGAAGGCGGGCCAGGCCTGCGCTGGATTTCGGATCATCGATCAGCGTGACCTCGGCTTGGGCTTGGAGGCGCTGCATCAACGGCGCCGATAGTTTCTTGTAGAGCACAACATGGTGAGTCATCGAAAGGCTCCGGATCAGGAATGGGCAGGGGCAGGACCAACGCCGGGTTTGTCACTCAGGGGCCGGGCCTTGCTGTCCGGCTTGAGCAGCAGCGTCAGCACCACCGACACCAGCAGCGCGCCGCTCATGAACAGGTACGACGCGCTCAACGTGCCAGTCACGCCGTTGAGGTAGCCGACGAGGTAGGAACCGGCGAAGGACCCCAGCGCGCCGAGGCTGTTGATCAATGCCATCGCGCCACCCGCGACGTTGGCCGGGAGGATTTCCGGGACGATGGCGAAGAACGGACCATAGGGCGCGTACATGCAGGCGCCGGCAATGACCAGCAGCGAGTAGGACCACCAGAAATGCTCGGTGCCCAAGGCGTACGAGCCGTAGAACGCGACGGCAGCCAGCAGCAGCGGCGGCCAGACAAACGCTTTGCGTTTCTGGGTTTTATCCGACGCCCACGACACCAGGACCATGCCGATCACCGCCGCAAGGTACGGCAGGGCCGAGAGCCAGCCGGCTTCGACCATGTCCATCTGCATGCCTTTCTTGATGATGGTCGGCAGCCACAGCACGAAGCCGTACACGCCGATGCTCCAGCAGAAATACTGCGCGGCCAGCAGCAGGACCCGCGGGGAGCGGAAGGCTTCGGCGTAGTTTTTCACCGGTTTGATGCCGACCTGTTCGGCGTCGAGGCGCGCTTGCAGTTCGGTCTTCTCTTCAGCCGTCAGCCATTTGGCCTGGGCTGGACGCTCGTCCACCAGACGCCACCAGATAAATGCCCAGATCACCGCCGGCAGGCCCTCTACGATGAACATCCAGCGCCAGCTGAAGTGCGCCACCAGATAGCCGGACACCACCGACATCCACAGCATCGTCACCGGGTTTCCGAGGATCAACACGGTGTTGGCGCGCGAGCGTTCGGCCTTGGTGAACCAGTAGCAGAGGTACACCAGCATCGCCGGCATCACGGCCGCTTCGACCACGCCAAGCATGAACCGGATGCCGATCAGCATGTAGGCGTTGGAGACGATGCCGGTCAGTGTGGCCAGGCCGCCCCACAGAATCAGGCTGACGAAGATGAGTTTTTTGACGCTCTTCTTCTGCGCATAGATCGCGCCAGGCACTTGGAAGAAGAAGTAACCGAGAAAGAACAGCGCCCCCAGCAGAGACGACATGCCCGGCGTGATATTCAGGTCCTCGGCCATCCCCGAGGCAGCGGCGAAGCCGTAGTTGGCGCGGTCCAGGTACGCCAGGCTGTAGGTGATGAAGACGATGGGCATGATCAATAGCCAGCGACGTTTAAGGCCGGCGTGTTTCACGGATTCGAGCAGCTTGTCCATTTCAGGCTCCCTGAGCATGTTGTTTTTGTCGCAGCAGGTGATGGAGGTTCGGTGTGTATAAAAGTGAGGTTCAGGCGCTCTGTCGTCGCGTGCCTGCCGAGACGTTGGCGGCATCGAGGGCGGCGCGGCAGGGCAGGCCTTCCATGTCGCCACGGCTTTGCACGGCCTGGCTGCCGACCCAGTTGCCGCGGGCAGTGGCCTGTTCGAACCCGAGGTTTTCCAGCAGCGCGCTGATCACGCCGACCGCAAAGCCGTCACCTGCGCCCACGGTGTCGACCACCTTGGTCACCGGCACGCCGGGCAAGAACGCATCATTAAGCTGGGTGCGGTAATACGCGCCCTTGGCGCCGAGTTTGATGATCACCGCCTCGACGCCCATGTCCAGGTAGAAACGGGCGATGTCCGCCGGGGTGTCGAAGCCGGTGAGCAGCTCACCCTCCGCCAGGCCCGGCATGACCCAGTGGGCTTGGCTGGCAAGGTGGTTCACTTCACGGATCATCGTCGCCTGGCTCGACCACAGCGAAGGCCGCAGATTGGGGTCGAACGACACGCTGCGACCGGCCTCGCGCATTTGCGTCATCAGCACGTGGGAAAGCTCCCTGCAGGTGTCGGACAGCGCCGCTGGAATGCCGGTGGCGTGCAGATGCCGGGCCTTGAGCAGCTCGGGAACGATGTCGTTGACCGACAGGTGACTCGCCGCCGAGCCGCGACGGAAGTACTCGACCACAGGGTCCGCGCCTTCCAGCTCCAGGGACTTGAACTGAAAACCGGTAGGGTGCGAGGCGTCCACGGTGACATGGCCGCAATCGACGCCTTCCTGTTGCAGGCTGTCGGTGACGAAGCGGCCCATGGAGTCGTTGCCGACCCGGCTCAGCCACGCGACCTTGAAGCCCAGCCGCGACAGACCAATCGCCACGTTGCTGTCGGCGCCGGCGATGCGTTTCTCGAAGTGGCGAACCTGCGCCAGGTCACCTGTTTGCTCGGCCACCAGCATGGTCATGGTTTCGCCGAAGGAGAGAATATCGATCTCAGACATGGCTCAGCGCCTCCGTTTCCGTTGCGTTGGATTGAGTGGATCGCGACTGGCCGAGGCGGGCGAGCAGGGCAACCTGTTCGCGGGTCACCTGCAGCAGGTCATCGCCTTGCAGCGGGTATTCAACGGCTCGGGGCAGGTTCACCGGCATGTGCTGGATGAGCTGCTCCCACTGTTGCAGGTCGGCCGGCGCTGGCGGCACGGCGATGAGTTTGCCTGCGGCGTTGACCGTGATCGCCTTGCAGTGCAGGTACTCGACGTAACGGCCCAACTGCTGCGCGGCGTCGCGGGCGGACTGTTCCTGCCAGCGCCAGTTGCCGATGTCGAAGGTCATGCCGATGGGCATTTGCAGTGCGGTGATCTGCGCGAAGAACTCCACGAAGGGCTCGATGCGGCCGCCCTGTTCGGTCTGATCGTTTTCCACCAGCAAGTGAACGTCGTAAGGCGCAAGGCGATCGGCCAGCGCGGCAACGTCGCAGTGCTCGCCAAAATGTCCCAGCGATACTTTGAGCCAGAACGCACCGCACGCGGTGGCGCGCTCAAGGGTCGGTCGAAGTTCAGGGTTCGGCTGCGTGTCGCCTTCGAGCCACAACTCAAGGGGCGCCGAGTACAGGCATTCCAGGCCCTGAGCCGCAATGGCACGGGCGAGGGCAGGGAAGTCTTGATCGTGGAAGCTGGGGCTGAACAGCTCTTCCCGCAGCTCGATGCGCTTGACGCCAGCATTGGCCAGCAGCGGGATGAAACTGGCCTGGCCTTGCCCACGTACATGATCGGCACCGTAGGCGCCCAGGCTGATGGCAACGGATGGTAGGGTCATTATTATTGTCCTCTGAAACCGGTTACATTTTTGTTCGAACGAGCGAATCGAGTAAAAGTTCGCGTCGGGGTGCAAGGGTTGACCTGCGGTATCTGTCAGGCAGATGTCAGGTCTGTCGTCGGGTCGAGCCGCGGGCGATCAGTTGCGCGGGGAAGTCATATAGCCGCACTGGCTCCTGATCACCGCGCAGTCGGTTGAGCAGGCACTCGAAGGCGGTGATCCCCATTTCGTGGGTGGGCTGCGCGAGGGAGGTGATGCCGCTGCCGACCAGCGGGTACCAGTCCAGCTCGTCGAGGGCGATCAGGCCGATATCGTCGAACAGGTGGCAGCCCAGCTCATGCAGTTGACGGGTGGTGATCAGGGTAGCGACGCCATTGGCGGTGAACAGTGCTTTGGGGCCGGGGCCTTGCTGAGCGAGGAAGTCGCGCAACCGGTCGTGCAGTGGGTCGCCGGTTTCGCAGACCTGGCCACGCATGCCGGCGCGCTGGGTGATCTGTTGTTTGAAGGCGTCGACCCGCTCAAGCCGCGAGCTGGTGCCGTCCTGGGGTTCGGTGACCATGAGCACGTCGCGGTAACCGGCGTCCTGCAGATGATCCAGTGCCTGCCGGACCGCCGTGACGTTGTCGAGGCCGACGAGGTCGCTGCGCAGTTCATCGACCTTGCGGTCCACCAGCACCATTGGCAGTTCGCTGTGCAGTTCGCGCAGCTCGTCGAGGTGATGGCCGAGGGTGTTCACGATCAGGCCTTCGATGTTGTACGAGCGCAGGGCCGCGAGGTGCAGGCGTTCCTGTTCGTCGTCGCGGTCGGTGTTGCACACGACGAGGCTGTAGCCGTGCTTGCGGCAGGCGGTTTCGACGCCGTGCATGACGGCGATGGAGTAGGGGTTGCGGATGTCGGCGACGAGCATGCCGATCAGGCGGGTGCGGCCGCGTTTGAGGCCACGGGCCATTTGGTTGGGGCGGTAGCCGAGGGTGTCGATGGCCTGTTCGATGCGTTTGGCGATGGCTTCGGACAGCAGTTGGCGGTCATCGCCGATGAAGCGCGAGACGCTGGCCTTTGAGACGCCGGCGAGGTCGGCGACGTCGTTCATGGTGACGCGGGTGCGCGTCGGGGTGGAGATGCTGTTCACGGCCTGGACCTTATTGGATTTATCAGCAGGCTTGATGGGAGAGCTATTTGGCTCTGAAACCGGTTTCAGGAGACACCAGATCTTTGTGGGCGTCAATACGCCGTGAAGGGCATCTGCCTAACGGCAGATATTTCGCCTTCGGCGTTTTTAGATCAAGAGCGTCTGCCTGAGGGCAGACTGTTTCGCCTTCGGCGAGTTACTTGATAAAGCCCCAAGTAACCAAGGGCTTGTGCTCCTGGTTGGGCCCGACTTCGTCGGGTTCCTTCACTCCGGTCTCGCTCCGTGGGCCCGCGCCGAACGGACATCCATGTCCTGACGGCGCTCTCGCAGCATCCATGCGGCTCGGCCCACTGCGCAAGACCTGCGTTCAGCCTGCACCCAAGTCGCGATGGGTGTCGTCTGGGCTTTTTGTTTACGAAGATCAAAAGCGCTTTTAAAGCAGATCAAAGGCTTCCCGGCTGAAGCCGGTCCCACAGGGGGGAGGCGGTGCTTTTAGTGGGACTGGCTTTAGCCGGGAATGGACGCGGAGGGTCCCCGGATGCATACCCACGCCAGGCGTGGGCACTATCAGCAGGATCATGGGCGCGCGGCTGTTGCCTTTGATCTTGACCCTGAAAACGAATCGGCACAGCGCTCTTCAGCCAACATGAGCCCGAGGCTCAAAACAACGGCATTTGACCGTTCGGCGATTAATCCGGCAAATCAGGTGGTTGCGTGCAACCTCTTGAGCGTTTTCTGATCTGATTGGCATTCGTTATACGGAAATATTCGTTCGCCATACTGCACCGAGCCACACGCTGACAAGGACGTTGCATCGGGCGTCACGCCCATCACGAACCATCAGAATTCCATGCCGATATGAGCCTTACAACGCCTCCTATGTTGTCCCGCGCGATGCAGCGCATGACCTATTTTCTGTTGCCGACTCTGCTGATCGCTTCCGCTATTTTCTGGTTCGCCGCCGGTAAAGGCGTGCACGCCGAGGCCAAGAACGGCACCCAGACGCTGGTGTTTCTACGCCACGCCGAAAAGCCCGAAACCGGCCTGGGCCAGTTGAACTGCCAGGGCCTTAATCGCGCCATTGACCTGTCCACTGTGCTGCCGAACACCTTCGGCAAGGCCGACTTTATCTTTGCGGCGAACCCCAGCCGCCATGTGGAAGAGGGCGAGCACGATCATTCTTACAGCTACCTTCGCCCGCTCATGACTGTCGGTCCTAGCGCGATCAAGCTGGGTCTGCCGGTCAATATCGACTTCGCCGCCAATGACACCGGTGATCTGGCCGATGAGCTGATGCGCGACAAATATCACGACGCCACTATCTACACCGCCTGGTCCCACGGTTACCTGCCGGAGCTCATCAACAAAGTCGCCGAGGAGGCGTCGGGCAAGAAGCTCAAACTGGTTGACGACTGGATGGCCGGGGACTTCGATTCAGTGCTGGTCCTGACCCTCAAGTGGAACGACGGCAAGGCCACCCTGCAGTATGAAAACTACAAGCAAAACCTTGATGGCGGGGCCGTGGGCTGCCCGAGCTGATGGGGACCCATCGGATCTCTTAGTGGGACCGGCTTCAGCCGGGAAGAGGCCAGTGTGATCACCCTCAATTTTGCGGTGTGACCCCTGACGCTTTCCCGGCTAAAGCCGGTCCCTCAGTCGAGGCGACATCCAGTTTTGCTGAGTGCACGCGATCTCTTGGTGGGATCGGCTTCAGCCGGGGAGAGGCCAGTGTGATCACCCTCAATTTTGCGGTTTGACTCCTGACGCTTTCCCGGCTAAAGCCGGTCCTACA
>NZ_FOHW01000070.1 GCF_900111735.1 Pseudomonas graminis | reverse complement strand
TTGTAGCCCAGGCCCGCGAGCAGGTAATCCGAGCTCATGAATTGCTTGAGGTCGGTGAGCACCGGGTTGGTTTCGATCAGGTATTTGCCGGTGCGCGCCGTGGCTGCGGTGGAGGGCAGGCCCTGAACTCGGGCGACGGTCTGGGCGGTCGCCGACTGGCCCGGGCTGATGCCGGTAGCGCTTGCGCCACTGATGCCGCTGGTCCCGGGATTGGGGGTAACGCCTGTTGCGCCCGGGATTCCGGAGAGGCCAGTAACGCCTGCTGCGCCGGTGACACCGGTTATACCGCGGACACCTGCTACGCCCCCAACACCCGTGACGCTTGCGACACCCGCGACCTGGTCGACGGCGGCAATGCCACCCGCGCCGGCCTGGTGGCTCGGAACGGAGAACCCTCCGTTGCCGGAATCACCCGGTGTTGAGACGTTAAAGGCCGATGCATCGGCGTTGATGGCCGACGGGGTCCGAGTTGAATCGCCGAGCTGCCGACCAGTGCTGAGTGCCTGACTTGCGGACGCGATTTGCAGGTTGCTGCCCTGCCTGACGGGAAGGGCCTGATCGCGTTGAGCCGCAGAAACACTGGCGCCTGTCATGGTCCAGCTTTGTGGTGCGGTGGTGGCTACAGTGACAGCGGCGTTACTGCCGCCCTGTCCGCTCAGGCGGAACAGGCCGTTCTGCCCGGTGGGCAGGCTAAATCCGGGGAGTGCAGTGGGGTCGACTTGCTTTTGCGCGAGGTCGGGTGGCAGTTGCGCGTTCAAGCGAACGACGACGGTCTGACCGGTGCCGTTGGCGTGGGTGTCGGCGACTTTGTTGGTGCCGCCGGCCGAGGCGTAGTCTTCGTGGATGACGCTGTTTTGCAAGTCTTTGGTGGCAGTGATCGCCACGTTTCCGCCCGCCTGGATGACGGCGCTGCGACCGGCGTTGCCCGTGCCGTCTTTGGCGACTTCGACGTCGCTGACCAATGTCATGGCGGTGACTGCGGTTGGCAGTTGCATGAGGTTTGCCGGGTCGTACTGCGAAGCCGGCGTGGTTCCCCATGCGTAACCTACAAGGGTAGCGGGATAGCGATAGCTGCCAATGACCTCACCCGTCACGGCATCCTTGACTCCGATGTATTTGTAATCCGTCCGCTCGCCTTTACCCCCTCTCTCGGTGTAAATCGCGGCGTACGGGACGCCGAGTTTCAAATCACCGTTGGCGTTGACGTAATAAACGTTTGGAAAGTCTGGATTGTTGCGCTGGTTGTACTCATCAATCGTAGGCAGGAAGCGTCTGACCGTCCCATCCGTAGAACCACCGTGGAAGAACGTCCGCGTGCGCTCAACGGTCCCGCTCACCGCGCCGATGTTCTTAACGTTATCCGCCTGGATCGAAATATTGCCGACGGCGCTAACCGTGCTCTTGCTGTTGATAAAGCTGCCGCCGGTGAAGTTGAAATCACCACCGGACGTCATCAGTGCCGAGGCGCTGGTGTCGTTGTCCTGGCCTGCGTCGAAGGTTTCGCGGGCGATGTAATTAACCGAGTAATGGTCACCGCTACAGTCAACACACTGCACCGCAATAAACCCACTCACCAGGGTGCGCCCAACCGCAAAGTTCTGCGCGCCGCCCGAACCCTCAGTACGGTTCTCGAACGCCGTGGCATTGATGGTGAAGGTGCCACCGCTTTCCATCGAACCGGAGACGTTGGAGACCTGGTCTGCACGTGCAGCCCCGTAACCACCAATTGTCAGATCACGCAGGCTGTAGAAATCGCCTTTCGTGTTGGTCAGGGTCCCGGTGTTCAGCTGCATGTTCGCGCCGCTGAAGATCAGGCCCTGATTGTTGTTGAGCGTAGGCGTCGTGATCGTCAGGGATTGGCCCGCGCCCAACGAACCGTAGTTGGTAACGCTGCCCGCGTTGACGAAGAGGTCCGCACTTGAAGTCAGGCGACCGTAGTTGACCACAGCCCCCGCCACATTGATATCCGTCCGCCCACCCCCTGCAATGGAAGTCGGCGCATTCAGATCCAGTCGATTCGCGCTCAGCCCCAGCGTCCCCAGGCTGGTCAGTCGGCCATTACCCGAATACCCGCCCGACAACGAGACATTCATCGCCCCGTCACTGGCGATCAACCCATCGTTGATCCAGTTCCCGCCGGTCCCGACAAACGCCGTCGACGCCAGCAACTGCCCCGCCGAGGTCTGGGTGAAGTTGTTGACGTTGACGTTCAACGTGCCGGCCTGAAGAACGCTGCTGTTGGTCCAGGTGTCGGCGTTGAGGGTCAGCACGCCACGGGTCACCAGGCTGCCGCCGGCGTTCATGACATTGTCGGTGGACACGCCGAAGTTGCCGCTGCCGACGTGCAGAATGCTGCCGCCCCCATTGAGGAGGCTGCCGACGCCCACCGCGAGGTCGGTGTTGGCGGTTTCCAAAGCGCCGTTGCGGTTGTCGAACAGGCCGCTGATGTGCAGGTTGGTCAGGCCGCTGGTGCCGAGGGCGCGCAGTTTGCCGGTCTGGTTGTCGAGGCTGGCGGCGCTGATGCTGAGGGTGCTGTCACTCTCGATGATGCCCAGTCGGTTGTTCAGCGCGCCGGCGAGGCTGAGGTCGATTTGCTGGCCGGCGATCTGGCCGTCGTTGTCGCCGCTGTTGTCGAAATTGTTGCCGGTGACGTTGATCCGCTGCCTGGCGTACAGGCCGCCGTTGCGGTTGTCGAAGTTGCCGCTGCCGGTGTTGATCAGCGCGTCGCCGCCCTGAGCCGACACCCGGCCGCCGTAGTTGTCGATGCCGGCCAGTGCGCGGATGTCGAGGTTTTGCGCCTGGGTGATGCCGCCCTGACGATTGACGTCGTAACCATTTCTCAGCACACCGGTGATGCGCGCGACGAAGGCACTCTGCAGGCTCGACAGCACGCCGCCACGGTTGTCGACGTTGTTGGCGGTCAGGTTGAGGTTGCCGGCCTGGGCGATGATCCGGCCGTTCTGGCCGTCGATGTCGCCGTTGACGGTCAGGTCCAGTGCGCCCTGGCTTTGCAGGGTGCCGCTACCGTTGGCAAGGCTCGCGGCTTGCAGCCTGAGGTTGGCGTTTTTGCTGTAGATCAGGCCGTCGTTGCCGTTCTGCACTGCGCCGCTGGCGTTGACCTGAAGCTGGTCGTTGGCGGCCACGGTGCCGCGATTGCTGTTGTCCAGGCCACCGGTGGTGAGGGTAAGCGCCCGCTGGCTGGCCAGTTGACCGCCCTGGTTGTTGATCTGGGCGGCGCGCTGGATCAGCAGATCCCCCGCGCTGGCGAGCTTGCCATGGGTGTTGGTCAGGGTGCCGAGCAGATCAAGGGTGACGGCGGTGTTACCCGCGACGGTGCCCGCGCTGTTGTCCAGGTCGGTGCCGGTGAAGCTGATGTTCTGTTGCGCGTTGACCGTGCCTGCCGCGTTGCCGAGGCCGGCGGCATTGATGGTCAGGGCGGCGCCGCTGTCGATCAAGCCGTTCTGGCCGTTGTTCAGCACGCCGCTGACGTTGAACGTCTGTCCCGCACCGCTGGACAGAATCCCGCCACGGTTATCGACGCTGGCGGCACGAACACTGAGGGCTTTCTGGCTGACCAGCGCCCCGGCGGCGCCATTGAGCAGCGCGCCCGTCAGGTTGACGCCGACGTCGCCACTACGGCTGGAGAGTGTGCCGCTGTTGCGGTTGTCCAGGGTTGCGCCACTGACGTTCAGCCCTGCCCAACCGGAGATGAGGCCGGCCTGGTTGACCAGCGTAGTGGCGTTGAGCACCAGGTTCTGGTTGCTGATCAGTCGGCCACTGCTGTTGTCCAGCGTGCGCCCGGTCAAGGTGAAACTCTGGGCGCTGGACATCTCTCCAGCCTGGTTGTTGAAGTCGCGCATCCGGTTGACGGTCAAGGCGCCTTTCGCGGTGATAAGCCCGCGCTGGTTGTTCAGGTCGGCGCCGTTGAAGTCCAGCGCCACGGCGCCGTCACCCAGCAGCCGTCCGCCGTTCTGGGTCAGGCTGTTGAGGGTGAGGGTCATGTCGCCCTTGGCCGAGACTTCACCGCCGTCGCTGGAATCCAGCGACTGAGCGTTCAGGTGCAGCGTGCCCTTGCTGTTGATCAGCCCGGTGGTGCGGTTGTCCAGCGAACCGGTGTGCAGGGTCAGGTCGGTGCCGGCCAGCAGAAGGCCGCCACGGTTGTCGAGATTGACGGCGGTGGCGTCGAGCGCACCAGTCGCGTTGATGAGGCCGTTGCTCTGGTTAGTCAGCAGGCCGTGAACGTTCAGGCCGAAGTCGCCGCGGCTGGTCAGGGTGCCGGCGCTGTTGTTCAGCGAGCCGGCATCAATGTTCAGGTTGGCTGCGGCGACCATGCCCTTGACGTTGGTCAACGCCTGGGCGACGCGGACGATCAGCGGCTGGTTGCTGAGCAGTTTGCCGTTGCTGTTGTCGAGGCTGTCGGCGCTGAAGGTGAAGCCCTGAGCGCTGGAGATTTCACCGCTCTGGTTGTTCACGCTGGCCAGGTTTTTCAGCAGCAGAATGCCGGGGGCGTTGATCAGACCGTTCTGGTTATTCAGTTGGCCGTGATTCACATCGAGGGTCAGGTCGGTGTTGCTGAAGAGCATGCCGCCCTGTTGATCCAGCCCGGTGACGCTGGCCGAAAGCGCGCCGTTACTGCCGATGCTGCCGCCGTCGAGGTTGCTGACCTGAGCCGCCACCATCTCCAGGGTCGAGGCGCTGCTGACGCGGCCGTTCTGGCTGTTGTTGAAGTCGCCGGTGTGCAACGACAGCGCGCCTTTGCCGCTGATGCTGCCGCCCTGGCTGTTGTCGAGGCTGCTGCTGTTGAGGCTCAACCCGCCATCGGTGACCAGCTTGCCGCCCTGATTGCTGATCGCGCCGAGGGTGTCGACGGTCAACGCACCGGCACTGGACAGACTGCCGCCGTTGTTGGCCAACGAAGCGCTGAGCACGTTCAGGGTGCCTTCGCTGTCGATCAGGCCCTGGCCGTTGAGCAGCGCGCCGCTGAGGCCCAGGTCGATTTTCTCCTGACTGACCAGGTTGCCGCCGCTGTTGTCCATCTGCGTGCCCGTGACCGTCAGCAATGACTTGCCCGACAACACGCCGTTGGTGCGGTTGAGCAGTTGATCGACGGTCACCGTCAGGGACTTCTGGCCGATGACGCGTCCTGCGTCGCTGTTGTCCAGACGCTGGCCTGTGACGCTGATGTCGTCCTGGCTGGACAGCTCGCCGCCGCGGTTGTCGATGCTGCCGACGTTCAAGGTCATGACGCCGTTGGCGCTGACCAGGCCGTCCTGGCGGTTGTCGAGGCTTGCGCCGGTGAGGTTCAGCGCGCCAAGGGCGATCAACTGGCCGCCCTGCTGTTGCAGGCCGCCGATGTTGGCGATCAGGTCCTGCTTGCTGGCGATCTGGCCCAGGCCGTTGTCGACGCTGGCGGCGTTGAGGGTCAGCTTGCCGTCGGCCACCAACGTGGCGTTGTGGTTGTTCAGGGCGTTGCTGACGGTGAGGTCGAACGCACCTCGGCTGCTGAGCAGGCCTTCGGTGTTGTCGAGGCTGTCGCTGCGGGCGTCAAGGGAAGCGGCGGAAATCACGCCTTTGACGTTATTGAGCGCCTGGGCCACGCGCACGATCAATGCTTGATCGCTGAGCAATTTACCGCTGCCGTTATCGAGGCTATCCGCGCCGAAGGTGAAGCCTTGGGTGCTGGAGATTTCGCCGTTCTGGTTGTTCACGCCTGCCAGGTTTTTCAGCAGCAGCGCGCCGGGGGAATTGATCAGGCCATTCTGGTTGTTGAGCTGGCCGTGGTTGAGGTCGAGGGTCAAGGCGCCGTTGCTGAACAGTTCACCGCCCTGTTGATCGAGGCCGGTCACGCTCGCGTTGACCGCTTTGGTCGCGGCGATGCGTGCGCCGTCCTGATTGGTGACCTGGCCTGCGGTGAGGGTCAAGGTGTCGGCGCTGGTGAGCTGTCCGCCGTGGCTGTTATCAAAGGCACCAGTGTTGATTGCCGCGCTGGTTTTGCCGGAGATCACACCCTGATTACGGTTGTCGAGGCTGGCACTGGCGAGGGTCAGGCCGCCATCGGTGGTGATCGAGCCGTGCTGGTTATTGACCGCGCCGGGGGTGGCGATGGTCAGCGCGCCCGCGCTGGACACGCTGCCTGCGGTGTTCGACAGCGACGCTGCCTTGAGGCTCAGCGCGGCTTCGCTGCTGAGCAAACCGGCGTCGTTGAGCAGCGCGCCGCCAAGGTCGACAGCCAGACCGTTCTGGCTCGCCAGGGTACCGGCGCCGTTGTCCAGCGTTGAGCCGCTCAGTTGCAGGGTGTCGCCAAACAGCATGCCTTTGGTGCGGTTGATCAGACGATCGACGTTGAGCTGCAACGCCGTACCAGCGATGACTTTGCCGACATCGCTGTTGTCCAGTTGCTGCGCGGTGATCGTCACGTCCTGCTGGCTGGACAGCTCACCGCCACGGTTATTCACGTTGCCGACGGTGAGTTTCAGCGCTTTTGTCGCGCCGACCAAACCGGCGCCACTGTTATCGAGGATGTTACCGGTTAGCGTCAGATTGCCCTGAGCGACGAACTCGCCGCCCTGCTGCGCGAGGTCGCCAACGTTGGCGACCAGATCAGACTGACTGGCGATGCGACCGGCGCCGTTACGCACGCTGTCGGCCTGGATCTGCAGCAAACCGGCGGCACTGAGCAGGCCGCTCTGGTTGTTCAATTGCTGGCCGAGGAACGCAATCCCGCCCTTGCCGCTGATCAAACCCTTTTGACTGTTATCCAGCGCATCGATGAGCAGCTGCATGTCCTGGGTGGCACGCACCGAGCCGCCGCGGTTATCGACCGTGGCGCTGCGCAGCGTCAACGCGTTCTGCGTCGACACAACGCCGCCGCGGTTGTCCAGGGACAGGCTTTGCAGCGCCAGCGCACCTTTGGACTGAATGCTGCCGCCCGCCTGATTGTTCAGCGCGCCGTTCAGGGTGATCGTGACATCGCCATCGGACACCACCGTGCCCGACTGACTGTTGTCCAGACTGCTTGCGGTGACGGTCACGCCATCGGCGGCACCCAGTGTGCCGCCCTGACTATTGATCGCGCCGCTGACGCCCAGGGTCAGGCGTTCATCGGCCGTGATCTGCCCGCCCGCGTTGTTCAGACTGGCCGCCGTGACGGTGCCGACCTGCGCCGCCGACAGCTCGCCGTTCTGGTTCGACAGTGCGGCGTCGACGACCACATTCAACGCCGCATCACTGCTGATGCTGCCATCGTCATTGAGCAGCGTGCCGGCGTGCAGGTCGATGCCCTTGGCGGAGATCAGCCCGCGGACGTTGCTCAGCTGCTCATTGACCCGAACGCTCAAGGTCTGTTTGCTGATCAGCGAGCCGTCGTCGTTTTGCAGGTTGTCAGCTGCGAGGGCGAACGCGTTGAGGCTGGAAATTTCGCCCGAGCGGTTGTCGACGCGGGCGAGGTTCTTCAACAGCAACTGCCCCGGCGCCGTGATAACGCCGCCCTGGTTGTTGAGCAGCCCGCCGTGGAGGTCCAGGCTGACATCGCCGTTGCTGTAGAGATGGCCGCCGTTGTGCTGGTCCAGCCCGGTGACAGAGGCCGTTAGTGCCTGCGCACTGGCAATGCGACCTGCGTCGCTGTTACCGACGTGCTGCGCCGTAAGCAGCAGCGCGCCGGTGCTGGTGAGTGTCCCGTTGCGGTTGTTGAACGCGGCGGTGTTGAGGGTGACGCCTGCCCCTGCGATTCGACCGCGGTTGCTGTTGTCCGCCTCGCCGGTTTGCAGGCTCAGGTCACTGACGCTGGTCAGCTCGCCCCCGCGGTTATCCACGCTGGCGGCGTTGATGCGGGTGCTGCCGTTGGCGGTGACCGTTCCCGATCCGTTGAGCAGTTGCCCGGCAATGTCCGCCGACAGGGCGCCAACACTGGTTACCTTGCCCTTCTGGCTGTTGTCGAAGGTTTGCGCAGTGATTGCCAGATTGCGGTTGCTGGTGATCAAGCCGCCGCTGGCGTTCCACAGTTGGCTGGCGGCTATGGACAGATCGCCCTGGCTCAGCACTTGACCACCCTCGTGGTTATCCAGGGTCGTCGTGTTGATCCGCACACCGTTGGCGGTGATCGACGCGCCGCCGTTATTGAGCAGCTGTCCAGAGATATCCGCAGACAATGCCGCCACACTTGAGATTTTGCCCTGTGTGTTGTTGTCGAGATCCTGCGCAGTGATCGAGAGATTGCCGTTGCTGGCGATCACGCCATTATTGGCGTTCAAAAGCTGACCTGAGGCGATGGTCAGAGCGCCCTGACTCAGCACCTGACCGCCCTGGCGGTTATCCAGCGTCGACGCTTTGATCTGTGCGCCATTGGCGGTGATCAAACCCGCGCTGTTGAGCAGCTGTCCGGCAATGTCCGCCGACAGGGCCCCAACACTCGAGATCTTGCCCTGAGTGCTGTTATCGAGATTTTGCGCCGTGATCGCCACGTTAGCGTTACTGGTGATCAACCCGCCGCTGGCATTCCACAGTTGGCCAGCGTTGAGGATCAAACCGCCCAGACTCACCACTTGACCGGCCTGGCGGTTGTCCAGTGTCGACGCTTTGATCTGCGCGCCGTTGGCGGTGATCACGCCGGCGCTGTTGAGCAGTTGT
>NZ_FOHW01000013.1:121977-136648 GCF_900111735.1 Pseudomonas graminis | reverse complement strand
TCCGTCTTGAGCTGCCGGTTTTCCTGCTCCAGCTGCCGAATGCGCTGCTGCTCAGCCGTCAGCGGGTTTCCTATCCCGGCCTGGCCCAACTGTTCAGCGTCGTATTGGCGGATCCACCGTCGCACGGCCGTCTCACCGAGATTCTGGTCCTGGCAAACCTGCGGAACGGTCAGGCCCTGATCCCTGACCATCTTCACGACTTCCAGTTTGTAGCTGTCATCAAACCTGTTGCGTTTTCTGGTCATGAAAAACTCCTCGATAAATGTATTTTCCACTTATCGAGGTGTCCGGGGAAATTAGACCACTGCAACCGCACATCTGATGGCTGCACACACCGCAAAATTGATGGCGTCAAAACGGGCCTCTTCCCGGCTGAAGCCGGTCTCACTAACACCGCGTACCCCTGTGGGACCGGCTTTAGCCGGGAAGGCGTCAGTCGCTTAAACCCGAAACTGCCGCAACAACCCGTTCAGCTGTTCACTCAACCCCTTGAGCTGATTGCTCGCCGCGCTGGACTGTTCAGCCGCCACTGCCGTGCTCTGGGACAACTGCGCCGCCTGGGTGACATTCTGGTTGATGTCTTCCACCACGTGGGATTGCTCGAGGGTGGCGCTGGCAATAGAGGCGTTGAGACCGTTCAGGTTGCGCAGTGCCTGGCTGATCGAGGTCAGGCTCTTGCCGGCGAGGTTGGCCTGTTCGATGGTCAGTTGCGACGAACGACTGCTGTCGGCGATTACTTTTACCGCAGCGTCCGAATGGGTTTGCAGGCGCTCGATCATCGCCTGGATTTCCGCCGTGGATTTCTGCGTGCGCTGGGCCAGCAGGCGGACTTCGTCTGCGACCACGGCGAAGCCACGGCCCTGGTCACCGGCGCGCGCGGCTTCAATGGCGGCGTTCAGCGCCAGCAAGTTGGTTTGCTCGGCGATCGAACTGATCACCTCCAGCACCCCGCCGATCTGCGTGCTTTCGCTGGCCAGTGTGCGGATGACCTCCACAGCCTGGTCGATGGTGGCGGACAGGTGCCCGATCTGCTTGAGGCTGCTGTCGATATTGGCTTGACCCTGCTGCGCCTGGGATTCGGCGTTGCGCATCTCGCTGGCGGCGTGCTCGGCGTTCTTCGCCACGTCCTGCACGCCATAGGTCACTTCATTGACAGCGGTGGCCACCTGTTCCATCTGCAACGACTGCTGCTGGCTGCGCTCCTGAGCTTGAATGGCGTTGCTGCCCAGCTCACTCGACGCCTGCCCGAGGCCGACCGCAGACGACTGCAGCTCGCTGACCACCCCCCGAAGCTTGGCGGTAAACGCATTGAAGTGCCGGGCCAGTTGTGTGACCTCGTCGTTGCCCTGGGTTTCCAGGGTACGGGTCAGGTCGCTTTCGCCGCTGGCGATATTCGCCATCGCCTCGACGGTGGTTTTAAGCGGGCCGGCGATGCTGCGGGCAATCAGAATCAGCACAAGCGCCATCACCAGAATGATGCCGGCACTGATCGACAGCGCCTTGACCACTTGCTTGTAGAACTCGGCCTGCACGTCATCGACGTAAACGCCGGAGCCGATGATCCAGCCCCACGGTGAGAACAGCGAGATGTAAGAGGTCTTGCCGACCGCGTCACTGGTTCCGGGCTTGGGCCAACGGTAGTTGACCATGCCGGCGCCTTTGGCCTTGGCCAGCGTGACCATCTCGTTGAAGACCTGGAAGCCGTCCGGGTCTTTGATGCCGGACAGGTCCTGACCCACCAGCTTGGGATTGGCCGGGTGCATGATCATCACCGGGCGCAGGTCGTTGATCCAGAAGTAATCGGTCTGGTTGTAGCGCAGGCCGCGAATGGCATCCATCGCCTGCTGCTGTGCCTGCCCGCGGGTGAGGGTGCCGGCGGTTTCCAGGCCATGGTAGTAGTCAAGCAGGCCGCTGGCGGTCTGCACCACATGCATGGTCTTGACGGTTTTGGCGTCGTACAGATCGTCGTGAATCTGCTTGAGCATCGCCCCCGCCAGCGTAAACAGCATCACTACCGCGACGATGAGAATCAGCCACAAGCGCCGGCTGATCGAAAGATTGCGCATATTCATGATCGTCACTCCGTTTCTTTGTTCTTTTTATTGGACCAGGCGTATCGAGGCCGCGCGCCGGGCAAACCGGGTGCGCGACAGCGGACCGACGACCGTCAAACGACGGACAGAGGACGCGGTGTCATTAAGCGTCTCGGCTTGCCGGTGACAAACGTGAGAGTGGCGCAGGGATATATCTGGAATTGTAGGCGCCGGAGCCCTATCAGCTGTAAGTAATGCCTTCGCCTGGCGTCAGATCCGACACAGGTATAGCGAAAGGCTTACACGAGCTGAGGAACTTGGCTCTAGGTTGAAGCACGTCCGCGCGGTACATTGGATCCATCAACTGCAGCAACGGACCGCTGCAGGATCAAGGATGATCGACCGTTGCCAGGCATTGGCGGCCAACAGGAAGTTGGACGGTGTTGCACAAACCCGCTTCGGCGGGTTTTTTATTGCCCGGGATTTGGTGTAGGCCTTTTTGTAGGCAGTCATTTGCCCAATCTGTACGACGTTTCGACCAAATGTTGTTTCCCAATGGAATTTCCGGCGCTTGCGTCGCTCACAGTACGGACTACACCCGAGTCCAGGACAGGGCCGGCCGGGCAGGCATGGGAAATAATTATTGTGGATGTGGCGCAAATGGCAGCAGACGTACCGAACAAGAGACTCATTCTGGTAGTTGAGGACGAGCAAATCATTCGCGAGTTCGTCTGCGAGATCCTCGAGGATGAAGATTTTAAGACCTTTGCACTGGAGAGTGCCGACGAGGCCGCGAAGTACCTCGAGAGCAACTCGGACGACGTGGCGCTCCTGCTTACCGATATCCTGATGCCGGGTCAGTTGAACGGTGCCGATCTGGCGAACCTGTCGGGCAACAAGTATCCGCACATCCCGATCCTGATCATGTCAGGTCACGAGACGCCCGAGAGCTCTGGCGTCGTGCACCCGGTCGTGTTCATTCGTAAACCGTGGAGCTTCGGCCAGCTTCTTCAGGGCGTTAACAAGGCCTTGGGTTACGACAGGCTTGAAGGCCAGTGACCCTCAGCGGTCCGGCTCACACCCTTTGAGCACCAGCCGGATAATGGTCCGGGCGGCCGCTTCATAGTCAGCGTCGTCCAGAGTGGCTTTGCCCGTGACCGTTGAAATTTGCCAGTCGAAATCGGCGTAAGTCTGGGTCGCGGCCCAGATGCTGAACATCAGATGATGGGGGTCGATCGGCGCGATCAGACCGTCATCGATCCATCCCTGGATGCACTCGATGTTATGCCGGGCCTGGCCATTCAACTGGGTTACCTGCTCGGGCGTCAGATGCGGCGCGCCGTGCATGATCTCGCTGGCGAATACCTTTGAAGCGAAGGGCAGTTCGCGGGAGATGCGGATCTTCGAGCGGATATAGCTCGTCAACACTTCAGCCGGCACACCCTCGCGATTGAATGGCGTCGACGCCTGCATGATTGGCTCGATGATGCTTTCGAGCACCTCGCGGTACAGGTTGTCCTTCGATTTGAAGTAGTAATAGACGTTGGGCTTGGGCACACCCGCCTTGGCGGCGATGTCGCTGGTCTTGCTGGCGGCGAATCCTTTATCGGCAAATTCTTCACTGGCTGCGCGCAGGATCAGTTCTTTGTTGCGCTCGCGGATGCTGCTCATAAACCGGTATGTCCTTGCCTGCTCGGCGGTGGCGAATGTTAGCACCGGCCTCGCTGCAGGCTCAACATTGCCACTGCCACGCAACCCCGTCCCTTTCCCGCATCGGCTTGCCGCTGTCTCAATGGCGCGCCAGTGGTATTGTGTGGCGGGTGGCTGTACCGAGAGTAGTACCGGGAGCAGTAGCAGAGCAGCACTATCACAACTGGCGCCTTATCAAGGCTGAACGCGTATTCGGTGGCGAGGTGTCGGCAGCATGAACAGCCCATTGTTTTCCAGCGTCGTTGCGTATGCCCAGCATTGCGAACGGCAGTTGGTGGAAATCCTGCACCGCCGGCCAACGCTCGACCGGCAGCAGGTCATGACCTGGGTCGACGAGCAGAGTCATGCGATGAAAGACCGTGATCCCCTCGACCTGCTGCGCTCGCTGAACGCAAGGGTGCGAGCGGGCAAGCCGCTGCCCTGGGAAGGGCATTCCTGAGCGGGGTACGGCTGGCAGGTCTTCAGAAGGTAACAGCGTCGGATCAGGCACCGCCGGGTGTCTGATCCGCTGCGCTCCCGGCGGGTTGATGAGGATCTTGCCTGTCGGCCATTAACCGGCGGCAGATCAACCCGTCTTTAGAAGAACACTTTCACGAGCAAGCTGGCGGTGTTCTGGTCGGTGTCGAACGAGCGCGTGTCGTTGATGCCGTACTTGTTGCTCCAGTAGTCGTACTCGACGCCCACATACAACTGCCGGTCCGGAAGATTAAGCGCCTTGCCCAGGTCGTATTTGATCTGCGGGTTGAAGTGCAGGTTGGAGTGGTAGTCGCCTTTGCTGTTGGACTGTTTGTTGTCCACGACCCAGTCCATGAAACCGTCGATGAGAATGTCGGACTTGCCCACCGGGATGGTGTAAGACCAGACCGGGGTAATCTGCCAGGCGCCGTAACCGGCGCGGTGGCCGTCGTTGTAACGCTTGTAGAAGTTCAGCTGGAAGTAATCGAAGCCGGGAATCTTCAAGTCAAAACCGGGACCGATCAGATAGGACTCGACATCGCCTTCGCCAAACTCGTAAGTGGTGGCGAGGAGCACATCGGTAATAGGGCCCAGCTGAAACTTCTGATCGAAGATCTTGCCCATGGACAGGCGAGGGGAGATTTCCCCGTACGTGGTTGCATTGCCAACGCCCGCGTCTTTCTTGCCGTTGTAGCTGATGTAATCGAGGAAGACGAAGTTATCGCCGTATTTCCAGCCATCGGCATGTTCGTAGGTGAACGTCTGCTGATTCTCAGGGTTCACGGCGAAGTTCTTGCCGTAGAGGTACGTCAGGCTGTTGCTCTGCCACTGCAACAGATCACCCGACATGGCCGGCGCGGCGGCAAGCAGGCTACTGGCGGCCATCAGGCTGGAAAGCGTGCGGTTCATGTAAATACTCCCTTGGATTGACGTCGTTGTTTTTTGCGAACTGACGCTCTGTTATGGCGCCTTGGTTTTAACCGACTAAGTTGTCTGTTTGATCAGCTTTGTATGGATAGCAAGAGCTGAGCCAACACCTTGAAAAAAGACAAAAAAACCCTGTCGGCTGTTTGAAGAACAGTCGATTGGTCGTTTTATCGATGCCGTTTGGAAGATGCACAGGCTGATCGGAGAGTTGTCCGGTCAGTCAGGTTAGTTGCAGTGTTGTTATTGGACTGAATTCGAGCGGCGGCGGAGGATACTGACTCGCGCAGCTGTGCTCAAGTGCTCTGTGACAGCGCACTCCCGTCGAAAACAGGGCAACCCTTCAGTCATGGCGACGCGGCAGGCATGCGCGCGTCAGTTGAGTCGGACATGCAACACCTCATTGTTTTTATTTTATGAGTTCGCCCGGTGTGGCAGGGCGGAGGAACGCTGTTTCTGTAGGAGCGTGGCTTGTCCCGCGATCGGCCGGGAACCGGTCGTAACATCGGGCAACTCGGTGAACCTGGTGTAACGCAGCAGACGAATTGCTGCCGCTGCGCGCCAGATCGCGGGACAAGCCACGCTCCTACAGGAGATTCATTCGTTCATGAACCTGCAGCCAGTCAGTCAGTTCACCTGCGCCCCTTTATCGATCCATTGCCCCAGCAGGTCACGTTCCTGTTGGGTCATCTGGGTGATGTTGCCCAGCGGCATGATTTGCGCGGTCACGGCCTGGGCCTGGATGCGCGGGGCGAGTTGCTGGATCTGTTGCGGCGTGTCGAACATGATCCCGGCCGGCGCGCTGCTGAACAGCGGACTGGTGGGTTTGGCGGAGTGGCAGACGGTGCAGCGTTCCTGAATCACGCTGTGGACCTTCTCGAAATCCACGCCGCCGGTGCTGGCTTGCGCCGGTTGCGCGGCAGCGGGGGCAGTGGCGGGCACAGGTGCAGTTTCAGGGGCAGCGGCGACAGGTGCTGGCGCGACCTCAGGCTTCGGTTCATCAGCGCGATGACCGCCGATGGCCGTGCCTGGCAGTGGCTGGTACTGGATCTTCGCCGCTACATCCGGGCCGCGCGGCATTTGCGCGGGACCTGTGACGTACGCCAGGCACATCATCCCCAGCGCGCCGACCGGCAAGGCCCAGGCGTATTTGTGGCTGTTGTGACGGGTGTTGAAGTAGTGACGGACCAGCACCGCACACACCGCAATCCCGGCCAGGATCAGCCAGTTGTACTGGCTGCCGTAGGTGCTCGGGAAGTGGTTGCTGATCATGATGAACAGCACGGGGAGGGTGAAGTAGTTGTTGTGCCGTGAGCGCAGCAATCCTTTGGCGGGCAGCGACGGGTCCGGCGTGCGGTTTTCGGCGATGGCGGCAACCAGTGCGCGCTGGGCCGGCATGATGATGCGCAGCACGTTACCGACCATGATTGTGCCGATGATCGCACCCGTGTGCAGGTACGCCGCCCGCCCGCTGAACACCTGGCTGAAGCCAAAGCAGGCTGCGATGACCAGCACGAACAGGACCAGGCCCAACAGGGCAGGGCGCTTGCCCAACGGCGAATCGCAGAGGATGTCGTAGATCGTCCAGCTGGCGATCAATGAGCCGACGCCGATGGCGATGCCTGCGCCGCCGCTCAGCGTGCTGCCGGGTGCCAGCAGGTAAAGGGTGGGGTTGGAATAGAACACGATGCACAGCAGCGCTACGCCTGACATCCAGGTCCAGTAGGCTTCCCATTTGAACCAGTGCAGGTCGTCCGGCATGGTCGGCGGGGCCAGCTTGTACTTTTCCAGGTGGTAGATACCGCCGCCGTGAATCGCCCAGAGGTCGCCCGACAGACCGTCACGGGGGTTGGCGCGGTTGAGGTTGTTTTCCAGCCAGACGAAGTAAAAGGACGCGCCAATCCAGGCGATCCCGACGATCATGTGAATCCAGCGCACGCCCAGATTCATCCATTCCATCAGATGTGCAGCCACAGTCTTACCCTTTGCCTGCCACCCTTTGGCGGGTGGTCAGACCCTTCTTATAGTTGGGGATCGAGAACCATCTTCTGACTCTCTTCGAAGAAATGCTCATCGCAGTTATTGCCACTGCCACTGCGATCAACCACCAGGAAGTCATCCCGCTTTTCGATCGTCAGCACCGGGTGGTGCCAGACGCCGCGATGGTAATTAACACCCTGCCTGCCATTGGTGATGAAGGCGCGGGTCAACTCGGGTTCAGGTGCATCGCCAAGTGGCGCGACCACGACCAGAAAAGGATGGCCGAGCAGCGGGATGAAAGCCTGGCTGCCCAGCGGATGGCGCTCCAGCATGCTGATGGTCAACGGCATGTCCAGCGCCTCGGCGCGAAAGATGCTGATGATCGCCTTGTCGTCCGGCGTGGCCGTTTCAACCTCGGCCAGACGGTGAAAGCGCATGGTCGAGCCGTTGTTGATCATGAAATGATCGCTGCCATCGGTTTCAATGACATCGCCAAACGGGGCGAAGGCTGCCTTGGTCAACGGCTCGATGATCAGTGTGCGCATGCGGGGTCTTCTGTTCATGTTTGGTGGATTGGTGATCGTTCCCACGCTCCGCGTGGGAATACATCCCCTGACGCTCTGCGTCACCCTGGACGCGGAGCGTCCGCAAAGGGGTTACCACGCGGAGCGTGGGAACCATCGGTTATCAGAGGCCAAGCGTTTATTTCGCAACCTTGCCCAATACCCGCAAACGGCTCACGCCGCCATCCGGGAACACGTTCAGGCGGATATGGGTGATCGGCCCCAGCGCCTTGATCTGCTCGGCGAAGGTGTGTTCGGCGTGCATCTCCAGCTTCTGGCTCGGCAGCAGTTCGCGCCAGAACAGGCTCTGGGTTTCGATCTGGCTGTCGGTGCCACCTTTGACGAAGGCTGCCTGAATCGAGCAGCTGTCCGGGTAGTTGCCCTTGAAGTGCAGGGTGTCGACGACGATCTGCTCGACCTCGCCTGCATGTCCCAGCGCCACGATCACCCAGTCATTGCCAGGGGTGCGGCGACGTGCGGTTTCCCAACCGTCGCCCATGTTCACGCCACGGCCCGGGTTGAGGATGTTGCTCATGCGCCCGTAATGCTCGTCGGAACAGGCCAGCGCACGACCGCCATTCAGCGCAGCGACCAGATCGATCTGCTCGTTGTCGCCCACCGCCGTCCAGTCCCGATGGGGCACGCCATACACCCGCAGACGCGCGACGCCGCCGTCCGGGTAAATGTTGAAACGCAAGTGGCTGTAGGGCTTTGCGTCAGCGATCTCGTGGTAATGGTGGCTGTCGCCCTTGAGCTCCACGGCCGGCAGCACTTCGGTCCAGTCGGTGTGCTCGTCCGGCTCGCCCGACGCCAGGAAGCACGCTTCCAGCGAAGCCGATGGCGGGTAGTTGCCGGTGAAGTACGAGGTGTCGATGTCCACGCCCTTGATCGAACCGGCGACGCCCAGGCGGATCACCGCACTGTCGTAACCTTCGAAACGCTTGCGGCGCGATTCCCAGCCGTCCATCCACTTGCCGTTGTCGTCGAACACGCCTTCTTTCCAGACCGCAGGTGTCGGCTGGAACAGACGGTTGGCGTCGGCGAACCAGTCATCGGTGACGGAAAGGATCTTCGTCCCCAAGCGCGCATCGGCCAGGTTGACGAACTTCTCGAAGGGTGCGGCGTAAGCTTTCATTCTTTTTGTCTGCCTTTGATAAGGGGCGTGGGAACGGTCGGTCAGAGGGCTTGCAGGCGGAACATCGCGATCCTGTTGATCTCTGCGAGGGCGCAGGCGAACTCGACGTCGGCCGTGTTGTGAATGCGCGTCTCGAAGGCCGCGAGGATCTGATGCCGGTTGCTGCCTTTCACCGCCATGATGAAGGGGAACGCGAACGTCGCTTTGTAGGCATCGTTCAGCTCGGTGAAGCGCTGAAACTCTTCGACCGTGCATTGGTGGATACCGGCGCCAGCCTGTTCAGAGGTACTGGCTTCGGTCAGTTGGCCTTGCACGGCGGCTTTGCCAGCAAGGTCCGGGTGAGCATTGATCAGCGCCAGTTGCGCGGCGTGATCGGCACTCAACAGGATGTCGCTCATGCGTGCGTGCAGCGTCTCGATATCGTCGAGCTCGTGCAGCTGGCCCCGGTCATAGGCCTGTTCGGCGACCCAGGGCGAGTGTTCGTAGATGTCAGCAAAAACGTGAACGAATTCGTCGCGGCTGAGGGAGGAGGGCGTGAGGGTTTGAAAGCGGCTCATTCGGCGGTTCCATTGAAGGGATGGACGTCATGCCAGTGCCGCGCGATTTCCACGCGGCGGGCGAACCAGACCTGCTCGTGGCCTTTGACGTACTCAAGGAAACGCTGCAGCGCGGCCATCCGGGCAGGGCGGCCAATCAACCGGCAGTGCAGGCCGATCGAAAGCATTTTTGGTGCCTCGGCCCCTTCGGCGTAAAGCACGTCGAAGGCGTCCTTCAGGTAATCGAAAAAGTCGTCGCCCTTGTTGAAACCCTGCACCTGGGTGAAGCGCATGTCGTTGGTGTCCAGCGTGTACGGGATCACCAGGTGCGGCTTGCCGGTGGGGGTGTTCGGCTCCCAGTAGGGCAGGTCGTCGTCGTAGGTGTCGCAGTCGTAGAGAAAACCGCCTTCTTCCATCACCAGCCGCCGGGTGTTCGGGCCGGTGCGCCCGGTGTACCAGCCCAGCGGCCGTTCGCCGGTGAGCTCGGTGAGGATGCGGATGGCTTCGAGCATGTGCTCGCGCTCCTGGGCCTCGTCCATGTTCTGGTAGTCGATCCAGCGATAGCCGTGGCTGCAGATCTCATGGCCGGCGTCGACCATGGCGCGGATCACGTCCGGGTGGCGTTGTGCAGCCATGGCCACGGCGAAAACGGTCAGCGGGATATCGAATTGCTTGAACAGCTTGAGCACGCGCCACACGCCGGCGCGGCTGCCGTATTCGTAAAGCGATTCCATGCTCATGTTGCGCTGGCCCTGGAGCGGTTGCGCGGCGACCATTTCCGAGAGAAACGCTTCGGATTCCTTGTCGCCATGCAGAATGTTGCGCTCGCCGCCTTCCTCGTAATTGAGCACGAACGACAGCGCGATACGGGCATTGCCTGGCCAGTGGGGATGGGGCGGGTTACTGCCGTAACCGATCAGGTCGCGTGGGTAGTCGGCGCTCACTGCAATCTTCCTTATGTAGCCTGTGTTCTGTGGCGGTGGTCGTCAGGCCGAGACATTCGGGTACTGCGACAGTCGCTGCGATGGTTGGATTGTATACAACCTTATTGACAACCTGTAACCCTGTTTTTTCGTTTAGCGCCGCTCGCAGCTTCACCGGAACACTGTGCAAGAAACCTGCCTGAGTGGTCAGATAAAGCGCTCCTCACGTTGTAATTCTGCGTCTTGCGCTGCTGTACGGGGCATGGGGCGGCGATGATTGCGGGGTGAAAATCCAGAGCGTTTTTATTGTGTACAATCCGACCTAAAAATGTCTTAATCCTGCTCATGCCTTACCGCTGTTGCCCTTTTTGGGTGCAGGCCCTCTCTTTATCTCTCACTGAACGAGGCAACGACACGCCATGGGACGACTCACCACTCACGTGCTGGACGCTGCACATGGCTGCCCCGGCAGCTCGATCCGCGTCGCACTTTATCGGGTCGAGGGCGACGCGTTGAAGAAAGTCGCCGAGGCAGTCACCAACAGCGACGGTCGCTGCGACGCTCCCCTGTTGCAGGGCGATGACTACCAGTCTGGCGTCTACCAACTGCAGTTTCAGGCCGGCGAATACTTTCGCGGCAAAGGCGTGCAGTCCGGCAAACAGGCGTTTCTCGATGAAGTGGTGCTGCGCTTCGGCATCGACGCCGGGCAAGACCACTACCACGTGCCGCTGCTGATTTCCCCCTACAGTTATTCGACCTACCGCGGCAGCTAGATCGCTGCCGCCTCCTGCTTTACCCCAAAGCCTGCAACGTAAAAAGCATTCCTCTTGCCCGCCCACACGGCGGGCTTTTTTTCGCCCTGAGTTCGTACGGTTGAAATCAGCGGCTGATCAGCGCGACGGTGCCGGCAGTGCCGAACAGACCAGCGCTGATGCGGTTGAACCAGGTCTGGCCCTTGCCGGTGCGCAGGTAGCGGGCCGCGCCCTGAGCGCTGAGGCCGTAGAACAATTTGCAGCTCAGGTCGAGGACGGTCCAGGTGATGATCATGGTGATCAACTGGCCGAAGAACGGCTCATCGGCCTTGAGAAACTGCGGCAAAAAGGCGGCGAAAAACAGGATGTCTTTCGGGTTGCTGCCGCCCAGCACGAAGGCGCGCCAGAACAGTGAGCCAAACGCCGGTCTGCTGGACGCCTCGGGCACTTCGGTGGCGGTGGCGGGCAGGCGCGACTGTTTCCAGCTCTGCCAGGCCAGGTAAAACAGGTACAGGCCGCCGACGATTTTCAGGGCACTGAACACGTGCTCGGACGCCAGCAGCAAGGCGCCCAGCCCGAGGGCCGAGGCGCTGAGCAGGCAGATAGACGCGCAGACGCCGCCGAGGAAAGCAGGGTAGGAACGCAGCAGGCCGTAATTCAGGCTGTTGCCGATCATCAGCAGCGACAGCGGCCCCGGAATCAGAATGACCACCAGGGCGGCGCCGCTGAACAGCAGCCAGGTTTCCAGTGTCATGGGGTGTTCTCCTTGTCTATTCAGAAAATCAGGAATCTTGCTGACGACCGTGATTCATCATCGGGCGCAAATCCACTGTAGGAGCGCGCTTGCCCCGAATTCGATGGGTCAGTGACAAATGTGCCGTCTGATCCTCCGCATTCGCCAGCAAGCCGGCTCCTACGGGGCGTGTGTATCACCCGGCCATTCAGGACCAGTTTGTGATCTACGCAGTCTTACAAAAACACGAACTTGGCAATGAAGATCGCGCACAGCACCCACAGGCTGATTGAGATTTCCCGATGGCGCCCGGTCCCGGCCTTGAGCACCACGTAAGTGATGAACCCTAGGGCAATCCCGTCCGCGACCGAAAACGTCAGCGGCATCATGATGGCCGTGACGATCGCAGGAATGCTGTCGGTGGCTTCGTCCCAGTCGATGTGGGCCATGCCGCCCATCATCAGCATCGCCACGTAAATCAATGCCCCTGCGGTCGCGTAAGCGGGAATCATGCCAGCCAGCGGGGCGAAGAACATCGCCGCCACAAACAGCACGCCCACGGTCACGGCGGTCAGACCAGTCCGACCCCCGGCCGCCACGCCCGAGGCGCTCTCCACGTAGCTGGTCACCGGCGGTACACCGACCATTGCGCCGAACACGCTGGAGGCGCTGTCTGCCTTCAATGCCCGTGAAAGGTTCTCGATGCGGCCGTCTTCGCGCACCAAACCGGCGCGCTGTGCCACACCCATGAGCGTCCCGGCCGTGTCGAACATGTGCACGAACAGAAACGCCAGCACCACGCTGATCATGCTCACATTGAACACGCCCGCCAGGTCCATCGCCATCCAGGTCGGCGCCAGGCTCGGCGGCGTGGAGAAGATGCCGTTGTAATGCACCAGGCCCAGGCCCCAGCCGGCCAGCGTCACCGCGATGATGCTGATGAGGATCGCGCCGAACACCCGGTGATAACTGAGCACGGCAATCATCAGAAAGCAGATGGCGGCGAGCAGCGGACCGGGCTCGCGCAACGAACCGAGCTTGATCAGCGTCGCCGGGCTGTCCACCACGATGCCGGCGGTCTTCAGGCCGATCAGCCCGAGAAACAGCCCGACCCCCGCGCCCATGGCGTAACGCAGGCTGACCGGGATGCTGTTGAGCAGCCATTCCCGGATGCGTGACAGGGTCAGGAACATAAAAATCACGCCCGAGACGAACACCGCACCCAGCGCCGTTTCCCAGCTGTAACCCATGGTGCCGACCACGGTGTAGGTGAAGAACGCATTCAGGCCCATCCCCGGCGCCAGGCCCACCGGCCAGTTGGCGTACAGCCCCATCAGCAGGCAACCCAGCGCGGCGGCGATGCAGGTCGCGACGAAGGCTGCGCCATGGTCGATGCCGGCGTCGGCCATGATGTTGGGGTTGACGAAGATGATGTAGGCCATGGTGATGAAGGTCGTGATCCCCGCCAGCAGCTCGGTTCGGACGGTCGTGCCGTGCAGGCTCAGTTTGAAGAGGCGTTCAAGCAGGCCTTTGCGCGGCAACGTGAGATCCAGCGGCGTGGCTTCGGTTTTGCGACTTTCCACAGTGAAATCCTCGGGACGTTTTTGTTGTTATTCAAAGCCGGTTGCGGGCTCCGGGAGGCGGGTGCACCTGTCAGGCTGATTTGTTGACTGAAAGGTCAGAAACGTGCGCCAAGGGATTATGCTTTTGTATACAAATAATGCAAATAATGTTTTCGATCCTGTGCGGAATATTTGCCGGATTGTGTGCATGACGCCCCGTCATTTCGAGGTCTGTGCAGACATCGCCGGCTGTGTACAATGCGCCATTGCTTTTACTGTGACTTTGCCGGGATATCTGCTATTGGTTTCTCCAACAGTGGTCGTACCCGCCCTGATCACGGCAAGGCCCAGCGCCGGATTCTGTTACCACGAGTGCCCATGAACGATCAGTTGCAACCCCTCAAGAAACACTCACGCACGGCCAAATCCGGCCGCAGCGGTACCCAGGACGACGTCGTCTATGCGCATATTTTCGAGGCGATTCTCGAACAGCGTCTGGCGCCCGGCACCAAGCTGAGCGAAGAAGCCCTCGGTGAAATCTTCGGCGTCAGCCGCACCATCATTCGTCGCGCACTTTCGCGTCTGGCCCACGAAGGCGTGGTGTTGTTGCGCCCGAACCGTGGCGCGGTGGTGGCCAGCCCGAGCGTCGAAGAGGCACGACAGGTGTTTTTCGCCCGGCGTCTGGTGGAGAAGGCGATCACCGAACTGGCGGTCGAGCACGCCACGGCGGAACAGCTCAGCGAGCTGCGCCAGATGGTCAGCGACGAGCGCGACAGTTTCTCGAAAGGGGATCGCGGGGCGGGGATTCGCCTGTCGGGGGAGTTTCATCTGAAGCTGGCGGAAGCGGCGAAGAACGCCCCGCTGATCAGCTTCCAGCGCAGTCTGGTGTCACAGACGTCTCTCATCATTGCGCAGTACGAAAGCGGCAACCGTTCGCACTGCTCGTACGATGAACACACCCAGCTGATCGACGCCATCGAAGCCCGCGACGCCACGCTGGCGGTGAGCCTGATGATGCATCACATGGATCATATCGACAGCAAGCTCAACCTCGACGAAGACAGCGCCTCCGACGACCTCCACGCCGTGTTCTCGCACCTGATGCTGCCGAAGAAAAAAGCAGGGCGCAGCACCGCGGTCTGAATGTGGGAGTGAGCTGCCTTACGAATGCGGTGGGCCAGCAGTATTTAAGCTGACTGACAGTCCGCCTTCGCGAGCAAGCTCACTCCTACAATTTCGTACCCGCCTCCAAATCCGCGTCGAGCGCAGATCTCCTGTAGGAGCAATCGGAGGTTACGACGGTCGCGAAGCGGCGGCCCAGTGACAACCGTCTCGGCTGACACACCGCATCGCGAGCAAGCTCA
>NZ_FOHW01000013.1:0-121642 GCF_900111735.1 Pseudomonas graminis | reverse complement strand
GGTTACGACGGTCGCGAAGCGGCGAGCCAGTGACATCCGTCTCGGCTGACACACCGCATTCGCGAGCAAGCTCACTCCTACCATTTCTTACCCGCTTCCAAAATCGGCGTCGAACGCAAGTCTCCTGTAGGAGCGTGGCTTGTCCCGCGATCGGCGGGGAACCCGTCGTATACCCGTTGCGGCACTGAGTCAGAGCCGGATTTGCTGCCGGTTCCCTGCAGATCGCGGGACAAGCCACGCTCCTACAGGTGCAGCGGCGCTTTCAAGCCACGCTCCTACGGGTGCCGCGACGCTTTAGCGCTTATGCACCCGCGCCCCCGCCGAATACGTTTCGCTTACGGTCCGGTCATCGCCCAGGGTCATCAACACAAACAACCGCTCTTCGATGCTCGTGGCCTGACTCATGCGGTAGGCCAGCAGCGGCGTGGCGTTGAAGTCGAGCACCACGAAGTCCGCTTCACTGCCCGGCTGCAGATTGCCGATCTTGTCTTCGAGCCGCAGCGCCCGTGCGCCGCCCAGTGTCGCCAGATACAGCGATTTGAACGGGCTCAGTTTGGCGCCTTGCAGCTGCATGACTTTGTACGCCTCGTTCAAGGTGTGCAGCAGTGAGAAGCTCGTCCCGGCGCCGATATCGGTGCCCAGGCCGACATTGACCTTGTGCCTTTCCGCCATCGGCAGATTGAACAAGCCACTGCCCAGAAAGAGATTGGAGGTCGGGCAGAAGGCGATGGCTGAGCCGGTTTCCGCCAGGCGTTCACACTCTTCGTCGCACAGGTGCACACCATGGGCGAACATCGAGCGCTCGCCGAGCAGGTTGAAATGGTCGTACACGTCCAGGTAGTTCTTGCGCTCCGGGAACAGCGCCTTGACCCATTCGACTTCCTTCAGGTTTTCACTGATATGCGTCTGCATGTACAGGTCGGGGTATTCATTCAGCAGCTGCCCGGCACGGGTCAATTGTTCAGGGGTGCTGGTCGGGGCGAAGCGCGGGGTCACGGCGTAATGCAGACGGCCCTTGCCATGCCAGCGTTCGATCAGCGCCTTGCTGTCGACGTAGCTGGATTCGGCGGTGTCCACCAGATAATCCGGCGCGTTGCGGTCCATCATCACCTTGCCGGCGATCAGGCGCAGATTGAGCTTCTCGGCGGCACTGAACAGCGCTTCCACCGACTCCTTGTGCCGACTGCCGAACACCAGTGCTGTGGTGGTGCCGTTGCGCAGCAATTCCTTGAGAAAGATGTCAGCCACCTGCGCCGAATGCTCAGGGTCTTCGAACTGCTTCTCGCAGGGAAACACGTAGGTATTCAGCCAGTCGAGTAACTGCTCGCCGTACGACCCGACCATGCCGGTCTGCGGCAAATGGATATGGGTGTCGATGAAACCGGCGGTGATCAGCGCGTCCTGATAGCTGACGATTTCGACGTCGTCGGCGAGGGTCTTCAGCAGGTCTTCGGCATTGCCGAGGGCGACGATCTTGCCGTTTTCGACCAGCATCAGGCCGTCTTCGAAATACTCGTACGACGCTTCCAGGGCCACTTCGGCAGGGTCGGCGATGCTGTGAATGATGGCGGCGCGGTAGGCCTTTTTGGCGTTGCTGATATCAAGGGTCATGTCAGTTGATCGTTCTTCCGGGATTCATTGGGCCTGGCTGCGGCGGGACACCGGCAGCAGCTTGGCGACAGGTTCGGCAGTGGTGCTTTGCTCGCCGAAATGAGCGTTGTAGGTGGCGATCACTTCGCCGGCGATGGACACGGCGATCTCCATGGGCAGCTTGCCTTTGACCTCGGTCAGGCCCATCGGGCAACGCATGCGCTGCAGCAGCGCGGCGTCGAAGCCACGATCACGCAGGCGATGCTCGAATTTCACACGCTTGGTTTTCGAGCCGATCAGGCCGAAATAGCTGAAATCCCCCCGCTTGAGAATGGCGGCGGTGAGTTCAAGGTCCAGTTGATGATTGTGGGTCATGACGATGCAATAGCTGCCGGCAGGGAGGTTATCCACTTCTTCGATGACGTCCTCGCTGAGGATCTGCGTCACGCCTTCCGGCAACTGCGCGGGAAATTCTGCTTCGCGAGAATCGATCCAGCGCACGCGGCAGGGCAGGCTGGCGAGCAACGGCACCAGCGCGCGACCGACGTGGCCGGCGCCGAAAACGGCAATGTGCGCCTGGGGCTGGCCCATGGGTTCGAACAGCAACACATTCACGCCGCCGCAGCACTGGCCCAGGCTGGCGCCGAGACTGAAGCGTTCCAGACGGGTTTGCTGGCTGCCGCTGGCGAGCATCTCCCGGGCGATTTCCATGGCCTTGTATTCCAGGTGCCCGCCGCCTATGGTGTCGAAGATGCGCCCGGCGCTGACGACCATTTTCGAGCCGGCATTGCGCGGCGTCGAGCCACGCTCCTCGATGATGGTCACCAGCACGCAGGCCTCGCCCTGCTGCTGCAAGTCGGCGAGGGCGCTGATCCAGTTATTCATTTGATTCTCCTGATCGGCGGGTTGGCAGATCAAACATCGTCATTGCCCGTGCCGGCCTCATCGCGAGCAAGCTCACTCCTACAGGGATCGCACTTGGACTGTAAGAGCGAGCTTGCTCGCGAAAGCGGCAGCACAGGTCGCCACTGTTTAATCGACGCGGAGCGTCTCGGGCTGCATTCCCACGCGGAGCGCGGGAACGATCTCGGCAGCGTTCTCGGCAGCTAACTCCGCATCCCGACGCAAAGCCCGCATCTGCTCGCACCCCCACAACACCCGTTCCGGGGTCGCCGGCGCGTCGATTTTCGGCTGATGCTTGTAATCGCCCAGACTTGCCACCGCATCCTTGATCGCGCACCACGCGGCGATGCCCAGCATGAACGGCGGCTCGCCCACGGCTTTGGAATGAAACACCGTGTCTTCCGGGTTCTTGCGGTTTTCCACCAGCTTCACGCGCAGGTCCGCCGGCATGTCCGCCACGGCCGGAATCTTGTAGCCGGCCGGTCCGTTGGTCATCAGCTTGCCCTTGTCGTTCCAGACCAGTTCCTCGGTGGTCAGCCAGCCCATCCCTTGAATGTAGCCGCCCTCGACCTGGCCGATGTCGATGGCCGGGTTTAGCGAGGCGCCGACGTCATGGAGAATGTCCGTGCGCAACATTTTGTATTCGCCGGTCAGGGTGTCGACCAGCACTTCGGTGCAGGCCGCGCCGAAAGCAAAGTAATAGAAGGGCCGGCCGCGCGCCTGGCTGCGGTCGTAGAAGATCTTCGGCGTCTTGTAATAGCCCGTGCTGGACAGCGACACCTGGCCCATCCACGCCTGCTGCGCCAGGGTGTCGAAGCTGATGACCTGCTCGCCGACCCTTACGTGGCCGTTGCGAAACTCGACCTGCGACTCGTCGCACTGGTAATGCTTCGCCGCGAATTCCACCAACCGCTGCTTGAGGATTTCCGCTGCATTCTGCGCGGCCTTGCCGTTCAGGTCAGCGCCGCTGGAAGCCGCCGTCGGCGACGTGTTCGGCACCTTGTCGGTGTTGGTCGCGGTGATCTGCACGCGATCGATGTCGACCTGAAACACCTCGGCCACCACTTGCGCCACTTTGACGTTCAGGCCCTGGCCCATCTCGGTGCCGCCGTGATTGAGATGGATGCTGCCGTCGGTGTAAATGTGGATGAGCGCGCCGGCCTGATTGAGGAAGCTGGCGGTGAAGGAAATGCCGAACTTGACCGGCGTCAAGGCCAGGCCTTTTTTCAGAATCGGGCTGTGGGCGTTGTAGGCCGTGATGGCTTTGCGCCGCTCGGCGTAGTCACTGCTTTCTTCCAGTTCGGCGGTCATTTCTTCGAGCATGTTGTGCTCGACCGTCTGGTAGTAGTGGGTGACGTTGCGCTCGGTCTTGCCGTAGTAGTTGGCCTTGCGCACCGCCAGCGGGTCCTTGCCCAGATGCCGGGCGATGGCGTCCATCACTTCTTCGATGGCGACCATCCCCTGGGGGCCGCCGAAACCGCGATAGGCTGTGTTCGACGCGGTGTTGGTCTTGCAGCGATGGCCATTGATGGTAGCGTCGCCCAGGTAATACGAATTGTCGGCATGGAACATCGCGCGGTCGACGATGGACGCGGACAGGTCCGGCGAATAACCGCAGTTGCCCGCCAGCTCCAGCTGAATGCCGTGCAGGCGTCCATCGTTGTCAAAGCCCACGTCGTACTCGACGTAAAACGGATGACGCTTGCCGGTCATCATCATGTCTTCCACGCGCGGCAGGCGCATCTTGGTCGGCTGACCGGTCAGGCGCGCAATCACTGCGCACAAGCACGCGGGGCTCGCGGCCTGGGTTTCCTTGCCGCCAAAGCCGCCGCCCATGCGGCGCATGTCGACGACGATCTTGTTCATCGACACATCCAGCACTTCGGCGACGAGCTTCTGCACTTCGGTCGGATTCTGCGTCGAGCAATAGACGATCATGCCGCCGTCTTCCGTGGGCATCACCGACGAAATCTGCGTCTCCAGGTAGAAGTGTTCCTGACCGCCGATGTGCAGCGTGCCCTGAATCCGGTGGGGAGCGGACGCCAGCGCCGTCGCCGAATCACCGCGCTGGTGGGTGTGGCTGTCGAGCACGAAGTGTTTGTCGCGATAGGCCTGGACGACGTCGAGCACCGGCTCCAGGTCTTCGTATTCGATGATCGCCGCCATTGCCGCCTTGCGTGCGGTCTCCAGATCCCGCGCGGCCACGGCAATCACCGGCTGACCGACGAACTCGACCGTGTCGATGGCCAGTAACGGATCGCCAGGCAGCAGCGGGCCGATGTCCTTGAGGCCGGGAATGTCTTCGTGGGTGATGGCGATGCGCACGCCGTCGAAGGCGTAGCAGGGCGCCACGTCGACGCGGACGATGCGCGCGTGGGCACGGTCGGACAGCCGCGCATACACGTGCAGCTGATTGGGGAATTCGAGACGGTCGTCGATGTAGATCGCTTCGCCGGAGACGTGCTTGTCGGCGCTGTCGTGTTTGACGCTGCGGCCGACGCCGGTGGTCAGGTCCTGTTGAAACAGGGCGACCATTTCTTCCTGGGACCTGGCTGAATGATGGTTAGACATAAGCTGTCACCCGCGTCTGGATGTGGGGCGTTTGCACTTCAATGAAGTATTTGCGCAGCAGGTTCTGCGCGCTGAGCAGGCGGTATTCCTTGCTCGCGCGGAAGTCTGTCAGCGGCGTGAAATCCTCGGCCAGTGCGGCGCAGGCGCGCTCGATGGTCGCCGATGTCCACGGCTGGCCGATCAGCGCCTGCTCGCAATGGGCCGCGCGTTTGGGGATCGCCGCCATCCCGCCAAAGGCTGCGCGGGCGTCGACGATGGCGCCGTTTTCGACGTGCACGCGGAACGCTGCGCACACCGCCGAGATGTCGTCGTCCAGCCGCTTGGAGACCTTGTACGCGCGAAACGTTTGCCGGGTGTTGGCGCGGGGCACGATGATGCGCTCGATGAACTCGCTTTCCTGGCGCACCGTCACGCGGTAATCAATGAAGTAGTCCTCCAGCGCCAGGGTGCGGGTCTGCTCGCCCTTGCGCAGTACGATCTTCGCGCCCAGTGCGATGAGCAGGGGCGGGGAGTCGCCAATCGGCGAAGCGTTGCCGATGTTGCCGCCGAGGGTGCCCTGATTGCGGATCTGCAGCGATGCAAAACGGTGCAGCAACTCACCGAAGTCCGGGTACTCGCGGCTCAACGCTTCGTAGCAATCGGTGAGCGCCGTGGCGGCGCCGATCTCGATGCGATCCTCGAAATGCTCAATCTTCTTCATCGCCGCGACGTTGCCGACGTAGATCATCACCGGCAGCGGGCGATGGAATTGCGTCACTTCAAGGGCCAGGTCGGTGCCGCCGGCCAGCAGCCGGGCTTGCGGGTAGGCATCGTAGAGATCAGCCAGATCGGCGACGGTCAGCGGCACCAGGCAACGCTTGTCGCCGCTGTTGAGCTCGCCGGTTTGCGTCGGTGCGATGGCCTTCAGGCGGGCGATGGTCTGAGCCTTCAGGGCGTCGAACTGGTCCGCTGGCGGTTGACTGCAGCTTTGCTCGGCCGCCGCGAGAATCGGGCGATAGCCGGTGCAGCGGCACAGGTTGCCGGCCAGGGCTTCGTGGGCCTGGGCGTGCCTTGTTTCGGGGGAAGCGGATTCAGCGCTGTTCTTTTGCAGTGCGAACAGCGACATGACGAAGCCCGGCGTACAGAAGCCGCACTGGGAACCATGGCAGTCGACCATCGCCTGCTGCACGCTGTGCAAGCGGCCCTGATGCTTGAGGTCTTCAACGCTGATCAATTGCTTGCCGTGCAGCGAGGCCACGAAGGTCAGGCAAGAATTGAGGCTGCGATAACTCAGTTGCTCCCGGCCCGCCGCGTCGGTGGTCAGCTCGCCAACGACCACGGTACACGCGCCACAATCGCCGCTGGCGCAGCCTTCTTTGGTGCCGGACTTGTGCAGGTGCTCGCGCAGGTAATTCAGCACCGTCACATTGGGGTCCAGCGCCTGCTCGGTTTTCAGCTCTTGGTTCAAGAGAAACTGGATCACGGGTCGCGCCTCGTTCTTGTCGTTAAAAAGCACTGGTCACAGGTGCCGGCGGAGGGGTCATCGAACATGTCGATGAATCTATCAGCTCTGACTATCGGGTCAATTAATATCTGACTCAAAGGTCAAGAAATTCATTATTTCCGGAAATTGCCGATAACCCGCCTGACGACGATGTTTAAAGACTGGGTGCTCATGATCAGAACATGTCCGTGTTTCTGCTTAATTCGTGCCAGTTTCCCCACTATGGCCCTGCGCCACAGACATGCAGTGCGATACACTGCGCCGCTTGTTTGCGACCAAAGAAGTTGAAGGTAAGAAATGACGTTCAAGGCACCTGACAGCCTCGCCGAGCAGATCGCTCATCACCTTGCCGAGCGCATCATCCGCGGCGAGCTCAAGCCAGGGGAGCGGATTCAGGAGCAGAAGGTCACGGCCGCGCTGAACGTGAGCCGGGGCTCGGTGCGCGAGGCGTTGCTGATTCTTGAGCGCCGCCATCTGATCGTGATCCTGCCCCGTCGCGGCGCGCAGGTGTCGGTCCTGACCCCGCACAACATCACCAGCCTCTGCGCCTTGATGAGTGAGATGTACATCCTCCTCGGTCTGGCGGTGGCGCGCAGCTGGAAGGAGCCCGTCGACCTGGCGCCGTTCCAGCAGATTCAGCACCGGCTCATGGCCAATTGCGAGCGCCAGGACGTCAAGGGCTTCGTCGAAGAGAGCTTCAACGTCATGCGCGCGGCTTATCCATTTGCCAATAATCCGTACCTGGAAGAGACCGTCGAGAACCTGCAGCCCTCCATGAGCCGCTTCTACTTCCTCGCCCTGGATCAACGCCAGGCGGAAATGAGCGAATACCTGACCCTGTTCGGCCAGTTGCTCGAAGCGGTGGTGGCGCGGGATCTGGCGCGCATCCGCGACGTGCTGACCTGCTACGCCGAGCGCAGCTGCCAATCGGTTTTGTCTGCCCTGGCGGCCAGCTGATTCATGCGCCTCAAATGCATCAGGCTGGCCGGGTTCAAATCGTTCGTCGACCCGACGACGGTGAACTTCCCCAGCAACATGGCGGCCGTGGTCGGCCCCAATGGATGCGGCAAATCCAACATCATCGACGCGGTGCGCTGGGTCATGGGCGAAAGCTCGGCCAAGAACCTGCGCGGCGAGTCGATGACCGACGTCATCTTCAACGGCTCCACCAGCCGCAAACCCGTGAGCCAGGCGAGCATCGAGCTGGTCTTCGATAACTCCGACGGCACCCTGGTCGGCGAATACGCCAGCTACGCGGAAATATCCATTCGCCGCAAAGTCACCCGCGACAGCCAGAACAGCTATTACCTCAACGGCACCAAATGCCGCCGCCGCGACATTACCGACATCTTCCTCGGCACCGGCCTGGGTCCGCGCAGCTACTCGATCATCGAACAGGGCATGATCTCCAAGCTGATCGAAGCCAAGCCCGAAGACCTGCGCAACTTCATCGAAGAAGCCGCCGGCATCTCCAAATACAAGGAGCGCCGCCGCGACACCGAAAACCGCATTCGTCGTACCCACGAGAACCTCGCGCGCCTGACCGATTTGCGCGACGAGCTGGGTCGGCAACTGGAGCGATTGCAGCGTCAGGCCCAGGCGGCCGAGAAGTATCAGGAATACAAGGCCGAGGAACGTCAGCTCAAGGCGCAACTGTCGGCGTTGCGCTGGCAGGCGCTGAATGAGCAAGTGGCCCAGCGCGAGTCGGTGATCGGCAATCAGGAGGTCGGGTTCGAGTCGCTGGTCGCCGACCAGCGCAGCGCCGATGCGGCCATCGAGCGCCTGCGCGACGGTCATCACGAGCTGTCCGAACGATTCAATCTGGTGCAGGGGCGTTTCTATTCCGTGGGCGGCGACATCGCCCGGGTCGAGCAGAGCATTCAGCACGGCCAGCAACGTCTGCGCCAGTTGCAGGACGATCTGCGCGAAGCCGAGCGTGCGCGCCTGGAAACCGAATCCCATCTGGGCCACGACCGCACGCTGCTGGCGACCCTTGGCGAAGAGCTGGAAATGCTCGAGCCGGAGCAGGAAATCACCCTCGCGGCCGCCGAAGAATCCGCCGCCGCGCTGGAAGACGCCGAAACCGCCATGCACGGCTGGCAGGAGCAGTGGGACGCCTTCAACCTCACGTCCGCCGAACCCCGGCGGCAGGCAGAAGTGCAGCAGTCGCGCATTCAGCAGCTGGAAACCAGCCTGGAGCGTCTGGCCGAGCGTCAGCGGCGTCTGGGTGAAGAGCGTCAATTGCTCGCGGCGGACCCCGAAGACGCGGCGATTCTCGAACTCAGCGAGGACCTCGCGGCGCGGGAAATGGCCTTTGAAGAACTGACCGCCGAAGAAGAACAGCTGATCGAGCGCCTTGAGCAATTGCGCGTCGATCTGCAACAGGCCACCCAGGCGCAACAGCAGGCCCAGGGCGATCTGCAACGCTTGAACGGTCGCCTCGCGTCGCTGGAGGCGCTGCAACAGGCGGCACTTGATCCGGGCACCGGCACTGCCGAATGGCTGCGTGATCATCAGTTGAGCGAGCGTCCGCGTCTGGCCGAAGGGTTGCGGGTCGAGGCGGGCTGGGAAATGGCCGTGGAGACCGTGCTGGGCGCCGACCTGAATGCGGTGCTGGTGGATGATTTTGCCGGGCTGGATCTGGTGGGCTTCAGTCAGGGCGACCTGCGCCTGGTGAGTCCCGGCGCTGATGTCACGCGCATCCCTGGCAGCCTGCTGGACAAGGTCGATACGCAGGTCGATCTGACCCACTGGCTGGGCCAGGTCAAACCCGTCGAAACCCTCGACGATGCCCTGGCGCTGCGCGGGCAACTGGGCGCCGGTGAAAGCTTGATCAGTCGCGACGGCTATTGGGTCGGTCGGGATTTTCTCCGTGTGCGCCGCGCCAGCGAAGCCGAAAGCGGCGTGCTGGCGCGGGGGCAGGAATTGCAGCGTCTGGAAGCCGAGCGCGAAGAGCGAGAAGCGACCCTGGCCGCGCTGGACGAGCAACTGTTAACTCAGCGCGAACAGCAACGCACTCAGGAAGACAACCGTGAGCAATTGCGCCGCCGCTTGCAGGACGAAGCCCGCCAGCAAAGCGAGCTCAAGGCGCAGCTGTCCGCCGCCAAAGCCAAGGTCGAGCAGCTGACCCTGCGCCGCACGCGGCTTGACGAAGAATTGACCGAGCTCGCCGAACAGCGGGCCATGGAGCAGGAAACCCTCGGCGAATCCCGCCTGCAATTGCAGGACGCCCTCGACAGCATGGCGCTGGACACCGAACAGCGCGAGTTGCTGCTCGCCCAGCGCGACAGCCTGCGCGAGCGTCTGGACCGGGTGCGTCAGGAAGCCCGCCAGCATAAGGATCACGCCAACCAGCTGGCCGTACGCCTGGGATCGCTGCGCGCGCAGCATGATTCCACGCGTCAGGCCCTGGAGCGGCTGGAGATGCAGTCCGAGCGCCTGACCGAGAAGCGCGAGCAACTGAGCCTGAATCTGGAGGAGGGCGCCGCGCCGCTGGAAGAATTGCGCATGAAGCTCGAAGAGCTGCTGGAAAAGCGCATGGTCGTCGACGAAGAGATGCGCACCGCCAAGAACGCCCTGGAAGACGCTGACCGCGAACTGCGCGAAGCGGAGAAACGTCGTACCCAGGCCGAGCAGCAATCGCAGTTGCTGCGTGGGCAACTGGAACAACAGCGCTTGGAATGGCAATCGCTGACCGTGCGACGCAAGGCGCTTCAGGAGCAATTGCACGAAGACGGCTACGACCTGGACGGCGTGTTGGCGACCCTGACCGCCGACGCCAACGAGAAGGCCGCCGAAGAAGAACTCGAGCGCATCGCCGCGCGGATCCAGCGTCTGGGCGCCATCAACCTCGCGGCCATCGACGAGTATCAGCAGCAGTCCGAGCGCAAACGCTATCTGGACGCCCAGGACGCCGATCTGGTCGAAGCGCTGGACACCCTGGAAAACGTGATCCGCAAAATCGACAAGGAAACCCGCAACCGTTTCAAGGAGACCTTTGATCAGATAAACGGCGGAATTCAGGCACTTTTTCCAAAAGTTTTCGGTGGCGGCAGCGCTTACTTGGAACTGACGGGCGAAGATTTACTCGATACAGGGGTGACAATCATGGCGCGCCCTCCCGGCAAGAAAAACAGCACGATCCATTTGCTGTCCGGGGGTGAGAAAGCCCTGACCGCGCTGGCGCTGGTTTTTGCCATCTTCAAACTCAACCCGGCGCCGTTCTGCATGCTCGACGAGGTCGATGCACCGCTGGACGACGCCAACGTGGGGCGCTACGCCCGGTTGGTCAAAGAGATGTCGCAGACGGTGCAGTTCATCTACATCACCCACAACAAGATCGCCATGGAAATGGCTGATCAGTTGATGGGGGTCACCATGCACGAACCGGGTTGTTCACGGCTGGTGGCGGTGGACGTAGAGGAGGCGATGGCGCTGGTGGAGTCGTAGCGGGATGCGCAGTTGATCGCGTGGCGATCATGCAGATTTGCAGGGAAAAGTGGCGCACGGACGTCCAGTACAGGAACCATCGTCGCGGCGTGACAGATGCTTGTGACCTGCCAGATGTAACAGACGGTGTAAAGTTGCCTTTGGTCGTGCTAGCTTAATGTCCACTTTTCCATTTCGCGTGGGTAAAAGGCCATTCAGAACATAGAGTTGGCTCCACGTTTTAAAGGGGTTTGCGCCCTTAATTTTCAGAATTTCATTAGAGGCACGGGACTACATGGAAATCGGTCTGCGAGAGTGGCTGATCGTCATCGGCATTATTGTCATTGCCGGTATTCTGTTTGACGGCTGGCGCCGTATGCGCGGCGGCAAGGGCAAATTGAAATTCAGGCTGGACCGCAGCTTCTCCAACGCGGCGGACGACGACGAACCGACGTCCGCCGAAGTGTTGGGCCCTGCGCGCGTCCTGGACACCCATAAAGAACCCAAACTCGACGAGCATGACCTGCCGACGATGAGTGCTGCACCCCGCGAGCGCGCCGAACGTGAACCGCGACGCGGCAAGCGCAAGGACGAACCGCATCAAGGCGATCTGAACCTGAGCGCCGGCCCTGACCTGTTCAGTGCCCGCGACGACGATTTCCCGGACGACAAGCCGAACCAGCGCATCACCGAAGACAAGGACCTGCCACCGGTGGAAGAAGTGCTGGTGATCAGCGTGATCTCCCGTGACGAAAGTGGCTTCAAAGGTCCGGCGCTGTTGCAGAACATTCTGGAGAGCGGTCTGCGCTTTGGCGAGATGGATATCTTCCACCGTCACGAAAGCATGGCCGGCAACGGCGAAGTGCTGTTCTCGATGGCCAATGCGGTCAAGCCGGGCGTGTTCGATCTGGACGACATCGACCACTTCAGCACTCGCGCTGTGAGCTTCTTCCTGGGTCTGCCAGGGCCGCGTCATCCGAAGCAGGCGTTTGATGTCATGGTTGCCGCCGCTCGCAAGCTGGCCCACGAGCTGAACGGTGAATTGAAAGACGATCAGCGCAGCGTCATGACTGCGCAGACCATCGAGCATTACCGTCAGCGTATCGTCGAGTTCGAACGCCGCGCCCTGACCCAGCGTCGTTGAGTCGCTGCACGTTTATTGGACTATGCAATCCTGTAGGAGCGTGGCTTGTCCCGCGATCTGGCGCGAAGCGGCAGTAGATCTGACGGATGAGGTATTTCAGCTACACCGCGTTGGATGAGCTGCGACTGCTGCGCAGCCGATCGCGGGACAAGCCACGCTCCCACAGGTTATGCACGTACCACGATTGAGCAGCTTCGGCTGCTCTTTTGCATTTCGAGAACACACTTATGAAAGCCGCCGAAACCCGCATCCTTGAACTGCGCGCTGAGCTGGATCAGCACAACTACCGCTATCACGTCCTCGACGAGCCGAGCATTCCGGACGTCGAGTACGACCGGCTGTTCCACGAGCTGAAGGCGCTGGAGGCGGAGAACCCGCATCTGGTGACGCCTGACTCGCCGACTCAGCGGGTGGGCAGCGCGGCGCTGTCGGCGTTTACTCAGGTGCGTCACGAAGTCCCCATGCTGAGCCTGGGCAACGCCTTCGAAGAAAACGACATGCTCGAGTTCGATCGTCGGGTCAACGAAGGGCTGGACCTGCCAGCGGCTTCGAAGAAGGTGGAATACAGCTGCGAGCCGAAACTCGACGGCCTGGCGGTCAGCCTGCTGTATCAGAACGGCGCGTTGGTGCGGGGCGCTACTCGCGGCGACGGCACCACCGGCGAAGACATCAGCGTCAACGTGCGCACCGTGCGCAACATCCCGCTGAAGCTGCACGGCAAGGGCTGGCCAGAGACCCTCGAAGTGCGCGGCGAAGTGTTCATGTCCAAGGCCGGCTTCGAGCGTCTGAATGCCAGCCAGCTGGAAGTCGGCGGCAAGACCTTCGCCAATCCGCGCAACGCGGCGGCCGGCAGCCTGCGCCAGCTGGATTCGAAAATCACCGCCAACCGCCCGCTGGAATTCTGCTGCTACGGCATCGGCCAGGTGTCCCACGACATCGCCGACACCCACACCGGCAACCTCCAGCAGCTGAAAGAGTGGGGCATGCCGATCAGCCGCGAGATGAAAATCGCCCACGGCATCGAAGACTGCCTGACGTACTACCACGACATCGGCGAGAAACGTCTCACGCTCCCGTACGAAATCGACGGCGTGGTGTTCAAGGTCAACAGCATTGCGTCCCAGCGCGAGCTGGGTTTCCGCGCCCGCGAACCGCGCTGGGCGATCGCCCACAAATTCCCGGCCATGGAAGAACTCACCGAGCTGCTCGACGTGGAATTCCAGGTCGGCCGCACGGGCGCCGTCACGCCGGTGGCCCGTTTGAAACCGGTAAAAGTCGCCGGTGTCACCGTCGCCAACGCGACGCTGCACAACATGGATGAAGTGGCGCGCCTGGGCCTGATGATCGGCGACACGGTGATCATCCGCCGCGCCGGCGACGTGATTCCGCAAGTGGTGCAAGTGGTCCAGGAGCGCCGCCCGACAGACGCCCGCGCCGTCGAGATCCCGCAAAGCTGCCCGGTGTGTGGCTCGCAGGTCGAGCGCACGCAATTGATCAAGCGCAGCAAGGGCAAGGAAACCATCAGCGAAGGCGCGGTCTACCGCTGCGTCGGCCGTCTGGCCTGCGGTGCGCAGCTCAAGCAGGCGATCATCCATTACGTCTCGCGCCGGGCGATGGACATCGAGGGGCTGGGCGACAAAACCATCGAGCAACTGGTGGACGAAAAGCTCATCGGTTCGCCTGCCGATCTGTACAAGCTGAAGTACGAGCAGATCATCGATCTGGAAGGTTTTGCCGAGATCTCCAGCAAGAAGCTGCTCAAGGCCATCGATGACAGCAAGAAGCCGACGCTGGCGCGCTTCATCTATGCGCTGGGCATTCCGGACGTGGGTGAGGAGACGGCCAAGGTGCTGGCGCGCTCGTTGGGTTCGCTGGATCGGGTGGTTGTCGCGCTGCCGGAGGTGCTGACGTATCTGCCGGATGTTGGCCTTGAGGTCGCCCATGAGATTCACAGTTTCTTCGAGGACGAGCACAACCAGAACGTGATCGGTGCCTTGCTCGGCGAATGCCAGATGCAGCTGCAGGACACGGGCGATCTGGGCGCGGAGTTCGCAGCCAGTGCGACCTTGGGCGGCATGCTGGATAAGTTGAACATTCCGTCGGTGGGGCCGGGTGCGGCGCAGAAGCTGGCGGACAAGTTCGGCACCCTTGAAGCAGTCGTGAAGGCGGACTGGCTGGATATGCGGCAGACGCTGCCGGAGAAGCAGGCGCAGGCGGTGCGGGCGTTTTTCGATGTCCCTGAGCATGCGCAGCGGGCTATGGCGATCGAGCAGCAGCTCAAGGATTTCGGCATGCACTGGCAGAGCGAGAAGAAGGTGGTCGAGGGGCTGCCGCTGGCAGGGCAGACGTGGGTCTTGACCGGTTCGCTGGAGTTGATGAGTCGGGATGTGGCGAAGGAGAAGCTGGAAGGGCTAGGGGCGAAGGTGTCCGGTTCGGTCTCGGCGAAGACCCACACGGTGGTGGCCGGGCCGGGGGCTGGGTCGAAGTTGACCAAGGCCAACGAGCTGGGCTTGAAGGTGCTCGACGAAGAAGCGTTTGTGGCGTTTCTGAAGCAACAAGGGGTTGAGGTCGGCTAGATCAAGATCAAGTGCGTCTGCTTGGGGGCAGACTGTTTCGCCTGCGGCGAGTTACTTGGAAAAAGCACCCCAAGTAACCAAGGGTGCTTGCTCCTGGTTGGGCCCCTCGTTCCTCGGGGTCCCTTCACTCCGGTCTCGCTCCGTGGGCCCGCGCCGAACGGACATCCATGTCCTGACGGCGCTCTCGCCGCATCCCTGCGGCTCGGCCCACTGCGCGAGACCTGCGTTCAGCCTGCACCCAAGTCGCGATTGGTGTCGTTTGGACTTCCTGCGTAGGAAGATCAAGATCAAAAGCTTCCCGGCTAAAGCCGGTCCTACAGTCGAGGTGACCGCGGCTCTCACTGAATGCACGCGCTGCTATTAGTGGGACCGGCTTCAGCCGGGAAGGGGCCGGTTCAGCCACCATCAATTTCGCAGTTCACCAGTTGATCGTACCCACGCTCCGCGTGGGCACGCATCCCCAAGACGCTCCGCGTCATCCAGGGACGCGGAGCGTCCGAGGCGGCGTTATCACGCAGAGCGTGGGAACGATCAGCGATCAGCTGAAACAACGCGCACCCCGTGGGACCGGCTTTAGCCGGGAAGCCCTCGATCTGCTTCTGATCTGCTTTTTGATCTTCTTACATCGAAGGTCCAGACACCGTCAATCGCGACTTGGGTGCAGGCCGAACGCAGACGACGCGCAGTGGGCCGAGCGGCATGGATGCCGCGAGAGCGCCGCTAGGACATGGATGTCCGTTCGGCGCGGGCACACGGAGCGTCGTCGGAGTGAGGGAACCCTGACGAAGGAAGGGCCAAACCAGGAGCAGGCACTTTTGCTTACTTTTGGTGCTTTTCAAAAGTAAGTCGCCGAAGGCGAAATGTCCCGCCGTTAGGCGGGAGGGAAGACTGCGTAAAAAACGGAACCCCCGACCCCCTTGACGATCTAGTGCTTGCAGCCCCATCAGGATATCGCCATGTTCCAGTTCTTCGAGCAACTCAGCACACGGATTGCGGCGCCGTTCGCCGGAGAGACCAAGCGCAACAGCAAGGTCTGGCAATGCCATTGCGGGCAGTCGGTGTTTTTCCGCAACAGCCAGTGCCTGGCCTGCTCGGCAGCGCTGGGCTATCTCCCGGAGCAGAGCAAAATTGCCGCCCTGAAACCGGGTCCCGAGGCACAGACCTGGCGCCTCACCGACGAGCCCCAGGCCGGGCTATACCGCCGTTGCGCCAACCTCGACACCGCGGCGGCGTGCAATTGGGTATTTCCGGCGCTGAACGCCGGAGAATTCTGCGTCGCCTGTAGCCTCAACAAGACCATCCCCGACCTGTCCGTGCCGGAGAATCCCGAGCGCTGGGGCAAGATCGAGACCGCCAAACGCCGGCTGGTGGCGCAGTTGATCACCCTCGGCCTTCAGGTCATCCCCAAAAGCGTTGATGAAGAGCGCGGGCTCGCCTTCGAATTCCTGGGCGTCGACCTGGAAGGCAACCTGCCAACCACCGGCCATGCCAATGGCCTCATCACCCTCAATGTCGAAGAAGCTGACGACGCGATTCGTGAGAAGGTTCGCGTGCAGATGCACGAACCCTATCGCACGCTGCTCGGGCATTTCCGTCATGAAGTGGGGCATTACTACTGGGACCGCCTGATCGCCGACACCTACTGGCAGGACGGTTTCCGTAACCTGTTCGGCGACGACCGCGCCAGCTACGCCGACGCCTTGGATCATCACTACCAGAACGGCGCGCCGGCCGACTGGCAGCAGAGTTTCGTCAGCGCCTACGCGACCATGCATCCGTGGGAAGACTGGGCCGAAACCTGGGCGCATTACCTGCACATGATGGACGCCGTCGACACCGCGCTGAGCCTGGGCATGAGCGCCCGGGACATGGACCTCGACTACCAGCCGTTCCCCCTGGAAACCCTCTACGACCCTCAGCATCCGGGCGGTCCGGCGTTCCTCTCGTTCGTCAACGCGTGGATCGAACTGGCCGGCATGCTTAACGAGCTGTCCCGCGCCATGGGCCAGGCGGATTTCTATCCGTTTGTGCTGCCCCCGGCGGTCATCACCAAGCTGCACTTCATCCATCTGGTCATACAAGGCGCGGGCGGCAAGGCTGATGAAGTGCTGCAGGTGCAGTGATTCACTCATGTGATTGAATGCTGAAAAGCCATTGGTACGAAGCGGTGAACGGATGTCGCCGCTTGTCCGCGACGCCTGCACCGCGGAGAAAGCAGTGCTATTTTTCCTGTACATATCGTTTTGACACTACCGGCAAAGCGATTGGCGAAGCGGTCTAAAAGGGATTTCAGTCATGGCCACTGGTGCTCCACTTCCCAAAAACGAGCGTTCCCGGCTGTCGCGCATCACCCACATGGGGCTTATCGATGCGACGGCGGACGATGTGCTCGACCATGTCATTACGATGGTGACCCATTACTTTGAGGTCCCCATCGCCCTCGTTTCCATCGTCAGCGAGCATCGCCAGTGGTTTCGCGCACGGGCAGGCATGGAAGAGCGGGAGACGCCCCGCGAGGTTGCCTTCTGCGCCTACACCATCCTCAGCAACAAAATGTTTCAGGTCCCTGACGCGATGCTTGACCCGCGCTTCAGCGATAACCCGCTGGTGACCGGTGAGCCGCACATTCGCTTCTATGCAGGGGTGCCACTGGTGACCGCCGATGGCCTGGCCCTGGGTACGCTGTGCATCATCGACAACAAATCCCGGACGCCCCTGGATGCGCGTGATCGGCTCATGCTGGAAATGTACGGCCAGTTGGTGATGCAACGACTCAACAACCTGCGCCACGCCAGCTATGTCGATCAGCCCACCGGTTTGTTCAACCGCCTGCGCCTGGAAGAAGACCTCGCCGCCCTGGCGGACCGGCGCAAATATGCGCTGATCGCGCTGGACATGGTGGCGCCGGCGTTTCTCGACAGCATCGTCAAAGCGCTGGGTTACAGCTTCGCCCAGGAGCTGGTGCGCTGCATGATCGAAAACTGCCGCAGCCAGTTGCCCGCCGACACCGCGCTGTACAAGGTCAGCCCCACGCGCATCGCGCTGATCACCCGCAACGCCCGCCCGGAGGAGGCCGAGCTGCTGTTTCGGCAGTTGCTGGAGCATTTCCGGCGGCCGCTGATCTGCCGCAACATCCCCATTCAGATGGACGTCGGCATCGGCGTGCTGCCGTTGGGCCTGGACCGCTGCGAAGAGCACGACTGGATTCGGCTGGTGGTCAGCGCGGCGGATGAAGCCCGCGGCAAATCGACGGGCTGGCGCTGGTACGAGCCCCACCTGGACTTCGCCCAACAACGGGCCTTTCTGCTACTGGCCGCGCTGGCCGAGGCGGTGCGCAGCCCGGATCAGCTGTCGCTGGTGTATCAGCCGAGGCTGGAAGTGGCGACGGGCCGTATCGTGACCGTCGAGGCGCTGCTGCGCTGGCAGCATCCGGTGCTGGGACCGATCAGTCCTGCGGAATTCATTCCGCTCGCGGAAAAGACCGCGTTGATTCGCTCGCTCAGCCTCTGGGTGTTGAAAAAGGCTGTTGCCCAGGCAGCCATCTGGCAGGCGCAGGGCTATGCCTTCAAAGTGGCGATGAACGTGTCGGCAATCGATCTCGCCAACTCATCGTTCAGCGACGCGCTGTTCGAGCAACTGAAGGTCAGCGGTCTCGACCCGAGTGGCTTCGAGCTTGAATTCACCGAAAGCGCCTTGTGCGACAACCCTGAAGTGACCCGGTTGCAGCTGGAGCGCTTGCGCGGATTGAACATCGACATCGCCATTGATGACTTCGGCACCGGTTACAGCAACTGGACCTACCTGCGGCAATTGCCGGCCACCTCGGTCAAGCTCGACAAGTCACTGGTGGAAAACATCGACAGCAACGACAAGGATCGCGACCTGGTGGAAGCCATCGTCGTTCTGGCCAAGCGCCTTGGCTACCGCGTCGTCGCGGAAGGCGCCGAAACCGAAGGCGTCTACGAAATCCTCTGCGAGCTGGGTTGCCACGAAGTGCAAGGCTTCCTCGTAGCGCGGCCCATGAACGTCAGCGCTCTGGAACACTGGATGAGCGTCGATCGCAGCAGCAGGATCCGGCAGTTGCAATCACTGGCGCAGTGAGCGTTACAGTGTGAGACGCATCAACCGCTCAAAGCCGGGCTGATCCGCATCGCGTTCGGGCAACGCCTGCCAACCCAGCGCCAGGTACAACTGGCGCGCCGGGTGATTACCAGCCTCTACCGCCAGCATCAACTGGGCAGTGTCTGGCCATAAATCCCGCGCCACCGCCGGCAGCGCGCGCAGGCACTGCTTGCCCAACCCCTGACCCTGAAACCGACGATCGATCATCAGCGCGTGCAGCGTGGTCGTCACGTGCTCGCGTTCGCGTGCCCAATCCGGCAGCAGCGAGCCGCGCTTGAGCACAAAAAAGCCCCGCGGGATGTCGTCTATCAGCAACACAAAGCCCTGCCTGTCGGCAACGGGACGTGCGGTCAGCGTGTGCAGACCGCCATGAATGTCGCCCACGTGGCGGATCTGCTCCGGGAGCAGCTCGATCTCCAGCAGTTGGCGCTGTTGGGTGGGGGAGAGGGATTCATGGCGGGTGAGCGCGAAATGCATCTGTGATTACCTGCGGGTTGCGCTCCAGCTGGGCCGGGCAGGGGGCGAGCCACTTGCTGAAGGGCGGTGAAAATTCAGGCGCCATTGTGCCGCATTTGGCTACTCAGCCGCTGCATCGCGCAGGCGGCGAGGGGCTGACGACGCTCAAAATCTTAATCTGAAACAAGAGGTTGTAACTTCGCGCGAGACCGGTACAATGGCGCGGCTCGCCACTGGCGAGCGTCGTTATGGTGACCCCATCGGTCCCCCCGCAACGATTACCCGTGAACCTGGTCAGAGCCGGAAGGCAGCAGCCACAGCGGGAACATTGTGTGCCGGGGTGTGGCTGGTGGGGTTGCCTCCTATCTAAAAACTCGTTGTAAATCAATGAGTTGTCAGTTGAAAAATCTCGAAGTGTGACAGCGCTTAGGTACACCTAAGTGGTGCACTGTGGTGGCGATCTTACATCGTTCATTTTTCGCAAGCTATCATCGTTTACTGCCCATGGCATGAGCTGAATGCAGGCACCATTCGTTGAGAGTGATGCCAAGGGTGACAATTTCGTTGTGAATTTCGACCGTCCCTTCGAGTACCTCTTGTACCCAGTAGCTTTTGAATTTCCTTCCTTGATGCTCGAAGGCCGCGACCTGCGCTCCGCCTCCTAGGTACTCACCAGTGCATTCGTGGTGCTTCGACGATGGTTCATGTGATACGAGTTGTCGATGTTTGATGGTGTTACTGAAGCCTGAAAGATACCGAAACCAAGGAAGTCGAGTGACTCGTGTAATCTCTGCTTTTAAGGCGCCTTCAGGAAGGCCATCCCTTACCTTGCTGATGGTGCAATGCTCTATGCACAAGGGTTGGGGGACGGCTAGGGCATTTACAAGCTGAGCAAACATATCGAATGTATTACGCGTCATATTTATTGCAGCAATCAGGTTAGCTTCGCTGGCGAGTTTAGCATTCTCGAACTCGTCATCGGTGCCCATCATCATTGCCCCAGTGAACATTTTGATTCCGTCAGGGTCGTGCTCAACTTTGTAGACGGCAAATGCGTCACGAGCCAGACTCTTGTGGTACTGGTAGATAAGGAGGGAGTGGCTGACGGAGTCCACCGTGCTCAATATCCAGTGCTTATTCGAGTTGAGGGTGCGAATGTATTCCTCCAGCACTGCCAAATCCCATCTTCGTGTCATGTTTTTTTCTGTTCCTGCCTGAATATCGCGATCAAGAATGCCACCCTCGGAATCTTTGATTATAGCGGCGCGTAGATTAGCTTTGTGCTGAAAAAAAATATTAACGCTGCTCCACGAGTTTCCACGCCGTCATCATGTGAAGACCACAAAAATCCTCAGCGGTCTCCCGCAATGCGTTAATGAGTGTTTTAACTTTTTCATCATCATGACTGAACGCTTGAACTATATTGTCATCAGCGTTCACAAAAACAAACGCTTTTACTGGTTTTGGGCCGTTGTTCATGTTTGCCACCATGTTCTCCCAATCCGCAGGCTGGACAGTCGATTTTTGCTTGTCTTTTGGTTTGTCCTTAGTGACTGGGTATCTGAAAAAAGTGCTTGATGAGTCCGTGCCATCAATCAGCTTTACGCGGGCGTTCAGTTCAGGGCTCAATATCCAATCCGTTTTTTCGAGTGTAATCAAGAAGTCGATGTTTATATCTATGAGCGACTTTAGGTGCGTGTAAAGTGGCATTAATGCATGAATGTCCTTTAAGAGCTTAGGTTTGGTGCCTACAAGAATCGCGGCCTCACCGCTATCAGTCTGCTGATAAGCAATATTAAATCTACGATGAAAGATTACTATGCACGACTTAAGATATAGCTCGATTGAATGACGGTATAGGAAACTTATTGGGAGGTGGGACTGTAGACCGCCAGCGGAAGGATTTGATTCAAGTGCATCCGCTGAGGATTTGAAAGAATCAGCAACAGCACCAAAGCCAGAGTCATACTGAAGGTACAGCGGAAGCATCATATCCATCTTATATTCCTCGCGTAGTAGCTGTGGTAAACCCGTTGTAGCGAACTCCCTCAGCGCGTTCAGTTCGCCTTATAGCTAATCTTGCCTCTAGGGATGGATGTTTTGGCTCAATGCTTTCTTCGTAGATGTAATTAGTGTCTTCCCAGAAGAGGCAAATCTTGTCCACGAAATCTTCCAGCATCTCTCTAGGGATTTGCATTGATTGCACTGGAGGTGCTTCACCTGTCAGTGTTGATCGTAGAAACTCGTTATCAGCATTGTGGTAAGCGGGCCAGAGATCGCGGCGGATACTCCACAATCGAACACTAGAGCAACCATCACCATGGCGACACACATTACCTACCAACATTAGTAGGTCAAGCGATTCAAATGAAGCGAATGAAGGTAAAGGGATACCTCGCAATCTCTCAAATACAGTATTTAGTTCATCACCCCAAAATACAGTCTGAACAGAGTGGGCACCCCTGCGATTAGAAACAGGAAATGGATTTATGCTCAATTGCTGTAGACAACCTGCAAGGTATGTTCGTATCTGCTGCTCCCATAGAGACTGGATAGCCAAACAGAATGCCATTCGTGTCTTGTAAATCAGCTCGCTCAAGTCAGATAGTATAAAGTGAGATACAGGGTCGTCTGACTCTTCCCAATGCTTTACCTGAACATCAAGAGCGTCCAATGAAGGATTGATAACTAGAGTTAAGAATTCTTGGGCAATCGGCCCATATCGATATGTATAAACATCAGCTAAGCAGTTTGTCCATGTAGGAATTTCAGGCATCACGCTATCCCCCGTGTCTGCTGGCAGTTAAGATCGGAATGGAATGGATGAAGCTACGATCTTCTCAGTCAGTGCATCTTTTCCCCGGTGACTCAACATTCTTTTTACTGCAGTCTCGGCTAGCGCCGTCGAGGTAGTTGGCCCGAGAATAATCCTATCTATAATACTCTCTAGTGAAAGGTGCTCACCAAATAACCCATCCAGAGGTTCCACCTGAAATTTCAGCTTGGGCTCGACGGCTCCGAGTGGCGTGATCGTGTACCCGAGCATGCTCTTAAGTTTATCATGCCTATCCCGCTCACTCATGTATACAATACGCCACTCTTGCTCTTCGTGAAAGCCATTGTGTTTTGTGAAGACTGCAAAAATCTTCAGACGCTCGATCCATTGATATGCAACACTGAACAGCTCTTCGTCATTTAATGTTTGTTCGGATAATATTTTAGCCAATCCATTTATCTTGGTTGTTATCCAGTTCAGACGGTCTTCACGTGTACCGTATTTCACGGCGCCAATAATAAAAGGGGAAGACTCCGAAACGGCAATCTTCTTCGTATCGAACACGATGGCTACACCGCTACCACCTGCACCATACCCGCGCCACATCGATAAAAGACCGTCGTTATTTTCCGGTGCATGTTTAGCTAAGCACATGATGTAGGTGTCAAAAGCGTGCTTTGTTTCGAACGCTTCAAACAGGTTGTTGAAATGCCCCATCATGGTTTCGAATGCATGATCGTTGTGAATCGCTGCTCTCAGTTCTTGATTGTTACGAAATGCATTGGCCCCCTCTACCATGCCAAAACGAAGTTCCTCCAAATCATTCATGTATAGCGGATTAGAAAACCATATTTCGTTATTACCCATCATTGCATCAAGCACTCCTACCGAAGTGTAGTGAGCAAGCAAGGGACGCTGGGCTGGAAAATCATCTTCTGAATCTAAGTCTTCCCACATCACTGACTGAATCTGTTCATCAAAACTCATTTCAAATCGTCCTTGTCGAAAAGGTCACAAATACACTAATCGGCCAGTAAAAACTAGCGATCGGCAGCGGTCACTTAGTCAGCTTGGTTTAGCCAAAACCCTGCCCACCGACATCGACTTTGCAAGGGATGGGGGTCGTTCTCTGCATGGCTGGCGAGAATAAGTACCGGGGCATGCACCAACGCTGGTGACAGATTTTCATCCTACCCTCTTAACACAGCGCGTAGGGGGCAGATGGCTTTCGCCGTAAAACGAAAATAAGTCCTGACGGCTCTGCTGGGCTTGCTGGGGGCGTGGTGATTGCTGAGGGTTGCTGACTCATTGTCCCAGAAGCAGAGACGACAAAGCCCGCATAAGCGGGCTTTGGGGACACATATGACGGTTAGGCTTTCAGTTCACGTTTGACACGGTACACAGTGGCAACACCGCATCCAGCGAGCTTAGCTACATGGTCAGCGCTCATGGTTGTGTGCTCTCTCATAAGTTTAGTGATCGTGTCCCACATAGCTGTGTTCTTGGCCTTACCGGGAGGTGTCCAATCTTCCTGAGTTCGCTTTCTTGCCAAGCCTTGGTTGATACGCTCTACACGCTTTTCTTGATCCAGCCTTGCCATGGTAGCCATGAGGTCAATCAACATATCGTTGATCACTTTCATGATCTGACCTGTGATGCCCTTGTCTTCGACCATCATATGACTGGTGGGCAGGTCATGCACAACAAGGCGGAGACCCTTGGTGTCGATGGTAGAACGCAGCACTCGCCAATCGGCTTGGGAAAGGCGGGACAGCCTGTCTACAGATTCCACCAGTAGCACGTCCCCCGGCTGAGCTACTTCGAGCAGACGCAGCAACTCAGGCCGATTCAACTTGGTGCCGCTGATGTTCTCGCTATAGACGCCGACGATGGTCAGTCCCTTTTCAGCAGCGAACGCTTCAAGCGAGACCTGAGCGCGGTCAGCGTGCTGATCCTTGGTCGATGCTCTCAGGTACAGATGGGCATTCATGACTGGCTATCCTTTAGGCTGCGTTTTGATAGGCAAATGATAATTCGATCATATAGCTACTCGCAAATGTTATCTGATAGTGGGTGACGGGCGGTTATCTTACTACTCTTTAGGTAGACCTAAACGATAGCTCTGGTTGCCCATCACTCGTCTGTGTAAAGGTCGCTTGCGATTTCCCGACCTGATGGCGTCAGACGCACTTCTATGTACTCGTCTCCGTCACCGTCAGAAGCGTCTACACCTACGGCGTATCCTTTCGCGATCAATTGTCGGAGCGTGTGCACGTCTTCGCCCTTTACTACAGGCTGACCTGCATGGATGGCGAGCAGAAGCTTGATTTCGACAGATAGCAGTTCCATCAGGCGTTCCTCATGCTGAAAACCTTGAGTCTGGCCTAGTTGGAGCGCTTTTCCCGTTTCGAAACGTCCGGAAACTATCTTTCAACGCGCCCGGTTTGACCTGAGATAAGCACAACCCACGCCGTTACTGGGCTACAGGCGTGCTACAACTCTGACAGCCTGCGAACATGTCTGCCGTAAACGGGGTTTTGACCCTATTTCATGGGGAATTCGGGGGATAAAATCGAATTATCTGCACACGTTGTCCCAGGACGTGAAGCGCCACATACTGCGAAGTCACCACACGGATGGAGAGCACTGTGGACCTTGCATCAATTCCGATTGCATCATTGCTGGCACTGGCCGTCTCCTTGTTCGCGTTATTGCGTACAGAGCGTGTGCAAAACAGGTCGAGGGCAAACGAACTCTACCTGCGAAGGCAAAACCTTTTACTCAAGGCCGAGGCTGCACGTTCAGAGTGGTACAAGCTGGATCGGGAAACTGATTCGCTGGCTCACCGTCTCTCCCTCAACAACGACTTGAATCCTGAGCTTCGAGAGATCACGTCCAACTTTCTGCAAGATAGGCGGGAGTTCTTCCGCCAGTGTATTGCGGACGCATCCGCCTTTGCTGAGCATGCACATACGAATCGTGACCGCTACAGCGAGAAGGAATGTAAGGAGAGGCTTACTGCGGTTGAGGTCAGCCTCGAAAAGCTGAGACGGAATCAGGGCGAGGCGGAGCGTAGGTTTAACCAACTCATGGAAACGGCAGCAGCTCATAGTGGAACGGGAGTGGCATGAAAAGGGTTAGTTTGAACGGATGGCAGCGGTTATGGGTAGTGGTGTGCGTAGTGATGTTAGTAGGAATGGTCTCATTAGCGGCCAGCCGGAATTTCCCTACCGCTGAGCGGATTGAAAGCTCTTACGCATTCAGTAGGTACATGCACGATAACAACCTTGCATGCTTGGAGAACGAGGCCGCTAACGCACGTGCTGGAATCGTGGCGCCCATCTCTATATGCCAGAGGAGCGACCCCGCAGACGTACGAAAGGTGTTCGCGGAAGACACGGCGTCGTACGAGTATCGGCGCGCTCACGTCCTTACACTTCAGCTTCAGAGCGGCGGGGGAATAATTGTCGGATGGCTACTGGTGTGCGCAGCCCTCTACCTGTTGGGCCTCATCCTCGCTTGGATTGTCCGAGGCTTTCGCCACAAGGGGCCAATAACCTCATAGCTCCGCTATGGCATGGCGTCAGCCTCTTTGCATAGACCAACCAAAGGCTGATGCAAGGTCAAGGCAGGTAGCATCACAGCGGCGCTGTAAAATCAAACTGCTTCACTGACCCCACCAATCTAAGGACGGACCCATCATGAAATACATCTGCACATTCACACTCCTATTGCTCGCCCAAGCAACATATGCGGCTGACGCCACTCCTATCCCTGATCCCTACGGTGGCCCTGATAAGCGCCCCGAGAAAAGTGAGAATGTCACTGGCTACCTGAACGAAGATGGTTCTTCTACCACCACGGCAGTGATCATTTACGCCGATGGTCATAAGGAATTCTGCATTACCCAAATGGTACGGCCTACAGCGGACCCACGGCGGTGGAAAGTCACCGGCGAGAAGTGCACACGTATTCTCTCGTACCTGAAATAACGGACTAGTTGGTTGAAAGACTTCGCCGGAAGGAGCAGATAAGCCCACAGCGCCGCTATGGGATAATGTCAGTCTCTGTGCACGGATCAGCCAAGAGCTGATGCAAGGTCAACGGAAACGATCATCACAGCGGCGCTGTTAGGTTATTCGCCATTGAGTAATCCCCACCTCACGGTGGACGAATCGACACATGACCTTCGGTCGAACACTAACCAATAAATGAGATCAACAAAAATCCTGCTCTTCGCTTGTGATCTTGTGTTTCGTGCATAATCACGAAATGCGACAGCACTCGTTACCACGGAGAAGGTTATAACCTGTATGCCCGGCATACGACTCAGATCAAAGGCTAGAGCAAGAGGGGTTTGTGTAGACTCATTATACTGAATCGTGATTCTTTGCTGAGGTCTTCATTGGTGCAAAGTCACACGGTGCAACCTGAGACGTTGACGTCTCAAGTGAACAACTGAACTTGTGTATATATTATAGAGACAAAAAGTTCACTTCCAGATTACGCGTCTGCAATGAACATGTGAACCTATCAATAATCTATACGGACTGAAATTTCAGATGCAGTGATGGTCGAACTCTTCATCGTCGATAAACGCTGGTTCCACTGGCGGAATCTGCGGAACGCGGCCTTCTATAGTGTCCACCGCATCCACCATCCTCTTTCCGTGCACCAGAGGCGATGCAGGGTGCGACCCTAAAATATGGCCGATAATTTCTTGCCTTACGTGCCAAATGGACGCAGTTGGATACCTGACGCAGAATTCCGCGACCATTTCTTCCAGACGATCAACCAATATAGTTGCGTCGTGGACTAACTCCAGATGACTTGCTCGTGCGAACTCTGGCTCCATCCAATCCGGGCGGATGAATGCATCATACGGTAGCGCACGTTTGGTTCTCCGCTCAATAGCCTCCGGAATCGTCACGCCCGATGGCAGGCCGTACGCCGCTTTTATCTTCGCTCTGAACTGTAGTCGTGGGATACCTTCGGGCCGCACAGCCAAAGGAATGAGTTCTTCCATCAGGAAGTAGTGGTTATCGAACACGATCACCGTGTTGAGATTCCGTTTGCACCAGTTCTCTGTGACACCTTGGGAACCCAGTTCAGCAGCGATATCACGGTATGAGGTGCCCACCGAGCGCATTTGGGTCGCACGTGCACGAGCTTCTTCAGTGACTTTACTCTTTGCCATTATTCATTCTCCTATTCAAGTTCAATTCATGGGCAGTTCCTCTCGGTTATGCCAGTTGTAAAAGTGTCAAAACGCAGGCGTCAGATAATCACACTCCGACATCACCTTGGCGGTGGCGGATGTGACGTCTGGGTGTTCGTATTGAGGTGGCGAACATACGCCTAAATGCCTTTCAAGTCAAGCACTCATTGCAGGCGAAAGTTAACGCGCTGATACTTCCTGCCGTGTCTGGAAGAACGTGTCAAAGTGGCTTCAAGGAGAATCCAGCGAGAACTTCAGCTAAAACCATTGACTCAGGCTTACCAGCGAAGATGCCACGGAGCACGATGCTGGCAAGGATAGGGAATGTTTGAGCCACGGGTGTTCCGAACTTCTCCACGACGTAAGTACGGGCAGCGGACTCGTAGTCCGTTTGTTGAATGATTTGTTGAATGATTTGTTGGTAGTTCATTGATCAGACTCCTGCTTGACTACCCAATCGCCCGCATGCCCAATGCCCGGCACGTCTGCTGGAAGAATGAACGACTGGAATGGTAGACGGCCATTAGCTTTGTTGTGTTCGTTGCACGCGTCAAATACATAACTTGCACCATGGTCAGCCGCCTTCATTACAACTGTCCATGTAGTTCGTGATTTCTCTACCGGCGTTTCAACTGGTAGAGTTTCGGGGGCGTAGCGTTGGCGTAGAATTAGTTCTGTTCCCGACATCATGCCGCTTCACCGTCTTCGTTAAGTTTGCCTTTCGCAATCAAGGAAGCACGCAGCTTATCCCTGCTTTCCTGCATTTCTGCTCTCACCTTATCCGCAAGAGCTTTTTGCGCCGCGAGTTGTTTCGCTTCTTCTTTTCGAGCAGCAGCGGCAAGGGTAATCTCGACTTGTCGTTCAATCTCTTGCGCCTGAGCGACCTCAAGGTCTTTGAGGTACTGCACTTTCATACCTGTGAATATATCGTTTAATTCAGCCGCTCGCTGGTCCGCTGGTTTAACGACATGAATCTGAATCAACACAACTCCGCCAGCAGTGCCCACAAGGTGGAAGCTTTCGAGTGGTGATTCTACTGGGAGCGGCGTGTAACCTGCGGACAACAGCTCGTGGTACTTGTGTGCTGCCGGTTGGCAACCTTCAATCATGAATTCGACAATGGCGCCCTTGGCGTTCAAGTGTTGTGGTTTCTCGATTGTTGCTTCGTAGAAAATTCTCGCTTGATCGCACATATGATCAAAGGTTGTTTGACTGAAGACGTTTTGCATAATTGTGTTTTGGTTTTCCATTGTATTTCTCCTGAGTATTGTTAATTGCCTGATATGAGGCAGAGATAGCGTGATATTTGATGTTTCGGTGCTTGTTCTACATGGCCTGTAGGCGTGCAAAAGTTGCAATTGGCACTACGCCCTTACTTGCATGTTTGAACGCCCTGTAGGGCCGTTAAAGCGCGTACAGCTTTAGATACGCACGAGCTGCGACAATGCCCATGCCGATGGCGTCATGTAAGTCGTATTCGTCAGCATCAGGGTGGTTACGAATCCAAGTGAGAATGTATTCCTCTCGATCTTGCACCGAGACTGATTGCTCCGCCCTTGTGCGTTGAGACACGGGTTTGGCGCTCCCTGTCTTCCCTTCAGACACTTGATCGGTGACGTGGGCCGACTTCTTCATCAGTTCACCGATGTCTAACAGGGTTTCGTGGTCTCTACTTAAATGCTTATCATAGAACGCAAGGGATTGCTCGTTGGCAAGGACGAACATCTTTAGCTGTGTGTCAGTTGGTGTGTAGCTTGTTGCGATGACTCCGACAACAAGGTTGCTGGGACGGTTTACGATAAAGTAATTGCTCATAATGTTTCTCCATAAATTCCTCCTTTATGGGTTAAGGTTTATTGCGGTGCGTTTTAGTTAGCGGATGTTACGCTCGGCATCTGAGTAGTGCGCTCGAAGCTTTTCGAGTATGTCGTCAATAGCCTTATCCTTGGCGTCGCCTATGACGGGAGTAATCATTTGTGGCGTAATCCCGTCCCATGGTGTTGAACAGACCATGTCCAGTGCTTGGAGCATATCCCGTAATTGCTCTTCGATATTCGGTTCAAAGGTTGGCTGTGGCTTCTGAATCATGTATCAGTCCTTTAATTGGTGGGTTGGTTGTTCGTTGCTGCCTGAACCAAATTTGGTGGCAGTCAAGAGAGCATGTCTTATGCTCGCCGTTTGATGGAAAGCTGTTAAAGCAGATGGCGCAACGTAGATAGGGTGTTTTCAACATAATGGTGGTTCCTCCTCGATTTGGGCTTGTTGTTTGGTGCGCTGTCGGTACAAGATCGTGTAGCACCTCAATCCACAGGTTGGAGTTGACGTTGTCCTCTGTGTAGCGACTGATTTTCCACAGACGGCACAAGGTCTGTATTTGATGATACTTCGTTTCGCAGGCAAGGGATTACCTCCTTTTGGGTTGGTGGCTGAGTGATTGTTTGTTGCAAGGTTAAGAATGAAAGGCATAAAAAAACCGAACCCGAAAGTTCGGCTGAATGGAGTGTCGAGGCCAACACACCAAGGATTTATACCCTGCCTAGAGGATCGAGGCTTTTAGCACGGGTCAGGCTACGAACAGTGAAGGGCTGTTCTGACAGTAGCGGCCCAACCTACTGCTAGAGGTTGCTGAAGGCACCGTAATTGCCTTGACCTATCACGCCTAAACGCAACTACTCGGAGGAGAAGGAGGGCGGTTCGGAAGTATGATTCGGAGACACATTAGAGAATGTTGCAGAGGTCAAGAAAATATTGAAATCTAAAGCTAGATTCTCAGTACATCTTACCACGACAAAGTGCTTTTTGTCAAGTTATATTTGCAAAAGTCAAGAACTTTCTCTCGTTACTTTCGCATGTAATCCCCGGCCCGTTTACATATCCGGGGGTCGTCGCTGAAAACAACGGTAGTTGTCAGTAGATCAACTTGGTAGGCCGATCATGTCATCTGTTTCCACTTTCCGCTCTTCCCGCTTCGGACCCGACTCCAATTGCTGGGATTTGCATGATCGCGTTGATCATCGCGTTCAAGGGTGGACGGCTTCCATAAATGCCAAAAGTTACCGCTGAGTCTTCATGGCCCGCGATACGTTTTATCAAGGAGTCCTGTACGCCAGCGTCTCTCAGGTCATCAATCATGGTATGTCTGAAGCTGTGAAACGTTTTCTTCGGATCAGTAATGCCCTGCTTGGTCTTGTACCGTCCGAACCACTTTGATGGTGCATGGCCCAGCTTGCCTCTGACAGGTCTAAGGTCTGGGAATAGCTGTTCTGAGCCTGACTTTCGCATCACCTCGACATGGTCGAGCAGGCCCAATTCGGTGAGTGCAGGATGCATCGGCAATATACGACGGCTGCTGCTGTTCTTGAGGCTCTGTGATTGATTACAGTCATCAATACGAATGCACCGGATTCCTTGCAACGTAATGAAGTCAGCTACGTGCAACTGGCAAAGCTCTTCCAGCCGGGCGCCCGTGAACCTGCCAAGGAGCGGCAACCAGTATCGCCAAGGATGTTTACTGGCTTCGGTCTTGAGTGCGTCCAGATTGAGAAGGGCTGTCAGGTCATGTTGTTCAAACGACAACCGTGCTTCCTTTGCCGAGCCCGTCATCACTTTCAGTCCTACCAGTGGATTGTCCGTGACGTAACCATTGGCCTTACACCAGTTCATGAACGCCGAGAGTTTGCGAAGACGGTTGTTCACTGTTACAGCGGTGATGGTTTTGTACGTGCTGCTAGATTCAATCACCTGCATCAGCGTCTTGCCCTTGAACTCTGGCAGCAGTGCAAAGTATTGCGGGCAATGGGACAGGCGATCCTTCAACAACCGCGCTTGTTGGACGTCGAAAGCTTTGGCGGGCATGTCACCCATCAGTTCGAACAAATCTCGTATGGAGCGCTCAATCTCGTGCGTGCTGACCTCTCGCCACGTACCACCGCGTTTACCTTCTTCTATATAGAGTTTGGACAAACTAGCGAGGGTAGGGCCATCACTGTTCCGGTTGACGATAGCCGCTGGTGACTTCCTTGGAGCAGTCTGGATCATTGGCTGAGGGGCAGCGTCTCGCCAGTTTGAGCACAGCCCACGTAACGTCTGGAGGTCTACCAGCGGATTTTCGTTCAAGTGGTTGTGCACTTGTTGAGCAAGAGATGCAGCGAGGAATAATGCAGCCTGACGCTCACGGACATTCAGGCACATGCGCAGTGTGTGACGATTCGGGAACAGGTGTTTGGGCAGGCGAAGGTTGAGGTAGTAAACCGACTGACGCTGGACGATATAGGCCATGAGTGGAACACCAAAGTGGTACAGCAGAGTGGAACAATGCTGATCACACCTCAAAAAATGACTGTCCGCGCTGTGTGTCCACACGGTAGATAATGATCAACCTCACTAGCCTGAAACCCTTAACCCATAAGGCCCGCAACGATACCCGAGCATGCTTGCATGCGACATGGTCAGAGCCGGAAGGCAGCAGCCACAGCGGGAACATTGTGTGCCGGGGTGTGGCTGGTGGGGTTGCCTCCATAACGAACCCTCGTCGCCATGACGAGTATTGATCATCCGCACTCCTGGCGGTCTCGATCACTTCAACTCTCTCAAATTTCTCATCCCTGTCTTGTTGGCAACTGGCTGCGTGTCTTAACGTTGTTATTTTCTCATCGCGTGGCTCGTCGGAACCCGAGCTTGAGCGAATGATCCTTAAGCAACGCTGAACCATAGAGTTAAGCCACGTGCGGTTCATCGCCTTATACGCAGCTTAGAATGGGGCGCTCGCTGATACGTATCCGACGCCCAGTCAAGGCGACTGGCCGGGCATCCATCGCACGCCACCCCTCGGCTCAGGAAAACAACAATGACAACCGACACCCCATCACCCCTCCACCCAACAGCCCCCATCCAACTCGTACTTTTCGACCTGCTCACCGCCTTGCTGGACTCCTGGACCCTGTGGAATTCAGTCGCCGGATCCGAAGAGCTGGGCCGGACCTGGCGCATGGCCTACCTGAAGGCGACCTATGGCTGCGGGCGCTATCGCCCTTACGACACGCTGGTCGAGGAGGCGGCTCTGGAAGTCGGCCTTGGCAAGCATGCAGCCGCAGAACTCGATCGGCGCTTCGGGGAGTTGCAGCCCTGGCCGGAAGCCAGGGCGGTCCTCGAATCCCTGAAGCCTCATTACAAGCTCGGTATCGTCACCAACTGTTCGGAGCGCCTGGGCCAACTCGCGGCGGACGTGTTGGGTATCCCGTTCGATGTGGTCGTTACATCGGAGAAAGCCGGTTTTTATAAGCCGGACCCCGCGCCTTATCGTCTGGCGCTGGACACTTTGGGTGTCGATGCCAGCCATGCCGTGTTTGTCGCGGGTTCGGCCTACGATCTGTTCGGCACGGCGAAGGTGGGGCTGCCGACGATCTGGCATAACCGCCTCGGGCTGCCAGCGCCCGAAGGCGCGCCGGCGCCTCTGATCATGCGGCCTACGCTGGAAACCCTGGCGGCGGATCTGGCGGAAATGACGGCAACGAAGTCAGCCAATCGCCCTGGCAGATTCAAATAAATCTGCCCTCCATTTGGACCAATACGATAGTCTTCGCACCATTGTTGATACGGACACCTGACTGGAACGCGATTGATGGCCCCTGATGACTATCTGGTAATGAGCAGCGCGGAGTGGGCGGGGCTGCGCGCCAGTACGCCATTGACGTTGTCCGAAGAAGACCTCGCCGCATTGCGTGGCGTGAACGAGGACATCTCGCTGGAGGATGTCGCCAATATCTACCTGCCGTTGTCGCGCCTGATCAATCTGCACGTCAGCGCCGCGCGCAATCTCGACAGCATCAAGGACACCTTTCTGGGGCGCCCCGCAAAACGCCAGACCTACGTGGTCGCGGTGGCAGGCAGCGTTGCGGTCGGCAAGAGCACTTTTGCCCGAGTGCTGCAGGCGCTGATGGCGCGCTGGCCGGATCATCCCCGGGTCGACCTGATCACCACCGACGGCTTTCTGCACCCCAACGCACGGCTTGTCGCCGACGGCATCATGCACCGCAAGGGCTTTCCGGAAAGCTACGATCGCAAGCGCATGGTCAAGTTTCTCTCTGACCTCAAGGCCGGCACGCCGGAAATCACCGCCCCGGTCTATTCCCACATTAGCTACGACATCGTCCCTGACCAGTTCTTCAAGGTCAGCCAGCCCGACATCCTGATTTTCGAAGGGCTGAACGTGTTGCAGACCGAGGGCAACGACGGCCAGAAACCGGGCAGCATCGTCTCGGATTTCTTCGATTTTTCGATTTATCTGGACGCCGAAGAGGGCGACATCGAGCGCTGGTACGTCGAGCGTTTTCTGATGCTGCAACGCACCGCGTTTCGCGCGCGAGGTGCCTATTTTCGTGAACTGGCCGACCTGCCGCCGGAGAAATCCCCGGATGCGGCGCGCAAGATCTGGCACGACATCAACCGGCCCAATCTGCTGGAAAACATCCTCCCGACCCGTGAGCGCGCCAGCCTTGTGGTGCGTAAGGCGTCGGATCATTCGGTGAAGGAATTGTGGCTACGCTGATGGGCAAATCGATCGCGGGCGCGTCGGCGTTATTCGCGCTGTGCGTCAGCGCTGGCGCTCTGGCGGACGGCAACAAGTTGCTGCTCGAATGCCAGGACGGCATCAACAGCATGAGCGGCGGCGTGGCGCAGAATGGCGTGGGTGTCGGCCATTGCGTCGGGGTGCTGCAAGCGACGATGGACACCCTGGATCTGTTCCATGAGGCAGGCGGGTTGCCGCAGTTGGTGTGCGTGCCCGAAGGCGGCATTCCGATGATTCAGTCCATGCGCATCATTGCGCAGTCCCTGCAAGCGCATCCCGAGAGCTTGCATCTGAATGAATCCGTGTTGGTGGTCGCGGCGTTGAAAAACGCTTTTCCCTGCCAGTAACCCTCACGTTTTACGCTAGCCTGTTGGTTGATCCAGCACTGATTATCCGGCCCGCCCCCTGCCGCCGCGCCGGCGACGGACTTCAGCAAGGATGCCGATGATGCGTGTCAATGCGCTGATAGTGCTGTTATTTACGGACCTGGTGGCCGCTACTTACCGCTTCGGTATCTACCTCTTCGCTCAACCGGTGCCGGACATGCGCCCCAGCTTGGGTTTCGACATTGCCTACGTGGGCCAGTCAACACGCCACGAGTCCGCAGGAGCCGGCTTGCTGGCGAAAGCAATCTGTCTGGCGATACGGGCGTGTCTGAACCACCGCATTCGCGGGCAAGCGCGCTCCTACAGGTTCCAGGCCCGACGCCACATGCGTGTTTGACGTAAATCCACCGCAGGAGCCGGCTTGCTGGCGAAAGCAATCTGTCTGGTGATACGTGCGTGTCTGAACCACCGCATTCGCGGGCAAGCGCGCTCCTACAGGTTCCAGGCCCGACGCCACTTGCGTGCTCGACGTAACTCCACCCCAGGAGCCGACTTGCTGGCGAAAGCACTGTGTCTGCCGATGCCTGCGTGTCTGAACCACCGCATTCGCCAGCAAGCCGGTGCGTACGCCGAACATTGCAGATGTTGCTGAGATCAACTGTAGGAGCGCGCTTGCCCGCGAAAACTATCAGCCCGCGACATCCATGCGCCTGAACCACCGCATTCGCGGGCAAGCGCGCTCCTACAGGGTGTTGTGTACCGTCATCGACAGTGTGCCGACAGCGGATTCGTCCCGCGCTACCCCGGAAACTGCAGCGCATTGCTCAGATCACCCATAGGCGCCTGTCCGCGGGCGGCCATGGCGTTGTCGCGCTCGGTCAATCCTTCCAGTTTTTCCAGTCCATGCACCCGCGTAATCAGACGCAGGATCGAGGCGGTGTCGTACACCGTGTGGTCGACTGTGCCTTTGCGCGCGAAGGGTGAGATGACGATTGCCGGCACCCGCGTCCCCGGTCCCCAGCGGTCGCCCTTCGGCGGCGCAACGTGGTCCCACCAGCCGCCGTTCTCATCGACCGTGATGACGATCACCATGTTCTTCCACTGCGGGCTGTTGCGCAGCACCTTGATCGTGCGATCGATGTGTCGGTCGCCGGCCGCCACGTCGGCGTAACCGGCGTGCATGTTGAGGTTGCCCTGGGGTTTGTAGAAGGTCACCGCGGGCAGCTTGCCAGCCTCGGCGTCGGCGAGGAATTTATTGGTGGAAGACTCGTCGCCCAGGCCGCCGTCGCGCAGGCGTTTATGGCGCTCGGCCGGGTTCTCCGGGCCTTGTTGCTTGAAGTAGTTGAAGGGCTGGTGGTGGTACTGGAAGTTCGGGATCTTCGGGATGCCGGTCGAGTCCTTGTACTCGTCCAGCGTCACCTGCCATGCGCCGGCGTACCACGCCCAGTCGACGTTCTTCTTCGACAGCTTGTCGCCGATGTGGTCATGGGTCTGCGGTACCAGCACGTTGGCCAGCCCCGGCTGCGAATAGTCCCGATTTTCCTTGTCGCGCAGCCACGTCGGCCAGTAGGGCGGGGCCATGGTGTTGACGCCGTAGCCGTCGGGCGTCAGTGCGCTCGGGCCGAATTGCGGCGGACCGGTCATGGCGCTGGCCGGTGATTTCTCAAGGGGTTTGAGCCGATAGTCCAGAGGATCGCTGCTTTCCAGCACGGCGATCTGCGACTTGGCCGGGGAGTTCGCGGCGTCCGGGTAGAAGGGCGCGCGGGCCGAGATCAGGTACTGGTGATTGAGGAAAGAGCCACCGAAAGCGCCCTGGAAGAAGTTGTCACAGAGCACGAACTCTTTGGCGACGTCCCACAAACGCAGGGAATATTGCGTCTGGGCGTAGTAGCCCATGGTCAGGCCGCCGGAGTCCGCCCACGCCACGAACGCATCGTTCTTGCCGCCGTTGATCTGCATCTGGTTTTGGTAGAACACGTGCCACAGGTCGCGGGTGACGACGCTGAGTGGCAGGTCCTCGCCGCTCGGGCCTTTAAGAGGGAAGGGCGCGTTGGGCAGGTTTTCCTGGTACTGCAAGCCCGTCGCGTAGGTCACGCCGTCAACGCTTTGCGGGCCGATCTGGCAGACGCCACCCCAGCACTGCGGCAGCGTGTCGAGGACCTTGCCGTCACGGTCGCGCTGGCGGTATTGATCGGCTTTCACGGCGGAAAGCGGTTGCTCGACGCCGGGAAAGTTGGCGAACAGGTTATTGAAGCTGCGGTTTTCGCCGTAGATGACCACGATGGTTTTGACGTTGTCCTGCAGCGCTTTGTCCAGCGCCGGGCCGGTCAGCAGGGTGTCCGCTGCCGCCTTGCCTGCGACGCCCGCTTCGGCAGCGCCCACCACGCCGCTGAGGGTCGCGCCTGCGCCCAGCACCGCAACGCCACCGAGGAAGCGTCGGCGGCTGCCATCTACTGGCGCGTGGGGGGCTGAAGCCTGTGCTGGATCTTCCGGTTTCTTGCTCATGGCGGGCGCTCGCAGGTCGAGTTGTTACAACATGTGTCGCCGGAGCCTAGCGAGGGAATATGACGGGATTGCTACAGTGAGATCCACGCCTTCAGTGGGACTGGCTTTAGCCGGGAAGAGGGCAGTGGGAACGCCATCAGTCTTGCGGTGCGTCACATGACGCCTTCCCGGCTAAAGCCCGCCCCACAACAGGAAAACGGCACAGGCTCAATACGGATCCGCCGCATTCCCCGAATGCACCTGATAGTGCTGGACAATCCGTTCGATCTCCCCGGACATCTTCATCCTCAGCAGCGTGCGCATGATGCGTTGCGCCGGCACGCTCGGGTCGTTGCGGGCGACGCAGCCCACCGGCTGTTCATCGATGACCCACACGGCTCTGAGCTTCTCGTCGGTTGTCTGCTCGCGGTTGTACCAGTCCAGCGACCACTGCGTGTCCACGGCATAACGGTAGCGGTGGGCGGACAGCTTGGGCAGCACCTGCTCCTGCAACCTCGCGTCTTCGCGGATCAGATCACGCGTAGCGAACAGCGGGTCCAGCACGGGATAGGCATAGCCCAGCACCGTGCCGATGCGATCGCCGAGAATCGCGCTCAACTGAAAGGGCGCGGTGTCGTAGGCACTGCCGACGAGCACGTTGCGTTGGGTCAGCAGCGGCAGGCTCCAGGTGTAGTCGCCTGACATATCCGGCAACCAGGACTGCGCGGCGTAGCAGCGCACATCGACTTCACCGCGCTCAGTCGCCGCCTGTATGCGCATCCGTGGATAAACGCGGTACTGAGCGGTCTGGCCGATCTGTCGGGCCAGGCTTTCCATGATGTCGAAAAGAATGCCGGCCTCGGGCCCGTTGGGGCCCACCTGCATCAGCGGCATCGACCAACTGTCGGCCACGGCAAAGCGCAGCGGCGGGCCTTCTGCAGCCGCAGTCGCGCTCAACAGCCCCACGGCACTCATTACCCACACTCGCATTCGGATCCCTCGAAGTAACAGTGCGACGCTTCCTGCCTGCTGTGTCTTCGCAATCCAGGTGTGGGACCTTGTGAGGGAACCGTCTCGCGGAGCCGTCTTGCGGAGCCAGGCCAGCCATAATAAAGCGATAAGCGTCGGACACCAGATGCAATTTTGCCCCTGCTCCGCTAGCATTGGCGGTCTTCCGCAACCCAGTCGCGACGGTTTTCAATGAGTTATCAGGTTCTTGCACGTAAATGGCGTCCGCGCTCGTTCCGCGAAATGGTCGGCCAGACCCATGTGCTCAAGGCCTTGATCAACGCGCTGGACAGCCAGCGCCTGCACCACGCCTATTTATTCACTGGTACCCGCGGGGTCGGCAAGACCACCATCGCGCGGATCATCGCCAAGTGCCTGAACTGTGAAACCGGCATCACCTCAACGCCGTGTGGCGAATGCTCGGTCTGCCGCGAGATCGACGAGGGCCGTTTTGTCGACCTGATCGAGATCGACGCCGCCAGCCGCACCAAGGTCGAAGACACCCGCGAGCTGCTCGACAACGTGCAATACGCGCCCAGCCGCGGCCGCTTCAAGGTCTACCTGATCGACGAAGTACACATGCTCTCCAGCCACTCGTTCAACGCCTTGCTCAAGACGCTGGAAGAGCCGCCGCCCTACGTCAAGTTCATCCTCGCCACCACCGACCCGCAGAAGCTGCCGGCGACCATTCTGTCGCGCTGCCTGCAGTTCTCCCTGAAAAACATGACGCCTGAGCGTGTGGTCGAACACTTGACCCACGTCCTTGGCGTCGAAAACGTTCCGTTCGAAGACGACGCGCTGTGGCTGCTGGGTCGCGCGGCCGATGGCTCGATGCGTGACGCCATGAGCCTCACCGATCAGGCGATTGCCTTCGGCGAAGGCAAGGTGCTGGCGTCCGATGTGCGCGCCATGCTCGGTACGCTGGATCATGGTCAGGTGTTCGACGTGCTGGCGGCGTTGATCGAGGGCGATGCCCGTTCGTTGCTAGAAGCTGTGCGTCATCTGGCCGAGCAGGGGCCTGACTGGAGCGGCGTGCTGTCGGAGATCCTCAACGTGTTGCACCGGGTCGCCATCGCCCAGGCGCTGCCTGAAGGTGTCGATAACGGCCACGGCGATCGTGATCGCGTGCTGGCGCTGGCCCAGGCGTTGCCCGCCGAAGACGTGCAGTTCTATTACCAGATGGGCCTGATCGGTCGCCGCGATCTGCCGCTGGCGCCGGACCCCCGTGGCGGTTTCGAGATGGTGCTGCTGCGCATGCTGGCGTTCCGGCCCGCAGACGCCGACAACGCGCCGACGCAGCCGTTAAAGTCAGTGGGGATCAACCCGGCCACGGTTGATTCCCAAACAGCGGTGGCGAGTTCAGCATCCGCAGCATCCCGACCACAGACCGCCCCGGCACCTGTCATCGACACGCCGGCGCCTGTCGCAGTGCCCGAGCCTGCAGCGGCAAAAACTGAGGAAGACATCGACCTGCCTTGGAACGCGCCAAAAGTCGTGGCGCCAGCCACTGCCGCCGAGCCCGAGCCCGAGACCGAATCAGAGCCTGAAGCCGAGGACGAGCCGTCCCCACAGTCCGCGTCCGTCGCCGAGATTCCCGAGGCCGTCCTCGACACCGTGGCCGAGCAGCCTGATCTGACGCCAATGCCGGCGCCGGTCCCCGCGAGCCCTGTTCCTGAAGCGCCCGAAGTCGAGTCGTCAGAGCAACGGCAGGCCGCCGCCGACGCCGTGACGCCGCAGATGATCGAGCATGTGCCCGACGCAACGCCTTATGTGCCGGCGCCCATGGAACGCGACGATGAGCCGCCGCCCGATGACGACTACAACGAGCCGGACATCGACATCGATCCGGCCTCGTTCGCCTATCTCGATGACCTCGCCCACGAAGCCGTCGAAGCGGTGGAGAAGGAACCCGAGCTGCTGCCGGCCGCCAAACCTGCCACCGGGCTGGCGGCGGACTGGCTTGAACTGTTCCCGAAATTGCCGATCTCCGGCATGACCGGCAGCATCGCCGCCAACTGCACGCTGATTTCGGTGGAGGGCGACAACTGGCTGCTGCACCTGGACCCGGCCCACAGCGCGCTGTTCAATTCGACGCAGCAGCGCCGTCTGAACGACGCGCTGAACCAATACCATGAACGCACCCTCAACCTGAGTATCGAACTGATCAAGCCCGAGCAGGAAACCCCGGCTCAGGCAGCGGCGCGTCGGCGTGCCGATCGGCAGAAGCAGGCTGAGGCGGCGATCCATAGCGATCCGTTCATCCAGCAGATGATGCAGCAGTTCGGTGCCTCGATTCGTGATGACACCATTGTTCCGGTGGATGCGCCGACGCAGGCGTAAGTACACGCCCAATGATTCCCGGGGGCGCTAAGCTGACAGGGCGCCCTTATTGTTCAACGACGTTCTAACCAATGACTTCCGAGGAGTAACTCCCATGATGAAAGGTGGCATGGCAGGCCTGATGAAGCAGGCTCAGCAAATGCAGGAAAAAATGGCCAAGATGCAGGAAGAGCTGGCCAACGCCGAAGTGACGGGCCAATCCGGCGCAGGTCTGGTCAGCGTGGTCATGACCGGGCGTCACGACGTCAAGCGCGTCAGCCTGGACGACAGCCTGATGCAGGAAGAGAAGGACATTCTCGAAGACTTGATCGCCGCGGCCGTCAACGACGCTGTGCGCAAGATCGAAGCGGCCAGCCAGGAAAAGACTGCCAGCATGACCGCTGGCATGCAGCTGCCGCCGGGCATGAAAATGCCGTTCTGATCGGACGGCTTTTGCGACACCCGAATGCCAGGCCCTCGTGCCTGGCATTTTTGTATGGAGATGGCGCCAAGTCCGCCCCGGATTGCCCGCGTCATATGGAACCCCACATCCGACCGAACCCGGCCGGCTGCCGAAGGTCTGCTTTCTATACCCCCGCAACCTTTCAACATGGAGCCCATTCCGATGACCCAAGAATTGATCCTCAACCAGCGTGTCGTCCTGGCGTCCCGTCCCCAGGGCGCACCGACCCCGGAAAACTTCCGACTCGAGCGCGAGGCGCTGCCTGAGCTGCAAGACGGCCAAGTGCAATTGCGCACGCTCTATCTGTCCCTCGACCCGTATATGCGCGGTCGTATGAGCGACGCGCCGTCCTACGCGGCACCGGTGCAAATCGACGCGGTGATGGAAGGCGGCGCGGTCAGCGTGGTCGAGCAGTCGCGCAACCCGAAATTCAAGGAAGGCGATCTGGTGGTCGGTCAGACCGGCTGGCAGACCCACAGCATTTCTGATGGCAGCAATCTGTTGATGGCGCCGAAGGACCTGCCGAGCCCGTCAATGGCGGTCGGTGTGCTCGGTATGCCGGGGATCACCGGTTACATGGGCTTGATGGACATCGGCAATCCCAAGGCCGGCGAGACGCTGGTCGTCGCGGCAGCTTCCGGGGCGGTCGGCTCAGTGGTCGGTCAGGTGGCGAAGCTCAACGGCCTGCGCGTGGTAGGCGTTGCCGGTGGCGAAGACAAATGCCGCTATGTGGTCGACGAGCTCGGTTTTGACGCCTGCATCGATCACCGCAGTGATGACTTCGCCGAGCAGTTGAAAGCGGCCGTTCCGAACGGTATCGACATCTATTTCGAGCTGGTCGGCGGCAAGGTGCTGGAAGCGGTCATACCGCTGCTCAATGAGCGTGCGCGAGTGCCGTTGTGCGGCCTGATCGCCCATTACAACGCGCAGAGCGAGCCAGAAGGGCAGAATAAGCTCCCGCTGTTGATGCGTACGCTGCTGACCAAGCGCGCGAAGATTCAGGGCTTCATCGTCTACGAAGAGTATTACCACCGCCTGGACGAATTCATGCAGGCCATGATTCCGCTGGTGAAGGACGGCAAGGTGAAATTCCGCGAAGACGTCGTTGAAGGCCTGGAGAACGCGCCGGACGCGTTCATTGGCCTGCTCGACGGCAAGAACTTCGGCAAGCTGGTGGTCAAGGTCTCATGACCCTGATTTGACGGTAATCGGAGGCGCGGGTATAAACCGCGTCTCGTGTTTTTGTCGGACGTTTCTCCAATGAGCTTCAGCCCCCTGATTCGCCAGTTGATCGACTCCCTGCGCATCCTGCCCGGCGTCGGTCAGAAAACCGCCCAGCGCATGGCGTTGCAGCTGCTGGAGCGCGATCGCAGTGGTGGCTCGCGTCTGTCCCAGGCGCTAAGTCAGGCGATGGAAGGCGTCGGTCACTGCAAACAATGCCGCACCCTCACCGAGGAAGAACTCTGCCCGCAATGCTCGGACGTCCGGCGCGACGACACGCTGCTGTGCGTGGTTGAGGGCCCGATGGATGTGTATGCGGTGGAGCAGACCGGTTACCGAGGGCGCTACTTCGTGCTTAAGGGCCATTTGTCGCCGCTGGACGGTCTGGGGCCTGAGGCCATCGGCATCCCGCAGTTGGTCGCGCGGATAGAAGAGCAGGGCTCGTTCACCGAAGTCATCCTCGCCACCAACCCGACGGTCGAAGGCGAAGCGACGGCGCACTACATCGCTCAGATTCTTACCAATAAAGGTCTGGTCACCTCGCGCATTGCCCACGGCGTGCCGCTGGGTGGCGAGCTGGAACTGGTCGACGGCGGCACCCTGGCGCACTCGTTCGCAGGGCGCAAGCCGATTCAGTTGTAGGCAAAATCCCGCTCTTCAAGACACTGGGTACCTATCGGAGTGAGCTCGGATGTGGGACCGGCTTTAGCCGGGAAGGGGGCAGGTGGCACACTTCAAATCCAGGGTGTGCACACCGGCCTATTCCCGGCTGAAGCCGGTCCTACTGACTTCCCGCGCACTGAGTGGGACCGGCTTTAGCCGGGAATGCGCCGGGGCAGACGCCCGACGTTTCAATCCCTGCACAAGATGACGCGGAGCATCACGGGATGCATACCCACGCAGAGCGTGGGCACGATCAATCAGTGTTCAAAGAGACTGATGGCGGCTATCGGGGCAGGCTTTACTTATCCGTCAATGCGAACTCGGTCAGGCAGAACGTCGGGATTTGCATGTCGCGCAGGCGTTGTGAGCCGCCCAGTTCAGGCAGGTCGATGATCGCAGCGGCTTCGTGAACCTTGGCGCCCATGCGGCGGATCAGGTTGGCGGCGGCAACCAGGGTGCCGCCGGTGGCGATCAGGTCATCGAACATCACCACTGAATCCCCGTCGCACAGGCTGTCGGCGTGAACTTCCAGCAGCGCTTCGCCGTATTCGGTCTGATAGGCCTCGGCCAGCACGTCGGCCGGCAATTTCCCTTGCTTGCGAAACAGCACCAGCGGCTTGTTCAGTTCGTAGGCGACGATCGAGCCGATCAGAAAACCACGCGCGTCCATGGCGCCGACGTGGGTGAACTCGGCGTCGATGTAACGCTGGATGAAGCTGTCGATGACCAGGCGCAGGGCCTTGGGTGACTGGAACAGCGGGGTGATGTCACGGAAAATCACACCGGGTTTTGGAAAGTCCACCACAGGGCGGATGAGGGATTTGATGCTGACTTCGTCGAAAATCATAAGGATCTCGGGCAGGACATGACTCAAAAGACGCCAGTCTAAGCCCGCCCGGACCATCATGCATCAGCTTTCCAGCGATCCCCCGGCCAGCGCGCAGAGCTGAATCGGGTCGAGGATGTGGATTTCCTTGCCCTCGGCGGCGATCAACTCGTTCTGCTGAAAGCGCGTGAACACCCGGGACACGGTTTCCACCGCCAGGCCCAGGTAGTTGCCGATCTCGTTGCGCGACATGCTCAGGCGGAACTGGTTGGCGGAGAAACCCCGGGCGCGGAAGCGGGCGGAGAGGTTGACCAGAAAGGTGGCGATGCGCTCGTCGGCGGTCTTTTTTGAGAGCAGCAGCATCATCTGTTGGTCATCGCGGATTTCCCGGCTCATCACCCGCATTAACTGGCGACGCAATTGCGGCAGTTGCACCGACAATTCGTCCAGCCGGTCGAAGGGGATTTCGCACACTGACGTAGTCTCCAGGGCCTGCGCCGTGACGGGATACGCCTCGGCGTCCATCCCGGACAGCCCGACCAGTTCGCTGGGCAGGTGAAAGCCGGTGAGTTGTTCTTCGCCGCTGTCGCTGAGGCTGAAGGTTTTCAGCGCGCCGGAGCGCACGGCGTAGACGGAAGCGAAGGTGTCGCCCTGGCGAAACAGTAAATCACCTTTCTTCAAGGGGCGGCCGCGCTTGACGATTTCGTCCAGTGCATCCATGTCTTCCATGTTCAATGAAAGCGGAAGGCACAACGGGGCCAGGCTGCAATCCTTGCAGTGAGCCTGGGTGTGAGCGCGCTGTTTGACTGGCTCAGACATCGGGTTAATTCCTTGTGAAGAAACACACATAAGTCGTAAGGGTAACTCAGGGGTCAGCCGTGCGACTACCACGCGCCTTCCTTGGCCCGAAATCATTCCTCCGCATCGAGCTGAAACTTCCTATATCACCTGGGCCTAATTCACGCGGGCCTATATCACCTGGGCCTATATGACCCGGGAAAACCGCTGACGGTTCTGCGCGCCCAGATAGGCGTCGAACACCATGCAGATCGAGCGCACCAGCAAACGTCCGGCCGGGGTGACGGTGATGCCTGTCGGGTCGATATGAATCAGCCCGTCCGTGGCCATGGTCAGCAATTGCGGCCACTGCTCGCTGAAATATTCGCGGAAGTGGATGGAAAATTCGTTCTCGATCGGGGCGAAATCCAGGCGGAGGTGGCAGATCAGTTGGCTGATGATGGTGCGCCGTAGCTGATCGTCCTCGTCGCAACGCAGACCGCGTTTGGTTGCCAGCTGGTCGCTGGCCAGCAGGGTCTGGTACTCGGTCAGATCGCTGGTGTTCTGCGCATAGAGCTCGCCGATCTGGCTGATGGCCGAGACGCCAAGACCGATCAGATCGCAATGCCCATGGGTGGTGTAGCCCTGAAAATTGCGCTGCAGCGTGCCTTCTTCCTGGGCGATGGCGAGGTCGTCATCGGGCAGGGCAAAATGGTCCATGCCGATGTAGCGATAGCCCGCGCCGGTCAGTTGCTCGATGGTGCGCTGGAGCATCTCAAGCTTTTGCTCAGGGGTGGGCAACTGCGCCGCGTCGATGCGCCGCTGGGGCATGAAACGCTCGGGCAGGTGGGCGTAATTGAACACCGAAAGCCGGTCGGGCTGCAGGGCGATCACTTGGTCAACGGTGCGGGCAAAACCTTCGGCCGTCTGCAGCGGCAGGCCGTAGATAAGGTCGATGTTCACCGAGCGAAACTGCAGGGTGCGCGCGGCTTCGACGATGGCGCGGGTCTCATCCAGGCTCTGCAAACGGTTAATCGCGCGCTGCACCAGCGGATCGAGGTCCTGCACGCCGAGGCTGACGCGGTTGAAGCCCAGCTCGCGCAACAGGCCCATGGTCGACCAGTCCGCCTCACGCGGGTCGATCTCGATGCCGTAGTCGCCGGAGTGGTCATCCAGCAGGGTGAAGTGCTGGCGCAAATGAGCCATCAGCTGGCGCAGTTCAACGTGACTGAGAAAGGTCGGTGTGCCGCCGCCGAAGTGCAATTGCTCGACCACCTGACGATCATCGACATGGGCGGCGATCAGGCTGATCTCGCGTTCGAGGCGCTGTAAATAGGCCTGGGCGCGACCGCGGTCCTTGGTGATGACTTTGTTGCAGGCGCAGTAGTAGCAAATGTTGGCGCAGAACGGGATGTGCACGTAGAGCGACAACGGCCGCGACGCCTTGCGGCTGTCACGCAGCCCGTGCAGCAGTTCGAAGGCGCCAACCTGCGTATGAAATTGCACGGCGGTGGGGTAGGACGTGTAACGCGGCCCTGCCAGATCGTAGCGGCGGATGAGTTCAGAATCCCAACGAAGGTCGTCGAGCATGGGGGCGTTCCCGATAAGGCTGGCGGTGCGGGAAGTGTAGGGAAGCCGCAGGTGAGGGCATTGATCTGGGTCAACGGATGGGGGGTGCGATTACTCGTGTGCCATGCCTGCATGATCCATGGCCGGATTCATCCCGTGATTCATCGAGTGATTCATCGTGTGAGGTGTGTGCCCCATCAGCCACTGTTGATGCGGGCCGGGGAGTGTCCACAGGCCGAAAAGAATCACCAGCAACCCGCCGGCCACGCGCACGCTGCGCCGACGGAGCAGAGCGGTGATGCGCTCGGCGGCCAGGCCCGTGGCGAGCAGTACCGGCCAGGTGCCGATGCCGAACGCGAGCATCAACAACGCGCCGTGCAACGCATTGCCTTGGCTCGCCGACCACAACAGCGTGCTGTAAACCAGCCCGCACGGCAGCCAGCCCCACACGGCGCCCAGCAGTAAAGCCCGGGGCGTCTTCGACACCGGCATCAAGCGGCGGGTGAGCGGTTGCAGGTAACGCCAGACCCCGCCGCCCAGCGCTTCGATGCGGGTTAGGCCGCTCCACCATCCGGCCAGGTACAGGCCCATAGTGATCATCAGCAACCCCGCGATCACCCGTAAGAGTATCGCCCCCGGGCTGTTGGCGACCGCCCAGCCGAGCATGCCCGTCAGCAACCCCGCGCAGGCGTAGCTCAAAACACGTCCGATGTTGTAGGCCATTAACAGACGCAGGCGTCGTCCGCGTTGCTCCGGGGGGATGGCAAAAGTGAGCGCGCCCATCAGCCCGCCGCACATGCCCAGACAATGGCCGCCGCCGAGCAGGCCCAGCACGAGGGCGGAGAGGAGTTGGGGGAGGAGGTCATGCATGGGCGTTATCCGAAAGCGTTCCGGTGAGTGTTAGTACGCCATCGCGAGCAAGCTCACGCCTACAGGGGATCGCATTCCAATGTAGGAGTGAGCTTGCTCGCGATGGCGTCGCTGACCGCAACATGGAATCGGAATTACTCACCTGATCCCGTCCTTGCCGATGCCCGATCCTTTTTCCCCGACGCTTCATCAACCCCGGCCTTGTGCCCCGGATCCTGGTCTTCGAACAGAATGCTATGGGCCGGGCCGTCCAGGTCGTCGTACTGACCGCTGTCCACCGCCCAGAAAAACACGTAAATCGCGACCGCCACAATCAGCAGCGCCACCGGAATCATGATGTAGAGCGCAGGCATCGGGCCTCCGGATCGGGTCGTGTGTTCATGGGGTCACCGTCTGATGGGCAGCCATGGATTCTGCAGAAAGCGGCTTCATCCGCGTCAGACGCAACGCGTTCAACACCACCACCAGCGAGCTCACCGACATTCCCGCCGCGGCCCACAATGGTGTCACCCAGCCCAGCGCCGCGAAGGGCAGCACCAGCCCGTTATACAACCCGGCCCAGGCCAGGTTTTCCAGAATGATCCGCCGCGTGCGCCGAGCGAGGCCAAATGCCTCCACCAACACGTACAGACGATTCGACAGCAGCACCGCATCGGCGCTGGTCTTGGCCAGATCGGTCGCCGAACCCATGGCGATGCTGATGTCGGCGGCCGCTAGCACCGGCACATCATTGACCCCGTCGCCAATCACCAGAATCGTCCGACCCTCGTCCCGCAGCCGCTGAAGAATGGCGAGCTTGTCATCCGGCCGCAGGCTACCCCGGGCGTCATCGATCTGCAGCTGAGTCGCGACGCTGGACACCATGGGCGAACTGTCGCCGGACAACAACAATGTCTGCCAGCCGCGTTGTTTGCACGCCTCGACCAACCCTGCAGCGTCGTCCCGCAACCGATCATCCAGCACCAGCCAGGCGAGTGCCTGGGTGTCATCCCCCAGCAACAACCACTGACCGGGCTCATCCGGCATGGATGGCACAGCGACGCCACTCAAAGCGCAAACAAACCCGGACTGACCAATGCGCAACTGCCGCCCGTTAACCACCCCTTCCAGCCCCAGTCCCGGCGTAGCGACAACTCCATCAGCGGTGAGCGGCGTCTTGCCGAACGCCCGGGCGATCGGGTGTTCGGACCGACTTTCCAGCGCCGCCGCCAGGCTCAAACAGTCGTCACTGCTCAGCGCGCCGAGGCTGCGAATCGCCCTCAACGTCAGCCGCCCTTCGGTCAGCGTGCCGGTCTTGTCGAAGATCACCGTGTCGATCCGGTTCAGCCCCTCCAGCACATGGCCACGGGTCAGCAGCAGCCCGAATCTGTGCAGCGTGCCGGTGGCGGCGGTCAGCGCGGTCGGGGTCGCCAGCGACAAGGCGCACGGGCAGGTGGCGACCAGCATCGCCAGCACAATCCAGAACGCGCGACCGGCATCGAGCTGCCACCAGACCACGCCGACACACGCCGCCAGCACCAGCGAAATCAGCAGAAACCACTGCGCGGCGCGATCCGCCAGTTGCGCCAAGGGCGGCTTCTCCGATTGTGCGCGTTCCAGCAGTCGGACGACGGCAGAGAGGCGCGTGTCAGCGCCCAGAGCGAGGACTTCCACGGTCAGCACGCTTTCGATATTGGCGGTGCCGGCGATGACGGCGTCGCCCACCTGACGGGGCTGCGGCAGGTACTCGCCGGTGAGCAGCGATTCATCGATGCTCGACCGACCCGCGATGATTCGGCCGTCCGCCGGCAACATCGCGCCGGGGTGTACCAGCACCTGATCGTGCAAACGCAGTTGATCGGTCAATACGCGCTCGGTCTGACCGTCCGCGTTCAACCGCAGGCACGACGCAGGCAGCAGATTGACCAGTTGCTCGGTCGCTAAGCGGGTGCGTTCCCGGGCCCGGCGTTCGAGGTAGCGGCCGGTGAGCAGGAACAGCGCGAACATGCCGACCGCGTCGAAATACAATTCGCCAACGCCGGTGACCGCCGTCCAGATGCCGGCCAGGTACGCCGCGCCAATTGCCAGGGACACCGAAATGTCCATGGTCAGATGGCGCGCGCGCAGATCACGCAACGCCCCTTTGAAAAACGGCGCACAGCTGTAAAACACGATGGGCGTCGTCAGAAACATCGCCACCCAGCGCAGGATCGTGTGCATCTCGGGGCTGAGGTCGATGTTGAATTCCGGCCAGGTCGCCATGGTCGCCATCATCGCCTGAAACCACAGCAGCCCGGCGACGCCCAGTTGTCTCAGGCTGCGGCGGTTTTCCCGGGCCAGATGCTCGGTCGCTTTATCCGCCTGATAGGGGTGGGCGGCGTAACCGATGCTGCGCAGCTCCGACAGCACCTCGCTCAAGGGCAACCCCACGTCATGCCAGCGCAGGTGCAGGCGATGACTGGACAGGTTCAGCCGCGCTTCGACCACGGCGGGCAAGGTGCGCAGATGACGCTCGATCAGCCAGCCGCAGGCCGCGCAGCTAATGCCCTCGATCATCAGCGTCGTTTCAGCCACAGCGCTGGCGACATCGCCAGCGGGGGTGTCATGGTGAACAAACGGCGCCTGCACGTCGGGACGATCAAAGAGGGCTTGTTCATCGGCCAGGGGCGTCGGCAACGCCTGAGGATTGACCGAGGCTTCGCTGCGGTGCAGGTAGTAGCTTTCCAGGCCGCCGGCGACGATGGCGTGGGCCACGGCCTGACAACCCGGGCAGCAGAACTCACGCTCTTCACCCAGCACCGAAGACACGAAACGTCCGCCCGGCGGGACCGGCAGCGAGCAGTGGTAGCAAGATCGCAGGGTTGTTATCGCGGTGGCTGTCAGTTGAGTGGCTTTCACGTCAATGCCTGTCCGCGCCCTGAATCGGCTCGTCGCCCAGGGTCAGTGGCTGCCCTGAAACGATCCGTTCTTCCTCGAACAGGCGCCAGGTCTGGGTGTTTTCCACCCCCAGCAATTCGACGAAGCGCCGGCCTTCGACCCTGTCGCTCAACTGCCCGACGTAACGCCCTGGCTGCGAAGGCGTGCGCGCCAGCACCACTTTGCGGTCCTTGTCCGGCTGGGTCGGGGAGATCAGGTTCAGCACCAGGGTTTCCGGCTGGCTGGCGCCGCTCAGTTGCACGTCCACTTCGCCGGTCACCTCGTCGAGGCCCACGCGCGCTTGCAGGTTGAGGGACTGGCCCAGCAACTCGCGATCGAGGGAGCGATTGATGCCTTTGCCAGCCTCGTAATAGTTGTCGGTGACCAGGTTGTCCGGGTGGGTGACGGCGATGGTGACCATGGCCAGGGTCAATGCCACTGAGCCGGTCAGAATGGCGATGATGATCCACGGCCATAGGTGCCGGTGCCAGGGACTTGCTGCAGTGACTGGGGTCATTTCCGACATCTCTCAGCGAATGGGCGGGCCGATGAAACGGCTCTTGGCGTGGACTTCAGTGTCGCTGTGCTCAATGTCGCTGTTCTTGATTTCCGTGAGGATGAAACTGACGTCGTTGCTGCTCGAGGGCAGTTGCTCGGGCGCCACCGACAGCTCCACCGGCAGGCTGATGATCTCGCCCGCCGGTACCTTGATTTCGCGCCGGCCTTGCAGCTTCAGGTCCGGCAATCCTGTGGCGTCGAGCATATAGGTGTGGTCGACCTGGTCCTTGTTCATGACCTTCAGGCTGTAGACGTTTTCGATCCGGCCCTCGGCGTTTTCCCGGTACAGCATGCGGTCCTTGCTCACATCAAAACCCACCAGCGAGCGCGTGAGAAACGCGCCGGTGAGCCCGCCGATCATCACCAGCAACACCACGCCATAGCCGATCAACCGCGGCCGCAGTGTATGGGTCACCTGCCCGGAAAGGTTGTGTTCGGTGGTGTAGCTAATCAAGCCGCGCGGGTAGTCCATCTTGTCCATGATCGAGTCGCAGGCGTCGATGCAGGCTGCGCAACCGATGCATTCGATCTGCAGGCCGTTGCGGATGTCGATGCCGGTGGGGCAGACCTGCACGCACATCGTGCAATCGATGCAATCGCCGAGGCCGTCAGCCTTGTAATCCGTTTCCTTCTTGCGCGCACCCCGTGGCTCGCCGCGGCGTGGGTCGTAGGAAACGATCAGCGTGTCCTTGTCGAACATCACGCTCTGAAAGCGCGCGTAGGGGCACATATGAATGCACACCTGTTCGCGCAGCCAGCCGGCGTTGACGTAGGTGGCGAGGGTGAAGAAGCCGACCCAGAAATACGACCAGCCATCGGCCTGGCCGGTGAAGAAATCCACCAGCAGTTGGCGGATGGGCGAGAAATATCCGACGAAGGTCAGGCCGGTGACCAGGCCGATCAGCAGCCAGAGGCTGTGCTTGGCGAACTTGCGCGCGAATTTGTTGGCGTGCATGGGCGCCTTGTCGAGTTTGATGCGCTGATGGCGATCGCCTTCGGTGACCTTTTCGCACCACATGAACACCCACGTCCAGACACTCTGGGGGCAGGTATAACCGCACCAGACGCGCCCGGCGAATACGGTCATGAAGAACAGCCCGAACGCGCTGACGATGAGGATGCCCGACAGCAGAATGAAGTCCTGCGGCCAGAACGTCGCGCCGAAGATGTAGAACTTGCGCTCCGGCAGGTTCCACCACACCGCCTGATGCGCGCCCCAATTGAGCCAGACCGTGCCGAAATACAGCAGGAACAGCACAGCGCCGCCACCCATGCGCAGATTACGGAACATGCCAGTAAACGCGCGCGTGTAGATGTTCTCCCGCGAGGCATACAGGTCAACAGTGTCGCTGTCCTTGTCAGTCGGCGGCGTGACGTTGTGCATCGGAATCTGGTTGCTCATGAACGCGTCCTACCACAGTGGAGCAATAAAATTTTCTAATACGGTGCCAGGAACTGGCTGCATCACGTGTAGGAGCGTGGCTTGTCCCGCGATCGGCTGCGAAGCAGTCGTCAACCTGAGGCCGTTAGCTATCCCATATACCTCGGGCGCCTTATGGGCTGCCGCTTCGCGCCAGATCGCGGGACGAGCCACGCTCCTACAGTAGAGCGCGACCGTATACCCCTTTAACGGTGCTGCCCTTTTACTCCTGCTTTTGCGCCGGTTCTTCCCCATGGGACAGGCTATACACGTAAGCGGCCAACAGGTGCACCCGGTCGTTACCTTGCAGCAACGCCTGGGCCGGCATCTGCCCCTGGCGGCCGTACTGGATGGTCTGTTGCAGCTGGGCAAAACTGGCGCCGTAGATGAACGCGCCGGGGTGGGTCAGGTCTGGCGCACCCAGTGCGGCAACGCCTTTGCCTTCCGGGCCGTGGCAGGCGACGCAGGTGGTGGCGTAGAGTTTCTGGCCCGCCGCCGGATCGGCATTCGCATCAGCCGGCAGTGTGCGCCCGTTCATTTGCGTCAGCACGTAAGCCGACACGTCGCGCACACCCTGATCGCCGATCACCGCACCCCATGCCGGCATGACCGCATGACGGCCGTTCATGATGGAGGTTTTGATGCTCTGCGCATCGCCGCCCCAGCGCCAGTCGGCGTCGGCCAGGTTGGGGAAACCGTAAGCGCCCTTGGCGTCGGAGCCGTGGCAGACCGAGCAATTGGAAGCGAACAATCGACCGCCCATCTTCAGCGCTTGCGGATCTTTGGCTACCTCTTCAATGGGCATCGCTGCGAATTTGGCGAAGATTGGTCCGAAGCGCGCTTCGGACTGCGCCATCTCCTTCTCCCATTCATGCACGCCAGTCCAGCCCGTGGTGCCGTCGGAAAACCGGGTTTTCTTGTCGTTGTCGGCGTAGTCATAACCCGGCAACAAGCCCTTCCAGTTGCCCAGGCCCGGGTAAAGCACCAGATAACCCAGCGCAAAAATGATCGTGCCGATGAACAACCAGAACCACCACTTGGGCAGCGGGTTGTCGTACTCCTCGATGCCGTCGAAGGCGTGGCCGACGGTTTCATCGGTGGTGTCGGCGCGTTGGCCTTTGCGGGTGGCGATCAGCAGCCAGCCCATCGCGAAGATCGTGCCCAGCGTCAGTACCGCGACGTAGATGCTCCAGAAGGTGCTCATGGTTTCGGGCTCGTTTCGGCTTTCGAGTGTGCGTGCGCTTTGCTCTGGTCCTGCGCCTGCCTGACCTGTGCGATCGCCTCGGGATCATCGGCAAACGGCAGCAGCGTCGCATCGTCGAATTCCGCCTTGCGCCGCGGGCTGTACACCCACAACGCCAGACCGATGAAGGCCACCATTACGACAACGGTGCCCAGGCCTCGAATCGTTCCCATGTCCATGGCGATCACCGCTTGCTCTTGATGAGGGTGCCCAGGCCCTGAAGGTAGGCCACCAGCGCATCCATTTCGGTCTTGCCCTTCACCGCCTCGGCTGCACCTGCGATGTCGGCATCGGTGTATGGCACGCCAAGGCTGCGCAGCACTTCCATCTTCTTGCCGGTCAGTTGGCCGTCGATTTTGGTGTCCGCGAGGAAGGGGTAGGCCGGCATGATCGACTCCGGCACCAGGTCGCGCGGGTTGTTTAAATGGGCGCGGTGCCAGTCATCCGGGTAGCGACCGCCGACCCGGGCCAGGTCCGGTCCGGTGCGTTTGGAACCCCACAGAAACGGATGATCCCAGACGCTTTCGCCGGCCACCGAGTAATGCCCGTAGCGTTCGGTCTCGGCGCGAAACGGACGGATCATCTGCGAATGGCAACCCACGCAGCCATTGGCGATATACACGTCGCGGCCTTCGAGCTCCAGCGCCGGGCGCGGCTTCATGCCTTCGACGGGCTGGGTGGTGACGTCCTGAAAAAACAGCGGAACGATCTGGGTCAGCCCGCCGATCGCCACCGCAATGACCATGAAGATCGACAGCAGGCCGATGTTCTTTTCCAGCACTTCGTGCTTGATCATCAGTGGGCCCCCATGACGGCAATCTGCGCGGCGGCTTCGGCTTCTTCCGTGTTCGCTGCGCGAATGGTGCGGAACACGTTGTAGGCCATGAACAGCATGCCGCTGGCGAAAATCGCGCCGCCCAGCGCGCGGACGATGTACCCCGGATGGCTGGCCTGCAGGGCCTCGACAAACGAGTAGGTGAGGGTGCCGTCGTCGTTGATCGCCCGCCACATCAACCCTTGGGTAATGCCATTGACCCACATCGCGGCGATGTAGAGGACGGTGCCGACAGTGGCGAGCCAGAAGTGCGTGTTGATCAGCGCGACGCTGTGCATCTGCCGGCGGCCGTAGAGTTTCGGGATCATGTGATAGACGGCGCCGATGGTAATCATCGCCACCCAGCCCAGCGCGCCGGCGTGAACGTGGCCGATGGTCCAGTCGGTGTAGTGAGAAAGCGCATTGACGGTCTTGATCGCCATCATCGGCCCCTCGAACGTCGACATCCCGTAGAACGCCAGCGACAGCACGAGGAAGCGCAGAATCGGGTCGGTGCGCAACTTATGCCACGCGCCCGAGAGGGTCATCATGCCGTTGATCATGCCGCCCCAGCTCGGCACCAGCAGGATGATCGACATCACCATTCCCAGTGATTGCGCCCAGTCGGGCAGGGCGGTGTAGTGCAAATGGTGCGGGCCGGCCCAGATGTACAGGGTGATGAGCGCCCAGAAATGCACGATGGACAGACGATAGGAATAGATCGGGCGTTCGGCCTGTTTCGGCACGAAGTAATACATCATCCCGAGAAAGCCGGTGGTCAGGAAAAAGCCGACGGCGTTGTGTCCGTACCACCACTGGATCATCGCGTCCGTGGCGCCGGCATACGCCGAGTACGACTTGAACAGGCTCACCGGCAGCGAGATGTGATTGACGATGTGCAGCATCGCCGTCACCACGATGAATGCACCGTAGAACCAGTTGGCGACGTAAATGTGTCTGGTCTTGCGTTTGACGATGGTGCCGAAGAACACCGCGCCGTAGGCGATCCAGACAATCGTCAGCAGGATCGCAATCGGCCATTCGAGCTCGGCATATTCCTTGGTGGTGGTGTAGCCCATCGGCAGGCTGACGATGGCGCCGATGATCACCGCCTGCCAGCCCCAAAAATGAAAGGCCGCCAGGCCGTCGGAAATCAGCCGCGTCTGACAGGTCCGCTGGACGACGTAATAGGAGGTGCCGAACAGCGCACAGCCGCCGAACGCGAAAATCACCAGATTGGTGTGCAGGGGGCGCAAGCGACCGAATGTCGTCCACGGCAAACCGAAATTCAGGTCAGGCCACACGAGCTGGCAGGCGATGAAGACGCCCAGGCCCATGCCGATGATGCCCCAGACCACCGTCATGATGGCGAACTGGCGGACGACCTTGTAGTTATAAGCAGTCGGGCTGGGTGCAGTGCTCATGTCAGGTTCCACGGTGTGTATTTATCAGTGTGGTCACAGCCGCACCTTCGATCGCGCGTCACCCGTCACGCAGTGGCGTGGCGTGGGATCGACGTGGACGATAGATGCGGTGCACGCAGACGCCCGGTCGCCGAAGCGTGGGAAATTTCTGGCTGAGTGGCCGGGGGAAAGGAAGACAGGTCGAGCAGGATCGCGCGCGTGAGTGGGAGGGATTGGATACAACCCTGCGGGTGAAAACAGCGCTGGGGCTGCTTGTCTGCAAGAGGGTTGCGTTGCCGGGCACAATCTTGTTGCTGGGCCTGTGGTCAGCTGTCGCCGGTCCACTGTGCGGACACAGCTTAGACGCGAATGATCGCGGAGGGAAGGCTTTGGCGCAGCGCCTGCGACACTTGGCCGCGCTGGGTATGAAGTTGCCGCGTCCCTGGCAGGACGCGGCGATCAACCATTTCCGGAGACAGCTGAAACGGTTCTCTGCCTGCTGTTCCTGCGCATCGAGAGAGCGTTTCTACAACTAAGTTGTATACAAAAAGCCGCTGACAGTGGCACTTTTCTCTGCCCAAAAATATTCGGCCCGAGCTGGCAGAAAGGCCGGCGATCGTCACGGGTGATCGGCCGGAGCGGACAAAAAGCATATTCCGTCGATGAAACCGCCCGGTTGTGTGCAGGTTGGGGCGCTCAGGATTCGGTGCTCGTTGCCGAAGTGCCGCGCCAGACTAACGCTTGGGAGCTGAACCCTTGCTGTCGGGACCAGGCAATCGGCAGGCAGGGTCATGGGTCTCGACGTTGCTGCATAATGCTGGCCGTGGTGCCCGCCTTAGTCGGCGGGTAGTCGATGTTTTGGTAAAAGAGACCTGCATGAGCAAACAACACGCGGCGAAGCGAACGGCCGATCACTGCGCCCTGCTGGCGCAAGAACATGGCTGGATCTGGAATGCACCCACCGGCCCGGCGGCGGACGCGCCATCGACACTGATTCTCGCCCACGGCGCGGGCGCCCCGATGGACAGCGACTTCATGAACGACATCGCCGCGCGTCTGGCGGCCTTGGGTATTGGCGTGCTGCGTTTTGAATTCCCCTACATGGCCCAGCGCCGAATCGACGGGCGCAGACGACCGCCCAATCCCCAGCCAAAGTTGCTGGAGTGCTGGCATGAGGTGTACGCCGCAGTGCGTGGGGGTGTGAGCGGGCGCGTGGCGATCGGTGGCAAATCCATGGGCGGACGCATGGCCAGCGTCATTGCTGACGAAGTCAAAGTCGATGGGTTGTTCTGTCTGGGCTATCCGTTCTATGCGGCGGGGAAACCCGAAAAGCCGCGGGTCGCTCACTTGGCAGAACTGCGGACGCCGACGCTGATCGTTCAGGGCGAGCGGGATGCGCTGGGCAATCGGCAGGCGGTTGAAGGGTACGAGTTGTCGAAGGCCATTGATGTGCATTGGGTGCCGACGGCCAACCACGACCTGAAACCGTTGAAATCGTCGGGCCTCAGTGTCGAGGCGTGCATGCAGGAAATCGCCGGGCTTATGGCACGTCGGCTGATCGGATAGCCGGATGTTCCTCGGCGTTCAGGTCACAGACCAGGTCGAACAGGCCGTCGGTCACGTGGAAGTCCTTGGTCGGGACCGCAAACTCGAAGTTGCCGTGCAGCGCTCCGGCGGCTGCATCGCAGCCCAGCAGCGTCAGGTTGCCTTGCTGCAGATCGCGTGAGTGATAGATCTTCGCCATTCGCGTGGGCGTGAGGTGATAGATGACGGTGATCCGGTCGTTGCGCAGCAGGTTGTAGCTGCCAGGTGGCACGGTTTCGTCGATGAACAGGCCGATCATGGTGCGGTGCCGGCGAACCGTGCCGGTGGCGAGGATCTTCCAGATCCGGCACGTGAGCGGATCCGACCGGCCCGGGCGCAGGCACGCCATGGCGCTCAGGCTGTGGGTGATGAACGGGTGGCCATTGACGTTGGCGCTGAACGTGCCAAGGGCCGCCGGCGCTTGTGGGCGTTGGAGCGGAGGTTGTGCGGGCATTGTTCTGAGGTTCCCTGAATGGGTTTTCGGGGCGGTGTGGGCGCTCTGCACCTATATAAGACGCCGTCTGGTGGAGACGACGTCTTTGAAAGGGGGTGCTGCTTACACGTAAGAGGCTTGCATCGCTAACGAGAGTGGCGGATCAACGAATCGCGACGCCCAGGCTGGAATTGATGTGGAGCAGCTTGTAGTCCTTGCCGGTGTTGAGGTTCTTCACGTAGTACCACTTCGCCCCGAATACGTTCTTGGCGACGGTGGAGGCCCAGTAGTTGGCATTGCCCATCGGCCAGCGATTGCCGTAGGCGTTATGGATCTCGATCAACTCGTGGATGCTCGGGATACGCCCGCCGATGCGGCTCGCCGCGTTGGACATCTGGGTGTAATTGCCGGAGCCCACGCCGTGGCATTCGATGACGCCGGTGACGGAGACGGTGAAGCTTTTGCTCTCGCCCGCAGCGTCGGTCGCCGTAATGATTGAACCGCCTCTGCTGCGTACCGAAACCAGGCCTGTTGAGTCAACATGAGCCACATTCGGCATGCTCGATGAGTAGGTATAAGGTGGTTTACCGCCGGCTGCTACCCGCTTGATCGTAGTTCCGGTCGGGAAGACCGGAAGCAGTTCGGGATGTCCCGGAAGCAGATAAATCTTTCCGCCCAAGGTGGCTGGAGATGTGTCGAATTCCAGACCTTTGAGAACATTGAGTGACAGTCCTTCAGAGCGGCGAGGTACTCCGTTTCGAATGACTTCATAGCTCACTGTTGCCGTACTGCCTTCAGCTGCAGATATCTGTGCTTTAGGCACATTGAAGACGAGAGCGTGCTGGTCTCCAACTGTTTGCGTGGCTGTATCAAATGTCGAGACGCTAGACCAGCGAGCGGTGACACGATCCTCAGACGCCATGTTGCGGTAACTGACGCGAACAGTTGCGCCTGATTCTGGGATCAATGTGGGACGCAAAATTCCGTCAGCGCCGACTGAGTCGACGGCAGGTGCTGGCAGCTCGAGCACTGAGCTCATGATTTGCAGCCTCACGACCTCGGACTGTTGCAAGGCACCAGCGCGTTCCACGGTGTAGGAGACGTTGACTGTTTGACCATCATTTGCAGTCACCAATTGGCTAGCAAACACGACCGCTAGCTCGCGAGATGCCTCCTCGACCTTGATGACGTTGGTCTTTGTCCCGCTGCCTTTTGGACCGCTCCAGCGAGTTTCAACGATATCGCCAGCCCCCAGATTCGCATCGGAAGCAATCAAGACGGTCGCGCCGCTGGGTGCATCAGCAGGATCGAGCGTGTCGCCTTTGGCTTCTTTGACAGTGGGATTGGGCAACGGCGCGTAGACCATGCTACCGACACGGAATCGCAGTTGTGTGGAGACGAACTTTTGAGTGCCCCGGTCGACTTCGTACCAAGCGGTCACGTCGCTGTTCGTATTGGCCTCTACGACACGCTTGTTGACCCTGAAAATCACTTCTCTACTGACGGTACCGCTGTTAATCACGGTGAAATCAGTGTAACTACCGCTGGATCCTTGGCCGTCCCAATACAGTGTGACCTGATCATTCACTGCAATGCCCGGATACCGTGCGATGCGTACCGTAGCTTCCAGGGAAATGTTCGCGGGGTCCAGTACGCCACTGCTGTCCAGTTCATCGATTGAGGGCGCTGGAAAGTAAGCTCCAGTGTCATCGCCAACCAGCACGTTAAGTACGGGCGACTTGAAAAACTCCCGCTCGAATGAAGTAACGGTGTAGTAAACCTCCAAAGAGCCGCCAGCCAGTGCGTTGACCTTCATGTCGGGAATCGCGTACTGCAAGGTATTGCCTATGTCACCATGACTAAGATTCTTACGCTCTTCGTGCATGACGTTTGCGCCGCCGGCCGTTTTGCCCATCCACACAAGATTGACATCTTGGCCAGGAAGCATGAAGTAGTAAGGAGGCACCTCAACCAATACGTTATGAGCAGTGGGATCCAGTACACCTTCGTTCTGCTCTGCCAACGGAATTCTCGGCGGATCCAGTTCCATCATCTTCCCGATGATTTTCAAAGGTAGATTTTTTGATACCAATGCCTGGCCGGTCGTTTTCATTACCCGATACCTGATGCGAACGCGACCTTGGCTGATCGGTTGGAAAAGATCATTTGGGAGCGAAAAGTCCAAAAATCCGAAGGGATTCTGAACTACTTTTGTCGTTCGATACGTAGGCAGAGGCATACCCGAGCCGGTCTCACGTTCTACAGACAACATGACCTCATCATTTTTAGCGATCTGCGGGTTAGACAGCACCAGAGTCTGGACGGGCGAGCCCGCCAATTTTTCAAGATCGAGCTCCATGTCAGGCGCCTGCGGTGCGACCGGTGCAGGTAAGGTATCCCGTCCAATTTCAACCTGCGCATAGGTCGGCAGTGACCAGCGCGACCAGTTATTCACGACGTCGCGAATTTCATACCGGACTTCGATCATGTCCGAACTGCCCGCGAATTCGATGGCGCCTTTAGGCACCTGAATGATGATTGGCTTTCCGACTTCAGCCTCACTCATGATCACCATCCGAACGAATTGTCCATGCCATGACAACTTGACGTCATCACCTACGGCCATGTTTACGTATGGAGCGATTTCTACGGAGACGCCTTCAGGGGAGGTGATGATGCCGGGTGGGGAAATCGTAGGCGTGCCCAAAGTTTCGTTTTCGTAGGGCGTAGCCGGGTTTGGATCCTTTCCTCCCGGAATATCAAGCTTGACCAATACTTGAATGACACTGGACTGCTCAGGGATCGCCGAAGGGAACGGCGTGTAGATGTACTTGACGTTAGTCAGTCCCGGCTTTATCCAGTGGGTGTCTACGACCAGCGTAAAAATCCCGTCACTAATGGCTGAATCTGATGTATGGGTATAAGAAGATACGGGTTCTTCGTTTGCTCCCCAGTACAACTCGATCTTGTCCTTGGGGTTAAGCTTTAAAGGGCCTACCAGTACCTCCAAGGGTTTCGCGGGGTCGGCTACATCGACGTCACCGATTCCGGCATCGTCGAAGCTCAAAATTGTCGGGTTTGGTAATGTGAAGCTCTTATTGGTTTGCATGTACGATATTCCTTCTAAAAGATGGCGGGCCAGTGGCCCGCCGATGTATTAAACGGTGCAAACACCCGCAACACGAAGGTCGACGTAAGCGCTCGCTCTTTTCGAATTGCCAGTGCCGTTATCACTGATCACTTGGTACGTTGTCTCCGCATGGCCGTAGCAGTGGCGCATTAATTCACTACGAGGGACGGAGAATCTGTACCCGTCGATGACCTGCTCAGAAGTAAGCGGTGCGGACGTATGTGTCCATACGAAACTGAGCTCATCGGATACCAGATCGCTGTACGCTTCATATGTGAAAACGATTGTTTGCCCTACGCTAATGTTCAGGAATGGCTTGATATATATCGGGGCACCATTCACGGAATTTTCTCTGTTGATCGCTCCGTTAGAATTGAGTTGCTCAAATTGAGGAGCATCCAAACCATCTGATCCACCCGGGAGCTCATCCTTGGATCGCACAATGACTCCCCGCTCTTCAGAGAATGACTGGTTAGGATTGCCCGGTTGCGAAACCGAGTAGTAGACGCGAATGTCAGTTCCGGTCCCAATAGGTTTAAATGCAGAGTTTGGGATGACTAGTAGCAGCGGTCGTCCTGCAGCAGTGTCGGAGTTGGTAATGGTGTATGGAGGGATTAAAACCTCTTGTCCACTCCAGTAGATTTGAATGCTCTCGCCGGCGTTGAAGTTGTCGTTCCAGCTGAGGATGACGGTAGCATCAAGTTCGAAGTCATTTTCATCAATGACGTTGTCCTCAGCGCTCGGAGTACTACTGCCACCCTTGATGGTAGGTTTTTCTAGAGTGCCTGGTACAGGCAATTCAATTTTGACATTTACATCAATTGTTTTCGAAACTCCTATCAGGTGTCCGTCGCGCAGCACGTCGTAACGCAATTGACGTACGCCATCACCGGCCTGCGCAATGGTCGCGTACGCAATATCAAATATTAAAACAAATTCTTGGCTCAAATCGTCTAAGTCTACCGGGTATGGGCCAATTGGAATCGGGCCCCATCGCAAAAGTACCTCATCCCCGTCTTGCAGAATAGCGGTGGATGGAATATCCACCTTCACATTGGAAAGTGCGTCGCCGTAGTCAATCAAACCGTCGTAATTCTCAACGACTGGAGGCGAAAGATCAGTGATGACCTCTGTCAGAAACAACGTGATAGTTACTTCTTTAGACGAGGCCGAGAGGTTACCAGCTCGGTCTTTGATCCTGTAATACGTTGCTCCGGGATTGTTTCCCAGTGACAACAAAAAATCCTTGTCAAAAGGTACCTCGATAGGGGTATCGCCATTTTCGTTGCCGGTCAGAACGATTTCGGGGCCCGGGATACTTCCCCAGTAAGTGAAAATGGTGTCGCCCCCGCTCAAGCCGGTGTATCCGTAGATGCGACCTGTCAGCGTGTCGCCCATTGCCGCGAGTTCTGCCGCGGTGAGACCGTCCTTCGCCTCTTCTGGAAAATCCATATACCCGAGCTGGTGTGCCCCAGGTGCGGTTCTGTCGACTTTAATGTCTACCACAGGCGATTCCGCCGTGTTACCACCAGGAAATGAGCTGGTCACATACCTGAGTCTGTAGACGCCATCTGTTGTCAATTCGGCATCCACAGGTATAGCGAGCTCGATAATTGCGCCCTCAATTGGGTTATCAAGAGTGTATTCCTGTCCGACTGTAAAGCCGTTGAGGGTCAGGTGCAGAGAATCATTCGTCTTGGCTCCTTTCCAAATAGTGATCTCAACAATCACATCGTCAAGAAGGTCGTCAGTTTTAATAAGTCCATCGATGGGATCAGCCAAAGGAACCCGAGGGATCGGTAATTCCAGTTCAGCTTTTCGCATTTTATAAGGGCTTTTTGCTGTAGAGTGTGTTCCGGTCTTGCACATTTTAGTCACCGTTATTCGTTTCTCGGATTGCAAATGGAACCTTGTCCAAATTTTTTCAGGGTCAGGCTCTCGTGTCTGAAAGATATTAACTTCCCTTCAGTCCTATTGAAGCAATAGATTTTATGGTGCGTTGTCAAGGGGTATTGTTATTTAAATCAACCAATCTAATTTTTTGCGAATATTCCTACAAGCGAACGGGGATTGGTCTGTAAGAAAAAAACTCGTTGCGATAGGAAGAGGACTATCTCATGTGTATCACCAATTTTTCCTGATAATTCCTAGGGCTCCTATGATCGCCGCTCATTAGAGGAGCAGTTGCATTGAAACAGTTTTTTAAACGTCGCGTGGTGACGTCTTTCGGTTTAAGTATTGCAGGTGTTCTCGTTTGTCTGCAGGCAGGAGCGTCAGAGTTTGAGCGGATTGATATCGGCAACAACTCCATTTATCTCGGACCTGATGATCAGCCAGACTCTTATACACTTGGTGCATTCGGAAAGCTGGATGTATCTGGTGGAACGGTTGACAGAGTCATGGCATACGGGGGAACTATTATCATCCATGATGGCGGCTTGGTAAGGCAGGGTATAGTTGCCGGCAAATGGCTGGATATTGTAGGTTCAGTTGTTCAAGGTGGTTCAAACGTCGCGGTCGTGGTCCAGGAGGGGGGGGCTGGTAATATCCTCGACAGCTGGATAAAGGGTGGCGGCCTTGCCGTTAGTTCAGTGGCTCTCAGCACTGTAAATATATCGAATTCATCAGTCACCGCATTGCAATCCGACGCTTCTGGATACGGATGGGGGGTAGGCGTATTCGGAGGCAAGCTCAATATCGGAGGAGGAAGCAATGTCGTGGGGCTCCAGAACGGCGCATATCTTTCGTCTGGAAGAGTCGCTGGACAAACTGCAACCTTTAATACCGGCAGCCTAGTCATTGACCATTCAGCATTAACATCAATTGAGGGAGCAGCCATCAAAGTTGAGAATGTTTTGGGTAATGATGCCTTCACAGACATACATGTAAAAAATGGTGCCAGCATAACCGCAGGTAACGGTAACATTTTAGAGGTCGTCAAGGGCGGCCACGTGTCTTTCACAGTCGACGAGAGTGAACTGCTGGGTGACTTACATTCTGATCCGGGTAGCGTGTTGGACGTCGGGCTCACCAATGGGGCGAGCCTTACAGGCAACGTATTTGGCATAAATTCAATGACCATTGGTTCCGATTCGAAATGGTTCATGAGCAGTCCCACCGAAATCGGTTTTATGTCTTTGGATGCCGGCACCGTTGGCTTCACCGGAGACGGCTTCCATTCGCTTTCGCTGGGCACGCTGTCCGGCTCGGGTCGTTTCGACATGCGCATCAACCTCGACAACGGCACCGGCGATTTGCTCAGTGTGAACGGTGAGGCGTCGGGCAGGCATCGTCTGCGTATCCAGAACACCGGCACCGAAGCCGTCCCCGCCGAGTTTGACCCGCTTCGGGTGGTTCACACCGAAGGCGGGGACGCGGAGTTCGGGCTGGTGGGCGGTCGTGCGGATCTTGGGGTGTATTCCTACGAGCTCGAACGCCAGGGCAATGACTGGTTTATCGTCGGGTCCGGCAAGGAGATCAGTCCTTCCACGAAAAGTGCGCTGGCGTTGTTCAACACGGCACCGACGGTGTGGAACAGCGAGTTGACGACGTTGCGCAGTCGCATGGGTGAAGTGCGCGGCCAGGAGCAGGGCGGCGGCTGGATGCGTACGTATGGCAGTCGTTTCAATGCGGCGCTGGAGTCCGGCGTTGATTACAGCCAGAAGCAGCAGGGCCTGTCGTTCGGTGCGGACGCGCCTGTGCCGGTGGGCAGCGGTCAGTTGTTGCTCGGATTGATGGGCGGTTACAGCAAGTCGGATCTGGATATCGGCCGAGGCACATCGGGCCAGGTCGACAGCTACTACGTCGGCGCGTATGGCACGTGGTTGTCCGAGGGTGGCTATTACCTGGACGGCGTGGTGAAACTCAACCAGTTCCATAACGAGTCCAAGGTAGCGATGAGCGATGGTACCAAGGCCAAAGGAAACTACAGCAGCAAGGCACTGGGGGGGTCGCTGGAAGTCGGCAAGCATATAAAGCTGGGCGATGAGTATTTCGTCGAGCCGTTTGCGCAGGTGTCCAGCGTCTGGATCGATGGCAGCAGCTACACGCTGGACAACGGCATGCAGGCCAGGACCAACCAGACTCAGTCGATGCTGGGCAAGGTCGGCAGTACGCTGGGACGCAGCTTCGCCCTGAAGGACGGCGGCGTGGTTAAGCCGTACGCACGGGTGGCGTTGGCCCATGAGTTGTCCCGCAGTAATGACGTCAGCGTGAACGGTCAGCGTTTTGACAACGACCTGTTCGGGTCCCGTGCAGAATTGGGCGCAGGTGTTTCGGTGTCGCTGTCCGAGCGACTCCAGGTACACGCTGATTTCGATTACATGAAGGGTGAGCATGTTGAGCAGCCTTGGGGTGCGAACGTGGGTTTACGCCTTGCTTTCTGACATTCTCGTCAGGTGATTGAAGGCGGTTCCAAGGCCCCGGCTGCAGCGATGCAGTCGGGGCTTTTTACGTGCGTTTACGGTTTCGGCTGCATCCGGCGCCGTCGCGGTGGACGTCCCGGTGGCGAGCCCTTGCCGCGTCGCTTCCTCAGGCGGGGCAAGTTGACGGTCAGCGTTTCCGAGATGCCGACGAGCCTGGCGCGCCGCACCACTTCGTAGCGCACCTCGACGCATCCGCTTTCGTAGTCCGCCAGGGTTTCATTGTTGAGGTACTGAACCAGTCGAGGGCCTTTGCGGCCTTCTACCTTGCCGACGGTGGTGTAGAAGGTGTTGTGGCCCCAGCGCAGCTTCAGGTGATCCCCGAACCACAACTTCGGCGAGCGCGGGATGTTGATGTAAATGCCCACATTCAGCTGGGCGTCGGTAGGGCCTTCGGGGTCGGCACCGGTGATGTAAGGCGCTTCGAATACTGGCGCCGGAGGTGGGTGCTTCATCTCGTGATGCCATGGGAAGCCCGGGGCGTTCTGAAGCTGGCCGGCGTAGACCATTGCCTGTTCAGCCGCACTCTTGCCCACGGGCGACACTGCCTGCAGATCTTCGTACAGCGGAATTGAACTCTTGCCGGGTGATTTTCGTTTGGTCCTGCGGGTGTTTTTCGGGTTTGGCACTGTTGCCTTGTTATTGTTATCTGACTCGGTCGGTTGTGAGTGGGGTGGCGGCTGGATATCCGTTTCATCTTCCATTGGAAACTCCTTGATCAGATCGCTAGTGCGAGGATTACAGGATGGGGTGTTGTGCGCTTGCTTGTAGGATGGCGGCGCTGCACATGCCTATGATCGATTCGAAAAATATTACTGTCAAACAAGCGAAGTGCATGAGATTGCATGGCTTCTTCGAAAAAAATTTGCGGTTGAATATATTTTTAATGTGTGGGTCCCGCGCTTTTTACGGTGTTTTTGAGCGATTTAAATAATTATGTATCGCGCGTAGTCTATAAAATTTTGATAGTCCATCAGACACTTCCTACGGAGATGTAGGTTCTGTGGAATCGATGTGCCAAAAAATAATTTAAAATATTTTTTCGAGACGAATTTATTGACAAAACCTCCACGCATAAGCGTGGAGATGGTTACTTTTGGTATTCAGTTGAATAGCCTGAACGCTGGTTACAATTTAAGTGAAATCAGTGTCGGCAGGCTGGTGATGGATGCGTTGCCCGCGCGGTCGGTGACGACATACTCGATGGACACGTTTTCCGCTGCATGGGCTTGCAGGTGTTCGCGGCTGAAAGCGATTTCGACGGGCCGGAGAGTGAGTTCTTCGGCCTGGACCTGATGGGTCGGGCCTTCAACGCCGTTGAGTAATGTCTGGATGACATCGCCCGGTGCCATGCCAGCGTAGCCAGGGAGGAGGCCAATGAGTTGATCGCCGAAGGTGGCGGTGGGGAAGATGAGGGGGGCGAGGAGGGTGGCGCCGGGTTTGGTGCGGTCGACGTGGATTGTGGTCGACGGTGACTCAACGGTAATACCTCCTGGCATGTTCGTGACTCTGTAAGCGATTTCGTAGTGTCCGTCTTTCTCCAGTTCCTCTATCGGTAATGTAAGTGACAAAAAAGTTCCCGGTAACGGCAGCGGCACGGGTACTGGTTGAATCGGCCCAACCATGATGCCATTGACCATCAGCTGAAAGACATCTCCCTCATCCGAGTACGTCCATGCTTCCACCACTACAGAAAGATTCTGGGTTAGATCGGCGAGCTTTATGAGTCCATCACTATCAGCCACGGGTACAAAAGGTGCAACTAGACCTGTCGAGCTCATCAGTATCTCCACTTGGAAAATCTCTGCGTTCTATTTGCAGAGAGTGAATATAAATTAGTTATCCAGATCAACAAATACCCCACATATGGTGGTAACTATTTATCGTCTTTCAATAATCAACTAATAGAGTTCGACAAATCCTGTCAATGCCCCGAGCCCGCCTCAAACTCAAAAACCACACGCTCCAACGATTTTCAGAAATGTCCTACTTAAATCCTGATACCAACAAAAAGGCCCCGGCAGACGATCTGCCGGGGCCTTCGCATAACCCATCAATCACTCAGCGGTTAAAGCGCTCCACCAACGAGTATTGCGTGTTGGCGGTGTGGGTCAACTCCGCACTGAGCGTGGCCGAGCGACGGGCTTCGTCGGAGGTCTGGTCGGCCAGGTGCGCGATGGTGCTGATGTTGCGGCTGACCTCTTCCGCCACCGAGCTTTGCTCTTCGGTGGCGGCGGCGATCTGCGTGGTCATGTCGGTGATGTTGGCCACTGCATCGCTGATGCCCACCAGCGCCCTGTCGGCTTCCATGACCTGCTCGACACCTTCTTCAGCCTGGCGACGACCTGTGTTCATGGTCTGCACTGCGTTGGTGGCCGTCTGTTGCAGCTTGGCGATAAGGGCGTGGATCTGGCCGGTGGATTCGGTGGTGCGTTGTGCCAGTTGGCGGACTTCATCGGCGACGACGGCAAAGCCACGACCCATCTCGCCCGCGCGGGCGGCTTCGATGGCGGCGTTCAGAGCCAGCAGGTTGGTTTGGTCGGCGATGCCTTTGATGACATCGACAACGCCGCCGATTTCGTCGCTGTCCTTCGCCAGTTGGGTCACGGTCAGGCCGGTTTCGCCCACCGACGTGGACAAGCGCTGGATGGCTTCGCGGGTGTCGCTGGCAATTTCGCGGCCGCGACGGGTCAGCTCGTTGGCCTGCTGCGTGGCGTCAGCGGTGCGCTGCACGTGATTGGCGACTTCCTGGGTGGTCGCGGCCATCTGGTTGACAGCGGTGGCGACCTGTTCGGTTTCGACGCGCTGACGTTCCAGGCCAGTGGAGCTGGCCTGCGCCAGGGTGTCGGACTGACGCGCCTGGGCGTTGAGGTGTTCGGCGGTGTCCTGCAGGCGGGTGAGGCAGGTCTTCAGACGCGCTTCCTGACTGAGGATCGACATCTCCAGCCGAGCCTGTGCGCCGCGGCTGTCGGTGTACATCTGCGCGATCAGCGGGTCGGAGGTGGTTTGCTCGGCCAGGCGCAGCAGACGCTTGAGGCCCCGCTGTTGCCAGCTCAATCCCAGCAGGCCAAGCGGCACGGACAGCGCGGCGGCGAGCAGGAATCCCCAATGGGAATTCAGCCACACGCCAATCAAAAAGCTCACCTGGCTCACCAGGATGAACGGCAGCCAGTCCTGCAACATTGGCAGCCACTTGTCACGACTTGGCACCGCACTTTTGCCGCTGTTCAGTCGTTTGTAGAGTGCTTCGGCGCGACGCACCTGTTCAGCGGTCGGCTTGATGCGCACGGACTCGAAGCCCACGACCTGCTTGTTCTCGAAGACCGGCGTGACATAAGCGTTGACCCAGTAGTGGTCGCCGTTCTTGCAGCGGTTCTTGACGATCCCCATCCACGGCAGGCCCTGCTTGAGCGTGGCCCACATGTGTTCGAAAACCGCCGGTGGCACGTCTGGATGGCGCACCGTGTTGTGGGGCGACTTGATCAGTTCATCCTGGGAAAAACCGCTGATTTCAATGAAGGCGTCGTTGCAATAGGTGATGACGCCGCGCGCATCGGTGGTAGAGATCAACCGTTGCTGCGCCGGGAAGGTCCGTTCGCGTTGAGTGATGGGCTGGTTATTTCGCATGAGCTATTCGATCCAGGAAGGCTGTGAACGGTTATCGGCCTGAAGCGAAAAATATTAAGTTTTTGTGAACTGCGTCATAAGACGGGTGTCGCGAAGTCTTTACCGGTCGAACATTGGGTAGGTGAACAGGCTGAAATGCAGCAGGTTCAGGCCAAAGTGGGTGAGCACGGCAGCGGGCAGGCCGCCCAGTCGATAGGCAATGCCATAACCCACACCTGCGATGCCCGCCAGCAGCGCCCACTCCCAGCCAGCGCCGATGTGCGCCAGGCCGAACAGTGCCGACGCCATCACGATTGCGAGAGCGTCGTGGTAAGGCAGAGGCTGCAACCATCGTTTAAGGCTCCCTTGCAGGTAACCCCTAAAAAGCAGTTCCTCGGTGAGCGTGACCAACAGCAGGTTATTCACCGCCCAGATTTCCGCTTGCTCGGGCCACTTGGCCGACCAGCCGACAAGGCCCAGCAGCAGCGCCGTTGATAAACACGCTGCGGCGGTGAAGGGAAGGGCGATGAGGGTGACGCCCAGCCAGCGTCGTGGGCTCAACGCAATAAACACCCAGGGGCAGGCGATGGCGATCCAGTAGCCAATGAGGGGCTTGTCGAGATTCAGGTACATCGAATAGGGCGCGGCCTCGGGGCTGAGGCGCACGCCGGCGATTGCCCTGGCACTGAGGAAGCCGGGCCACCAGTGACTGGTCAGCCCCGCTGCGATGGCGATGAACAGGGCGTGGCCGAAGAGGCGTACGGCGCGGTGCTGGAAATGGCTGACACAGATGGCGGCCATGATCAGCAGTCCGAACGTGACAACCACGGGCACGCTGAGCTGGCCGTAGATCAGCGCCAGGCAGTAGCCGAGAGAGAGCAGAAAGAGGGCAGTCCAGCGTTGCACCGACATTGAAGTCGTCCTTGAGCGTCGGAATAGGCTGGCGATTTTAACGTTGATTAAACGCGTGTGTATGTCGGATCAACGGGGAGTCGGTCCGAATGTTTTGTTGATGAAGGGCGGAGGTTGTGTAGGGCGTTTCTGATGACAACGGATTTGGATGGGGCACTGGTGATTTGCGGTGAGGCAGATGACGTCTTCCCGGCTAAAGCCAGTCCCACTGGATGAACGCGTACCGTCAGTAGGACCGGCTTTAGCCGGGAGGAGGTCGGTTTGAGCACCCTCAATTTCGCGGTGTACCCCACGACGCTTTCCCGGCTAAAGCCAGTCCCACTGACAGCGAGACCGGCTTCAGCCGGGATGAGGCTCAGGAAGCAATCAACTGCCGCAGCACGTAGTGCAGAATCCCGCCCGCCTTGAAGTATTCCACCTCATTCAGGGTGTCGATCCGACACAACACGTCGATGTTTTCCTGCTGGCCATCCTCACGGGTGATCTGCACCGCCAGGCTCATGCCCGGTTGCAGGGTGGCGCCGGTGAGCCCGGTGATGTTCAGCACTTCCTTGCCGGTCAGGCCCAGGGTTTTACGGCTTTCGCCCGCCCTGAACTGCAGCGGCAGGACGCCCATGCCGACCAGGTTGGAACGGTGGATGCGCTCGAAGCTCTCGGCGATGACCGCTTTGACGCCCAGCAGATTCGTCCCCTTCGCCGCCCAGTCGCGACTGGAGCCCGTGCCATATTCCTGACCGGCAATGACCACCAGCGGCGTGCCTTCGTCCTGATAACGCATCGCCGCGTCATAGATCGGCAGCTTCTCGTCGGTGGGCACATGCAGCGTGTAGCCGCCTTCTTCGCCGCCGAGCATTTCGTTGCGTATGCGGATGTTGGCAAAGGTGCCGCGCATCATCACTTCATGGTTGCCACGCCGCGAGCCGTAGGAGTTGAAGTCCTTGTACTCCACGCCCTTGCTGCGCAGGTAGCGACCGGCCGGGCTGTCGAGTTTGATGTTGCCGGCGGGGGAGATGTGGTCAGTGGTCACCGAATCGCCCAGCACCGCCAGCACGCGAGCCTGCTGCACGTCGGCGATAACCGGAAGCGGACCGGCGACGTCCTCAAAAAACGGCGGGTGTTGGATGTAGGTCGAGTCCGGCTGCCAGACGTAGGTCGCCGCCTCGGGCACCTCAATGGCCTGCCACTGCTCGTCGCCGGCGAACACCTCCGCGTATTCCTTGTGAAACATGCCGGTGCTGACGTTCATGACCGCGTCGGCAATTTCCTGCTGGGTCGGCCAGATGTCACGCAGGTACACCGGCTTGCCATCGCTGCCTTCGCCCAGGGGTTCGCTGCTCAGGTCGGTGCGCACGCTGCCGGCCAACGCGTAAGCAACCACCAGCGGCGGTGAGGCCAGCCAGTTGGTTTTCACCAGCGGGTGCACCCGTCCTTCAAAGTTTCGGTTGCCCGACAGCACCGACGCGACGGTCAGGTCCGATTGCTGAATGGCTTTTTCGATCGGGTCAGGAAGCGGCCCGGAGTTGCCGATGCAGGTGGTGCAGCCGTAGCCCACCAGGTCGAAGCCCAACTTATCGAGATACTCCGTGAGACCAGCGGCGTTGTAGTAATCGGTCACCACCTTGGAGCCAGGTGCGAGCGAACTCTTCACCCACGGTTTGCGCTGCAGCCCTTTCTCCACGGCCTTTTTCGCCAGCAGGCCGGCCGCCATCATCACACTGGGGTTGGAAGTGTTGGTGCAGGAGGTGATGGCCGCGATGACCACCGCGCCGTTTTTCAAGCGATAGGTCTGGCCGTTGTATTCATACTCAGCCTCGCCCACCTGGGCGGCGTTGCCCACTGCGACACCGCCGCCGCCTTCGCTTTCCAGTCGGCCTTCTTCGTGCTTGCTCGGGCTGACCGCCAGGCCCAGGAAGTCGCTGAAGGCCTGGGCGACATCGGGGAGGGCGACGCGGTCCTGGGGACGTTTTGGTCCCGCGAGACTGGCCACGACAGAACCCATGTCCAGCTCCAGCGCATCGGTGAACGCCGGTTCCTGACCGGGCAGGCGCCACAGGCCCTGGGCCTTGCAATAGGCCTCGACCAATTTCACCGCTTCGTCCGGACGCCCCGACAGGCGCAGGTATTCGAGCGTGACGTCGTCGACCGGGAAGAAACCGCAGGTCGCACCGTATTCCGGGGCCATGTTGGCAATGGTGGCCCGGTCCGCCAGCGGCAAGTCAGCCAGGCCATCGCCATAGAACTCGACGAACTTGCCGACCACGCCTTTCTTGCGCAGCATTTGCGTCACGGTCAGCACCAGGTCCGTGGCGGTGATGCCTTCGCGCAGTTTGCCGATGAGCTTGAAGCCGATGACTTCCGGAATCAGCATCGACACCGGTTGGCCGAGCATGGCCGCTTCCGCCTCGATGCCGCCGACGCCCCAGCCGAGTACGCCGAGGCCGTTGATCATGGTGGTGTGGGAATCGGTACCGACCAGCGTGTCCGGGAAGGCGTAGGTGCGGCCGTCTTCTTCCTTGGTCCACACGGTGCGGCCGAGGTATTCCAGGTTGACCTGATGGCAGATGCCGGTACCCGGCGGCACCACGCTGAAATTATCGAACGCGCTCTGGCCCCAGCGCAGGAACGCGTAACGCTCGCCGTTGCGCTGCATCTCGATGTCGACGTTCTCGCCAAAGGCCTTGTCGTCGCCGAAACGGTCGACCATGACCGAGTGATCGATGACCAGGTCCACCGGCGACAGCGGGTTGATGCGCTGGGGATCGCCGCCGGCCTTGGCCACGGCGGCGCGCATGGCAGCGAGGTCAACCACCGCCGGCACGCCGGTGAAATCCTGCATCAGCACGCGCGCGGGGCGGTACTGGATTTCCCGACGGGATTTGCGCTCGGTCAGCCAGTCGGCGAGGGCCTTGAGGTCGTCGCCGGTCACCGTGTGGTTGTCTTCCCAGCGCAGCAGGTTTTCCAGTAGCACCTTGAGCGACATGGGCAGTTTGTCTAGATTGCCCAGCGTGCGCGCGGCATCCGGGAGGCTGAAATAGTGGTAGGTCTTGTCGTTGACTTCGAGGGTTTTGAGGCTTTTCAGGCTATCGAGGGAGGGCATGACTGACTCCTTGACGGTCCGTGCAGTACGCGCGGACGGGCGATCGACGGTAAGACGGGCTTGCAGCAGCGCTCTGGTCGGCGCCTTTAAGTGATCGTTGAGTAGTACTGGACCCACCGGCTGAGCCAGTGGTTCCTGATTCGGCTATCATGCGCCGCTTTCGAGTCATTGAGGTTAATCCTCATGTACAGCTTGTGCCGCGACCCGATTCGTGGCGCGCGAGGAGACCGTCCCGTGAACACCCTTTTCATGCATTGCCGCCCCGGCTTCGAAAGCGAGGTCTGCTCGGAACTCAGCGAGCACGCCGCCCGCCTTGAGGTGTCCGGCTACGCCAAGGCCAAGACTGACGCCGCTTTCGCCGAATTCATCTGCACCGAGGCCGATGGTGCGGAGCGCCTGATGAACAGCCTGAAGTTCCGCGAGCTGATTTTCCCCCGGCAGTGGGCCCGTGGCGTGTTTGTCCAGCTGCCCGAGACCGATCGCATTAGCGTGATCCTCGAGCACATGGCCGGGTTTGCGCCGTGCGGCAGCCTGTGGCTGGAAGTGGTCGACACCAACGACGGCAAGGAGCTTTCGACCTTCTGCCGCAAGTTCGAAGCGCCGTTGCGCAAGGCCCTGGAGAAGGCCGGCAAACTGGTCGACAACCCGAGCCTGCCGCGTTTGCTGCTGACCTTTAAAAGCGGGCGCGAGGTGTTTCTCGGGCTGGCTGACGCAGACAACTCGGCGATGTGGCCCATGGGCATTCCGCGCCTGAAATTTCCCCGGGAAGCGCCGAGCCGCTCCACCCTCAAGCTCGAAGAAGCGTGGCACCACTTCATCCCTCGGGATCAGTGGGACGAGCGCCTGTCGGGCGACATGACTGGCGTTGACCTCGGTGCGGCGCCCGGTGGATGGACCTATCAGCTGGTGCGGCGCGGCATGTTGGTCACCGCTATCGATAACGGACCAATGGCCGAAAGCCTGATGGACACCGGGCTGGTGCAGCACTTGATGGCGGATGGCTTCACTTTCAAGCCCCGTCAGCCGGTGGACTGGATGGTCTGCGACATCGTCGAAAAGCCCGCACGCAACGCCGCGCTGCTGGAAACCTGGCTGGGCGAAGGTCTGTGCCGCGAGGCCGTGGTCAATCTCAAGTTGCCGATGAAGCAGCGCTACGCCGAAGTGCGACGCCTGCTGGAGCGCATCGAAGACGGCTTCAAGGCGCGCGGCGTCAAGGTCGCCATCGGTTGCAAGCAGCTGTACCACGATCGCGAAGAAGTGACCTGCCACCTGCGCCGGCTGGACATGAAGCGCAAGGGCTGATCCGCCCATCACGCGTCTGCAACATCGCACCAGACGCCGATCATTGCAGGAGCGCGCTTGCCCGCGAATGCGGTGTTTCAGGCGCTGCGCGAAGATTGATAGGTTCGCCAGCAAGCCGGCTCGGATTCGAATTCCTGGCGTGGCGCATTTTCATGGTGTGTGCAATCGACGAGCAAGGGCACGCTGTCCATAATCAGCGTGCGCGCCCGCGGGGCGTAGAGGAGGGGAGAAGCGATGAGCGTTGAACACAAGGGACCTGACGCCGACATCCTCATCGTCGGCGGTGGTCTCAGCGGCACGATGCTGGCGGTGCAGTTGCTGCGCTTGCCGGGGCGGCGCCGGATCCTGATCGTCGAGTCACGCAGCGAGTTGGGCCGGGGCGAGGCCTACAGCGCCACCGAACTGGGCCATACGCTGAACGGCAACGCCGCGCGCATGAGCGTCGATCCGGACGACGTCGACGACCTCACCCGCTGGCTCACCGATTACATTGCCGCCGGCGGTTGGCCGGAGTCTGATCAGCAGCACGTGCCGGTGGCCGAGCTGTTTCCGCCCCGTGGGATTTTCGGTCTGTACGTCCAGCAGCGTCTGGCCGAGGCCCGGGTAGTCGGCGAGCGCTACAGCTCCAGCGTCGAGCACGTGCGCGGCGAAGTGACCGACTTGCAGGCCGACGCCGCCGGCCTGAGCCTGACCCTCGCCAGCGGCGAACATTTGACCGGCCGCTTTGGCGTATTGGCAACGGGCATGTTCGCCGCCGCACGCACGCCTCAGCGCGATTCAAATGCCCTCAACGCCGCCGCCGTCGATCCGTGGGATGTCAACGCCATGCGCCAGCTTGACCCCCAGGGCCGTGTGTTGATCATTGGCTCGGGCCTGACCATGGTCGACGCCGTGGTGTCCCTGGAGCAAGCCGGTCACCGTGGGCCCATCGACGTGTTTTCCCGCCACGGTCTGCTGCCCCACGTGCGCCGTCAGCCGCCGACGTGGCCGGACTTCCTCGCCGCCGACCCGAACATACGCAGCACCCGGCAACTGGTCCGGGCCTTGCGCGAGCAGTGCGCGCAGGCGGCGGCCCAGGGCATCGACTGGCAGGCGCCGCTCGACACCGTGCGCGTGCATATTCCTCGGCTGTGGAGTCAGGCGTCTGACCTGCAGCGGCGCCAATTCGTACGTCATGTCCGGCCGTGGTGGGAAAGCCATCATCACCGCTCGCCGCCGCCCAGTGCGCAGTTGCTGGAGCGGCTGATCGGCGAAGGGCGCCTGCACGTCCACGCCGCTTCGTTGCTCAGCGTGGAGGGTGCCCAAGGCGGACAGGTCTCCATCAGCGTTCGCTATCGCGGCCAGGACGAGTCCACCAACGAGACCGGTGCCGCGCTGGTCAACTCGACCGGTATTCAATACGACTGGCGTCGGGTCGATCGTGCCCTGCCGCGCAATCTGCTGGCCCGCGGCCTGATTCACCCGGGGCCGCTCGCGCTGGGCATTGCCGCCGACGCGGGCGGCGCCGTGATGGACGCCGAGGGGCGCTACTCGTCGCGATTGTTCGCCATGGGCCCGCCTTTGCGCGGGCTGTGGTGGGAAAGTACCGCCGTCACCGACGTGGCGTTGCAGGCCAAGGCGCTGGCGGCGCGGCTGGCGGCGTCGAGCAGTGTGCCAGGCTGAATGACCAGGGAATTGTGTCGACCACGACACAGTTTCCGCAGCCCCTCCTAAAGCACCCTCCGAACGAGCTGAAAGCCCGTTATCGACCCGGTACGACCGCCCGCTTTTCATCGAGAGGCGACAGGGACGTCAGCGATCGGACAGGGCTATGGAGGCCGTCTTTCATGTTGAGCTTGAGTTTCAGAAATCCCGCCGAAGCGGCGCTGCTCCTGCCGCCAACGGCTGCGTCAAACCCCCTCGGCACTGACGATCCGCAGCAGAGCCTCAGCGCCGCCGATCAGGTGCGTCAGGGCATCGAAGTGCTGCTGTCACCGGACGCGCAGAAAGCGGCGAAGAAGGGCGACAAGAACGCCGACATCGACGCGACGCACTTGCCTGACCGGATCAAGGAGCAGCTCAAGCTGATCCGCTCGATTCAGGAACGCATCGCCAAACGCATGCAGGACATGCAAGCATTCATGAGCGACCGGTCGCTGTCGCCCCGTGCCCGGGAAGGCAAAATGCGCCAGTTGCAAATGGAAATCATGGCCATGACCAGCTCGCTGATTCAGGCCACCAACCAGCTCAATCAAGCGATGCAGCAGATGCATCTGTCACTGGCCGACCAGACCCTGGCCGGCACCCTGGTCAGTCCGCAAAACCTTCAGTCCTGATCCAGCAGACGCGGCCCGGCGCCTTGCTCGCCCAGGCTGTCGCCGAAGTTACGCAGCGGGCAGGCTTCCATCGACAGGCAGCCGCAACCGATGCAGCCATTGAGTTGGTCGCGCAGGGCGGTAAGGCGGTTGATGCGTTCATCCAGATCGGTTTTCCAGCGCTCGGACAGCCGGGTCCAGTCGTCAAGGCTGGGCGGGCGGTCCTGGGGCAGGGTTTGCAACGCGGTCTGGATCGTCGCCAGCGGAATCCCCAGGCGTTGTGCGGTTTTGATCAACGCCACCCGACGCAGCACGTCCCGGGGGTAGCGACGCTGATTGCCAGCGTTGCGCTGGCTGCTGATCAGGCCTTTGGCTTCGTAAAAGCGCAGCGCGGTGATGGCCACGCCGCTGCGCGCGGACAACTGGCCGACGGTGAGTTCGCGGGCGATGGGCGGGGTGTCCTGGGTGAGCATGCAATATTCCTGTATCCCGATTGGCGCTTGACCTCCAGTTAACTGGAGGTTTTATCCTGCGCAGCATCGCTTGCCCGGCTCGGCCTGGCAAGTGGCGCACCGGCGCAAGAAACGTATGGGGACATGCCGGTTGGCGCAGCATCCTGTTCAGCAACATCCGTCATCCGTGGAGAACGTTCATGACACCAGCAGCCGCTCATCTTCCGTTCAGTCAGTTCGTCGAGTTCGCCGTCGACCCGCGGCATCAGGCCGGGCTGGTCGAGGCGCTACACGAGCGTTTCGAGCAATTCACCTGCACTTATCCAGGCTTTGTCCGCGCCAGTGTGCAGGTCAGCGAAGACCGCCAACGGGTGCTGAGCCATGTGCAATGGCTGTCCAAGACCGACTGCGAGCGCGCGTTCGAAAACGCCGAGCAGGGCGAAGGGGATTTTTGGGAGTTGACTCGCCGACACCGGGCGACGTCGATGATCTTCAACGCGTACGAAGTGGCGGGGGAAGTCGTGGGACCGCGTCAGGGATGAGCGCAGTCCCACCGGTTGCATCGCTGCAGGTTCACACCGACAAGTGCAGCATCCGCTCACCCTGGGTCTGCTCACCGGGGCGGCGCTTGTTGACGGCCAGTTCGCCGATCTTGATCAGCCGCGCGCGCACGACATTGCGGCTCAACCCCAGCAGCTGCGCGGTGTGCACCTGGTTGCAGTGGCTGAAGCGATAGGCCGCGCGCAACAAGGCGTCTTCGACCTTCTCGTGCAGCGCGCCGGCCTGCTCCTCGAACAGACGCTGGAACGCCCGGGACAGCAGCGCTTCGGTCGAGTCATCCACGGCGGGGGCTGAATCCTCCTGACGCTCGAGGCGCAGGTTGGACAGGCGCAGATCGCTGGACTGGATCACGCCGTTGCGGCAGATCAGCAGGGTGTGGTGAATGACGTTTTCCAGCTCGCGAATGTTCCCCGGCCAGCCGTAGGTGCGCAGCTTGTGCTCGGCATCGGCGCTGATCTGGATCGGCCCGCAACCCAGACGCTGGCTGTAGACCTCGATGAAGTGCCGGCTCAGCGGCATGATGTCCCCCGGCCGTTCGCGCAGGGTGCTCAGCGCCAGATTGACGACGTTCAGGCGATAGAACAGGTCTTCGCGAAAGTGCCCGGCGTTGATCGCGCGTTCCAGTTGCACGTTGGTCGCGGCCAGCACCCGTACGTTGATCGGCGTGCTCTTGCGCGAGCCCAGCCGCACCACTTCGCGCTCCTGCAGGACACGCAGCAGCTTGACCTGGATCGCCAGGGGCAGATCGCCGATTTCATCGAGAAACAGCGTGCCGCCGTTGGCTTCTTCGAACCAGCCGGCCTTGGCGGTGAGGGCGCCGGTGAACGCGCCTTTTTCCTGGCCGAACAGCTCGGCTTCCACCAGCGATTCAGAAAACGCACCGCAGTTGACGGCCACGAACGGCTGGTGACGGCGGCTGCTCAGGTTGTGGATGTGGCGCGCCACCAGCTCTTTGCCGGTGCCGGTTTCGCCGATGATCAGCACGCTGGCATCGCTGGGCGCGACTTGTTCAATATGGGCCAGCAGCGCCTGGGATCTCGGGTCCTCGAACACCTGCGCGGTGGCGCGGATCGAGGTGGCCAGGGCCGGCGAGGGCGGAAGGGTCAATAGCTGCATGGGGATCACTTGTGGTTGGAACGGTACGCTGGCGGTCATGAAGGACTCCTCGTCGCGATGGCAATTGTCGCGATGGCAAATCAACCGCTTCCCACGCGCTGCGCGGTCGCGCGGCAAACAGGTGTGTAGGAGTGAGCTTGCTCGCGATGGGTCACTTGAAGCAGGGGGGGCGGATGGATCTGCTATCGCGAGCAAGGTGGAGCGCCACCCCGGTCACTCCTACAAGGGGGTGCGGTGAAACTTACTTCTGCGGCGGCAAGTCGTTGGCAATCATCTCGCCGAACGGGCCGGTGAGGTTGGTGATGCCGCGGCCTGCCAGGCTGCGATACGGCTCGGGCAACAGCGGGAACACCAGTTCGGCGAAGCGGTAGGCTTCTTCCAGATGCGGATAGCCGGAGAAGATGAAGCTTTCGATGCCCAGGTCCGCGTACTCCTTGATTCGCTCGGCGACTTCCTGGGGATTACCGACTAGCGCTGTGCCCGCGCCGCCCCGCACCAGGCCGACGCCGGCCCACAGGTTGGGGGCGATCTCCAGGTTGTCCCGCCGGCCGTCGTGCAGTGCGGCCATGCGGCGCTGGCCTTCGGAATCGAAACGCGAAAAGGATTTCTGTGCGGCGGCGATGGTGTCGTCGCTGATGTGCTCGATCAAAGTGTCGGCTGCTTTCCAGGCTTCTTCGCTGGTTTCACGGACGATCACGTGCAGACGGATGCCGAACTTGACCGTGCGACCGTTGCGCGCGGCGCGCTCACGGATGTCCGCCAGCTTCTCGGCCACTGCCGCAGGGGGCTCGCCCCAAGTGAGATAGACGTCAACCTGCTCGGCGGCCAGTTCATGGGCCGCCTCGGAAGACCCACCAAAATACAGTGGCGGATAGGGCTTCTGGATCGGCGGGTACAGGGCTTTGGCGTTCTGCACCCTCAGGTGCTTGCCTTCGAAGTCCACGGCTTCGCCCTGCAACACGCGGCGCCAGATCTTCAGGAACTCGTCGGTGACTTCGTAGCGCTCGCTGTGATCGAGGAAGCTGCCATCGCCACGGTTCTCGTCCGGATCGCCACCGGTCACCACGTTGATCAGCAGGCGCCCGCCGGACAGACGATCCAGGGTTGCGGCCATGCGCGCGGAAACCGTCGGAGAAATGATCCCCGGACGAATCGCCACCAGGTAACGCAGACGTTCGGTCAGGGGCACGAGGGCCGAAGCGATGACCCAGGAGTCTTCGCAGGAACGGCCGGTTGGAATCAGCACGCCGTGGTAGCCCAGATCATCGGCGGCCTGGGCGACCTGCTTCAGGTAATTGAGCGTGACCGGGCGCGCGCCCTTGGTCGTGCCCAGGTAATGGCCGTCGCCGTGTGTCGGTAGAAACCAGAAAACATCCATGAGAAATCCTTCGAGCGGAATCGGTGGGCCGTGACAAGTGCACCCGTTATAAAGGCTCCGATTTATTCCGTAAAAGAACTGAATCCCATATTTTTATAACCGTTAGTGATATGCCCGGTTTGTACGGATCCGAGGGCGGATGCGAATGCCTGAGTGGCGAAGAACCCTGTAGGAGCGCGCTTTGTGGGACCGGCTTTAGCCGGGAAGGCGTTGCGCGTCACGCCGGAGGATTGAGGGTCTTTACACAGGCCTCTTCCCGGCTGAAGCCGGTCCCACTAAAAAGCACCGGGCAAAAAAACAGGCGCCGAAGCGCCTGAAGAAGAGTACGGGAGACTCTGCGAAATCAGAAAATCTGGGTGAACAGCCAGTACAAACTGCCCGACAACAGGATCGCGGCAGGCAGGGTCAGTACCCATGCCATCGCCAGGTTGCGCAGGGTGCGCATCTGCAAGCCGGAGCCGTTGGCGACCATGGCGCCGGCCACCCCGGAAGACAGAACGTGGGTGGTGGAAACCGGAAGTCCATACATGTCCGCCGCGCCAATGGTCAGCATCGCGACGACCTCGGCCGATGCGCCCTGGGCGTAGGTCAGGTGGGTTTTGCCGATCTTCTCACCGACGGTGATCACGATCCGTTTCCAGCCCACCATGGTGCCCAGGCCCAGTGCAATGGCCACGGCTACCTTGACCCACAGCGGGATGAAGCGTGTGGCGGTATCGATCTGCTGTTTGAAGGTGTCGACCTTGGCCTGGGTGTCCGCGTCGAAGTTGCCGACCTTGTTCTTGTCCATCAAGCGTATGGCTTCGGAGGTCAGGTACATGTCGTTCCGCACGTTGGCGGTGGCCTCGGCGGGCACCTTGGCCAGCGAGCCGTAACTGGCGACCTGATCGCCGATCTTGCCGGCCATCACCGCCAGCGCCGGCACAAGCTCCGGTGTCGCCTGCTTGTCGCGGATGTAGACCGACAGCGTCTGACGCGAATCGGCCGGCGCGGGCAGCGGCGACGCTTTGCTCAGGGCCTGTTGCGTGACTTGGGCGACCGCCGCGAACTGCACCGACTGATCGGCCGGCATGGCGCGGTTCAGCGCGTAGGCCATTGGCAGCGTACCGACCAGAATCAGCATGATCAGGCCCATGCCTTTCTGGCCGTCGTTCGAACCGTGGGCAAACGACACGCCGGTGCAGGTCAGGATCAACAGACCGCGAATCCAGATCGGCGGCGGCTTGTTGCCTTCCGGCGCTTTGTACAGCGCGCGGTTCTTCACGAACATGCGCAGCGCCATCAGCAGCAGCGCGGCGCAGGTAAAGCCCACCAGTGGCGAAAGCAGCAGCGAATAACCGACCTTGGTCGCCTGGGACCAGTCCACGCCGCTGGTGCCGTCGCGGCCATGCATCAAGGCGTTGGCGATACCGACGCCGATGATCGAGCCGATCAGCGTGTGGGAAGAAGACGCCGGCAGACCCAGCCACCAGGTGCCGAGGTTCCACAGGATCGCCGCGATCAGCAGGGCGAAGATCATCGCGTAGCCCGCCGACGAGCCGACTTGCAGGATCAGCTCGACCGGCAGCAGCGCAATGATGCCGAAGGCCACGGCACCGCTGGAAAACAGCACGCCCAGGAAGTTGAACGTTCCCGACCAGACCACGGCGAAGTTCGGCGGCAGGGAGTGGGTGTAAATGACCGTCGCGACGGCGTTGGCGGTGTCGTGGAAACCGTTGACGAACTCAAAGCCCAGCGCAATGACCAGCGCCACGCCCAGCAGAATGAACGGGGTCCAGGTCAGGACCACAGTGCCCAGGTCATCCATGTCCTGCTTCAAGCTGTAACCGGTGTAAAACAGGCCCAATACCAGCACGACGAAGAAAATCACCATCGTCATCACGCCAGGCTTGCGGCCGAATTGAGCACTCAGTCCGGGCCCCTGTTGCAGAGGGCGTTGAGCCAGTGAGGGGGTTGCCATGGGTCGCGATCCTGTTGAGGGGGGATGGCAGACATGATCATTTCAAAATGTGACAAAAATGCGACGTGGATCAATTGATGCGTGGATTGATCGAGATCCAGACCAGCGGATGCGTTGTCCAGACCGGCTCTCAGTTCCGCAGACGGATACCGCCAGTATTAAAACTCGCCAGCTTTTAAAGTTTGGCTATTTAAGTCATCGCGAATTGTTCTAACCATTCGTCCATGATGACGGGAAATCTGAAGCCTCATGAGCTGAATAGGCTAGTGTGAGAACGAGGCTAGGTCCTCACTCAATTTATCCAATGATGTTACTTGCTAAGGAATGCAATCATGAGCGCCAAAGATAAAACTCAACACTCATACAATAAACCCTACGTGACAGGGAAGAGTCCGAACGATGTTATTGAACGAGACGATACTTTCACGGTTGAAGTAGTGACTGATCAAATTCAGATCTACAAGTATCTCCTTTGCCTGATTTACGACAATGGTCGTCCTGCTTCCGCCGATCCAGTACTGATTGCGCCGGAAAAGCCCGTTGGTCCCCAGGAGCCAATCAAATCTGGACTCGTAAAGCTGCGGCCCGATGTCGAGGCCGGCAAGGTTACGGCTTACTATAGTTTTATCCATAACACCAAGGATGCCGAGGACGCCGAGAAAAAATTCAACAAGTTGATCGCAGAGGGCATGGATCTCAGAACATTCATACCAGAGAACAGCTTTGAAGGTGACAGCTATATTGTTAATCAGCGAGCTTAGATCCCGGCTTTCTGCGGCATAAGTTCGCCCCACTCAACATAAGTCTGACTTCTCACCCTTACCCATGACGGTCGGGGCGGGTCGTCAGATTTATGATTAACGGCGTTTAATACTCCCGACTTTTTCGAAATGCCCAACGTCCGGCGATAAACGTAAAGGTCGCTACCAGCGCCACCAACACCCAGAACCCGTGGGGATCACTGGCCAGTGGAATTCCCCCGACATTCATCCCGAAAAAACCAGCCACGATATTAATGGGCAGCGCCAGCACCGTAACCACCGTCAAGGTGAACAGCGTGCGGCTGCTTTGTTCGTTGAGGTTGGCGGCGATTTCTTCCTGCAGCAGTTTGATCCGTTCGCCGAGGGCCGTGAGGTCGCTGATCACCAGCGCCGACTCTTCGGTGGATTGCCGCAGTTCTTGCAAGTCGTCTTCCAGCAGCCATTGCGGCGGTCGGTGCAGCAGGCGCATCAGCGAGCCGGGCTCCAGGGCCAACAGCCGTTGCAAACGCACCAACACCCGACGCATGGCGCCCAGTTCCGAGCGGTTGTTGCTCAGGCGTTGGGAGAGGAGTTGGTCTTCGATTTTGTCGACGCTCAGGCTGGTCTTGCGCATGAACTGACTCAGCACGTCGCTCTGGTCGCGCAGCAGGTGGGCGAGCAGTTCGAGGGGGGAGCGGAAGGTTTCGCCCTGTTTCACTGAAGAGCGCAGCCGGTCCACCGAGCGCAGCGGCTGATGGCGCGCGGAGATCATCAGGTTGCTGCGCACGCAGACCCACAACGTGGCGATGTCGGTGGAGACGCGGTTGAAGTCGAACACCACGTCGTTGACCACCGCGAGCAGGGCGGAGTCGACGTGTTCTATGCGTGTGGAGCGTGAGCCTTCGTGCAGCGCTTCGAGAAACTCGTCGGGCAGGTCGAGGTTGGTTTTCAGCCAGCGTTCGCAACTGGCGTGGGTCAGGTTCAAGTGCAGCCAGACGAACTCGTCCGGCGCGGTTGGCTGGCGCAGGCATTCCAGCGCGGCTGCCGAATCCAGCTCGCGGCCAGGTTCGCCGGGGCGGAAGCGGAACCCGTACAGCAAGCCAAACAGATCGGAATCCAGATGGTGGGCGATGCGTTGATTCATGAAGGCTCGCAGACGGAAAGTGCCCCGCAGGGCACGAGATCGAAAGCGGCATCATCGCAAGGGGTTTTGACAGTTTTGTGACGATTTGTATCAGATGATTACGATTTGATCGCGGTCATTGTAGGCGCCTGCTTGCCCCGCGAGCGGCGACGAAGTCGTCGTCAACCCAGACGCCGCACTGTGTGAAGCAGGCACAGTTACAGCCATTTACGACGGGTTTCCCGCCGATCGCGGGACAAGCCACGCTCCTACAGGTGACAGCTAGACCATGGACAACCGCGTCTTGCGCAGCGGCGCCGGCCATGAGGAATCAATCAGCAATTCATCCTCAATCGACAGTTCGATATCAACCGCCGCGGCGTTCAATTCCAGGTGATGGGGCGTGACGGCCTTGGGAATGGCGATTACGCCGTCCTGCCGCAGCACCCACGCCAGACTGATCTGCGCCGGGGTGGCGTCGTGGCGTTCGGCGACTTCAAGAATGGCAGGGTTCATCAGCAAGTTGCCCGCCTGGCCAATCGGGCAGTACGCCATCAGCGGCATCCGCGCGGTTTGCATCCAGGGCAGCAGGTCGTATTCGATGCCGCGTTCTTCAGGGTTGTACAGCACCTGGTTAGTGGCACACCCGCCGCCGAGGCCTAGCGCGTCGAGCTCCAGCAGGTCGGACACGTCGAAATTCGACACGCCCCAGCGGCCGATTTTGCCCGCTTCACGCAGGCGCTCGAAAGCCTCGACGGTTTCATCAAGGGGGTATTGACCGGGCCAGTGCAGCAAATACAGATCGATGTAGTCGGTGTTCATGCGCTTGAGGCTGCGCTCGCACGCCGCCGGAATGCCTGCGCGGCTGGCGTTGTGCGGGTAGACCTTGCTCACCAGCACGACCTCGTCGCGGCGCCCGGCAATGGCCTGGCCGACGACTTTTTCGGCGCCGCCTTCACCGTACATCTCGGCGGTGTCGATCAGCGTCAGGCCCAGGTCGATGCCCAGTTGCAGCGCCGAGACTTCCGCCTCGAACTGATGGCGGTCCTCACCCATGTGCCAGGTGCCCTGACCGATAACGGGGACGGTTTTGTCTGCCAGTTCAAGCGTGCGCATCGGGGGTGCCTCCGGGCGTATAGGACTCAATGATTAAGAATCAGGCAGTACCGGCTGGCAGGGGTTCAATCTCAAGCGAATTCGCGGTCTGTTAGTGGAATGCGTACCCATTGCAGGACCGGCTTCAGCCGGGAAGAGGCCCGATTGAGCGACATCAATTTTGCGGTGTGGCGACCGACGCCTTCCCGGCTAAAGCCGGTCCCACAAAGAGTGCGCGCCAACCCGCGAGAACTTACTTATGCCCGTTCTCCCAACCCCCACCCAGCGCCAGGAACAGGTCAATCTGCCCCATTGCCACCTGGGTATTCGCCGCCGCCAGTTGCGCGGTGATGTCGGTGTAGGTGCGGGTGGCTTGCAGGTCGGCGAGGAAGGATTCGCGGCCGGCGAGGAAGAACCTGTGGGTCTGATCCGCAGCCTGTCGCGCCGATTCCTCGGTTTCAATCAGCGCATCGCGGCGTTCCAGCAGCGCGGTGTATTGCGACAGGCCGGTCTGGGCTTCGCGGATGGCATTCAGCACCACGCCATCAAAACGCGCCAGCGCTATCTGGTTTGACGCTTCGGCGATGTGAATCCGCGCCCGTGCGCCATTGGACGGGATGGTCCAATTGATCACACCGCCAAAGCCCCAGCGGTTGGTCGACGGATCGCCCAGTTCATCCAGAATCCCCACGGTACCCACCGTCGCGCCGATGCTGATGTCCGGATACAACTCGCCGGTCGCCACACCAATGGCCGCCGTCGACATGGCCAGCCGGCGCTCCGCCTGACGCACATCGGGACGACGCTTGAGCAGCGCGGCGCCATCGCCCACCGGCATGACTTGGGCGATGTGCGGCAGCTCGGCGCATTCCGCCACCCCTTTGGGCAGTTGGTTCAGCGGACGGGCGAGCAGCATCGACAGGCGATACAGCGCCGACTTCTGCGCCGCTTCGTAACGCGGCAACTCGGCACGCAGCGAGCGGAATTGGGTCTGCGAGCGCGTCACCTGGGTTTCGTCACCACGGCCGGCATCGCGCAGGCGCTGGGTCAGGCTCAGACCCTGTTTCTGAAGGTCCAGGGAGTGCAGGGCAATGTTGCGTTCTTCATTGGCGGCGCACACTTGGGTGTACGCGCGGACCACATCGGCCACCAGCGTGATGCGCGCGGTGTCGGCAGCCGCCTGGGTTGCGTCGGCATTGGCCTGGGCCGCTTCGATGCCGCGCTGCAGCACGCCGAACAGGTCGAACTGATACGAGGTGGTCAGGCCGACGTCACCGACATTCGCCACCGGGACTTTTTCCGGCAGCAGATAGGCCTGACCGGCTTCCTGCAAGCGCTGCGCGCCGGCCTTGGCCGTGCCGCTCCAGCCGCCCGCCGCATCGGCCTCGCTCATCTGAAAACGCGCCCGTTGCAGGTTCGCCGCCGCGACGCGCAAATCGGTGCTCGACACCAGCGCCTGACGCACCAGCGCGTCGAGTTTCGGATCGTGATACAGCCGCCACCAGTCAGCCGGCACCGGCGCCGACACCACATTTTTCGATGAGCCGGCCAGCTCGCCCTGCAGATCGGGGCGATTCACGGCGGCTTTATCGGGCAACGAGTAATCCGGGCCGACCACGGTGCAAGCCGACAGCAGCAAGCCCATGCCCACGGTCAGCAGGCGTGCACGGTGTTTCATTTCGGCGCTCCTGGCTGGACGGGATCATTGCCGGCATCTTTGTCAGCGCGGGCGTCATCGATGATCGACACCGTCGCCGTGCGCCCGGCAATCATGCGGAAGTCCGCCGGCACGTCATCAAACGCAATGCGCACCGGAATCCGCTGGGCCAGTCGCACCCAGCTGAACGCCGGGTTGACGTTGGGCAGCAGGTTCGAGCCGCTGCTGCGGTCGCGGTCTTCGATGGCGGCGACGATGCTCACCACATGACCATGCAGGCGCGCGTTGTCGCCGATCACGCGGATGTCCACGCCGGAGCCGATGTGAATCCCGTCCAGCTTGGTTTCTTCAAAGTAGCCGTCGATGTGGAACGAGTTGCTGTCCACCACCGACAGCACCGGACGTCCGGCGCTGACGAATTCGCGGTCGCGGGGCGCGCGGTCGTTGAGGTAGCCGTCCACCGGGCTGCGGATCACCGAGCGGTCCAGGTTCAGTTGCGCCGAATCGACGGCCACCTGCGCTTCGTTCAGGGCCGACAGCGCGCGGGCTTCCCTGGACTGGCTTTCTTCCAGCTGCTCGCGGGCGACCAGATTGCCGAGGCTGCGGTTGCGACGGTTCTCGCGCTGGGCCTGTTCCCAGGTTTCCTTGCGCTCGGCAACTGTCGCCTGGGCCTGGCGCAAAGCGAGACGGAAGCGGTCCTGGTCGATGGTGAACAGCAACTGGCCTTTCTTGACCGGTTGGTTGTCGCTCACCGCGACTTTCTCGATCAGACCCGAAACGTCCGGAGCGATCTGGATCACGTCGGCGCGGATGTGCCCGTCGCGGGTCCAGGGCGCGTACATGTAATACATCACCATGCGCCAGACGACGATCGCGGCAAGGGTGACAACCAGCAGGGTCAGGACCACGCGGCCCAGCGTCAGAAGAGGTTTTTTCATTTCATCAGGTATCGACTTAGGGTATCCACGACGCCGAGCAGCAGAGCGTATAGACCGACGTTGAACAAAGCCCGGTGCCAGACCAGGCGGTAGAAGCGGGCGCGCGTCAACACGGCGTGCACCACCAGAAAAATCAGGTAAGCGATGCCCATCAGCACCAGAAAGGTCGGCAGGAAAATCCCGCTGATGTCTACGTCACCGATCATAACGGCGCTCCATCGATGCCATAGGGCGGTTGTTCTTCCTGTTCGGCGAGCACATCGACGATCTCCACGCCCGGCAGCAGCGCCAGGCGCAAGCCACTGAGGGCGTGCAGCAGATTCATCCGCGCGTCGTCGTCGCCCACGCCGTTGAAGGTCAGGGCGCGGCGGGCGCGGTCCATGGTCATCAACAGACCTTTAGGGGCGGGCAAACGCTCCCGGGCTTTCAGGCAGTCCCGAAAGTGCGCGCCGACTTCGGTCGCCACCTGGCGCAGCAACTGACGCGGCGCCGGGTCGACCCGCGGCATGTACGCCAGCAAATCCAGCATGTTCAGGGCGACCCGCGCTTCGCGCAGTGCACTGGTGGAATCCTGCGCGGTGATCGCCAGGCGCGGCAGGTGCTGCATCAGCCGGTCAAGCATGCGTACACCCATGTGCCGGTGATCGGCCAGGGTGGCGTCTTCGCTGAGGGAGACGATGTCGCGCCAGCTGAATCGGGTCAGACGCCTGGCGGCCACTTCAGTGCCGAACGGCCTGACGATCAGCGTCCAGACGAAGGCGAATGCCAGACCCGCAGGGCCGGCCAGGTTGGAATTGACGAAGTTGACGAAGTCGGCGTCGTAGGCGCTCTGGATGCTGATGAAAGATGAGGTGTTGACGATGGTCAGCAGCGTGCCGAGGTAGAACTTCGGCTGCACGGTCAGGGTGCCGACGCAAATGAACGGCACCGAAAACGCCAGCACCAGCATCGGGAAGTCGTGCAGGTTGGGCAGCACCACGAACAGGTAGAGGCTGGCGAAGATCACCGACATCATGGTCCAGAAGAAGAAGCGGTAGATCTGCGGCGCCGGGTCGTCCATCGCCGCGAAGAAGCTGCAGGACACCGCCGCCAGCGCCACCGCGCTCGCGCCGTCCTGCCAGCCGAGCAAGATCCACAGCACCGACGCGACGATGATCGCGCTGACCGAGGTCGCCACCGAATACAGCATCATGCCGCGATCAAGAAACGGCGACAGTCGGCCCAGCCGCCAATGGCGATACACCGCACGCCACGACGAATGATCGTCGGTCTCGATGGCGTGCTGCAGGCTGCGGCAGTCCTGCCACAGGTCGATCCACTCGCGCAGGCGATACAGCGCGTTCGACAGCAGCAGGTGCCGGCGATCGTCGATCTGCGCAGGGGTGGGTTGCAGGCGGTCGAGTTCGGCGTGCAAGGCTTTCCAATACGCGATCGGTGCACCTTCGGCGGTCTGCTCGACCCAGTCGCGGCACTCGATCAGCAGCGGGGCGAGGTCGGCGACGTGCTCAGGCGAACGCCGCTCCAGCGCCCAAAGGGCATCGTCCAGGGCATCGATGACCGGCAGCAGGTGAATCATCCGTCCGCGCAGTTCCTTGGCGTTGCGCACCGTCTGGCGATGGGCGCCTTCGTGGGGCAACTGGCCGATCATCAGCTCCAGGCTATTGAACGTGCCGACCATGGCCGTGCGCAGACCGCCGACCGCTTCTGGCGTGGCGCTGCGGGACAGGAACAGGTCACTGTAGGTCGACGCGTCCTTGAACCACTTGCCCATCGCATCGACCAGTACCGGGGCCAGCCGACGCGGCCAGAACATCGCGCCGACCACGGCGGCGCAGACGATGCCGAGGAAGATCTCCTCGGTGCGCGAGACGGCGATGTCGAACACCGCCTGCGGGTTGTCGACCACCGGGAAGGAAATCAGCGGCATGGTGTAGCCCGCCAGCATCAACGCGTAGCTGTTGGCGGTGCGCAAATGCAGGGAGAGGAAGAGCAGGGTACCGGTCCACAGCGCGATGACCACCGCCAGCAAAAAAGGCGTCTGCACGAACATCGGCACCAGCACCACCGAAGCGGCGGCGCCGAGCAGCGTGCCGGCGGCGCGGTACAGCGCCTTGGAACTGGTCGGCGCCACGAACGGGCTGGAGACGATGTAGACCGTCGCCATCGCCCAGTAAGGGCGGGGCAGTTCCATCATCAGCGCGATGTACAGCGCCAACATCGATGCCGCGAAGGTGCGCACGCCGTAGAACCAGTCGCGGCCCGGCGGTACACCGTCGAAAAAGCCTTTGAATCTGGCGCTCAAGATGACGACTCCGGCGCCGTCGGCGTGGCCTGGGCGATGGCGGTGAACACGCGCAGCGTTGCTTCCAGGTCGGCGGGGTCGACGTGGCTGAAGATGTCGCGGCGCAGGCGGATCAGCTCTCCCTCGATGGCGTTGGCTAAAGCGCGGCCCTCATCGGTCAGGCTCAACGCCTTGGCGCGGCGGTCGGTGGGGTCTTCGGTGCGTTGCACCAGTCCGGCTTTGCACAGTTGATCGAGCAGGCGCACCAGTGACGGGCTTTCCAGCCCGCAGGCCTGGGCCACTGTCACCTGACGCACGCCTTCACCGAGGCGCGCGATCATCAGCAACGGGCCGGCGCAGGCTTCGGTGACGCCCACATTGATCAGCGTGGTCTGGCAGACGCGACGCCACTGCCGGGAGGCCGCTACGACGCCGCCGGTAACGCGCATTTGCAGGGTGTCAGGGTTCATGAGAAGGCCATTGAAACGGTATGGAAGGTTGGTTAGGGCCTGAATGATTAGGCGCTGCATTATTAGGTTGCTAACTAATAATATCTTGTAACACTGTGTGGCCGTCAAATGGAATCTACCGCGGGGTGCCGGGCGGATTGTCGCAGCAGGCTTTTTGCAAGTATCCAGCAGCAGAGTAAGGGAGGCGCCAGATGCCTCTCCTCGCCGAGCAGGAGGGCGCGGGACACCGGACCAGTATTTTTCCCATACCGTCTGTCGGCTGAGCCCTCGCTGGCTGAACTAATTTTCTGGGCGTCGTCTAAGCGATCCTCCAAAAAAATGGCGCCAAATTATTAGCCTTCCTCCCCGGTTTCCGCTGGTTGGGCAAAACATGAGGTCAATGGGCCACTTCGGCTCGGTAGTGGCACTGTGCTGTCTTTGGGCGCTGCTTGCGGGGGTTTGGCGGTTTCTTGACTCCGGGGCCCACTAAAGATCAAACGGTTCAGCCGATAGCAAAGATGACGGGAACGGCAGTGACAGGCCTGTTCCAGACACCTTATTTGCTGTGCGCCTCGCGCACCATGAGTGCACCCATGATTGATCTCGCCATCTGGAATCTTTCTATACCGGTCGGTATCGCAGCCGCCACCATCGACACGCCAAAACTCGTCGGCGGTTACCAGGATGGTTACTTCCGTTCAGGGGACACTTTGTTCTTCTGGGCGCCGGTTACAGGGTCAAGGACTGACAATGCCAAATTTCCCCGCACCGAACTGCGTGAAACCTACGCCAACGGTGCGGTTCACAACTGGACTTACTCTGACGCGGACAACTTCCTGCGTGCGGCGCTGACCGTGGACCAAGTGCCTTCTTCGGGCAAAATTGTCATCGGTCAGATCCACGCCTATGGCAGTACCGAGCCGCTGCTCAAGCTCGAATACCAGTACAAGGAAAAAACCAAGACCGGCAACCTCGTGGTGAAGTACCGCTCGACGCCGACTTCCGAGCCCGAAGTCATTCAAGTGGCAACCGGCGTGCTGCTCAAGCAACGCTTCACCTACACCATCCACCTGACCCAGGCCGGCAACCTGACCGTCAATGCCTACGACATGCAGTGGGGCGCCAAGCTCGACCTGTCCTGGAAGGGCAAGCCGCTGTATTTCAAGGCGGGCGTGTACACCCAGGACAACGCCGGCTATGCCACCGAAGGCGGGGCGGCGACGTTCTACAAACTGCAGGCGACCCACGACAAGAAGGCCTGAGGTTTTCGGTGCGGATGCGGGAGTGATCAGTTAGCGGCACAGCCCGGAATATTGGCCGACACAAAACCCGTGTAGGAGCGCGCTTGCCCGCGAAGGCGATATGCCTGTGCCATCAGTGATGCCTGACCCACTGCTTTCGCGGGCAAGCGCGCTCCTACAGGCGCCTCGGCCTGGCAATGGATTTACGGGTAGCGCAGATTCAAATCTGCTGCTGCCTGCCTGCGGGCTGGCGTGGAAACACCAGCCCGAAACAGATCCGCCCCGGCGCAGGCTGGTTCACCGCCGCTTCGCCGTCATGCAGCTGCATGATCGCGGCGACGATCGCCAGGCCCAGTCCATTGGAATCGGAGCTCTGGTGACGTGAGGCGTCGCCGCGATAGAAGCGGTCGAACAGTTTGCCCAGGGTGGCGTCGTCCAGTGTCGGGCCCTGGTTCTCCACTTCGATGCGGAAGCGCTGGTCGCTCTCTATCACACGAATCTTGATCTCACTGCCTTCATCGGCGTACCGAATCGCGTTCGCCACCAGGTTGCTCAGCGCCCTGCGCAGCAACAAGGGATCGGCCTCAATCCGCCCGTCGCCTTCGGTGTGCAGGGCGATGTCACGCTCTTCCGCCAGCCCTTCGAAATAGCCCGCAACCCGCTGCATCTCGTCCGCCAGATTCAGCGTCTGGCGACTGAGCGCAGCTTGTGCTTCATCGGCCCGCGCGAGGAACAGGATGCTTTCGACCATCCGCGAGATGCGTTCCAGCTCCTCCAGATTCGAGGCCAGCAACGCCTGATATTCATCTTCCGTACGCGGTTGTCGCAACGCCACCTGACAATGCCCCATCAACGAACCCACCGGTGTGCGGATTTCATGGGCCAGGTCGGCGGAAAACTGCGTCAGTCGCTGATAACCATCGGCAAGCCGGTCGAGCATCGCGTTGTAGGCCTCGCCCAGCTGCTGCAATTCCACCGGGGTGTCGCGGTTGTCCATGCGGCTGTCCAGTTGCGCCGGAGTGATGGCCGCCGCATGGCTGGCCATCCTGCGCAGCGGCCGCAGACCCCGGCGCAGCAACACGTAACCCAGCAGCGCGGTCACCATGAAGGCTAGCGCCACGGCAAAGAGGATGCGGTTACGGAAACCCGCCAGGGTCGCCATTTCCTTTACCGCGATGTGCGCAGCTGTCAGGTGCACAAGCTTGCCGCCGGACACCGCCTCGACCGTCGCCGCGCGCATCGGCACCCCTGAATCCAGCATGCCGCTGCGCATGTCGGCCACGCTCAGCGGCATGTTGGCCGGTACCACCGGCATCGTCGGCAACGGCGCGTGCAGCGGGTTGACCATGATCACCGCAGGCTTGCCCGGCTCGGCGATGATGAAAATATCGTCCTCGCTGTCGAGCATGTTCTCGAACAGTTGTGGGCTGCTTTGCAGCGTGGTCAGCGTCAGGTCGTATTGCAGCAGTTTGCGAAAGTGATCCAGCCGCGCCAGCACCGCATGGTCGCTGCGAGTCATCACCGCGCCTTTCATGGTCTCGTAGAGATACATGCCGGCGCCCGCGACGGCGAGCATGGCCACCACCGAAAACGCCAGGGTCGCGCGCAGGGTCAGGGATGGCTGGCGTCGGGCTCGCATGGCCGCACCTCGCAGACGTAACCGATGCCGCGCACGGTGTGGATGAGTTTGCTCGGGTAGGGCGTGTCGACCTTGCTGCGCAGGCGCTTGATGGCCACGTCGACAACGTTGGTGTCGCTGTCGAAATTCATGTCCCAGACTTCCGAGGCGATCTGCGCCCTCGACAGCACGTCGCCCTCGCGGCGCAGAAACAGATGCAGCAGCGCGAATTCCTTGTTGGTCAGGGTGATGACCTGTTGCTGGCGCGTGACCCGACGGCGCAGCAGGTCCAGTTCCAGATCGGCCAGATGGAAATGATCGGCCTCGCGCACCACTCCCCGACGCAGGATGGTGCGGATGCGCAGGAGCAATTCGGTGAAGGAAAACGGCTTGACCAGGTAATCGTCGGCGCCCAGTTCGAGGCCGCGAATGCGGTCCTGCAACTGATCGCGGGCGGTGAGAAATAGCACCGGCACATCCTGTTTTGCCCGCAGGATTTCGATGATCTGCCAGCCGTCGATGCCCGGCAGCATGACGTCGAGCACCAGCAAATCGTAGCTGTGCTCAAGGGCCATGTGCAGGCCGTCGGTGCCGTGCTGGGTCCAGTCGACTTTATAACCGGACTCGGTGAGGCCCTTTTTGAGGTACTCGCCGGTCTTGGTGTCGTCTTCGATAAGCAGAATGTGCATCGTCGGTCAGGCTCGCTTCACGTCACTGGCAGCGTCGCCGGCGTGGGGTGCCGGATGGTTTATCAGATCGGCCCGGAACAGACGCGCAGGGCTGCAGGCCGCGCCGGATGTGGAGTGTAACCAACGGATGGCGCGCGGTCGGTTACATTTTTGTCATTGATTGCCCCTTAGGCCGACACGCTCAGCGGCGGTGTGCTTGAATGACAAAAATGTAATCGGGCGGTCATTGTCGGGTGCCGGTTACGGGTACAGGATGGCCGTCATGCAACACACATGACCCTCAGCTTCAACTTTCCCCAACTGCCTCAAGGAATTCACCGATGAAGATGAAGACAGCCCTGACCACCACGTTCGGCATGCTGATGCTCAGCGCCGCCGTCATGGCTTCCGCCGCTGGCATGGCCTCCGGTGACATGCCGGTGGTCAAGCCACTGCGCGGGACGGTCGACAGCGTCGACAGCAATACCCTGAACTTCACCACCCGTTCCGGCGCCCATCAGAGCATCGGCCTGACCGACAAGACTGGCATCCGTCTGGTCTCCAAGACTGACATCGCGTCGATCAAAGCGGACAGTTTCATCGGCTCCGCCGCGACTCCACAGGCCGACGGCACGCTGAAAGCCCTGGAAGTGACCGTCTTCGAGCCAAGCCTGAAAGGCAGCGGTGAAGGCCACTACGGTTGGGAAAACGCTGACGGCAGCACCGGCACCATGACCAATGGCACCGTCGGCAAGCTGAGCGGCAAGGCCAACGGCCGTACCCTGAGCGTGGGCTACAAAGGCGGTGAGAAGCAGCTGGTCGTGCCGGAAGACGTGCCAATCGCTTACGTGCAGCCAGGCAAGGTCGATGAGCTGGTCAAGGGCGCGAAGATCGTCGTGTTCCCGGGCGAAGACGGCAAGACCGCACGCGGTGTCGCGGTCGGCAAAGACGGCTTCCAGCCGCCGATGTAAGCGGGTTGCGGCGTCTCACGGCGCCGCTTTCACCGAATCCGTGATGAGTCTCGCACCATGAAAAAAACCAGAATTCATCCATGGCCCATCCGCCTGACGCACTGGATCAATGCCTTTGGCATGGTCTGCATGTTCATGAGCGGGTGGGGCATCTATAACGCGTCGCCGCTGTTCCGCTTCTCCTTCCCCCGGGATTTCACCCTGGGCGGCTGGCTGGGCGGCGCGCTGGCGTGGCACTTCGCCGTGATGTGGCTGTTAGTGATCAACGGCCTGATCTACGTGCTGTATGGCCTGTTCACCCGGCATTTCAAGCGCGACTTCCTGCCGGTCACTCCCACAGCGGTCAAGCGCGACATGCTCGACGCCCTGCGTTTTCGTCTCAAGCACGAGAAGGGCGTGTACAACGCCGTCCAGCGCCTGATGTATTGGCTGGTGCTGGCCGCCGGCGTGTTGATCGTGCTGACGGGGCTGGCGATCTGGAAGCCGGTTCAGTTACAGGAACTGACCGCCGTGTTCGGTGGATACGACTTCGCCCGTTACGTGCATTTTGCGGCGATGGCATTCATTGGCGCGTTCGTGGTGGTGCATCTGGCGCTGGTACTGATGGTGCCGAAAACCTTGATGCCGATGATCACTGGCGGTACGCGTGGGATTGAGAGCGGGAAGGTCGAGCATGATTGAGCCTAAAAAACGCGCCATTGCGCGCATCAAGCTGGAGCCGGCCCAGCAGATTCAGCTGGAGAGCCTGCAGCGTCGGCATTTCCTGAAAGGTGGGCTGACGGTGGGCGCGATGGCGATGCTCACCGGTTGCAACCTGCAGGACGGCGATCAGGTGGATAAGGTGCTGTGGAGCATGTCGCGCTGGAACGACCGGGTTCAGGCCTGGCTGTTCAGCGGGCAGAAGCTGGCGCCGACCTTTAGTAAGGATCAGGTCCGTAATCCGTTTCCGTTCAATGCGTTTTACAGCGAGGACGATATTCCGGAGCTGGACACGGCGGACTGGAAGTTGGGTGTGTCGGGGCTGGTGCGGGACAAGGCGCCGTGGACGCTGGAGGGGTTGCGCAAGTTGCCGCAGCGCAGCGATATCACGCGGTTGATCTGTGTGGAGGGCTGGAGCGCGATCGGGCAGTGGGGCGGTGTGCCGTTGCGGACGTTCCTGGAGCATGTGGGGGCGGATACGACGGCGAAGTTTGTCGGGTTCAAGTGCGCGGATCGGTATTACTCGAGTCTGGATATGCCGACGGCGTTGCATCCGCAGACGTTGCTGGCGCTGGATTTTGCGGAGGTGGCGCTGCCGCCGGAGTATGGTTATCCGTTGCGGGTAAGGGTGCCGACGAAGCTGGGGTTCAAGAATCCGAAGCATATCGTCGAGATTGTGGTGAGTAATGAGAATCCCGGGGGGTATTGGGAGGATCAGGGGTACAACTGGTTTAGCGGGATCTAGTCTGGCTTTAGATCTTTGAAGCAAGATCAAGATCAAGAGCGTCTGCCTGGGGGCAGACTGTTTCGCCTTCGGCGAGTTACTTGGAAAAGCACCCCAAGTAACCAAGGGTGCTTGCTCCTGGTTGGGTTCTTCCTTCGTCGGGGTTCCTTCACTTCGGTGTCGCTCCGTGGGCCCGCGCCGAACGGACATCCATGTCCTGACGGCGCTCTCGCCGCATCCATGCGGCTCGGCCCACTCCGCGCCGTCTGCGTTCAGCCTGCACCCAAGTCGCGATTGGCGGTGTCTGGACTTTCTGTGTACGAAGATCAAAAGCAGATCAGAAGCAGATCGACAGCTTCCCGGCTGAAGCCGGTCCCACAAGGGTACGCGGTGTTTAGTGGGACTGGCTTTAGCCGGGAAGGCGTCGAGCGTCACGCCGCAAAATGGATGGCGAGCACACAGGCCTCTTCCCGGCTGAAGCCGGTCCCACTGAAGCATGTGAGGGGTGATCGTTCCCACGCTCCGCGTGGTAATGCACCCTTTGACGCTCCGCGTCGGGGTTTTCAAGGTCGGTTGAGGGGTTCCTGAGGGCATTCCCTTCAATATCCCTTCTTCGGCAATGTTTCGAGCTTTGTTAGGCTGGTCTCGAAGCGGGCCATGGTGGACCGCTGTTTTCAAGGGAGCGGCAATGACTTCCATCAGCACCGCAGCGCCCGTTGTGCCGGGGCGGCTGGAGCAGTTTTCGACGCGGATCGCGTTTTTCATTACCGGGTTCAGTATGTCGGCCTGGGCGCCGCTGGTGCCTTACGCTAAAGGCCGTCTGGGGCTGGATGACGCCGGGCTCGGGTTGTTGCTGTTGTGCCTGGGCATTGGTTCGATCGTTTCCATGCCGCTGGCGGGGGCAATGACGGTGCGTTATGGCTGTCGGCGTTTGATCGTGATGACAGGCGTCATCGCCTGTTTGTGTCTGCCTTTGTTGGCCACCCTCAGCTCGGTTCCGCTGATGGTCGTCACGCTGTTTGTCTATGGCGCGAGCATGGGCGCGCTGGGTTGCGTGACCAATATTCAGGCGATCATCGTCGAGCGCGCCAGCGGCAAGACCATGATGTCCGGGTTTCACGGGCTGTTCAGTTGCGGCGGGATTCTGGGGGCGGCGGGGGTGTCGGCGTTGTTGAGCGTTGGCGTCTGGCCGTGGCTGGCGATGGCCGTCGTTGCGTTGTTTATTGCCCTCGCGCTGTATAAAGCCGCGCCTCACTTGCTGCCCTATGGCAGCGAGCCGGGCGGGCCGGCGTTTGCGATTCCCCGGGGTGTGGTGCTGTTCATCGGGTTGATGTGCTTCACGGTGTTCCTCACCGAAGGCGCGATGCTCGACTGGAGCGCGGTGTTCCTCAGCGCCCAGCGCGGTGTCGAGCCGTCTTACGCAGGGTTCGGTTATGCGGTATTCGCGCTGTTCATGGCCATCGGGCGCCTGTGCGGCGATCCAATCGTCCGGCGTCTCGGTGTGCATAAGATCATCCTGTTTGGCGGGCTGTGCGCGGCCGCCGGGATGACCGTCGCGACCCTTATTCCGGTTTGGCAGGCGGCGTTGTGCGGCTATGCGCTGGTAGGAATCGGCTGTTCAAACATCGTGCCGGTGTTCTACAGCGCGGTCGGTCGGCAGAAAACCATGCAGGAGAATGTCGCAGTGCCGGCGATCACCACATTGGGCTACATCGGGATTCTGATGGGGCCGGCCGGCATCGGTTTTGTCGCCCACCTCAGCAGCCTCGGCGCGGCGTTCATGATCATCGCCGTGATGCTGCTGGGCGTGGCGATCAGCGGGCAGTTCTTGCGGGTGTGAAGCCAATAACGGGGGTCAGCTCGGCATCATCGCAAAACCCACGCCGAAGCGGTTCCAGGCGTTGATGGTGGCGGCGGCGAGGGTGATGCTGACCACTTCGGCTTCGCTGTAATGGGTGAGCAGCGCTTCGTACTGATGCTGCGGCGCGCGGTGCACGGGCAGCAAGGTCAGGCTTTCAACCCAGGCGAGTACGACTTTTTCCTTCTCGGTGAAGAATTCGGTTTCTTCCCACACGCTGAGGGTCTGCAGGCGGGCCTCGGTTTCGCCGGCCTTGCGTGCGTCATTGGCGTGCATGTTGACGCAGTACGCACAGCCGTTGAGCTGCGAGGCACGTAGACGGATCAGCTCCAGCAGCGAATGGTCCAGCCCGGATTTGCTCAGCGCGGTCTCCAGACCGACCATGGCTTTGTAGGCTTCCGGCGATTTCTGGGCCCAGGCGATTCGGGTGTTCATGGTGGGTGCTCTCTTCAAAGTGGCCGGCGACAGCCGCTGGACGTGGCGAGATGTTACGCCGGCGCTGGGGCACGCCGAATAGCCAATGAAGGAGGTTTGCGGGAGACCAATTACGCCGCTATCAATCAGCGGCACAGTGTTGAGGGCGGGCGAGCAGACGCTCGCGAACCCCGTCGTAGGCCAGGTTGAACAGCATCGTGTAGGGCAGATACAAGAGCACCACGCCGATGTCCAGCAGGAAGGCTTCCAGCAGGCCGACCGACAACCACCACGCCACCACCGGCACCACCATGAAAATCAGTCCCGCCTCAAAGCCGATGGCATGCAGCGCACGTGCCTTGAGGTTGAGCGCGAAACCCAAACGGGCGCGCAGACGGTCGAACCCGGCGTTGAACACCATGTTCCAGAGCATGGCAATCGTGGAGATCATCACGGTCATCGCGCCCATCTTGCCGATGGACTGGCCGAGCACCCAGGCCAGCCCTGGCGCAAACATCAGCACGCCGATGAGCTCGAACAGCAGCGCATGCAGGGCGCGCTCTTTGAGGGACTTCGGCGCAACGACCGGCTTCTTGGTCTTGTTGGACGTCAGGGTGTGCAGAGGCATGTGAATAATCACTTTTTCGGGGCAGGTGTGCATTGTCGTGGTGCGATGGGCTAGAGTGAAAATCGGTCCCATCGGAAAAACCGATGGCGACGCCACATGCTTCTCTGAGGTGTCCACCTGTGAGCTATTCCCCCGAAGCACTCGAAGCATTCGCCCAAACCATCGCGCTGGGCTCTTTCAGTGCCGCCGCGCGCCGCCTTGGCAAGAGTCAATCGACCATCAGCGAGGCCATTTCGCGACTGGAGATCGATCTCGGCGTCGAGTTGTTTGATCGATCAACCCGCCATCCGGCCCTGACCGAAGCGGGCAGGGCGTTGGAAGGACGCATCGAGGACGTCCTGGCAGCGTCCGACACATTGCGCCGCGCGGCGGGGCGTCTGGTTGAAGGAATGGAGCCGCGCTTGACGCTGGTGCTGTCCGATGCCAACCAGTTCGCCGAATTTCAGGCACGCATGACCGAGCTCGACCAGCGCTTTCCGGAGCTGGAACTGGAGTGCGTGTTTGCCGAACACGGCGACGCGATCAACTTGATCCAGACCGGTCGGGCGTCCCTGGGCTTGCTGTCGGCCCAGGCCTCGTATCCACCGGAAGTGGGCTACGCGACGATCGTCGAGCGTGCCGACTTCGGCATCTTCGTTTCCCACAGCCACCCGCTGGCCGCCGAAGCGGCTGTTGATTACCGCCATCTCGCGCAGCATCGGGCGTTGCGCCTGAACACTATCGTCGACGAGAGCGTGCCCACCGACGACCTGCCCAGCGGCGCACGACGCAGCTGGTCAGCGCCCAATTACCTGCTGTTGATGGACATGGCGATCTTCGGATTCGGCTGGTCGGCGCTGCCGCGCTGGCTGGTCAGCACCTGTGGTCAGGGTCGGTTGAAGGAGCTCAAGGTGCCGGGCTGGCCGCGCAGCTCGGCGGTCGACGTGATCTGGTCCCGGCAGAAAAGCCTGGGCCCGGCGGGGACGTGGTTGCTGGATACCTTGCTGGAGGGGCGGGGGGGCTATTGAAAGCGGCTGCATCTTGCCGCTGCGACCCTGCCCGTAGGAGCCTGGCTTGTCCCGCGATCGGCGGGGAACCCGTCGTAAACCTGTTAAACGCGGTGCATCTGGAGCACTGCGTCAGCCGGATTTGCTGCCGATTCCCGGCAGATCGCGGGACAAGCCACACTCCTACAGTCGCGGCAGCTTGCTTGCGAATACGGTGGGTCAGCGCCATTTAAGCTGACTGACAAAATGCCTTCGCGAGCAAGCTCGCTCCCATAATTTCTTACCCTCATTCAAAATCCACGTCGAACGCAAATTCTTACTCGCCTCCAATATCCCCGTCGAACGCAAATCTCCTGTAGGAGCAATCGGAGGTTACGACGGTCGCGAAGCGGCGGGCCTGTGACATTAATGTCGGCTGACACACTGCCATCGCGAGCAAGCTCACTCCTACAATTTCGTACCCGCATCCAAAATCTGCGTCGAACGCGAATTCTTACTCGCCTCCAATATCCCCGTCGAACGCAAATCTCCTGTAGGAGCAATCGGAGGTTACGACGGTCGCGAAGCGGCGGGCCTGTGACATTAATGTCGGCTGACACACTGCCATCGCGAGCAAGCTCACTCCTACGATTTCGTACCCGCATCCAAAATCCGCGTCGAACGCAATCCACTGTAGGAGCGTGGCTTGTCCCGCGATCTGCCGCGAAGCGGCAGCACATGGGTCAATCTGACTTATCAGGCGATTCCGGCGCCAGTTATGACGGTGACCGCGTCTCTGATCGCGGGACAAGCCACATATGTCGGTGACCGCGTCCCCGATCGCGGGACAAGCCACAATCCTACAGCTGCAGGTCTAATCCTGGCTTCCTTCCAGGACAAAACCCGCCGGCATCTCCTGAGCGAAGGAATTCACCACTTCGCGGGTGAGGCCGACGATGTCCTCGACCAACTCCATTCCCGCGCCTGTGCGCCAGCTGGCGACGATGTCCATCAGCGGCGGCAGCGGGACGTTCTCGATCAGCGTCAACGCACCCTGGGCCAGTTCGCCATGAACCAGCGTCACCGGCAGCGCGCCGATGCCAAAGCCGTCGCGCACCAGCCGGGTAATGGCTGACGCCGAGTTCACGCAGTTGATCCGTGGCGTGACGATGTTGGCGCTGTGCAGCATGTTGAGGATGTCCTGGTGGGGCCGCGAGTTGCGCGAGAACGTGACAATGCGCGCTTCGGCGATCTCTTCCAGGGTCACGTTCGGGCGGTCGAATGCCGATCCGGTCGGCACCACCCAGCGCAGGGGATAGCGCGCCAGCACCGCGTTGCGCACGCTGTCGAAACGCAGCACGTCGGTCTGGAAAATGATGTCCTGATAACCCTTTTCCAGCTGCGAGCAGAGGTTGCTGGCGGTTTCAGCGGTGAGCTCGATTTCCAGGTTCGGGTAACACTTCATCAGGCGTGTTACCAAGGGGCTGAGCCAAGTGTGTATCACCGTATCCATCGCGCCGATGCGGATGCGGCCACGGACCTGGCTGGGGTCTTTGATCGCCGCCTTCATGCTTTGCATCGTGTCCATGATGTGTTCGGCGTATTCGAGCACGCGCAGACCCTCCTGGGTCAGCGACACGCCCCTGGAGTCCCGGACGAACAGCCGCACGCCCATTTCCTCCTCCAGCGCGGCAATGCGGCTGGAGATGGAGGCCTGGGTGCTGAACAGTTTTTCCGCCGTCAGACGAAAGCTTTTCAGCCGCGCGACCCAGACGAAGGTTTCCAGAAACTTGAGATTCACCGAGGGATTTCCTTGAGCAATTGAGCGCCGGCGCACCTACGGGATGACGGGGGAGCGTCACAGCGTTGCAGGCACGACCTGTGCAGACTGAGCACTGGAACAGCAGGTTGCATGCCACCCCGGCAACAGAAAATCTTATGGGTCATAGCGGGTTTTTCCCGTTGGACGCCCCGGCGTGACTGCGGTGCCATGGGGCAGCGGCACTGTGACTTCGTTGAGCCTGGGCTCAGGACGGGCGCTGCCACCGCTCGTTTCTCGACCCTGTTCCTCCTTCGTGCCCCAGCAAGGTACCGCAACTGCCAACGAGAACCCCATCATGCAAACCGCTATCAACCTCTGGCCGCTGCTTGGCGTGCTGGTCATCGTTCTGGGCTTCGTCCTGCGTTTCAATCCCATGCTGGTCGTGGCGCTTGCCGCCCTGGCCACCGGCCTTGCCGCCAGCATGCCGCTGGAAACCATTCTGGCGACTATCGGCACGGGCTTTATCAAAACGCGCACGCTGCCATTGATCATCCTCTTGCCCCTGGCGGTGATCGGTTTGCTGGAGCGCCACGGCCTGCGGCTGCATGCGCAGAACTGGATCGCCCGGTTCACCGGCGCCACGGCCGGACGCCTGTTGATCGCCTACCTGTTCGTGCGCGAAACCACTGCAGCCCTTGGCCTGACCAGCCTTGGCGGCCACCCGCAGATGGTGCGGCCGTTGCTCGCGCCCATGGCCGAAGGCGCTGCTGAATCCCGCTTCGGCAAGCTGCCCGAGGCGTTGCGCATCAAGCTGCTGGCGTTGTGCGCGGCGACCGACAATGTCGGGCTGTTCTTCGGCGAAGACATTTTCGTCGCGTTCGGTGCGATTGCGCTGATGCACACCTTTCTGCTCGGCTCCGGCATCGATGTCGACCCGATGCACATCGCGTTCTGGGGGATACCGACAGCGATCTGCGCGTTCGTCATCCACGCCATCCGCCTGCACCGTTTCGATCAGCGCCTGAACCGTGAATTGACGGCGCTGCCACCGGCTTCCGCAGTCGACAAGGAGCTGGCTCGATGATCATTTCCATTCAATACCTGTACTGGCTGGCAGGCGTGATTCTGGCGATCACGGCGTTCATGACCGCGACTGATCGGAGCAATCCCAAGCGCTGGACCACGGGGTTGTTCTGGGGCTTGTTCGCCATCGCGTTTCTGGTCGGCGAGAAGTTGCCGCCGGTGTGGGTGGGCGTCGGGGTGATCGTCATGGCGCTGATCGCCGGCTTCGGCGGCGTGGGTTTCGGCCAGCATCAGAACCTCAATGACAGGGCGCGGCGGGAGAGTGCAGGGCGCTTGAAGAACAAACTGTTCATTCCGGCGCTGGCGATTCCTCTGGTCACCGTGATCGGCGCGGTGTTGCTGAAGAACATCAAGTTTGGCGACGTCTTTTTGCTGGACCCGGCCAACAGCACGTTCGTGTCCCTGGGCATTGGCAGTCTGGTGGCGCTTGGACTGGCGTGCTGGCTGACCCGCGACACGCCCGTGCAGGCCATGCGCGAATCGCGGCGCCTGACCGAAGCGCTGGGTTGGGCACTGGTTCTGCCGCAGATGCTGGCGATGCTCGGCCTGGTGTTCAACGACGCGGGCGTCGGCAAAGCGGTGGCTCACCTGGCCACGGCCTACATCAACCTGGATTTTCGTCTCGTCGCGGTGATGGTGTATGTGCTGGGCATGGCGCTGTTCACCATCGTCATGGGCAACGGCTTTGCTGCGTTTCCGGTGATGACCGGCGGCATCGGCGTGCCGGTGCTGGTGGGCATGTACGGCGCCAACCCGGCGGTCATGGCTGCCATCGGCATGTTCTCGGGCTACTGCGGGACGCTGATGACGCCGATGGCGGCCAACTACAACCTGATTCCTGCAGCGTTGCTGGAATTGCCCGACAAGTACGCGGTGATCAAAGCGCAAATCCCCACTGCGCTGGCGATGCTGGTGGCGAATATTCTGTTGCTGTATTTCCTGATGTAGTTGCGGCGCCTGATATAGCTGCGACGCCTGGGCTGACGCTTTCGCGGGCAAGCGCGCTCCTACGGCCTTCGGCCAGAATCAAAAGCCACGCCATCGCTTGCCTCGTTTATCGCGCTCTTTGTAGGAGCGCGCTTGCCCGCGATCTGGCGCGCAGCGGCAGCAAAATGCCTGCCCGTTTACAAGGCATTCCTGGCCGCCTCCTCTTCACCCACTCCCTTCGCCACGCAATAAATACCCTCATCGCAAACGTTTGCGCGATTCCATGGTCTGTACGACAAGTGGCTGCGATCCCTCTGCCTCAATGCTTACCACAGGCTTTCCGGTAGTGCTTTCTGACCAAGACAACAAGCCGCGTGTCTTGCTCCGAAGAAATAGGTTGAATAGTCACACAAAATGTTATTTAAATAACAAAAATAAAACCGCGACGGTGGCTCATTCTTCGAGCCCAGCGCGTGAACAAGGTACTCACACACATGAACAAGATCGCGGTCATCGGCAGCAACATGGTGGATTTGATCACCTACATCGACCGGATGCCGGCGCAGGGCGAGACCCTCGAAGCACCGAATTTCGCCATGGGCTGCGGCGGCAAGGGTGCCAATCAGGCCGTCGCAGCGGCCAAGCTGGGCGCTGACGTGTTGATGCTGAGCAAAGTCGGCGACGACATGTTCGCCGACAACACGCTGGCCAATTTCAAGCGCTACGGCATTGATACCCAGTTCGTCCAGCGCGTCCCCGGCGTGTCCAGCGGCGTCGCGCCCATCTTCGTGCAGAGCGATTCCCACAACAGCATCCTCATCGTCAAAGGCGCCAATGCGCACCTGAAACCGGCGGACATCGACGCTGCCCAGGCCGCGTTGCGCGACTGCACGCTCATCGTGCTGCAACTGGAAATCGACCTTGAAACCGTCTACTACGCCATCGAATTCGCCAAGGCCAACGGCATTCCGGTGCTGCTCAATCCGGCGCCTGCCGTGAAGGGCTTGAGCCGCGAGCACCTGTCGCAGCTGGACTTCTTCATTCCCAACGAAACCGAGCTGGCGCTGGTCACCGGGCGTGTTATCGACTCGGTGGAATCGGCCCGCGCGGCCGCCCGGCAACTGGTGCAGGACGGCATTCGTCACGTCATCGTCACCCTCGGTGAGAAGGGCGCGCTGTACGTCGGCGAAGAAGGCGAATTCCGCGTCGAAGGCATCAAGGTCGACGCCCGCGACACCACCGGCGCAGGCGACGCGTTCATCGGTTGCTTTGCCCGCCATTGGAGCGAAGACGGCGACATGCGCAACGCCATGACCCGTGCCGTGGCCTATTCCGCCTGCTCGGTCACCGGTTTTGGCACCCAGAGTTCCTACCCGGACGCTGCCGCGTTCAGCCACTTTCTCGACACCCTTTGAGCCGCCGCGCCCTGCCGATCGGCTGATCGACGGGGCGGGGTATTTCCTGTACTTCCCGGAGAACAACAATGACAAAGCCCGCGCTCCAACAATCGACGGACGGGTTCTACCTGAACCGTACGCCATGGTTCGCTTTCCTGCTGCTGTGCTGCTGCTTCGCGCTGTGGGCGGCGGCAGCGAGCATGAACGACGTGCTCATCGCGCACTTCAAGAAAGCCTTCCTGCTCAGTGATGTGCAGACCTCCTTTGTGCAGTCGGCGTTCTACCTCGGCTACTTCTTCGTGGCGATTCCGGCGGCGATGGTCGTCAGACGTTTCAGCTACAAGACCACCATCCTCATCGGCCTGGTGCTGTACATGGCGGGCTGCTCGCTGTTCTTCCCGGCAGCTTCGATGGCCAAATACGGCATGTTCCTGATGGCGCTGTTCGTCATCGCGGCCGGCCTGGCCTTCCTCGAAACCGCCTGCAATACCTACTCGACGCTGATGGGCCCGCGTGAAACCGGGACCCGTCGCCTGAACATTTCCCAGACCTTCCACCCGTTCGGCGCAATGACCGGCGTGTACGTGGGCAGCTTCGTGATGTTCAAGGACACCGACGCCACCCGCGAGCAGTTGACGCAGATGAGCGCCTCGGAAGCAGCCGTCCAGCAATTGCAGATGATTCAGTCCACGCTGCTGCCGTACAAATGGATGATCGCGGTGCTGGTGCTGATGTTCGTGCTGATCGCGTTCACCAAGTTTCCGGCGTGCAAGGGCAAGGTCACGGCCAACGTCAAATCCAGCAGCATCGGCCAGAGCCTGTCGCGTCTGTGGCGCAACCCGCGCTTTACCTTCGGCGTGCTGGCGCAGTTTCTGTACGTGGGCGCGCAAGTGGGCGTGTGGAGTTTCACCATTCGCCTGGCCATGCAGATGGGCGGGATGAACGAGCGCAGCGCTTCGTGGTTCCTGCTGACCACCTTCGCCGCTTACTTCGTCGGCAAGATGGTCGCCAACCTGTTGATGCGCAAAATGTCTCCGGCCAAGGTGCTGGCAATCTACGGCGTGCTGGCCATCGTACTGCTGGCCTACACGATTCTGGTGCCGAACATCAGCGCGGTGTATGCGGCGGTGGGCGTGAGCATTTTCCTGGGTCCGTGCTGGCCGACCATTTATGGCCTGACCATCGACGGTCTGGGTGAGGACACCGGCGTCGGCGGTTCGCTGCTGGTGATGAGTATTGTCGGCGGCGGCGTGATGCCGATCTTCCAGGGCCTGCTCTCCGACGCCACCGGCGGCAACATGCAGATTGCCTACACCGTTCCGCTGTTGTGCTTCGTGGCGATCGTCGCTTATGCCATTAAATGCATGCGTGATCCGCTGCCCGCCCAGGCACCGGTGGGCGCGGTGACGGCATCATGAGAGCGTCCGAAAAGCGCACCACGATTGCGCTGTACCCGGAGCTGTTCAGCGGCGATGAAAAGACGTTGCTGTCGTCCTCGGACTTCAGGGTGCTGGCCTGGACCTATCCCAGCGGTGTGAAAGCCCTGGCGCTGGAGAACGATCGCGGCCGGGTCGTGGTGCTGCCTTATCAGGGGCAGATGGTCTGGTCAGCGGTGTTCGATGGCTGCGACCTGACCATGCGCAACATGTTCGAACAACCACGCCCGAGCTCAACGGTGATCAGCACCTACGGCTGCTTCATGTTCCACAGCGGCCTGCTGCGCAACGGCTGCCCGACGCCGGAAGACGATCATCCGTTGCACGGCGAAATGCCCTGCGCGCCGATGGACAGCGCCTGGCTGGAAATCGGCGAGGACGCTGGCGGCGCGTTTCTGCGCATCGGCGGCGAGTATGAATACGTGATGGGCTTTGGCGACCACTACCGCGCCAGGCCCAGCGTGACCTTGCGTCCGGGTTCGGCGCTGTTCGACATCGGCATGGACGTGCGCAACCTGGCCGGCAAGCCGATGGAGCTGATGTACATGGCGCACATGAACTACGCCTACGTCGACGGCGGACGTTTCATCGAGCCATTGGGCATGGCGCGTGCGCGGGTTCGCAGCAGCGTACCTGCCCACGTCAAGCCGACGCCGGCGTGGTCGGCGTACATGGCCGAACTGACGGAAGACCCGTCACGGCTGGAAAGCCTGAGCACGCCTGAGCTGTACGACCCGGAGATCGTCTGCTTCTTCGACGGCGTGCAGGCGGATGCACAGGGCAACGCGCATTTCCTGCTCAAGCACCCTGAAGGTCCGGCGTTTTACACGCGTTACCAGCCGGCGCAGTTCGATCATGCGGCACGGTGGATTCTGCACAATGCTGATCAGCAAGTGGCCGCATTTGTGTTGCCGGCCACCTGTGAGCCCGAGGGTTATCTGGCAGAACAGGCCAAAGGCAATGTGCGTTTGTTGGGCGCAGGGGAGAGCGCGTCATTCAGCGTGACGACGGGGTATCTGGGGGCTGAAGAAGTGCAGAAGCTGGAAGCGGATTTGAAACGCTGACGGCCTTTTTGTCGCCCAAATGTCGAGCGGGTGCGTGGGCCCTGTAGGCGCTGCTGGAGGTTACGACAGTAGCGAACGCGGTGGGTCAGTTGCGCATCCGCTGACAGGCAGGTCGCCTTCGCCAGCAAAGTGGAGCGCCAAACCGGTGGCTCCTACAGATTCGACGCTCGCCAAAACAAGGTGGCGTGTTGCTCAAACCACCCAACGCGCCCCATACCCCTCAATCAAATCCCGATAAGCCTTCGGCAGCTTCTTGTCGCTGACCACCACATGAAAGTCCTGCAACGTCGCGAAATGCGCCGTTCGTACGGCATCGAATTTGGAATGATCGGCCAGCAACATGCAGTGCCGGGCCTGGCGCAGGACCTTTTGCTTGACCTCCACTTCATTGAAGTTGAAGCAGGTCACGCCCAGCTCGTCGCTGACTCCGGCCGCCGAAACGAACGCCCAGGTCAGGCGGATGCCATCCAGAATGCTCGCTTCGCTGTGGTGTTCGAACACCTGATTCTTGCGATGGAAGGTGCCGCCGCAGAGCACGATGGAACAGTTGGGTTTCTGCTGCAGTTTGAGCAGGACGTTGAGGGAATTGCACACGGCAGTGAATTCCAGCTCGTCCGGGATGAAGTCGATGACGAAAGGGATCGTTGTGCCACAGTCGAAAAACACCGTGTCTCCGGGCTGGATGAACGCGGCGGCCAGCTTGCCGACGCGGCGCTTTTCCTCAACGTGACGGGTGTCCTGCTCGGTGACCTTGTAATCACTCGCCTCCGACGGATCGAACGCCAGAGTGATGTGCCCGCCCAACAGATGAAATTTGTCGGGGTGGCGGGTCAGGTCCCGGCGCAAGGTCATCTCCGAAACGTCCAGCAGGGCGGCCATTTCCTTCAGGTGAATCGCCTTTTGATCTTGCAGGGCTTGCTGGATCAATTTGATCCGGTCGGATTTTTTACTGTCCACGGGCATTCCGATTGTCGAATGGATATGGTAAAAAAATAACATTCATTGTTATATTTACAACATAAAATGATGCGCTCATGCATGAAGCTTAAAGCGTGTCGCTGTTTACCGCCTCACTATCAGGAAACGATTGGCCATGAAGATCGAACCCGCAGCACTCGCCCAGTACATCGACCACACCTTGCTGGCCGCCGACGCCAGCCGCGCGCAGATCGCAACCCTGTGCCGCGAAGCGCAGGAACACGGATTTTATTCGGTGTGCGTGAACTCTGGCCAGGTGCCTTACGCCGCCTCGTTGCTGGAAGGTCAGGCCGTCAAAGTCTGCGCCGTGGTCGGCTTCCCACTGGGCGCCGGGCTGAGCGACACCAAGGCTTTCGAGGCCAAGCAGGCCATCGCGGCCGGCGCGGGCGAGATCGACATGGTCCTGAACATCGGCTGGCTGAAGGATGGCCTGTTCGACGAAGTGAGCGACGATATCGCGGCCGTCAGAGACGCCTGTGGTGCGGTGCCGCTGAAGGTGATCTTCGAAACCTGCTTGCTGGATGACGCCCAGAAAACCCGCGCCGCCGAGATCTGCCGTGACCTCAACGTCGCCTTCGTCAAGACCTCCACCGGCTTCAGCCGCAGCGGCGCGACCCTGGAAGACGTCGCCCTGATGCGCAAGGTTGTGGGCGAGGGTGTTGGCGTGAAAGCCTCCGGCGGCGTGCGTGATTACGCAACGGCGGTGGCAATGATCGAAGCGGGCGCGACGCGGCTGGGCACCAGTTCGGGGATCGCGATCGTCAGTGGCGCGGCGGCGTCGGGCTCGGGTTACTGATTCTGCCGCGGTTCGGTGCCGCCAACGGCGTGGCACCGTTCCCGGTTGGTCGGGGCCTCTCGGCAGAGGCTCGCGACAGAAGGCCTTTCGCCGAAAAGAGCAGGACCCGCCCCGCCAATGAGTGGCAAACTGCCGGTGCACTCACCTCTGCACCGGGCACCTTTCTCAATGCGAACATTCTCCCTGGCGCGGCTCAAGGCCCGCTGGTTCTTCTGGCTGTGCATGCTGCTGATCGTCGTCGGTCTCCCGGTCGGTTGCGCGGCGTTGCAGCACAAGGAACGTGAACTGGTCTTCATGATCGAGCCCGGTACGGCGAGCTGGTACCGCGGCCTGCCGTCCGATGTGCAAGAGCTTGAGCTCAAGGGACCATCGTTCGGCCTCGGGCAGAACATCCATGCCTGGTGGTGGCCTTCGGAGACGAAGGACGCACCGGCCATCCTTTACCTGCATGGCTCGCGCTGGAACCTCACCGGCCAGCTGTTCCGCATCGAACAACTGCGCGCCCTGGGCTTCTCCATCCTCGCCATCGATTACCGCGGCTTCGGTCAGAGCAAAGGCCAGTTGCCGTCGGAAGCGTCGGTTTATGAAGACGCGCGCATTGCCTGGGAGCGCCTGAAACAGATTCAACCCAACCCGCAAAAGCGTCTGATCTATGGGCATTCCCTGGGTGGCGCCGTGGCTGTCGACCTCGCCGCCGAACTGGGCCGGGATGCGCAGAAAGGCGACGGGCCGATTCAGGCGCGGGGCCTGATCATCGAATCGACCTTCACCAACCTCGCCGATGTCGCGTCCTCGGTTGCCAGCAAACGGACCTCGCTGCCGGTGCGCTGGCTGATCTCGCAGAAATTCGACTCCATCGACAAGATCGCCGACGTGCACATGCCGGTGCTGATCGTGCATGGCACGGCGGATCAGTTCGTCGCGCCGCGTTTCAGTGAAGCCCTGTTCGACGCCGCGCAGGAGCCGAAGAGTTTGCTGATGGTGCCGGGGGGCAACCACAACAACAGCATGAACCTGGGGCGCCAGGCGTACAGCCAGGCGATTCAGAATTTGCTCAGCGAGAAGCCACCGGCGGTGCATGCGTCCAACGCATCGGCGGCGTTGCTCAAACAGCCCGGTTAGCCTTTTTCATGAACGCGGCCGGTGTCCTCTCAAAGCACCTGCCGCCACCTGCCGCGAGTGCTGCCGATGGACTCACATGCAGACGAAGACGCCCACCTGACCCATTCCGCGCGGGACTGGGTGCTGCGTGCCGCGCCTCTGCCGCAGATCGAGCGGATCGAGGCGTACTTTCACGGGCACGGTTTCGAGATGCACCGCCACGACACCTACGCCATCGGCCACACAATGTCGGGGGTGCAGAGCTTTCAGTACGGCAAAGAAGTGGTCAACAACCTGCCGGGGCAGACGATGGTGCTGCATCCAGACGAAGCCCATGATGGCCATGCCGGGACCGCAGACGGCTTTCGCTACCGGATGTTCTACCTGGAGCCGGCGATGATTCAGCAGGTCCTTGGTGGCAAGCCGCTGCCGTTTATCAAGGGCGGGGCGTCGAATGATAGGCGCCTGTTCAGGGCAACGCAGGCGCTGCTGTCCGACCTGAATAACGCCCTGGATCCTCTCGAACTGGACGACGCGCTCTACGACCTCGCCATCGCCCTGCAAACGGCCGCCGGTGTGCGCAAGGGCCGCCAGACCGTCAACTACGCCGGCGCCCAACGTGCGCGGGAAATGCTCATGGCCAGTCTGGAACAGGGCGTCAGCCTGACCGATCTGGAACAGGCCAGCGACACCGACCGCTGGCGCCTGTCGCGGGATTTTCGCGTGCTGTTCGGCACCACGCCTTACCGTTACCTGACCCTGCGCCGGCTGGACCTCGTCCGGCACTCGATAGCGTTGGGTGTGTCCCTGAGTGACGCGTCGGTGATGGCGGGGTTCTCCGACCAGAGCCACATGACACGGCATTTCGTGAAGACCTTCGGCTACCCGCCAGGGCGGTGGTTGAAGATGTTGGCGGCGCGCGCATAAGGGGATCAAGCACACCTTGTGGGACCGGCTTCAGCCGGGAATGCGTCAGGCGTCACCCCGCAAAATGGATGGCGTACAAACCGGCCTCTTCCCGGCTGAAGCTGGTCCCACTATTAGTTCGCGGTGTTTCAGTGGAACCGGCTTTAGCCGGGAATGCGTCAGTTGCCACACCGAAAAATGGATGGCGTAGGCACTGGCCTCTTCCCGGCTGAAGCCGGTCCCACTATTAGTTCGCGGTGTTTCAGTGGGACCGGCTTTAGCCGGGAATGCGTCAGTTGCCACACCGAAAAATGGATGGCGTAGGCACTGGTCTCTTCCCGGCTGAAGCCGGTCCCACTATCAGTTCGCGGTGTTTCAGTGGGACCGGCTTTAGCCGGGAAAGCGTCAGTTGCAACACCGCAAACTGGATGCACCGTGCAATAACGTACAAGACCCCACCCACCCCCGCGCTCTAGATTGGCTCTACATCAAACCCTGTCGGAGCCGCCATCGTGTCCACGTCCACCACTCAACACACCCCCATCAATTTCGCCCAGAAATACACCCTGTTCACCGAACAGTGGCAGCCAAAGGTCATCGCGCAGATGAACGACTACCAGTTCAAGCTGGCGCGGCTGGAAGGGGAGTTTCTCTGGCACAGCCACGCCGACACCGACGAAACCTTCATCGTGATCGAAGGCTGTTTGCGCATCGATTTTCGCGACGGTTTCGTCGAACTCAACGCGGGCGAACTGTATGTCGTGCCCAAGGGCATCGAGCACAAACCCTGCGCCGAGAAGGAAGTGAAGCTGATGCTGATCGAGCCCAGCGGCGTCATCAACACCGGCAGCGACACCAACGAGCGCACCGCGCAGAACGACGTCTGGATCTGATCACGCCTCTGGCTGTGCTGCATCATCCTTCGGCAACAACACCGCAATCAACGCCCTGACCACCCCCGGCAGGGCGTCCAGCTCGCGGACCAGGATGCTCCGTTCGCGCACTGCCCAAGGCTCGTCCAGTTCGATGGTCACCAGCTTCATCGTCCGGCTGTGCCGTGACGCCGCCGACTCCGGGATCACCCCGATGCCCACCCCGGCTTCGACCATCCGGCAAATGGCCTCGAAGCTCGACACCTGAATCCGCAACGACAGGTTCTGCCCCAGCCGCTCGACGTGATCGCGCAGAAAGCTCAGCAGCGTGCTGCCTTCGTGCAGACCGATGTGCTGAAACGCCAGGGTCTGCTTGAAGGTGATCTTTTTCTCGGCCGCCAGCTCATGCCCCACCGGCACGGTCAGCACCAGGCGGTCGGTGCTGAAGTGGATGACCTGCAAACCCGCCGCCTCCACCGGCCCGGCGATGATGCCCATGTCGGTGCTGCCGTCGAGCACGCCGCGCACGATGTCCCGGGACAGGCGCTCTTGCAGGTCCACGGTGACGCCGGGCCGTTTCGCCAGAAAGCCCGCCAGCACTTCGGGCAAAAACTCGGTGACGGCAGTGGTATTGGCGAAGATGCGAATGTGCCCGGCCGAATCGGTGCCGTAGCTGGTGAACTCACTCTTCAGGTAATCCACCTGGCTCATGATCAGCCGCGCGTGTTTGAGCAGGCGCTGACCGGCGGGGGTCAGTTCGACGCCACGGCTGTCGCGGTACAACAGGCGTGTGCCGAGTTGGCCTTCCAGCGCCTTGATCCGCGCGCTGGCGGCGGCAGGGGAAAGAAACGCCCGGCGCGCGCCCTGGGTCAGGCTCGGTGATTCGCCGATGTGAATGAAGAGGCGTAAGTCAGCCAGATCGAAATGCATGGAGGGGGCCCGGACGTCGCAGAAGGCGTTCAGCATACCCGAACGCCGCTATACGCAAATGCGGATTCTCAGAATGCCGGCGCACTTCCATGATCGGGCCATAACAACAAACCCAGAGGGTTCCCGCCCATGAGCGCTGCAGCGTCACCCGTGGATTTCACGGCCTGGATTGGCCGCACCGAAGAAGCCCAGGATCATCTGAGCGTCAACCTGATCAAGCGCATCGCGGCCACCTTTGGCGAGCCCACGCCCGCCGTGGGCGATCCACTGCCGCCGCTGTGGCAATGGTGTTTTTTCCAGGAACCGGTGTTCGAAGCGCACCTCGGCGGTGACGGCCATCCCGCCCGTGGCGGATTTCTGCCCCCGGCGGACAATCGCAATCGCATGTGGGCCGGCGGACGTGTCGACTTCATCCAGCCGCTGAATGTCGGCGCTGACGCCCATCGCCTGTCGACCATCCTGCACATCGAAGAAAAGCACGGCCGCACCGGCTCGCTGCTGTTCGTGACCGTGCGCCATGACTACTCGCAACACGGCGAGCTGTGCGTGCGGGAAGAGCAGGACATCGTCTACCGCGAGCCCAATCCGCCGAAGCTCACTAGCGGTGACGCGCCAGAGCAGGGCGAGTGGAGCGAGGTCATCGAGCCGACGCCGACCCTGCTGTTCCGCTATTCGGCCGTAACCTTCAACGGCCACCGCATTCACTACGACTACCCCTACGTCACCGACACCGAAGGCTATTCCGGCCTGGTCGTGCATGGCCCGATGATCGCCACCTTCAACCTGCGCGCGTTCATTCGCGCCAACCCCGACAAGCGCGTGCGGCATTTCGCCTATCGCGGCGTGCGCCCCCTCAACGTGCCTGCGGCGTTTCGCGTTGGCGGGCGAATCGTCGAGCCAGGCAAGGCGCAGATGTGGGCCGGCAATGACGCCGGCGTCGCCCAGAGCGCCGAAGTCGTTTTTGACTGAACCCTTCTTTTATACAGCCAGGCGCGCCGACCCTATGGGCGCCGGCCGATGCGAGTGGACACCATGAACCCTTACGAAAACGAAGACCTCAATGCCATCCGTGACGGCGTGCGCGCGCTGTGTGCGCAGTTTCCGGCCGAATACTGGCGCAAGATCGATGAACAGAAAGGCTTCCCGGAAACCTTCGTCAAGGCGCTGACCGATGAAGGCTGGCTGTCGGCGATGATTCCCGAAGAGTACGGCGGGTCCGGGCTGGGCCTGGCGGAAGCGTCGGTGATCCTCGAAGAAGTGAACGCCTGCGGCGGTAATTCCGGCACCGTGCACGGCCAGATGTACAACATGTTCACCCTGTTGCGTCACGGCAGCGACGCGCAGAAAAGCTATTACCTGCCCAAGCTCGCCAGCGGCGAACTGCGCCTGCAATCCATGGGCGTGACCGAACCGAGCACCGGCACCGACACCACAAAGATCAAGACCACGGCGGTGAAACAGGGCGACAAGTACGTGATCAACGGCCAGAAGGTCTGGATCTCCCGAGTGCAGCATTCCGACCTGATGATCCTGCTGGCGCGCACCACACCCCTGGCCGAGGTGACGAAGAAGTCCGAAGGTATGTCGATCTTCATCGTCGACCTGCGCGATGCCATCGGCAACGGCCTGACCGTTCAGCCCATCGCCAACATGGTCAACCACGAAACCAACGAGCTGTTCTTCGACAACCTCGAACTGCCCGCTGAAAGCCTCATCGGTGAAGAAGGCAAGGGCTTCCGCTACATCCTCGACGGCCTCAACGCCGAGCGTGCCCTGATCGCGGCCGAGTGCATCGGCGATGGCCGCTGGTTCATCGAGAAATCCGCAGCCTACGCCCGTGACCGCGTGGTGTTTGGTCGCCCGATCGGGCAGAACCAGGGCGTGCAGTTCCCCATCGCGGAAGCGCATATCGAAATCGAAGCGGCGGACCTGATGCGCTGGCGTGCCTGCGAGGAGTACGACAGCGGCAAGAACGCCGGTGCCAGCGCCAACATGGCCAAATACCTCGCGGCAAAAGCGTCATGGGAAGCGGCCAATGCCTGCCTGCAAACCCATGGCGGATTCGGGTTCGCCTGCGAATACGACGTGGAGCGCAAATTCCGCGAAACCCGTCTGTATCAGGTGGCGCCGATCTCCACCAACCTGATTCTTTCCTACGTTGCCGAGCACCTGCTCGACCTGCCACGCAGCTTCTGAGGACGCCGAAATGAGCCACACCCAGGCATTGGCGGGTTTCCTCGCCGAGCTGACCTACGAGCAAATTCCCGGCGCTGTGCTGGACCGTACCGAAGACCTGTTCCTCGACTGGATCGGCTCGGCGCTGGCCAGCCAGGGCGCGCGGCCGATTCCGTTGTTCGAGCGCTACGCCGAACGCATGGGCCCGCAGCAGGGCAAGGCGAAAATTCTGGTCAGCGGTCGCGGCACCTCGGCGTACTTCGCCGCGCTGGTCAACGGCGCGTCTTCGCACCTGGTCGAGCAGGACGATCTGCACAACAGCTCAGTGCTGCACCCGGCGACGGTGGTGTTCTCGGCCGTGCTCGCAGCGGCCCAGGACCTCGGCAAGACCGGGCAGGATTTATTGCTGGCGTCGGTCGCCGGTTACGAAGCCGGCATCCGCATCGGCGAATTCATGGGCCGCTCCCACTACCGGATTTTCCACACCACCGCGACGGTCGGCACCCTCGCGGCTGCGGTGGGCGTCGGCAAGCTGCTGAATTTCGACAAAGAGCAGTTCATCAACCTGCTGGGCACGGCGGGCACCCAGGCCGCCGGGCTGTGGGAATTTCTCCGTGACGCAGCCGATTCCAAACAGCTGCACACCGCCAAGGCGGCGGCCGATGGCCTGCTGGCGGCCTACCTCACCGAAGACGGCCTGACCGGCGCACGGAATATTCTTGAAGGCGATCAGGGCATGGCGGCGGGGATGTCCAGCGACAGCGATCCCGCCAAGCTGTCCGACCGCCTCGGCAGCCGCTGGGCGCTGGTGGAGACCTCATTCAAGTTTCACGCCTCGTGCCGCCACACCCATCCGGCGGCCGATGCCTTGCTGCACCTGATGCAGCGCGAAGGCCTGCGCCATGAGCAGATCGCCAAGGTGGTCACCCGTGTTCATCAGGGCGCCATTGATGTGCTCGGTCGGGTCGATGTGCCACAGACCGTGCATCAGGCGAAGTTTTCCATGGGCGCAGTGCTCGGATTGATCGCGGTCCATGGGAGCGCGCAGCTGATCGAGTTCCGCGACCTGGCCCTGACCGATGCCGACGTCGCCGCCTTCCGCGAAAAGGTCACCATGGAGCTGGACCCGGAAGTGGATGGTGCTTATCCGGCGCGCTGGCTGGGTCGGGTGATCGTGACCACCACCGATGGCCGGGTGTTGAGCGCTGGCATCGATGAGCCAAAAGGCGATCCGGGCAATACCCTGTCGCGGCCTGAGCTGGAGGACAAGGTGCAGCGACTGCTGGCGTTCTCCGGCGCCCGCACGGTGGAGCAGGGCACGGCGTTGATTCAGCGGGTCTGGCAGCTGCGCGATGCGCAGGATCTGACTGACCTGATCTAACAGCACACGCATCCCCCTTGTAGGAGCGTGGCTTGTCCCGCGATCTGCCGGTCACGGCAGCCAAACCAGACACCGAGTGGTGTCAGGCATACCCGGATTTCCTGATTTGCTGCTGCTTCACAGCAGATCGCGGGACAAGCCACGCTCCTACAGGGACTGTGAAGAGGTTTACAAACATGACTCAACAACCCCTGCGTCCTCTGGACGGCATCACCGTTGTCAGCCTCGAGCACGCCATCGCCGCGCCGTTCTGCACCCGGCAACTGGCGGATCTGGGCGCCCGCGTGATCAAGATCGAGCGCCCCGGCGTCGGCGATTTCGCCCGTGGCTACGACCAGCGCGTCGACGGCCTGGCCTCGCATTTCGTCTGGACCAACCGCTCCAAGGAAAGCCTGACCCTGGACCTCAAGCAGGACGAGGCCGGCGACATTCTTGAGTCACTGCTCGCCAAGGCCGACGTGCTGGTACAGAACCTGGCGCCCGGCGCCGCTGCTCGCATGGGGCTGTCATTCGAAGCGTTGCATGAGCGCTTTCCGCGCCTGATCGTCTGCGATATTTCCGGCTACGGCGAAGGCGGGCCCTACGAGAAAAAGAAAGCCTACGACCTGCTGATCCAGAGCGAAGGCGGCTTTCTGTCGGTCACCGGTGGCCCGGGCGAAAACGAGATGGCCAAGGCTGGTTGCTCCATCGCCGACATCGCCGCCGGCATGTACGCCTACACCGGGATTCTGTCGGCGCTGATGCTGCGGGACAAAACCGGGCAGGGCAGCCGAATCGACGTCAGCATGCTCGAAAGCCTGGTGGAGTGGATGGGCTACCCGATGTATTACGCCTACGACGGCGCGCCGCCACCGCCACGGGCCGGCGCGTCCCACTCGACGATCTATCCTTACGGGCCGTTTCCCACCGGCGGGGGCGGCACGATCATGCTGGGCCTGCAGAACGAGCGCGAATGGGCGCTGTTCTGCGAGAAGGTCCTGTTCGACCCGTCGCTGGCCACCGACGAGCGCTTTTCGGCGAACTTCAAGCGCTCGGAAAACCGCGAGGAGCTGCGGCAGATCATCGTTGACGGCTTCGCCGCCTTGAGCGTCGATGACGTGGTTGCCCGCCTGGAAGACGCGCAGATCGCCAACGCCCGGGTCAACAACATGCAGGGCGTCTGGGACCATCCGCAGCTCAAGGCCCGTGATCGATGGCGCGAAGTGGACAGCCCGTCCGGCCCGCTGCCGTCGCTGCTGCCGCCGGGCCACAACACCGCGTTCACGCCGCGCATGGACGGCGTGCCGGACCTGGGCCAGCACACCGGCAGCATCCTCGGCGAGCTCGGGTTTTCGGCTGAAGATCAGGCGCGGATGGCCGCAGGCGGGGTGGTCTGAACCTCTCCGTTGCCGCGCGGGCCTACCGTCACGGCTTGTAACTGTAAGAGCGCGCTTGCCCGCAAAGAGGCTGGAACATCCGGCCCATTTTTATCGGCTGGAATGCAGTCATTGCGAGCAAGCGCCCACAGCGTCGGGATGACACCCTTTTTCAGGAGCTTCAACCATGCCACAACCCATCATCCGCTCCGCACTGTTCGTGCCCGGCAGTCGCCCCGAGCGGTTTGCCAAGGCGCTGGCGGCCGGCGCTGACGCAGTGATCGTCGATTTCGAAGACGCCGTCGAGGAACCCCTCAAGCGCCAGGCGCGGGACAATCTTGCGGCCTTCCTGAACGACAACCCCCAGGCTTGCGTCTGGGTGCGGGTCAATGCGCCGACCCATGCCGAACATGCCGATGACCTGACCTTTTGTCGGCAACATGCGGGCGTGGCCGGAGTGCTGCTGCCGAAAGTCGAGACTGCTGCTCACGTCGCGGCGGTGTGGCAGACCGGCAAACCGGTTCTGCCGATCATCGAAAGCGCCAAGGGCTTGCTGGCCCTTGAGCAGATCGCCCATGCCGAGGGTGTCGAGCGTTTGTCATTTGGCGGGCTCGACCTGGCGCTGGATCTGAACCTCAACAGCGGCACCCACGCCGCGCAGATGTTTCTCGATCAGGCGCGTATGGCGGTGCAACTGCATTCACGGGGCGCCGATCTGCTGCCACCGCTGGACGGTGTTCACCCGGCCATCGGCGATCCAAAGGGTTTGCACCGTGCCATTCGCCACGCCTACGACATGGGATATGGGGGCGCGTTGTGCATCCATCCGGCGCAAGTGCCGGTGATCCACGCCGCTTTGGCCCCCAGCGCCGATGACTTGAACTGGGCGCAAAAGGTGATCAATGCCAGCGCAGCGGCCAAAGGGGCGGGAGCGTTTCAGCTAGACGGGCAGATGGTCGACGCGCCGGTCTTGCAGCGGGCCCAGCGTTTGCTGGCGTTGGCGGCGGGATGAGTCGGCCTTCGTCGCACCCGTCAGCGGCTTAGATCGCGTTCGTCTCTGATGAACGCCGGCTTTCACAAAAGCAGATTCTCTAAACACCGGGGCTTCGTCATGGTGGCGTTGCACTATGCTGATGGGCTCAACCCGCTCCTGCCAACATAAGTTCATACAAAAATAAGAAGGTGATATCGATGTTGAAGCTGACCAAAGCGCTTTTCTGCGCGGCCGCAGTGTCTGTGGCCAGCCTTGCACAGGCCGCTGACCCGATCACGATCAAGTTCGCCCATGTGGTGGCGGAAAACACGCCGAAAGGGCAGGGCGCGTTGCTCTTCCAGAAGATGGTCGCCGCCGACCCGGCCTTGAAAGACAAAGTCAAAGTCGAGGTCTACCCGAACTCCTCACTGTTCGGCGACGGCAAGGAAATGGAAGCCCTGTTGCTCGGCGACGTGCAGATGCTGGCGCCTTCTTTGGCCAAATTCGAGCAGTACACCAAGAAAGTGCAGATTTTTGACCTGCCGTTCCTGTTCAACGACCTCGCTGCCGTCGACCGCTTTCAGCAGGGTCCCCAGGGCAAGGCGTTGCTCACCTCGATGGACGACAAAGGCATTCACGGTCTGGCGTATTGGCACAATGGCCTCAAGCAACTGTCCGCGAACAAAAAACTGGTTGAACCCAAAGATGCCCGTGGCCTGAAATTCCGCGTTCAAGCCTCCAGCGTGCTCGAAGCCCAATTCGTCGCCCTGCACGCCAACCCGCGCAAAATGAGCTTCGCCGAGGTCTATCAGGGCCTGCAGACCGGCACCGTCAACGGCACCGAAAACACCTGGTCGAACTATGAAAGCCAGAAGGTCAACGAGGTCCAGCCGTTCTTCACCGAGTCCAACCACGGCCTGATCGACTACATGGTGATCACCAACTCCAAGTTCTGGAACGGCCTGCCGGCGGACGTGCGTGACGAACTGCAAAAGATCCTGGATCAGGTCTCGGTCGAGGTGAACAAGCAGGCCGAAGCGCTGAACCAGACGGCCAAGCAGAAAATCATCGACGCCAAGACCAGCGAAATCGTGACGCTCACCCCCGAGCAGCGTGCCAAATGGCGTGAAGCCATGAAGCCGGTCTGGGACAAGTTCTCCGAGGAAATCGGTGCCGACCTGATCAAGGCCGCCGACGATTCGAACAAGGCGCCTTGAGCCCTTCAGTCCTTTCTCGTTACAGACCGTGACGGCCCGGCGGCCACCCGTTTCGTGGGTGGCCGCCTTCACGGCCGTCTCTACACCCGGCTAGGTTCGGCTTCGTTCGGAGAATGCTTATGCACCCGCTGACGCGACTCTGGGAGCATCTGGAGGAGGGCATCATCGCTTTCCTGTTGGCTGCCATGACCCTCGTGACTTTCGTCTACGTGGCGTTGAACAACATCTACACCGTGTTTTATTCCCTCAGCGATCAATGGGCCGTCAGCAGCGACTTCTTCGCAGGCATCGGCGACCACCTGATGGGTTACGCCCAAAGCATGACCTGGAGCGTGTCGCTGACCAAAGCCCTGTTTGGCTGGCTGATCTTCTTCGGCATTTCCTACGGCGTTCGTACCGCCGGCCACTTGGGCGTGGACGCGCTGGTCAAGAAGACCAGCAAGCCGGTCCAGCGGGTGCTCGCCCTGCTGGCGTGCGCCTGCTGCCTGGCGTATGCCGGATTGTTCCTCGTCGCCAGCTACAAGTGGGTGTCGGCGCTGTTCGTGGCCGGCATCGGTGCGGAGGACCTCGATCGGTTCGGCATCAAGGTCGCGTACATCACGGTCATCGTACCGATCGGCTTTGGCCTGGTGATCGCTCGCTACCTGGAAATCTTCTACCGCATCTGGACGCACCGGCAGACCGGGTTGGGTCTGGCCGACGAAGCGGCTGAAGCGAGCAAGCTGGCCAATCCTGCCGAGGAGCAGCACTGATGACCGTTATCTGCCTGTTCCTGCTGTTATTCGTTTTCATGTTCCTGGGCGTGCCCATCGCCATTTCCCTGGGCTTGTCCGGCGCCGTTTCGATTCTGCTGTTCAGCCCGGACTCGTTGAGTTCGCTGGCGATCAAACTGTTCGAAACCTCCGACAGTTACACCTTTCTTGCGATTCCGTTTTTCCTGTTGTCCGGCGCCTTCATGACCACCGGCGGGGTGGCGCAGCGGCTGATCGACTTCGCCAACGCCTGCGTCGGCCACATTCGCGGCGGCCTGGCGATTGCGGCGGTGCTGGCGTGCATGCTGTTCGCGGCGCTATCCGGTTCATCGCCCGCCACCGTTGCAGCCGTGGGTTCCATCGCCGTCGCCGGCATGGTTCGCTCGGGTTATCCGAAAGAATTCGGTGCCGGGATCATCTGCAACGCCGGTACGCTGGGGATTCTGATACCGCCTTCCATTGTGATGGTGGTGTACGCCGCCGCGACGGAAACGTCTGTCGGCAAGCTGTTCATCGCGGGTGTGATTCCCGGCATCCTGCTGGGTCTGGCGCTGATGGTGGTGATCTACATCGTCGCGCGGGTCAAGAAACTTCCAGCCCAGCCACGGGTGACCTTCCGCCAGTGGCTGCACACCGCGCAACGGGCGTTCTGGGGCTTGATGCTGCTGGTGATTATCCTCGGCGGGATCTACAGCGGCATGTTCACCCCGACCGAAGCGGCGGCGGTCGCGGCGGTGTATTCGGCGTTCATCGCGCTGTTCGTCTATAAGGACATGAGTTTCAAGGATTGCCCGAAAGTGCTGCTGGAATCCGGCCGGCTGTCGATCATGCTGATGTTCATCATCGCCAACGCCATGCTGTTCGCTCACGTCCTGACGACGGAGCAGATTCCGCAGCAGATCACCGCCTGGGTCATCTCCGAAGGGCTGACTCCGATCGGCTTCCTGATCATGGTGAACATTGTGCTGCTGGTCGCCGGCAGTTTCATGGAGCCGTCGGCAATCATCCTGATCCTGGCGCCGATCTTTTTCCCGATCGCTATGAAACTCGGCATCGACCCGATTCACTTGGGCATCGTCATGGTGGTCAATATGGAGATCGGACTGGTTCACCCTCCGGTGGGGCTGAATCTGTTTGTGACGTCTGCGGTGACGGGCCTGACGTTGGGCGAGACCATCCGTGCGGCGTTGCCATGGCTGTCGATCCTGCTGGTGTTTCTGCTGCTGGTGACCTATGTGCCCTTCATTTCCCTGGCGCTGCCGAACTGGTTGGGGATGCCGTGAGAGTGCATTCGTCCTTAGAGCCACATCAAGATCAAGATCTACGGCGGTCTGCCTAACGGCAGACTGTTTCGCCTTCGGCGACTTACTTTTGAAAAGCACCAAAAGTAAGCAAAAGTGCCTGCTCCTGGTTGGGCCCTTCGTTCCTCAGGGTTCCTTCACTCCGGTCTCGCTCCGTGGGCCCGCCGCCATCCGCCATCCATGGCGGGGGGCGGCTCTCGCGGCATCCATGCCGCTCGGCCCACTCC
>NZ_FOHW01000060.1 GCF_900111735.1 Pseudomonas graminis | reverse complement strand
TTTCGGTGAACCACGATCAACTGTAGGAGCGCGCTTGCCCGCGATTGCGGTGCGTCAGTCGCCATCGATGTTTCTGACTCGACGCCTTCGCGAGCAAGTCGCTCCTACACTGTCTCTCGGCAACGCACACAATCTTCGGGCTACACAGAATCCGTAGGAGCCGGCTTGCTGGCGAACGCGTTAGATCTGAAATGAGGATGTCGACTGACACATCGCCTTCGCGAGCAAGCTGGAGCGCCATCCCGGTCACCCCACGGGTTTTGTGTTTGGTGAGTGACAACGCGGCGTCTGGACGACGGACAACTCCTACGATGCGATCTGCCGCATCTTCTGCAACACCGCATTCAGCCCGTTGCTGCGGGATGCCGACAGCTGACGGCTCAACCCCAGCTGCGTGAACCACGCCACCAGATCCACGTCCTGCAGCGCTTGCGAAGACAGGCCATTGACCCGGGCCAGCAGCAACGCCACCAGACCCCGAATCAACCGCGCGTCACTGGCGGCGCGGAACTGCCAGTGCCCGTCGATCACATCGCCCACCAGCCAGACCTTGCTTTCACAGCCGTCCACCAAGTGTTCGTCGGTCTTTTCTTCGACGCTCATGGGTGGGAGGAGGTCGCCCCATTGCATCAACAGTCGTGCGCGCTGCTCCCAGCGCAATGACCCGTTGAAGGTTTCCAGCGCCGTGTGCGCATCGGTCGGCAGGCTCATCGCAACAACTCCAAGGCCTGATCCAGTGCGATGAAAAACCGCTCCAGATCCTCGGAATCGTTGTACAACCCCAGCGACACGCGAATCGCGCCGGAGAGGCCCAGCCCACTGATCAACGGGATGGCGCAGTGGTGACCGGCGCGCACCGCAACACCTTGCTCGGTCAGCAGGTGCGCGAGATCGGCGTTGTGCACGCCCTCGACAACGAAGCTCACCAGCGCCACGTGGGGATCGCCCAACAGCTGCACACCGTCGCGCAGCATCAACCCGGCGCGAAGCCGCTCATGCAGGCGCGCTTCGTATTCGGCCACGGCGGACTGGTTGAGGCCATTGAGGTAATCCAGGGTCGCGCCGAGACCGATCACCGCGCTGATGGGCGGCGTGCCTGCTTCGAAGCCCAGCGGTGCAGGACGAAACGTAGCCGTCTGGTAACCGGTCTGCAGGACCATTTCGCCGCCGAACTGCCAATGCTGCAGCTGTGCCAGCGCCTGATGTCGCCCGAACAGCACGCCCACGCCATCCGGGCCATAGAGCTTGTGGCTGGAGAACACATAGAAGTCGCAGCCGATGTCCTGCACATCGTGTCGGCCATGGACGACACCCTGGGCCCCATCAATCACCGTCAGTACGCCCTGCGCCTGGGCCAGCACGACGAGTTGCCGGACCGGCTGCCAGGTGCCGAGCACATTTGACAACTGACTGACCGCCAGCAATCGGGTGCGTGGCGTGATCAGTTCGGCGGCGGCCTCAACATCAATCACGCCGGCCTCGGTGACGGGCAGCACCACCAGTTTCAGGTCGCGACGCAGGGCCAGTTGCTGCCAGGGCAACAGATTGGCGTGATGCTCCAGCGCGCTGATGACAACCTCGTCGCCGGCTTGAAACACGTGCTCCAGGCCATAGGCGAGCAGGTTGAAGGCGGATGTGGCGCCGTGGGTGAAAACGATCTGCCCGGACGCTCCGGCATTCAGCCACTCGCCGGCCTTGCGCCGCGTGTCCTCGAAGGCCTGGGTCGCCAAGGCGCCCGGTAGATGCTGAGCGCGATGCACGTTCGCCGCGCCATTGGCGTAGTAATGCACCGTGGCGTCGATCAGGGCTTGGGGTTTTTGTGCGGTAGCGGCGCTGTCCAGATAAGTCTGGCCTTGCCGTTGCAGGGCGTCGATGGCCGGAAAGTCAGCGCGCCAGGGAGAAATGAGGGGCATATCAGTCACGCTCGTTGAGGCGGGTTCGGTGCCCCGAGGGAACCCGAACCCGCACGCAGCATCGATCAGTTGTGAGCGTGCAGCGCTTCGTTCAGCTCGATGGCCGACTTGTGGGATTTGCATTCCACCGCGCCGGTCTGCGAGTTGCGACGGAACAGCAGGTCCGGTTGACCGGCCAGTTCACGGGCCTTGACGACCTTGACCAGCTCGTTCTTGTCATCCAGCAGCGCCACTTTAGTGCCAGCGGTGACATACAGACCGGCTTCAACGGTGTTGCGGTCGCCCAGCGGAATGCCGATACCGGCGTTCGCGCCGATCAGGCAGCCTTCGCCGACCTTGATCACCATGTTGCCGCCGCCCGAGAGCGTGCCCATGGTCGAGCAGCCGCCGCCCAGGTCCGAACCCTTGCCGACGAACACGCCAGCCGACACGCGACCTTCGATCATGCCCGGGCCTTCGGTGCCGCCGTTGAAGTTGACGAAACCTTCGTGCATCACGGTGGTGCCTTCGCCGATGTAGGCGCCCAGACGCACGCGCGCGGTGTCAGCGATGCGCACACCGGCCGGCACGACGTAGTCGGTCATTTTCGGGAATTTGTCCACCGAGAAGACCTCCAGAAAGTGGCCTTTCAGGCGGGCTTCCAACTGACGCTCGGCCAGTTCACCCAGGTCGATGGCGCCCTGGCTGGTCCACGCGACGTTCGGCAGCAGGGGGAACACGCCGGCCAGGCTCAAACCATGGGGCTTGACCAGGCGATGGGACAGCAGATGCAGCTTGAGGTAAGCCTCAGGGGTGGAGGTCAGCGCGGTGTCTTCAGCCAGCAGCGTGGCAACCAGCGGGTTGTGGCTTTCGGCGAGTCGGGTCAGCAGTGCGGCCTGGGTGTCGTCGATACCCTTGAGGGCATTGGCCAGACGCGAGGACAGATCGGTGTTGAATGCGATGGCCTGATTGCCACCGGTGTAGCCCAGGATCGGTGCGACGGCGGCGACGATTTCAGCCGACGGGTTGAGCAGTGGCAGGGCGTAGAAAACTTCCAGCCAGGTGCCTTTACGGTTTTGTGTGCCAACGCCAAAGGCCAGGCTGAACAGAGAAGTGGACATGCAGATACCTCGTTATTTAGGGCTATCTCAATCAGGCGATAGCCGCAGCGTACAGTTCGGGTTTGAAGCCAATCAGGGTTTTTTCGCCAAGATCCAGCACCGGGCGTTTGATCATCGAGGGCTGGGTGAGCATCAGCTCAATGGCCTTTTCCTGGTCGAGGTCGGCTTTCTGCGCCTCGTCCAGTTTGCGAAAGGTCGTGCCGGCGCGGTTGAGGACCGTCTGCCAGCCGTGCTCGTTGCACCAACGGGTCAGGTGGTCGCGATCAATGCCCTGGGTCTTGTAGTCGTGGAAATCGTAACTCACCGATTTTTCGTCGAGCCAGGTGCGCGCCTTCTTCATCGTGTCGCACGCCTTGATGCCGTAGAGGATGTAAGTCATTGATTTATATGGCTGAGCTGGGTCCCCCCAAAGCTCCCCCAATTCCCCTCCAAAACAAATTGCGGGTGATTATGCCATGGTGCGCCATGACGTGCTCCAGCGGGTACTGGCGACAGGCAATGCTGTCACAGTGGCAGCGAAACGGCGTCGGTTACCTCACGTCTGATTTGCCGGACACCGCTTATGCGTTCTGCAGTGGAGGAATGGCACAGGAAATTCTTGATGGATTAGAAGCTTACGTCGCATAAGGGGGCTGTTGACCGGCGCGCGCGCCCTCGCGTCGACCTGTACAGGCTGTATTTATGTTCAGTCTCCCCTGCTCAATAGCTTTTCGATTTGCTACTCTTGCGCCCCGTGCGCGCTGGGCGCGCGCGCGCGGCAGCACGTTTACGCCAGGCCGGTTTTGAAGGTCGTCGCTAAGGCGTTGAATTACTCAGGATTTTCTGAAAAAGCTGTCGCTCGTTACAAGATTTTTTTCCTAGAAAGCTCGCAGTGCATTCTAGGAAAGAAATTTTTCACATCGCGTGTGCTCTGATGGCTATAGTCATTGCAGCGATGGGGCATGGAAAGCCGCATTAGGAGAAGAGATGTCTGTTGCAGAGACGAAATCGTCAGAAATAACTGGGAAAATCAACCTTCTGTCCATGCAGGCAGAGGTCTCTCCCTTTGAGGTCAAATCGCTTCAGCGCGAGATTGATCGTCTGAAGCAGCATGACGCTAGCCAGGCATACATGCTCAACGGCATGCTCTCCTCTATATTGAAGGATTATGAGGGGAGTAAAACCTTTCATGAGAAATCGTTAAAGCTTTCGTACTCGCTGGTCGAAATAGTAAATTATGCTGTCTCCATGAAGCGTCTCGGCCGGTCGTATGAGTCCCTAGCGCTTTATTTCAAAGCGTCAGAGATGGACCCAGCGAATCCAGATCACTTCGACAACATTCTCCAACTGATGACGTTTATTGGCAATTTCGAAAAATACGACGCTTGCTTAGCTCGTTTTCGAAAAGCCAACCCGGAGTTTGATATAACGGAGCTGACTTACGTGAGCACGATTGAATCTATTCGTAAACACTTAGAGGCCGCTGGTGTACCGGAATCTGAGTTTAAGATTGCCGGAGCGTTGGTTGAACAAACTCTAGGCGAGTTTGGTTTTAATTCTCGCCATATGCTTGAGCGTCTAAGTAACTTCGATGGCGTCAAGCATATCTATATCGAACTGGCGGTGGATGCCAAAACTACAGCTGAGCTAGTTCAGGTAAATGATCGAGTTGTCGAAGCGATCTTGGGCTGCGAGGACTTAACCTGTTGGGATAGGCTGATTTACAACATCGTAAGTTTTCATCCAAATGCCACCGAAGAAGCGGCGTGAACATAAGGATTTGAGTAATGCCTGTTACTTATAAAGATTTTTGCACGGACGCGAACGAGCTTCTGCATTCTGTACCATCATCCGAAAGTAAGCTGCGGAACTCTGTTTCCAGGGCTTACTACGGGCTTTACCACGGTGCGCTCGCTTACGCCGATAAGGTTAACGTGCCTCCGATTTCTGATCGGGCTGGCCCGAGCCATGAGAAGCTGCGTGCGTTTTATCTTGATGATATGGCCGCAGATACGTCCATTCGCATGAAGCGGCGCCGTGTTGGTTATCTACTCAAGGTACTCGTTGGGAACCGACGCAAGGCTGACTACGATTTGCACAACGTCGTCATGCAGATTGACGCCGATGTTCATTATCAGCGATGCGTCGAGTGCATCAGCGTAGTAGAAGAGTTAGAAGCCCTTAATAAGGCAGCTTGAATCGACCGTTAAACTCCCTCGCTAAACCCGATGTGAGCTTCATTAAGCCACGTCAATCCACTCAGCCCCTCGAATGTCGCGGTACATATCGGTCATCTTGGCCGATCGGTGGCCCAGCAGTTGCTGAGGGTCGCGACCTTCTGCTGCATGAAGCCGTGCTGCCAGGGATCGCATTTCGTGAAATGTCGGCGGGGTCTTCCCAAGATCCAATCCCAGTCGTGCTGCAGCTCTTTTACGCGCGGATGAGAACTCTTTGCTGATCGTATCGAGCCAGACCTGGGAGCCAGCCTTCGCCAGGCTGATCGTGCGCGCATGGTGGATCAGGTGTTGTGACACCACGCGGTCACGGCACTGCTTAATGACCGCTCCCAGTTCGAGGTCCAGGCACTCCAGCCTGATACCGGTGCTGATACGCAGACGGGTTTTGGTTTTCGACTGAACGACGTGAAGGTATCCGTCGTGCTCGTCCTTGAACACCATGTTGGCGATGTCCTCCCGCCGCTGGCCCGTCAGTACCGCCAGCTCCATAGCACGCCGTAACCACGGCTGTTTCGCTTCCGCGTAAATCTCTTTCCACAGATCAAGGGTCATACGTTCCCGCTTGATCACCACCCGCGCAGCCCTGGTGACGTCCACGGGGTTGGCGTTTGTCCATCCTGCTGCCATGGCCTCCATGAACACATCGCGCATCAGCGAGCGCATGGCCCTGGCCATCTGCGCTTTCCCCTCCTTTGCCATTGCCCCGAGGTAGTTCGCGATCATCATCGTAGAGATGTCGCGGATGTCGTTTGCACCAAATTCCGCATCCAGTCGCTTGAGGCGCATCAGCGCCGTGCGCACGCTATTCGCAGCCAGGCCGCGCTCAAGGTAGATGCCGCGATATTCCTCGATCCACGCCGAGAACAACCTCGTGGCCGGCCGCTTGGTTTCGACCAGGCGTTCGGTGAGGGTAGGGCGCGCGGCATCCGCGAAGTTCGCAGCCATCGCCTCACGTATTGCTTGCTCCTTATCTTTGCCAAGCCCGAAGCACCGGCCGCTTACCGGGTCCCGATAGGTGAAATAGGTAATCCCGCTGCGGCTGTCCTTCTTTTTGTAGAGGTTCGCCGGGAGATCTCGGGAGCCTGGGTTACGCGGCCTTGGTGCCATAACGTGCATTCTCGATTCGACTTAGGAGGCTTCCGCCCAGTACACGCGCTGGAGGCTGCTCTGGTTCGCTGTAGTGGGCGTCGGCTTCCACATAATAGCTGCGACCGTGCTTCACCGGTGCCGGCGCGATCCGTCCTTCCCGGGCCCATTTGCGCAGGGTGTTCTGGCTGGGCGGCGTCTTGAACTGATCAGCGGCCCACTCTTCAAGCGTCATCTTTGCCATGGTGGCTAACTCCGTCCGGGGCTTACGCGGGGTTGAGTGGCGGGTACTTCGCCAGAACTTCGTCGGCCACTTTCATCGCGGCCTGGGCGTCGTTCACGTAGGCCGGATCGAAGCCGCCGGCGTAATGGATGGTGGCCTGGCAGGCGCGGAGTTTTTCACGGTTCAGCTTGAGCGCCGCCGTCAGTTCTTCGCGCATGACGCCTTCCGACCTGCCCAGATTCCAGAAGCGGTTAGCCCAGTGATCAGCCGGAGGCTGGTTGTTTCCTTGATACCCCAGTGCGATGGCCCCCTCGACCAGGTCGCACAAATCGCGCTTATAGGCGTTGTCCCCGTCGATGCTCAGCCCCCGACGACGTAGTGCGCTGACCAACTCGTCCTTATCAAGACCTTGATCCTCGATGACGATGTCGCGCTCCGGCTCGCCCGGGGTGTAGATGACGAGCGCCAGGTTGGCACCGGGAAGGCAGTGCTCTCTGAGTTTGACCAGAGCGTCGTTGGCCGCTTCGTGGAATCGTTGAACTGCAGACATAGGAATTCCTCGCCCGCCGTACACCGGCAGGCATGTGGATAGATGGAGAATGGTTACGGGTACTGGCGCTTGATGCGGTCGGCGATGCCTTCCAGCTTTTCGGCCATGTAACCCATGTCGTTGTTGTCGCGGCGGGAGACGACCCCGGAACGCTGGACGTTGCGCCCGGCGAGCAGCCAGGCGGCTACAAGGATCAGCGCTGCTTCGAGGCGGCGCCGCAGGAGGCCGGTTCGCGGGATCATAGAAGGTCGGCTCCTGCTTGCAGCAGCGCGTTCCGATCCGCCCGAACCCGGTCAAGTTCAGCCTTGAGCTCGTTGCGCTCCCTGATCAGACATTTGATCGCGGTCGAGATGTTCGCGTGACCCTGGGTGAGGGTGATTGCCTGCGCCTCGTCGAAAAGGCGGATCTTCTGTTCTCGTTCTTCAGCTGCCCGGGTGGCCAGCTCCTTCACCCGGATCTTGAGGCAGCGCTTGCAGGTCACGTAACGCCAATCCCCCGAAAGCTGATCGTCTTCCATGCTCCCTTCGGTGCCGCAGTAGACGTGCTCGGGCGGATCCTGATCGGCCTCGGTACCGCCATCCCAGGGGTAAAGGTGAACCGCGCGCTTGCTCATCAGCACTCGCTCCAGTTCATATCCTGGATGTACTCGCACGGAATAACCAAGGTGTCAGGAGGGACCGCGTTCTCAACCCTGGCATCTCCGAAATACCCAATGGCGGCCTTGGCGCGCTCAAGCGAGAGTTGCGCGTGTCGAACTTGCCAAGACTTGCGGTGCTTGTACGACCGAAGCGCAAGGCCCTTGTCCGCGTAGGCAAACCGCCGGCCGTGTTCGCCACCATCTTTCAAGACGCGCTTGCGGTACTGCTTCAGTAAGGATTCGCGCTGGGAGCCTCCGAAAAGGTTGTTGTGGAATTCATCCACGATGTACCAGCACTGGTCGGTCTCACCAATAACCACGTACCTCTTGCACGTTACTCCCAAGCCGGCTGGGACCAGTTCGTCGACGTAGCGGTAATGGTCCGGGCCAAGTTTCAAATTTTCCTTAGGCATGACTTCGTCCTCGCCGCATACGCAGCAGGCAATAGGGATAGGGTGGGGCCGAACGGGCGGCGGGGTTACTGTGGGATTGCGCGGTCGCGCCGCTTGCGAAACTCGTAGGCCATTTCGCGAAGATTTCTCAGACCTTCGTGCAGATCGTCGCGAGCCTCATCGATCGCGTCGGTCAGCTCCGCCTCGCCATCATCTCCACCTTCATCGGCGAGCATCTGGGCAAGCGTGTAGGCCTGATAGTACGCGAGCACCTGATCTGCCGCGGTTGCCAGAAAGCCCGCATGCTCGATCGCATAATCCTGAGGCGTGCGCTCCTCCACCACTGCGCGGATATGCTCAGACGGAACAAAATCACGTTCATGGCACGGGTTCTTTACGTAGTAGCCGGTGTCGTAGCCAGCCTTCCAAGCTCGTTGTAGTGGCCCTTCTTCCGGCATTGCGTGGACATCAACGCCGCGACAATGCGCCAAACGTTGCGCCGGACAATCGCTCAACCGCTTTGCTTGATTGCTCATAACCCCTCCTGCGGCGAAACGATGCCGCTTGCTGGAATGACAGCCATGCCGAGATGGATGGCGAGTTCGATTTCTACGTTGGCGCCGCGGGACTGACGCCAGCCGGGCAGGAACGCCACGGTGTCGCAGGCGAGCATCTGGCGGATCGCGTCACGCATGCACATGTGCCAAGGCGCGTCGGCGGGCAGTGGGTTCTCGGCGGGATTCTCGACGATGTAGCCGAGTGCACGGAGGCGGGCGGCTTCCGCATTGAATGCCGGGTAGTTGTAATCGGGCAGGCCAGTCATGGGCCCGCTGAGGTAGATGCGTTGCATGGGGTTTCCTCGATCAGGCGGCGCCAGTGAGAGCCAGCTGCTCATCACCGCCTCGCGTCAGGCCGGCGTGCAGCTCGACCTTCTGGCCTGCAAGCATCCCGGCGATCTGGGCGTTTAAATCCAGCTCGACGCCCTTGCTTTTCCGGGACTCTCTGATGTCTTGGGCGGCCAGGTATTCACTGATCAAAGCCTTGTCCTGCGCCTGGACTGAAACGAGATCTTGGCCAGTGGCGTGGCGCCCGGGCAAATCATCGTCGGCCTGAGGAATAAGGGCTTTCAGTTTGGACTGAACCTCCCAAACCCACGCCAGCGCGAAGTGGTCGCCAGCGGTTGCAGCTGAATATTGGCTGCGATGAACCCCAGCCCTTACGCCCGAGCAATACTCCTTTCGTGCCTGGGTGAGCTTGGCCAGCAGCGCTTCATATGCATAGAGCGCGATGTCCTGCGCGGGTGACACGCCAACAAACGTCGCGCACTCAATGAATTCGTCCTTCGAGTGACTCCATTTTCGGCGGCGTAGTGTTGTGCAGCTGAATGCATCGGCGACGGCGATGCTCAACTGCTGATCCCAAGCGGGACGGCGACGGGCACGGACAAATGCCGACTCGACTTCTCCCACGTCGCTCAGTTGCACGTCCATTTCGGTGAGGCGGTACTCGCGCATCAGCGCTTGAGCCTGGCGGAGAGCAGTCGCGGCCTCGTTCTCGTTGGCGCTTTGGGCCAGAGCCAGGCAATGCTTGATCTTGCGGATCGCCCGCTCAAGCTTTTTATCGTCAATCGGTTCGGTGGTCATACGGCATCCTCGCCAGCGGCGCATGTGAGAGTGGTTGATTTAGGCGGCAGCAAAGAGGGCTTCGAGGACGCGCTGGCCTGCCAGTGGGGGAACCGCATTGCCGGCCATGTGCATCGTCTGCCGGTGGCTGTTTGGCCGTAAGGTGCCGACGGGGAACGACATGGCGGCCAGCGCCTCGTTGGCGCTGAGCATTCGCATCTCATCGCCGCGAACCAAGGCCCAGCGGTCCAGTGTAGTGATAGTGCCGATCGGTCGATTGGTGTCTCGACCCGTAAGGCCAGAACCTTTGCCGTAGTAGGGCATGATGAATTGCTCGCCGAAGCGCGCCCGGCCATTCTCCACACGTTGCAGTGTTGCGGCGGCGCGGCCGTCCTTTACGATCGGCGACCATTTGCCACCCTCGAAATCCAGAAAGCTCGAGGCGGCGACGTGCTGGCGCCGGTGCAGCTCGAGCATCAGAGGGGCTTTACTGCGCGTTAGCACCAGGAATAGGCGCACGCGGTGTTGAGGCACGCCCAGATCAGCGCAGTCAACGATGTGCGGCGCCACCTGGTAGCCAAGCGCCTGAACCGCAGCAGTCCAAGCCGGGTACAGCGCCCAATCCGCGAACTCGGGAACGTTTTCGACGAGGGCCACACCGGGGCGGTGAAACTCCAGAGCCGACACCACGGCCCATGCGGTCGAGCGCGAGGCGTCATGCTGAGGGTTGCCATTCGCTTGCCCGCGGGCTTTCGAGTGTCCTTGACAGCATGGTGAGGCCAGCAAAATGTCGTGCGCCGGAACCTGATCCCAGCGTGCCTGGTGCAGATCCTGACAAACGTGAAGCGTGTCGGGATGGTTGGCGCTGTGCCACTCGACCGCGATAGGCCAGTGGTTAGCCGCCCAGAGAACCTGGACACCCGCGGCGCGCGCGCCGGTACTCCATCCGCCAAGTCCGGCGAACAGGTCGATTGCAGTGGGCATTTAGATTGCCTCCATTAGATTTCAGGATAAGATCCATCGACAAAAAAGGAGGAAGGCGATGGGGAAGCTGTTGGCAGGTTTAGGGATTGGACTAACCGGCTTGTATGTTGCATTCGCATGGTGGTTAGTAGGAGATCGAATTAGTACTCTTCAAAGTATGGAGTTGAATTCAGTTGGAGATTTTTTCGCCGGGGTATTCGGCCCGATTGCAATTCTGTGGTTGGTTCTTGGGTATTTTCAGCAAGGGATAGAGTTGCGCCAAGGGACTGCTGCTTTGAATTTTCAAGGCGAAGAGCTAAAAAACTCGGTAGAGCAACAGCGACAGCTAGCATCGTTGTCGCTGCAATCGTTAGAGCTAGAGAGGAAAGATCGTGAAGAACAGAATATCAAGTATCGGCATAGTTTAAGGCCTATATTACATCTGGAGGGGCTCAGGCTCGACTTCGAGAACCCAATATATAGGGCGAGATGCAAACTTTTTAACGATGGGGCTCAAATTTATAGCGTCGTGGTGGTGCTTCGTAAAGGACAGCGCCGACACTATTTAGGCAGCTATCGAACACTAGAGCGTTCCTCCAGTATTTTATTTGAATGCATGTGGCATATGGATTCAGCCGGAGAAGAAATTTTTATTTTGGTTTATTACAAAGAGCATGATTCGGTTGAAGGCATGTGCAGGTTTGTCAATGACAGTGATGTTGAGCCCGGTAGCATCGCTTTTATTTTAGAAGATGAGCTAGGCGTCCAAACTCCTCTCGGGTGAATACGGCTAATCCCCGCAGAAGCACGCAATGCTTCGTCGTGGTCGGCAAACATGTCGAATTGGGTGTCGGAGTAGTCGAGCATCTGCTGATAGCTCGGTCGATCAAAACGGAATAGCGCGCCGTCGCCGGTGGTGCTTGAGCTGGATTTGGCAGTCCGCTCCATGCGTGCCCACCATTCAGCCTTCAGCCTTCAGCCTTCTGCCTGTCGCTGGCGATGATCGAATAAACCTGCTTGGCGCCCTTGAGGAAGCACAGGTCGCAGTTGCCTTCCAGAGTCCGGCCATTGATGGTCGGCAGCATCAGATCGAAAGGCTGGGCTTTCCAGAAGTCGGTCACGTCCCGCACGCCCACGCCGGCATCCGCCAGCGGCATCACCATGGTTGCGTGCTTGCTCTCGCTGGTGGTCTTGCGATGCCGGATCTTCGCCACGCGCCGGGGCTCATCTGCCCGGATGCCGGTCATCATGTCCACCGGCGTCTCCTCGGTGGAGCAGCCGACCATGCGCAGGTATTTGTGGATGACTCTAATCTTCAGGTCGATGGTGCAGAACCGTGTGACCGGATTCGGCAGGTAGCTACGTTTCCTGATCAGTTCCTCGAACGGCTGCCCGTCGCGGCTGGCGGATTGGTAATCCACGATCGCGAAGCCGCGCTCATCGTCGCGGTACTCAAGCCAAACGATCGGCACGCTCCAGCGCTCGGAACACTCCTGAACGAAATCCAGCGTGGCGGGGTGCTCCTTGCCAGTGTTGGCGAAGGTGACGATCAAATCGGCCAGATCATCGTTGTTGTCCAGCACCTGGCGCAGCATGTAGGCGCTGGTCCGGCCGCCGGAGAAGCTGACGACCGTCGTCCCGGACATTTTGTAGGGAGACATGGCTTATCCTCGCCAGTAGCGTGACTAATAGAAGTGGGATAGGGTTGCGATTTTCATGTGGATTAAAAAATGGGAAAAGATCCTAGGGTTAAGATTTGGCTGATATGCGCAGCCCTTATCGCAGTGCTGGCTATTGTTGGAGTTGCAGGGAAATATATTTCTGTATTTTCATTTCAGGTATTGAATGATCAGGAAAAGTGGGGCCAATTTGGGGATTACTTTGGCGGGGTATTGAACCCCATACTCTCATTTTTTGCGTTTGTGGCTTTGCTAGTGACTTTTCGTTTTCAGCTGATTGCCAACGAAGATAGCGAGCGCAGGCATGATGAGCAGGTTCGAGAGCAGAGACTGTTTCAACTTGTTGGGCTGATGAACGAAAATGCGCTTGGTATTCGCCTGTCGAATGAACGATCTCAGACTGACGAATATTTTCAAGGTCATCAAGCTTTGCATCATGCAGCGATGGCTTTAAGGAGTACATTAGGAAGAAGGTTGATGATATCCTCTCAAAATACTAATATCAGTATGGACCTGTTCGAGTCCGGAAAAGAGGCGTTCACTAAGTGGCGGAGATCCAATTGGGCAGCTGTCGGAGCTTATATCGATACAGTATTTCTGATTTTAAAATTTGTGCTGGCAAATCAATCAAGCACTTCCTTTAGAGCATTTTCTTTATCTTTACTGTCTGCGCAACTTTCAGAAAGTGAGCGTTTGATGATTTGGTATTCGGCTTTATTTACCGCAGAATACTCGAGGTATCTGATTGCACTCCAGATGGGAGGGTTTATCAACGACGAGGAGCAATCGCTTGACGACCAACTTAAGTCATGGAGAGCTGACCTAATCGCTTGTTCCGTAATTTGGTCAAACATGGAGCGGCCAAATCAGTCTACGCTTACCGCTCCACAGGAAGGGATACGGTCATGAGCGAAGACAGGGAAAGGGTTTTGCGGATGGCGCTGAAGGCGGTGCTGGTTGCGGCGCAGGAATGCTGCGTTGATATCGACGAGCTCACTGAGTTGGCGATTCAGTCGATGTACGGCGAGCAGCTCTACAACCCTGAGGATGTGGTTGAGGCCTCAACCGCGATTGAGGTGGCCGTCGATGCTCTGCCGGTGATTCACTGATCAGGCAGCGGCTTGAGCCTTCTGCGCCATGATCGCCCTGGCGGCGTGGTTGATCATGTACAAGCACTGCACCAGCCCTTGTGATGGCTCATCTACCCGGTTTTCGTACCACTCATCACCCAGGCAAAGCGCCTCACTGTTATCGCGCATGAACATCATGGCTTCGTCAGTAAAAGTGATTTCATGCGCTGCATCGAGCGCGTCATCCCAGTGCATCCAGCGGTCATCGGTGTGGCTCATATCCCGCCGCTTGGCCAGGACGAGCTGTCGAAACTCAGGCCATTGGGCAGCGTCAACGCGATCAGGATCCTGAAGCCACTCAGGAAGCGATTCGAACATTTCTTCCTCGCACTCTTCACGCAGAGCCTGGGCGATGTTGCGCATCAACACTTCGCGGAATAGGTCCTCGCTGAAACTCCGCTTCTTGCATACCTCACTGAGCTTCGTGTGCAGGTAGTAAGTCACGTCGTCACCTGCCAAAAACTCAATGCCGTAGCCCATGCCTACGCTGAAGGTCAGGTTGTCGATGTCACCGACTACGGCAATACCGAAGCGGGTCATCATGATGTCGAAGGCGTAGAAGGTGTTTTTTGCTGCTTTGCAGCGCCAGATCACCGCGTCTTTCTGATCGGCGATGCACGTGTATTCGTGATCGACCAGGTTTTCTGCCGCGCGGTCCCGATAGTCCTGCTCGGTTTTCTTGCGCTTCGCGATCGCGGCGCGGCGTTGAGTTTCGTATTTGTCGTCCATGGGGATCTCCATGTGTGCGCCGCCCTCCGAAAGTTTGGTGGCGAATAGGTTGGTGGTGGGCCAACTGGTGACCGGCGTTTTGCCTAACTCACGGGCCGGATGCTGCGGGCTATGCCGGGCGTTTTCGTAACAGCGCCCTTCTTGACGAGCGTAGCAATCCGTTCGCCTACTGCGTTGACGTTAACCTGCTCGGCCTTGGCGATCTCTGCGATAGTCGGCGAGTAACCATGCTTGCGGATGTAGCTGCGAATGAAGGCGAGAGTCTTTGCCTGCACCTGTGTCAGTTCACCTTTCGGCACCTTGTTCTCCATCCCGCAGGGCCCATGGGCTGCACAAGCAGGGTCGTTGTTATGTTTGCGTGACATCGACGGTGCGATGCCACGCTTGCGTTACATATCAGGCCGAGAAGCTGCCAAGCGCGAGTCTCGCCGCCGAGCCGATCTTGTCCTCCAGCACCGACTTGAATTCCTGCGCGATCGCTTCGCGCTGCACTTCCTCGCCGACCCAACGCAGTTTCAGGACCGGCACCGGCCCGCTGGTGATGACGGAAATGCGCAGGGTGATGAGCTGCTCGGTCAGGCCTTCGAATGGCACGACGTGGAAGTGCAGCGCCGCCGGCAGGGTTTCTTTGCTGCGCGCCTCGATCTGGTCCATCGCACTGCGGCTGGCGCTGGTGTCGCCGACCGTTGTTTCCGATTCGCTGGTGGCCTTGATGGTGATCGTGCGAACGGCCGCGATTGCCTTGGCGATTGGAATGGCGGAGCCTGCGTCGTCAACCGGCGTCAGGTATTGGTGCCAGTCTTCAATCCAGTCGCTCAGCTCTTTCTGGGCAAGGCGCTGACTCGAGATCTGCTGCGCCGCGGTGTAGCCGGCGGTTGCCTTGAGCTTCAATACCGCACGGTCATCAGCGTGGCCAGGCTCGGAGGCGGTGCCGAGGTTGAACAGCAGAACGCAGCTCATTTCCTCTTGGTTGATGAAACCTCGCGCGCCAGCCCCGGCGCGGTCGGCGACGTACGTGCTGAAATCGGCCAGCGCGTGGGTGGTGTAGGTGCCGCGGAAGCGGCTACGGCCGGCCTGGTACTTTTCCAGATCCACAACCTTGGTGCCTTCCGGCAGCAGTGCGGTGGGCGTGTCAGTCGGCAACGCTTTGCCGGTGGCTTCCAGCGCGGTGTCGGTGATGAGTTGTATCGCTTCTTTGCTCAGGGACATTTCACAGGTCTCGTGTGGGGAAGGGAGGTATTAGGTGCGGGGCTTGATGGGCGCTTCGTCACGGCTGAACAGCTGGTCGTGCTTCTCTTGAAACAGCGAGATCTTGCCGCCGCTGCCAACGTGCATCGGCGTGTCGAGGCTGGTGTTTTCGCTGCGGGTACCGCGCTTGGTCGGCACCTTGTAGTCGAGCTTGTGCTTGATCTTCACCTGGTGGGATTCGCCGATCTGGCTGAAGTCGAGGGTGATAACCAGCTTGCCGGCCTTGCCGTGGTCAACCACGCCGGCGGCTACTTCGGAGAGGGCGTGCCCGATTTGGCTGGCGAACGCCCCGCCGTTCAGCTCTTCGAGGAATTCGGCGGTATCTGTTGGTGTGGACATGCGTGTTTCTCCGGTGGGGCCGGGAGCCCGCTGGGTGGGAGGTTGTGTTGGGATGCTCGTTTGTTACGCTGCGGCGTCTTGAAAATTCGCCTCACGCCGCCTTCACCTGATTCCAGGCGCCGGCCTTGGTGAAGAGCGTCGCGGCTTGGGATTCGTCTAGGGAGACAGCGGCGGGTATGGCGATCCAGCCGGAGGCGACCAGGTGCTGCTGGTTGCAGCTGGCGCGCAATTCAAGATAGTGATGCTCAATGGCGTCTGTGAGCTGCTCGACCTTGTACATACCCCGCGGGGCAATCTCGACCGACTTCACGTACTCGCCGCCGCGCTGGTCAATGCACATCACGCTGATGTAAATCGTCCAGATGTGGGCCACATCGAAGATCGCATTCGCGACCCGGTGGCTGATGATCTTTTTGCAGTTTTTCCAGTTCACCATTATCTGCAGGCCACTCGGATCGATATTGACGACTGCGACATGGTTGGAACTGAGCAGGGCTCGACACGAGCGCTCAATCCGAGCGTGCAGATTATGTGGCTTGCGTTTGCTCATAAGGCCTCCGCAAGTTCCCGGAACGTGATGCACTCAGTTGCGGTGGGTTTTTTGCGGCGACGCTTCAGAACAGTCGACGGATCCACTGTCTGCGAGCGGGCTGGCGGTTTGGGCTTGCCGTAAAAGCCAGGCGCAAAGTGGAACTGCCCGCCGCGCGCCTCAAATGCTGCAATTGCTGCGGCTATTCGGGCGGAGGTCTCTTCGTTCTCCTTCACGGCGCTGAGATTGAGGCTGATCATTGCAGCACCGCCTGCGACAGCGCGACCACATCGCCGGCAGCGCGCGACTCGAGCTGCTGGGCGTAGTTGGATGCTTCCTTGTAGCTGAAGCGGAAGCCAACGACCTTACCGGTGCCGATCTCCACGACGTGCCAAGCGTTGGCGCTCTTCGCGACCGCTTGGTAGCTAACCTTCTGGGCTGGTGGTTCTTTACCGATCATGGCGTAGAACTCCGCTGTAGCGAGGTGAGTGCGAGCGCGCATGGCGTTCAGGCCATCCACGCGTTGTTGGATTTGTGGGTGCATGTCCTTTCCTCAGTTCGTTGCGTGTACTCGTCAGCACTCTGGCCGCCTGACATAGGCCGATTGGGCGCAGGGGAGAGTGCTGGCGGGTAAAAGCTGGGTGAAAAAAAGCCCCATCGAGGTGGGGCTTTTCATGTCGCTGGTTCACGAGGCCTCCCTACGTGAGCCTTGCTTGCCGGCGCCGCCTAATGCGGTAGGCCGGGTCAATGTCGTTTACATGGCTGCAAATCCTCGGGAAGTTGATGTTGCCGTCGCGATACCGCGCCAACGACTAGATTTCTGTTGCTATGATTGTTGGATCGAAGTCGATGTTAAGAAAGGACTCTCCATGATCTCCACTCTCGAATTGCGCCATATCATTGAGTCAAGCTTCCTGCCTCAGAAGTGTATTTGTACCGTCAACTCCGTCGGCACGATGACTATTCAGCTAATGAACCCATCGACAAATCAGGTCGACCTGACCGTGCCAGGCATTCCAATCTCGAGCTTGATAACTATGAGGGCTGTTGCCGATCTCGTTGCTCAGGTGAGGGAGGAACACAGGCTGGTACTGCTAAGCCAGCGGGACTCAAGTTCACCCCTTAACAGTCAGGGATAGCTCTTTATAGCGCCGAAACTGTCTTCTGCCACAAGCTAGGCTCGCGGCAAGGACTCGTCCGCATTGGGCTACGATCTTCGAGGGCGAGCCCTCAACCTGCCGGATTCGATGCCCCGTGCTGGGCTGGCAGGTAACCGGTATGCACGTTCCGGCAAGATCGCACCCCGATGCGTCCTGGTGCTGGCGAGTACCAGGGCATCGGGCCGTCTTTCCGGCTGTCCGTCGCTCTGTTCCGACTGTCAGCGTGCTTGATCTCGCTCATTGGCTAAGCCCCAACTACGCGGTAGTTGGCACCGTCTGCGTGATTCCGTGCGTATGGGTTCGATCAGACTGAAACCACCCATGCCTTCCCACGGTGGCGCTCGCAGCATCGCGTTGCTCTATCTGCCAACTGCTTCCAGTTCGGCGTGCTTGGCCTGAAGCTTCTTGATCAGTTCCAGGCGCTGTGGGCCCAGCAGGCTGCAGGCTGCGTAAAAGACGCCCTCTGCGGCCGCACCGTCGTATTCAGTCGTAATGGTGGGCTGCCACAGCTTGAACTTGATGCGGTTGGTTGATCTCTTTGCCATGAAGGATCTCCGGTTGATTTCCCGTCTGGCCCTGAGCATCCAAGGCCAGCCAGTGAAATCGTCATGCTGCGGTTTGCTGTGCATGCCTCTCGGCGACTGCCTCATCAGGCGAGGCTCCATCCAGATACAGGTCATGCAGGAAATCTTCATCGTCAGAGCCGTCAGCCACGTAGCGGCCAAGGATGTGTCCAGCTTTGTTAGCCCAGCGGCGCCAGGTGCGTTCCTGCGAATCTTCGCGGCACTCGTCAGCCGCCATGGTTGCCATGTTGAACATCGTGTTGCCCTCCAGTGGATTCCCAAAGCACCCGGTTGCCCAGGTGCTTCAGTGAATCGTTCTGTCCCATTGCCGCCGGGGGTGGCGGTGCGCACTGCTTGCCGGGTCATTCGCGCGGTCGGTAATCCTCGTCCCCCACAGGTTGCTGCCTGTGTTCTCTGGCCCCTCAATGGCTTCGAGAGCGGACGCCGGTCGCCGGTAGAGGCAGTGCGGTCTGCTATTTGGTTTGTCGTGGTTAAGTTGTTAAAGAGCGGTGCCGGTTATGTGTCGGCATGGGTAAAATATAGGTCTGCACATATTTCTTGTCAATGGGTATGCCCATAAATTCTGGCGAGGACGATAAAAAGCCCGCGAAAGCGGGCTCCGTTCACAGGTCGATGTATCTTTTCCATCCTATTCGAACGTAGCCAGGCTGGAGGCGCTCTACCGTTATGCCATCGGTCTCATCCAGTTCCTGAAGTACTTGCTCCCAAGCTTCAGGCGTTTCGTCCTCGCGCCTAGTGATGTCTACGGCTTGGCGTTTCTGCACTTTCGGGTCAGACACTAGGCGCTGAATCCTGCGGCCTACCTGCTCATATGGAGTCGGCGAAAATGTGATGTTCGCGGTGCTTGGTGTCATGTCATCCTCCATAGCAATACTGTATGGATAGACAGTATTGGATCCGTCGTGAAACGGCAATACGGAGGAGTACATTTGTTCTCCTTGAGCGAGAGCCCAAGAAAAAGCCCGCTCTGGGCGGGCTGATCGTGATTCCTGAATCGGAGCGGAGCACCTATAAGCGGGCGCTCATCTGCACAGCCACACCGATTATCCTGCAGTTCTCATCACATTCGACCATCTTATATGCCGGGTTGAGCGGTTTCAGATATCGAACGCCGCCGTCCTCAACCAGCTTTTTGAAAGTGGCTTCGTTGCTGGCGGGAAGCTTCGCAATAACCAGTTTCCCGGGCTTCACGTCAGCCTCGGTATCAACCAGGATCATCATTCCTTCCGGTACGCTGACTCCTGCAGGGGCGGTCATTGAGTCCCCTTTGACCTCAAGCCAGAACGCTGGACCCTTAGAGTCGTAGTCAGATGTCTCGTAGCGGTCTGAAAAACCATCTGGATAGGGCTGGACCGCCTCTTCCCAAGATCCCGCAGAGACCCAGCTGATAACTGGATACCGAAAAAGCATTTCGGGTTGGACCACGTCTTTCACGTTCGATGGCTCGGCAGCCTCAACCACCATGGGGCCCGCTCCGCTTTCGATCCAGATAGCAGAAACGCCACACGCTTTTGCGATGGATGCGTTGTAAGACGACCGCTGCGATCTGCCTCGTTCAAGATCCGAAATAGACGCTTGATCGATGCCCACGAGTTTCGCGAGCTGCGCTTGGGTCAGTCCTGCGTGCCGGCGAGCGGCCTTTATTCGGTCTTTGTATTCCATTTGGTGATTATTACTGGTGCACCCATATCGTTGCAAAGTGGTATCCCTATGTTCTACGATATGGGTATTCACATACGGAGGGGCAGCATGAACACTATTTTCAAGGACCTCGTTGCCCACTTCGGCACGCAAGAGGTCACAGCCGAAAAGCTGAAGGTCGATCAAAGCACCGTTTCTGGCTGGGTTCGCGGTAAGCACGGCATGTCTCCTGTCATTGCCAAGCGGGCTGAAGATCTGACCGGGGGTGCTTTTAAGAAAGAGTCCCTCTGTCCCGCTTTTCCTTGGGCAGAGATGGTGGCCTGAGCCCACGTCCCTGTTGTTCTGTTCGGTAGAAACATTTTGCAACGCGTGCTGGCACGCAGCCACTGAAACAAATTTGAGGGTTTACGAATGGAAGATTTCTTGCGGGCCTGCCACACGACGGTGAAGGAAAGCGGCGCCGAGGAGCTGGCCGGGAAGATGTGTCTTGC
>NZ_FOHW01000081.1 GCF_900111735.1 Pseudomonas graminis | reverse complement strand
AAAAATCTCAATGCGGACAGCGCGTTCACCGATAATGAAACAGGTTCGCCTGCTCATGCGGACGCCCCTGATCCTGATCTGCCTCCTCCTGCGGACTCACCCGCCGGCGGTGCAAAAGCGACAGGTGGTGCAGTAGAGCTAACGTTTGACAAGGCTACCCGGACTTGGACAACTCCAGCTGGTCTAGACTATGGACAAGGATCGGTTCAAGGAAACAGAGTTTTGCATGTTTTAGAGCATGCTGATCCGAATCCGGCCAAGACAACACATAGCGTCTTTAGTATGGACAGAAAAGAGATTTTAGGCACTATCGATGAGGCATGGCTCAAGAAAGGTAGTCCTGTAGTAAATGATCCGGGTGCATATGTTGTCCCGATGGGCCGAGCGATTGGTACTTCTGGAGAAACGAGTATTAAAATTATTGTTCGGCCTGGGACCAGTCAGGTCATTACCGCTTATCCTGTTAAATAGAGAAGTCTTATATGTTGTGTCCAAGGTGTGAGCAGGGAGATATTGTCAGGGCTAAGATTATAGCTGATGACACTTGCTTGTTCGTATGTCAAGAGTGCGAGGCCTCATGGTTTTTATACGAAGACATTGGGGTTAGGGCCTTTTTCGACTATGGGACTTATATGGAAAGTCTAGGACTGAAACCACTATGGAGTGAGTTGAAAATTATTCCTGAGTAGGTGCAAAAGGTGTATCTCCAGTTGTAACCGCAGAGGGAAAGATTGGCGGAAAAACATTCACCGATTTTAATCAGACTGCACGTCCAGCTTCAGAAGCTAATGCGAGTCAACCAACCTTGATATCTGATCGGGTAACCGCTAAGGCTGACGCATCTGGGAAAGTCCTGCCAAATGGAAACATGGCCGACGCTCACGCAGAAATAGGTGTGATTCAGCAGGCATATACTGCTGGTAAAACTATGGGGGCAAGCATGGAGCTTACCGTCTCTGGTAAAGCAGTGTGTGGGTACTGTCGAGGAGATATTGCGGCAATGGCGGAGAAATCTGGACTTACTTCTCTTGAGGTCAAAGAGGTTGCAACTGGTAAAACTCTATATTGGCAGCCTGGAATGCGGGCTCTGAGAGAGAGGAATTAGTAATGAAATTTTCTCTATCATGGATTGTCGGGTTTGGATCTGAATGTCAGGGGGGTAGAGCTAAAGAACCTCTTTGGAGTGATATTGAACTTCGTCTAAGAGAAGTATGCGGGACGTCTGGCTCTGTTACATTAGAGGCTGTGAATTTTAATGGGTTTGAGCTGTTGAGTTTGCAAGTTATTGCAGATGATGGAAAGTATGCGATGACTTTAGGGGAGGACAATGGCGAGGATTACATTGTTCGGTCTTACATAGGAGGCGAAAATTCAGGGCAGACAGTTTGTATCCTTGGGGATGCTGTAGATGCCTCAGGAGTTTGTACGGATTTTGAAATTGTGGTTGATATTTTTAGGCGGTTTTTTGAAGGGGGTCAGGTTTCTTTTAACCTAATGGCTTAATCCTTTGGGGCAAAAGACACCGCGTCCGGATTGGTTTCTGGAGAGACAAGCGTCGTAGGGGCTGGCAAACCTGCATCCAACGATGCCAGCTTCGCAGGCCCTAAAGGTTATACCCAAGAACTTGATGGCTCTGTGACAGGCCCAGGCGGCGGGGTGTACAAAGCTACTGGGACTCTGGATAGCAGTGGAAATCAGATATATCTGGGAGGTAACGGTAACTACTACACCCTGACTGGTGAGGGTTCTACCAGAATTCCTTCACCTAATCCGTCGACAGACATTGGAGCGACAGGGAAAATTGGAGAGAATGACTTAAAGTCGCTGGGTGGTCAGTCACAGGTGTCATTTCAGACAAGCCTAGGTGCACGTTTTGTCGATCAATTGGCTCCCGGTAACATGGCCCATGAATCAAAGGTTGGTTACACCTCACTTGATGCAAGTACGGCACTTCAAGTGGCTAAGGACGCGGAGTTGCTGAGTAGAGGTATGGTAAATGGGGTAACATGGAATTTTTTCAAGAGCCCTGTTACGGGCCGCGTGGGCGCCGCGCCCGCGTTACTCAAGGCACTTTCCGATGCGGGCATTAAAGTAGTGGTGCATGAAATATGAAATTTACAACAGCTTATACCCCGGTCACCACAGCTTTTGCATCAATGACTAAAAAAGAATTAAGTGATTTTTATGAATGTTTTATACTAAATGTGCCCTATTGTTTGGATGAGTTAATTCAAAGTATTTGGCAGACTCCCGGATTTGATAGTTGGAGGGCAGACTTCTCTCCGGAGTCTTTAGGTGCACTCGGTGAGTGGTTTGCCACCAAACTTAAAAAAACAAAATCAAGTTCAGATGCGGTGCAGTTTTCCACAGTCGCTCAAGCGAGCCCTGTCGCTTGGGACTTGACTGATGAGGAAAAGTCTTTGGCTGTAAAAGTCGGTATGTACTACGGGGAGGTCGCAATTAGAAATCATCCATCACTAAGCTGGATGCAATTGAAGGGTAGTAAAAAGCTCGCTGATTACGGGCAGCCTGTCATAGGCGGTCCAGGTATTATTCCAACAAATCCTGTGAGAGTTGCCAATGCATTTGCGTGGGGTATCGCGGATGGCTCAAGAACCGGTAGCCGACTCCAAGAAACTTATGATTCCTGGATGGAAATGATAAATGATAAATGATAAATGATTAGGCGTTATAAACTTGGACCGATAAAATGGGTGGGCCCTTTGTTCTATGTCAAAACTTAATCGAGTCGACAGGGGGGCGTGTCAAAGAAATTAAAGCCACTGCGCAAGCCTGAATAATGATGATGCGTTTAGATCTGGTTGAGAAATGGCTTCTGGAAAAGCTTAAGTCAGGGAATGAAGTGTAGCGCGGAATTGCTGTAGAAGTTTTCTCCGTGAATAAAAGGGGACGGAATAAAAGGGGACGGACCCCTTTGATCTGCACTCAGGTAAATCAGGCGCGCATATCGTCCCGACAAATCCCACAACAATAGGAGGTGGATCGTG
>NZ_FOHW01000020.1 GCF_900111735.1 Pseudomonas graminis | reverse complement strand
CCTCTTCCCGGCTGAAGCCGGTCCCACTAACCAGTCAATGCCCGTGGCTACGGCCTACGTGGGAGTGTTCGACATCCGCGGTCACGACGCTGCCACTGATTTCCAGTCGATCCAGAATTCCACAGTGATCCGGCGCGCCTTCGCTGCAGCGTTGGCGCAGGTCGACCAGTTGCTCCTGCAGCGCTTGCAGGCTCGCAACGCGGGCGTTCACGTGCTGGATGTGTTCGTCGATCAGCGCGTTGACGTTCTCGCACTGATCCCGCGGACTGTCGCGCAGGGCCAGCAGGCTGCGGATTTCGTCCAGCGTCATATCCAGGCTTCGGCAATTGCGGATGAAGGTCAGGCGCTCGACGTGCTCCTGAGTGTACAAACGGTAGTTGCCTTCGCTGCGCGCGGGTTCGCTGAGGAGACCCTCTCGCTCGTAGTACCGAATCGTTTCCACCGGACATTCCGTGAGTTTTGCCAGTTCGCCGATTTTAAATGAAGGGTTCATGCGCAAGATCTCGATAGGACGCTTGACCCTATAGTGGCTACAGGGTGTTCACTTGGCAACAAGCACATCTAGAGACTCAATCCATGAGTGACTCTGTACACACATCTTCCCCGAACAAACCCGCTCACGACGCGCATAACCATGCCGATCACGATCACGCTGGCCATGACCATTCCGCCCATGACCACGCCGATCACGATCATGCCGGTCATGACCATGGGCAAGCCAAACTCACGCCCGTGCACAAACACGACCACGCTGCCCACGCCTGCTGCTCACACGACAGCGCGCCCGCCGTCGTGACCATCGATGGCGCATCAGACGCCGACGGTCAGCTCAGTAGCTTCCGTATCGAAGCCATGGACTGCCCCACCGAGCAGACGTTGATCCAGAACAAGCTCGGCAAGATGAAGGGCATTCAGAAGCTTGAATTCAACCTGATCAACCGCGTGCTGGGCGTGTGGCATGAGTTGCCGTCCACCGATCCCATCCGTGAAGCCATTGGCTCGCTGGGCATGCAGGCGGACCTGATCGAAGAGGGCGCTGACAAGGAAACCGCGTCGCTGCCGCCCGCCAACAAGCCGTGGTGGCCGTTGGCGTTGTCGGGTGTCGCTGCTTTGGCTGCGGAAGTTATCCATTTCACCAACGCCGCGCCCACTTGGGTGGTCGCCATCGTCGCGCTGGTCGCCATTTTCAGCGGCGGCCTGACCACGTACAAAAAGGGCTGGATCGCCCTGAAAAACTTCAACCTGAATATCAATGCGCTGATGAGCATCGCTGTCACCGGCGCGGTGCTGATCGGCCAGTGGCCGGAAGCGGCGATGGTGATGTTTCTGTTCACCGTCGCCGAGCTGATTGAAGCCAAATCCCTGGACCGTGCCCGCAACGCCATCGGCGGCCTGATGCAGCTGACGCCGGAAACCGCGACCGTGCAGCAGAACGGCGAGTGGTTCGAGCTTGAGGTCAAGGATATTGCGTTGGGCAGCGTCGTCCGGGTCAAGCCGGGCGAGCGCATCGGGCTGGACGGTGAAGTGGTTGCCGGCCAGTCGAGCATCGATCAAGCGCCGATCACCGGCGAAAGCTTGCCGGTCGAGAAAACCGTCGGCGACAAGGTTTTTGCCGGCACGATCAATCAGGCCGGTTCGCTGGAATACAAAGTGACCGCCGCTGCCAACAACTCGACGCTGGCGCGGATCATCCATGCCGTCGAGGCGGCCCAGGGTGCGCGCGCGCCGACTCAGCGGTTCGTGGACAGCTTTTCGAAAATCTACACCCCCGCCGTGTTCGCGTTGGCCTTGGCGATCGCCATCATCCCGCCGCTGTTCATGGGCGCGGTGTGGTTCGACTGGATCTACCGCGCGCTGGTGCTGCTGGTTGTCGCGTGCCCGTGTGCGCTGGTGATTTCGACGCCGGTGACGATCGTCAGCGGTCTGGCGGCGGCGGCGCGCAAAGGCATCCTGGTCAAGGGCGGCGTATACCTGGAGATGGGGCATAAGCTCGATTACCTGGCCCTCGACAAGACCGGCACCATCACCCACGGCAAGCCGGTGCAGACCGATTACGTATTGCTCGATACGTCACTGGGTGAGCAGGCTGTGGCGATCTCGGCGAGCCTTGCCGGTCGCTCGGATCACCCGGTGTCTCAAGCCATTGCCAAGGCGGCGCAAGAAGGCGCTCGCTTGCCGGTTGAGGCGTTCGAAGCCCTTGCGGGGCTTGGCGTGAAGGGCGAGGTGCAAGGGCGTTTGTATCACTTGGGCAACCACCGTCTGGTGCATGACGCCGGGTATTGCTCGCCGGAACTGGAAGCGCAGCTCGAAGCGCTGGAAAGCCAGGGCAAAACCGTGGTGCTGCTGTTCGACGCCTCCGGCCCGCTGGCGTTGTTTGCGGTCGCCGACACGGTCAAGGACAGCAGCCGCGAGGCCATCGAGCAACTGCATGCGCTGGGCGTGAGGACGATGATGCTGACGGGCGACAACCCGCACACGGCCAAGGCCATCGCCGCTCAGGTGGGGATCGATCAGGCGCAGGGCAATCTGATGCCGACCGACAAGCTGCAAGCCATCGAAGCCCTGTACGCGCAGAACCACCGCGTAGGCATGGTCGGGGATGGCATCAACGATGCGCCGGCGCTGGCCCGGGCGGAGATCGGTTTTGCCATGGCGGCGGCGGGGACGGACACCGCCATCGAAACCGCCGACGTGGCGCTGATGGACGATGATCTGCGCAAGATCCCGACGTTTATTCGCCTGTCGCGGGACACGGCTGCTGTGCTCAAGCAGAACATTGCGCTGGCGCTGGTGATCAAGTTGATCTTTCTGGCGGTGACCTTCGCCGGGATGGCGACCATGTGGATGGCAGTGTTTGCCGACATGGGCGTGAGTTTGCTGGTGGTGGCCAATGGATTGCGGTTGTTGAAGAAGTAACGCTGACGATCAGGAAGCTGACGGCGCTCAGACAGGCCTCTTCCCGGCTGAAGCCGGTCCCACTAACGGCACGTGCGCATCCAGTGGGATTGTGATCGTGCCCACGCTCTGCGTGGGCACGCGGGTGGCGGACGCTCCGCGTCCTTTGACGCGGAGCGTCAGGGGGATTGGTTCCCACGCAGAGCGTGGGAACCATCAAGAAAATCATCAACCCAGGCCTACTTCCCGTACGTCTCCCGCCCCCAGGCGATCATTTCTTCCAGCAGCCCTTTCAGCACCAACTGCGTCGGCTCGGCCAGATCGGGGCGGTAGTGGAAGGGCACGAACTCGTCCATGTACGTGCTCTGCGCCAGTTCCAGTTGCACCGCGTGGATGTGGTTGGCCGGGTCGCCATAGTGGCGGGTGATATGGCCGCCCTTGAAGCGCCCGTTGAGCACATGGCTGTAGTTCTTCGCGGCGGCGCACGTTGAATCCAGACGCTGAGCCAGCGCTTCATCACAACTCGCACCATTGAACGTCCCGAGATTGAAGTCCGGCAGCCGACCGTCAAACAGATGCGGAATGTGCCCACGAATGGAATGCGCATCAAACAGCAACGCATAACCGAACTCGGCGCGCAGGCGTTCGAGCTCGTTGCGTAGCGTCTCGTGATACGGCGTCCAGATCTTCTCCAGATAGCTCGCGCGTTCTTCCTGGCTCGGCGCCAAACCCTCTTTGAACAGCGGATCGCCCTCAAACAGCGTCGAGGGGAACAGCCCGGTGGTCGCGCCGGCGTACAGCGGCGTGTCGTCGGAGGGGCGGTTGAGGTCGATGACGAAGCGTGAGTATTCCGCCGCAAGCACGCTTGCCCCCAGATCAGACGCAAAGTCATACAGACGCGGGATGTGCCAGTCGGTGTCCGGCAGGCTCACCGCCTCGTCCACCAGGCCATCACGCACGGCGGGCGTCAGGTGCAGTCCCGGGTGCGGCATGCTGATCAGCAGCGGTACGCGACCGCGAGTGAAACTCAGAACCTTGTCCACAGTATTCCCCTGATTAGAGAGTGCGTTCCACGCCATGACGCACGACGCGTTTGTCCAGATCGCCGCCCAGCCAATAGGCGAGGTCGGCAGGCCGTTCGATGTGCCAGGCGACGAAATCCGCCGTTTTGCCCACTTCCAGCGAACCATGGGTCTCGGCCATGCCCAGCGCCTGCGCCGCGTGAATGGTTACCCCGGCCAAGGCTTCTTCTGGCGTCATGCGGAACAGTGTGCAGGCCATGTTCAGCATCAGCCGCAGCGACAGGCCCGGCGATGTGCCCGGATTAAGGTCGGTGGAAATGGCGATCTTCACCCCGTGTTTGCGCAGGGCATCCATCGGCGGCAATTGAGTTTCGCGCAGGAAATAAAACGCCCCCGGCAGCAAAACGGCGACTGTGCCTGAGGCCGCCATCGCGATGGCGTCTTCTTCGGTCATGAACTCAAGATGGTCAGCCGAAAGCGCTTGATAACGCGCCGCCAGACTCGAGCCGTGCAGCGAAGACAACTGCTCGGCATGCAGCTTCACCGGCAGGCCTAACTGGCCGGCAGTGATGAACACCTGTTCGACCTGCGCCGGCGAGAACGCCAGGTATTCGCAGAACGCATCGACCGCATCCACCAGATTTTCTGCCGCCAACGCCGGCAGCATTTCGCTGCAGATGTGGGCGATGTAGTCATCGGCGCGGTCTTTGTACTCCGGCGGCAAGGCGTGGGCGGCGAGACAGGTGCTGCGCACGGTGATCGGCAGGTTTTCACCCAGTTGGCGAATCACCCGCAGGATTTTGCGTTCGCTGGCGAGGTCCAGGCCGTAGCCGGATTTCATCTCGATGGTGGTCACGCCATCTCTGAGCAGGTGCACCAGACGACGCTCGGCGCTGGCGTAGAGCTCTTCTTCACTGGCAGCCCGGGTAGCCCGCACGGTGCTGGCAATGCCGCCGCCCGCTGCGGCGATCTCGGCGTAGCTGACGCCCTGCAACCGCTGTTCGAACTCACCGCTGCGGTTACCGCCGAACACTGTGTGGGTGTGGCAATCGATCAGTCCCGGCGTCACCCACGCACCGTTCAGGTCGACGCGCTTGATGTCGCCCTGGTCCGGAAACTCCTGGAGAGGACCGATCCAGACGATCTGCGCTCCGTCGGTCACGATGGCGGCGTCCTCGATGATCGAGTACGTGGCGTTCGCCATGGTTGCTGCGTGACAGTGGTGCCAGAGCGTTTTCATCGATCTCTCCAAGAGTGGGTCAATTAATCAGCTATTCGATGGGGCCTTGATCAGGTTCTGCTTCGGCTTGACCCAGATCCAGTACGCAGCCACCAGCAGAGCAATCCACACCGCTCCCACCACCAGCGCCGCCTGGCTGTCCGGGAAATAACCCAGCACGCCAAACACAAACACCATGAACAACGTGGCAACAATCGGTGCGACGGGCCAGAACGGCACCGGGAATTTCAGCTGGGCGACTTCTTCTGCGCTCATCGAGCGGCGCATGGCGATCTGCGTGACCAGAATCATCAGCCACACCCAGACCGTCGCGAAGGTCGCGATCGAGGCGATCAGCAGGAACACGTTTTCCGGAATCAGGTAATTCAGCACAACGCCGCAGAGCAGCGCGACACCCATCACCAGCACGGTCATCCACGGCACGCCCTGAGCGGACAACTGAGCAAAACCCTTTGGCGCCTGACCTTGTATCGCCAGTCCGTACATCATGCGTCCGGCACCGAAGATGTCGCTGTTGATCGCCGAAACGGCTGCGGTGATCACTACGATGTTGAGGACGGTGGCTGCTGATGAAATCCCCAGGTGATCGAAGATCTGGACGAACGGGCTGCCCTGGCTGCCGATCTGCTGCCACGGGTACAGCGACATCAGGACGAACAGCGTGAGAACGTAAAACAGCAGAATTCGCAGCGGGACCGCGTTGATCGCGCGGGGAATCACGCGCTCCGGGTTCCGAGCTTCACCGGCGGTGATGCCGATGATTTCGATGCCGCCAAAGGCGAACATCACCACGGCCAGCGAGGCCACGAGACCGCCGATGCCGTTGGGCATGAAGCCGCCGTAGGCCCACAGATTGCTCACGCTGCTGACGCCGCCGCCCGAGACCGAGCCGAGGCCGAACAGCATGATGCCGAAGCCGGCGAGGATCATCGCGATGATCGCGCCGACCTTGAGCAGCGAAAGCCAGAACTCGGTTTCACCGAAGACTTTGACGCTGCACAGGTTAAGCGCGCCGATCAGAAAGACGATGCCGAGCACCCAGATCCAGCGTGGCACCTCTGGAAACCAGAAGCCCATGTAAATACCGAAGGCGGTGACGTCGGCCAGGCAGACGATGACCATTTCGAAGGCGTAGGTCCAGCCGAGGACGAACCCTGCTAGCGGACCCAGATAGGTGGTGGCGTACTCGCCGAACGAGCCGGACACTGGATTGCGCACGGCCATCTCGCCCAAGGCGCGCATGACCATGTAAACCGCAGCACCGGCAATGATGTACACCAGCAGAACGGCGGGACCGGCCAGCTTGATGGCCGACGCGGAGCCGTAGAACAACCCGGTGCCAATGGCCGAGCCCAGCGCCATGAAGCGAATGTGGCGAGCGCTGAGCCCGCGTTTCAGATCTGTAGCGTTTTGCGATGTCATTTCACACGTTCCTAGTCTTACTTTTTGCTGCGAAACGAGCGGCTCTTGTAGGAGTGAGCTTGCTCGCGATTGCGGTGTGTCAGACGGCAAATGCGTTTCTGACCTATTGCATCGCGAGCAAGCTCACTCCTACAGGGGTAAATCCCCTTCACTCATTTCAACGACAGGCCATCCCGGCCTGTCCCGATCAGAAGCTCGGCAGCAGGTCAGCAGAAACCAGGTCGCTCAGGCAGTTGGAAGCCAGCAGCTCGATGGCGGCCTCGATATCAGGGGCGAAGAAGCGGTCTTTCTCGTAGAACGGGACTTTGCCGCGCAGCGTGGTGCGGGCGACTTCCAGTTTTTCCGAGGTCTTCAGACCGTTGCGCAAGTCCAGACCCTGACACGCAGCCAGCCATTCTACAGCCAGCACGCCGCGAGTGTTCTCCGCCATTTCCCACAGACGCTTGCCAGCGGCAGGTGCCATCGACACATGGTCTTCCTGGTTGGCGGAGGTCGGCAGGCTGTCGACGCTGTGCGGGTGGGACAGCGCCTTGTTTTCACTGGCCAGCGCTGCGGCCGTGACCTGAGCGATCATGAAACCCGAGTTAACCCCGCCGTTGGCCACCAGGAACGGCGGCAGCTGCGACATGTGCTTGTCCATCATCAGCGAGATGCGGCGTTCGCTCAGCGAGCCGATTTCGGCGATGGCCAGGGCGATGTTGTCGGCCGCCATGGCAACGGGTTCGGCGTGGAAGTTACCGCCGGAAATGACTTCGCCTTCGGCTGCGAACACCAGCGGGTTGTCCGACACCGCGTTGGATTCTATCGCCAGCACTTCGGCGGCCTGACGCAATTGGGTCAGGCAGGCGCCCATGACTTGTGGCTGGCAGCGCAGGGAGTAGGGGTCCTGAACCTTGTCGCAGTCGCGGTGGGAGTCGGAAACCTGACTGCCTTCGCCGAGCAGGTTGCGATAGGCCGCTGCCGAATCGATCTGGCCGCGCTGACCGCGTGCCGCATGAATGCGTGCGTCGAAGGGCGCGCGGGAGCCGAGCACGGCTTCAACGGTCAGGGCGCCGCAGCTCAGGGCACCGGCGAACAGGTCTTCGGCTTCGAACAGGCCGCGCAGCGCGTACGCCGTCGATACTTGCGTGCCGTTAAGCAGCGCCAGGCCTTCTTTGGCCGCGAGTGTCAGCGGCTTAAGCCCGGCAACCGCCAGCGCTTCCACGGCATTCAGCCATTCGCCCTTGTGGCGCGCCTTGCCTTCGCCCAGCAGCACCAGCGACATGTGCGCCAGTGGTGCGAGGTCGCCGGATGCGCCAACGGAACCCTTGAGCGGGATGTGTGGGTAAACCTCGGCGTTGATCAGGGCGATCAGCGCGTCGATGACCTGACGGCGAATCCCGGAGAAGCCCCGGCTCAGGCTGTTGACCTTGAGCACCATGATCAGGCGCACCAGCTCATCGCTGATCGGCCCGCCAACGCCTGCGGCGTGAGACAGCACCAGCGAACGCTGCAGGTTCTCCAGGTCGGCGCTGGCGATGCGCGTCGACGCCAGCAGGCCGAAACCGGTATTGATGCCGTAAGCGGTGCGGTTTTCGGCGAGGATCTGTTCAACGCAGGCCACGCTGTCTTCGATCTGGCGATCGGCGCTGGCGTCGAGGGTCAGCGTTACCGGCCGCTGATAGATCGCGCGCAATTGGGCGAGGCTCAACTGGCCAGGGATCAGATTCAGCGGGGTCGCCTGTTGGGTATCGGTCACGATGCTGCTACTCCTTAATGGGTATCGGTCGTCTGCGCTGAACCGGCTCCTGCCTGTCCCGCGCGGGGGGCGCTTGCGCTGCGACCGTTGTTGTCGGTGTCGGGGTTAGCGCCTGCCGCGTAGTCGCGGCAGCGCTGGAATACGGTTTCCAATGACTCTTCGTTCTTCAGCAGCGTCACGCTGCTGGCGATGTCCGGGGCCAGCCAGCGGTCTTCGTCGTAGGCCGGCACGCGCTCGCGCAAAAGACGCCACGCGACTTCTGTGCCGACGCCAAAACGCGGGCCCTTGAAAAACTCGAACGCCTGGGCGGCCAGCAGATACTCGATGGCGAGGATCTGCGTCACGTTCTCCAGCACCTTGTGCAGCTTCAAGGCGGCGCTGGTGCCCATGCTCAGATGATCCTCCTGCAGGCCAGACGTCACGTAGTTATCAATGACCGCCGGTTGTGCCAACTGGCGGTTTTCGGCACACAGCGAGGCGGCGACGTATTGGGTGATCATCATCCCGGAGTTGACCCCCGGCTGGCTGACCAGAAACGCCGGAAGTCCGCTGACTGTCGGGTTGATCAGCCGATCCAGGCGCCGCTCGGCAATCGAGCCCAGTTCGGCCATGGCAATCGCCAGCAAGTCAGCGGCCATCGCCACGGACTGGCCGTGGGGGTTGGCCTGGGAAACCACCCGATACGCTTCGGGTGTGCCCATCAGCAGCGGGTTGTCGGTGGCCGAGTTGAGCTCTATTTCGATCTGCCGCGTCGCGTGGGCCAACTGGTCGCGGGTGGCGCCGTGGACCTGCGGGATCGAGCGGATGCTCAAGGCGTCTTGAGTGCGGATGCCCTGACTGTTGGCGAGCACCTCGCTGCCGGCGAGCAGGCCGCGCAGGTTTTTGCCGACCTGCTGCATGCCGGGGTGCGGCTTGAGCGCAATGATGGTTTCGTCAAAGGCGTCGAGCTGGCCCCGCAGACCTTCGAAGGTCATGGCGCTGATAACATCGGCCCACTGCATCAGGCGATTCACGTCGGCAATCGCCAGGCAACTGAGGCCGGTCATGCACGGCGTGCCGTTGACCAGACACAGACCGTCCTTGGCTCCCAGCTCTACCGGCGACAGGCCTTCTTCGCTGAGCGCCTGCAACGCCGACATCACTTGCCCGCGATAACTCACCTGACCGACGCCCAACAGCGCGACGCCGATGTGTGCCATGTGCGTGAGATATCCCACGGACCCCTGGGACGGCACTTGCGGTGTGATGCGGCGATTGAGCAAGGCGAGCAAGGCCTCGACGACCTGACGATGAATCCCGGACTTGCCCTGGCTGTAGTTGATGATCGCGGCGCAGGTGATCGCGCGGGTCTGCTCGTCCGGTAACGCCGGACCGACGCCGCAGGCATGGCTGAGCAAGGTGTTGCGCGACAGCCGACCCAGTTGCTCGCCGGCCAGCGACACATTGCACAGCGCGCCGAGGCCGGTGTTCACGCCGTAGGCGCGCTCCCCGCTGGCAACGATGCGCTGGACGATCGCCTGGGCATTGTCGATGCGCGCCCAGGCGCCTTCCGACAACGAAAGTGTCGCGCCATGACGGGCAACGGCGGTCACCTCCTGCCAGCTGACCGGGCCCTCGCCGATGATGATCAGTTCTGCTCGCGACATGACCACAGCGTCCTTAGAGAGTCGCCACGCGCCGCTGCACGAAACGATCAACGTAATCGTCGGCAGGCGAGTAGAGGATTTCTTTCGGCGTCCCGACCTGGATCAACTGACCGTCCTTCAAAATCGCGATGCGGTTGCCGATGCGCACGGCTTCGTCGAGGTCGTGGGTGATGAAAACGATGGTCTTCTTCAGGTTCGACTGCAGCTCCAGCAACTGGTCCTGCATCTCCGCGCGGATCAGCGGATCGAGGGCGCTGAACGCTTCGTCCATCAGGATGATGTCAGTGTCAGCCGCCAGCGCCCGTGCCAGGCCGACACGCTGCCGCATGCCGCCGGAGAGCTGATGGGGGTACTTCTTCTCGTAGCCCTTCAGGCCCACGGTGGTGATCCAGTGCTGCGCGCGCTCGGCGCATTGCGCTTTGCTTTCGCCACGAACGGTCAGGCCGTAGGCGACGTTGTCGATCACGGTCTTGTGCGGCAGCAGGCCGAAGCTCTGGAACACCATGCTGATCTTGTGCCGACGGAAGTTGCGCAGCGCTTCCATGTCGTAGGTCAGGATGTTCTCGCCATCGACCAGAATCTCGCCGCTGGTGGGATCGATCAGGCGGTTGAAGTGGCGCACCAGGGTCGATTTGCCGGAACCCGACAGGCCCATGATCACGAAGATCTCGCCGCTGGAGATGGACAGCGACAGGTCGTTCACGCCGACCACGCAGCCCGTCTGCGCCAGGACCTGATCCTTGGTCTGGTTGTTCTGAACCATCGCCAGGGCATCCTTGGCGCGGTTGCCGAAGATCTTGTACACGTTCTTGACGACGATTTTGCCGCCCGGGCTCACCGCACTGTCTGGGCCGCCCGAGCTCGCTGGATTGATAGTCTCGACGCTCATTTGTTCGCCTCATGCCGTGGACGGCCGTAGGCCTGCGTAATACGGTCGATCACGACCGCCAGAATGACGATGGCCAGGCCCGCTTCCAGGCCGCGTCCGACGTTGAGGGTCTGGATGCCGACCAGCACGTCTTCGCCCAGACCGCGCGCACCGATCATCGAGGCGATCACCACCATCGACAGCGCCATCATCGTGGTCTGGTTGATCCCGGCCATGATGCTCGGCAGCGCCAGCGGCAGTTGCACGCCAAACAGTTGCTGCCAGCGGTTGGCGCCGAACGCGTTGATCGCTTCCATGACCTCGCCGTCGACCTGACGAATGCCCAGGTCTGTCAGACGAATCAACGGCGGCGCGGCGTAGATGACGGTGGCGAAAATCGCCGGGACTTTGCCCAGACCAAACAGCATCAGCACCGGAATCAGGTACACGAAGCTGGGCATGGTCTGCATGATGTCCAACAGCGGCATCAACACCGAACGCAGGCGATTGCTGCGCGCCGACAGAATGCCGAGCGGTATGCCGATGATTACCGAAATGAGCGTGGCCACCAGCATCAGCGCCAGGGTCTGCATCAGCTTGTCCCACAGGCCTACGGCGCCGACCAGAAACAGCAGGCCGACGATGACGACTGTGGTGGTGATCTTGCGGGTCGCGTGCCAGGCGATCAGGCCGACGATGGCCAGCAGCAGCCACCACGGCGCAACGCGCAACAGGCCTTCGAGCTTGACGATGGCCCACAGCAGCGTGTCGGAGATGTGCCGGAATACGTCGCCGTAGTTGGTGACCAGCTTGTCGACCCAGTCATTGACCCAATCGGCGATGGAGAACGTGAAGCTTTCGGGGAACATATCGTTATCTCGATGTTTAGAGTGGCGGCCTGGTTCCTGTAGGAGCGTGGCTTGTCCCGCGATCTGCCGCGAAGCGGCAGCAAAATCAAACGCTGCGGTGTGTCTGACATACCGCGTTCGGCTTATCTACGACCGGTTCCCGGCCGATCGCGGGACAAACCACGCTCCTACAGACAGTGGTGCCTGTCAGAGAGAGGCATCCACCTTCTTCGCCGCATCCTCGCTCACCCACTGATGCCACACTTCCGGGTGTTCCTTGAGGAAGATCTTCGCCAGCTTCGGCGACTCGATGCGCTCCTTGGTCATGCGCGCCAGATTCTGGTTGAGCAGGTCGATCGGGATGTTGACCTTCTCCATCACTGACACCAGTTCAGGCGCCTGTTCGTGGAACGCCTTGGACAGGCCGACCTTGATCTCAATGGTCTTGTTCACGCCGGCTTTCTCTTCCAGACGCACCATGTCCACCTGGCCCATCAGCGGGGTCGGCGACCAGTAGTAAGCCAGGATCGGCTCGCCACGCTTGTAGCTGGACAGGATCGCCGCATCCAGCGCCGGGCCGGTGCCCGGGCGGAAGTTGGTGTACTTGCTTTCCAGGCCATAGCTTTTCAGCATCTCGCTGTTTTCCAGCTCGCAGGTCCAGCCGGCCGGGCAGTTATAGAAACGGCCTTTTTCCGGCTCCTCGGCGTCTTTGAACAGGGCTGCGTATTTGCCCAGATCGGCGATGGACTTGAGGTCCGGTGCCTTGGCTTCCAGCTTGCGCTTGGCGTCGCCTTCGATCACGTAACGCGGCACGTACCAGCCTTCCACCGCACCCTTCACCGGTGAGCCGACGCCGACCACTTTGCCGGCGGCTTCAGCCTTGTTCCAGACCTCGCTGCGGCCGACCCATTCTTCGGCAAACACTTGAATATCGTTGGTGCTCAGGGCGTTTTCCATGGTGATGGAGTTGCCCGGCAGACTATCCACTTCGCAGCCATAGCCCTTGTTCAGCACAACTTGCAGCACGTCGGTCAGCAGCATTGCGCTTTCCCAGTTCAGGCCGGCGAATTTCACCGGCTTGCCGGACTCGCACCATCCCGCCGCCTGACTGGCGCCACTGGCGAGCACGCCCGCGGTGAGCAACGTGGATAGCAGGGCCTTTTTCGTGTTCATTGAGTGACGCTCCGGTCTTTTAGTGGATGACGGCAGTAGCGAAAACAGACGGCTTCCAGCCAAGGGGAGAGGCACTTGTCGGCCTCGTCCCGCTTCTCTCTCCAGCATGCCTCCTGCAACAGACGTGCATGACGAACGGTCAGTTCACCGCGACGTGCGCAGGGGCAACGGTGCAGCTTGCCTGAAGCGCCTCGGAATCCGTCGGCAGGATCAGGCGATCGGCCACGTTGCCCGGCCACTTCTTCGCCGCCACGTAGTACAGCACAGCGGGCACGATGAGGCCGATGATCCACGAAATGTCGGTGTCATCAAGGCTCGCCACCAGCGGGCCGGTATAAAAATGGGTGGAGATGAACGGCATTTGAATCAGCACGCCCAGCACGTAAATTCCGATGCCCATCCCGTTCCAGCGGCCATAGCGACCGTTCGGGTCCGAGAGCGCCGGGATGTCGTAGCGTTCTTTGGTGATGCAGTAGAAGTCCACCAGATTGATCGCGCTCCACGGTGTGAAGAACGCCAGCAGAAACAGGATGAAGGCCGAGAAGTCCTTGAGGAACGAGTCCTTGCCCAGCAGCGCCAGGGCCGTTGCGATGCCGACCATGGCGAAAATGTACGTCAGCCGCAGCGCGCTGGAGATGTGCCGATTGCCACGGAAGCCGCTGACAATGGTGGCGATGGACATGAAGCTGCCGTAGGCGTTGAGCGTAGTGATGGTCACCTTGCCGAACGCAATGCTGAAATACAGCGCTGCCGCGACCGCGCCTGTCCCGCCAAGGCCGACGATGAACGAGACCTCGTGATGGGCGAAGTTTTTGCCGGCCAGCGCCGCCGCGAACACGCCGAACACCATCGACGCCTGCGCGCCGATCACCGACCCCAGACCTACCGCCCAGAACGTTTTGCCGGCTGAGGTGCTACGCGGCAGATAGCGCGAGTAGTCCGCGACGTAGGGACCGAAGGCTATCTGCCAGGACGCCGAGAGGGAAATCGCCAGCAGGAAGCTGCTCAGCGAAAAGTGCTTGTTGCCCAGCAACGCGCCAACGTCATTGCCCGCCAGCAGCGCGGCGAACAGGTAGACGAAGGCGATCACGCCGATGAGGCTGGCGACCCGGCCGATCAGGTGGATGACCCGGTAGCCCAGAATCGTCAGTACCACGATGGCCGCCGCGAAGATCACCACGCCTTGCCAGTCCGGCACGTTGATCAGTTGTGCCACCGCTTGACCGGCAAGCAACGAGCCGCTGGCAGAAAAACCGATGTACATCAGGCACACCAGCACCAGCGGAATCACCGCGCCGTAGACGCCGAACTGCACCCGGCTGGAAATCATCTGCGGCAGGCCGAGCTTCGGGCCTTGTGCCGCGTGGAGCGCCATGACGCCGCCGCCGATGAGTTGCCCGATGAAAAGCCCGATCAGCGACCAGTGCACATCACCGCCCAGCACCACGGCCAGCGCCCCGGTGACGATCGCGGTGATCTGCAGGTTGGCGCCCAGCCAGAGGGTGAACTGGCTGAACAGACGACCGTGTCGCTCGGCATCAGGGATGTAATCGATCGAACGCCGCTCGATCACGGAAGCAGGTGCAGCACGATCATCTTGAACAGCCATTGCGAAGATCCCCGTAAGTCGAATGTTGGGACGCATAACTGCGGAATGCATCTCTCCGTAGGAGTGGGCTTGCTCGCGATTTCGTAATGTCGGGCGCCATCAATGTTGAATGGTCCGACGCTATCGCGAGCAAGGTGGAGCGCCACCGCGGTCACTCCTATAGGGAAGTGCTTTAGCCGTTAATCATCGGCAGGTTGAGACCCTGCTCTTTGGCGCAGTCGATCGCGATCTGATACCCCGCATCGGCATGACGCATCACACCGGTGGCCGGGTCGTTGTGCAGGACTCGGGCGATACGTTCGGCAGCTTCATCGGTGCCGTCGCAGACGATGACCATGCCCGAGTGCTGCGAGAAACCCATGCCGACGCCGCCGCCATGGTGCAGCGAGACCCAGGTCGCGCCGCTCGCGGTGTTGAGCAGGGCGTTGAGCAGCGGCCAGTCGGACACGGCGTCGGAGCCGTCCTGCATCGACTCGGTCTCGCGGTTGGGGCTGGCCACGGAGCCGGAGTCGAGGTGATCACGACCGATCACCACCGGCGCCGACAGCTCGCCGCTGCGGACCATTTCGTTGAAGGCCAGGCCCAGTTTGGCGCGCTGGCCCAGGCCGACCCAGCAGATACGCGCCGGCAGACCCTGGAAGCTGATGCGCTCGCGGGCCATGTCCAGCCAGTTGTGCAGGTGCGCGTCGTCCGGGATCAGCTCTTTGACTTTGGCGTCGGTCTTGTAGATGTCTTCAGGATTGCCCGACAGCGCGGCCCAGCGGAACGGACCGACGCCACGGCAGAACAGCGGGCGAATGTAAGCAGGCACAAAGCCGGGGAAGTCGAAGGCATGGGTTACGCCGACTTCTTTGGCCATCTGACGGATGTTGTTGCCGTAATCGAACGTCGGCACGCCCATTTTCTGGAACGCCAGCATGGCTTCGACGTGCTCGGCCATGGACTGCTTGGCAGCCTTGACCACTGCGGCAGGCTCGGTGGCGGCGCGCTCGCGGTACTGCTCCCAGGTCCAGCCTTTTGGCAGGTAGCCGTTGAGCGGATCGTGGGCGCTGGTCTGGTCGGTGACCATGTCCGGGCGCACGCCACGACGGACCATTTCCGGAAGGATCTCGGCGGCGTTGCCGCACAGGGCGATGGAGATCGCCTTGCCTTCGGCGGTGTATTTGGCGATGCGGGCGAGGGCGTCGTCGAGGTCCGTGGCTTGCTCGTCGACATAGCGGGTTTTCAGGCGGAAATCGATGCGGCTTTGCTGGCATTCGATGTTCAGCGAGCAGGCGCCCGCCATGCCGGCAGCGAGTGGCTGCGCGCCGCCCATGCCGCCGAGGCCTGCGGTCAGTACCCAACGGCCTTTCAGGTTGCCATCGTAATGCTGGCGGCCGGCTTCGACGAAGGTTTCGTAGGTGCCTTGAACGATGCCCTGGCTACCGATGTAGATCCAGCTGCCGGCGGTCATCTGGCCGTACATCGCCAGGCCTTTTGCATCCAGTTCGTTGAAGTGCTCCCAGCTCGCCCAGTGAGGGACCAGATTGGAGTTGGCGATCAGCACGCGGGGCGCGTTGCTGTGGGTCTTGAACACGCCGACCGGTTTGCCGGACTGCACCAGCAGGGTTTCGTCGTCATTCAGGTTCGTCAGGCTTTCGACGATCTTGTCATAGCATTCCCAGTTACGCGCCGCACGACCGATACCGCCGTAGACCACCAGTTCGTTCGGGTTCTCGGCGACTTCCGGGTCGAGGTTGTTCATCAACATCCGCAACGGCGCCTCGGTCATCCAGCTCTTGGCGGTCAGTTGCGTGCCACGGGCTGCGCGGATTTCCACATCGCGGCGTTTGGTCCATTGCGGAGCAGGGGTGTTGTGGTCAGTAGTCACTTAACAATCCTCGATGATCAATCCGGCCTGGACGCGGGGCCCGTGACGAACGTGGGAATAAGGTTCTGCATGAGTCTCGCCGTGTAATCCGAACTGATCGGGAGCGGCTTTTATCGACTCATGCTTACTTGTACATACAAGCATATGCAACCAAGAGGCCAATGTTGGTTTCGCAGGCGCAGAAATCCCGTCGGCCCGCATTGCGTCGGGCTTGCCAGGGATTCAGTCGTGCGAAGGGTTATGGATGCAAGGAAGGTGAAAAGAAGGAAATTGTTACTTTTCGGTGCGCGCGCCCCAGCACAGTGCGTGGCTGGGGGTAACAGAGAGTCTGCTGTCAGAGCTGGATCAGTGCTGAGCCAGCTTGCTGCGCAACAGCCACACCCCGGCAAGCGCCGACGCGATCGAGCCCAGCAACACGCCCACTTTCACTTCATCGATCAAATGCGCTGCGCCCGGGAAGGCCAGGTTGCCGATGAACAGGCTCATGGTGAAGCCGATCCCGCAGAGCAGGGCTACGCCATACAGCTGCGTCCAGTTGCTGCCTTCCGGCAGTGTCGCCAGCCCGGATCGGATCGCCAGCACCGCCGCGAGAAATACACCGATCTGCTTGCCGACAAACAACCCCAGCGCGACACCCAGCGGCACCGGGTCGACCAGATTGCCGAGGGTAATCCCCGACAGGGACACGCCCGCGTTGGCAAAGCCGAAAATTGGCACCACCGCAAATGCCACCCAGTAGTGCATTTTTTCTTCGAGAAACAGCAGCGGCGAGCGGGCTTCTTCTTTACGCGTGCCCAGCGGAATGCACAGGGCCAGCGCCACACCGGCCAACGTTGCGTGCACGCCTGATTGCAGCACGAAGAACCACAACAACAGACCCAGCAGCAGATACGGCAGCAATCGCTGCACGCCCATGCGGTTCATGATCACCAGCACGGCCAGCGTCGCGAACGAGGCGCCGAGCATCGGCATGTTCAGGCCGGTGCTGTAAAACAGCGCGATGATGGTGACGGCGCCCAGGTCATCGAGAATCGCCAGTGCGGCCAGAAACACCTTCAGCGACGTCGGCACCCGCTTGCCCAGCAACGACAGCACGCCAAGGGCAAAGGCAATGTCGGTGGCGGCAGGGATCGCCCAGCCACTCATGGTTTCGGCGTTGCCCATGTTGACGCCGATGTAGATCAGCGCCGGCACCAACATGCCACCCGCTGCCGCAAAACCGGGGAGCGCACGCTGGCCCCAGGTGGAAAGACCACCGGCCAATACTTCGCGTTTGATTTCCAGACCGACCATCAGAAAGAAGATCGCCATCAGCCCGTCGTTGATCCATAGCTCGATCGACAGCCCGCCCCAGACACTGTGCAGTGCGGCGAAGTACGAGGGGGCGAGGGGGGAGTTGGCGACGATGATCGCTGCGAGGGCGGCACCCATCAGCACGAGGCCGCCTGCCGATTCCGATGCGAGAAAACTGGCAAGGATGGCGAGGGCTCGTGGGCTTTCTTTGTTGTCGTTGAGCGTCGTCATGGTCGTCCCTGTGCTGGCGAAAAAAAGACGCAATCTAACACAGGGGTGGCGGGACTCAGACGCGCGACAGCTCGATCACGCACACGCGGCTGGCGCGCGGGGCGTAGAGCACCGTCTCCAGCAGCGTGCCCGGGGCATTGTCCAATTGTAAGCAGTCATGTTTTTCGAGCACTTGCGGCGGGTGCTCGCCGACATTGGCGGCCATCTGCTCGGCGGTGCTGAACACCAGAAACACATCGGCCGAACTAAAAAAACGCTGGGGCTGCATCACATCGATCCACTGCAGGCGCGCGCGGTAGCGGGCTGGCGAGTAGATCAGGTTGAAGTCGCGGATCGGGCCGTCGAGCAGTGTGCACGACACCGCGCTGTCGCCGCTGAACGCGAACGGATCGGACGGCAGCAGTGGCTCGCTGTCCTTGCCATCGATATTCAGCGTCATGCCTGTGCCTTGCAGCACGGTAATGATGCGCTGATAACCGGCGAACACCGAAAAGCCGCCCGACTGGCCGATGTCGGCAATCGACAGCCGCCAGCCGAAACCTTCCAGGCCTTCGCCGGCATCGCGGGTGATTTCCTCGGTGCTGCCGCCACCGTTTTTCCAGGGCATGCGCGGGTAGTCCGCAGCGCGCAGAACAGTCAGTTGAGTCATTTACTGAAGCGTCCTTCCAGGCGGTGGCGTGAGCCGGGGTGAATCAGGCGGGCGGCGGTCACCGGTTGACGGCCGGACCAGGTGCGTCGACGCACCAGCAGGCACGGCTCGCCCTTCTCGATCTGTAGCAACTTGCATTCGTCGGGCTCGGCGAGAATCGCCTCAACCACGTGCTCACCTTCGGTCAGCGGCGCGACCTGGGATAGGTAGGCGTAGGGCGTTTGTTGGGTGAAATCCTGCTGTAGGTAGTCCGGCGCGACGAGGGCGTTGACGAAACGGTCTTCGATTTGCACGGGAATGTCGTTTTCGAAATGCACGATCAGCGAATGAAACACCCGCTGGCCTTCACGCATGTCCAGCGCCAGCGCGCGTTCGGAACCGGCAGCTTCTTCGGTGAGGATGATGACCTGGCAGGTGTGGGCGTGACCGCGGGCGGCGATCTCGTCGGCAATGTTATGCACCTCGAACAGCGCGGATTGAGTCTTGGGCTCGGCGACGAACGTGCCGACGCCCTGCATGCGCACCAACATCCCTTCGGCGGTCATCTCGCGCAGGGCACGGTTGATGGTCATGCGGCTGAAGCCCAGTTGCGTCACCAGTTCGCTCTCGGACGGCACGCGGTGGTGCGGCGGCCAAGTGCCGTTCTGAATCTGCTGGGTGATCATGTGCTTCACCCTGGCGTACAGCGGCGCCGGACTGTCACCCATCTGGGAAGCCAGCGGCAAATTGGCAGGCGGAGTCGGCACAGAGAAATCCTTGTTATGGCGTTATTCAGGCGAAAGAGATTACAGCGTCCACGCTAGCGATTAACACGTGTGCCGACAAGCGCGGCGAAGTTTACCGACCGTATAAACGTCTGTATATGTATAGACAATTTCAAGCGAGGGGTGCCGAGTCATGTCCGTTTTCTTTGCCGAACGCGCGTTATTGCCCACCGGCTGGGCCAGCAACGTACGTTTCGAGGTCAGCGCTGATGGGCTGTTGAGTCATGTTCAGGCCGACGCCGATGCCGGTGACGCCGAACTGCTCAACGGGCCTGTCGTGCCGGGTATGCCCAATCTGCACTCCCACGCTTTTCAGCGCGCCATGGCGGGCCTGGCGGAAGTGGCCGGCAATCCCAATGACAGTTTCTGGACCTGGCGCGACCTGATGTATCGCCTCGTCGGGCAGATCAGCCCGCAGCAGCTCGGCGTCATCGCGCGGCAGCTGTATATCGAAATGCTCAAGGGCGGCTTCACCTCAGTGGCGGAATTCCACTACGTCCATCAGGACACCTCCGGCAAGCCCTATGCCGACCCTGCCGAGCTGGCGCTGCAGGTCAGTCAGGCCGCGAGTTCGGTCGGCATCGGCATGACCCTGCTGCCGGTGCTCTACAGCCACTCCGGTTTTGGCGGCCTGACGCCGAACGGGGGCCAGCGCCGGTTCATCAATAGCACCGACAGTTACCTGGATCTGCAGTCCCGCCTGAAGCCCGTCATCGCCGCGGAACCCGCCCAGGCGCTGGGGCTGTGCTTTCATTCGTTGCGCGCCGTGACCCCGCAGCAGATCAGCGACGTGACGGCCGCCAGCGACCGCCATTGCCCGATCCACATCCATATCGCCGAGCAGCAAAAGGAAGTCGACGATTGCCTGAGCTGGAGCGGTCGCCGGCCATTGCAATGGCTGTACGAAAACGTCGAGGTCGATGGGCGCTGGTGCCTGGTTCATGCGACCCATGCCCAGCCGGACGAAGTGGCGTTGATGGCGAAAAGTCGTGCGATCGCGGGACTGTGCCTGACCACCGAAGCGAACCTGGGCGACGGGATTTTTCCGGCGGTGGATTACATCGCCCAGGGCGGGCGTTGGGGCATTGGCTCTGACAGCCATGTGTCGCTGAGCGTGGTGGAAGAGTTGCGTTGGCTGGAATACGGCCAGCGTCTGCGCGATCAACGTCGAAATCGCCTGTACCGGCCGGATCAACCGATGGTCGGACGCACGCTGTACGATGCGGCGTTGTTGGGCGGTGCACAAGCGATGGGGCAACCGGTAGGCGCTTTGGAAGTTGGCAAACGTGCGGACTGGCTGGTGCTGGACGGCAACGATCCGTATCTCGCGACGGCGTCCGGCGATGCCATTCTCAATCGCTGGCTGTTCGCCGGTAGTGATCGTCAGATCAAGGATGTGATGGTCAATGGCCGCTGGGTGATCCGCGACGGCCATCATGCCGATGAAGGCCCTTGCAGCCGTGCGTTCACTCAGGTATTGCGGGAATTGCTGGGCTGATGCATCTGCGGTGAGTGCCCCGAGACACTCGCAAGCAATGTGGAGCGCCACACCGGTCGCTTCCACAGACATATGAACATCCTGTGGGAGCGAGCTTGCTCGCGAAGGGTTAGTCTGCCTTGCCTACTTTTGAATCCGCCACCCGCCAGATCAGCTTGGTGGTGTCGTAACCCTGCTGCTGCGCTCTCATCAGCATGTCGTTACGGACTGAGTCCGACACCTGAGGCGTGCGCGACAGCAGCCACAGGAACTTGCGGCTCGGGCTGCCGACCAGAGCGACTTTGTAATCGGGGCTCACGTACAGCACCCAGTAATCACCCTTCGCCACACCCGGGAAGAGGTTCGAGAACCAGTTATCGAACACGACCCACAGCTTGTCGGTCTTGCCCTGAATCTGCGGCGAAGCCGTCCCGCTTGCCTCCTCCCACTTGCCCTCGATCGTACGGCAGCGGTTGGTGACGGCAATATTCCCATCATCCTTCAGCGTGTAGTGCGCTTCGGACTGCGCGCAGTTGCGCTGGAAGAACATCGGCAGCCTCGCCACTTCGTACCAAGTGCCCTGGTAACGCTTGAGGTCGACGTGATCAACCGTCTTCGGCGCCATGGATTCGCTTTCAGACTTGACCGCACAGCCAGCCAGCCAAACCGCCGCTATCGCCACAGCGCCGAACTTCAATGCCTGACGAATACTCATTCAAGGCCCTGCGCGGAAAACAGCACGACCTTGTCGGCGGCGTACTGGACGCTGATGAACGTCTTCGCATCGCCCCATGTGCAGCTGGACATGCCCAACGCGCCGGAGCACTCGGTCGGGCTGCCGAGCAATTGCTCGACCTGCGCCTTGGGCATGCCGGCCGTGATTTTCGAGTAGTTTTCCTGAGTGACCTTGCTGCAGGCCGCCAGCAGAACGCAGAACGACAACACCGCGAGAGTGCGTAAAGACATGAGATGAAGCTCCTGAATCGAAGGGGGGGCAGCGTCGCAGCGCCTAACGTCAGTCATTGATGTTGATGACGGACTCAGCGCTCGCCGCGAACCCTGTAGGAGCGCGCTTGCCCGCGATTACGTTTTGTCGGTCACGAATAGGTTGCTGACCCACCGCATTTCGCGGGCAAGCGCGCTCCTACAGAGTGGTGCGGCGGGCATGCCATTCACGTCGTAGGCCAAAAGCGGCCATTCAGAACTTTATTCCTTGTGATACGCCGTGGCGCGCTCGACTTCTTCTTTGGAACCCAGAAACACGGCGACCCGCTGGTGCAGGCCTTCGGGCTGGATGTCGAGGATGCGCTGATGGCCGTCGGTCGATGCGCCGCCGGCCTGTTCAACCAGGAACGACATCGGGTTGGCTTCGTACATCAGGCGCAGCTTGCCCGGCTTGGAAGGCTCGCGGGAGTCGCGCGGGTACATGAACAGACCGCCACGGGTCAGGATGCGGTGGACGTCGCCCACCATCGCCGCGACCCAACGCATGTTGTAGTTCTTCTTCAGCGGGCCGTCTTCGCCAGCCAGCAGCTCTTCGACGTAGCGCTTGACCGGGGCTTCCCAGTGACGCTGATTGGACATGTTGACCGCGAATTCCTGGGTGGACTCCGGGATCTTGATGTCTTCGTGGCTGAGGACAAAGCTGCCCATCTCGCGGTCCAGGGTGAAGCCCTTGACGCCGTCACCCAGGGTCAGTACCAGCATGGTCTGCGGGCCGTAGATGGCGTAACCGGCGGCGACTTGCTGAGTGCCTGGCTGCAGAAACGCCTTCTCGTTCAGCGCTTCGTTCTGGCTCAGATACTCGTTGGGGCAACGCAGCACCGAGAAGATCGTGCCGACCGGGGCGTTGATGTCGATGTTGGACGAACCGTCCAGTGGGTCGAACACCAGCAGGTAGGCGCCTTTCGGGTATTTACCGGGGATCTGGTAGGCGTTGTCCATTTCTTCGGACGCCATGCCGGCCAGGTGACCACCCCATTCGTTGGCTTCGAGCAGAATCTCGTTGGACATCACATCCAGTTTCTTCTGCACTTCACCCTGCACGTTTTCGGTGCCCATGCTGCCGAGCACGCCGCCCAGAGCACCTTTGGATACCGCGTGGCTGATCTCCTTGCACGCACGCGCCACGACTTCAATCAGAAAGCGCAGATCGGCAGGGGTGTTGTTGGTGCGGGTCTGCTCGATCAGATAACGACTCAAGGTAACGCGGGACATGGAGAGCTCCGAAATGGGGGATAAAAACGCGCACAGTCTAGCGTGAGCGGAGATTTAATACTGCCTGTCAGACCGGGCAGGTAGTGATTCAGTTCACGGGCTACATCCTGGTGGGACCGGCTTTAGCCGGGAAGACGCCAGTGTGAACACTACAAATCTTGCAGCGTGACGACCGACGCCTTCCCGGCTGAAGCCGATCCCACAAGGGATCGCAGTACCCAGTCGCATAGGTTGTACGTTAAGCGTAACGCGGACGGGGTGACGAATTGGTGGGCATCGTCTGCAATTTTTTCGATACCGGATCGATTCAGCGTCATCACCCCGACACTTATTCTCTGGCGCCTCAGTTGAGCGCCTCGGTTGGCGCTTTATCGTGCGCGTTACTTGCCACGAGAACCACGCAGCGTGCCAAGCGCCATCCATGCCAGAAAAACCACCCCGATTATCAGCACGGCCCACAGACCGATGCGCTTCAGGTCAGGCATGGCCTCCACGGGCGCAGCCGCAGCAACTGGCGCGACCGGTGTGGAGGCCATTGACGCACTGCCCAGTGCTGCCAGCTTCTCCGGGCTGACACCGGGAATCAGCGTCGCCAGTGGCAACGCCGCACTTTTCACCGTGGCGTTGCCGACGGCCAGGCTGTAAGGCGGCGCGCCGCGACCGAGGAACACCAGTTGCGTGGCGCGCACGGCAAAGCTCAGCGTCGGCGCGTCATTGCCCAGGCCGCCGCCGCGGTCATCGACCTCAAGTTTAAGCTGTTGCACGACATTGCCGGGCAGCTCCATTTCGTCCTGCACAACGTCCTGACCGTTCTGGCTGAGCCGATAAAGCAGGCCGTTGTCGATCATTTGCCAAGGCGCGTTGCTGTCGCGACGCCCATAGAGCGTGGCGGGGGCGAGGCTGTTGGGTTGCGCGATATCGATCCGCATGCGTTCCAGCGGCAGGGCCACCGGCAGTTGCCATACATAAACGCCGGGTTTTTCGACGCGTCCATTGATGGCCGGCGACCAGCTCAACGGCAGCACGCCGGGTTGCGTGCTGATCAGTTGCACGGCGTTCAACGTCGGCGCGGACTGGGGCGATTTCCACAGCAAGCGTAGGTAGCGAGCGCTGCGCCCCGGCAGATTAACAACGCGCTGCTCAACCAACTCTTCCGCGAATGAAAGCCTCGCGACCTGACCTTCGCCCCAGCGCTGCCAATGCTGGAGGTCGTCACTGGCCTCGATGCTGAACCGCTGAAAACCGTCGCGCTCGCTGCTCCAGTCCAGAATCAGTTGATCCAGCGGCGCGTTGATCGCGCTGGTGTCCAGCAACCAGCCGCGCAGGATCTCTTCGCCCGCCTCGATCTCACCCTGAGGCTGAACCTCTACCAGCGTGCCGGTGGGCGTGCGCTCGATGCGGATTTTCGGCTCGGCGTCTTTCGCGGCATCACTGTTGTACAGCGGGAACCACTTCACCGAGACCGGGGTTGCCTCGGCTGCGCGCTGGGGCGGGCTTTGGGTGATTGCGTAGGGTTGGGCCTGGCCGTCGGCATTGAAAACGCGCACGTCGTTGAGAGTGCTTTGGCGCGCGTTCAGCTGCACGCCGAGGGGCAATTCCAGCCGATACCAAGGCCCTTCGCCGCTGACGGTCAGCGGCGCATGGGTGGTGAAATCATCCGGCAGATCCTCCGCCTGGCTGAGCGGCGCCGCGCACAGCAGCGAGCCCAGCAACGGGGCAAGCAGGGCGGCCTTGATGACGAACTGACGACTCAACTGAACACTCCTTACGCGCTTCATTTTGATGCCCGGTCCGCCGCGTCGGCATCGGTCAGGCCCTCTCTTCGGGCCGGATGCCGGGGCGGAAGGGGGGCGAAATATCCCACCACCAGCAACAGAACGCCAACGCCGATAAAGGAAATGATTCGCTCCAGACCGCCACGATTGCTCAGCTCGACGAAGAACAGCTTGGCCACGACGACGCCGATCAGTGCGGCGCCGACGATCCACAGGTCGCGGCGGGCGCGCAGATGGCCGCCGATCATCAGCGCCAGCGCGGTCAGGGTCCAGACGATGGAAAGGCCGGCCTGCACGCGCATTGATTCAAACAGCGCGTCGGGGTACCAGGCCACGCCGGCCCAGTGATGCGCCGTGCGCAGCACCATGGCGGTGATCAGCGCGAACAGCGATGCGCCGGCAATCACCAGCGCCGCTTTCTGCGCACGCCCCTCGCTGACGCCCAATTGCGGAAGTTGCTGGCGGGTCCAGCTGAAGATGCCGGTCAGCGTGATCAGCAAGCCCAGCTCCAGCGGGTTCAGCAATGGCAGATAGGGCAGGGGATCGGCAGCGCCGTCGCTGAACCCGTTCGCCAGCCAGAACCAGGCGAGCATCAATGCAGCCAGCGGCGCCGCAGCCCAGACGCGGTACTCACGCGGATACGCACTGACAGGCCAGGGCCACGTGCGGGATGCCGTCATCGCCAGCAAATACAAGCTTGGCAGCAACGCCCAGCCCAGCCAGCGCCAAGCGTTATACGCCTCCGACAACACCAGCAACCCGTAACGAAGTTGCAGCGAGAGCACGCCGATGATCAGCCAGCAGCCGATCACGTGGGCAGCACCGCGCAGGCGCGGGAGCAGCAGTTTGTCGAGCCGCTTCAAGGACCAGAGGTGAACCGCAAACACCGCAAGCCAGCCCAGCCAGCCCCAATCGGCGGCAGGGTTGTAATAGGAGTTGAAGCTCATCAGCGCGAGCAACACAGCGCTCATCGGCGTCAACAGCGTCGATAGCTGAGCGATTCCCGTCCAGTTCAGGCGCAGGGCAGCCATTGTCCACAGCCCGGCGCTGACCGCACCCAGCACCAGCAACGCCGAGAACACGTTAGTGCCTGCTACATGGTCAGTCATGATGAACAGCGCGACAGACCACCACAGCGTCCCCCACATCAACAACGCAGGTTGCAATACACGCTCGCTTAGCGACAGACGCAAAGTCCCGATGCGTTCCACGGTGAACGCGCTTACCAAGCCAGCCAGCGCGATGATCAAGGGGGTCCAGAAATCCCCCTGATTGAACGTAGGGACATACCAACGCCCGACCACGCCCATGAACGCGATCCCTGCGCCCAGTTGCAACAGCAGCCCGAAACCTCGAGCCAGCACGCGGTTCTGGCGCATACCGAGCCAGAACACCGCCGCGCCTTCGACCGCCCAGGCGACGGTCGTCCATTGCGCGCTCAGGCCAAGGGGAATCGCCAGCGTCCCGAACACCACGCCCAGCGACAGGCACGTTTCAACCAGCAGCAACGCCCGACCCGGTGCGCGCCCGGCCAGGAACCGGGCGATGCCCATGTACAGCAAGCCCAGCGCCAGTGCGCTCAACGCAGCGCCGAATTCCAGATGTTTGACGAGCGCGTACTGCAGGCCGAAACCGACGATGGGCGTGCCGAACAACAGGCTGCCATCGACGTAGTGGGTTTGGCGTGCGGACCAGCGCAGGGTCGCTTCCCGGCTGTCGTCGTCGGGCCCGGCGGCGTGTTCCTGCAGCTTGCGCCGGGCGAACAGCAGACCGATGGCCAGGTACATCAGGAAGAACAGAATCAGGAAGGGTTCGGTGCTCCAGAACAGCTCGGGCGTGTACGCGTCCATGCCCCAGGCGAAGCCGATGCCGAATGTGCCGATGAAGCCGATCAGGTTCAGCGGGCGCCATGCCTTGAACCAGGCGATGGCGAAGATGCCAGCATTGAGCAGGGCGAAATAACTGAACAGCGCGACGTGACTGCCCTCGCCCGAGGACGTCAGCAGCGGCGCGGCAAATCCGCCCAGGGCGGCGACGCAGGCGAGGGCCAGGGAGTTTTGCGTGACGGCGAGAATGGCCGAAAACACGGTGACCGCAACCAGCAGGCTGAATGCCATGCCCGGCGCCAGCAGGGTGTGAACTTTCATCGCGGCGAACACGGTCAGGTACAGCACCGCGACGCCCGTCCCCTGCAGCATCAGCGCGAAGGATTCATTGCGATGACGCAGCCACCAACCCAGACCCAGCAGCGCCAGCGCTGCCACTGCGACGCCGGCATAACGGGCCTCAATCGGCACGACCATGCCTTCGGTGGCGTAGCGCAGCAGAAACGCCAGGCCGAGAAACAGCAGCACCACGCCGACCCGCAGCACGGTGTTGCCGCCGAGCAGCCAGTTTTTCGCGCGCAGTAAGGCGCTTTCGAAAAGGCTGTGCTGGGGAGGAGCGGGCTGGGTTGAAGCGTGCTGAGAGGCGGGCACGTAACTCGGGGCTGTGGATGATGGCGCCGGTGCAGGGCGACTCCATTCCGAATCGCCGACATCCGGGGTGACTGGCTCGAGGTCCGGAAGATCCCACAGCAGTTCCGGGCCGTCGTCTGCGATGGGCTGAACATTTAACGGCGCTGACACGGGCGCATCCGGCAACTGGGCGGCGGCGGAATCCAGCTGGCTTAAGCGTTGTTGTACGGCGTCCAGGTCCAGCCGGGTCTTGGCAAGTTCGGCTTTCTGCGCGGCGGTTTCCCGTGTCAATGCGCTCAGCCGGAAGCTCAAACCCGCGGCCAGACCAATGACCGCACCGACAGCGCCGCCCAACAGCGACTCATCAAGAAGCGCCCCGAGAACAAGCCCGGCCAGCAGAAGAATCCATTGCACGCGACGACATCCCTTTTCGGCCGATTACCGGCGATGCCGAAAAGTATATCGGGGCTCAGGAAAGGGGAAACATTTTGTGTCGGGGAAGGAGAACTGAGTCGCTGGTGCATCAGGGCGCAAACATATCCGGCGTTCGAATGCTGATCTGTTGATGCTGCTGGCCCAAACGGTGGGTTGAGAGAACGTTGCGTGGTCGGCGCAGACCTGTAGGAGCGCGCTTGCCCGCGAAAGCATTCCGTCAGCAAATAATTAGCCGTCTGATCCACCGCAATCGCGGGCAAGCGCGCTCCTACAGTGGATTTATGTCGTTGGCGAGAGGTGTGATCGACGCGATTCTGCGGGACCTTCAGCCAGTCATCTCAGTGAGCAGCCTATGCAAAGCAGCGGTGGTCGTTTCGGGGAGAAACGACCACCTCCAGGCTTTTAATCCAGCGCGTTCCAGATTTCGGTCGCGTACTCGCGGATGGTCCGGTCCGAGGAGAACCAGCCCATGCGCGCGGTGTTGAGCACCGCCGAGCGCCACCATTCTTTCGAATCGTGCCAGCGCGCTTCGACCTTGGCCTGTGCGTGCCAGTACGACTCGAAGTCAGCGCAGACGAAGAAGCGGTCGTAGTTGATCAACTGATCGATCAACCCGGCGTAGCGATAAGGATCATCCGGCGAGAACACCCCGCCCCGAATCGCTTGCAGCACGTCATTCAAACGCCCGGATGCGGCGATGTCCTGATGCGCGTTGAACTCACCGGCATGCTTGCGCGCTTCGACTTCCTGCGAGGTCATGCCGAAGATGAACATGTGCTCCAGGCCGACCTGCTCGCTCATCTCCACGTTGGCGCCGTCGAGGGTGCCGATGGTCAGTGCGCCGTTGAGGCCGAACTTCATATTGCTGGTGCCGGACGCTTCCAGGCCCGCCGTGGAAATCTGCTCCGACAAATCCGCCGCCGGAATGATGCTTTCCGCCAGGCTGACGTTGTAGTTGGGCATGAACACCACTTTCAAACGGCCGCGCAGCGTAGGGTCGTTGTTGACCGTGCGCGCGATGTCGTTGGTCAGCTTGATGATCAGCTTGGCCGAGTGATAACTGGCCGCCGCCTTGCCGCCGAAGATCTTCACGCGAGGCACCCAATCGGTGCTCGGGTCGGCACGCATGGCCTGATACAGCGCCACGGTGTGGAACAGGTTCAGCAACTGACGCTTGTATTCGTGGATACGTTTGACCTGGACGTCAAACATCGCCTCAGGGTTAACCACGATGCCCATGCGGTCCTGAATGATCGTCGCCAGGGCCTGTTTGCTTTGCAGGCGTTGGGCAGCGAATTCCTTCTGGAATCGTGCGTCGTCGGCTAGGGGCTCCAGTTTCAGCAGCGCGGTCTCGTGGTTGTCGAGCACCTGCTCGCCCAACTCGTTGACCAGCATGGACGTCAGTTGCGGGTTGGACTGGAACAACCAGCGGCGGAAGGTGATGCCGTTGGTTTTGTTGTTGATGCGATCCGGGTGAAGCTTGTGCAGGTGGGCGAAAACGGTCTTGCGCATCAGCTGAGTGTGCAGGGCCGACACACCGTTCACGCTGTGCGAACCCAGGAAAGCCAGGTTCCCCATGCGCACGCGACGGCCGTTGTCTTCTTCGATCAGCGAGACGGCGCGCAACAGGTCGAACAGCGCAGGATCGTCTTTGAAGTCCAGGCGAACCTTGTCGATGTGCTGGGCGTTGATCATGTAAATGATCTGCATGTGGCGCGGCAACATGCGCTCCATCAGGCCGACGGACCAGGTCTCCAGCGCTTCAGGCAGCAGCGTGTGGTTGGTGTAGGCCAGGGTGCCGACGGTGATGCGCCAGGCCTCGTCCCACTCCACCTCGTGCAGGTCGATCAAGACGCGCATCAGCTCTGCCACAGCGATCGACGGGTGCGTGTCGTTCATCTGGATGGCCACGTGTTCCGGCAGGCTACTGATGCTGTAGCCCATGTTCTTGTGGCGGCGCAGCAAGTCCTGCAGCGACGCCGAGACGAAGAAGAACTCCTGACGCAGGCGCAGTTCCTGGCCGGCTTCGGTGCTGTCGTTTGGATACAGCACGCGGGAAATACTTTCTGCCCGCACCACTTCCGCCACCGCACCGACGTGGTCGCCGGCGTTGAAGCGTTCCAGGTGCAGATCCTCCACTGCACGGGCACGCCACAGGCGCAGCGTGTTGACCGCTTTGCCGCGCCAGCCCACTACCGGCGTGTCGTACGCGATCGCGCGGACGGTTTCGCCTGCGGTCCAGACCTGCCGGGTTTCGCCCGAAGCATCCAGAACCGGTGCGCCGGCTGCATCAAGCTGGGGCTGTACGCTGCCGCCGAAGCCGATTTGGTAAATCACTTCAGGGCGTTCGAATTCCCACGGGTTACCAAAGTCCAGCCAGTTCTCGGTCTGCTCCTGCTGCCAGCCATCAACGATGGCCTGACGGAAGAGACCGTGCTCGTAACGAATGCCATAGCCATGACCGGCAATGCCGAGGGTCGACATGCTTTCCATGAAGCACGCAGCCAGACGGCCAAGGCCGCCATTGCCCAGTGCAGCGTCAGGCTCCAGCGAGCGAATCTGCTCCAGGTCGACGTTCAGCCCTTTCAATGCTTCGCGCGCGGTTTCGAGGATGCCCAGGTTGCTCAGGCTGTCGAACATCAGACGGCCGATCAGGAACTCGAGGGAGAGGTAATAGACGCGCTTTTTTTCCTGCCGGTAGACGTAGCGCGTGTGGTTCATCCAGCGCTCCGCCATTTTGTCGCGAGTCGCCAAGGCAATTGCCATGAACCAGTCATGGTCGAAGGCATGGTCGGGGTCTTTACCGACGGCAAACTCGAGTTTGTTCAGCACAGCTTCTCGGAAGGCTGCCACTTCAGCGTCACGAACGTTGGGTTCCGGAGACATCGGGTACGACCTCAAGTTGTTTTGACGATTAAATGGGTGCGTAGACTGTAGGGCGTGTCATTGGTTATTTCCTCCCGGTCGGGTGAAAAATACGCGAATGCACGACCCTCGGTTCGACTCGAACAAGCTACCTCGGTTCGCCGTCATTGCACACAGGCGGCGAATCTCTGGCGCTTTCCCATGATCTTGGGACGCCTTGCATTGATCGTTCCACTCTGGCGCTGATCTTGCTCATGCTTGCTGCCAGCGGGGATGTGCCCGCGATACAGGGGATGACAGTTGGTCAGAATCAGGCAGGCATGTTCATTCGCCGATTCAGGTTTATGATGCCCAACGGCAGATAGATCGCAGCCCCTGAACTGGACTTTTGGAGCACCTATGCAGACTTTGTACCCGCAGATCAAACCTTACGCCCGGCACGATCTGGCAGTGGAAGAGCCGCATGTGCTGTACGTCGATGAAAGCGGCTCGCCGGACGGCTTGCCGGTAGTGTTCCTTCACGGCGGGCCGGGTTCGGGATGCGACGCGCAGAGCCGGCGATATTTCGATCCGAACCTCTATCGCATCATCACCTTCGATCAGCGCGGCTGCGGCCGCTCAACGCCACACGCCAGTCTGGAAAACAACACCACCTGGCACCTGGTCGATGACCTCGAGCGCATCCGCACCCATCTGGGCATCGACAAGTGGGTGGTGTTCGGTGGTTCGTGGGGGTCGACGCTTTCCCTCGCCTACGCGCAGAAGCACCCTGACCGGGTTCATGCACTGATTCTGCGCGGCATCTTTCTGAGCCGGCCCCAGGACATCAAGTGGTTCTATCAGGAAGGTGCGAGCCGCCTGTTCCCGGATTACTGGCAGGACTACATGGCGCCGATTCCGCCGGACGAGCGCCACGACGTGCTCGGTGCATTCCACAAACGCCTCACCGGCAACGATCAAATCGCCCAGATGCACGCCGCCAAGGCATGGTCGACGTGGGAAGGTCGCACCGCCACGCTACGTCCGAACCCGCAGGTGGTCGATCGCTTCACCGAGCCCCATCGTGCGCTGTCCATCGCGCGCATCGAATGTCATTACTTCACCAACGGCGCTTTCCTTGAAGAAAATCAGTTGATTCGCGACATGCCGAAAATTGCCCATCTGCCGGGCATCATCGTGCATGGCCGCTACGACATGATCTGCACGCTGGACAACGCCTGGGAGTTGCACCAGGCGTGGCCGAACAGTGAGCTGCAGGTCATCCGCGAAGCCGGTCACTCGGCGTCCGAGCCAGGCATCACCGATGCCCTGGTACGCGCGGCATCAGAAGTGGCGCGCCGCTTGCTGGATCTGCCGCCGGAAGAGGCATAAATGAAAGCCTTGCTTCAGCGCGTTTCCCAGGCGCGCGTCGACGTTGCCGGCCAGACCATTGGCGCGATTGATCAGGGTTTAATGGTCCTGATCGGTATTGAGCCTCAAGACACGCCGGCCAGCGCCGACAAGATGTTGCACAAGCTGCTTAACTACCGGGTATTCAGTGACGCCGACGGGAAGATGAATCTTTCGTTAGTCGACGTTAACGGCGGGTTACTGCTGGTCTCTCAGTTCACACTGGCGGCGGATACCAAAAGCGGGATGCGGCCGAGTTTTTCAAAAGCTGCACCCCCGGCCCTCGGCGCCGAGCTGTTTGGCTACTTGGTGACAAAGGCCAAAACCACTCACGCCACGGTGGAAACGGGCCAGTTTGGTGCAGATATGCAGGTTCACCTGATCAATGATGGCCCTGTGACATTTTTGCTTGAGGCCTGAACAGCCCGGTCTGTTTGATGGCCCCGGATTTACTCGCTCCAAACGCAATAAATAGTTTGCGTCCCCTGATGCGTTGTAACGCGAGCTACTGGATAATCGCGCGCTACAAGGACGGGCCAAGGCCCGTTAAATCGGTAAAACGCAGACTGGTCCGACACCGCTTGGGGAATCATTGGTCCCTTTTGGAGTCGGAACAATGCTCGCCAACCCGGCATTTGATAGCTGGCCGTTGGTTTCTTCATCTGTTTTCGGCGAGGGTTGCTCGTGATTGTTAGTCCATGTAATGCACCAAAGAACCCGGGCGGTCGCTTGCGCAGCGCACTGCTGGCAGGGTCGGCTTTGTTTTGTCTGTTCGGCGCCAGTCAGCTCTGGGCGTTCGATCTCGACGACGTGGCGACAAAGGCCAAAGATCTGGCCGGACAGAAATTCACCGCGCCGAAGAGCAATCTTCCGGCCGAATTCCGCGACATGAAGTTCGCGGATTATCAAAAGATCCGCTTCCTGCAAGACAAGGCCGAATGGGCCAATGACAAGACCCCGTTCAAGGTCTCGTTCTATCATCAGGGAATGCACTTCGACACCCCGGTCAAAATCAACGAAGTCACCGCCAACTCCGTCAACGAGATCAAGTACGACCCGAGTCGTTTCGATTTCGGCGATGTGAAGTTCGATCCCAAGTCGACCGAGAACCTGGGCTACGCCGGTTTCCGCGTCACTTACCCGATCAACAAAGACGACAAGCAAGACGAAATCATGACCATGCTGGGCGCGAGCTACTTCCGCGTCATCGGTAAAGGTCAGGTTTATGGCCTGTCGGCGCGCGGGATGGCGATCGACACAGCCATGCCGTCGGGTGAGGAATTCCCTCGTTTCACCGAGTTCTGGATCGAGAAGCCGGGCCCGGATGACAATCATCTGGTCATCTTCGCCTTGCTCGACTCCCCACGCGCCACTGGAGCGTACAAGCTGACCCTGCGTCCGGGCACCAACTCACTGGTTGATGTCCAGTCGCGCATGTACCTGCGTGACAAGGTCGGCAAACTGGGCGTGGCCCCGCTGACCAGCATGTTCCTGTTCGGTGCAAACCAGCCTTCGAAAGTCCTTAATTACCGTCGCGAGCTGCACGACTCCAGCGGTCTGTCGATTCAGGCAGCCAATGGCGAGTGGATCTGGCGCCCGCTGAACAACCCTAAACACCTCTCGGTCAGCAGCTTCTCTGTAGAGAACCCGCGCGGCTTCGGTCTGCTGCAACGTGGCCGCAACTTCAGCCATTACGAGGACCTGGACGACCGCTACGACAAACGTCCAAGCGCCTGGATCGAGCCGAAGGGCGACTGGGGCAAGGGCACCGTTGATCTGGTCGAGATTCCGACTGCCGACGAAACCAACGACAACATCGTTGCGTTCTGGAAGCCGGAAACCCAGCCAGAGCCGGGTCAGCCGGTCGACTTCAACTATCGTCTGCACTGGACCATGGATGAGGATGCCATTCACTCGCCTGACCTGGGTTGGGTCAAGCAGACCCTGCGCTCCACTGGCGACGTGAAGCAATCGAACCTGATTCGTCAACCGGACGGCAGCGTTGCCTACCTGGTCGATTTCGTTGGCCCGACCCTCGCCAAGCTGGGCGAAGATCCGTCGATCCGCAGTCAGGTCATCACCGATGACAACACCGATCTGGTCGAGAACAACCTGCGCTACAACCCGGTGACCAAAGGCTGGCGTCTGACGCTGCGCCTGAAGGTCAAGGATCCGGGCAAGTCGGTTGAAATGCGTGCTTACCTGCTGCGCGAAACCCCTGCCGAACCAGGCAAGGAGCCGGCGGTCATCACTGCTGACAAGTCGGACAAGAAGCCGGCCACCAAGGCTGACGCCAAAGCGGCTGTTGCTGCGGCGCCAGTGGTTGCTGCACCGAAGGACGAGAAAGCCGAAATCGTCAAAACCGACGCCTTGAAGGCCGGTGATGCGAAAGACGCGAAAGATATGAAAGACGCTAAAGGCCCTAAAGCCGACAGCAAAGATGCCGCCAAGGCAGCCGATGCCACCAAGGTTGCCGAAGCCAAGTCGGACGAGGCGTACAAGCCTGAAGCCGCTCTGGGCGACGCTGCCAAGGCCAACAAAGGCATGAAAGATACCCCGCAGCCAGCGGTACAGGCTGCATCCACCCCACAGGGGCCGGCCATGATTCAACAAGTCCTGACCGAAACCTGGAGCTACCAGTTGCCAGCCGATGAGTAATTCACACGCGGTGCCAGAGCCTTTGAATGAGTCTCTCAGCGAGTACCTGGCGCATTTGCCGATGACCGACGCGCAGCGGGCAGAACTTGCCAGCTGCACCTCGTTCGCTGAGCTGCACGAGCGCCTTTCGGCGCAAACCGTCGCTGATTCCGCCGAGGCCGCCCAGGCTTCGGTGGGTCGTCGCCTGACCTTGACGACCGCTGATGAACTGCACGAAGCCGAGATGCTGAGTGTTGACGCCAGCGGCCGCGTTGTCCTGAAAGCCACGCCGCCGATTCGTCGGACCAAAGTCGTGCCGGAGCCGTGGCGGACCAACATCCTGCACCGCGGCTGGCGTCGACTGACCGGCAAGAGCAATCCGCCACCGCCCAAGGACGATCTGCCGCGCGATCTGCCGAAGGCACGCTGGCGCACTGTGGGTTCGATCCGCCGTTACATCCTCCTGATCCTCATGCTGGGCCAGACCATCGTCGCCGGCTTCTACATGAAAGGCATCCTGCCATACCAGGGCTGGTCGCTGGTTTCGTTTGACGAAATCAGTCACCAGACGCTGTGGCAGACCGCTGTTCAGGTCATGCCGTACGCGCTGCAGACCAGCATCCTATTGCTGTTCGGGATTCTGTTCTGCTGGGTGTCGGCGGGTTTCTGGACCGCGCTGATGGGTTTCCTGGAACTGCTCACCGGCCACGACAAGTACCGTATTTCGGGTGCAAGCGCGGGCAATGAGCCAATCGAAGCCGGTGCGCGCACTGCGCTGGTCATGCCGATCTGCAACGAAGACGTACCTCGCGTATTTGCGGGTCTGCGGGCGACGTTTGAATCGGTCAAGGCCACGGGCGATCTGGATCGCTTCGACTTCTTCATTCTCAGCGACTCCAACGAAACCGACATCTGTGTAGCCGAGCAGCAAGCTTGGCTGGACGTGTGCCGTGAAACCGGTGGTTTCGGCAAGATCTTCTATCGTCGTCGCCGCCGTCGCGTTAAGCGCAAGAGCGGTAACCTTGATGACTTTTGCCGTCGCTGGGGCGGTGAATACCGCTACATGGTCGTGCTTGACGCTGACTCGGTGATGAGTGGCGAATGCCTGACCAGCCTCGTGCGTCTGATGGAAGCGACGCCGGACGCAGGTATCATCCAGACTGCGCCGCGTGCCTCGGGCATGGACACGCTCTATGCCCGCATGCAGCAGTTCGCGACTCGCGTGTACGGCCCGTTATTCACGGCCGGCCTGCACTTCTGGCAGCTGGGTGAATCCCACTATTGGGGTCACAACGCGATCATTCGCATGAAGCCTTTTATCGAGCACTGTGCCCTCGCGCCGCTGCCCGGGAAGGGTGCGTTTGCGGGCGCGATTCTGTCCCACGACTTCGTCGAAGCCGCGCTCATGCGCCGTGCCGGCTGGGGCGTTTGGATTGCCTACGACCTGCCGGGCAGTTATGAAGAGCTGCCGCCGAACCTGCTGGATGAGCTCAAGCGTGACCGTCGCTGGTGCCACGGTAACCTGATGAACTTCCGCCTGTTCCTGGTGAAAGGCATGCACCCGGTACACCGCGCCGTGTTCCTGACCGGCGTGATGTCCTATCTGTCGGCGCCGTTGTGGTTCTTCTTTCTGGTGTTGTCCACCGCGCTGCTGGCGGTGAACACGCTGATGGAGCCGACCTACTTCATGGAGCCGCGTCAGCTGTATCCGTTGTGGCCACAGTGGCACCCGGAAAAAGCCGTTGCGTTGTTCTCCACGACGGTGGTGCTGTTGTTCCTGCCGAAGCTGCTCAGCGTGATTCTGATCTGGGCCAAGGGCGCGACCGGCTTTGGTGGTCGCATCAAGGTCACCCTGTCCATGCTGCTGGAAATGCTGTTCTCCATGCTGCTGGCGCCAGTGCGCATGATCTTCCACACCCGCTTTGTACTGGCTGCGTTCCTGGGCTGGGCAGCGACGTGGAACTCGCCGCAGCGTGATGATGACTCGACGCCGTGGAGCGAAGCGGTCAAGCGCCACGGGCCGCAGACGCTGCTGGGCTTTTGCTGGGCGCTGCTGGTGGCCTGGCTGAACCCGAGCTTCCTCTGGTGGCTGGTGCCTATCGTGGGTTCGTTGATGCTGTCGATCCCGGTGTCGGTTATCTCCAGCCGTACGAATCTGGGCTTGAAGGCGCGCGACACCAAGCTGTTCCTGATTCCGGAAGAACACACGCCGCCGCAAGAGCTAGTGTCTACGGACCAGTACACCCATGAAAATCGCTGGCATGCGCTGAACGACGGCTTTGTTCGCGCTGTGGTTGATCCGCAGCAGAACGCTTTGGCCTGCGCCTTGGCAACTTCTCGCCATCGCGAGGCCGAGCCGATCGAGTGGATGCGTGTCGAGCGTGTACGTCATGCGATCAAAGGCGGCCCTGAGCTCCTGAACAACCACGAGCGCTTGCAGTTGCTGAGCGACCCGGTTGCACTGGCTCGGTTGCACGAGCTGGTCTGGAGCGAAGGCAATTCTGCCTGGCTCAATGCCTGGCGCGCTTCGGTGGAAGCCGATCCCCATGCGCCGCTGCTGCCCTTGCAGCCAGCGACCCATGTGAAAGACGTGACCCCCGTACACGCCTGATTCATGCGCTAAACAAAACGCCGCCGAAGAGCCATCTTCGGCGGCGTTTTTGTGTCCGGGCTTCGGACGTCTGCGCAGGGCCCATGGCCATGCGCAAATCAATTGTAGGAGCGCGCTCGCCCGCGAAAGCATTCCGTCAGCAAATAATGAGTCGTCTGATCCACCGCAATCGCGGGCAAGCGCGCTCCTACAGGTAAGGCGGTGGCACCTGCGCAATCAACTCACCCGAAACTTCCCGACCATCTCCTGCAACTGCACACCCAGCCGCGCCAGTTCGATGCTGGAAGCGGCGGTCTCTTCGCTGGACGCTGCAGTTTGCTCGGACACATCCCTGACGTTCAGCACGCTGCGGTTGATCTGCTCCGCCACGCTGCTCTGTTCCTCGCCCGCCGCGGCGATCTGCTGGTTCATCGCCTGAATCGTCGACACCGTGCGCGTGATATGTCCCAACGCGCTGCCGGCCTGGCGACTCAGTTCGACGCTGCTGTCGGTCAGGGTTCGGCTGGCATCAAGAGTCATCACCACTTGCTGGGTGCCGCTTTGCAAGGCCGCGATCAGCACTTCGATTTCTTCAGTCGATTCCTGGGTGCGCTGGGCCAGGCCTCGAACCTCATCGGCGACGACCGCAAAACCGCGTCCCGCTTCGCCTGCCCGGGCAGCTTCGATCGCGGCGTTCAGGGCAAGCAGGTTGGTCTGCTGCGACACTGACTTGATGACGTCGAGCACACCGCCGATCTTGTCGCTCTCCAGCTTCAGCTTGCCCATGGCTTCGGTCGAATTATTCACCTCCAGCGCCAGGCGCTCGATCTGCGCGATGGCGTCGTTGACCACCTTGTCGCCGTCCCGCGCCTGTTGATCGGCGTGTCGTGCCGCTTCACTGGCTTCTTCGGCATTGCGGGCGACTTCCATGACGGTCGAGGTCATCTGGTTCATCGCCGTGGCGACGCAGTCCGTTTCGTCTTTCTGGCTGGTGACGCCCACGCTGGTTTGCGCGGTAACGGCGGACAGTTGCTCCGCCGCGCTGGCGATCTGGGTTACGCCGTCGCTGATGCCACTGATGAGCTGGCGCAAGCTCAGTGTCATGTCCTGCATGCTGCGCTGGAGCATGCCCATCTCGTCTCGACGGCCGACTTCGAGGTCCTGACTCAGATCACCCTTGGCGATGCGCGCAGCGGCACTCAAGGTCTGCCGTAGCGGCGTGATGATCTGCTGGGTGATCATCCACGCCGCGAGCAGGCCGAGGAGCATTGCCAGCCCTGCGACACCGCTGAGTGTCTGCCGCGACTGAGTGGCTTCGGCATCACGGCGCTGACCTTGCAGTGCCGTGATCTCGCCGGTGGAGGTGAGCAGACTCTCGCTCAGCGCCTCCATGGACTCCTGAGCCGCTTCAACCTTGACCTGCAAGTCTTTGAACTGGCCCATGTGCTCACGGTACTTGAGCAGCGTCTTACGGGCATTGAGCAATTCACTGACATTGCCATCGGCCTGATCGGTAGCTATCTGCTCGACTTCCTTCAACGCTTCGTCGATGGCGGTGATGGCGGCAATCTCATAGGACTCTCTACCGCTGAACACGTACGCCTGGACTTCGTAACGAGCGTTTTGCACCTGTCCGCGCAATTGCTGGATGTTGGTGAACTCCCCGAGGCGCTCGCTGCTGTCCTGCTCCTGACTGACGGCTTTCAAGACCTCGCTTTCCACCTGACCGATGGAGTTGATCGCCTCTTCAGACAGAGCGGCCAGCTGTGCACGGGAGTCTGCTCGCGCACTTAACAGCTTGGCCAGATCGGCAAAGGTGGACTCGAGCGACCTGACAGTGTCGCTCTGCCCATTGAGCAACTTGAGGATGTCGGCAGGCGGGGCGTCCTCACGCAATACCACCAGATGCGCTTCGATCTCGTTGATGCGGTCAACGACCCGAGACGCGCTGTCAGCGGTGTTTTCGACCCGGAAGACGATGCGCTCGGCGCGCAGGTCCTTGGTCATCGCGTTGAGCTGGGCGATGGAGGTCAATGACTCCGAGCGCTCGATCATAGTGTCGAGCCCATGCCAGCCGGTCAGGGTAATGGCCAGGGTCAGAAGCAGAACCAGGCCGAAGCCCAGTGAGAGTTTGAGTTTGACGCTGGTGTTGGCCAGCGCCCGATTGATGCCTTGCAGCATGATGCGTCTCCTGCGGATGAGCGATAAACGCGCATCGGCAGGGGAAGCAGAGGCGTGACCTGATCAGGTCGTAGGAGATTTCCGAAGGGCGGGAAGGGGTGACGCGTGTCACAGATTCCGCCCCTGATGGGAGGTTTTCGGCAGGTTCGTTACTGAAACGGGTGCTGATCAGGTAACTGGATCAAACCCGGAAGCGACCCACCAGCGCTTGCAGATGGCTGCCCAATCGCGCCAGCTCGACGCTCGACGCGGCGGTTTCCTCGCTCGCGGCCGAGGTCTGTTCCGACACGTCGCGCACGTTGAGCACGCTGCGGTTGATCTCTTCGGCCGTAGCGCTCTGCTCCTCGACCGCTGCGGCAATCTGCTGGTTCATGGATTGAATCGCAGACACGGTCCGGGTGATGTTTTCCAGGGAGGTGCCGGCGCGACGGGTCAACTCAACGCTGCTGACGGTAAGCTCGCGGCTGTTGTCCATGATCGTTGCCACTTGCCGGGTGCCGTTCTGCAGCCCGGAAATCAGCTCTTCGATCTCTTCCGTGGACTTCTGCGTGCGCTGCGCGAGGCTGCGCACCTCGTCCGCGACCACGGCAAATCCCCGCCCGGCCTCGCCAGCCCGCGCGGCTTCGATCGCGGCGTTCAAGGCGAGGAGGTTGGTTTGCTGCGCAACCGACTTGATCACATCAAGAACGCTGCCGATCTTGTCGCTCTCGCGCTTGAGTTCAGCCATCGCCTCGGTGGAGTGACCGACTTCGGTCGCGAGAAGCTCGATCTGCGCGATGGCCTCGTTGACGACCTTGTCGCCTTCGCGCGCCTGAAGGTCAGCGGCTACAGCGGCCTCGGACGCCTCTTCGGCATTGCGCGCCACTTCCTGCACGGTGGCGGTCATCTCATGCATCGCGGTTGCCACCTGGTCAGTCTCGACCTTCTGGCTGTTGACCCCGGCACTGGTCTGTTCGGTCACCGCCGACAGTTCTTCGGCGGCGCTGGCGATCTGGGTCACGCCTTCGCCGATGCCGCCGATCAACTCGCGCAGCTCCACGGTCATGCGCTGGATGCTGCCCTGCAACTGGCCAAGCTCGTCGCGCCGGTCGACGCTTAAATTTTGAGTCAGATCACCAGACGCCACGCGCTCGACGGCAACGAGCGTCTGCCCCAGCGGCACCGTGATTTGCCGGGTAATGACCCAGGCGGCGAAAACACCGAGGATCAGGGCCACCAGGGTAGTAATGCCCAGGGTCGACTGGGCCTGACTGGTGTCTGCATCGCGCTTCGCGTTTTGCGAAACGTTCAATTGTTCGCTGGCGTCCAGCAGCTGTTCCCCCAGCTCGGTCATCTTGGCCAGGGCCTGAACGCTGACCAGTTGGGCTTCACGGTATTGGCCGACGGCGTCGCGGTAGCCTTTGAGCGCCAGGTTGGCCTTTTGCAACTGCGGGATGTATTGGGAGGAAACGTCGCCCGCCAGCGTGTTGACCCCGACGATGGCTTCGTCGATCGCAGCGGTGGCGTTCTTCTCGAAATCAGGTTTGCCGCTGAAGGTATAACCGCGCACCTGGAAGCGTGCCTGCTGAATCTGTTTGCTGACATCCACCGCGCTGTTGAATTGCAGGATGTTGTCGTGCTGCAGCAACGCCTGTTCGATCTTGTTGACGACATCAACTGCAGCGTCTGCGGAAGCACCCAAGTTGGTCCGGCTGGCTTCGCGGGTCTGGATAGCCTTGGTCATGTCGGCAAAGGCGCGGCGGTATTCGCCGGCGGCCTGTGCCTGAGCGTCCATCAATTTGAGATCGCCAAGGCCTTTGACCATGCTCTGGCCGGTTTTCAGGTCGGCATCGAGCTTGTCCAGCGCGGTCATGACAGCCGTCGCGGCTTCAGCGCTGTATTGAGTTTCATACACCATGCGTGCCGTGCGCAGATCCATCGTCCGCTCACTGATCTGGGAGATCATTCCCAGGTTGTCGCCGCGCTCGATCACCGCCTTCACGCTTGACCAGCCCGTCGCCGTGATAAGCAGCGTCAGCAACAGCACAAGGCCGAAACCGACACCAAGTTTGAGACGGACGCTCATATTTCCAAGGTGTTGGGTAAACCAGCGAGACATTATGATTCCTGCGAATTGTGGTTATGGACGCCTGTGCATCGGCCGATGCGCGTTGAACTGAAGCGTGGGGTGATGAAGGGCTTGGTGGGCAGGCTCAAGACTGCTGCGCAGCCGATCGCAGGCAAGCGCGCTCCTGCGCCTTCGGCAGAAGCGGGCCAGGCGTTGATCGGCAGAGATGGGTTCGGTATTGATTGTCAGGAGGAGTGCCGCTGGTGCGGATGCTTATTGCGTCTGCCGCTGGTACGGATGCTCATTGCGAGTGCTACGCGTCCGGATGTCGGCGTTCTGTCTTGGATTCTGCCCGAAGGGTGTAGGAGCGCGCTTGCCCGCGAACTGGCGCGAAGCGGCAGCAAACCAGGCGCCTCGCTCGAGTCAGATACAACGCAGCTCTAGAACAACCGGGCGAGCAACGCGGTCACGGCGGTTTCGACGCGCAGGATCCGCGCGCCCAACTGGACTGGATTCAGGCCAGAGGCCTGCAGAAGATCGACTTCGTAGGGAATCCAGCCACCTTCAGGGCCGATGGCCAGGGTGACAGGCTGCTCGACCGCGCGCGGGCAGGCGGGGAAATCACCCGGGTGGCCGACCAATCCCAGCGTCCCTTCGACCACAGCGGGGAGACGGTCCTCAACGAATGGCTTGAAGCGCTTCTCGATGACGATCTCCGGCAGCACGCTGTCCCGGGCCTGCTCCAGCCCGAGAATCAACTGCTCGCGAATCGCCGCAGGCTCCAGAAAGGGCGTCTGCCAGAAGCTTTTTTCGACGCGGTAACTGTTGACCAGGATGACTCGGGGCACACCCATCGTCGCCACGGTCTGAAACACCCGGCGGAGCATTTTCGGGCGGGGCAGGGCGAGGACCAGGGTCAGCGGCAGTTTGGCCGGCGGGGCGTGCTCGAAGCTCACCGAAAGCTCGGCTTCCCGAGGTTCCAGCCGCAACAACTGTGCGCTGCCGAGCAGCCCGTTAACCCGGCCAACCCGCAGGCTGTCGCCGACTTCGCTGCGATGCACTTCCTGCATGTGCTTGAGGCGTCGGTCACTCAGTACAACCCGGTCCGCCGCGATAAAGTCGGCGTCCTCAAGCAACAGCAGGTTCACGGCTGGGTCGCTGGCGGTTGGCTCTGTTCGTCTTCAGCTTTTTCGTCATCTTCATGATCACCGCGCTTGGTGATCATCGAACTGCACAGCACGCCGATTTCAAACAGCAGCCACATCGGCACGGCCAGCAGGGTCTGCGAAAAGATGTCCGGCGGGGTGAGAATCATGCCGACCACGAAGCAGCCGATCACCACGTACGGGCGAATCTTCTTCAGGTATTTGACGTCGACGATGCCGATCCACACCAGCAGCACAACTGCCACCGGGATCTCGAACGCGACGCCAAACGCCAGGAACAGCGTCATGACGAAGTCCAGGTAACTGGCGATGTCCGTCATCATCGACACGCCTTCCGGCGTGACACTGGCGAAGAAGTGGAAAATCAGCGGGAAGACCAGAAAGTACGCGAACGCCATGCCGGCGTAGAACAGGATGATGCTGGAGATCAACAGCGGCACTGCCACGCGCTTTTCATGCTTGTACAGGCCTGGCGCAATGAAGCCCCAGATCTGATACAGGATCACCGGCATCGCCAGGAACAGCGCCACCATCATCGTCAGCTTGAACGGCGTGATGAACGGCGAGGCCACATCGGTCGCGATCATCGTTGCGCCGTCAGGCAGAAACTTGCGCAGCGGGGCAGAAACGAAGGTGTAGATCTTCTGGGTGAAGTAGAACAGCGCGCCGAAGATCACAAAGATCGCCAGCACGCAGCGCAGTAGACGCGAGCGCAGTTCTGTCAGGTGCGAGACCAGCGGCATTTGCTGATCGTTTTCCGGGATTTCGCTCATGGGGCTCGTGGTGGCAGTGACGAATCGTTGGCAGAAGGCGCACTTTGCACCGCGGTCGCAGGGGTTGTGACCGGCGCAGTTACGGGAACAGATCCCGGCCCGGCAGGCGAAGGTGCCGACGCAGGCGCAGCAGGCTCGACATGAACGGGCGGCGGCGTGACCGAAGCGCTCTCAGCCGGAGCAGCCGGGCCAATGTCGGCGCTCTGTACCGGGGAGGCTGCACCCATGACCGGCGCCGTGGATGGCCCTTCCGATGCCGGGGCCGGCGAAACGGGCTTCTCGGCAGTCGGCTCAGCCGGCGCGGGTGTCACGGGCGCAGCAGGCGGTTGTTGCGGCTGCATGATCTTGCGAGCTTCCTCTTCCAGCGAAAGAATGTGCTCGTTGTGCAACTGACGCCGAATCTCGTCAGCGCCGATTTCGCGCTCAACTTCCTGTTTGATCGCATTGAAGCTGCGTTTCAGGCGGCCGATCCAGAGCCCGGCCGTCCGTGCTGCGCCTGGCAGACGCTCGGGGCCCAGGACCAGCAGGGCAACGAGGCCGACCAGCAGCAGTTCAGAAAAGCTGATACCAAACATGCGTCACGACCTAGTCTTTGCGGAGGGGGTCTTCGACTCGTTGCGCTTGAGCGTCGATCGTGTGCGGCTGGTGCAGCGGCTGAGTCGGAGGCACCGGCTGCGCGGTTGGCTGTGGCTGAACAGGCGGCTGCACCGTCGGCTCTTCCGGATGCTTGTCGTCGTCATTCATGGCCTTGCGAAAGCCCTTGATCGACTCACCCACGTCAGTCCCCAGGTTCTTGAGTTTCTTGGTGCCGAACACCAGCACGACAACCACAAGAATGACGATCCAGTGTTTCCAGTCAAAAATGCCCATAACGCGTTCCTCACAAGAAATTTCGGGCCGCAGCCCCTGTGTTTATTCCGCCGAGCGAGACGCTTTCTCGGCGTGGCCGGACAGGCCGAAACGGCGGTCCAGCTCATCGAGCACGGCTTGCGGGTGTTGGCCCAGTTGGGCAAGCATCACCATACTGTGGAACCACAAATCGGCGGTTTCGTAGACGACATCACTGCAGTCACCGCTGATGGCAGCGTCCTTGGCAGCGATTATGGTTTCGACCGACTCTTCGCCGACCTTTTCCAGAATCTTGTTCAGTCCCTTGTGATAAAGGCTGGCGACGTAAGACGAGTCGGCAGCCGCGCCCTTGCGCGATTCAAGCACCTCGGCAAGGCGTGACAAGGTATCAGTCATGTTCAGTGTCCTGCTTGGTAAATGGCGTCCGGGTCTTTGAGCACCGGGTCCACGGTCTTCCAGCCGGCATCATCGTAGACGCGGTAGAAGCAGCTCTCGCGGCCGGTATGGCAAGCGATGCCGCCGATCTGCTCGACCATCAAGATAATGACGTCGGCATCACAGTCCAGGCGCAGTTCATGAAGCTTTTGCACGTGGCCCGATTCTTCGCCCTTACGCCACAACTTGCCACGCGAACGTGACCAGTAGATAGCGCGCTGTTCGCTGGCAGTCAGGCTCAAGGCTTCGCGGTTCATCCAGGCCATCATCAGCACGCGACCGGTCTTGTGGTCCTGCGCGATGGCGGGCACCAGACCGTCTTTGTCCCACTTAATCTCGTCCAGCCAGTCTTTCATCATCGGCTCCGGCCGCTCCAGGGGAGGGTTAGTGTGCCAGCGGCTCGCGCCGATGGCTATCGGCGAACGACCAGATAGACCCCTGCCGCCAGCATCAGCAAGGCAGGCCAGGCACTCAATGTGTTCAGCGCCGCGCCGGTCTGGGTATGGGTGATCGCCAACAGCACGCCGCCGGCCAGCAGGCTGGCGCCCAGCAAGCGCAGGGCCCAGTGATCGCCATCACGCCGATAGGGCGGGGGAGGATCGTGGCGATGGGGCTGCGACAGACGCTCGAGCAGGTCTCGGGTCATGTTGGCCAGATGCGGAATCTGTTCGACCTGAGATTGCAAGTTGCCCAGCAGGGTTTTCGGGCTGACGCGTTCGCGCATCCAGCGTTCGAGGAACGGCTGCGCGGTCGCCCAGAGATCCAGCTCCGGGTACAGCTGACGGCCGAGGCCTTCGATGTTGAGCAGCGTCTTTTGCAGCAGCACCAGTTGCGGCTGCACTTCCATGTTGAAGCGGCGAGCGGTCTGGAACAGGCGCATTAGCACCTGCCCGAAGGAAATGTCCTTCAACGGTTTCTCGAAAATCGGCTCGCAGACCGTCCGGATGGCCGCTTCGAATTCATTCAGCTTGGTCTCGGCGGGCACCCAGCCCGAGTCGATGTGCAGCTGTGCAACGCGGCGGTAGTCGCGCTTGAAGAAAGCAAACAGGTTGCGCGCCAGATAGTCCTGATCCTCAGGGGTCAGGCTGCCGACGATGCCGCAGTCGATGGCGATGTACTGCGGATCCCACGGCGTGACCGTGCTGACGAAAATGTTGCCAGGGTGCATGTCGGCGTGGAAAAAGCTGTCACGGAAGACCTGGGTGAAGAACAGTTCAACGCCGCGCTCGGCGAGCTTCTTCATGTCGGTGCGCTGATCGGCCAGGGTCGCCAGATCGGTCACTTGCACGCCGTAGATGCGCTCCATGACCAACACCTTCGGCCGGCACCAGTCCCAATAGACCTGCGGCACGTAAAGCATGGTCGAGCCCTCGAAGTTGCGGCGCAGCTGGCTGGAGTTGGCCGCCTCGCGCAACAGGTCGAGTTCGTCGTAGATAGTTTTTTCGTAATCGGCGACGACGGCCACCGGATGCAGCAGTCTCGCGTCTGCGGAAACCCGCTCGGCAATCTTCGCCAGGATGAACAGCCAGGCAAGATCGGAGCCGATGATCGGCTTCAAGCCCGGCCGCACGACCTTCACCACCACCTCTTCGCCCGTCTTCAGGCGCGCGGCGTGGACTTGGGCGACAGACGCCGAAGCCAGCGGAGCTACGTCGAAACGGCTGAACACTTCGCTGATCTTTGCGCCCAACTGCGATTCGATCAGCGCCACGGCCTTGGCGGAGTCGAACGGCGGCACGCGGTCCTGCAGCATCATCAGCTCGTCGGCGACGTCTTCGGGCAGCAGGTCGCGGCGGGTGGACAGCAACTGCCCGAACTTGATGAAAATCGGCCCCAGGTCCTGCAACGCCAGACGCAGACGCGCGCCACGGCTCAGTTCGTTCTTGCGCCGCGGCAGCCAGCGCCATGGCAGCACGAAGCGCACGGCCAACAGCCACCACGGCAGGGGCAGGGCGAACAACAGGTCATCGAGGCGGTAACGGATTACGACACGCTGGATGCGAAACAGACGGCGGACGGCAAGCAGGCTCATGCGTTATCGCTGGATTTGAGGGAGTGGGCCAGACGCTCGAAGCGGGCTTCGAGGCGTTCCAGGTCTTGTTTGGTCTGATCCAGTTCGGCGAAGCGGGCTTCGGCCTCGCGTTTGCCGACCAGCGTGCGGGATTCTTCGGCCAGGTATTCGGCCAGGTTGTGGCTGAGGCTGGTTGCGCTGTCGCGGGTCCAGCGCGCGCTGTTGCGCAGATGCCCGCCGATCAAGGGCGCCGCGACGGGACCGAGCCAGCGTTGCAGGTCGTACTCCCAGTCGAGGTCCAGGTCCTGCAGCACGCCCACCAGCTCAAGCAGCACGGCACTTTCGCCATCCAGCTCGACTTCCGGGCTGTGCAGCACGGCATTTTTGTCTTTGCTCATCGCCAGACGCATCAGGCTCGCAGCGGGGGCGCGCAGGGTTACATCTGCGCCGCCATCCCAGTTCGCCGCCAGCATCAGGCCGTCGTCACTGGGCAGCACGTGCAGATGAAACGCCGGGCTGGTGCATTCGATCGCGATGACCTTGCCGCTCAGCCGGTCAAGGCGTGGCAGGGCGGTGCTGTCCATGCGCAGCACGCGATTGACGCCGTGCTCGGCACTGGCGAGCAAGCCGTTGATCAGCATCAGGGCTTGATGCCCCGATGCAGCGCGACGATGCCGGAGGTCATGTTGTGGTAAGTCACGCGGTCGAAACCGGCCTGAACCATCATCGACTTCAGGGTTTCCTGATCGGGGTGCATGCGGATCGACTCTGCCAGATAGCGGTAGCTTTCCGAATCGTTGGTGATCAGCTTGCCGGCCAGCGGCATGAAAGCGAACGAGTAGGCGTCGTAGATCTTGGACATGACTTTGCTGGTTGGCTTGGAGAATTCAAGCACCAGCAACCGACCACCCGGCTTGAGCACGCGCAGCATGGAGCGGATGGCGTCTTCTTTGTGCGTCACGTTGCGCAGGCCGAAGGCGATGGTCACGCAGTCGAAGTGGTTGTCAGGGAACGGCAGCTTTTCAGCGTCGGCCTGGACGAACTTGATGTTGCCGGCCACCCCGCGATCCAACAGGCGGTCACGACCCACCTTGAGCATCGAAGCGTTGATGTCGGCCAGTACGACTTCGCCGGTCGGGCCGACAAGATGGGAGAACTTCTTCGCCAGATCACCGGTGCCGCCCGCGATGTCGAGTACGCGGTTGCCGCTGCGAACGCCGGACAGTTCGATGGTGAAGCGCTTCCAGAGGCGATGCATGCCGCCGGACAGTACGTCGTTCATCAGGTCATATTTGGCCGCGACGGAGTGAAATACCTCGGCGACTTTCTCGGCCTTCTGGCTTTCCGGTACGTTTTTGTAACCGAAGTGGGTGATGGGTTCGGCATCGCTGCCTTTGCGCGGATCATTCATATCGCTGTCACCGGAATAAAGTGGTGCCATTCTAATCGTCGGGGCTGGCTTTGTCTTGACAAGGCGCACGGCCAACAGTTTCTTCGCTCCGGGCCGCTGGTATAGTGCGCCGACGATTTAAGCCGAAGCAGGAGCCCGTCAGTGGCCAGAATTACCGTGGAACGCCAGCACACGCTGGGAAAGGAAAAGGCTCGCGAGAAGGCTGAGATCATGCTGCAGAAACTGTCCGACAAGTACGGCATCGAGCACGAATGGACAGGCGACACCGTGGGTCTGGAAGGCAAGGGCGCCAAGGGCACTGTCGCGGTCGAAGATGAGTGGGTGCGGGTGAATATCGACCTCAACTTCTTCCTCTCTCCCATGAGCAGCTCTATTCAGACCGAAGTTGAACGGCAGCTCGACAAGGTACTCACTGCCTGAAGCTTGTAGAGACGGCTAGAGCATCAGCTTGATGACTTGCTCGGAAGGGTCGCGGGATTTGCCGGCGGCCTTGAGTTCGGCCAGATACTCCTCCCACAGTTGCGCCTGGCGTTGCGCCAGTTGCTCCAGGTATTCCCAAGTGAACAAGCCGCTGTCATGACCATCGTCGAAGGTCAGCTTCAGCGCGTACTGGCCGGCGGGCTCTACCTTGGTGAGCCCGACGCCCAGCTTGCCAAATTGCAGAATCGGATTGCCGTGGCCCTGCACCTCCGCCGAAGGCGAGTGCACCCGCAGAAATTCCGCCGGCAAGCGGTATTCCTCATCCGGCCCGTATTTCAGGCTGAGGACTTTCGAGGCTTTGTGTAGCTGGATGGCGGTGGGGATGCGGGTCATGGAGGTGGTCTCAACGGCGAGCTGTGAGCTACAAGCGGCAAGCTACAAGCCAAGCAGATTTCGGTAGCCAGTGAAATCTGCTTGCAGCTTGAAGCTCACAGCTTGCAGCTGCTATCAAAGAATGTAGCGCGACAGATCTTCGTCTTCCGCCAGCTCACCCAAGTGGCTGTTCACGTATTCAGCGTCGATCTGAATCGTCCCGCCATCCTGCGTACCCGCCAAGTCGCCGGCACTGAAAGAAACCTCCTCCAGCAACCGCTCAAGCAGCGTGTGCAGGCGACGCGCACCGATGTTCTCGGTCTTCTCGTTGACCTGCCAGGCAATCTCGGCCAGGCGCTTGATGCCATCCGGCAGGAACGCGATGTTCAGGCCTTCGGTCTTCAACAGCTCGCGGTATTGCTCGGTCAGCGACGCATGGGGTTCGGTCAGAATGCGTTCGAAATCCTGCGGGCTCAGCGCTTTCAGTTCGACACGAATCGGCAGACGACCCTGCAGCTCAGGCACCAGATCGCTTGGCTTGCTCAGGTGGAACGCACCGGAGGCGATGAACAGGATGTGATCGGTCTTGACCATGCCCAGCTTGGTGTTGACGGTGCAGCCTTCGATCAGCGGCAGCAAGTCGCGCTGCACGCCTTCGCGGGACACATCGGCGCCACCGACGTTGCCGCGCTTGGCCACTTTGTCGATCTCGTCGATGAACACGATGCCGTGCTGCTCAACCGCTTCCAGCGCCTTGGCTTTCAGTTCTTCGTCGTTCACCAGACGGCCCGCTTCTTCATCGCGAACCATTTTCAGCGCGTCTTTGACTTTCAGCTTGCGGCTCTTCTTCTTGCCCTTGCCCATGTTGGCAAACAGGCTTTGCAGCTGGTTGGTCATCTCTTCCATGCCTGGCGGCGCGGAAATATCGACGCCGCCCATCTCGGCGACCTCGATTTCGATTTCCTTGTCGTCCAGCTGACCCTCGCGCAGACGCTTGCGGAACAGCTGACGGGTGTTGGAATCGCTGCCCGACGTGGCGTCTTCGTTGAAGCCCGCGCGTGCCGGTGGCAGCAGGGCGTCGAGAATGCGGTCTTCTGCGGCGTCTTCGGCGCGGTGGCGAACCTTGGTGATTTCCTGCTCGCGCAGCAGCTTCATTGCGGCGTCGGCCAGATCACGGATGATCGACTCGACATCGCGGCCGACATAGCCGACCTCGGTGAACTTGGTCGCTTCGACCTTGATAAACGGCGCGTTGGCGAGCTTGGCCAGACGACGGGCGATTTCGGTTTTACCGACGCCGGTCGGACCGATCATCAGGATGTTCTTGGGGGTGACTTCGACGCGCAGCTCTTCAGGCAGCTGCATCCGGCGCCAGCGGTTACGCAGCGCAATGGCGACGGCGCGTTTGGCATCGTCCTGGCCGATGATATGGCGATTGAGTTCGTGGACGATTTCACGGGGAGTCATGGACATGGTTTTCAACGGTCCTCGGCAGAATGCAAGTCGGGCAGGCCGCGATGAATGGCGGCCATCACCCTACGCTTACTCGGCGAGGTCCTGCTCCTCAATAGTGATGTTGTGGTTGGTGAAGACGCAGATGTCGCCGGCAATGTGCAGGGCGGTTTCGGCGATTTCACGGGCAGAGAGTTCGGTCTTCAGCAGCAGCGCGCGGGCTGCGGCCTGGGCAAAGGCGCCGCCGGAACCCATGGCGATCAGGCCGTCTTCGGGCTCAACGACGTCGCCGTTGCCGGTAATGATCAGCGAAGCGTCTTTGTTGGCAACGGCCAGCATGGCTTCAAGGCGGCTCAGGGAGCGATCGGTACGCCATTCTTTCGCCAGTTCTACGGCGGCACGCACAAGGTGACCCTGGTGTTTTTCCAGCTGGGCTTCGAAACGCTCGAACAGGGTGAAGGCGTCAGCGGTGGCGCCTGCGAATCCGGCGATGACCTGGCCGTGGTAAAGGCGCCGGACTTTCTTGGCGTTGCCTTTCATGACGGTATTGCCCAGAGAAACCTGGCCGTCACCGGCCATGACGACTTTGCCTTGGCGGCGCACTGAAACGATGGTGGTCAAGGGGAGAGTCTCCACGCTGCGGGGCGAAAATGCCCTGATGGAAACTCATATGGGGGTGGGGGCGGGTATTTCAACCGTTGAGCGGGTTGAGAGATGAATGGCGGTGCGTCAGTTTGCTTCAAGTTTGTGTAGGAGTGAGCTTGCTCGCGATTGCGGTGAATCAGGCACCCATTATGTTGGATGTGCCAATGTCATCGCGAGCAAGCTCACTCCTACAACTGATCGTGCCCGCGTGGAGCGGGACCGATCGTTGGTCCTGCGGTGGGCGACAGTGCCCTAGCGAGCCTGGCGCTGTTGCAGCAGCAGGTTGCTGAAGCCGCCGCCCGCCAGTTGCTTCTGCGCTATGGTCAGCTGTTCGCGGTTGCTGAACGGGCCGACCAGTACGCGGTACCAGGTTTCATCCTTCACCGTGCCCGACTCTACCGTCGACGTTTGCCCCAGCAGAATGATCTGCGCGCGCACTTTCTCGGCGTCGGCCTGTTTGCGGAACGAGCCCGCTTGCAGGAAGAACGTCGTCACGGCCGCCGGTTTGGTCACCGGAGGTGCGGGTGGCGGGGTCAGACCGCTGAGCGCGGCCTGGGCCCGAGCCGTGTCGATCTTCGCGGCCACTTCAGGTGTAACCGGCGTGCTTGGCGCCACGACCGGCGGCGTCTTCTCGGGCACCGCTTCGTTCGGCACGATGACTTCCGACTCAGGCAGTAGCGTGTAGAAGTCGTATTTCGGCTTCACAGGCGCGGTCGGGCTGGGCGGCGTCTTGTTCGCTTCGGCGATCTTCGCGGCCTTGGCTTCAGCCCTCACGCGCTTGATGTCGTCGCCGCTGCCGGGTTCGAGCTTCATCAGGAAAACGACGAAAGCGCCGACGGTCAGGCCGATCGCCATCCACACCCAGCCCGGAATCGGTGTCTTTGCAGGAGCCTGATACCGGCTGGCGCCGCGCTTGGGAGCAGGTTTCTTTTTAACGGCCAACTTACATACGCTCCAGAGTGTCCAGACCCAGCAACTGCAGGCCTTGCTTGAGGGTGCGACCGGTCAGGGCGGCGAGGCGCAGACGGCTTTGCTGTTGTTCAGGGTTTTCTGCCGCCAGGATCGGGCAGTTCTCGTAAAAACTGGAGAACAGACCGGCGAGGTCGTACACATAGGCGCAGAGCACATGGGGCGTGCCCTTGTCGGCCACGGTGTTGACGGTCTCGCCGAACTGCGCCAGACGCGCGGCCAGGTCTTGCTCCTGGGGTGCGTCCAGGATGATTTGGCCCTGGCTCGCGTCGAAGGTTTCGCCCTTTTCTTCGAGCTTGCGGAACACGCCGGCCACACGGGTGTAGGCGTACAGCAGATAAGGCGCGGTGTTGCCTTCGAAGCTGAGCATCTGGTCGAAGTTAAAGCTGTAGTCGCTGGCGCGATGCTTGGACAGGTCGGCATATTTCACCGCACTGATGCCCACGACCTTGGCGATCGAGCGCAACTCGTCTTCGGCGACGTCCGGGTTTTTCTCTTTCACCAGGGTGTAGGCGCGTTCTTGCGCTTCGTCGAGCAGGTCGACCAGCTTGACCGTGCCGCCATCGCGGGTCTTGAACGGACGGCCATCGGCGCCGTTCATGGTGCCGAAGCCCATGTGCTCCATTTGCATGTCGTTGGTGACGAAGCCTGCCCGGCGCGCCACTTCGAAGACCTGCTGGAAGTGCAGGGCCTGACGCTGATCGACGAAATACAGCGAGCGGTCGGCTTTCAGCACGTTGCTGCGGTAGCGAATGGCGGCGAGGTCGGTGGTGGCATACAGATAACCGCCACCGGCCTTTTGCACGATCACCGGCAGCGGCGTGCCTTCAGCGGTTTTGAATTCTTCGAGGAACACGCACTGCGCGCCGTTGCTCTCGACCAGCAGGCCGGCTTTCTTCAGATCGGCGACGACATTGGCGAGGTCGTCGTTGTAGGCGCTTTCGCCCATGACGTCCTTCGGCGTGAGTTTGACGTTCAGGCGCTCATACACTTCCTGGCAGTGAGACAGGGAGATGTCCTTGAAGCGCGTCCACAGGCTAAGGCACTCGGCGTCGCCTGCTTGCAGCTTGACCACCAGCCCACGTGCGCGCTCGGCGAACTCCTCGGACTCGTCGAAACGGCCTTTGGCGGCGCGGTAGAAGTTTTCGAGGTCAGCCAGCTCGTCGCTGGTCGCCGGGGTTTCCTGGAGATAGGCCAGCAGCATGCCGAACTGAGTGCCCCAGTCGCCGACGTGGTTCTGACGGATCACGGTGTCGCCAAGGAACTCAAGAACGCTGGCCACGCCGTCGCCAATGATGGTCGAGCGCAAGTGGCCGACGTGCATCTCTTTAGCCAGATTCGGTGCAGACAGGTCAACCACAACGCGTTGAGCGGGGCCGTTCTTGCGCACGGACAGGGTCGCGTCGGCGAGGGCTTCGTCAAGGCGCGAAGCCAGAGCCTGGGTGTTCTGGAAAAAGTTGAGGAAGCCGGGGCCGGCAATGTCGACCCGGGTGATTTGCTCGTCAGCGGGCAGCGCGGCGACGATTTTCTCGGCCAGATCGCGCGGTTTCATGCCTGCAGGCTTGGCCAGCATCATCGCGATATTGCTGGCGAAGTCGCCGTTTTTCTTGTCCTTGGCGTTCTCCACCTGAATCGCCGGCGTCAGCCCTTCCGGCAAGACGCCATCGGTGACGAGTTGGCTCAGAGCTTGTTGAATCAGCTGGCGGATGGTGTCTTTCATGGTGCTCTCTTTCGACCGCAAGCGCGGCCGCGCCTGGATGCGCGGGTGGAAAAACTGGGCATTATCCGTGGCCGGAGCCGCCTTGCCAACCGCGCTGGATGCGCGGTCAGCCGATGCGAATCAATAAAGGTCCACCGGATCCACGTCCAGCGACCATCTGACCTGGCGCCCGCTTGGCATGTTTTCCAGCGTCAGCAGCCAAGTCGCAAGCAGCTTGTGCAGCGGCGCGCGGGCGTTTGCCTGAACCAGCAATTGAGCGCGATAGCGTCCGGCGCGTCGTTCCATCGGTGCCGGAACCGGCCCCAGCAGCTCGATGCCGCCCAGCGCCATGTCCTTCAGCAATCGCTCGGCTTCGGTGCAGGCTTCATCCAGAAAGCCTTCGGCCTGACCCGGCTTGTGCGCTTCTGCGCGCAACAGCGCCAGGTGTGAAAACGGCGGCAGCCCGGCGGCGCGACGTTCGCTCAAGGCCTGCTCGGCAAAAGCGAAATAACCCTGCTCGGTGAGTTGAATCAATAAAGGATGGTCGGCCAGGTGGGTCTGGATGATTACCTTGCCCGGCTCTTCGGCGCGCCCGGCTCTGCCTGCGACCTGCACAATCAATTGCGCCATGCGCTCGCTGGCGCGGAAGTCGCCGGAGAACAGCCCGCCATCGGCGTCGAGAATCGACACCAGCGTCACGCGAGGGAAGTGATGCCCTTTGGCGAGCATCTGGGTGCCCACCAGAATGCACGGCTGGCCTTTCTGGATGGTCGCGAACAGCTGATTCATCGCGTCCTTGCGCGAGGTGCTGTCCCGATCGACGCGCAGCACCGGATAGTCGGGGAACAGAATCGCCAGCCGCTCCTCGGCACGCTCGGTCCCTGCACCGACCGGGCGCAGATCGACCTTGCCGCATGCCGGGCAATTGCGTGGCACGCGCTCGACATGGCCGCAATGATGGCAGCGCAGCTCACCCGAGCGTTGGTGAACGGTCATGCGCGCGTCGCAGCGAGGGCATTCCGACAGCCAGCCACAGTCGTGACACAACAGCGTCGGGGCAAAGCCGCGTCGGTTTAGGAACACCAACACCTGTTGACCCGCCGCCAGGGTCTGGCCGATGGCTTGCTGCATGGGGCCTGAAATGCCGCTGTCGAGGGGGCGGCTTTTCACGTCCAGCCGCAGGAAGCGGGGTTGCTGAGCGCCGCCCGCGCGCTGATTCAGGCGCAGGAGCGCGTATCGACCAGTGTGGGCGTTGTGCAGGCTTTCCAGTGAAGGCGTCGCCGAGCCGAGCACGATCGGGATGTCCTCCTGATGCGCCCTCACCAGCGCCAGGTCCCGTGCGTGGTAGCGCAGGCCTTCCTGCTGTTTATAGGAGCCGTCGTGCTCCTCGTCGATGATGATCAGCCCGGGGTTTTTCATCGGGGTGAACAGCGCCGAACGGGTGCCGATGATGATGTCGGCTTCGCCATCGCGTGCTGCCAGCCACGCGTCGAGCCGATCCCGATCGTTGACTGCCGAGTGCAGCAGCGCGATGCGTGCGTTGAATCTCTGCTCGAAACGCGCAAGGGTCTGTGGGCCCAGGTTGATCTCCGGAATCAGCACCAGCGCCTGCTTGCCCGCTTCCAGCGTTTCGCGGATGAGCTGCAGGTACACCTCGGTCTTGCCGCTGCCGGTGACCCCCGCCAGCAATGAGGCGTGAAAGCTGCCGAACCCCGAACGAATGGCTTCAAAGGCGGCCCGCTGTTCGGTGTTGAGCGGCAGTTCCGGCTGCGCCAGCCAGTGTTCGTGCCGCTCGACCGGTCCATGACCGCGCACCTCGACGGTCACCAGTCCCTTGGCGAGCAGCAGATTCAGGCTGTCCCGGTTAAGCATCAGCTTGCTCAGCAATTGATGAGCCACGCCGTGGGGGTGTTGGGCCAGCGTGCGCAGCGCTTCTTTTTGTTTCGGCGCCCGGGCGATGCGCGGGTCATCGATGCTGGCGTCAGGAGCCGCCTGCCAGAACCGCTCTTGTCGGGCTTCCGCCGGTTCGCCCTGGCGCAGCAGCACCGGTAACGCCCAGCTGAATGTGTCGCCCAGGCTGTGCTGGTAATACTGTGCAGTCCACAGGCACAGCTTGAACAATGCAGGCGGCAATGGCACGTCGGCGTCCAGCACCGCAATCGCCGGCTTGAGCTTGTCGGCCGGCACTTCGCTGTGGTCAACGACCTCCACCAGCACGCCAATCATCTCCCGACGGCCGAACGGCACGCGCAGGCGCATCCCTGGCTGCAAGGCACTGCGCGGCACACCTGCGGGGGCAAGGTAGTCGAACAGGCGGCGCAGCGGCGAGGGCAGGGCGAGGCGCAAGATGGCGTCGGACACGCGGGGGATATCCTGTTACGGAGTATGACGAAGGGCGCGATCTTAGCAGACGACCGGCGTTAACGTTCCCTTGCGTGATTGGCGTTGTCTGTTAATATGCGCGGCCTAATTCCGTGCGGTATTCAACAATAGTGTTGGGTGGCGGCACGATAGCCTGAGGAAATACCCATGAAAGCTGATATCCATCCAGTTTACGAAGCCATTGACGCAACCTGCAGCTGCGGCAATGTCATCAAAACCCGTTCCACACTGGCCAAGCCTCTGAGCCTGGACGTTTGCAACGAGTGCCACCCGTTCTACACCGGCAAGCAAAAAACTCTGGACGTCGGCGGTCGTGTCGACAAGTTCAAGTCGCGTTTCGGTGCGTTCGGTCCTACCAAAGCTCCTGCTGCTGCAGAGTAAGGTTGGCCGTTCTGGAGTCGCCGATGCGTTTCTCCAGGCTGCTTAAAAAGGCGTCCCTCGCGGGCGCCTTTTTTATGTCCGCGATTTGGCTTTCGGCGGCCCAGGCTTTGTGTCCGGCCCCGGCGTCGCTGCCTGTGGCTCAGGTGCAGCGAGTGGTCGACGGCGACACGGTGCGTCTGATCGATGGTCGCAGCGTTCGCATGATTGGCCTGAATACGCCAGAAACCGGCAAAAAGGGTCAGCCCGCCCAGCCGTTTGCCGAAACGGCCAAGCGTCGTTTGCAGGCGTTGGTGGAGGCCAGCGACGGGCAGGTCAGGCTGCGCGTCGGTGAAGAGCCGACCGATCACTACGGACGCACGCTCGCTAACGTCTATGGCCGCGATGGCGCCAATCTCGAGGCGCAACTGCTCGCCGAAGGCCTTGGCTATCTCGTCGCAGTCTCTCCGAACGTTGCGCTGGTCAGCTGCCTGCAGGCCGCAGAGAAGTCAGCTCGCCAGGCCGGCCTGGGCTTGTGGCGCAATTCGCCGGTTCAGCCGGTCGAGCAGATCAACGCCGGCGGGTTCGCGTTGGTCAGCGGGCGCGTGACCCGCGTGCAGCGCAATGGCGGCGGCCTGTGGATCGAATTCGGGGATTCGCTGGTGCTGCGCATTGCGCCCAAACTGCTCGGCCAGTTTGACACTTCCGCGTTGCAGCGCTTGAAGGGGCAGCGCATCGAAGCCCGTGGCTGGGTGGTTGATCGTTCTCGTCGGGGCGGCCTTAGAGCAGATCAGCCTCGCTGGATGATGCCGATCACTCATCCTGCAATGTTGAATACAATTAATTAATAAATTGTAGACATTTTATTGCGCAAACTGTCTCAGCTGGAGACCTTGTGTCCTACGGCTCTACGCTGAAAGTCGTAGATGCGGCCTCTTGACACAGGTGACCCGCCAGTCTTGTTAGGACTTTATGACTTGCGTATGCTCGGCGGTCCGTCTTTCCAACAGTAAAAAAGCGGAATGCCCCCATGTCAGATTTGAAAACTGCCGCTCTCGAATATCACGCTCATCCCCGTCCAGGGAAACTCAGCGTCGAGCTCACCAAAGCCACTGCAACCGCTCGCGATCTGTCGCTGGCTTACAGCCCGGGTGTGGCTGAGCCGGTCCGCGAAATCGGTCGCGATCCGGAGCTTGCCTACAAGTACACCGGCAAAGGCAACCTGGTAGCGGTCATCTCTGATGGCACCGCGATTCTGGGTCTGGGTAACCTCGGGCCTCTCGCGTCCAAGCCGGTCATGGAAGGCAAGGGCGTGCTGTTCAAGCGCTTTGCCGGTATCGACGTGTTCGATATCGAAGTCGACTCGGAGAGCCCGCAGGCCTTCATCGACACCGTGCGCCGCATCTCCATCACGTTCGGTGGCATCAACCTGGAAGACATCAAGGCGCCTGAGTGCTTTGAAATCGAAAAGGCGCTGATCGAGCAGTGCGACATTCCGGTTTTCCATGATGACCAGCACGGCACCGCGATCGTTACCGCAGCCGGCATGATCAACGCGCTGGAAATCGCTGGCAAAACCCTGGAAGCGGCGAAGATCGTCTGCCTGGGCGCTGGTGCTGCGGCCATCTCCTGCATGAAGTTGCTGGTGAGCATGGGCGCGAAGATCGAAAACATCTTCATGATCGACCGTAGCGGCGTGGTTCACGACGGGCGTACCGACCTGAACCAGTACAAGGCCCAATTCGCTCACTCCACCGACAAGCGCACGCTGGCCGACGCCCTGGAAGGCGCTGACGTGTTCGTTGGTCTGTCCGGTCCGAACCTGCTGAGCGCTGAAGGCCTGAAGTCGATGGCGGCCAACCCGATCGTGTTCGCTTGCTCGAACCCGGATCCGGAGATCTCGCCAGAACTGGCTCACGCTACCCGCGACGACGTGATCATGGCGACCGGCCGTTCGGACTACCCGAACCAGGTCAACAACGTGCTGGGCTTCCCGTTCATCTTCCGTGGCGCACTGGACGTCCGCGCCAAGCGCATCAACGAAGAGATGAAGATCGCCGCGGCCAACGCTCTGCGAGAACTGGCCAAGCTGCCGGTGCCTCAGGAAGTTTGCGATGCCTATGGCGGCATCGCCCTGGAATTCGGTCGCGAGTACATCATCCCGAAACCAATGGACGCGCGCCTGTTGGGCCTGATCTCCGATGCAGTTGCCAAGGCAGCCATCGAGAGCGGCGTCGCAACCCTGCCGTATCCGAAGCACTACCCGCTGAAGAGCGTGGATGAAGTGTTCAACGGCTGATACAAGCGCCCATAAAAAACCCAGCCAAGTGCTGGGTTTTTTTATGGCTGGAGGCTGCCAGCAGTGCAACTGATCGCCGCTGCTTTTACTTGGAGCTTGCCGCTTGAGGCTTGCGGCTGCTCCCCTAGAACAGATCGATCGGCGCTGATTCATCCGCCGGCAGCGGGCTGCCTGGAGGTGGGCTGCCGCCAAGTTCGTTCACGCTAGGCGGCGTATCTTCGCTCTTGAACAGCTCGAAGAACGCCCCTGGCGTACTCGGCGTGGCGGAGCGGCCGCTGACAGGGTCGATACGCAGGCTGAGGATGCCGTCCGGTTCGGCCTGAACGTGTGGCGGCTTGTCCTTCAGCGCGGCGCTCATGTACTTCATCCAGATCGGCAGCGCGACCGTGCCGCCGAACTCATGGCGACCGAGGCTTTCTGGCTGATCGAAACCGGTCCAGACCGTTGTCACGTAATCGGCGTTGTAACCCGTAAACCACGCATCTTTCGATTCGTTGGTGGTACCGGTTTTGCCTGCGATGTCCGGACGGTTCATCGCCAGGGCGCGGCGACCGGTGCCGCGTTTGATCACGTCCTGCAGCATGCTGTTGAGAATGTAAACCGTGCGACCGTCAACAATCCGCTCCGCGACCACAGGGGCCGGCGCTGCGCCCGAAGTATCCAGCGCGTTCGGCACGACATTGGCAGTCAACGGCGGGGCTTCTGGCGCTGCATAAGTCGATGCATTGCTGATGGCGGCCTCGCTGACCGCTTTCGGGTTCGGGTCGTTGGCAGGGACTGTCGGAGGGTTGGCGACGAAAAGGGTTTTCCCCTCACGGTCCTCAATCTTCTGGATCAGGTACGAGCTGACCTTGTAACCGCCGTTGGCAAATGCGCTCCAGCCGCTGACGATCTCCATCGGTGTCAGGGTTGCCGTGCCGAGGGCCAGGGACAGGTTTGGCGGCAAGTCCTGCTTGTTGAAGCCAAACCGAGTGATGTAGTTGATCGCGTTGTTCACGCCCAGGCTTTGCAGCAGGCGGATGGACACTAGGTTGCGCGACTTGTACAGCGCCTCGCGCAGCCGAATCGGACCGAGGAAGGTGCCCGTGTCGTTCTTCGGGCGCCAGACTTTGTCGATGGTTTCGTCGACGAATACGATCGGCGCGTCATTGACCAGGCTGGCGGCGGTGTAGCCGTTATCCAGCGCTGCCGAGTACAGGAACGGCTTGAAGCTGGAGCCTGGCTGACGCTTGGCCTGCATTGCCCGGTTGTAGTTGCTCTGCTCGAACGCGAAGCCGCCGACCAGCGCGCGAATCGCGCCGTTCTGCGGATCCAGCGAAACCAGCGCGCTTTGCGCCACCGGAAGCTGGCTGAACTTGAGCGAGTTGTCCGGCTGACGCTGCAAACGCACCAGATCGCCGACGTGGGCGACATCACCAGGCTGCTTGGGATTGGCGCCGACGCTGTTGGTGTTCAGGAACGCCTTGGCCCACTTCATGCTGTCCCAGGCGACGGTTTCTTCGTTCTCGCCGCTGCGGGTCAGCACGCGGATGCCGGTCTTGTCGACCTGGGTGACGATGGCCGGCTCCAGACCGCTGATCGGACGCTGTTTGCTCAGTTCCTGCACCCAGCCCTCGCGGGTCAGGCCTGGGAATCGGCTCTCAGGCCCGCGATAGCCATGGCGCTGGTCGTATTCGATCAGGCCGTCCTGCACAGCCTTGTTGGCGTCTTCCTGCAGGCCGCTCGGTACGGTAGTGGTGACGCGGAAACCTTCTGTGTAGGCTGCGCTGCCATAACGACCCACCATTTCGGCGCGCGCCATTTCAGCGATATACGGCGCGTTCACTTCAGGGCTCTGAACGTGGTAGCTGGCGTTGATCGGCTCGACAAGAGCGGTCTGGTAGGTGTTCTGGTCGATTTTTCCCAGCTTGAACATGCGGCCCAGAATCCAGTCGCGGCGCTCTTTGGCGCGCACCGGGTTGGCCAGTGGGTTGAATCGTGACGGCGCCTTGGGCAAACCGGCAATCATTGCCATCTGCGCGACGCTCAGGTCGCGGATGGATTTGCCGTAGTAAACCTGCGCTGCGGCCTCGATGCCGTAGGCGCGGTTACCCAGATAGATCTTGTTGACGTACAGCTCGAGAATTTCGTCCTTGGTAAGTTGGCGCTCGATTTGCAAGGCCAAGAGAATCTCGGTGGTTTTGCGCGAAAAACTGCGCTCGCTGGTCAGGAAGTAGTTTTTCGCGACCTGCATGGTGATGGTCGAGCCGCCGGACTGGATATGACCGCTCTTGACCAACTGGCTGGCCGCGCGCATCAGGCTGCTCGGGTCCACGCCATAGTGATTCTCGAAGTTATCGTCTTCGGCAGAGAGCAGGGCGTGAATGAAATTGGGGGGAATGTCGGCGAAACGGATGGGAGAGCGGCGCATTTCGCCAAACTCTGCGATCAGTTTGCCGTCGCTGCTGAACACCCGCAGCGGGATCTGCAGCTGGATGTTACGCAGCGCATCGACCGAGGGCAGGTTCGGAGCCAGGTAGAGAAAGGCGCCGCTCAGGCCGAGCAGCAGCCCGCAGACGACCGCGACGATGGACCACCAGACGAACTTCAGCAGGCGTATCAAGGCTTTTGGATTTCCAGAAAAAAGAATGAGTTAGACGCAGGCATTTACAAATGAACACGCCTTGAAGCTTCGCTACACGAAAAAAACGCTGGGCATTATAAGCATTTTTCGTCGTCGAGCGTTATTTGCGCTACTGTCAAGTCAGCCGACAGTGGCACTGGACTAGAAATCATCCGTAAGTGACGGAAACGCATAGGGAATCGGTTGTGTTCGAACTCTTCAGTAAGAAGGCCAACACCCTTCTAGGGATCGATATTAGCTCCACCTCGGTCAAGCTCCTGGAGCTAAGTCGGTCCGGCAACCGTTACAAGGTCGAGTCTTATGCGGTCGAGCCACTGCCCGCCAACGCAGTGGTCGAAAAGAACATCGCGGAGCTCGAAGGCGTCGGCAGTGCATTGACGCGTCTGCTGGTAAAAGCCAAGAGTAACGTCAAAATTGCGGCGGTTGCCGTCGCAGGTTCGGCGGTTATCACCAAGACCATCGAGATGGATGCAGGGCTTTCCGACGACGAGATGGAAAACCAGCTCAAGATCGAGGCCGATCAATACATTCCCTATCCGCTGGAAGAAGTGGCCATCGACTTCGAGGTTCAGGGGTATTCGGCGCGTAATCCCGAGCGCGTCGAAGTATTGCTGGCCGCGTGCCGCAAGGAAAACGTAGAAGTGCGCGAAGCCGCGCTGGCACTGGCCGGGCTCACCGCCCGCGTGGTCGATGTCGAAGCTTATGCCCTGGAGCGCTCGTTCGGTCTGCTGTCTGCCCAGTTGGGTCAGGACCACGAGCAGTTAACCGTCGCCGTCATCGACATCGGCGCGACCATGACCACCCTCAGCGTGCTGCACAATGGCCGCATCATCTATACCCGCGAACAATTATTTGGCGGTCGCCAGTTAACCGAAGAAATCCAGCGCCGTTATGGCTTGTCCGTTAGCGAGGCCGGGCTTGCGAAAAAGCAGGGCGGGCTCCCCGACGACTACGTCATGGAAGTGCTGCAGCCGTTCAAAGACGCTGTGGTGCAGCAGGTGTCCCGTTCGCTGCAGTTTTTCTTCGCGGCCGGCCAGTACAACCGCGTTGACTACATCATGCTGGCCGGTGGCACAGCTTCTATTTCCGGTCTTGATCGGCTGATCCAGGAACGCCTGGGCACGCCGACGCTGGTGGCTAACCCCTTTGCTGACATGGCGCTGAGCGTCAAGGTCAATGCTGGCGCGCTCGCCAGCGATGCTCCTGCACTGATGATCGCGTGCGGTCTGGCCCTGAGGAGCTTCGACTAATGGCACGGATCAACTTACTTCCCTGGCGCGAGCAGCAACGCGAAGAGCGAAAGAAGCGCTTCATCCTGGCGCTCGTCGGGGTGCTGGTGCTTGGCATCGGCGCCATTCTTTTGGCTGATCAATATTTGAGCAGTGCCATCGCGCATCAGAACAGCCGCAATCAATTCATCAGGACCGAAATCGTTCAGCTCGACGCGCGTATCAAAGAGATCAGCGAGCTCAAGGCGCGTCGCAAGCAATTGCTGGAGCGGATGAAGATCATTCAGGACCTGCAGGGCAACCGGCCGATCATCGGGCGCATCTTCGATCAAATGGCGCGCACCCTGCCCGATGGTGTCTATTTCAACGACGTGAAGATGACCGGGCAGATGATCAGCATTTCCGGCGCTGCCGAATCCAATAATCGGGTCTCGGATCTGCTGCGTAATCTGGATGCGTCTGACTGGCTGGAGTCGCCGAGTCTGACCGAGGTCAAGGCCAACACTGCGGCGGGTGGTGTGGATCAGACCAACACCTTCCAGTTGACGGTGCGTCAGACGCAGCCAGCAGTTGAGGGGGTCAAGCCATGAGCATGAATGATTGGCTCGATAGCCTGAAAAAGATCGACCTCAACGACCTGGACATCAATAACCTGGGTTCATGGCCCGCCGCAGTGAAGACCATTGCCGGCGCGCTACTGTTGGCACTGGTTCTGGCCGGCGGGTACTTCTTCTATATCCAGGACATGCAGGCTCAGCTGGATCAGGCCCGAGGCGAAGAGACGGCGCTGAAAGAGCAGTTCGCGACCAAGGCTTATCAGGCTGCCAACCTCGCGGCGTACAAGAGCCAGATGGTGGAGATGGAAAATACCTTTGGCGCGTTGCTGCGACAGTTGCCGAGCGACACCGAAGTCCCTGGCCTGCTTGAAGACATCACCCGCACCGGTCTGGGCAGTGGCCTGGAGTTCGAAGAGATCAAGCTACTCCCTGAAGAGGCCCAGCAGTTTTATATTGAATTGCCGATCCAGATTACCGTGACAGGCAGTTATCACGACCTCGCGACCTTCGCCAGCGGCGTCGCCAGCCTGCCGCGAATCGTGACGCTGCATGACTTCGAGATCAAACCGCTGGACGCCAAGTCCCCCGGAAAGCTGCGCATGAGCATCCTTGCCAAGACCTATCGCTATAACGACAAAGGTCTTCAGAACGTTGATACGAAAGGGCCGGCGAAATGAGGGCGATGCGTTGGTTGTGCGTCGGCGTCACGCTGATGGGGCTCGCGGGTTGCGACAGCTCGAATGAATTTGACGATCTCAAGCAGTTCATGGCCGAGGTACGCGCACGGCCGGTTGGCACCATCGAGCCGATGCCTAAATTCCGGCCGTATGAGGCCTTTACGTATGCGGCGGCCAGTTTGCGCAGTCCGTTTCAGCCGCCGATCAAGATTGATCTGGTCAACCGTCCAAAGGGCTCGCACCTGGTGCAGCCTGATCCGACGCGGGTGAAGCAGTTTCTCGAAGGCTTCAACATCGATTCCTTCGAGATGGTCGGCACGTTGAGCAATGAGACCGGCACGTTCGCGCTGCTTCGCGGGGCGGGTGGCGTGCATCGGGTGAAAGTGGGCGATTACCTGGGGCGTAACGATGGCCGGATTACGGCGATCAGCGACTCGGCGGTGCAAGTGATGGAAATCGTTCCGGATGGAGAGGGGGCCTGGCTTGAGCGTCCGCTCAGTATTTCCCTAAAGGAACGCTCATGAAGACGGCAAGCAAGCGAAGCACCTTCGGATCTGCACAGTGGTGGAATGTGAACATGAACAGGATTCTTTCGATTATCGGCCTGTCGCTAGGGATGGCGATGCTTTCACCGGTTGTCCAGGCGGCTAACCTCAAGACGCTGGATGTCGCCGCATTGCCGGGGGATCGAGTCGAACTGAAACTGTCCTTCGACGGTCCGGTGGCGGCGCCGCGCGGTTACACCACCGAGCAACCGGCGCGCATTGCGCTGGACCTCCCGGGGGTGACCAGCCAGCTGGCGATCAAAAGCCGTGATCTGGGTTCAGGTAACGCCCACAGCGTTGTGGTCGTCGAAGCCAAGGATCGCACGCGGGTGATCATCAACCTCACCACGCTCGCGCCTTACAGCTCGCGTGTCGACGGCAACAACCTGTTTGTGGTCGTGGGACAGGGCGCCGCTGCGGCTCAGGGCTCGCAGCCGAGCACCGCCACGGGCGCGGCGCGAGTGAGCGTGCCAAGCGGACCTGCCGCCCAATCGAAGCCCGTTGCCCGCTCGTATGCGCCAGGCCCACGGTCGGTGAAAAACGTCGACTTCCAGCGCGGCGAGTTGGGTGAAGGCAACGTCATCATCGAGCTGAGCGACACCGGCATTGCCCCGGACATTCAGGAGCAGGGCGGCAAGATCCGCGTCGACTTTGCCAAAACGCAATTGCCTGAGCCGCTGCGCGTGCGTCTGGACGTCAAGGATTTCGCCACCCCGGTGCAGTTCGTCAATTCCAGCGCCACGGGTGACAAGGCCAGTATCTCCATCGAACCGTCCGGTGCGTTCGATTACTCCGCCTACCAGACCGACAACAAGCTGACCATCAGCGTGCGTCCCCTGACCAACGAAGATCAGGAGCGGCGCAACTCGGAAAAACTGGTCTACACCGGCGAGAAGCTGTCGCTGAACTTCCAGGACATCGATGTGCGCTCGGTGCTGCAACTGATCGCTGATTTCACCAACCTCAATCTGGTGGCCAGCGACACCGTGCAAGGCGGCATCACCCTGCGCCTGCAGAACGTGCCGTGGGATCAGGCACTGGATCTGGTGCTCAAGACCAAGGGCCTGGACAAGCGCAAGATCGGCAACGTCTTGCTGGTCGGTCCGGCTGACGAGATCGCTGCGCGCGAGCGCCAGGAGCTGGAATCCCTCAAGCAGATTTCCGAACTGGCCCCGCTGCGTCGCGAGTTGCTGCAAGTGAACTACGCCAAGGCCGCTGACATCGCCAAGTTGTTTCAGTCGGTGACGAGCGCAGAATCCAAGACCGACGAGCGCGGTTCGATCACCGTCGATGAGCGAACCAACAACATCATTGCCTACCAGACCCAGGATCGTCTGGACGAGCTGCGCCGCATCGTTTCGCAGCTGGACATCCCGGTGCGCCAGGTGATGATCGAGGCACGCATCGTCGAGGCCAACGTCGATTACGACAAGTCTCTCGGCGTGCGCTGGGGCGGTTCGAGCAACAGGGGCAACTTCACCGCCGGCGGCAACGGCACCGTCTCGGGCGCCTCGGCAACCAATGGTCCCTACGTCGACATGGGCGTGACCAATGCTACCTCGTCGATCGGCCTGGGCTTCCTGACCAACAACACCATTCTCGACCTCGAGCTGACGGCGATGGAGAAGAGCGGCAACGGCGAAGTGGTCTCGCAGCCAAAGGTCGTTACGTCGGACAAGGAAACCGCGAAAATCCTGAAAGGTACGGAAGTGCCTTATCAGGAAGCGAGTTCCAGCGGCGCGACGTCGGTGTCGTTCAAAGAGGCCTCGCTGTCCCTGGAAGTGACCCCGCAGATCACGCCTGACAACCGCATCATCATGGAGGTCAAGGTCACCAAAGATGAGCCGGACTACGTGAACACGGTGCTGGGTGTGCCGCCGATCAAGAAAAACGAAGTCAACGCCAAGGTGCTGGTGGCCGACGGCGAGACCATCGTAATTGGTGGCGTGTTCTCGAATACGCAGAGTAAAGTCGTCGACAAGGTGCCATTTTTAGGCGATGTGCCGTATGTTGGCCGCCTTTTCCGGCGCGATGTGGTTTCGGAGTCAAAATCCGAGCTGTTGGTGTTTCTCACTCCGCGTATCATGAACAACCAGGCGATTGCTGTGAGTCGTTGATTCTGTGCGAAATTTAATTCTTGTGGGGCCGATGGGGGCTGGCAAAAGCACCATCGGTCGCTTGCTGGCCAAAGAGCTTCGACTGCCGTTCAAGGATTCCGACAAGGAAATCGAGCTGCGAACGGGCGCCAATATTCCCTGGATCTTCGACAAGGAAGGTGAAGCGGGCTTTCGCGACCGCGAACAGGCCATGATCGCCGAGCTCTCCGCACTGGACGGCGTAGTCGTAGCCACCGGCGGGGGCGCAGTCATGCGTGAAGAAAACCGTCGCGCCCTGCACGCCGGCGGTCGGGTGGTGTATCTGCATGCGTCGGTTGAGCAGCAAGTGGGCCGGACCTCGCGGGATCGTAACCGACCGTTGTTGCGCACGGCTGACCCGGCGCGCGTGCTGCGCGAACTGCTGGCGATCCGCGATCCGCTGTACCGCGAGATCGCCGATGTCATCATCGAAACCGATGAGCGGCCCCCGCGAATGGTGGTTATCGACATACTCGCCCTGCTGGCCGAGCTTCCTCCCCGTTAAAGCGCAGACGGAAATGCGCTATCCTCGGCGACCATAAAAAGTGGGGTCGCTACATGGCCTTGCGCCATAGCCGGTGTCGGCGTCTTTCAAGACGCGCACAGGCAACCAATTGTTAACAGCGTGGGGACACATGCAGACACTCAAGGTCGAGCTTGGCGAACGCAGCTACCCGATCCATATCGGCGAAGGCTTGCTGGATCAGCCCGAGTTGCTCAAGCCGTACATTGCCGGTAAACAGGTGGCGATCGTTTCCAACGCCACCGTTGCGCCGCTCTACATGGAACGCCTGACCCGATCCCTCGCCGGTTACAGCGTCTTGCCGATCGTGCTTCCCGACGGTGAAGCCTTCAAGAACTGGGAAACCCTGCAAACCATCTTCGACGCGCTGCTTACTGCACGCCATGATCGCCGCACCACTGTGATTGCGTTGGGCGGCGGCGTTATTGGCGACATGGCCGGCTTTGCCGCTGCCTGTTACCAGCGCGGCGTCGAATTCATTCAAGTGCCGACCACACTGCTCTCCCAGGTCGATTCCTCGGTCGGTGGCAAAACCGGCATCAATCACCCGCTGGGCAAAAACATGGTGGGCGCTTTCTATCAGCCCAATGCGGTGCTGATCGACACGTTATCGCTGAACACCCTGCCTGAACGCGAACTGTCCGCCGGTCTTGCCGAGGTTATCAAATACGGTTTGATCTGTGACGAACCGTTCCTGACGTGGCTCGAAGAGAATGTGGATAAGCTGCGCGGGCTGGATCAGGTCGCGCTGACCACGGCAATCGAGCGCTCGTGCGCCGCCAAGGCGGCGGTCGTCGGTGCCGATGAGCGAGAGTCTGGTGTGCGTGCCACGCTGAACCTCGGCCACACCTTCGGCCACGCCATCGAAACCCACATGGGTTACGGCGTATGGCTGCACGGCGAGGCGGTGGCGGCAGGTACGGTGATGGCGCTGGAAATGTCGGCGCGTCTGGGCTGGATCAGCGAGCAGGAACGTGACCGCGGCGTCCGTATTTTTCAGCGCGCCGGCTTGCCGGTGGTTCCGCCGCAAGACATGACACCCGAGCACTTCCTCGAGCACATGGCGGTGGACAAAAAGGTCATTGACGGTCGTTTGCGCCTGGTGCTGTTGCGTCGCATCGGTGAAGCAGTGGTAACAGACGAATATCCACAAGAAGTACTACAGGCCACACTGGTCGCGGACTACCGCGCCTTGGTGGATCAGCTTAGAGGTTAATGAGAAATCCATGACTAGTTTGCACGCCGATGAGGCCTTCCTCGGTCATTACCAGTTGAGTCATGACCCCTTTGCAACGCGGGTTCCCGGCTTCAAGTTCTTCCCCGCACAGCGCAAGCCCGTGCTGGGCCAGCTGCATCACCTTGCGCGCTACAGCCAGCTGTTGCTGGTCGTGACCGGGCCTCAGGGCAGCGGCAAAACGCTGTTGCGTCAGGCATTGGTGGCGAGTACCAACAAGCAGTCGGTGCAGAGCGTTGTGGTGTCGGCGCGTGGCGCCGGTGATGCGACGGGCGTGCTGCGCCAGGTTGCCCAGGCGCTGAACGTCGCTCAAGCGGAAATGCGCCCGATCCTGGCGCAGGTCGTGCAGTTGGCGCTGACCGGTCAGGAAGTCTACATCCTGGTGGACGATGCCGAACAACTGGGCGAATCCGCACTCGAAGCGTTGTTGGGATTGGCAGCAGGCACCCCGGAAGGGCGTCCGCATGTCTTCCTGTTCGGCGAGGCTTCGATCATTGATCGCCTGGATCAGCTGTGCGCCGAGAGCGGTACCGAGGAAGAACGCTTCCACGTTATCGAGCTGGCACCGTATACCGAAGAAGAAACCCGTGAGTATCTGGCTCAGCGTCTCGATGGCGCAGGGCAGGGCGTTGAGTTGTTCAGCGCCGCGCAGATCACTGATATCCACGAGCAGTCCGGTGGATGGCCAGGCGCGATCAACCAGGTCGCGCGCGATTCGATGATCGAAGCCATGATTGCCAGCCGCTCTGCGGTCAAGCGTCCAAGTATGGGGTTCAAAATGCCTAAGAAACACGTGTTGGCTTTGGGTGGGGTTGTTGTCGCAGCCGTTCTCGCGGCGTGGCTGATTCCAGGCCGCAGCAACGCACCGGCCACTGCGCCAGCCAACTCTCAGGCGCAACTGCCTCTGGGTCAGGGCCAGGCGCCCGCGCAACAATCGAACAACGGTGGCCCGGCCATCGAGTTCGCCGGTAATTCGCAACCGATGCCGCTGCCGATGAACGGCTCGCAACCGGCGACCCGCGCGCCGTTGGCGGAAGCGGCGGGATCGGGCGAGGGTGACGGCGAAGATGGCGGCCCTGCGGCTAATCAATCGCTGCAGCCGCCGACCGTGACCACCACTGCGCCACCGGCAGGCGCGACGGCAAGTCCTGCTCCGACCATGGCACAGCAACCGGTTCCGGCAACGCGTCCGGCCCCGGCCGCCAAGCCAGCGCCTGCTCCGGCCCCTGCCGCGAAACCTGCCCCAGCGCCGACTCAGGTGGCCACCGCCAAACCTGCCCCGGCGCCGGCGGCCAAACCAGCAGCTGCAGCGCCTGGCGCGGCGGGCAGCGGCTGGTACGCAGGTCAGGCACCCACGCATTACGTGGTGCAGATCCTCGGCACCAGCTCTGAAGCCACCGCTCAGAGCTACGTGAAAGAGCAGGGCGCCGAGTACCGTTACTTCAAGAAAACCCTGCAGGGCAAGCCTCTGTTCGTGGTGACTTACGGCAGCTTCGCTGACCGCAATGCGGCACTGACCGCTATCAAGGCCTTGCCAGAGAAGGTTCAGGCTGGTAAACCTTGGCCTCGTACTGTCGGCAGTATCCAACAGGAACTCGCCGCCGCCCGCTGATGACGCAGGGACCTTATCCAGGTCCCTCGCTTGGCCCTCCCGATATCATGCATGAGCGTGCTGCCAACGAGCAGCGCGCCTTGCGGTGTCTGCGTCTCAGGCGCGCATTGATCTTCGGGCTCTCATTGGTCAGACTCGCAAAAAAGCTCTGACTAGCACGAGAATCGATATAAAACCTTTCATGAATGCGACATAAATTTGCGACACTTCGTCGTCAAATTTGTGAGGACTTGTGTCGCTGTGTACAATGACCTCCCTTTTGCTCCCGCAAAGCCGGCATACGTTCGGCGTGGATGGTAAATGGTTGAATTGAAAAGAAATTTGCCTCGATAAGGGGCAGCCTGGTGAGAATGTGTCTATGAAAGCAGGTCTGTACCATCCAGAAGAATTCAAGGATAACTGTGGTTTCGGCCTGATCGCCCATATGCAAGGCGAGCCCAGTCATCACCTGTTGCAGACGGCTATCGAAGCCCTGACGTGCATGACCCACCGTGGTGGTATCAACGCCGACGGCAAGACCGGTGACGGCTGCGGGCTGTTGATGCAAAAACCTGACACCTTCCTGCGTGCGGTGGCCACCGAGCACTTCGGCGTCGAGCTTCCGCGCCAGTATTGTGTTGGCATGGTCTTCCTCAATCAGGACGACGCCAGGGCCGAAGCGGCCCGCGAAAACATGAACCGTGAAATCCTGGCGGCCGGCCTGACCCTGATCGGCTGGCGTCAGGTGCCGATCGACACCAGCGTATTGGGCCGTCTGGCCCTTGAGCGTCTGCCGAAGATCGAGCAGGTGTTCATCGGTGGCGAAGGCCTGACCGATCAGGAGTTCGCGATCAAGCTGTTCTGTGCACGTCGTCGCTCCTCGGTGGCCAACGCCGCTGACACCGACCACTACATCTGCAGCTTTTCCCACAAGACCATCATCTACAAAGGCCTGATGATGCCGCGTGACCTCACGGCATTCTTCCCGGACCTCAACGACGAGCGCCTGCAGACCGCGATCTGCGTATTCCACCAGCGCTTCTCGACCAACACCCTGCCGAAATGGCCGCTGGCTCAGCCATTCCGCTTCCTCGCCCACAACGGCGAGATCAACACCATCACCGGTAACCGCAACTGGGCCCAAGCCCGTCGCACCAAGTTCACCAACGACCTGATGGACCTCGACGAGCTGGGCCCGCTGGTCAACCGCGTGGGCTCCGACTCCTCCAGCATGGACAACATGCTCGAGCTGATGGTGACCGGCGGCATCGACCTGTTCCGTGGCGTACGTATGCTCGTGCCGCCGGCGTGGCAGAACGTCGAAACCATGGACCCGGATCTGCGCGCGTTCTACGAATTCAACTCCATGCACATGGAACCGTGGGACGGCCCGGCCGGCATCGTCATGACCGAAGGTCGTCACGCCGTCTGCCTGCTGGACCGCAACGGCCTGCGCCCTGCGCGCTGGGTGACTACCAAGAACGGCTACATCACCCTCGCGTCGGAAATCGGCGTTTGGAACTACAAGCCTGAAGACGTCATCGCCAAGGGCCGTGTCGGTCCGGGCCAGATCTTCGCCGTGGACACCGAAACCGGACAGATCCTCGACACCGACGCCATCGACAGCCGTTTGAAGTCGCGCCACCCGTACAAGCAGTGGCTGCGCAAGAACGCCCTGCGTATTCAGGCGACGCTGGAAGATCACGACCACGGTTCGGCGTTCTACAACCCGGATCAGCTCAAGCAGTACATGAAGATGTTCCAGGTCACGTTCGAAGAGCGTGATCAGATCCTGCGCCCGCTGGGTGAGCAGGGTCAGGAAGCGGTCGGCTCCATGGGTGATGACACGCCGATGGCGGTGCTGTCCCGTCGCGTCCGCACGCCGTACGACTATTTCCGTCAGCAGTTCGCGCAGGTCACAAACCCGCCGATCGACCCGCTGCGTGAAGCCATCGTCATGTCGCTGGAAGTCTGCCTCGGGGCCGAGCGAAACATTTTCCAGGAGTCGCCAGAGCACGCTTCCCGCGTGATCCTCAGCTCGCCGGTCATTTCCCCGGCCAAGTGGCGCTCGCTGATGACCCTGGATCGTCCGGGCTTTGATCGTCAGATCATCGACCTGAACTACGACGAAGCCATGGGCCTGGAAGCGGCCGTGCGCAACATCGCGGACCAGGCTGAAGAAGCCGTGCGTTCGGGCAAGACCCAGATCGTCTTGAGCGACCGCCATATCGCGCCGGGCAAACTGCCGATTCACGCGTCGCTGGCCACCGGTGCGGTGCATCACCGTCTGACCGAAAAAGGCCTGCGCTGCGACAGCAACATTCTGGTCGAGACAGCAACGGCTCGCGACCCGCACCATTTCGCCGTGTTGATCGGCTTCGGCGCCTCGGCGGTCTACCCGTTCCTGGCCTACGAAGTGCTGGGCGACCTGATCCGTACCGGCGAAGTGCTGGGCGATCTGTACGAAGTCTTCAAGAACTACCGCAAAGGCATCACCAAAGGCCTGCTGAAGATCCTGTCGAAGATGGGCATTTCGACCGTCGCGTCCTACCGTGGAGCGCAGCTTTTCGAAGCCATTGGTCTGTCCGAAGAAGTCTGCGACCTGAGTTTCCGTGGCGTGCCGAGCCGCATCAAGGGCGCGCGCTTCGTCGACATCGAAGCCGAGCAGAAAGCCCTGGCCTTCGAAGCCTGGAGCGCGCGCAAGCCGATCCAGCAGGGCGGGCTGCTGAAGTTCGTCTACGGCGGCGAATACCACGCGTACAACCCTGATGTGGTGGCGACGCTGCAAGCCGCCGTTCAACAGGGTGATTACGCGAAATTCAAGGAATACACAGCGCTGGTGGACAACCGTCCGGTGTCGATGATTCGTGACCTGCTCAAGGTCAAAGAGCTCGACACGCCGCTGGGCATCGATGAAATCGAGCCGCTGGAAGGCATTCTCAAGCGCTTCGACTCGGCGGGCATCTCGCTGGGCGCGCTCTCGCCGGAAGCACACGAAGCGCTGGCCGAGGCGATGAACCGCCTGGGGGCGCGCTCCAACTCCGGTGAGGGTGGCGAGGACCCGGCGCGGTACGGCACCATCCGTAGCTCCAAGATCAAACAGATCGCAACCGGCCGTTTTGGCGTGACGCCCGAGTACCTGGTCAACGCCGACGTACTGCAGATCAAAGTGGCGCAGGGCGCCAAGCCAGGTGAGGGCGGGCAACTGCCAGGCGGCAAGGTCAACGGCCTGATCGCCAAGCTGCGTTATGCAGTGCCTGGCGTGACGCTGATTTCGCCGCCGCCGCACCATGACATCTATTCCATCGAAGACTTGTCGCAGCTGATCTTTGACCTCAAGCAGGTCAACCCGGCCGCGCTGGTCTCGGTCAAGCTCGTAGCGGAAGCAGGCGTGGGCACGATTGCGGCCGGTGTGGCCAAGGCCTACGCCGACCTGATCACCATTTCCGGCTATGACGGCGGCACCGGTGCGTCGCCGCTGTCATCGATCAAATACGCGGGCTCGCCATGGGAAATCGGCTTGGCCGAAACCCACCAGACCTTGCGCGGCAACGACCTGCGCGGCAAGGTTCGGGTGCAGACCGACGGCGGCCTGAAAACCGGCCTGGACGTGATCAAGGCGGCCATCCTTGGCGCCGAAAGCTTCGGCTTCGGTACCGCGCCGATGATCGCGCTGGGCTGCAAATACCTGCGCATCTGCCACCTGAACAACTGCGCCACCGGCGTCGCCACTCAGAACGAAAAGCTGCGCAAGGACCACTACATCGGCACCGTCGACATGGTGATCAACTTCTTCACCTACGTGGCTGAAGAGACCCGCGAATGGCTGGCCAAGCTGGGCGTGCGTTCGCTGGAAGAACTGATCGGGCGTACCGACCTGCTGGAAATCCTGCCGGGTGAAACCGCCAAGCAGCAGCATTTGGATCTGACGCCGCTGCTGGGCAGCGACCACATTCCGGCTGACAAACCGCAGTTCAGCCAGGTCGAGCGCAACCCCCCGTTCGACAAGGGCCTGCTGGCCGAGAAAATGGTCGAACTGGCGATCTCCGCCATTCAGTCCAAGAGCAGCGGCGACTACGAACTGGACATCTGCAACTGCGACCGCTCCATCGGCGCGCGGATTTCCGGCGAAATCGCCAAGCTCCACGGCAACCAGGGCATGAACGATGCGCCGGTGACCTTCCGCTTCAAGGGCACGGCCGGGCAGAGCTTCGGTGTGTGGAATGCCGGCGGCTTGAACATGTACCTGGAAGGCGACGCCAACGACTACGTCGGCAAAGGCATGACCGCCGGCAAGCTGGTGATCGTGCCGCCGAAAGGCAGCCCGTTTAAAACCCAGGACAGCGCCATCATTGGCAACACCTGCCTGTACGGCGCGACCGGCGGCAAGCTGTTCGCAGCGGGCACGGCGGGCGAGCGTTTCGCGGTGCGTAACTCAGGCGCCCACACCGTTGTGGAAGGCACGGGCGACCACTGCTGCGAGTACATGACTGGCGGTTTCGTCTGTGTGCTGGGCAAGACCGGCTACAACTTCGGCTCAGGCATGACCGGCGGTTTCGCCTACGTGCTCGATCAGGACAACACCTTCGTTGACCGGGTCAATCACGAACTGGTCGAGATTCAGCGCATCAGCGGTGAAGCGATGGAAGCCTATCGCAGCCACCTGGAGCGCGTGCTGGCCGAATACGTGACCGAAACCGACAGCGAGTGGGGCCGCAATCTCTGGGAAAACCTCGACGACTACCTGCGCCGCTTCTGGCTGGTGAAGCCGAAGGCCGCGAGCTTGAAGTCGCTGTTGTCCAGCACCCGCGCGAATCCGCAATAACAGCAGCTGCGAGCGGCAAGCTTCAAGCCGCAAGTTAACGGCAGCGCGCGAGTGCCTGCGAACATGATTTTCTTGCAGCTTCAAGCGTGGCGCTTGGGGCTGTAGTCAGGAGTTCTAACACCATGGCTGAACGTCTCAGTAACGACTTCCAGTTCATCGAAGTCGGGCGTAAAGATCCGAAGAAGAAACTGCTGCGTCAGCGCAAGAAAGAGTTCGTGGAAATCTACGAACCTTTCAAGCCCCAGCAGTCCGCCGATCAGGCGCACCGTTGCCTGGGTTGCGGCAATCCGTACTGTGAATGGAAATGCCCTGTGCATAACTTCATTCCCAACTGGCTGAAGCTGGTGTCCGAGGGCAACATCCTCGCGGCGGCCGAGCTGTCGCACCAGACCAACACCCTGCCGGAAGTCTGCGGCCGCGTGTGCCCGCAGGATCGTCTGTGCGAGGGCGCGTGCACCCTCAACGACGGCTTCGGTGCGGTCACCATTGGTTCGGTCGAGAAGTACATCACCGACACGGCCTTCGCCATGGGCTGGCGCCCGGACATGTCCCGCGTCGTGCCCAACGGCAAGCGCGTGGCCATCATCGGCGCAGGCCCGGCCGGCCTGGGCTGCGCCGACGTTCTGGTGCGTGGCGGCGTAAAGCCGGTGGTGTTCGACAAGAACCCGGAAATCGGCGGTCTGCTGACCTTCGGTATCCCCGAGTTCAAGCTTGAAAAGAGCGTGCTGAGCAATCGCCGCGAAGTGTTCACCGGCATGGGCATCGAGTTCCGTCTCAACACCGAGATCGGCAAGGACATCACCGTCGAGCAGTTGCTGGAAGAGTACGACGCGGTGTTCATGGGCATGGGCACGTACACCTACATGAAGGGCGGCTTCCCCGGTGAAGACCTGCCGGGCGTGCATGACGCGCTGGATTTCCTGATCGCCAACGTCAACCGCAACATGGGCTTCGAAAAGTCGCCGGAAGATTTCGTCGACATGAAGGGCAAGAAGGTTGTGGTACTGGGCGGTGGCGATACGGCGATGGACTGCAACCGCACGTCGATCCGCCAGGGCGCCAAGTCAGTGACCTGCGCCTACCGCCGGGACGAAGAAAACATGCCGGGCTCGCGCAAGGAAGTGAAGAACGCCAAGGAAGAGGGCGTAAGGTTCCTCTACAACCGTCAGCCCATCGCCATCGTGGGCGAGGATCGGGTCGAAGGCGTGAAAGTCGTCGAAACGCGCCTGGGCGAGCCGGATGCGCGAGGCCGTCGCAGCCCCGAGCCGATCCCAGGCTCCGAAGAGATCATCCCGGCGGATGCCGTGGTTATCGCGTTCGGTTTCCGTCCGAGCCCGGCGTTGTGGTTCGATCCGCAGGGTATCCAGGTCGACAGCCAGGGCCGTGTCGTGGCGCCGGAGCAGGGCCAGTTCAAGCACCAGACCAGCAACCCGAAGATCTTCGCCGGTGGCGACATGGTGCGCGGGTCTGATCTGGTGGTGACGGCGATCTTTGAAGGCCGCAACGCGGCTGAAGGGATTCTGGATTACCTGGGCGTCTAGTTGACGCCTGCGGCAAGCTGCAAGCGGCAAGCGGCAAGCTCCAAGCCACAAGCTTAAGGCAGACGCTGATCTGCTTTTACTTGAAGCTTGCGGCTTGAAGCTCGCAGATGCATTGATGCAACAAATCGCCCCGATAAATAAAAGGCACGGCACCGACCGTGCCTTTTATGTTGGTGTCTGAGAAAATGCCCGCACTTTTTTTCCGGATGCCGACATGACTGCCCTGAAGAACGACCGTTTCCTTCGCGCCCTGCTCAAGCAGCCTGTTGACGTCACGCCTGTATGGATGATGCGCCAGGCCGGCCGCTATCTGCCGGAGTACCGCGCCAGTCGCGCCAAGGCCGGGGACTTCATGAGCTTGTGCATGAACCCGGCGTTTGCCTGTGAAGTCACCCTGCAGCCCCTTGAGCGCTATCCGCTCGACGCCGCCATTCTGTTCTCCGACATCCTCACCGTTCCCGACGCCATGGGCCTGGGCCTGTACTTCGAAACCGGCGAAGGCCCGCGCTTCCGCAAAACCGTCACCACACTGGCTGACATCGAAGCGTTGCCGATCCCTGACGCGCAGAAAGACCTCGGCTACGTCATGGACGCGGTCAGCACCATTCGCCGCGAGCTCAACGGCCGCGTGCCGCTGATCGGCTTCGCTGGCAGCCCGTGGACCCTGGCGACGTATATGGTTGAAGGCGGCTCGTCTAAGGACTTCCGTAAATCCAAGGCCATGCTCTACGACAACCCGCAGGCCATGCACTTGCTGCTCGACAAGCTCGCACAATCGGTCACGGCGTACCTGAACGGCCAGATTCTCGCAGGCGCCCAAGCGGTGCAGATCTTCGATAGCTGGGGCGGTAGCCTTTCTGCTGCGGCGTATCAGGAGTTTTCACTGGCCTACATGCGCAAGATCGTCAGCGGCCTGATCCGTGAGCATGACGGGCGCAAAGTGCCGGTCATTCTATTCACCAAGGGCGGCGGCATGTGGCTGGAAAGCATCGCTGACGCCGGCGCCGATGCGCTGGGCCTGGACTGGACCTGCGACATCGGCGAAGCCCGCCGTCGAGTCGGCAGCAAGGTCGCGCTGCAGGGCAACATGGACCCGACCGTGCTTTACGCCAATCCTCAAGCCATCCGCCAGGAAGTCTCCAACATCCTCGCCAGCTATGGCAGCGGTACCGGCCACGTCTTCAACCTCGGCCACGGCATCACCCCCGAAGTCGATCCGGCCAACGCCGGCGCCTTCATCGAAGCGGTGCATGAAATGTCGGCGAAGTATCACCAGTAAGCGGTTCGCAGACATGAAGACGCCCGGCTAATGCCGGGCGTTTTTGTGTGGGGTTAGGCACGCAAAGAGCACAGATCTATAGACTCTGAGCGTCGGGCGCCGGATAGCTTCTGCCGAAGGCGTAGGAGCGCGCTTGCCCGCGATCTGGCGCGAAGCGGCAGTGGCTGTACCTCTGTGGTAGATCAGCAAGTCCGTCCTCGAAGTTCTTGCGGCCGGTTCCCGCCCGATCGCGGGCAAGCGTGCTCCTACAGTTGCATGTGCGGCTGTTGGCTCAAACCTGCACATTCACCGCCAGCGGTTTAACCTTCGCCAGTTTCAGCGCTACGGCGAGGGCGATCAGCAGGAGGGTACCGATGAAGGCGCCGATGCCGTTCCAGCCGGCGTAGTGCCAGAACACGCCGCCGCCGGTGCCGGCAACGCTGGAGCCCACGTAATAGCTGAACAAGTACAGCGACGAGGCCTGGCCTTTGGCTTTGATGGCGCGGCGGCCGATCCAGCTGCTGGCGACGGAGTGGGCGCCGAAGAAGCCGAAGGTGAACATCAGCACGCCAACGATCACCACCACCAGCGGGGTGAGCATGGTTAGCGCCACGCCGACGAGCATCAGCACGATTACGGCCCACAACACGTTGCGTCGGCCTAGTTGGTCGGCCAGGGCGCCGATCTTCGCCGAGCTGTAGATGCCGGACAGGTACACCACCGAGAACAAACCGACCACGGCCTGGCTCAAGTTGTACGGGTCGGCCAGCAAGCGGTAGCCGATGTAGTTGAACAGCGTTACGAACGCGCCCATCAGCAGGAAGCCTTCCAGAAACAGCCACGGCAGCCCGGCATCACGGAACTGCAGGACAAAGCCTTCCAGCAGGCTGCGGCCATTGAGCGGTCTTGCGCGGAAATTGCGCGACGGTGGCAGGATTTTCCAGAACACGCCCGCCGCGCCCAGCGCGATGATGCCCATGATCAACAGTGCCGTGTGCCAGCTGACGTAATCGCTCAAGACCCCGGTGATCACCCGGCCACTCATGCCGCCGATGGCGTTACCACCGATGTACAAGCCCATTGCCAAGCCGATGTGCTGGGGATGGATTTCTTCGCTTAGGTAGGTCATGGCGACGGCGGCGAGTCCGCTCAACGACAACCCTACGAACGCCCGCGTGATGAGCACGCCCTCCCAGGTCGGCATCAATGCGCTGGCGATGGTGAAAAGAGCGGCGGAGAACAGCGAGAAGACCATCACCGACTTGCGCCCGAGGCGGTCGGAAATGGGCCCGGTGATGAGCAACCCGATCGCCAGCATCGCGGTGGACACCGACAGAATCATGCTGCTCTGGGCGGCGTTGATGGAGAAGTCTCGAGACAGCACCGGCATCATCGGTTGCACGCAGTACAGCAGCGCAAACGTGGCGAAGCCGCCGGAGAACAGCGCAAGTACGGTACGAATGAAAGCAGGCGTGTCCTTCTCGATGTAGGTATCGCCCAACGGGATGGCTGCTGTGACGAGCTCGGCAGGCGCGGAAGGGGATGCAGCAGTATTCACGGGTGACCTCAGACGGCAGAGCGGGGAGCAGTGGCAAAAGAATATAGCCGCCTAACGATTGCTTCCAATATATTGTTCGACCTGTTTGATAGGTTTGACGACCTACTGGAATAACCATGGAATTACGTCATCTGCGTTACTTCATTGCTGTCGCTGAAGAGCTGCATTTTGGTCGGGCCGCTCAGGCGCTCGGCATCTCGCAACCGCCGTTGAGCCAGCAGATTCAGGCGCTGGAGCAAGAACTCGGCGCCCGTCTCTTTGAGCGCACCAATCGACATGTGGCGCTGAGCGAAGCGGGCCGGTTGTTTCTCGATGAAGCGCGCCTGGTGCTGGCACAGGTCGAGAAGGCTTCTGATGTGGCGCGGCGCGCACAGTTGGGCGAACTGGGGGAGCTTAAGATCGGCTTCACAGCATCCGCGCCGTTCACCTCAAGCATCCCCCAGGCCATATTCGCGTTTCGCCAGCGCTATCCCGCTGTGCACCTGGCGCTTCAGGAAATGAGCAGTCGGGAAGTCGCCGAGCGGCTCGAGAATGAGTCGATGCAAGTGGGCATCATGCGACCGCTCCCGTTGCCGGATTCGTTGGTCGCCGTGGAGCTGCTGCACGAGCCGCTAGTGGCAATCCTGCGCTCGGACCATCCATTGGCGGAAGGCTCGGAACGCGGCATTCATTTGCGGGAACTGGCCAGCGAGCCGTTCGTGTTCTTTCCGCGCAGCTACGGCAGCGGGCTCTACGCGCAGTTGCTGGATCTGGCTCGGGAAGCAGGATTCAGCCCGTTGTTTACCCAGGAGGCGGGTGAGGCGATGACCATCATTGGCCTGGTAGCGGCAGGACTGGGCGTAACGGTGCTGCCGGCGTCCTATCAACGCATGCGCATCGACGGGGTGGTGTACCGGACGCTGCTGGATGCCCAGGCGACGTCAGCGGTGTGGCTGGTGCAACGCAAGGACCAGAAGTCGCCCATGGCCAAGGCGTTTGTCGAGCTGGTGACGCGCAAAGCGGGGTGAAGCGGAGGCGCTGCATAGAAATGCTGGCGTTGTTGCACGGTTCCAATGCGCAGACGCGTGCAACGGGGAGCGAGCTACCCCGTCATTTGCTCGCCTTGCCCTGGAGTGGACTGACCAAGTACTTCAGCTCGCCGCTTTCCATGCTGATCCGGAAGACACCTTCGGAGGCGTAATCGACGAACCAGCGATCGTCCAGGCTGCGACCGTAGGGACGCAGCTGCACGCCAGGATAGTCAAAGCGCACTTCTTCCAGGGACGTCAGGGCGAAAAGCACGGCCGCGAACAGCTCTCTTGCCTCATGGTTGGGTGGCAGTTGGCTGTCTGCCTTCCAGCGCTCCTCGCGAAGCTGCTGACGTGCCACCGGAGTACCGAGTGAGTCCAGCAACGAGAAGCGCAGGCCGTGGCGTTCCTTCTGGATCGTCATCATCCAATCTTCGCGCTGACCGGCTTGCTCACGCTGGACATGCAGCTGCACGGGAAATTTGATGTGAGGTATTTGCGCAGGCAGCGGCGCATGGCTCGCGCAGCCACTCACCAACAACACGCATAACAGCAAGAAAGCGCGAATCATGAAGCTTTACCTTCCAGGTGAGCCGACAATTTTTTATTCCGGGCTTCGAGTCGTCAAAATGACACCGGCTATAGCGCGGCGCCATCACCGGGTGACGGGCATTATCTCGATGCCGGCGCACTGAGGCAAACGTTGAAACAAATAGCGTGTTAACTGACGGTCTTTCTTGCGGGTATGGCGGCAGCCTCTGTCACTGTGTTGTAGGCGCGATCGGTCTTTCGATGACGTAGCCCTCATCCTAACGGTCAGATTTTTCCGAGAGGCTCGCCCTACTCATCGCGATTGCCTAGACTCGGACCCTTCACCGGGTCGCAGGCGATCCTTCACGGCTAGACAGCAACAGGGAGTCTTACATGCGGCGTGTGGTGTTCAATCAGAAGGGCGGCGTTGGCAAGTCCAGCATCGCCTGCAATCTGGCGGCTGTCAGTGCTCATGAGGGTTATCGGACGCTGTTGATCGATCTGGACGCTCAGGCCAACTCGACGCAGTACCTCACCGGTCTGACCGGTGAGGAGATTCCCATGGGGATCGCTGATTTCTTCAAGCAAACCTTGTCTTCCGGGCCTGGCGCCAAGAAGAATCAGGTCGACATCTATGAAACGCCCTTCGACAACCTTCATGTCGTGACTGCCACAGCGGAGTTGGCGGATCTGCAGCCCAAGCTGGAAGCCAAGCACAAGATCAACAAGCTCCGGAAACTGCTGGATGAGCTGAGCGAAGATTATGAACGCATCTACCTCGACACGCCCCCGGCGCTGAACTTTTACGCGGTATCGGCGTTGATCGCGGCGGATCGTGTGCTGATTCCGTTTGACTGCGACAGCTTCTCCCGTCAAGCGCTGTACGGGCTGCTCAAGGAAATCGAAGAGCTGAAGGAAGATCACAACGAAGATCTGCAGGTGGAAGGCATTATCGTCAACCAGTTCCAGGCGCGGGCGAGCCTGCCCCAGCAGATCCTTGATGAACTCATCGCCGAAGGGCTGCCGGTGTTGCCCGTCTACCTCACCAGTTCGATCAAGATGCGTGAATCTCATCAAGCCAATATGCCGCTGATCCATCTGGAGCCGCGGCATAAGCTGACTCAGCAATTTGTCGAGCTGCATCACTTGCTGGAAACGGGTGCGGGTAATCGCTGACGGCTAAGCGAGCGGTGCGTGGCTTTCCCGTCGGGCTCGGGTCATGTGTTTGGCTCGCTTGCGCGCCTTTTCAGCCATGTCCTTGGGAATGTCGATGGTCGCGTCCATGTCCGCTTGAAGCGCGGTCTGGCTGGCGATCAAACGATGGGTGCCTTCCGCGCAGCCGCAGCGCACTGTCTGCCCGTGCGTCGCCACCGCCACGAGTTCGTCGATGAAGGTCGGATTGCCTTGGGCAATGAAGCCGATCTGAGCGCACCGCTCGCACCAGACCGGATCACCCATGCGCGCCAGGCGCCTGTCCTCCCAAGTGTGCAAGCCTGTAGCACTCAAAACCATGCCGCCGGTTGTCGTTGAATCGCCCTCTCTGACCACGTATGTCATTGCTAACCACTCCAGGGTACCGATAGGAGTGGCGAAGCCTAGACGCAGAATTCGACGAGTTCGAGGCTAAAGAGTGCTTTCAGAACATGCCTACAGCGCTGGCTGTCACGCACTTCAATCGCTGAAGAAACGCCTTTCAGATTCCCTGACTGGTCAGCCAGGCCATCAGCTGTTGCAATGGCATTGCGCCACTTTGCCGGGCGACTTCACGGCCGTCCTTAAACAGGATCAGGCTCGGGATCGAGCGAATCCCCAATTGCGCGGAAAGCTGCTGATTGGCCTCACTGTCCAGCTTCGCCAGGCGAACCCGACCGCTCAGCTGAGTGGCCGCTTGCTCGAACGTCGGCGCGAAGGATTTGCACGGACCGCACCACTCCGCCCAGACGTCCACCAGCAGCGGCAGGTCGCCCTTGATCTGGCTGGCATAGTCGCCCTGCGTCAGATTGAACGGCGTGCTGAGCAAAACCGGCTGCTTGCAGCGCCCGCATCTCGGCTGGTCGGACAGCCGCCCGGCAGGGATGCGATTGAGCCCGTTGCAGTGTGGGCAGGGGATCAGCAGGGAATCGGACATGACAGAGGCCTAGGTGGGATTGATGACTATTAGGTGGAGTCAGGGAGGTGGGTTATCAAGCTTTGCGGCTGCCCCTTTAGCGACGGGATGTCATCAATGGCGGTCGGCTTTCATTTATCACCTGGAACGCCAGGTGGGAACTACCCCAAAGTTCGCCGTTCGCTAAGCATCCCACGTCTGAAAAATCTCGAACCTGAAGACGCAACAAATTCCCCTTTCACCCTTCGTCCCAACCCCCAACTGCGCGCGTTAAGCCCAATCTTCGACCGCTGATTATCCGAAAGCCCCCCCCGTTTGCCTAACTGTTCGCCCTGCCTGCCTGTCGCTAGTGTCGATGCGAGGAGGTGACTGACGACCATGCGCGTTGGCTCCTGCCATCTCATAGCCAGGGAGTTGCCCATGATCAGCCAGATCCAGGCCGCCGTTGCAGCGTTTGTCGCGAACAAAAAGCCAGCGGTTGACGCCGTCCCAAACAGCGAACCCAAAACCGTCGATAAACCTGCAGCGACCGCGACCGACAAAGCGACGTTTTCGACACTGGCGGCTCAGTTGAACGAGAGCGCAGCGCGAGCCGAGAAGAGGGACGCAGGGATGACCCACGCCGAGCTGCGGCAATACGGGCGTAATCGCATCAATGAGTTTTTGATCGAAGGCCGCACAGTCAATAGCGGCACCCGGGCCATGGAAGTGCCCAAGACAAACGACCCCGAACTGCTGGACCGGGCGCGCGAGGCTAGTGCGTTCGTGACCCGGACGTTGGCAGGTGACAAGAACGCCAAGAGCCCGTTCGAGAACCTCTCACGCGAGCAACTGAACCTGATTGCCTTCGACGACAGCGCAAGCTTCACCCTCAACGAGCGGCGCGCGGCCTGGCAGGGCGTGCAGAAGATGGACGAGGACTGGCGCAACGTTGCGATAAACGATGGGGTGATCGAGCAAGCCCGGACGGGCAAGGCCTCCCACTTCTATAACGACGCCCTGAGCTACCTCAAGTCGCTGCCTGCGATTGAAAAGGCAGTGAGTTATCCCAAAGGAGCAGAAGCGATCGTGGAAGCGCGGATCAAGAGCGACCTCACGCTGCCCGGTTTACCGGGCACTTTCGGACGCCAGGCGCCAGACCGCAAGCTGACCCTCTACGACATCCTCGCCGGCATCGTGGACACCACCAAAGACAAGAAAACCGACCCGAACAATATCGTTCACACGAAGAAGTTCTCGCCTCGAACTTCACCTGAGCCAGCTACGGCGGCTGCGCAGGGGGTTGAAAAGCCAGCGGCTGTGAATGCGGATGCGCGAGTTGAGCAAGCGGGTGCTGCGTCCAGGGATGAGAAGGCAGCGGGATAAAAGAATGCTTCGGCCATCGCAGTGTGTGATGGCCGTATGGTTGGCTAAGCTGGATATTGCACGCATAACGGTAGGGAAATGCACGTCATCACTGAAAAGCGAATCTGGGAGGCAAAGAAGAAATGGCCACAATCGGCAACGGCTCTAGACGCTTGGTACCGCTTAATCAAAGCATCCAGGCTGAACGACTTTAGTGCGAAGAGAGCGATGCTGCCTTCGACAGATAAAGTGGGAAAATTTCATGTTTTTGATATCGGCGGGAACAAGATCCGGTTGATTGCGTCGGTTAACTAATCAGCGCAGCGGCTGTACATAAAGCATGTGTTCGACCATCGTGAATACGACAAAGGTAAATGGAGGGATGAGCAATGAGCGCGCTCATTAAACAGGCTGCGGAGCACTGGCATCACTTGGCGCCATTACTTACTCGGCCTGAAACGGAAGCTGAATATGACCTGCTTGTCAGCGGGCTCGACGAACTGTTGGAGATCATCGGAGAGGATGAGCAGCACCCTCTGAATCGTCTCGCCATATTGGTCAGCGAAATGATTGAAGCCTATGACCATGAGCATCGGCCCATGCCTATGGCCTCAGGCTCCGAGACGCTGCGTTACCTGATGCACGAGCACAACCTTGGCCAAGGCGACTTGCCTGACGTGGGGACGCAGTCCGTCATTTCCGAAATACTCTCAGGCGAGCGCCAGTTGAGCCTCAATCAGATCCGCAAGATTTCGGAGCGTTTCGGCGTGCCGGTAGAGGTCTTTATCTGACCTCAACTTGCCCCCACTCACGACGAACAACTGATCTCCAGATGCTTGCCCCAATCCGGCGGACGCTGTGCATAACTCTCCATTCCGGGCTGTTCATCGTACGGCGTGCACAGCACCTGATGCAGGCGGCGGACTTCGCTGTCGTCGCCTTGTTCGGCCGCTTCGATGGCGCGCTGGGCCAAGTAGTTGCGCAGGATATACAGCGGATTGACGGCGTGCATGCGTGTGCGACGGTCCTGCTGACTGGATTCAGGCTCGCGGGCGATGCGGGCTTTGTAGGCGTCGGCCCAGGCGTCGAAGCCAAGCATGTCGACGAAGTTGTCGCGCAGTTTTCCCACAGCGGCGTCGGCTGACTCCTCGCCCAGATGGCGGAAAAACAGGGTGTAATCGACGCCGCTGTTCTGCATCAATTGCAGCAAGCGCGCGATCAGGTCAGCGTCATCTTCTTCCGCCGTTGTCAGGCCCAGACGTCGACGCATCAGGTCCAGGTAATGCGCCTGATACAGCGGCAGAAACAGGTCCAGCGCCTCACGCAATGCCTCGACACTGATGAAGGGTGTCAGCGCCTGAGCCAATGCGCTGAGGTTCCACTGGCCGATGGGCACCTGATTGCTGAAGGAGTAGCGGCCTTCGTGATCGGAATGGTTGCAGACGAAATGCTGGTCGAAGTCATCCAGAAACGCGAACGGGCCGAAGTCGAAAGTGATCCCGAGAATGGACATGTTGTCGGTGTTCATCACGCCATGACAGAAGCCATAAGCCTGCCATTTGGCGATCAGCTCGGCCTGCCGCTCGACGATCACGCGAAACATCGCCAGGTACGGCTCGGGCTGTTCCAGGCACTCGGGGTAATGCAGGGACAGCACGTGATCGGCCAGTTGCTTCAGCTGTTCCGGCTGTTTGGTGTAGAAGAAATACTCGAGGCTGCCGAAGCGCACGTGGCTTTGCGCAAGTCGCAGCACCATCGCCCCACGCTCCTGGGTTTCACGCCACACCGGTGTACTGGAGCCGATCACACAGGCCGCACGACTGGTCGGAATGCCCAAGGCATGCAGGGCCTCGGAGGCCAGAAACTCGCGGATTGACGAGCGCAATACAGCACGACCATCGCCCATGCGTGAATATGGTGTCTGCCCCGCGCCCTTCAGGTGCAGGTCCCAGTGTTCGCCAGCGTCGTTGTACACCTCGCCGAGCAGCAAACCGCGGCCATCACCCAGGCGCGGGTTGTACGAACCGAATTGATGCCCTGAATAAACCATCGCCCGCGGGTCGGCCTCGGCCCACAGTTTGTGGCCGCTGAAAATTTCAGCAAACAGAGGTTGTTCTGCCTGAGCGAGGTCCAGATCGAGTAACGCGAGGGCCGCTTCGCTGGCAACCACCAGCCGCGGGTCGGCGATGGGCTCGGGCAGCACGGTGGTGGAAAACGCATCGCCCAGACGGGCAAAACGATTATCGAAAGTCAGCTCGTCGAGGGCTTTCAAGGGATGCCTCCAGCAGAATGTCCGACCATTCTGCTGGGTTTTTCCGGGTCAGTCGAGCCTGACTTCCGGTGGCTCCGGTGCATCTTTTGGCGCCGGAGGCACAGCAGCGGGCGGCGTGATGGTTTTCTGCTCGGGTTCAACGGGCACCATCTTGTACTCCTGTCCCTGCATGTTTTTGAGGTAAACCTCCATCTGCCGGAACGAGATATTGATGTGCTGCTTCTTGAATTCCTTATTGATAAACCGGTTGATCTCGTCGAGCACCGGGTTGCGGTCGCCCAGGTCACGCACGTGCATACGCAGTTCGTGGTCGAGGGTGCTTTCGCCAAAATTGAGGAAGTAGACGATCGGCTCGGGCTCTTTCAACACCCGAGGATTTTCCCGAGCCGCCTGGAGTAGCAGGTTGCGCACCAGATCCAGATCCGAGCCGTAATCCACGCCCAGCTTGAGCGTGACGCGGGTGATGGTGTCCGTCAGCGACCAGTTGATCAACTGCCCGGTGATGAACGTCTTGTTCGGGACAATGATGTCCTTGCGGTCGAAGTCGGTGATGGTGGTCGCGCGAATGCGGATCTTGCTGACCGTACCTGACAGGGCGCCGATGGTGATGGTGTCGCCGATCCGCACCGGGCGCTCGAACAGGATCATGATCCCGGAGATGAAGTTGGCGAAGATCTCCTGCATGCCGAAACCCAGGCCGACCGACAGCGCTGCCACCAGCCATTGCAGCTTGTCCCAGCTCACGCCTAGGGCCGAGAGTGTCGAGACAAAACCCACGCCCGCGATGGTGTACGACAGCAACGTGGTGGTTGCGTACGAACTGCCCTGCTTGAGGTTGAGCTTCGACAGCACCAGCACTTCCAGCAGGCCCGGCAAGTTGCCGGCGAGCACGAAGGTAATGCCGATGATCACCAGCGCGCCGATCAAGTCGCCCAAGCTGATCGGCACCATGCTGATGTTGGCGCCGGTACCGCTGGTGTATTCGTACAGCGTGATGTTATCGAGGTACGAGAACACCGAAATCAGGTCGGCCCAGACGAAGTAGAGCGCGCCGATGAAGCCGGCGATCAGGGCCAGTCGAATCAATCGCAACGACTGCTGGTTGACCTGCTCGATGTCCAGCGTCGGCTCCTCGATCAGCGTCTCGCCTTCGCCGGCTTCTTTCGCGGCCTGACGCTTGCTCAGCGCACGCTGATACGCCAGACGGCGCGCGGCGACGCTTAGCCCGCGCACGAAAGCGGCTTCGATGACCAGCCACAGCATCAGCAGATACAGCGTGTCGATCAGGCGATCACTGAGTTTCAGCGCCGTGTAGTAATAGCCAAAGCACACGGCGACGAACAGCGCGACGGGCAGGGCGGTGAAGGCCAGACCCACGGCGCGGCGAAACAGCGATGCACTATGGTGGGTCGGGCTGGTGAGCAACAGGCGCGCGAGCAACCAGGCCATCAGGGCATAGCACGTCAGCACCACGGCGATGCCGATCACGTCGTCGGCCAGTGCCGAGGGCTCGTGCTCGGCCACAGCCACCACCGTCACCAGCGCCAGCACGACAAGACCCAGACGGCGGATCCAGCCGCGCAGGAACTCAACCTGCGGTTTTTCCCAGCGGAAGTGCAGTTGCGCCACGCCGCCCGGCGCAAGAATCCGGTATGCGGTGTAGAACACCAGCCAGGCCAGGGCCACTTGCAGCAGCGCAGAACCCAGATTGACGTTCTGCCCGCGGGCGTCGATCTGCAGGGCGAACGCACACACCGCGAGGGTCAGCGACAACGGCATCGCCAGCAGCACGTTGATGAAAATCGCCAGCGGCGTCTGCCACTGCCGGTCCCGCTTGAAGTGGCCGATGTCGGCGTGCAGGCGGTTGAGCTTGTCGTACAGCGCCTTGCGTTTCCACATCAGCGCGCCGATCACCAGAAACAGCGGCAGGAAGATCAGCGGACGTTGGGTCAGCCCGTCATACAGCTCGCTGACGCTGGACGTCCATGGCAGGGTGGTGACCTGTTTGACGAGTCGCGGCTGGACGCGCTCGAACCATTCCAGGTCCAGCGGCTTGTTGCTGGGAATCCAGAACATCTGCTCATCAAGGGTGGCCCGCAGGCTGTTGGCCGTACTGACCAGCTGTTTCTGATTGAGCTGCAGGGTGATGGATTCGTTGAGCAGCGCACTGAGCTCGCGATTCAGCCGCTCCAGCAGGTCGCTGCGCGTGGTAGCCAGATCGAGCAACGTCTTGCGCAGCGCGGGCGTCACGTCTTCGGGTTTCTGCGTCGCCAGCAATGTGTCGACGTAAGCGCTTGGGCTGCTCATCTGCTCGCGCTGCTGATTGACCTCGAATTGGTACAGGCGGATGTCGGCGATTTCGTCGGCCAGACCGCTGTCGAGCTTGAGTTTGGGTAAGGATTGCTTCTGTTTGTAGAGGATTTTCGACAGCAGCAGACTGCCGCTCAATACGTTGATCTGCTCGTCGAGCGCCTGATCGGTTTGCGTGATGGCATCCAGCTGGGTCTTGGTCTTGAGGTTCTGCTGGGTCAGCTCGTTGAGACGGTCGGTGCCACGCAGCAAGTAGTCGGAGAGCTTGAGGTTGGCGGCGCTTTCGGTCGCCAGCAGGCTGCTGCCGCCGGCTTTCTGCGCTTCAAGGGACAACTGCGTCACGGTTTCCTGTGACTGGGCGCGACGCTTCTCGTTGATCAGCGTCTGCAGGTCCTGGATTTCCTGATCCTGTCGATTGACCTTTTCCGTGAGCAGGTCGCGCTGGCTGCCGCCCAGGTCCTGCAACTGGCTGTTACCGGCAAGCTCCTGGCGACGCAGCGCAATCAATGCGTTCAATGAGGCCTGTTCAGCGTTCAACGCGTTGCGCTGGTCGGCGTTGATGGTTTTGCCGCCGTCCTTGCCTGACTTGAGGATGCCGTTGATGGCCTGAATGCGCGTCTGGCTGTTGCTGATCTCGGCCTGGGCACGCTCTGGCCGGGTCTGCGCGGTGATGGTCAGGCTGTTGGCGTCATTGAGGGCTTTTTGCAGATCAGCCTGCTGGGCGCTGCGCTGACTCAGGATTTGCTCAAGCTGCGGCACCTCAAGATTGGCGTAACGCTGCGCGACCGGAATGACTTTGCTGGCCTTGAGCTTGGTCAGCTCGCGCTGGTTCTCGGTGGTCTGACGGGGTGCGTCGGCGAGCTGCTTTTTAAGGTCTTCCAGCTTCTGCTGGTTGTCCTTCTGGCTGGACAGGAACGTCAGCGTCTGTTCAAGCACCTGTTGCAGCGCTTTCTGGTCGTCAGCGCTCAGTTTGCGGTCGGCGATCTTGTCCAGACTGTGCTGGACGGCCTCGCTGGACAGAGGAGGCGTATCGGCGGCATGCGCCGGTACGGACGACAGGCACAGCCCAAGCAGGGCCGAGGTGAAAAGGTTACGCAGCGTGGACATAGACACCGGGTCGAGCGAGCAGAAATGGGGGGCAGTTTAAAGGAACAGCCCGGGCCCCGGGCGGCTTCCTTCGGGGAATCTGACGCCCACTTTGAGGATCTTGTTCCCGTCCATAACCGCAACCGTCCAAATAGTTCCATTCCATTCGATCTGGTCGCCCACGATCGGCGCGCCTCGATTCTTCTGAATGATGAACTGACTCAGCGGCATACCCGGATCCAGCCCGTCCAGTTTCAGACCATAGAGTGCCGCGACAGCCCCCAACTCAGCGTCTCCCTCGAGTACGAAGTCACCGAAGAAGCGCAGATCCAGACCACGTTGCGGCGCCTGACTGAACAGCTTGCCGAGGGCGGGAAGGTCGTGTTCGTGGCCGATGACGCACAGCAGATCGCCGACTTCCAGCACCGTACTACCCGACGGGTGGAGCAGTTGCTGACCACGGAACAGCGCTGCGATCCGCGTGCCTTCGGGCATTTTCAGCTCGCGCAACGCGGCACCGATGCACCACTTTTCGGCACCAAGGCGATACACGAACAGCTCCCACTCGCTGGTGACATGCACCTCCAGCGCCGCGCGGGAGATCGGCGCCGGATCAGGCGGCACCGTCACTTTCAGCCATTTCGCAACCCACGGCAGGCTCGTGCCCTGAACCAAGAGCGACACCAGCACGATGAAGAACGCGAGATTGAAATACAGCTGCGCATGGGGCAGGCCAGCCATCAGCGGGAACACCGCCAGAATGATCGGTACCGCACCGCGCAAACCCACCCAGGCGATAAAGGCTTTTTCGCGACCGTGGAACACCCGGAAAGGCAGCAGGCCCGCCAGCACCGAGAGCGGCCGCGCCACCAGAATCATCCACAGCGCCAGGCCCAGGGCCGGAAGCGCGATCGGCAGCAAATCATGGGGCGTGACCAGCAGGCCCAGCACCAGGAACATGCCGATCTGCGCCAGCCAGGCCATGCCGTCGAGCATGTGCAGAATGCCGTGACGGCTGCGAATCGGCTTGTTGCCCAATACCAGACCGCACAAATAAACAGCTAGGAAGCCGCTGCCGTGAATGGCGTTGGTCAATGCGAAGACGACGAGACCGCCGGCCACCACCAGAATCGGGTACAGGCCGTTGGCCAGATTAATCCGGTTGACCAGCTGCAGCATGATCCAGCCGCCGCCCAGCCCGACGATGCCGCCGATGCCGAATTCCTGAACCAGATGGCCCAACAGGCTCCAGTGCAGGCCGGTCTGGCCGCTGGACAGCATGTCGATCAACGTGACCGTGAGAAACACCGCCATCGGGTCGTTGCTGCCGGATTCTATTTCAAGGCTGGCGGTCACCCGTTCGTTCAGGCCTTTGCCGCCCAGCAGCGAGAACACGGCGGCGGCGTCGGTGGAGCCAACGATTGCGCCGATCAACAGGCCTTGAATGATGTTCAGGTCAAATAGCCATGCGGCGACCATGCCGGTCAGACCCGTGGTGATCAGCACCCCGACTGTCGCCAGCGACAGGGCGGGCCAGAGAGCAACCCGGAAACTTGCCACCCGCGTGCGCAGGCCGCCGTCGAGCAGAATGACCGCCAGCGCGAGGTTGCCGACCAGATAGGCCGTTGGGTAATTATCAAAGATGATGCCGCCGCCATCGACGCCGGCCACCATGCCGACCGCCAGGATGATCACCAGAATGGGAATGCCGAGGCGGGAGGACAGCGAGCTGACCAGAATACTTGCACCCACCAGCAACGCGCCGATCAGGAACAGGCTGTTGATGGTCGTGGCATCCAAGGGCGGTACTCCAGAAACGAATTCGAACAAACGAGGGCGCGAACTGACCATGCAGTCCGCGTGCCAAGGGATTTAACCTGTTGAATTGGTTAGCTGTCAAAGCGTAATTCTTGACGGCCGGGCACTGGGGACTGCGCGGTCGACGTATATCAAGAGGCCGCTGGGCCACCGCTGGTCGACGGTTCAGTGCCGGCTTGCGGGGGTGAAGTCGCCTTGGCAACGATAAATATGTATGGCAGATGGCGCCGCGAAATCTGATCACGTCTGGCGTTCATTTCAGCAAGAAGCGATTCGCGCCATGCAGGTTTCAAACACAGCAGTAGCCGCCTTATCAGACGAGCGCCAACTCAAGCAGATAGCCAAGCGCTACGCTGCCGACTATCCCGATCCCCATGACCTCGCCAGGTCTGCCGCCCAGAGCATCCTCTTTCGGCACACGGGTAAGCACCTCGATCCCGACCATGTGTATTGGCATCGTTTTACGACGGCCAGTAGCAGCGAGTTGTCCTTCACTGGCTGGAAACACGCCGGCACACCGGTGCAGTCGATGACCATGATCGAGCTGTTGATCCATCGGTTCGAGGTAAGCGACCAATCATCTGCAGACGAGCTGGCTCTCTACGGCGGCTTCTACACGGACGGCCCCAGTCACGAGTTTTTCGACGAGCGCAATGAAGTTCGCCTGTTGCCTGAGGAAGTTCTTCGGGATTTCTGGGCGCTGGATTTCAGCGCGGGCTATCGCCGCAAAATGGACCGGTTCTGGACGCGACACAGTGATAACTGTTGCTTGCTCGCCAAGGCCAGCTACCTGGCGCGTGCCGGGGAAAGCGTTGCCAGGCGCCATCTTTCTCTTGCCGATTTCCAGACGGTGCGAAGCGTCATCAGCCAAGACCCGATGCCCCGATTGGAACAGCTGCGTACCGCAGCGCCAGCGTCGCCGGGTGTCTTGGTGTTTCCTTTAGAGCTCGGTGCATTCAAAGCTCGGGACATATTGCGCATTGTCGGGCCCGGGGAAAGGCAGATTCTGTACCTCGGCGGTGAGGCGAGGCCCTTTCGCAGCTTCGATACCCATCAGCACCTTTACCAATGGCTCAAGGGGCAGTTTCTTTCCTTGAGAACCCGAGCGTCCATCTGCGCCCGCTTTTTGCGTTCGTCGAACGACTGGCAAACACATCGCGATGCCTTTCAGCGCGATGTCGCGCAGCTTCTGAGCCGAGCGCAAGACCTTGAGGTCACGGATCGACTCGTCAATCGAACCGGCGAGCCGATTGCGGGTGATCCATTCGTTTATTTGCGCGAGGTCGCGCGCAGCGACATGACCAATGACGCAGACGCGTTGTTGACCAGCAACGCCGACCTGCGCAAACAGATCTGGCTGGGTTATCTGAACACTTTCCTTTCGGTGTTTGGCAACCTTGCGCCCCTGGGCTGGCCGATGGCGCTGGCGGTTGTGGGTGCCAGTGCCGCCAATGTCGGCCTGAGCATCGATCAGGCTGTGAACGCAAGAACCTCCGCGCAGCGTAGTCTCGGTGTTCAGAGCGCGATCAGCAGCGCGATCTACCTTTTTTTCAATTTACCTTTTCTGCTGCGCACGGGGGCGGGTGTCAACACTGCCTGGCCACGTGTGAGCCCGCCGCCGGGTGAGTTACCCGGCAACCCGCTGTCAGGCATGCCGGGCGACATCGTTCTTGAGTCTCAACTGCCTGCGGCCCAGGACGGGCGCTTTCAAGGCACCTATCCATTAGGGGATGGCGAGACGTGGGTGACGGTCGGACGCGAGGCCCATCGCGTAAGTTTCGATGGGCACCTCGGAAGCTGGGTGATTGTCGATGCAGACAATCCTTTCGCTTTCAACGGTCGCTGTCCGGTGGTGCTCAGCGCTGATGGCTACTGGCAACGCCTGCCTGCGCCGGGATTGGCGGGCGGCATGCCGATGGACAGCGTCGCAGCCGGCGCTTCAGATCAGCCACGGTTTACTCCCGTTCAGTCTGCGTTCTGGGATCGTTTCATGCAGTTGAATCTGTTCGACGAAAAGCTCTATTCCGAAGCCGCGGTTGCACGGCAGGAATCGGTAGTCGAGGTTTACCGAATGGAACCGCAGGAGGTCGTTACTTCCGACTCGGACGGTGAGGACGTCCACTTCGATGAGTGGGGGGCCAGGCATCGGGTATATCGCACTGCGGAGGGAGAGTATTTCGCGTCGAACATTACGGCCTACACCCACGATGATGAGGCGTACAACCAGTTTTTACGCACCGGTGTGCCGAAATATCCTGATCAGGTCGCAATGCTCAGTCGGTTTGTGGAGGACGTCATTACCGTGGGCAGCAACAACGATGTGGCGCTTTATCGAGGGGGCAGCGGCGCGAGAGGTACGTCGGGGGCTTTTTTTCGTACCGGCGACGTTCAGGCGGGGGATGTACTCGTGAACACCGATATCACCTCCTTCAGCGAGAACCCTTACATGGCGCGGACGTTCGCCAGTAGCCAGGGAGGGATGCACGCCAGCGCGACGGAGGAGCCGATTCGTTTCGATGACACCAGCGTAGTCTTCGTATTGCCCGAAAAAAGCTACCTGGGTGCCGCACCCATTGCTCCTTTTTCCGCCAGCCCGGAAGAGGCTGAAGCTGTTTTCCTGCCAGGCCATTACTTTCAGATCGACAGTATCGAGCACGTTCTCGGTACGTTTTATCAGTTCATGAAAGTGCAGTTGCGCGAGATAGGAGGACCTCTGGAGGGGCGCAAACTGCTTGACCTGCGTACCGGGGAGGCTTTCAGTCGCGAACAGTATGCCGCCCGACTGGGCAGTGACGCGAAGGCCTTGACGGACTTCTTCTTTCCCCTCTCAACCTCGTAATAACCCAAGGGGTCAGTCGCTTAAAACCACCCCTCCTGCATCGACAGACACGCATCATCCCGCCTTTCGAGAATCGCCAGTTCGTGATGGCAGCCCGGCACTTCCCAAGTAAGGAAGAGCCGGGCGGCCTGCAGTTTGCCTTGGTAAAAATCGTGATCAGCGGAGGTGTCGCGATTTAAACCTTCCTGCGCCCGAATCGCCTGTTCCAGCCAGCGCCAGCCAATCACCGCGTGTCCGAACGCCTTCATGTACAGCGCGGAGTTGGCCAGTGCCGCGTTGACCTTGCCCTGGCTCAGGTCGGTCAGCAGGCCGAGGGTCACCGCTTGCAGCCGGGCGACCAGTTGCTCCAGGGGTTGCCGCAATCCCGTCAGCGATTCATGGGCCTGCGCCCGCTCACAGGTATCAGCGATAAGCCGAATCAGCTGTTTGAGCCCGGCACCCCCGTTCTGCGCCAGTTTCCGGCCCAGCAGGTCCAGCGACTGAATGCCGTGGGTGCCTTCATGAATCGGGTTCAGGCGGTTGTCGCGGTAGTACTGCTCCACCGGGTACTCCCGGGTATAGCCGTGGCCGCCGAGAATCTGGATCGCCAGTTCGTTGGCCTTCAGGCAGAACTCCGAGGGCCAGGACTTGACGATGGGCGTCAGCAGATCGAGCAGCTCGTGGGCGTGTTTTCGCGCCTCCTCGCTCTCGCCCGTTTGGGTGTCGTCGAAAAGGCGAGCGGCGTACAGGCCCAGGTCAAACGAACCCTCGACGTAGGCTTTTTGCGTCAAGAGCATGCGTCTGACGTCAGCATGCTGAATGATGGACACCGGCGAGCCGTCCGGCGACTTGCTGTCAGGCAGTCGGCCTTGTGGGCGTTCGCGGGCGTATTCCAGTGAGTACAAGTAACCGGCGTAGCCCAGCATGACCGCCCCCATGCCGACGCCGATGCGAGCCTCGTTCATCATCTGGAACATGCAGCTCAGCCCCTGATGCGGCTTGCCCACGAGATAGCCGACGCAGTTGCCGTTGTCGCCGAAATTCAGTGCCGTGGAGGTGGTGCCGCGCCAGCCCATCTTGTGAAACAGGCCGGCCAGAATGACGTCGTTGCGCTCACCGAGGCTGCCGTCGTCGTTAACCAGAAACTTCGGAACGATGAACAGTGAAATACCTTTCACCCCCGCGGGTGCGTCGGGCAGTTTGGCGAGGACCAGATGGACGATGTTTTCGGAGAGTGGGTGATCGCCGCCCGAGATAAAAATCTTGTTGCCGCGCAGGCGATAGCTGCCGTCTTCGGCGGGCTCGGCGCGTGTGCGAATGTCTGACAGCGACGAGCCTGCGTGGGGCTCGGTCAAGGCCATGGTGCCGAAGAAACGACCCTCGATCATCGGTTGCAAAAAGCGCCGCTTTTGCGCGTCGGTCCCGAAGTTTTCAATGAGATTCGCCGCGCCCATCGTAAGGAAGGGGTAGGACGCCGTCGCGGCATTGGCGGACTGAAAATGGGCAAAACAGGCCTGGGACAGCAATGTCGGCAGTTGCATGCCGCCGACTTCGAAGTCCCGGGCGGCGTTGAGAAAACCTGCCTCCAGGAAAGCGTCCACGGCAGGTTTCACTTCCGGGATCAGCACCGCTGCGCCGTTCTCGTAGCGCGGCTCGTTCTCGTCGTTTTTGCGGTTGTGGGGTGCGAAGTATTTTTCCGCGATGTTGCGCGCCGTGCTGATCGCTGCGTCAAAGGTTTCCCGGCTGTGCTCGGCGAAACGTTCGCGTTGGGTAAGCGCCTCTGCGTCCAGCACTTCATACAGCTCGAAAGCCAGATTGCGGGAGCTGAGCAACGTCTCGGACATGGCGGCGTACCTTTCTTGGGAATGCCGTCGAGTCTAGGTGGGCGGGGAGGGGGTGAACAGGATGATTGATGCGGGTGATGGAGGTATCAAACGATCAAGGCAGGCTCGCCGAATTCGGTGCAGGAGCGCGCTTGCCCACGAACGCGTCAGGTCAAACACTGCTGTGGTGTCTGACCGAATGCATTCGCGGGCAAGCGCGCTCCTGCAACGGGGCTGGGTTATCCGATCGTCATGAGGCTCGCGTTACCGCCTGCTGCTGCGGTGTTGACGCTCAGCGCACGCTCGATCACCAGGCGCTCCAGCGCAATGTTGGTTTCGCCTTTGGACAAGCCGTGGACGCCGACAATGGCACCGCTGCGTTGAGCGACCTGTTCGCAGATGGCGCGCAGTTGATCGGAATCACCGTGGTGCAATACCGCGTCAATGGCGACCTCGTCCTTCTGCCAGTCGGCAACCAGCTTGATGCGCGACTGAACGTCCTTGGGCACACGGTTACGCAGCGACTTGCCCGGTTCCCCGTCCGGCATGATCGCCGTGCTGCCCACCGCCATCACGGCGGCCAGTTGCGCCAACAGATCCGTCTCGTCTTCGGCCAGGCACAACACGTGTTCACGGGGCAGGATGCTGTAGCTGTTGCGCTCGCCGGTCGGGCCCATGAGCATGCGGGTCACGCCGCTCTGGGATTCTTCGGCAAACTGGCTGCACAGAGCTTCAAGGTCGCTGAGTTGCTGGCTGCTTGCCCAGGCCTTGAGCGCATTCAGCGGCTTGAGCATCGCCTCTTGCATGCGGGTGTCCGGTGCCTGTTGCGCATCGCGGGCGGCAAAGGATTTCTGCACGGCGTCGGCGGGGCGGGTCGACAGCAAACGGTACAGGTAAAGCGGGCCACCGGCTTTCGGACCGGTGCCCGACAAGCCTTCGCCACCGAACGGCTGCACACCCACCACGGCGCCAACGATGTTGCGGTTGACGTACATGTTGCCGGCGTTGACGTTGTCGATCACCTTGGCGATGGTCTCGTCGATGCGCGTGTGTACACCTAATGTCAGGCCGTACCCGGATGCATTGATCTGGGTGATCAATTGATCCAGCTCACGGCGCTTGTAGCGCACGACATGCAGTACCGGGCCGAAGATTTCCCGTTGCAACTCGTCGAAGCTGTCCAGCTCGATCAGCGTCGGCATCACGTAGGTGCCGCGTTTGATTTCGTCGCTGTCGGCAATGGCGACCTGATACACATTACGGCCTTTGTCACGCATGGCCTGAATGTGTTTCTCGATGCCGGCTTTGGCTTCCTGATCGATTACCGGGCCGATGTCCACCGACAGGCACTCCGGGTTGCCGAGGCGGCTCTCAGCCATCGCCCCTTTGAGCATCTCGATGACGCGGTCCGCAGAATCTTCCTGCAAGCACAGCACGCGCAGCGCGGAGCAGCGTTGGCCGGCGCTGTCGAACGCCGAGGACACCACGTCGATGACCACTTGTTCGGTCAGGGCCGAGGAGTCGACGATCATCGCGTTCTGGCCGCCGGTTTCAGCGATCAGCGGAATCGGCCGGCCCTGGGCATCGAGACGGCCGGCGACGTTGCGTTGCAGCAAACGGGCAACTTCGGTGGAACCGGTGAACATGACGCCCTTGACGCGATCATCGCCGACCAGCCGCGCGCCGACCGTTTCACCCCGGCCCGGCAGCAGTTGCACCACGCCTTCGGGAATGCCGGCTTCGAGCAGAATGCGGACGGCCTGTGCGGCAATCAGCGGTGTCTGCTCCGCGGGTTTGGCGAGTACCGGGTTGCCGGCCGCCAGCGCTGCCGCGACCTGACCGCTGAAGATGGCCAGCGGGAAGTTCCACGGGCTGATGCACACCACGGGGCCCAGAGGGCGATGAGCGTCGTTGCTGAAATCGTTGCGCGTCTGCACCGCGTAGTAACGCAGGAAATCCACCGCCTCGCGCACTTCGGCAATGGCGTTGGCGAACGTCTTGCCGGCTTCGCGGGCCAGCAGGCCCATCAACGGTTGAATCTCGGCTTCCATCAGGTCGGCGGCACGCTCGAGGATCGCGGCACGTTCGGCGGGCGGTGTTGCTTGCCAGATCGGTCCGGCGCTGAGGGCGCTGAGCAGGGCATTATCGACGTCCTCCAGACTCGCTTCCTGCACGTGACCGACCACGTCACGCAGATCGGACGGGTTCAGGACAGGCACCTCAGTGCCGGCGCTGACCGGGCTGCCCAGCATCGGGCCGGCTTTCCAGTCGTTGTGCGCCGTGGCGAGCAAGGCGGAAGAGAGCGAGGCCAGACGATGTTCGTTGGCCATGTCGATGCCGGCGGAGTTTGCGCGCTCACTGCCGTACAGGTCGCGTGGCAACGGAATGCGCGGATGCGGCAGGCCGAAACCACCTTCCTGGGTCGCCATGCGCTCGATGCTGGACACTGGATCGGCCACCAATTCCTGTATCGAAATCGACTGGTCGGCAATGCGGTTGACGAAGGAGGTGTTGGCGCCGTTTTCCAGCAGTCGGCGCACCAGATATGCCAGCAGCGTTTCGTGGGTGCCGACCGGTGCGTACACGCGGCACGGCCGGTTCAACTTGCCGTCGGCGACTTTGCCCACGACCTGCTCATACAAGGGCTCGCCCATGCCGTGCAGGCATTGGAATTCGTACTGACCGGGGTAATAGTTCTGACCGGCGATGTGGTAAATGGCCGACAACGTGTGGGCGTTATGGGTCGCGAACTGCGGATAGATGACTTCCGGCACCGACAGCAGTTTGCGTGCGCACGCAATGTAGGAAACGTCGGTGTAAACCTTGCGGGTGTAGACCGGGTAGCCTTCCAGGCCTTCGACCTGAGCGCGCTTGATTTCACTGTCCCAGTACGCGCCTTTCACCAGACGGATCATCAGGCGATGGCGGCTGCGGCGTGCCAGGTCGATGACGTAATCGATCACATAAGGGCAGCGCTTCTGATACGCCTGAATGACAAAACCGATACCGTTCCAGCCGGTCAGTTGCGGCTCGAAGCACAGTCGTTCGAGCAGATCCAGCGACAGCTCCAGGCGATCGGCTTCTTCGGCGTCGATGTTCAGGCCGATGTCGTATTGCTTGGCCAGCAAGGTCAGCGACAGCAGGCGCGGGTACAACTCATCCATCACGCGCTCGTATTGCGCCCGGCTGTAACGCGGGTGCAGGGCGGACAACTTGATGGAGATGCCCGGACCTTCGTAGATACCACGGCCGTGGGACGCTTTGCCGATGGAGTGGATGGCTTGCTCGTAGGACGCCAGGTATTTCTGCGCGTCGTGCTCGGTCAGCGCTGCTTCGCCGAGCATGTCGTAGGAATAACGGAAGCCTTTCGCCTCGAACTTGCTGGCGTTGGCCAGGGCTTCGGCGATGGTTTCGCCGGTGACGAACTGCTCGCCCATCAGGCGCATGGCCATGTCCACGCCCTTGCGGATCATCGGCTCGCCGGACTTGCCGATGATGCGACTGAGCGAGGAGGTCAGGCCGGCCTCATTGTGGGTGCTGACCAGTTTGCCGGTCAGCAGCAGGCCCCACGTGGCGGCGTTGACGAACAGCGACGGGCTATTGCCCAGATGCGGGTGCCAGTTGCCGGTGCTGATCTTGTCGCGGATCAATGCGTCGCGGGTGCCTTTGTCGGGGATACGCAACAGGGCTTCGGCCAGGCACATCAACGCCACGCCTTCCTGGGATGACAGCGAGAATTCCTGCAGCAGGCCCTGGACGATGCCGGCGCGGCCACCCGCGCTCTTCTGGTTACGCAGCTTTTCAGCGATCGACGCCGCAAGCTTGTGGGTGGCATCGGCCATCGGCGCAGGGAGGCGCGCCTGCTCGATGAGCATGGGCACCACTTCAGGCTCGGGGCGGCGGTAGGCAGAGGTGATCGCGGCGCGCAGGACTGACTGGGGAAGGATGCTTTCGGCGAATTCAAGAAATGCCTGATGGCCGTTGTCGGCGAGCAAGTCACCCTGATCGTCGGCGTCTTTGCCACCCTGACCACTGAGTTCATTCAGGGTCGCACCGCCCTCGAGTTTCTCCAGATAATTGAAGATCGCCTGCTTGATCAGCCAGTGGGGCGTCCGGTCGATGGAGTGCGCCGCTGCTTTCAAGCGCTCACGGGTGGGGTCGTCGAGTTTGACACCGAGGGTGGTGGTGGCCATTTCTTATCCTCATGACAGCCACGATCATGTGGCTTAGCTGCGGCAAGATTAGCTGCCGGGCTGTAAGGGTGCAACCGGGTGCAACCGCTTTTTTCAAAGTGTTTCAGGAGTGCCCTGTAATGAGTCGATTCAGCGGTAGCCCGCCAGTTTCGGGTGCCGCGCACGGCAGGGCTCTATATGGCAGCTCCCCCTGCAAACAGGGTCTGTAGTGGCCAGTCAGCTAAATTGTAAAAAAGGCGGGGAATGGCGGTTTTCGGGTTGCACCTGCTCCGGGATGTCCTCTAGGATGCGCCGCTTTGGTGCATTCAAGCGGTGTGCAGCGGCGAACTTTTTGCCAGCCCGCGACATACGCGAGCGGCCGTGCGCGAACCTGATGCCTCAGGGGAAATTCGCTCTGCTCGCGCCTATAAAAACAACGCCGGAATCTAACCGATGAGTGTCAGCAACCCTACCTTGATCACCTTCGTGATCTACATCGCTGCAATGGTCCTCATAGGACTCATGGCCTACCGTTCCACCAATAATCTTTCGGACTACATTCTCGGCGGGCGCAGCCTCGGCAGTGTGGTCACGGCGCTTTCGGCCGGTGCATCGGACATGAGCGGCTGGCTGCTCATGGGCCTGCCGGGGGCAATCTACATGTCCGGCCTGTCGGAAAGCTGGATTGCCATCGGGCTCATCATCGGCGCCTACCTGAACTGGCTGTTCGTTGCCGGTCGCCTGCGGGTACAGACCGAGCACAATGGCGATGCGCTCACCTTGCCGGATTACTTTTCCAGCCGCTTCGAAGACAACAGCGGTTTGCTGCGGGTGATTTCGGCCATCGTGATTCTGGTGTTCTTCACGATCTACTGCGCTTCCGGCATCGTCGCCGGCGCGCGGCTGTTCGAGAGCACCTTCGGCATGTCCTACGAAACTGCCTTGTGGGCCGGCGCTGCGGCGACGATTGCCTACACCTTCATCGGCGGCTTCCTGGCCGTCAGCTGGACAGACACCGTACAAGCGACCCTGATGATCTTCGCGCTGATCCTCACGCCAATCATCGTGCTTCTGGCGACCGGAGGTATCGACACCACGTTCATGGCGATCGAGGCGCAGGACCCGAGCAACTTCGACATGCTCAAGAACACCACTTTCATCGGCATCATTTCGCTGATGGGCTGGGGTCTGGGCTACTTCGGTCAGCCGCACATCCTGGCGCGCTTCATGGCCGCTGACTCGGTCGGCTCGATCGCCAAGGCGCGTCGCATTTCCATGACCTGGATGATCCTCTGTCTGGGCGGCACCGTTGCCGTGGGCTTCTTCGGCATCGCGTACTTTTCGGCACATCCGGAGCTGGCGGGTCCGGTGACCGAAAACCACGAGCGCGTCTTCATCGAGCTGGCCAAGATCCTGTTCAACCCGTGGATCGCCGGCGTTCTGCTGTCGGCCATCCTTGCGGCGGTCATGAGCACGCTGAGCTGCCAGTTGCTGGTGTGTTCGAGTGCGCTGACCGAAGACTTCTACAAAGCCTTTCTACGCAAAAGCGCGTCCCAGACAGAGCTGGTGTGGGTCGGCCGAGCCATGGTTCTGCTGGTGGCGCTGATCGCGATCGCCTTGGCGGCGAATCCGGAAAACCGCGTGTTGGGTCTCGTCAGCTACGCGTGGGCCGGGTTCGGCGCGGCATTCGGGCCGGTGGTGCTGATCTCGGTGATCTGGAAAGGCATGACCCGCAACGGCGCGCTGGCGGGGATTCTGGTCGGCGCGATCACGGTCGTGGTGTGGAAGCATTTCGAACTGCTGGGTCTGTACGAAATCATCCCCGGCTTCATCTTCGCCAGTATCGCCATCGTGGTCTTCAGCGCGATCGGCAAAGGCCCGACGCCGGGCATGTTGACGCGCTTTGAAGCAGCAGAAAAAGAGTACCAGGCGGCGTAAGGGCTGCCTGCTCAAGAGCCCGGGCGACACTAACGCTCGGGCTCCCTCGCGAGCGCATCAGCTCTTGTTGTGGTCGGCGTCCAGGTTGAAGAACATGGTCTTGCCGCCTTCGCTGGTATAGCCCGTGTGGTCTTGGGTGTAGACCCCGGCCTTGAAGTAAAGCTGCTGTTTGCTCCAGGTGGCGCTGATCCGGTCGTTCCAGCCCATGCCGTGGGCGGTCACGCTGAGTAACCCGGCTTTATTGAGGTGGATGACGTAGTTGAACGTCTCGTTCAGGCTCACGTTTTCCGCAACCGTGATCACTCGCGCCTTCTTGTCGTCGGGGTGATAGCGAACCTTGGCGACGATGTTGCCCATGTGCGTCGCTTCCAGGTACTGATATTCGAGCTTCAGCAGTGGCTGCGTGCTGTCGTAGACATGGATCTGACCGATGACGACTCTGCCGGAGGACGGCACCTGAAGGACCTTGAGCTTGGCATTCAGGTAATTGTCAGCGTCCTGGTAGTACCAGTTGTGCAGCGTGCCGTTGGACCAGGTCTCGCGCAATTCCGTACGTGGGTAGATCGCGTTGGCGGTCTTGCTTCCGGTGACCGGCGCCCAGAATGTGACGTTCGATGAGCCGGATTTGAAATACTTGTCGTCGTAACCTTGAAGCAGTTGTTGTGTCTCGATAGTGGCGGGGGGCGAGCCCACTGGAATGCTCAGATTCCACGTTCCCAAATCAATCATGTCTAGTCGTCCGATATGTCTCATTGCCAGCAAAGTTGCGGGCGAAAGGGGGTTGGGGGCGGCTTTTTATACGGTTAGACGGCGCGTTTGTTAACGTGAATCTGTCGGATGGTTGACGTCAAAGTGCCGCTATTTGACCCGCAGCGCAGAGTCCTCCTGACATTCAGCGCCGTTACCGTTAGTCGGTTGGATGGCACTTTTCGGATGGCACTACTATCGGCGCCTTCTTTTTTCTCCAATCGAAGCTAGAGTAATGGGCTATCAGACCCTCAGCGGGGGCGTTCCCCGGGCAGTAAAGTGAATGATGAGTAGCAGCATGGAATGCGTGCAGTCCCTGCCCTTAAGTGGCAAATCAGTATTGTTGGTTGTGGATGATTACCCTGAGAATCTGGTGACCATGTGCGCGGTGCTACAGCGCCAGGACCGGGAAATCATCACCGCCGCCTCAGGCATGGAAGCGTTGGGCATTTTGCTGGACAGAGATGTTGATCTGGTGCTTCTCGATGTGCAGATGCCGGACATGGATGGCTTCGAAGTTGCCCGCCTTATGCGTGGCAGTCTGCGAACGCGATTGACGCCGATCATTTTCCTCACCGCCAACGAACAATCCCGCGACTCGGTGCACAAGGGCTATGCCAGCGGCGCAGTCGATTACCTGTTCAAGCCGTTCGATCCCAATATTCTCAGGCCCAAGGTTCAGGCGCTTCTGGAGCAGCAGCACAATCGGCGTGCCCTGCAGAAGCTGAGCCGCGAGCTCGAGTCGGCGCGGGCATTCAACGCATCGGTGCTGGCGAATGTGGCCGAAGGCATTCTTGTGGTCTCCGAAGACGGCGTCATCAGTTTTGCCAATCCGGCGATCTGCCGCTTGCTGGGCATGACCGACGGCGAACTGCGGGGTACCGCGTTGTGCACCTACCTGCACGAGCCCAGCGTCGGCGAATGGGCCGACTCCGGCTTTTATCACCACTATCGCCGTGCCGACACCTACCGCGTCCACGACGCCGTGCTGCGAACGCCCGAGGGGCGGCAGGTCCCGGTCGCCTTGTCGTGCGCGCCGCTGCCCGCCGAGCAACGCGCCATGGTGCTCAGCGTGCTCGACATGTCGGTGGTGCGTGACCTCTATAGTCAACTCGAACATCAGGCCGTGACGGATTCCCTCACCGGCCTGCTCAACCGCCGTGGTTTCTATCAGACGGTCGAAGGGATGCTGCTGCGCAATGAGCACGCGGGCAAATATCTGGTCGTGTTGTATCTGGATCTCGACGGCTTCAAGGATGTGAACGACTCCCTGGGTCACGACGCCGGCGATCAGGTATTGCAGTGGGTCGGCGCGCAATTGAAAGACTGCCTGCGTCCTTATGATGTGCTTGCGCGTATGGGTGGCGACGAGTTTGTCGTGGTTATCGACGGGCTGGACTTCCCCGAACATGCTGCCAAAGTCGCCGAAAAGCTAATCGAGCGTGTGTCCGCCCGGCGGCTGGTGGACGGGGTCGAAGCCACCCTGGGAGCCAGTATCGGCATCGCGGTGTACCCGGACTGCGGCACCAATCTGGATGGCCTACTGCGTGCGGCGGACATTGCGATGTACGAAGCCAAGCGGGCAGGGCGTCAGCAATACCGCTTTTTCGATCAGTACATGAACGGACGCGCGCGCTCGCGTCTGATGCTCGAAGAGAGCGTGCGCACGGCAATCGATGGCAAAGACTTTTCCATGGTCTACCAGCCGCAGGTCAACGTCGTCACCGGCAAGACGAGGGGCTTCGAGGCGCTGCTGCGCTGGCATCATCCGGACGCGGGCGACGTGCCGTCAGGCGTGTTCATTCCGCTGCTGGAAGAGACGCGGCTGATCAACAAGCTCGGCAGCTGGATTTTCGAACAGGGTGCGGCGCAACGCCAAAGCTGGAGCGACGTGTTCCCGGATGATCTGGTCATGAGCGTCAGCGTGAGCCCGGCGCAATTCAGCCTGCCCAATCTGGCGGCCGAGCTGCAGCGCGCGATGCAGATACACGGCCTGAAACCCCGGCAGCTGGAAGTCGAGATCACCGAGCCATCGCTGGTCCACAATCTGGTGCACAGCCGCAAGCAGCTGCAGAGTCTGCATGACATCGGCGTGCGCGTGTCGCTGGATGATTTCGGTGCGGGGGACAGCTCCCTTGCCCACTTGCGTAACCTCGATCTGGACACCCTGAAGCTTGATCGACACTTCATTGGCGGCATGCTGGGATCGTCCCGGGATCTGGCCGTCGCGCGGAGCATCATTGACCTGTGTCGCATGCTCAATATCGAGGTGATTGCCGAAGGAGTCGAAACCTACGAGCAATATGAGTGGCTGGTCGACAACGGCTGCCAGATCATTCAGGGCTTTCTCATTGCTCATCCGATGCCGCCGCTGGAGGCAGAGCGTTTTGTCGAACCTGTTGAAATGCCGATAGCGTCACAGCTGCTCGGGCAGGACTGACGCGGTAGACTCGCGCTTTTCCCGCGACCTGGTTCGACCATGACTGTCCCCACGCCCATGCCGCTCAAGTACCTGCAAGCCTATCCCGAAGGTCTGCAGGATCAGGTTCGGCAATTGATCTCGCAGAATCGGCTGACGGAGTACCTGCAGCAGCGCTATCCCGATCGGCACGAAATCCAGAGCGACAAAGCGCTGTACGCCTACGCGCTGGCGCTCAAGCAGGAATACCTGCGCAACGCGCCGAACATCGACAAAGTGCTGTTCGACAACCGTCTGGACCTGACCCACCGCGCGCTGGGCCTGCACACCACGGTGTCGCGGGTGCAGGGCGGCAAACTCAAGTCCAAGAAGGAAATCCGCGTGGCGGCGTTGTTCAAGGAGGCGGCGCCGCAGTTTCTGAAGATGATCGTGGTCCACGAACTGGCGCATTTTAAAGAGTCGGACCACAACAAGGCGTTCTATCAGCTGTGCGAACACATGCAGCCGGGTTATCACCAGTTGGAATTCGACCTGCGCATCTACCTGACCTGGCGAGACATGCAGACGGCCGTGCGCTGATCAGCCGCTAACGCTTTTCAAGGAAGTTTTGATGGAAGTCAGCAAGACCAAGAGCAGTTTCTACCGCCGCCTGTATGTGGCGTATCTGATCGACAGCGGCATCGCCAGCAGCGTACCGGCCCTGACCGACGTCACCGGCATGCCCCGCCGCACAGCCCAGGACACCATCGCGGCGCTGGCTGATCTGGATATTGTCTGCGAGTTCGAACAACTCGATGGCGCCCGCAATCATGCCGGCGGTTACCGGATTCGTGACTGGGGCGCGATTGACCGCCGCTGGATCGAGGTCAATCTGCAGACCATCAAGACGGTGCTGGGGTACCCGTGACGTGGTGTCAGGGGCGTTGATACAAGAGCTTCCCGGCTGAAGCCGGTCCTACCAGGACCAATGAAGTTCCCAAGCAGGATCAGTCCAGATCGCGACGCATGCTGATGTGAGGAATGCCGTCCTCGACGTACACCTCGCCCACCGGGTTAAAACCGTAGCGACTGTAGTAACCCTGCAAATGCGCCTGGGCCGAGAGAAATATCGGCTGGTCCGGCCATCGGAGTTCCGCGTGTTTCAGCGCCTGAACCATTAATTCATGGCCCATTCCCTTGTTGCGCATTGACGGTGCAGTCACCACGCGGCCGATGGTCACGTCACCGTTCTGCTGAATCGGGTCCAGCAGGCGCAGGTAAGCGACCAACTGATCATCCTGCCAGGCCATCAGATGGCAGGTATCGCCCAGCAAATCCTGGCCATCGACGTCCAGATACCAGCATTTCTGCTCCACCACGAACACCTGCGCCCTGAGTTGCAGAATGGCGTACAGCTGCTCTTTTCCAAGGTCGGTATGGTGTTTGCAAATCCAGTTGATAGACATGACGCCGGCCTGCGAGAAGAAGTTGATGCCGGATACTAAACGCATATCGGCGCAAGCCCAAATTCGCGGCAAGCCGGGCGAGACGATGGTTCAGTGAACGGTGTTTCATTTTGTTGAACTGCGGCACAAACATCACAGTGTTACGAGTTGTGCAAAGCTCAAAATGAGTCTTCACTGAAGGCCAGTTGCCACAAGGAAGCTGAGCATGTCGCGTTTGCAGTGCGCCGCAGGGCTGTTGGGAATGATGCTGATAGCCCAAGGCGCGGTCGCGCAGACATTGCGTCTCGCCGGCGATGCATGGGCGCCTTATGCCGACGTGTCATTGCTGCACGACGGGCTTTCGACTGACCTGATTCGTACGGCGCTGGGTCGCGCCGGTTACGACACCGAGTATGAACAAGTCCCGTGGGCGCGGGCGATTCACGGGCTGAGCGAAGGGCGGTATGACATCGTCATCAACGCCTGGTACAGCGAAGACCGCACGCGTATTGGCGTTTTCTCCGCACCCTACTTGATTAACCGCCTGCGCTTTCTGAAACGCAAAGACGCCTCCATCGAGTTTCAGAACCTGTCGCAGCTGCACGGCTATTCCATTGCCGTCGTGCGCGGTTACGCCTATTCGCCGGAATTCGACGCCGATGCCAACCTCGAAAAGGTGCCGGTGGCGAGTTTCTCGATCGCTGTCAGGATGCTCGCTGCGGGCAGAGTCGGCTTGACGGTGGAAGACGAGTACGCGGCACGGTTTGCCCTCAAGCGCGAGCCTGCAGACGTGCGGGCCGACGTCGAATTCCTGCCCAAATCACTCAGCGAAAACAGCCTGCATATGCTGGTGAGCCTCAAGCGGGCGGATCACCAGCAGATCGTTATGGATTTCGACAAGGCCATTGCTGACATGAAAGCCGACGGCACTTACGACAAGCTCATCAAGCTGCACGGTCTGTGATGTCGGCTTCTTTGACCGGTTCCTTGATCAGGTGCGCTGCCAAGGTGCGAAGTGGCCCTAATTGCCGGCAGATCAGCGCCAGTTGCGTCTGCACCAACCGCTGGCCTTCATCGATTTCTTCCGGCATCTGTTCCAGGCTCGTCGCCAGCGCTTCCTCGGTATCGCTTTGCACCGCCACCGGCTCACGCATCGCCAGGCTCTGGGCGATTTCATCAATGCTCGCGGCAAGGTTGGCTGCGGCGCCCTCGATCAGTTGCTCACGCACTTCGGGCGGCAGCGGTGCGTCCCGGTGCGCGCCCAGTCCCGACAGGTAACTGAGCAGGGTGTGTGACAGCACCAGGAAGCGGAAACCGACGTCGGCCTCTTTGCGGAAATGCCCCGGCTCCATCAGCATGTTGGCCAGTGTGGTGGACAGCGCCGCGTCAGCGTTATGGGCGTTGCGTCGGGCCAGTCGGTAGGCCAGGTCGTCGCTCTTGCCGTTCGCGTATTGCTGCATGATCTGGCGCAGATAAATGCTGTTGCACGACAGCGTGTTGGCCAGCACCTTGTTCAGTCGACGACCTTGCCAGTCCGGCAGGAACAGGAACACCGCCAGGCCCGCGATCAGGCTGCCCAGCAGCGTGTCCAGCAGACGCGGCAGGAACACACCGTAGCCGTCGCCGACCTGATTGAAGCAGAACAGAATCATCACCGTAATCGCTGCGGTAGACAGCGTATAGCGCGTGGTGCGGTTGACGAAGAACACCACGCCGGCCAGCACCGCGCACATCGATTGCAGGACGGGTGTGGTGATCAGGTCGAACAGAATCCAGCCCGCCGTCAGGCCAATGGCCGTGCCGATGATGCGCTGCCCGAGTTTGCGCCGCGTCGCGCCGTAGCTTGGCTGGCAGACAAACACCGTGGTGAGGATGATCCAGTACCCCTGGGACGGGTGAATCAGGTGAACCATGATGTAGCCGATGACCAGCGCCAACGGCAGGCGAAGGGCGTGACGGAACAACAGCGAGGTCGGCGTCAGTTGCAGGCGCAGGCGCGTCCAGACGTCCTTGAGGTTGTGCGGGGAGCGGTCGAGCAGGCTGCTGTCGGTGGCGTCGGCCAATGCGTCAGGGTTGCTCGCGTCGCTGAGCAGCCGGTCGAGGGTGCCGAGGTTATTGGCCAGCGCTCGCAGCGAACGCAGTAGCCCGCGCCACGCCGGATTGCTTTGAATGCGCAGGTGCTCAAGGGAGGCGCGCAGGTCATTCAGCGCATGGGCGAAGCTGTCGTCATAGATGAACGGCTGGCGCAGCTGGATCGACGCCGACAGGTCACGGCAGGCGCGACCTTGCTGGCGCAACAGGCGCTGGCAGCGGAACAGCACGTCGCTGTGGAAGAACGCCTCGGCCAGGGAGTTGTAGGGATAGTGCGACGAACTGGCGCGCTCGTGGATGTCCTGGGCCAGAAAGTACAGCTTCAGGTAGCGACTGACCTTCGAACCCGGGCGGCCACTGCCGACGCGGTTAAGGATGATTTCCTTGGTCACGTTGAGCGCGCCGACGACCTTGCCGTTCTGCTTGGCAAGCTCAAGGCGCTTGGCTTCGATGTCGAGGGTGCGGATCGGCTCGAACAGCTCGGATTTGAGCTTCAGGTACAGGCCCAGCTCGCGAAACAGTCGGGCGAGCGCCTGCTGCACCGGCTGATTGGAAAACAGCATCTGCCAGAGCACCGAGAGCAGGCCATACCACGCCGCGCCCGCAACCAGCAGCATGGGTTCGTGCCAGAAGTCGGTGACTTCGCCGCCGCGCTGATCGACCCCAATCATGGTGTAGACCGACAGAATCAGCGTTGCGTAGGCAATGGCGCCATAGCGCTCGCCCAGGGCGCCGAGCATCGTCAGGCAGAACGCCGCAAAGGCAAACGCGCAGATGAACACCACGGGGTAGGGGAAAAGCAACTCCACGGACAACGCCGCGATGCTGAAACACACCAGCGTCACGGCCAGCGCATTGAGGCGGCCTTGCCAGCTGTCATCGGTTTCCGACAGGGCGCTGGCGATAATCCCGAGGAACAGCGGGATCAACTGGGACATCTCGTTCTGGTACCAGCACAGCGCCATGCTGCCGGTCAGCGCGATGAAAACCCGCACGCTGTAGGAAAACTTGTCCAGCGCCCAGAGACGGCGGAATGTATTGCGCAACGATGTCGATGCCATGAACGCTGACGGCCTTGTTCGCGATTGATTTTGCTGAGGGATATGTACAGCGCCGGATGCGCGCTGTACATCCGGTTAGCAAAATTTATTCCGGGGCGGATGCCAATACCTCAAGACGCACCTTAACCCCAATGGTGCATCTCTCGATTGCGCCACGCACTTGTAGGAGCAATCGGAGGTCA
>NZ_FOHW01000004.1:106994-205062 GCF_900111735.1 Pseudomonas graminis | reverse complement strand
CCCACAGTCGAGGTTTGCCAGTCTCACTGGGGTACGCGGTCGATTAGTGGGACCGGCTTCAGCCGGGAAGAGGCCAGTCTGAACGCCATCAATTCTGCAGTGTGACTGCCGACGCCTTCCCGGCTAAAGCCGGCCCCACGGTCGAGGTTTGCCTGTCCCACTGGGGTACACGGTCGATTAGTGGGACCGGCTTCAGCCGGGAAATCACCTGCAAAACCCATAACAGGCGAACCGGGCGGACCGCTTGCTGGTAAATTGGCGCATGCGTCATGTGTTGGGCCATTATTGGTTCCAGAGAGGGTGATTCGGGCCGGTTTGTCGGCCCTTGTCCTCGACGCTTGTCTTTGTTCAATCTTTCCTGCTGAAGGGATTTAAACCATGCGGCAATTTGCGGCCCTCGCTCTGTTTCTCAGTCTCAACGCATTCGCCCAGGACGCCCCCCAGCCGATCGCCAAATGGACGCTGCTCGACCAGTTCGACAAGGCCTACACGCTGGACGATCAGGCCCAGGTGTTGTTGATCGCCCGCAGCATGGCGGCGGCGAAGATGGTCAACGCCGCACTGGAAAACAATCCTGAGGGTTATCTGGAGCAGCGCCACGTTGTGTACGTGGCAGACATCGAGAAGATGCCGTCCCTGATAAAGATGGTCGCAGTGCCTGCCATGCGTTCGGCCAAGTTTCGCATCTTGCTTGACCGTGACGCCCGGGTCGCCTCGGCGTATGACGGCGACCGCGAAACCGTGCAGTGGCTGACGCTGAAAAACGGCACGGTCGTCCGTCAGGAACGTTTCTCGGATGGCGAGCAGCTCAAGCAGGCCATTGCCAAACTGGGTTCGCAGTCGGCTAGCCGTTGAGCGCGGCCTTCTCGAAGATCAGGCGCAAGTAGCCGGCGATGGTCGACGCATCGCCGTAGACCTCGCGCAGCGCCTGCTCGGCGCTGGACAAGTGCAGCGCCAGTTGCCGCTTGACCTTGTCCTCGCCGTAGAGCGAAACGAACGTGGATTTGCCGTCGTCCTTGCCTTGATCCTTGTCGCTGTCGGCGCAGCGGTCGCGCAGATCGTCGTACATCTGAAACGCCTGACCCAGCTCCATGGCGAAGTTCTGCAAGCGCGGCCGCTGATCGTCCCGCGCGCCGCTGATCAGCCAGACCATGTCCATAATCGCGCCGAACAGCACGCCGGTTTTCAGGTTGTTGGTCAGGGCGATCTCGTCCGCATCACGGCTGCGCTGGCCGTCGCGCAAATCCTGAAACTGCCCGCGCACCAGGCCTTGCATGCCAACGGTATTGGCCAGCACTTCGACCAGTTCGGTACGGGTGGTGGCGGCCAGATCGCTGATGCTGGCAACGACACCGAAGGCGCGGCTGAGCAGGGCGATGGCGGTCAGAATGGCCACGTCCTCACCGAACTTCAGGTGAACCGTGGGCTGACCGCGCCGCAGCGAGGCGTTGTCCATGCACGGCATGTCGTCGAGCACCAGCGATGCAGCATGAATCATCTCGACGGCGCAGCCCAGGTCCACGGCCTGGCGCCTGATCGTGTGGCTGTTTTCACGGCCGTCCTCAACCAGTCCTTCGGCGGCGAGCACCAACAGCACCGGGCGCATGCGCTTGCCCGGCGCCAACGTCGATTCACGCATGGCCAGCGCCACCAGATCGCGCTCGTTGCCGGATTCCGGCAGCAGCTCGGAGAGGCGCGTTTCGATGGCCGCCCGGACGTCTCCCAGTCGTCCGGCAAAGCCCGATTTGATTGTTGTGTCGACGTTACCTGCCATCGGTCTTTCCCTATGCTTTAGCGGTAAAACTGTTCGTCGCGGAACGGTTCGGCGTGCGAGACCGGTCATCACGGAACGACTGCTGTTTCTTAATGCCTCAAGATACGGCAAAGTTGTACAGGAAAATCGGTTTTGTACAAGATTGCGTATACAGAAGACCGTAGAGCCCGTTCAATAATTCAGCTGCATGGAGCGAGTATGACTCACAGCGATATGGGTCGTCGCAAAGACGATCACCTCGATATCGTACTGGACAGGCGCGCCAGCGTGCGCTCCTCCTTTTCCGGACTGGACGACATCCGCTTCGAGCACTGCGCGCTGCCGGAGTTGAATCTGGACGACATTGATGTGAGCAGCTCGCTGCTGGGCATTGCATTGCGCGCGCCGCTGCTCATCAGTTCCATGACCGGCGGGGCGGACCGGGCTACCGCGATCAATCGTCATCTGGCCGAAGCCGCCCAGGAGCTGGGCATCGCCATGGGCGTCGGGTCGCAGCGGGTGGCCTTGCAACGCGGCGGTGATCAGGGCCTGACCCGCGAACTGCGGCGTCTGGCGCCGGACATCGCCTTGCTGGGCAATATCGGCGCCGCGCAGTTGATCGAGCCCGACGGCCTGGACATGGCCCGCCGTGCGGTCGACATGCTCCAGGCCAATGCATTGATCATTCATTTGAACCCCTTGCAGGAAGCGGTGCAGGCCGGCGGCGACCGGCGCTGGCAGGGCATTCTCGACGCCATCCACCGCGTGGTGCTTGATGTCGGCGTGCCGGTGGTGGTCAAGGAAGTGGGCGCTGGCCTGTCTGCCGATGTGGCGCTCGCGCTGGTGCAGGCCGGGGTGCAGGTGCTGGACATCGCCGGACTCGGCGGCACCAGTTGGGCCGCCGTCGAGGCCGAGCGCGCCGAGAACCCGGCCGATCGCGAAGTCGCCATGGCGTTTGCGCAGTGGGGCATCCCCACCGCCGTGAGCCTGGCCATGGTTCGCCAGGCGCTGCCGGACACGCCGTTGATTGCTTCCGGTGGCATTCACAATGGCATCGACGTGGCCAAGGCCATTCGGCTGGGCGCGGATGTCGTCGGTCAGGCCGCGGGCGTGCTGCGCAATGCGACACTGTCCACCGCTGCCGTCATCGAACACTTCGACATCGTCATCCGCCAGTTGCGCATCGCCTGTTTCTGCACCGGTTCAAGGGACCTTCGCGCGTTGCGCAGGGCCCGCTTGCTGGCCCCCGACACCCTGCAGTCGTTGCTGTCATGACGCATTTTGCCGTCGTGGCGCCGGCGTTCTACAGCCACTTTCAGGCGTTTCAGGCGCTGGCCGGGACGCTGATCGACCGCGGTCATCAGGTGACCTTTTTTCAGCAGGCCGATGCACGGCGCTGGCTGACCGATCCGCGCATCGGCTTTCATGCTCTCGGTGCCCTCAGTCATCCGCCGGGCAGTCTTGAGGCAGCGTTGCGGCGTGCCGCCTGTTCGAACAATCCGTTGCGCCTGCGCCGGGTGATCCGCGACCTGTGCGACACCACGCGCATGCTCAGTGCCGAGCTGCCATCAGCCCTGGCGGTGCGGCAGATCGAGGCCTTGCTGTGTGATCAGATGGAAGCGGCCGGCGGGATGGTCGCCGAAGGGCTGGGCTTGCCGTATGTCTCGGTGGCCTGCGCCTTGCCGGTCAATCGCGAGCCGCAGTTGCCGCTGCCGGTGATGCCCTTTGCCTACGCCACCGATGAACGCAGTCAGCATATGTTCGAAGGCAGCCGCAAAGTGTACGACTGGCTGATGGGGCCTTTGAGCAAGGTGCTGCGTGAAGCTTCACGGCGCCTGGCCATCGAGCCCCGCGACGGGCTGCATGAATGCCTCTCGCCCTATGCGCAGATCAGCCAGACTCTCTCCGGTTTCGATTTCCCCCGTCAGCATCCACCGGCGAATTTTCACGCGGTCGGGCCACTGCGGGCGGCTCAACACGAACAACAGGGTGAGTGGCCGATAGACGCCGGTCGGCCGTTCATCTTTGCCAGCCTCGGCACGCTGCAGGGCAGTCGTTTTGACATGTTCAAGCGCATCGCTACGGCCAGCCGACAAATGAATGCGCAGTTGCTGGTCGCCCACTGCGGCGGGCTCGATGCGCGGCAGGAGCAGCGGTTGATAAAGGCCGGTGCGACCTGGGTGACCGACTTCGCGCCGCAACAGTGGGCGCTGCAACACGCTGATGCGGTGGTGAGCCACGGCGGGCTGAACACCGTGATGGACGCCATCGTCGCGCGCACGCCGATGCTGGTCATGCCCATCGCCTTCGATCAGCCGGGCGTTGCTTCGCGGGTTACCCACGCCGGGATTGGCCTGCAACTGCGGCGCGGCGCCGGAGCAGGGCAGATTCGCGAGCGACTTGCGCAACTGCGCGGGTTGTCCACCGAACCTTTTGATCGCTTGGCAGCCGAGCTGACGAACGCTGGCGGCACGTCCCGCGCCGCCGACATTGTCGAAGCCGTGGTGCGCACCGGTGAGCCCGTGCTGGCGGGGTTGGTACCATGACCTATGACCTGATTCTCGCCGGCGGCGGGCTGGCCAACGGGCTGATCGCCTGGCGTCTCAAACAGCTGCGACCGGGGCTGCGGGTGCTGTGCATCGAAGAGCAGACGCACCTGGGCGGCAACCACACCTGGTCCTTTCACGAAGGCGACCTCACCGCCGAGCAGCATCAATGGTTGCAGCCGTTGGTGGTGCAGCGCTGGGCGACCTATGACGTGCACTTCCCGCAACGCTCGCGACGGTTGAACAGCGGCTACGCCAGCATCACGTCGGAACGCTTTGCCGAGGTCATCGAGCCCGCCTTGGACGACGCGCTGCTGACCGGCCGACGCATCACCGAACTCACGCCGAACGCCGTGGTGCTGGACAGCGGCGAGCGGCTTCAGGCCAACGCGGTGATTGATGGCCGCGGTGTGCAGGCAACGGCGCACATGGTGTTGGGGCAGCAGGCATTCCTGGGACAGTTGCTGCGCTTGCAGGCCCCCCATGGCCTGACCGCGCCGATCATCATGGACGCCCGCGTCGCGCAAAGTGAGGGCTACCGCTTCGTCTACGTGCTGCCTTTTTCAGCCGACACCTTGCTGATCGAGGACACCCATTACGTCGATCAGCATTCGTTTTCCGCTGACCAGCTTCGTCAGCACATTGCCGACTACGCCGCCGAACAGGGCTGGGAAATTGCCGAGTGCCTGCGCGAAGAGCAGGGCGTGTTGCCGATCACCCTGGCCGGGGATTTCGCCGGATTCTGGCGTGAGGTAGCGGGGCAGCCGCGATCCGGATTGCGGGCCGGGCTGTTTCACTGCACCACCGGCTATTCGCTGCCCCATGCCGTGCGGCTGGCGGAGTGGATTGCCGCTCAGCCCACGCTTGACGCCGAATCACTGGACGCAGGCATCCGCGGCATCGCTCAGCACGCCTGGCAATCCCAACGCTTCTACCGGCTGCTTAACCGCATGCTGTTTCTGGCCGGACGCCCTTCCAATCGCTGGCAGGTGATGCAGCGGTTTTATGGCCTGTCCGAAGGCCTGATCAGCCGTTTCTATGCAGGGCGCAGTACCCTGGCCGACAAGCTGCGCGTGCTCACCGGCAAACCGCCCGTACCGATCAACGAGGCGGTCAAGGCCGCTGTTCGTTACCTGCCCAGGCACTACCAGGCCAGGCATCACCTGCCTAAGCACAACGAGAATTGAAATGACTCAAGCAAAAAGCGCAATTGTGATTGGCGCCGGTTTCGGCGGCCTGGCCCTGGCCATCCGGCTCCAGGCGGCGGGCGTGCAGACGACGCTGCTGGAAAAACGCGACAAGCCCGGCGGCCGCGCCTACGTCTACGAAGATCAGGGTTTTACCTTCGACGCGGGGCCGACGGTGATCACCGACCCGACAGCCATCGAAGAGCTGTTCACCGCCGCCGGCAAATCCATCAAGGATTACGTCGAGTTGTTGCCGGTGTCGCCGTTCTACCGGCTGTGCTGGGAAGACGGCACCAAGTTCGATTACGCCAACGATCAGCAGTCCCTGGACGCCCAGATCGCCGCACTGAACCCCAAGGACGTCGCCGGTTATCAGCGCTTTCTGGCGTACTCCAAAGCGGTCTTTCAGGAAGGCTATCTGAAGCTCGGTGCGGTGCCGTTCCTGTCCTTCCGCGACATGGTCCAGGCCGGGCCGCAGCTGGCCAAATTGCAGGCATGGCGCAGCGTGTATTCGATGGTGTCGCAGTTCATCGAAGACGACAAACTGCGCCAGGCGTTCTCCTTCCACTCGTTGCTGGTCGGCGGGAACCCGTTTGCGACGTCCTCCATTTACACGCTGATTCATGCCCTGGAACGTCAGTGGGGCGTGTGGTTTCCCAAGGGCGGGACCGGTGCGCTGGTGCAGGGCATGGTCAAGCTGTTCGAGGACATAGGCGGGCGCTTCGAGCTGAACGCCGATGTCGCCAGCATTGACACCAGTGGCCAGAGAGTGACCGGCGTACGACTCAAGGATGGCCGGCAGATCAGCGCCGATTGCGTGGCTTCCAATGCCGATGTCATGCACACCTACGCCGAACTGCTCGGCGGCCACCCGCGCGGGGTCAAGGAAGGGGCACGGTTGAAGGGCAAGCGCTTCAGCAATTCGCTGTTCGTCATCCACTTCGGGCTCAAGCGTCCGCAGCCCCAGTTGCAGCACCACACGGTGTGCTTCGGCCCGCGCTACAAGGCGCTGATTCAGGAAATTTTCAAGGGCGCGGCGCTGGCCGAAGATTTCTCGCTGTACCTGCACGCGCCGTGCATCACTGACCCCAGCCTGGCGCCTCCTGGCTGTTCGAGCCATTACGTGCTGTCGCCGGTGCCGCACCTGGGCAATGCCGATATCGACTGGGAAGTGGAAGGGCCGCGCTATCGCGACCGCATCTTCGCGTACCTGGAGAAGTACTACATGCCGGGTCTGCGTGAGGACCTGGTCACCAGCCGCATCTTTACGCCTCAGGATTTCAAGGGCGAGCTCAACGCGCACCTCGGTTCGGCGTTTTCCCTGGAGCCGATCCTGCGCCAGAGCGCGTGGTTCCGCCCCCACAACCGCGACGCAAGCCTGAGCAATATGTATCTGGTCGGCGCGGGCACGCACCCGGGCGCTGGCGTGCCGGGTGTCATCGGTTCGGCCAAAGCCACCGCGGGGTTGATGCTGGAGGACCTGCACTCATGAGCGTCGCCGATCAGGCGCTGCTCGACCACGCCACCCAGAGCATCGAAGTCGGCTCGAAAAGTTTCGCGGCCGCGTCACGCCTGTTTGACCCGGTCACTCGTCGCAGCGCGGTGATGCTCTACGCGTGGTGCCGGCATTGCGACGACGTCATTGACGGTCAGGAAGCGGGGCACTCGGCGACGGTGGTCAGTCAGCAGGAAGTCACCGAGCGCCTGCAACGGCTGATCGCCCAGACCCACGCCGTGTATGCCGGTACGCCGACCCACAGTCCGGCGTTCGAGGCGTTCCGGGAAGTTGTTCTGCGCCATGGCATCGAGCAGCGGTACGCCCTGCAGCATCTGGACGGCTTCGCGATGGACGTCAGCCAGCGCGAGTATCGGCGCATCGACGACACCCTGGAGTACTGCTATCACGTGGCCGGGGTGGTCGGTTTGATGATGGCGCAGATCATGGGCGTGAGTGACGAGGCCACGCTCGACCGCGCCTGTGATCTGGGTCTGGCCTTCCAGCTGACCAACATTGCCCGGGACATCGTCGAAGACGCCTCGGTAGGACGCTGCTACCTGCCGGGGGACTGGCTGGATGAGTTGGGTATTCCCCACGATCGCCTTGCAGCCCCGGAATACCGTGCGGCGTTAGCCGTGTTGGCGAAGCGGCTGGTGGACATGGCCGAGCCGTATTACGAGAGCGCCAACGCCGGGCTGACCGCGCTGCCGTGGCGCTCGGCCTGGGCGGTGGCGACGGCGGGGTGCGTCTACCGCGAAATCGGTGTGAAGGTCAGGCAGCGCGGCGCTCGGGCGTGGGATACGCGGGTTTCCACCAGCAAGCTGGACAAGCTTCGTCTGGTAGCGCTGGGGGCGTGGAAGGCTAGCGCGTCTCGAGGTCGGCACTGGCCGGCGCGGCCTGCGAACCTTTGGCAACGTCCGGGTCGGATTTGTGCAACGGGCCGTCATGCAAGCGTCGAAGCTGGGCGCGTAAACGAGTGACGCTCGGCGCGTAGAGAAAGCCGAACGACACGCAACGCTCCTTGCCCGACACCGCGTGGTGCATCAGATGCGCCTGATAGAGGCGCTTGAGATAGCCATTGCGCGGCACGTATTTGAACGGCCAGCGCTTGTGCACCAAGCCGTCGTGGGCAACGAAATACAGAAAGCCGTAAGCGGTCATGCCCGCGCCGATCCACTCCAGCGGATGCGCTCCCGCAGTGCCCAGCGCGATCAGCACGATGGCGAGCCCGGCGAATACCACGGCGTACAGATCGTTCTTCTCGAACCAGCCGGTTCTCGGCTCATGGTGCGACTTGTGCCAGCCCCAGCCCCAACCGTGCATGATGTACTTGTGCGCAAACACGGCAAAGCCCTCCATGCCGATCACGGTTGCGAAAAATACGAGGGCATTGATCATCGGGCTCATCCGCGCAAAGGTCTCAACGTCAGACCGTAAAGAGGTCGACGATGTTCGGTGCGTGATTGTCGCATGCTGGTGGCCGGAGGCGGAGGCCGGTTTGTCAGTTGCCGATTTGCGGTGTGACGGTTCGGGTTGGTGTGGCGTGACGCATGACGCCTTCCCGGCTAAAGCCGGTCCCACAGAGCCAGGTTCAGCCAATCCCGATGGATGCACGCGATGCTTTTAGTGGGACCGGCTTCAGCCGGGAAGAGGCCGGTTTAAACACCCTCATATCAGCGGCGTAACGGACGACGCCTTCCCGGCTGAAGCCGGTCCCACTAGGAGTGCGCGGTGCACAGTGGGACTGCAGTGCTGTTCGTGGGACCGGCTTTAGCCGGGAAGGGGTCAGTTCATACACCATCCGAGGCGAGACTTGGCGTAGACGCACTGCCTTCAGCGGCGGTATCTTCGCGCGCTTTATTCCCTGTCGTTCAAGGATGATCATGTCGCCTGCTGTCCCTCTGTCACGCCTGTCACTGATTCGCCCAATTTCTCCCTGGCTCCGCTTGACCGCAATCATCGGTATGGCCTGTGCTCTGATGGCCTGTGAGTCCCGGCAGGTGGCGTCTCCTGCCTCTGCCCCAGCGGTCCTGAGCCCGGAAGACGTCAAAAGGCAGCAATTCAACGCCTTCGTTGCACGTTTTCAGTCCATTCTCGGAAACAGAGCGCTTGAGGCCAACAGCGAAGACCTGACGGGTGAAGTCCGCCTGCGCATCAAGATCGATCGCAACAATGAGGTATTCAGCTGCGAAACCCAGGCCATGGGCCTTGCGACAGCCAATGCACCGCTTGCCGAACTTTCAAAAAAAGTGTGCTGGAGCGCGGTGTTCCCGGTCGTACCCGCAGATCGGTTAAACAAAGACGGCAACGTCGAAATCGTCGCCCCTTTGATCTACCTGCCGATGAACGACATCTTGCGCTTGTCCATGCAGCCCCGTTATCAGCAATACACACAGAGCCGCTATTTCGCCGAGCGGACCCTGCTGAAAGCGCCGCCGAACAGCATTGGCGTGGTCACTTTCGAGTATCTGGCGAACAGGCAGGGCAAGGTTGAGGAATGCGTCGTTAACCTAGAACGCCACCGCGAACGTCCGGAGGCCTTCAAATACGACAACGTCTTGCAAAGCCGACTGACCGAGCAATGCAAGCACCTGGACCTTGCGCAGATGCCGGGTTTCTCCGTGGATGAAACCGGCGTGTCCAGAGGCGCGGTTGCGTTCGAATACAGCCCCTGGATGGCCGGGCCACGCTCGCGCTAACGAACTTGTTGATCCTGTCGTTGGGCGCCGTGGGTCATAACCGACTGAACTGTGCCGGCCTGGTGGGGCCTCAGACTTACACCCGCTAAAGGAGGCCAAGGCCATGAACAACGACGAATTCAATCAATACGACGCAGAGCGCTTCCACGGTCAGGTCGCCGAGCAACTGGGCATCAGCGTGGAAGAGCTGAAAACCTGGATGATCAACGACATCGAGCGCGTCACCGAGGGTGGCGAGGAGGTGGGGCACATGGTGGTGTTCCGCGAGTCCACGCCCGATGAAGTGCTCGACAAGCTCAAGAACCCGCAGAGCCGTTTCACGGCGATGACGGGTGTGATCCATACCGAATAAAGACCCGGGAGGTCGGTTCGAATATCACCGGCTGACCCCATCATTCCCAATCCAGCAATCCCGGCCGTGGTGTTCACTTAACATTAAGTGGGCACCCGCGGTTGACTGTCAGTAAGGCCCGCGTCCCTCCGCGCCGCGCCGTCCACGCCCCTCGCGACACAACTATCTTGCCTTTCTCGCCCCTCTCTATTTATCGGTGGAGAAATAAGCCGTCATGTCAGTGGGTCAATCAATAATTGGTCTTAAATAACCGTTGGTAAGCGCCGATAAGATTTGCATGGCGGCAATTTTTCCATCGATGACCTGAGGCCTGATGATGTCGATAAAACTACGTCTTTTGCTATTGACTGGCACCAGCGTGCTCGCGGTCCTGATAATCAGTCTGGTCAGTTATTTGAGCAATGCGCGAACGGAAGCCGCGATGATCGACAGTGAGGTCAGCATGATTGCCCTGAGCAATCATCTGGAAGCCGACATGATGCACGATGCGCTGCGTGCTGACGTGCTGTTGGCGATGCTGGTCGGCATAGGTAAAAGTGATACCGACCGAGATCAGGTCGTGGCGGGTCTGGCCGAGCATGCTGCACATTTTCGCAAGGTCCTCGCCGATAACCTCGCACTGCCCCTCAGCCAAAGCCTCACGTCAGCGTTGGAGAAAATCAAGCCCGGTCTGGACGCCTATATTGTCGCAGGCGAGCGAATTGTCGATCTGGCACTCAACAGTCCTGAACGGGCACAGCAGGAGCTGGCACAGTTCAGCAGCGCCTTCACCCGGCTGGAAGGTGAAATGTCCAGTTTGAGCGAGCTGATCGAGAGCAATTCCAAGGCCAGTGGCGAAAGCACACGTACCGCGACCCGCAATGCCAACTTCGCCCTGGGGGTGGTGCTGGTGATCAGTATGCTGCTACTGACAGCGCAGGGCTTCTGGGTGATGCGAAGCATCATGACACCCTTGCAGAATGCGCGACGGATCGCCGACAGCATTGCCCATGGCAACTTGAGCGAACCTATCGCTGAACCCGTTAATCGTGATGAAGCCAGCGTGCTGATTCGTAGCCTGGCCGCCATGCAGCGAGACTTGCGCGGCATGATTGAGGCGGTGCGTAACAATGCTCAGGGCGTGAGCACGATCAGCCAGCAGTTGGCGGGTAGCTGTCATGAGGTCGCCGGCAGCAGTCTGCAGCAGAGTGCCGCAGCCGGCACGATGTCAGCGGCCACCAGCGAAATGACCGCGAGCATCGAGGAGATTACGCGGCATGCGGAGCAGGCGCTGGCCATGGCCAATCAGGCTGAAACCCTGGCCAAGAATGGCGGCCGCGTCATTCATCAGGTGGTCAGCGACATGGATGGCATCGCCCGATCGTCTCAGCAGTCGGCGCAAGTGATTCGTCTGCTGGATAAAGAGTCCGAAGGCATCTTCAACATTATCCAGGTGATCAAGGGCATTGCCGACCAGACCAATCTGTTGGCGCTGAACGCCGCCATTGAAGCGGCCCGAGCCGGTGAGCAGGGGCGAGGTTTTGCGGTGGTTGCCGATGAAGTGCGCAGTCTGGCGGGACGCACCAGCGCCTCTACCCAGGAAATTGCCACCATGGTGGCACGTATCCAGCAAAGCACTCGTGACGCCGTGATGAGCATGGAAGCGGGTGTTGCTCAGGTCGATAAGGGTATGGCTGTGACTGCTGAAGTGGAGCAGGCCATAGGCGAAATCCTTGAGGCAACGCTGGGCACCACTCAGTTGGTCAATGACATTACCCGGACTATTGGCGAACAAAGTCTGGCCAGCAACGAGATTGCCCATCAAGTGGAGATGATCGCCAGCATGTCGGCCGGTAATAGCCAAGTGATTGGCCAGACGGCCAGTACCACCGATCAGCTGGCAGTGCTCGCAGGCCAGCTCTCCCAATCGGTGGATCGCTTCCGGCTTTGACGCAAGCGTCCGTTTACATCGCATCGACCAGCGCGATGCTTGAATTGCAGACAACAAAAAGCCCGATCACTCGGGCTTTTTGTTGTCCCTCAGCCGCTGATTACTTCGACGGCAGAGCGTAGGCGATCAACGAGTCGCCCATCTTGGTACCAAACGAGCCATGCCCGCCGGCCATGATCACAAGGTACTGCTTGCCATTGCTTTCATAGGTCATCGGTGTGGCTTGACCGCCTGCTGGCAAGCGCGCTTCCCAGAGCAGATCGCCATTGGTGACGTTGTAGGCGCGCAGGTAGTTGTCCTGGGTGCCGGCGATGAACATCAGGTTGCCGGCCGTGGAGATCGGACCACCGAGCATCGGCACACCGATTTTCAGCGGCGGCAGCTGGATGCCTTTCAGGCTGTCGCGGATGGTGCCGATGCGTTTGCGCCAGACCACGTCATGGGTCTTCATGTCGACGCCGGCAACATAACCCCACGCCGGCTCTTTGCACGGCAGGCCCAGTGGCGACAGGAAGGCGTTGATTTCCACACCGTAAGGCACGCCGTACTGTGGCTGAATGCCCATTTCGGTACCGGTCCCGGTGGCACCTTCTTTAGGCCACAGCGGGTTGTTCGGGCCACGGGGGATCAGCTTGGACACGAACGGCAGGGCCATCGGGTTCATCAGCGCGACCTGACGGTCGGCGTTCACCGAGATGCCACCCCATTCAAAGACGCCCAGGTTGCCCGGGAACACCAGCGTCCCTTGCTCGGACGGCGGCGTGTACTGGCCGTTGTAGGACAGCTGCTTGAAGATCACACGGCAGACCAGTTGGTCGAACATGGTCGCGCCCCACATTTCCTTGTCGGACAGCGTCTGGATCGACGTCAGATTCAAGTCCGAGCGCGGTTGGGTCGGGCTGACCCGATCCCCTGGCGCCGCTTCACCTGCAGGCACCGGCATTTCATGGACCGGCACGATTGGCTTGCCGTCGCGACGGTCGAGCACGAACAGGTTGCCGGCCTTGGTCGGCACGTACACCGCAGGGACCGCCTCGCCGCTGCCGGTTTTGACGTCAGCCAGGGTAGGCTGAGCGGGTACGTCCATGTCCCACAAGTCGTGGTGGGTGGTCTGGAAGCTCCACACCAGTTTGCCGGTGGAACCGTTCATGGCGACGATCGAGCTGGCGTAACGCTCCATGACCGGGGTGCGGTTGCCGCCCCAGATGTCGGGCGTCGGGTTGCCGGTTGGCACGTAGACCACATCGGTCTTGGCGTCATACGCCAGCGGCGCCCAAGCGTTCGGCGAGTTATTGACCAGAGTCTTGCCGTCGCCCGGAATCGCGTTCGGGTCTTCCGCGCCAGTGTCGAAGATCCACTTCAGCGCGCCGGTGTTGACGTCGTAGCCACGGATCGCACCGGATGGCTCATGCACCGACAGGTTGTCGGTTACCGAACCGCCGATGATCACGGTGGTGCCGGTCACGACAGGCGGGGAGGTGGGTTCGAGGCCGCCCGGATACGGGTAGGGCTGCAGGTGCAGAAGGTCCAGCTCGCCGTTTTTGGCGAAGTCGGCGCACGGTGCGCCGGTGTCAGCGTTGATGGCGAACAGACGGCCGTCGTTGACCGGCAGGAACACCTTGCGCGGGCAACTGGTGGCGACCGGCTGGGTGCCTTCCAGGCTTTTCGCAAACTGCGTAGTGTCCGCCTGATCGAAGTAAGCAACGCCACGGCAGGTCAAGTGCTGGAAGGACGGATCGGATTTGAGCTTGGGATCGAATCTCCACTTCTCTTTGCCGGTGGCCGGGTCCAGCGCCACCAGGATCTGGTGGGTGGTGCAGATGTACATGTTGTCGCCAACCTTGATCGGCGTCAGTTCGTTGGTGGTTTCACCGGAGTCATTGGCGGTTTTCGATTCACCGCTGTTGAAGGTCCAGGCCACCTGCAGGTCTTTGACATTGCCTTCGTTGATCTGGGTCAGCGGCGAATAGCGCGTGCCCGACTGGGTGCGGCCATAAGCAGGCCAGTCGCCGTTGGCGATGCCTTCGACAGGCTGGTGCTGCGCGGGTTGCGCCGTCGCCATGCTGCCGTTGATTTCCTGCGGGTCGTTGAAGATGGCATACACCATCACCACGATCGCCAGCGCCAATGTTGCGGATAAAAAGGTTTTGCCCGGCTTCAGACGCTCCGGAATGTCACGGGTGACGCCCGGTATCAGCAACCACAGACCCAACACCCCAAGGATGTCGAAACGCGGCACCAGGGCCCAGAAGTCCGTGCCTGCTTCCCAAAGGCCCCAGACCACGGTGATCAGCATCAGCGCGCCGTAAAGCCAGAGCGATGCCGCGGAACGTCGCCACAAAAGAACGGCGAACACCAGCAGCGCAGCGCCCATGAACAGATAATAAAAAGAGCCGCCCAATGTAAGCAGCCAGATACCGCCTACCACCAGAAACAGGGCAAAGATGCCTGCAATGATGGAAGTAAAACGCCTCAGCCCTGAAGCTTTTGATAAGTCATTCATCGATGTTCCCCCTTGGGATGTAGTGCATGGACTGTGCGCCGTATATGGGGTTCAACTCCCGGACATGCGGTTTAGATGAAATTTTTCGGCATCACTGACCACCCGCTCTTCAAAGCATAGGCCGTGTTTACGATCTGATCCCGGGGCAAAGGCATTCAGATGGCAAATGCTGATGCGTTGCGCGAGTTCGGTGCTCGAAGAGAGGGCTTAAAAGGCCGGTCAAAGGGCGGTTAAGAGCGGGGAGGTAATGCCCGCTGCCATGCATCCCATCGCTCAAAGTTGCGGGGGGGATGGGTGCAGACTAGAGTCGTAAACAGCCCACTCAACTTACAGCAGGCGTACGAGAGGGATTCCATGGATTCCATCTGGCCTGCCCTCTAATCAAGCGCGGGAAGTGTAAGTTCTCTATGGACAAACGGTTAAGCAGGACGCGAGCCACGACGTTGCTGATCACAGCGACGGTTTTAGTGTGTGTATCCGGGTGCACGACCAAGGCCACGACCGGTGCCTCACTGGTCGATTACACCTCAGTCAGCGCATCTTCACCGCCAGACAAACTCACCGGCCTTTGGGTCGGTCCCCATGCCGGCGGCACTTTTTTCGTGGAAATCTTCGAGGACGGCGACCTGCGCACGTGCCTGAGCGCTCCGCCTTATTACCGGGCGATGGACGGAAAATATGCCGACGAGGCGTTGTATCTGGAAGACGGCACCCGCATTGAATTTCAGCCGGCGGGTGCGCAGCAGATCACTATCTACTCGCCTCCAGGCAGGCCCGTTACCACGCTGGAACGCGGCGCGCCAGGTCTCTCCGCCAGCGAGTGCCAGGGAGGCGCCGATGATGTCCAGCGCAAACTTTCCCACTGGGCTGCGCAGTAGCGGCGGGGTTCGATAATTGAGTCAGTGCGCAGGTATCATGCACGGCTCGAACCCACTGCCCGACCCCGTATTCAGGATCACAATGCCCAGCCCCACGTTTACCGTCATGCGCCTCGACGCCACGCCACCGGAATCGATCAAGAGCCAGATCATGCAAATGGTGATCGACTACGTCACCGAGCTCAGCATGGTCGCCATCGCCCCTAGCAATCCGTTGTACCCGCTGTACCAATACGGCGTCGGCCATGAAGTGCATCAGTACGTGCAGGCGATGGACGGCTCGCGTGGGATTGCGGTGGAATTGATCGTGGCGCTGGACGCCGAGGATCCGTCGGTTGTCATCGGCTTTTTGCTCTACCTGCCGGTTCAGCACGACCCGCAGGCGTGCGCCGTGGCGTACATGGCGGTGCAAGCGGCGCGTCGTCGTGAGGGTGTGGCGCGGGCCATGCTGGTGAAAATGACCGAACGCTATCCCCATGCCGAACTGGCGTGCTTCGTCTCCAGGGTTGCGGTGTTCGAGGCGCTGGGTTTTCGGGTACTGGGCGCGCGCGGGCCGCAGGTGCTGATGAACACCCGCGAGCAGCAGACCGATGGCTTGTTGGCCGTGCTGGACATCGCACCGATCTACAACTCGCTGGAAGTGCGGCAGATTCATAGCTATTTGTTGAAGCAGCACGGCAAGCGCGCGATGACCGATGCGGAGAAACAGCGCGATCGCCACATCGATCAGTTGACCCGGCAGGCGCGCCTCTTCGTGAACGGACTGCTGGGCGAGTCGGGCGCGCAGGCCTTTATCGGTCCGCGACTGGTCTGATACGAAAGATCAGCGAACAGCCTCGTTGAGGTCAATCCCGCACGAGTCCTTGCTCCACATTTCCAGGAGGAAATCCCGTTCGGCGTGATGCAGCGTGCGTTCCATGGCCAGGTGCCGCGCCAGGATCTGATGCACTTCGTGGCCTTCCATCGGGCAGCCTTCGATAGGGTGCAGCCAGTGGCAAGCCAGTACTGCGCCATCCGGCGTCAGGCTTTCGCGAATGCGCTCGATGATCTCGCCAAAGGCATCCGGGGTCAGGTAATAAGCCCATTCGCTGATGACCACCAGATCGAATTCCCCCGCCGGCCAGTCCTGGGGCAGACAGCCTTCGAGCACCTGAACATGTGGATGTCCGCTCAAGCGGTCGCGGGCCAGGGTGACGGCCCGGGGGCTAAGGTCCATGCACAGCAGCGCGTCGCAACGTTCGGCCAGGCGCAGGCTCAGCTCGCCATTGGCGCAGCCCGGCTCGAAGATGCGCTCATAGCGCTGACGCGGCAGAGCGGCGAGGGTCAGGTCGCGCTTGCGGTGTTCGTACCAGCGCGTGCGAAAGGCCCATGGGTCGTCGCTGCTGGCGAACAGCTCGTCGAAATACTCACCGGTAATGCTCACAGAAACACCAGTTCGAAGGGTTGCAGCAGACGCTCCAGCGTCTGGGGGGTCAGCACCGCAGGAGCGCCGGTGCTCGGGTCGTTTTCCAGCTGACTCAAGTGGGCACCGATGGCCTCGCGCTTGCGCCGCAGTTGCTCCTCGCTGAGCCAGAATTTGCGGGCCTGTTCCCAGGGGAGTCGCGGGTCGTTCGGTTCCGCCCAATGCCAGGCCCACACCGGAATTTCCACCAGGGTCGCGCCGCTGTTGGCCACGGCCTGGGCAGCGCAGTGGCCGACGGCTTCGTGGTCGCAGTGGCCGTCGTGGCGCCAGGTGGTCAACAACACATCCGAGGGGCGCAGGTCTTCGCTGAGCAGCGCAATCAATGACTCGGCATGCTCGGCGACCTGGCCATCGCCCATGCCTAGCCGTTGCCAGGACAACCTCGACACGTCCAGGCCCAGGTGCGCGACGGCTTGCTGGCTTTCCCGGCGCCGCTCCGTGCGCAGGCGCTGTAGTGGCCACAGCGGTGATTGCGGATGACTGCCTTCGCCGTCGGTGACCGCAACCAGCTGCACATCATTCTGCCGCTGGGCCATCGCCGCGAGCAGGCCGCCGCAGGTCAGCACTTCATCGTCGGGGTGGGGGGCAAGGACGATCAGACGCGCGCCGGGAGGGACGAGTTCTTCAAGGGTGATCGGGCGCACGCCGCGCAACGCCACACTGTTCTGCCAGGCGCTTAACGGGGTTCCGGTTACGCCGAATGGCTGTGATTCGTTCATAGTGACCAATCCTCGGTTTCGCCCGTAGCGATTCGCTGGCCCAGATGCGCCAGGTCGCGTTCAGCATGGCTTTGTCGGATAAACACCTGCAGGTCGGCGGCCAGCCGCGCAAAGTGCGGATCACGGCAGAAAGGCGTCGCGCCCAGCGCCCGGCCGACATGCCGGCACACCTGCTCAACCGCCATTTCGACCTGTGCACGTAAGCGCTGGACCGGCAGGCTCGCGTCGTCCCGGGGATGCGCGTCGATCCATGAGGCGCACTCGCGCAAGGCAGCCGCCGCGCCGCACAGCGCGGCATCCGCGCTGCCCAGATGAGCGTCGGCGTGGGGTTCCGGCCGTCCGTGATGTCGGTGCGTGCGCAAGCTTTTTGCCAGCGCCGCTGCCGCGCCGTACCAGGCGGCGGCGATGCCGGCGCCGCCTTGCCAGAATCCAGGCCGGGTTAAATAGTCCCCGCTGTTGCCCACGCAAATGCCGACAGCGCCATCGAAGTGCACGTCACCGCTGGCGGTCCCCGCCATGCCTACGGCCTGCCAGGTCTCGCTGCTGAAACGTACGCCCGGCTGCTTCAGGTCCACGGCGACCAGTTGCGGCGCGTCATCGCTGGCCCAGGCGGTGAGCAGGGCGTAATCAAGTTGCTGTGCGCCGGAGCACCAGGCCTTGCGGCCGTTCAGGCGAACCTTGTCGCCGTGGCGTTGACTGACGCCGACCCTGGCATCGGGCGGCTCAGCGGCCCATACGCCCCAGATGCCGGGCGTTTCGAAGGGCGAGGCACCGAGCTCCTGCGGCCTTAGTTCATACAAAATGGCGAGGGCGTCGGTATGGCCTTCGTAGAGTTTGAGCAGCGCCAGATCAATGCCGGCCACCGTTGACAACTGGCGCCAGCGCTCGAGTGTGCGACCGCTGCCGGGCAACGGCAGTTGATCGAGTCCGCTGTGGAGGCAGCGCTGCATGGCGTGACGCAAGGGAGCGTCCGGCACGCGGGGATTGTCACGGTGGGCGAAATCCGCCAGCAGTGATTCAAGTCCTTGTGCATCGTCCCGCATGGCTGACCGTCTCCGTCCCGTTGACGCCGACGCGAGGTGCGCGGGCATTTTGCCTGGCCCGCTTGCGCGGCCTGCTGATGAAATTCGGCAGCGCCAGCGGGGAGGGGTTCAAACATTTCTTCCGCCAGCCGTGCCGGTTGCATCCGGCAGGGACTCAGCGCCGACGAGTCGATCCGCGCTTTGGAGTTGGGTGCGCGGTTTTGTCGCAGCGGGGGATTCTCAACCCATGGGCGTCAAGGTGTGCAGCGTCATCGGATGGCTTCTGTAAAATTCGCTCGTAACCTTTTCAAGCCGCTTTTGCGCGACACTGTCGGGCACCTGTTTTTTTCGATTCGTCCCTCGCGGCTAGCAGTGCGGCTGCCAATGACGCCTGCGGTGCCGCGAGGTGGACGAAAAAAGGGTTGGCGTTGGCGCCAGCCGCTGCTTTCGAGAGTTCGCCAGATGAATGAGTTTCTGACCCGCCGTCAGGTGGTCACCGGCATGGGCCTGTTGGGGCTGGGCCTGCTGGCCGGCTGTGACGGTTCGACCACTGCGCTGGATTTCAAGTACGGCAAAGATCTGAGCAACAAGATCATGGGCCGCACCTTCAAGCTGACCGACACCGACGGTGAGGTCAAAACCCTGTCGAGCTATCGCGGGTTGATGCCGATGGTGTTTTTCGGTTTCACCCAATGCCCGGCGGTGTGTCCGACTGCGCTGGCCCGCGCTGCGCAGATCAGGAAGATGATGGGCGAGGACGGCAAAACGCTGCAGGTGATCTTCATCACCGTCGACCCCGAGCGCGACACGCCGCAGGTCCTTGACGCCTACGTCAAACAGTTCGACCCCACGTTTGTCGCCCTGCGCGGCACGCTGGAAGAAACCGCTCACGTCGCCAAAGAATTCGGCGTGTTCTACGAAAAGGTCCCGGCGGGCAACACCTACACCATGTCCCACACCGCGACCAGCTTCGTTTTCGACTCCCGGGGCAACCTGCGCCTGGGGCTGTCGCCTTCGCTTTCCGCCAAGCAATGCGCGGAAGACCTGCTCACTGTCATGGAAGTCTGCTGATGAATGCTCTGTTTTCTGCTGCGTCGCGCGCGTTCGTTTCGCGCACCTTGGTCGTTGCCCTGTTGGCCGGGGTTAGTGTCAGTGCGATTGCCCAGACGCGTGTCGAGGACCCGTGGGTGCGGGCGACGGTGGCCGGGCAGCCTTCATCGGGCGCCTTTATGCGTATTACCGCTGACACCGACAGTATGCTGCTCAGCGTGAGCTCGCCGGTGGCCAAAGATGTGCAGATCCACGAAATGAGCATGACCAACGACGTCATGCGCATGGGCCCGGTCGACGCCGTGCCGCTGCCCGCGGGCAAGACCGTGGCGCTGGACCCGGATGGCTACCACGTCATGCTCATGGGCCTGAACGGCCAGATCAAAGAGGGCGACCAGGTGCCACTGACCCTGACCGTGAAGAACGCCAAGGGCGAGACCGAAGTCGTGAAGGTCAGCGCCCCGGCCCGCGCCGCGATGGACATGAGCCATGACCACGGGATGACCCATTAAGCAGTATCGCGTATCCAGTGTGGGACCGGCTTCGGCCGGGAAAGCGTCAGGCGCCACGCCGCAGAATTGATGGTGTCCGAACCGACGTCTTCCCGGCTAAAGCCGGTCCCACAAAGGCACCGCGTATGCAGTGTGGGACCGGCTTCGGCCGGGAAAGCGTCAGGCGCCATACCGCAGAATTGATGGTGTCCGAACCGACGTCTTCCCGGCTAAAGCCGGTCCCACAAAGGCACCGCGTATCCAGTGTGGGACCGGCTTCAGCCGGGAAAGCGTCAGGCGCCACACCGAAGAATTGATGGTGTTCAAACCGACGTCTTCCCGGCTAAAGCCGGTCCCACACTTTCAACGCGGTCTCCTGTGGGACAAGCTTCAATCCCCAAACGCCCCCAGCAGCAACACCACGTTCAGCACGATGATCAACAGTGCGATGCCCCAGGCGAGGGTCGTCAGAACCGGGCCGGTCACGAAGTCGCCCATCAATTTGCGGTCCGACACAAAGCGCACCAGCGGCACGATGGCGAAGGGCAGTTGCATCGACAGGATGACCTGACTCAGCACCAGCAACTTCGCAGTGCCCTGAGCCCCATAAATACTCGTCACCACAATCACCGGAATGATCGCCAGCCCCCGCGTCAGCAGGCGGCGGATCCAGCCCGGCAAACGCAGGCGCAGAAAACCCTCCATGACGATCTGGCCGGCCAGGGTCGCCGTGACCGTGGAGTTGATCCCCGAGGCCAGCAGCGCCACGCCGAACAGCATCGACGCCATGCCCACGCCCAGCATCGGCGAAAGCAAATGATAGGCCTGCTCGATTTCCACCACGTCGGTCTTGCCGGCCTTGTGAAACACCGTCGCTGCGGTAATCAGAATCGCCGCATTGACGAACAGGGCCAGGGTCAACGCGATGGTGCTGTCGGTCACCGCCCAGCGCAGGCCGAGGCGTCGGCCTTCATCCGTGCGCGGATAGGCGCGGGTCTGCACGATGGACGAGTGCAGGTAGAGGTTGTGGGGCATCACCGTGGCGCCAATGATGCCGATCGCCAGGTACAGCGCCTCGGGATTGGTCACCACCTCGGCCTTGGGAATGAAACCGGCAAACAGCTCCGCCAGATCAGGACGGGCCAACACCATCTGGATCGCGAAGCAGGCAAAAATGACCAGCAGCAGCGCGATGACAAACGCCTCAAGCGCCCGGAAGCCGCGGCCCATGAGCAGAAAGATCAGAAACACGTCGACGGCCGAGATCACCGCGCCCCATATCAGCGGAATGCCGAACAACAGATTCAGCGCAATGGCGGTGCCGATCACCTCGGCCAGATCGCACGCGATGATCGCGATCTCGCAGGCAATCCACAGGGCGATGCACACCGGGCGGCTGCAGCGTTCGCGGCAGGCCCGCGCCAGGTCCCATCCGGTGACGATGCCCAGGCGGGCCGACAGCGCTTGCAGCACGATGGCCATCAGGTTCGACAGCAGAATCACCGACAGCAGCAGGTAGCCAAATTTCGAACCGCCGGCGATGTCGGTGGCCCAGTTGCCCGGGTCCATGTAGCCCACGGCGACCATATAGCCGGGGCCGGTAAACGCGAGCAGCCGCTTGAACCAGTTGCCGCTCTTGGGCATGGCGACACTGGCGCTGGGCATGCCGCCGCCGAGTGTGTCGTCGCCGGGGCGGGCAGAATGATCGATGGGCGGCATGGAGGATCCTGGCGTTGGATACTTAAGAATGAGAGGAGTCGTAAGGCACGGAATTCCGGACCTGCCGCCGGTTTCAGCGCATGGCTACCACCTGCCGGCGTGCCTGCCGTGGCGCATCCAGACGCAGCACCTCAGCTGGACAGCGACGTCGCTGACAGTGAGTTTAGATAATCCCCAAAGCCTTCTTTGCACCGGTAGTCTTTTCGTGCGCTGGTGGTCACGCTGTTCGCGGAAATCCACGCGATGGATGCACCGATGCGTTGCAGATCGGCGACCAGATGCACGTCTTCATGGGCAGCCAGCGCCTTGAAACCGCCGGCCTGCCGATAAGCATCGGCGCTGACACCCAGGTTCGCGCCGTGGATGTGCCGATGGTCATCGACCGGGCGGTACAGCGAGTCGTAGCGTTGACGCACCTGCTCGGGATGCCCGGACCAGTCATCGACTTCGACAATGCCGCACACCGCGTCCACCTTCAGGCTGACCTGGTGCGCCAGCCAGGCGTAGGGCACGACGCTGTCGGCATCGGTAAATGCCAGCCAGCGGGCGCCGCGTTCGAGCATGAGTCGAGCACCTTCCGCGCGGGTCATGCCGACGTTGCGGTAGGCGCAAACGTGGGTGGTAACGCCATGGGCGGCCGCCACTCGGGCCGAAGCATCGGAGCAGTCATCGAGCATGATCAGAATTTCCACGGGCTCGCCGTGAAGGTCTTCGTGGACAGAGGCGGCGATCAGGGACTTGATGCAATCGTCCAGGAAATCTTCTTCGTTGTGCGCGGGGACAATGATTCCAATCATCGAAGTGTCTCGTCTCGACACCTGCGCTGATCGCGGCGTCCTTCGATGTCGACCGAACCGATGGAAATTTGGTTTCAAGTATTTTCGTTTGCGAAGACCACCGTCTCGCGTGTCGGGCGTTATCCCATCCCCCAAACGCAGCGACGCCGCTGATCAGCGGCGTCGATGTGTTCTCACGTTACGGCGTACTGATGAAGCTTCAGCCCGCCATCAGCGCCTTGGCGATGGCCTCGTTGAAGGCCGGCAGATCGTCTGGCGTGCGGGAGGTGATCAGGGTCCAGCCATTGGCCGGGCATACCTTGACTTCGACGTCGACCCAGTTGGCCGCGCCAGCATTGACCAAGTCAGTGCGCACGCTTGGGAAGGAGGTCAGGGTTTTGCCTTTGATTACGCCCGCATCGATCAGCAGCCACGGGCCATGGCAGATCGACGCGACAGTCTTGCCGGCGTCGGCGAACGCTTTGACCAGCTTCTGGGCATCGCTGTCCTGACGCAGGGTGTCGGCGTTGACGGTGCCGCCGGGAATGACCAGTGCATCGAAATCAGCGGCAGACAGACCGACCAGCTTGGTATCGGAGGTGACAACGGCGTCTTTATCGGTGTCGTTGAGGAACAGTTGCGCAGTGCCGCCTTCGATGGAGGCATGGGTGACCGCAGCACCGTGACCCTTCAACGCTTCCAGCGGCTTGAGCAGCTCGTCGCGCTCGATGCCGGTGTTGGACGTGATGATCAAAACCTTCTTGCCGTTCAGTTGATTGCTCATGTTTCGCTTTCCTCTGAAATAAAAAGTGTTGAGCTGCGCCCGCTATCAGCGGGCGGTGTCACTTTCAGAGGAAGCCGTAAAAGCAAAAGTTCAGCCCGATTGCGTGGCCGGATGGCGGGGCCGTGGCGCATGTCTCAAGCCAAGCCCGCGATTCCGGGCGCTAGGAGCAGTGCTGTGCGACGAATCGGCGCACCACGATCCACGCCAGGGTTACAGGCAGTCGCGGACCGCGGTTTCCAGTGCATTGCGGCCAAAGGCTGACGAAAGTGGAGCGCGCTGGTACAGGAAGACCCGAGTGTTTGGGTTGCCTTTGTAGACCTCGAGAATTTCATCGGAGGCGATCTTCCCGGAGATCAGCAATTTGTAGTGGCCCTTGCTCTCGGTCATGGTCGTGCCGGGCTTGATCTGCTGCCATTTGGGGTAAATGCACTTGGCGTAGTCAGACGGCGTCTTGGCGGTATCGAAATTGAATGACGGGTTGTTCGGTGTAGAGCTGCAACCCGCCAGCACCACGGCCACGGTGCAGCCCAGCAACGAGTACGGAAATAAACGGCGCATCAATTCATCCTGAATAAGAAAACGAAAACAATTCGACCGGGTCGATGGGCGCCTATGTTGACCAGCAACCGTGCAAATGAAAAGTGCACGCTCTGAAATTTTTCACCGCCTCTTCAAACCCCCATCGCACCGGCGCCGTCGAGCCTTCGGGTCATTCCCGCTGATGCGTGCCATCGCTCAGTCAAACGCTAATCTATGCTCGATACGTTTGCATACTGCTTGATCACTGAATAGAGTGAGCGCAAACGAGCATATTATTCCCCCCGTCGCTGCTCGTTACTGCCTGATAAACGGAGCACACATGTCTCACGATGAACTGCAACGGGCTGCACGGTCAGTCTTGATGCCGGCGATTACCGGCCTCGCGCTGGATGAACCCGTGCGCCGGCATCTGCAAGGCGGCGGCGTGTCGGTACTGCTGGGCGAGACCCGCGAGGAATACCTGGCGCGGCGCATGAGTTTCGAGCGTCGCCGAGAAGAAACCGACGCGCAATTTTCCGCGATCGCCAGGGAGGCGGCACTGTGTGCGGAGACGCCGGTGCTGATCGCTGTGGATCAGGAGCTTGGCGGCATCCAGCGCCTGCACAGTCTGGTGCCCGGTATGCCGGCTTCGGCCGAATTGACTCACATGAGCACCGAAGACGTCGAATCGCGCAGCTATGAAATGGCCAGCTCGGCCCGGGTGATGGGCGTCAACCTGTTCCTGGCGCCGATCGTTGACGTGGTCACCGGGGTGAACCCATGGCTGCACCAGCGCAATCTCGGGTCCGATCCCGCCGAAGTAGCGCGCATTGCCTGCGCCTTCATACGCGGTGTGCAACGCGCGGGCGTGATCGCCACGGCCAAGCACTTTCCCGGTCATCCCCAACTTGAGCAGGACCCGGCGGTGGAGCGGGTTACCGTGGCTGATGACCCAGCTGCGCTCAGCGACGGGCTGGACGTGTTCCGGCAGGTCATTGCGGCAGGCGTTGGCGCGATCATGCCCGGGCCGGCGGTGTTCCCGGCGCTGGACCCGTACCGCTCGGCCAGCACTTCGGGGGCGGTGATCGGCCTGCTCCGTGATGCACTGGGGTTCGAAGGGCTGATCGTGTCCGACGACCTCGACGCCGTTTCCATTCTGCGCGGCAACAGCATTGCCGACACCGCCGTCGCCGCCCTGAACGCCGGCGCACACCTGTTGCTGGTGTCGGCGGAAGCGGGGCTGGACGACATCTCGCGCGCCATCGTCAATGCAGTAATCAATGGGGGACTGGATGCGCAACGCCTGCTGGCAGCGGCCCACAAAGTCCGCGCCCAAGCCCGGGCATCCCGGGCCCAGGTTGATTCAGGCCTGTACGTGTCCTTCCCGGTCTCAGGCGGCCACCTCACCCGGCGCGTCATGATCTGAACCCCCGCTGCTCGCTGCCAACCGCTTGCCGCTTGCAGCTCACCCCATTTGTACTCCCGGCCCGCGCGTTTTACTCTCGGCCACTCCGTACACCCAGAAGGAAGGCCCGATGAGCTGGTCCGCCACGCAGTACTCCCTGTTCGAGCAGCAACGCACGCGACCGGTACGCGACCTCGTCGCCGCCATTTCCCTGGCCTCGGCCCACATCGCGGTCGACCTCGGCTGCGGTCCCGGCAATTCCACCGAAGTGCTGGCCGAGCGGTTCCCGGAGGCCACGGTGACCGGGCTCGACAGTTCCGAGGACATGCTGCGCGACGCCCGTCAGCGGCTGCCGAACATTGCATTCGAGTTGGCGGACATCGGCAACTGGAATCCTTCGCAGAGTTACGACGTGATCCTCGCCAACGCGTCGCTGCAATGGGTGCCCGACCACGCGTCGCTGTATCCACGGCTGGTCAGCCTGCTCAATCCAGGCGGTGTGCTGGCGGTACAGACCCCGGACAATCTGGAGGAGCCTGCCCATCGTCTGGCCCGGGAGATCGCCGCGAGTGCGCAGTGGGCCGACAGGATCGGCGGGGTCAAGCACCCCGATCGCCACCCTGCGGCCTATTACTTCGAGCTGTTGCGGCCGCATTGCGCCGAGGTCGATGTCTGGCGCACGACGTATCACCATCCCCTCGCCGGAGGGCACGGGGCGGTGGTCGAGTGGTTCAAAGGCTCGGCGCTGCGGCCGTATCTGCAAAAGCTGGACGAAGCAGGTCAGCAGGCGTTTCTCGATGCGTACCTGCAGGCGATCAGTCAGGCCTACCCGGCGCTGGACGACGGCACGGTGCTGCTGCCATTCCCGCGCCTGTTCATCGTTGCCACCCGTTAACGCGTGCGCCTTGCATCAAACGCTCTGATGCAGATGTTCCGCGACCCGTGATTGAGACCGTTTTCTGATGGAGTGAGCATGGACAACGACCCAACCCAATTGGCCGCGCGCCTGATTCGCAACTTCAATGAGGTGCCGCTGCAGCACGAGCGCCGCGACCCGTTGTACGAAAGCCATGCTGCGCGACTGGGCACCGACACCGCCGCACAAAAGCTGGGTGCATCGGTGGACATCGTCGCGCCGGGCAAGCGCTCGTGCCCTTATCATTTTCACTACGCTCAGGAAGAGATGTTCGTCATTCTGGACGGGCAGGGCACGTTGCGTGTTGCCGGGGAAATGCTGCCGATCCGCAGCGGCGATGTCATTTTCATTCCGCCAGGACCTGAGTATCCCCACCAGTTGATCAACACCTCGGACGCGCCGCTAAAGTATTTGTCCATCAGCACCCGGGAGACGCCAGAAGTATGCGAATACCCGGACTCCGGCAAGTATCAGGCGATGGTCACCATCAATGGGTCCCGAGCATTTGCCGCTGTGCAGCGCTCCGACGCGACGCTGGATTATTGGGAAGGCGAGCCGTGATTCACGCCCAAGCGTGTGCCGATGACTCATTCGGTTATAACCATAGAACGTCTTGATCTAGCGTCGATATAAGAAAAACAGAGGTCGTCAGAGCAAAAATCGCTATTCTGCCCGCCGGCTTTCAAATGTGCAGTCAGGCAGAACAATGGATTTTGGCAACGCAGGTTTCGTCGTCGCAGGGCTGGTGGTCGGTTTTATTGTCGGCATGACGGGTGTGGGCGGCGGATCGCTGATGACCCCGATCCTGTTGTGGTTTGGCATCAACCCCGCTACGGCGGTAGGCACTGACCTGCTGTACGCCGCCATCACCAAGAGCGGTGGCGTACTGGTTCACAAAAAGAACGACAACATCGATTGGGGCATTACTGGCTGGCTGACCCTGGGCAGCGTGCCGGCCGCCGGGCTGACACTGTGGTTTCTGAGCAGCCTGCACGCTGCGCCGGACGCGATGAATTCGGTCATCAAACAAGCGCTGGGGGTGGTGCTGCTGCTGACCGCGCTGGCGATCTTTTTCAAGAAACGCCTGTTGGCATTTGCCCAGCGGCATGCGGGTGATCGCTACCGCCTCAGCCCGCGTAGCCTGAACGCACTGACGGTGCTGACCGGCGTCATCCTGGGCACCATGGTTGCGCTCACGTCCATCGGCGCCGGCGCGCTCGGCACAGTAGCGCTGTTCCTGCTTTATCCCTTCCTCGAAACCCGGCGCCTGGTCGGCACCGAAATCGCCCACGCCGTGCCGCTCACCCTCGTCGCCGGCATCGGCCACGCCAGCATGGGTAACATGGACTGGTCGATGTTGGGCTACCTGCTGATGGGATCACTGCCGGGCATCTACATCGGCAGCCATCTGACTGGTCGCATTCCCGACGGCATCCTGCGCCCTTGTCTGGCGCTGATGCTGGTGGCGATCGGGTACAAGCTGGCGTTTTAAAGCGGGTTTCGCTGGCACGATGCGAAACCCTGCAGGCCAGGCTTTCAACAGGAAAAAGTCAGTTTTCACACCGCAAGCCCGAGGGTGTTTACGCTGGCCTCTTCCCGGCTAAAGCCGGTCCTATTCAATGCGCCGCGCGGATCCAGAGAGGCCCGCTGCGACCCGGACTTGTGGGACCGGCTTCAGCCGGGAAGACGTCAGTGGTCACACCATAAAATCCGGGTTGATCACACATTCCTCTTCCCGGCTGAAGCCGGTCTCACATCCCGATCAATTACCCGAGCGAAACGGAATGGGTTGGCGTGGCGCTTCGGGCGTGGTGTGCGGCTGGCCGACCATCTCGTCGTAAACCACGGGATGGACGATGAAAAGCTTAACTTCCTCGGTGGACGACAGGCATTTGCGCGCTTCGTCGATGGAGGCGACGTGCAGGACTTTGCCGTCCGGGCTGCTGACGGCATTGGACTTGCCATCCATGAGCGCATGAATAACATAGGAGCCACCTTCGACCGAGACCAGATTGACCTCAGTGACTTCTCCGGCTTTGACGTGTTTGCTGAGCTTGTCCAGATCCATTACGGCACCTTAATGACGCCCGCGGGCGTTGTCTGTTGCATGGATTGATGCGAGACCGTCTATGCGGCCTGCCTGTATTGGAAGAGGCTGGCGGTGGCAAGTTCAACGCAAAAACAGGAGAGGCGGAGAAGGGGGGAGGAGGGGTGTTTCAAGAAGAGTGCCGGCACATCAAAGAAGGAGCCGGCACCTGAAAAACCCGCCGCCACCTGCGAAAACCATCAGCAGGCGGCAGCGTAAGTCAGGACAGCGGCGGTCAGCAGAGCTTGTCGATGACGCGCAGGCCAGGCGCTTGCTGCACGGCGCCCCACTCACTGCTCAGGGTTTCCAGCACCTGGCCGAGGAACTGCTTGTCCGCTGCGGCCTTCTTGCCGACGTAGCCGTGGCCTTTGCGGTACATCTTCAGTCGGGCACGCATGTGCGGGTGCTGACTCTCGAATTGTTCTTCCTCGGTGCAGGCACCCAGACCGTCCATGTGCACGTTGCCTTCCTCGCACACCCAGAGGATATGGCTATCAAGAGAATCCTTGCGTGCGGCGAACAGTCGAGCCAATTGATCAATGGTAGGTTGGTTGTTCAGGTTCATGGTTGTTACCCCTTTTTGACCACTGGTTAATCTATCGAGTGAGTTCAAACGCAATGGCGAATCGTCCGTCGACTCGCACTCCTTCCATATGCTGACAAGCAAGGTCCGTCGGTACACAGAGCCGGTGCCGGGCCGCAAGGTGTGGGCATTGATGAGAGCAGAGGTGGAAGGTCGAGCCTGGGGGAGTGAGGGCGGACGCCTCGAGGACACGGGCGACTGGGTGGTCGACCACAAGTGTCATGAGGACGTGTCGCCAGCGCTCGGCCTGGTGGGTCGATCTTGCCGGTTCGGCTTCATCAATCTGCCTTGTGGGCAGCACACATCCAGAGGTTGTTCGACGGCTGTGTCGAACGGGCCCGGAATACATTTGCCAGCTCTCCCGATCGGGGAGACGCCTGCACTATGCAGTCGGCAAAAGACATCGTCAATGGCTTTGTAGTGATTATTTTAAGGCACTACATATTTTGTAGTTTCAGAACACAAAGGTCGATTCGTGACTACAAGGTCAATGAATCCGGGGGGTACAGCGCAGGGGCAATACGAAGGTGGTAAAACCGGTGCCTGAAACGAAGCTTGCCCGCGACCGGATCGTTCAGCCGTTGTGTCCGGCTGACCGACCCTGTCGCGGGCAAGCGTGTCGCTATGAATCCAGACGCGAGTAATTACGCCTGTGGAGATTTTTGCAGTTCAAACAACAACAGCGAGCGCGGTGTGACCGTGTATTCGCTGCCGAACTCGAACTGATCCTTTCCATCGATCTCCGGCTGATTGGTGTCAATCAGGCTGGTCCAGTTAAGGCCTTCCGGCACTTCCGGCAGGGTGAAATTGACGCCGTCGTGGTGCGAGTTGACCAGCAGCAGCAGCGTGGCTTCAGAGCCGCGACGACGGATACCGGTTTCCTGCGCACGGCCGTCCATCAACATGCCCAGGCACCGCCCGTTCGGATCTTCCCACTGCTCGATGGTCATCTCTTCGCCGCTTGGCGACAGCCAGGTGACGTCTTTGACGCCCAGTGCCTCGTTGTAATCGCCTACCAGGAAGCGGCTACGGCGCAGGATCGGGTACGACTGACGCAGCTTGATCAGGCGCTTGACGAAGGCCAGCAGGGCCTTGCCGTCTTCGTCCAGATCCCAATTGACCCAGCCAATCTCGCTGTCCTGGCAATAGGCATTGTTGTTGCCATGCTGGGTGCGGGCGAACTCGTCACCGGCGACCACCATCGGCGTGCCCTGGGCCAGCAGCAGCGTCGAGAAAAAGTTGCGCATCTGACGCAGGCGCAGCGCGTTGATTTCCGGATCGTCGGTCGGGCCTTCGACGCCGCAGTTCCATGAACGGTTGTCGTTGCTGCCGTCCTGGTTGTTCTCGTCGTTGTCTTCGTTGTGCTTATCGTTGTACGACACCAGGTCGTGCAGCGTGAAGCCGTCATGGGCGGTGATGAAGTTCACCGAAGCGTACGGCCGGCGGCCACGCTGGTTGAACAGATTGCCCGACGCCGTCATGCGGTTGGCGAAGTCTGCCAGCTGGCCTTCGTCGCCTTTCCAGAACGCACGGATGTTGTCGCGGAATTTGTCGTTCCACTCCGCCCAGCCCGGCGCGAAGTTGCCGACCTGGTAACCGCCCGGACCGCAGTCCCACGGCTCGGCGATCAATTTCACCGAACGCAGCACCGGATCCTGGCGGCAGGCCACGAGGAAGCTGTGGCGTTCGCTGAAACCATCGTGGTAACGGCCGAGGATGGTGGCCAGGTCGAAGCGGAAACCGTCGACGTGCATCTCGGTTGCCCAGTAACGCAGGGAGTCGGTGACCATCTGCAGCACGCACGGGTGGCTCAGGTCGAGGGTGTTGCCGGTACCGGAGTCGTTGATGTAGTAACGCTTGTCATCCGGCATCAGGCGGTAGTACGAGGCGTTGTCGATACCGCGCATCGACAGGGTCGGGCCGCGCTCGTTGCCTTCGGCGGTGTGGTTATAGACCACGTCCAGGATCACTTCCAGGTTGGCATGGTGCATGTGCGCAACCATTTCCTTGAACTCGGAAATCTTGCCGTGGGCCAGGTAGCGTGGATCCGGTGCGAAGAAGGCCAGGGTGTTGTAACCCCAGTAGTTGGTCATGCCTTTTTCCAGCAGGTGCTGGTCATTGACGAAGGCGTGGATCGGCAGCAATTCGATCGAGGTCACGCCCAGACCTTTGATGTGCTTGATCACGTCATCGACCATCAGGCCGGCGAAGGTGCCTTTGACTTCATCGGGCACAGACGGGTGACGCATGGTGAAACCGCGGGTGTGGGTCTCGTAGAAAATTGTCTTGTCCCACGGCACGTCCACACGCTGTTCGCGGCCCCAGGTGTAGGCAGGGTCGATGACCTTGCACTTGGGCACGAACGGGGCGCTGTCACGCTCGTCGAAGCTGAGGTCGTCGTCCGGGTGACCGATGGTGTAACCGAACAGCGCTTCAGACCACTTCAGCTCGCCGACCAGTTGCTTGGCGTACGGGTCGATCAGCAGTTTGTTGTGGTTGAAGCGGTGGCCGTTCTTCGGGTCGTACGGACCGTAGACGCGGTAGCCGTAGACCTGACCCGGGTGGGCGTCGGGCAGGTAACCGTGATAAATCTCGTCGGTGTATTCCGGGAGCTCGATACGCTCAAGCTCGACTTCGCCGGCGGAGTCGAACAGACACAGCTCGACCTTGGTGGCGTTGGCGGAAAAGATGGCGAAGTTGACGCCCAGGCCATCCCAGCTGGCGCCCAGCGGGAAGGGCAGGCCTTCACGAATGCGCGAGGCGGTGACTTCGGGGCTGCCAGCGTTGCCGGATTCATTCTGTGTAGCGGCGTTCTTATCTTGCGTGCTCATGTGTATTCCTGACGTTCGAATGAGTTCCTGAAGGCGAACAAAGCCGTGGCCTCAGTACGTGACTGCGCCATCGATGCAACAGGTTTGAAAGTTACCGCAGGGTCAAGACCGTTTTAAGGCGATCCCTGCGGTAGGGGTGTTAGCTGCGCAGCAGTGACGCGTTAGGGCATGTGATCAAGGTGCAGGCTTCGCTGCGGCAGGCTTCTTGGCAGAAGGCTTGGCGGCTGGCTTGGCCGGTTTAGCGGCAGCACCGGTTGCGGCGGACTTGGGCTTGGCAGGTGCCTTCGCTGCCGGTTTGGCGGCGGGCTTGGCATCGGCTTTTGGCTCAGGCTTGCTCGCAGTCTGATCAGCGGACTTCTCTGCAGGCTTGGCAGCAGACTTCGCAGCCGGTTTTGCAGCAGCCTTAGCAGCAGCCTTAGGAGCAGGTTTGGCGGCGGCAGCCTTGGGCTCCGCCTTGCCGTCAAGCTTGGACTTCGCCGTCTTAGCAGCCGCCGGTTTTTTAGGCGACTTCGCCTCGGCGGCTGCCAACTTGCTGGCCATTTCCCAGTGGCGGGCATCTTGCCCATGTGGCTTGCCTTCCGTTTCCCAGATCTGGTGGGCAAGCTCGCTGATTCTTTTATCGTCGGCACTCATCTCGACACTCCCGGTATCACAAGGTTTGTATAAGCAGGTTTACAGAAATTTCCTTGAGCGCTGCGCTGAGCAACATTTCCTTGCTGGATGTGACTGTAGCCTGTGAAAAAAGTCCCTTCCAATTTGGATGTGAATCAGCGAACGGCAGGTTGATTCGTGTATCGCCCCAATTTGCTGCATTGATGAATGGAGTTTGCGCAGTGCCCAATAGTTCAGCCGGCAAGCGCGGAACCACAACAATAGCCCGCATCTCCTTCGTTACCCGGGCAAAAGCGATGACGTGATCGGCTTTTTCCCCGACCACCTCAAGCGGTTGATATTCCCCTTCACTGAACAGGGCGGGGTACTGGTTGCGCAGGTTAAGCACCTGGGCGACCAACGCCTGCTTGATCCGGCCGTCGTGCCACTGGTCCAACAGCTCGGTGACTGGCGAAGAAGCCTGCAGCGCACGTTCGCGAGCGGGGTAATCCACCGGACGACGGTTGTCCGGATCCACCAGGCTGAAGTCCCAGAACTCGGTGCCCTGATACAGATCAGGCACACCGGGCGCCGTCATTCGCAGCAAAGTTTGCGCCAGACTGTTGAGCGCGCCGGCGGTCGCGATGCGATTGGCCGTTGCACCGATGGATTGGCGCAGCGCCACGCCGTCAGCATTGAGCAGCACATGCTGCAGAAACTCGCGGCAAGCGGTCTCGTAGGCTTCGTTGGGCGCGCTCCAGCTGCTCTGCAACTTGGCTTCACGCAGGGCCTTTTCCTGCCACTGAGTCAGGCGCTTGGCATAGGCTTCGAAAGCCGGCTCGCCCTCCAGATCCAGCGGCCAGCTGCCGATGATCGCTTGATACAGCATCAGCTCGTCACCGGCGCTGATGTGGGTGTCTCCAGCCTTAAGCGGTGCCGACAGCTGCTGCCAGCGCTCGACCTGCTCGGCATACCACGGCGCCAGTTCGCTGAGCACGGCCAGACGGGTGCGAGTGTCTTCGCCGCGCTTGTGGTCGTGGGTTGCAGTGGTCAGCAGGTTGTTCGGGAAGGTTTTGTGACGTTCGGCGCTGACCTGGTGAAACGCCTCCACCGGCGCACTGAAATGTTGCGGGTGAAAGCCCACATCGTTGCGCGACAGCAGCACGGCGGAGCGATAGAACGAGGTGTCTTCCACCGATTTGGCCGCCACGGGCGAGGTCAGTTGCTGGAAGCGGTTGCCGGCCTTGCGGCGCATTTCGCGCAATGGGCCCGTCGGGTAGTCGCGCAGCTTCTCGCCACCCAGCCACAACTTGAGCGAATCCAGCACCGGCCAGTCGCCTTCGCCGAGCATCTCGCGCGCGCCGTCCATGGCCTGCTGGAAGAAGCGCTCGTCCTCGGCAGAACGGCCGCACGCGGTGAGATAGGTGCGATACACCGGGAAATTGCTGACCAGCGCCAGCAGCGCGCGGCGGATCGCCCCAAGGGTCATGTCGCGGGTCATCACGTCACTGCGCGAAACCTGCAGCAACGCCTGGGCAAGGTTCTCGAAGTCGCCCGCCAACGTGCCGTGGAGGACCAGATCGCGGGCTTCCAGCACTTCCTTGTTGAAGTCGGCCGTGCGTCCGCTGATGCGGCTCCAGAGCTCGCCCAGCACGGCTTCACCTTTCGGGTCGTGCTGCAGAAGCGACACCTGGTTCATGAATTCATAACCGGTGGTGCCATCGGTATTCCAGTCGGTGCGCAGTTGCTCGTCGGAACCGAGGATCTTCTCGACGAAGATCGGCAAGCGCGCAAGCTCGGTGCCCGCCGGACGCAGCTTCATCAGGCTGTCGACGCGACGGCGCAGCTTGCGGCAATAACCGCGCGGGTCGGCCAGGCCGTCGATGTGGTCGATGCGCAGGCCGTCTACAAGGCCTTCAGCGATCATCTCGAAAATCTTGCCGTGGGTCGCTTCGAACACCTGCGAGCGCTCGACCTTCAGGCCACCCAGCTCGTTGATGTCGAAGAAACGCCGCCAGTTGATGTCATCGCCCGCGGTGCGCCAGCTGGCCAGACGATAATCCTGTTGCTCAAGCAAGCGGTGCAGGCGATCGAAGCCTTCAGGCGTGCTGGAGTCAAACTGCCCCAAACCTGCTTCGATGGCCATGACCAGCTCGGGCTTGGCTTTGACCGCTTCGGCCAGTTCCGCTTTGGCCTGACGGGCACGCTCGTAGGCCTGAGGGTAGTGATCAAGCTCGGCGAAACGCTGCGCCAGTTCGTCCAGTTCGGGACGCTTCGCTGCTTTCAACAGCGGCGCGTACGTGGCCGGATTGATAGGGAAGAGGTGCTGGTAGTGCTCGGCGTGGAAGCTGCCGTTTTCTGCATCAAAACGCAGCGGTACTTCACCGTTCTGCAACACCGTGCCGTAATCAGTGCTCAGGAAGGGCAGCAACAGTTGCCCCTTGAGCAGCGGGTCCGGTGAATTCCACTGGATGTCGAAGAACTTGGCGTACGGGCTGCGTTGACCCCACTCCAGCAGGTCCAGCCACCAGGGATTGTCGTTGCCGCCGACTGCCATGTGGTTGGAGACGATATCGAGAATAAGGCCCATGCCGTGTTCGCGCAGCGCCGCGACGAAGCGCAGCAACGCAGGCTCACCGCCCAGTTCGGGGTTGATCACGCGCGGGTCGACAACGTCATAGCCGTGCATGGAACCGGCGCGGGCTTTCAGCAGCGGCGAGGCGTATATGTGGCTGATGCCCAGGCTGGCGAAGTACGGCACCAGTTTGGTGGCGTCGTCGAGGGTGAAGTCTTTGTGGAACTGCAATCGCTGGGTGGCGCGCAGGGATTTAAGCGGGGTACTCATTTTTGATCACGCTCCGCGGCTTGTTTGCGTGCCGCTGCCAGAATTTCAAGGCGTCGCGCTGCATCGGCGTTATCCAGCAGTGAACCGCTGTCGCCGTTGAGCCGACGTCGCCAATTGGGATGACTGTCGATGGTGCCGGGGAAGTTCGCCTGTTCTTCGATACCGAGGGCATCCTCGATCGGGAGCAACACCAGCGGTGCCGGGGTGTGGCCGAGGTAAGCGATGCTGTGGTCGATGATGTCGGCGGCGCTGATGTTGTCCTCGCCGGCTGGCATCTTGTAGTTCTGCTTGAGTGCAGTGATCAGACCTTTGCGTTCACGCTCGCGACCGTCGCGCATCTTCTGTTCGGTTTCGTCATCGACAAAACCCAGGGTCTTGTTCCACTGAATATCCAGCTCGCTCAGCCAACCGGTGAGGGTGGGCAGGTCGTGGGTGCTGGTGGTCGCCAGTGCATCTTTGGACCATTTGGTGATCGGCTTGAACACCGCATCATCCTGCTCGAACAAGAGCACGCGCATGCCGAGAATTTCACGCTCGGACAGCTTCTCGTGCAGACCTTCGGGCACGGTGCCGAGGTCTTCGCCCAGAACAATCGCTTCGTGACGCCAGGATTCCAGGCTCAACAGACGCAGCATGTCGTCCAGCGGGTAGTTCAGGTAAGCGCCTTCACTGGCAGGCGATCCCAACGGGACCACCCACAGGCGCTGCAGCCCCATCACGTGGTCGATGCGCAGGCCACCGGCGTGGGCGAAGTTGGCCCTGAGCATTTCAATGAACGCCTGAAAGCCGTTGCGCTTGAGGCCCGTCGGCGAGAACGCCGAAATACCCCAGCTCTGGCCCGAGCGGTTGAGGATGTCCGGCGGCGCGCCCACGGTCAGCGCGGACAGTAGTTCGTCCTGACGGCTCCAGGCCTGACTGCCGGCACCGTCTGCACCGACGGCCAGATCGCCGATCAAGCCGACGCTCATGCCGCTCGAACGGGCAGCGGTCTGTGCGCGCTCAAGGCCGCGAGCGATCAGCCACTGGGCGAAAGCGTGGAAGCCGATCTCTTTCTCATGCTGTGCAGCAAAGGCATCAAGAGCAGGGTTCTTCGGATTCTTGAACTGCTCTGGCCATTCATGCCAGTTGCCGCCGATGCCCAGTTCATCGCCTGCATCACGCAAGGCCTCAAACCGACAGTGGTTTTCCAGGGCTTCACCACCCGCGCGACGGAAGCTCTTGAAGTCCTCATGGAAGGGGTGATCGCTGCCGATGAAACCGGCATACAGCTCGCGAAGCAGGGCATATTTTGCCTTGGCTGCGGCGGGCCATTCGATCAGCTCCAGGGATTCCAGACGCTTGAACTCGTCAGCCAGGCCGGACTTCTCGATCGCCAGCTCAACCGCACGGTCACCCAGAATGGTGCCCGGCGCGGCATACAGCGCGTTGAGGAACAGCCGGCTGGAAGGCGAGTAGGGGCTATAGCGCTCGCTGTCGTTGGAAAACATCGCATGAACCGGGCTGATCGCGACCGCCGAGGCGCCACGGCGACCCGCTTCGCGAACGAAGGCTTCCAGCCCCTGGGTGTCGCCGATACCGCCATCGCCGTCTCGACGCAGGTAGTACAGCTGAGTGGTCAGGCCCCAGTCGCGGGCAATCGCCTTCTTGTTGGCCATGGTCAGGCTGAAGCAGGTCTTCGGCGCAACGGCGACGGTCAACTGCTGGCCGTCCACTTCCAACTGGTGGTAACCGACTGTGGCTAACCCTGGAAGGGCGGCTTTGTCGGTGAGTTTCGCCTCAAGCAGCGAACCGTCTTCCAGCGTCAACTTGAATGCAGTGCCTGCGGTGAACCAGCTCGACAGATCCAGATCCTGGCCATGGTCGACGGTCATCAACGGCGGCGGAGTGGCTGACTGGCTCTCCTCGTTCAGACGTTTGAGGCTGGCTTCGACGTCTTGATCTGTCTCAGCGGGGTAACCCAGGCCGCCGAGGACCTTGCGCAGGACCTCGGGGCTTACGTGCTGCGGTTTGGCGTTGGCGTCCTTCCAGTCAACCGACAGGCCCGCCTGGGCCGCCAGTATTTCCAGTTGCTCATTGCTCATCCTGTTCCTCCACAACATCACTCGATTTCAGGCTGACAATGGCCGTGTATGGATTGAGGGTGGCGGATGGGGAAAGTTCTGCGGACTTGGCGTGGGACTGATGAAGCACTCTGTAGCCGGTGTAGTCATCGGTGTCGACCGCCTCGGTGCCGAGGTTCAGATCGATGCGCAGCTCGCTGTCGTCGCCCAGTGTCCAGCGTGCGCTGACGGCTTTGTCGCCCAGCTCTTTCACGCCGAGGGCACTCGCACCGTGCAGGCGAGGGAAGAGCTCGGTGCGACGGATTTCCAGTAGCGTCTTGTACAGCGCCAGCCAGTTGCGATGGTCCTGACCCTTGTCGGTTTCCAGCAGCAACGCATCGAACGCCGGGCGTGAGGCTTCGAAGGTTTTCAGCGCGTTAGGGTCAGGGATCTGCTCGCGCTTGGCCGGGTCCTTGAACGCGGCGAAATCCTTGAACTCGCCTCGACGGCCTTCACGCACGGCGTCTGCCAGCTCGTCATGGAAGTCAGTGAAGAACAGGAAGGGTTCGCTCGCGCCCCATTCATCGCCCATGAACATCAGCGGAATCATCGGTGAAAGCAGCAACAGCGCGGTCGCCGCCTTCAGTGCTTGCGGTGGGCTCAACTGGACGAGACGCTCGCCGAAGGCACGGTTGCCGATCTGATCGTGGTTCTGCAGAAACAACACGAAGGAGGTCGGCGGCAGGTGGCCGCTTGGTTCGCCCCGGGCATGACCATGGCGGGTGGATTCGCCTTGATAGACGAAGCCTTCGCCCAGCAGGCGCGCCAGCTTTTGCGTGGGCTTTTCGGCGAAGTCGGTGTAGTACGCGTCAGTCTCGCCGGTCAGCAAGACGTGCAGGGTGTTGTGGCCGTCATCGTTCCACTGGGCGTCGTAGCCCTGATCCATGCGCCCGGCTTCGTTGAATTCGTTTTCCAGGGTCAGCCAGACGTGACGCTCGGCCGGAATCGCATCGCGTACGTGCTGTGCCAGGTCTTGCAGGAAGGTCGGGTCTTCGATGGCGTGTACAGCGTCGAAACGCAGGCCATCGAACCGATAGTCCTGCAGCCACATCATGGTGTTGTGGATGAAGAAGTCGTGCACTTCACGACGGCGGAAGTCGATCGCATCGCCCCACGGGGTCTTCTTGTCGCTGCGGAAGAAATGCTTGGCGTAGGCGCCGAGGTAATTGCCGTCCGGCCCGAAGTGGTTGTAGACCACGTCGAGAATCACCGCCAGACCCAGACCGTGGGCGGTGTCGATCAGGTGCTTGAGCTGGTCGGGTGTACCGTAGGAAGACTGCGCGGCATAAGGCAACACGCCGTCGTAGCCCCAGTTGCGATCACCCGGGAACTGCGCGATGGGCATCAGCTCGATGGCGGTGACACCGGTGTCAACCAGATGCTGGAGGCGCTTTTCAACGCCTGCGTAGCCACCCAGCGCACCGACGTGCAACTCGTAAATGACCGCCTCGTGCCAGGGCCGACCTTGCCACTCGGTGTTCTGCCACTGATAGGCGTCTTGGTCGACAACGATGCTGTAACCATGCACGTCGCCGTCCTGAGCCCGGGAAGCCGGGTCAGGAACAGTGAGGGTGTCTTGTTCATTGAGGGCGACGTTGTAACGGTAGCGTGTGCCGGCAACACACTTGGCGTCGAGAACGAACCAGCCGTCCTGCTCTGGCTGAAGGGCCTGTGCAGGCCCGTTTTCGAATTCGACGCTGACGCTTTTGGCATCCGGTGCCCAGAGGGCGAACCGGGTGTGTTGTTGATCCAGCATGACGGCGCCGTGGCGCCAGTTGTGATCCGTGCGCGAAGGCATCCGTAATTCCTTAATCAGTGAGTTATCAATAATGCAATGCCGCACCTGCGGTCTTCTTCAGCAGCTCCTGATAGAGATCGGCATAGGGTTCAACCGCCTTGTGCCAATCAAATGGAGCAGCCATGGCCCTGCAACGCATGGCGTTGAGCAGCAGGGAGCTCTCGAAGACCTTGAATGCGCGGGTCAGGGCGTCGGTGTAGCTTTCGACGGTGGATTCGTCGAACAGGAAGCCGGTGCAGCCGTCCTCGATGGTGTCCGCCAGGCCGCCCGTGCGACGGGCGATCGGCAGGGAGCCGAAGCGCTGGGCGTACATCTGGCTCAGGCCGCATGGCTCGTAGCGCGATGGCATCAACAGGAAGTCACTGCCGGCGAACATGCGACGTGCGTCGGTTTCGTTGAAGCCGACACGCACGCTGACCTGGCCCGGAAAGCGAGCGGCGAGGTCGCGCATGGCGTCTTCTTCTTCAGGCTCGCCACGGCCGATGATTGCGATCTGGCCACCGTTGTTGACGATGTACTCGGCAACACCGATGGTCAGGTCCAGACCCTTTTGGTAAACCAGACGAGAGACCACGGCGAACAGCGGGCCGGTGGACGGCTCCAGCTCGAACAGCTCGCGCACGTAGTCGGCGTTGATTTCCTTGCGGGTCCACTCATTCGGTGCGAAGCGGCAAATCAGGTGTTCGTCCGTCGCAGCGTCCCAGCTTTCGTCAATGCCGTTGGGGATGCCGCTGAGCTGACCGCGATCGGCTTTGCTCTGCAGGAAACCTTCCAGGCCACAGCCGAAATCCGGTGTGGTGATTTCTTTGGCGTAGGTCGCGCTCACGGTGGTGATGTGGCTCGAATACGCCATACCGGCCTTGATGAACGACAGCTGACCGTAAAATTCCATGCCTTCCGGGCTCAGTGCCGAGTCCGGAATACCCAGCTCACGGCTGGAGGCGATGCTCACAAAGCCCTGATACGCCAGGTTGTGAATGGTGAAAATCGACGGCGTGGTCTGGCCGCGCCATTTCATGTACGCCGGCGCCAGACCTGCTGGCCAGTCATGGGCATGAACCAGCTCGGGGCACCACTGGGTCTTGACCGCGCCGGCCGCAAAGTCGGCGGCTGCCAGGCCCAGACGGGCGAAGCGAATGTGGTTGTCGGACCAGTCGCGACCGTCATTGTCACCGTAGGGCGTGCCTTCACGCTCGTACAACTCGGGACAGATCAGGACGTATATGACCAGGCCGTCTTTCATGTCCATCCGGCCGATCTTGCAAGGTGGCAGCGCGGCGTGGCCGGGCAGCTCACTGATGATGTGGATCGGATTGCCACTATTGATGACTTGGGGATAGCCGGGAATCAGCACGCGTACATCGTGCAGGTGGCGCATGGCGCGCGGCAGTGCAGCAGACACATCGCCCAGACCGCCGGTTTTCACCAGGTCGGCCATCTCTGAAGTCACGAACAGGACTTTCTTGCGGGTTACCGAAGAAATCACTGGTTGAACAGGAGGCAGTTGCAGCACAGGTGCGCTCGTCGTTGCGAAGACCGGCAGATGGGTCAGCTCGCTGGCCGGCTGATTAAAACTCTCTCCCTTCTGGGTTTTGACAGCGGCACTAATCATCGTTTTCTCCAGTTCGATATGCAGTGTTGGTACAGCACTTAGTTGTAAACGGCCATTTCCTATGGCCAGGCACACAAGACCTACGCAAGATCGATACCCATTTACCGACTGCACATTAAGGGACAAGGTGAAAGCGGACTCTGCTTCGATTTTTCAACAGCATAGTTGCTCTATTCACATGACCCCGGCGCCTGTGTAGAAGTTTCGACTATTTTTCCGGGCCATGTCTGGCATGCGGGGTTGCGATGGGGTGCAGGGTGAATGGCGAAGCGTTGCAGTGATCTGCGGCCCCCTGAATGCGCCGTTGTGGAGCATGGGGTGGCGGCCTTTATAAAGGGGTACCGCCGGTCGGATTGTTGGACAATGATCGAGCCGTTGGTCTACTCCGATGCAACTCATGCGCTTTTGTGGGACGTGACGCGGGCAATCCGATTGCCGTGCCTTTTCTCGGTGCATGGCGGAAGAATTCCTGACCGATCAGAGACATTTCCTACTTCTGTATAAGGATATTTTCTCCGCCAGGGCGTTAGAATCGCCGCCACGTGGCACGTCGGCACACTGAGTCGAGCGCCTGTTGAGGTTTCTCCAGCAGTAGAGGAAGTCAATGCAAGCCCCTGAGGTTCTGGTACTGCAAGCCAGCTACAGCAATTCGGTTCACGCTGACGCGATCGGATTTCTGCTTAATCAATATGCCGAAGACGCGATGGGTGGCGGCAAGTCGCTGTCCATGGACACCCGTCAGCAATTGGCGATCGAATTGGCCAAGCGGCCTCATGCGTTCAGCGTGCTGGCGTTCATCGCCGGTGAGCCGGTTGGCCTGGTCAACTGTTTCGAGGGCTTCTCGACCTTCGCCTGCCGACCCTTGGTCAATGTCCATGACGTGGTGGTGATCGCCTCCGCCAGAGGGCAGGGTATCAGCCAGAAGATGCTGGCCAAGGTCGAGGAAATCGCCCGCCAGCGCGGCTGCTGCAAAATCACACTGGAAGTACTGGAAGGTAACGACGCGGCGAAAGGCGCTTACCGCAAGCTGGGGTTTGCCGACTACCAGCTGGACCCGCAGATGGGCCGAGCGTTGTTCTGGCAGAAAGCGCTGTAGCGGAGTGGTCATGGCGAAAGCCGATTCCACGGGATGCACGCGATGCTTTTAGTGGGACCGGCTTCAGCCGGGAAGAGGCCGGTTTGAATGCCCTCAATTTTGCGGTGTGACGCCTGACGCTTTCCCGGCTAAAGCCGGTCCTACTCAATGCGCAAACCATTTGTAACGGTTCTGTCCTGTAAGACGATTCCGGGAGCGCGATAGGATCGCCTCCCGTATTGCTTTCAGGACTCACATGTCGCTTTCTCTGGAACCTCCCAGTCGCCGACTCCCTTCCAACGGGGTCGAAGGCGTTCACTTCGCTTTATCCCGCTTGAACACGATATCTCCCTGGCTCGACCCACTTCGCGGTGCGTCGGGCCTTTTCGTGGTTGTTCCATTGACTGTAAAGGGGCGCTGACCCATGGAATGGATCGCTGACCCTACGGCCTGGCTTGGCCTGTTGACCCTGATCGTGCTTGAGCTGGTGCTCGGCATCGACAACCTCGTGTTCATCGCCATCCTCGCCGACAAGCTGCCGCCCGAGCAGCGCGACCGTGCGCGAGTCCTGGGCCTGTCGCTGGCGTTGATCATGCGCCTGGGCCTGCTCGCGAGCATTTCGTGGATGGTCACGCTGACCGAGCCGCTGTTCGAGGTTTTCGGCAAGAGCTTTTCAGGGCGCGACCTGATCATGCTGTTCGGTGGGGTGTTCCTGCTGTTCAAGGCGACCATGGAACTGCACGAGCGGCTGGAAGGCCACGTCGCCCAGCGAGCGGGCAGTACGACCTACGCGTTGTTCTGGCCCATCGTCGCGCAGATCGTCGTGCTGGACGCGGTGTTCTCCCTGGACGCCGTGATCACCGCCGTGGGCATGGTCGATGAGCTGTCGATCATGATGATCGCGGTGGTGTTCTCGATCGGCATCATGATCATCGCCAGCAAGCCGCTGACCGCCTTCGTCAACGCCCACCCGACGGTGATCATGCTGTGCCTGGGCTTTCTGATGATGATCGGTTTCAGCCTGACCGCCGATGGCCTGGGTTTCCATATCCCCAAGGGCTATCTGTATGCGGCCATTGGTTTCTCGATCCTGATCGAGGTGTTCAACCAGATCGCCCGGGCACGGCGCAAGCGCAGCGTCAAAGGCGACCTGCCACGTCGCGAGCGCACCGCCCATGCCGTGCTGCGCCTGTTGGGTGGCCGCAGGCCGAGCGCGGAGGAGGTCGGTGAGGAGATCGCCGACATGCTCGATGGCGACAGCGACGAGGTGGTGTTTGACCGCCGCGAGCGGGTCATGATCAGCGGCGTGCTTCAGTTGGCGCAGCGGCCCATTCGCGGTGTGATGACGGTGCGCAACGACATCGACGTGATCGATCTGGATGACACGCCGGAAGGCATTCGCCAGCGACTGGTCACCTCGTCGTACTCGCGGCTGCCGCTAATCCGCGGGGGCCGTATCGACGAGCCGCTGGGCTTCGTGCACAAGAAGGAAATGCTCAACGCCTGGCTGTCCGGCGCCGAGCCGAACATCGAGCACCTGGCGCGACCGACCCTCAACCTGCTGGAGAGCTTCTCGATCCTCAACGCTCTGGAACAGATGCGCGCGCAGTCGACGCACATTGCGTTCGTGATCAACGAGTTCGGCGATTTCGCCGGCATCCTGACCATGACCGACATTCTCGAATCCATCGCCGGCGAGCTGCCGGACGCCAGCGAAATCGAGGGCCCGGACGTGATCGAAGAAGGTGAGGACGTGCTGGTCAATGCCGCCATGAACCTCAGCCATCTGCGCGAACGCATCGGCTTCAAAGCGAGGGCGACGAGTGATTATCAGACCCTGGCCGGGCTGGTGGTGAGCCTGCTTGACCGGTTGCCGGTGATCGGGGATGAGGCGCAGTGGGAGGGCTGGCACATGAAAGTCGTGCAGGTACAGGAGCGTCGGGTGACCCGCGTGCTACTGCGCCAGACACCGCCTTTATAATGTCGCTGATGCACACCCATCCCGGCGAAAACACAAAAGGCCTGCATTGCGCAGGCCTTTTTAGTTGGAGCGAAGATTACTTCACAGCTACTTATTACTTCTGTACGACGTCGGGCGTGGTGCCGGGCTGGCTGGCGGCCTTCTCCATGTGGGCAAAGTCACTCAGGCCTTTCGGCGCATAGGGATCGCCGATCAATCGAGGGCGCGCCTTGAAGTCCAGGCTGACCAGACTCTTGGTGGTGTCGAGTTCGTCAAAGCTCAGTCCCGCCAGTTGTGCCCAGGTGTGGATCAGGTTCGAACTGGTGTAAGGCCGATCATGAATGCTTTCGAAATTCCAGTCATGGGTCTGCTTCCACTTCGGCGAGGCGTAGGCAATGAACGGCACGGTGTACATCGGGATGGTCGGCTTGTTCTCGTTACGGCCCAGGGTGTTGCGGCCTGGCGAGTCGTAGACATCTTCGCCGTGGTCGGAGAGGTACAGCAGGAAGCCGTTCGGGTCGGCCTTGCCGTATTCCTTGATCAGGCTGGACACCACGAAATCGTTGTACAGCACCGCGTTGTCGTAGTTGTTGTAGAACTCCAGCTTGCTGTCATCGATGTCAGGTGGCACGCCGTCACGTCCGCTGAATTTCGCGAATTCTTCCGGGAAACGGTACTGGTAAGCCATGTGCGTGCCGAGCAAGTGAACCACGATCAGTTTGCGCGGCGCGGCATCGGTCAGTGCCTTGGTGAACGGCGCCAGCACGTCTCCGTCGTACTGTCGGGCGTTCTGGTTGCGGTTGTTGTTCAGATAGACCTGCTCGTCAGCCTGCTCGGAGAAGGTAGTGAGCATGGTGTTGCGCTTGGTCATCGTCTGCTGGTTGGTGATCCAGAAGGTCTTGTAACCCGCCTGTTTCATCACGCTGACGATGGATGGCGTCTTCAGGTAAAGGTCCGGGTTTTCCTCGTCGGCGAAGGTCAGTACCTGCTGCAGGGCCTCGATGGTGTAAGGCCGTGGTGTGATGACGTTGTTGAACACCTGCAACTGGTCCTTCATGGCGTCCAGGTTCGGTGTGGTCTGGCGCGGGTAGCCATAAAGGTGCATGCGCCCGCGGTTGGTCGACTCGCCGATCACCAGCACCAGGGTGGTGGGCAGATTGGCTTGCTGGTCCTTGAGGTTTTTCAGCGGCGCGATGTTGTTGCTGCTGGTCAGCATGTCCTGCATGCCATCCAGTTGCTGGGTGTAACGGTGATAGGCAACGATCATCTGCCATGGCACCGCCGGCTCGATGCGTGATTCAAAGGCTTCCAGCGCGGTCGATGCTTCGTCGAACCGCGCAAACTGCTTGGCCAGCGGGTAGCCGATGATGCCGATCAACAGCGCCGCTGCAACGGCGTAGGCGCGGGGGCGTGGCATGTATACCGGGCGCAGGCGAGTCCACAGGAATATCGCGAACGCGGTGTGGGCGATGAACGCCAGCACGATCCACCACGCGAAGTACTGGGTCATGTATTCGCCGGCTTCAGAAATGTTCGATTCGAACATGATGAAGATGACGCTCTGGGAAAACTCCTGCTGGTAAATGAAGAAGTAACCCAGGCTCGCCATGGAGCAGGCCCACAGAATCACGCCAATCACGGCCGCCATGACGCGGGTCTTTCGCGGGAACATCAGCATCGGCGCAAGCCAGATGCCACTGATGACGAACGCCTGACGGAAGCCGGCAAAACCGGTGATGCCGGTCAGCTGGATCAGCAGTTGAGTGATGCCGGAGAAGTACCAGAAAAACACGAACAGCCAGATAACGCCCGCCCAGTCGAACCCTTTCGGAGTCGCAGTGCTCCGTTTCATCGTTGCCATCAAGCGCTCCGCTATAGACCTTCCGGGCGACAGGACACCGCCCGAATTAATTCAAGTGCCGGCAAATGGCCAGCAATCAATGTGTTGAGGGTCGGGATTATGTTTTCAGTTGAGTGAAAATTTTGTCACGAGGGCGTTGCGAAACCGCAGCAAGCAGCTACAGACGCGCACGCTAGAGCAGGGCGGGGAACGTAACAGCCGGCACCGGGTCCGACGCAGGGTCGAAATCCGTGCCATGCATGGGGCGATGCGGGGTGAGTGCTCAAGATCAGGGCATGCGCCGGCAAGCCTGCAGATCGGGCTTGCCTTGGTCTTAGTGGCGCAGGGACGTGTGTGTCAGGCGTGAAGGGCAGTGCCGCTGCCGATGAGCTGGGCGTGTTGCAGCATCGAAGTCAGCTGGGCGACTTTGTTCTGCAATACGGCGCGTTCTTCCCTGAGCTGGCGCAGCTCGTCACGACGGATTGTGACGTAAAGGGTTTGTGGAGCGTTGGCTGTCAGTACTGTGCCCATTGCACACCTCGCAAATGGCGGGTTCAACTTCATAAGGTTCAAGCAAGGACGTCTGCTGAATCGGCATGTCCTGCTCACTACCTCTATCGGCCGGAATTCTGATTTCTTTTGCGTAAAAAAGGAACTTTTTTATTTTTGATTGTCGCGAACGTTTCTTGATCGCGAAAACCAGCGTCATAAGGCAGTCTTGCAGACATCTGTGCAGATGCACATGAAACTTTTTTCACCGGGAAACCATAGTTTGCCTCCCCGGATTAACCCACTATGCGGCACTGGGCTATAAACTGAGGCACCTCTGAATTTGATTAAGGAGCACCTCTACATGCAACTCGGGATTGTTGGACTAGGCCGCATGGGCGGCAACATCGCACGTCGACTGATGCTCAATGGCCACACGACTGTGGTCTATGATCGCGATGAGAAGTCTCGCACCGTGCTCGCCGCAGAAGGCTCGACCCCGGCAAAAGACCTCGCCTCGCTGGTCGCTGCCCTGGAAAAACCGCGAGCCGTCTGGGTGATGTTGCCTGCTGGCGCTCCAACCGAAGACACCATCAACGAGCTGGCCACTTTGCTCGATGCCGACGATGTGATCATTGACGGCGGCAACACCTTCTATAAGGACGACGTACGCCGCTCCCTGGCGTTGAAAGACAAAAACCTGCACTACGTCGATGTCGGCACCTCGGGCGGCGTCTGGGGGCTGGAACGCGGCTATTGCATGATGATCGGTGGCGAAACCGACGTCGTCACGCGACTTGACCCGATCTTCAAGACCCTGGCCCCGGGCATCGGTGACATCCCGCGCACCAAGGACCGTTCAAAGGACGCCGATCCGCGCGCCGAGCACGGCTACATCCACGCCGGCCCGCCGGGCGCAGGCCACTTCGTCAAGATGATCCACAACGGCATCGAGTACGGCATGATGCAGGCCTTCGCCGAAGGCTTCGACATCCTCAAGACCAAGAATTCGGACAACCTCCCTGTTGAACAGCGCTTCGACCTGAACCTGGGCGACATCGCCGAAGTCTGGCGTCGCGGCAGTGTCGTGTCTTCCTGGCTGCTGGACCTGACCGCCGACGCGCTGGCCACCGACCCACAGCTCAACGCCTATTCCGGCTCCGTGGCCGACAGCGGTGAAGGCCGCTGGACCATCGAAGCTGCCATGGAGCAGGCGGTACCGGTTCCGGTGCTGTCCACTTCGCTGTTCGCGCGCTTCCGCTCCCGTCAACAAAGCACGTACGGCGACAAGATGCTGTCCGCCATGCGTTTCGGATTCGGTGGTCATAAGGAACCAAAATAATGGGTTTATCCCGCAGCAAGCAGAATGCACCGGTCGCTCCGGCGACCACGCTGTTTCTCTTCGGTGCCCATGGTGACCTGGTCAAACGGCTGTTGATGCCGGCCCTCTACAACCTGTTTCGCGACGGGTTGGTGAGTGAAGACCTGCACATCGTCGGCGTCGACCACAACACCGTCAGCGATGCCGATTTCGCCAAAAAGCTCGAGGATTTCATTCGTCAGGAGGCGGCCAGCAAGGTCGCCCAGGGCGGCGAAGAGCCTCTGGACCCGGCGTTGTGGGGCAGCCTGTCGAAGCGCATCACCTACATCACCGGTGATTTTCTCGACGACTCCACGTACGCGGACATCGACGCGAAGATCAAGAGCACGGGCACCCGCAATGCCGTGTTCTACCTGGCGACCGCGCCGCGTTTCTTCAGCGAGGTGACGCAGCGTCTGGGCTCTTCCGGGTTGATGGTCGAAGACGATGACAGCTTCCGTCGCGTGGTGATCGAGAAGCCGTTCGGCCACGATCTGCCCAGCGCTGTGGCACTGAACAACTGCTTGCTGAAGGTCATGAGCGAGAAGCAGATCTACCGGATCGACCATTACCTGGGCAAAGAGACGGTGCAGAACATTCTGGTCAGCCGTTTCTCCAACGGTCTGTTCGAGTCGTTCTGGAACAACCATTACATTGATCACGTGCAGATCACCGCGGCCGAAACCGTGGGCGTTGAAACCCGTGGCAGTTTTTACGAAACCACCGGCGCGCTGCGGGACATGGTGCCCAATCACCTGTTCCAGCTGCTGGCCATGGTGGCGATGGAGCCGCCCGCTGCATTCGGCGCCGATGCCGTGCGTGGCGAGAAGGCCAAGGTGGTCGGCGCGATTCGGCCCTGGTCTGAGATGGAAGCGCTTGCCAACTCGGTGCGCGGTCAATATTCCGAGAGCAGCATCAATGGCAAGGCTGTCACCGGTTATCGCGAGGAAGACCGCGTCGATCCCGAGAGCAACACCGAAACCTACGTTGCGCTCAAGGTGATGATCGACAACTGGCGCTGGATGGGCGTGCCGTTCTACCTGCGCACCGGCAAGCGCATGAGCGTGCGCGACACCGAGATATCCATATGCTTCAAACCCGCGCCTTACGCGCACTTTCGTGACACCGATGTCGGCCGTCCCGCGCCAAACTTTCTGAAGATCCAGATCCAGCCTGACGAAGGCATGTGGTTTGATCTGCAGGCGAAGAAGCCCGGCCCGACCCTTGACATGCAGACCATCGAACTGGGTTTTGCTTACAAGGACTTCTTCGAGATGCAGCCGTCGACCGGGTACGAAACCCTGATCTACGACTGCCTGACCGGGGACCAGACGCTGTTCCAGCGTGCCGACAATATTGAAAACGGCTGGCGTGCTGTGCAGCCGTTCATTGATGCCTGGGCCAAGGATCCGCAAGTCGAGCTGTACCACGCGGGCGAAGACGGGCCGTCGGCGGCCGATGAGTTGCTGGCCCGTGATGGCCGAACATGGCAGCGTCTGGGATGAGTGATGCCACGCAACCCCTCATCCAGTTCATGTTGTCCGACATCGATGGCACGCTGCTGCACCCCGATCACAGCTTGAGTCAGGCCAACATCGATGCCGTGCGTAAATTGCAGGAGGCCGGGATTCATTTCTCGGTCGCCAGCAGCCGTCCGCCGCGCGCCATGCGTCAGCAGATCGATGCCTTGGGCATCACGCTGCCGACCGTGGCGTTCAACGGCGCCAACATCATTAATCCCGATGGCAGTCTGCTGCAGGCCCACCGGATTGATGCCGCCGCGGCGCGCACCAGCCTTGAGCTGTTCGCGAGCGAGGCGGTGGCGGTCTGGGTGTTCGCCGATGACCAGTGGCTGCTGCTCAATCCCGAAGGCGATTACGTCGACCACGAGCGCAACACCCTGGGCTACGACTTCGTGCATGTCGCCAGCTTCGACGATTACCTGGACCGCATCGACAAGATTGTCGCGGCGAGCAAGGATTTCGAGCTGCTCAAGCGCCTCGAGTTGGCGCTCAACCCGCTGATCGCCGGGTCGGCGCTGGCAGCGCGCTCCCAGTCCTATTACCTCGACGTCACCGCGCTGGACGCCAACAAGGGCACTGCCCTTGAAACGCTGGCCGATGCGTTGGGCGTGCCGTTGGCCCATACCGCAGCGATCGGCGATGCCGGCAACGATGTGGCGATGTTCCTTCGTGCCGGGCTGTCGATTGCGATGGGGCAGGCCGAAGTGGGCGTCAAGACACAGGCCAACTACGTCACCGACAGCAATGCCGATGACGGGCTGGCCAGGGCCATCGAGCGCTACATCCTGCCTCGTTGATTCGAGGCGGCGATTGCGCTGCTACTCATGGGTGCAGCTACTCAAGGGCCCGGCGTACAACAAGAATAAAGTGCTCACCAAGAGGGATAAACGCCCGATGGCTGTATTGATCGAAGATTACGCGCTGCTCGGCAACTGCCGGACTGCAGCGCTGGTGGCCCGCGACGGGTCGCTGGACTGGCTGTGTTTCCCGCGTTTTGATGCGCCAGCCTGTTTCGCCGCGCTACTCGGCGACAGCAACAACGGGCGCTGGAAGCTGGCACCGGTGGACGGCACCGCTCAGTCGCGGCGCCGCTATCGTGATGGCACGCTGATTCTCGAAACCCTCTTCACCACCGACACCGGCCAGGCGCTGCTTATCGATTTCATGCCCATGGAGATCGACAACAGCGTGGTGCGTATCGTCGTCGGCGTGGAAGGACGCGTGGATTTTTCGATGGACCTGGCGATCCGCTTTGACTACGGCAGCACTGTGCCGTGGGTCGAGAAGCGCGATCCCCACACCATGACCGCGGTTGCCGGCCCGGACATGCTGGTGCTGCGCACACCTGCTGAGCTGCACCCGATGGACCATCACACCGAAAGCCTGTTCAGCGTTGAAGCAGGCCAGCGTTTGGGCTTCGCGCTGTCCTGGCAGGCCTCTCACGAGCCGGTGCGTGGGGGCTTCGATGTGGAGCTGGCCCTGCAGCAGACCGAAACGTTCTGGCGAGATTTCTCCGGGCGCTGTCCGGATGTCGGGCAGTGGACGGATCAGGTCAAGCGTTCGCTGATCACCCTCAAGGCCATGACCTATGCGCCCACCGGCGGCATTGTCGCGGCGGTGACCACCTCGCTGCCAGAGCAGTTGGGCGGCGAGCGCAACTGGGATTACCGCTTCTGCTGGCTGCGCGATGCGACCATGACCCTGCTGGCGTTCATGAACCTGGGCTACTTCGAAGAAGCCACCGCATGGCGCAACTGGCTGCTGCGCTCCATTGCCGGCAACCCTGACCAGGTCCAGATCATGTACGGCCTGGCGGGCGAGCGGCGTTTGCTGGAGTATGAATTGCCGTGGCTGGCCGGTTACGAGCAATCGCGTCCGGTGCGGGTGGGCAATGGCGCGGCCAGCCAAGTGCAACTGGACGTGTACGGCGAAGTCGCCGACGCCATGACCCAGGCGCTCAAGAACGGCTTGCCGGCGCTGCCGCGCGGCACTGAAATCCAGAAAGTGATCATGCCGTTTCTTGAAAAGGTCTGGCATCAGCCGGACGCCGGCATCTGGGAAATTCGCTCGGCGCCACGGCACTTCACCCATTCCAAAGTCATGGCGTGGGTGTCGTTTGACCGAAACGCGGGGGTATTGGCCAAGAGCGATGACCCGGAAGACCGCGAGAGGGGACGGCACTATCGGGAGGTTGCCAACCAGATTCACGCCGACGTCTGCGCCAACGGCTACAACGCAGCACTGGGAAGCTTCGTGCAGACCTATGGCGGCACCGAGCTGGACGCCAGCCTGCTGCAGATTGCGCTCACCGGCTTCCTCCCCGTCGACGACCCGCGCGTCACCGGCACCGTCACGCGGATTGAACAGTCGCTGATGAAAGACGGCCTGCTGCTGCGCTACGACAGCGAACGCAGCACCGACGGCGTGTCGGGCAGCGAAGGGACGTTTCTGGTGTGTTCGTTCTGGCTCGCCGACGTCTACGTGCTGCAAGGCCGCGACGACGAAGCCCAAGTTCTTTTCGAACGCTTGTGCGGTTTGTGCAACGACGTCGGCCTCCTCGCCGAGCAATACGACCCCCAGCAAAACCGCATGCTCGGCAATTTCCCCCAAGCTTTCAGCCACATTGGCATCATCAACACAGCGCTGAATCTGCACCGCGTCATCTGCCCCGTGAAAAGCCGCGCGGCTACACCCACCTAGTGGGGCGGTGACAGGGGGATAGTTCTACGTGATGGGGCGAGATTGAGAGTGCGCACGCTGGCCTCTTTCCGGCTAAGGCCGGTCCTGCCAGGAATGCGTGTGCCTGATTGCATCGCTATAAGGCTGGGATGGACGCGGAGCGCCCCGGGATGCATACCCACGCCGAGCGTGGGCACGATCAGAAATATTTTTCACTTTTGGGGGCTCTGGAATGCGCCTTCAGAATTGAGTGCATTCAGTGAGCTTCGAATCGGCCCTTAAAAGAAGGACCGGCTTTAGCCGGGAGAGCGTCGGATACCGTGCTGCAAATCAATGCTGCTGAAACTTGACATTGCGTCTATGGATGCAAATGAATTAAGGTTGCGTCTACAGAAAATTTCTGCCGTGATCAAGAGGTAATTCCATGAGCATCGCCACTCCAGTGCGGCAACTATCGAAGTCCGAGTGCGTGGTGGGTTTACGGGCGGCGTTGCGGGTGCTGGACAAGTGGAAGGCCACCAGTGATCAGGCCTGTCAGATTTTGCGTATTTCCCGGAGCACCTACACTCGCGCCCGCCAGGACGATGCACAGTGGTCGGTAGCGCTGGATCAGGACCAGATGCAACGGGTCAGCTTCGTGCTGAACATCCACGCCGCCCTGCGGACCCTGTTCGATAACCCCGACAATGCCTACGGTTTCCCGTCGATGGAAAACCACAACGATTTCTTCAACGGCAGAAAACCACTGGATGTCATGGCCCAGGGCGACATGATCTCGCTGTACGAAACCTTCCGCCGCATCGACACGCTCCGGGGCGCCCAATGGTGACGCCGGACGCGCTTCCCGCGCTCGCCGGCGAGACGCAGCAGGGTTATCGACTGGTCAATTCCAAGTTCCCCCCGATCGAACTGTTCAGCGACGTCGCTGATGCCGCCGAGTTCGAGACGCTGTACCGCATTCAGGCGCTGACCAATCCGCGCCTGCAGAACGAAGTCGGCCGCATCGAGCTGATTCCCCTGGCCGAAATCCCGTTCGGGATCCCCGGTTGTTCCTACGCCGTCGCGCCGTTCACCCATGTCAATCCTGCGGGTTCTCGCTTCAGCAGCGGCGAGTTCGGCGTGCTGTACCTGGCCGACACGGTCGACACGGCCATCGCCGAAGTGCGCCACCATCAGCAGTTGTACTGGTCGCGGGTGGCGGCGCTGAAGTACGAGCGCTTCGTGTTCCGCTGCCTGAGTTGCAGCTTCAGCGAAGAGGGCAGCGTTGACGCCACCGCCATTCCGCTCTCCGACCCCGTGTATGCGCCTGACGACTACGCGCAATCTCATGTCCTGGGCAAGGCCGCGAAGCAGGCCGGGATGGCCGGGTTGCGTTATCACTCGGTGCGCTCGCCGGGCAATGTGTGCTGGGCACTGCTGACCCCGCGCCACGTCGCGTCCATCGTGCAAAGCGCCCATTACGAGATGATCTGGAGCGGCGAGGTCATCGGGATCAACCGGATTTCGAACGCCTAGACGGTTGTCGATCCCGATGCCGAGCAAAACATCGAACTCATCCGCCGCCCTGGAAGTCACTCGATCATTGGGGATCAAGGAGCGTTCATGGGCAAGAACATCACAGCGCAGGAACTGGGCATTGACCTTGTGCAGGGCGGTGAAGGCGCGTTGTTCAAATGGTTGCTGGCCAGTTTCCTGATGGGCAAGCGGATTCGGGCGCAGGCAGCAGTTCAGACCTATCAGGTCATCGTCGACCGGCACGGCCGCGACACGCCGGGCAAGCTGGCCGCCTGCTCCAGCCAGGAGCTGGTGAGGATGCTGGGCGAGGGCGGTTACGCGCGGTATGACGAATCTACCGCGGTGCGCCTGCTGGCCCTGGCGAACAAGCTGATGGATGAATACGGCGGCACGGTCAGCGCGATGTCCGCCGCCAGCGCCGACCGTCGCGAGTTCGAAAAGCGCTTGCGGGATTTCAACGGCATCGGGCCCAAGACCGCAGAGATCTTCATGGCCGAAGCCGGAGAGGTACTGTTTTGAACGATGCAGTATCGACTGCGGCTGTTTTGGAAGAGGGTGTGTTTGAAGGCGCTGGCAAAATCTTCGTGGGCTGTGCCGGCTCGAGTCTGGGCCGCGAGTATGCGCCGTCGTTTCCGGGGGACGGCACCCACTTGCAGCGCTACGCACGGCAATTCAGCTCGGCGGAGATCAACAGCTCGTTCTACCGGCCCCATCGTCCGCAAACCTACGCGCGCTGGGCCGACTCGGTACCGGCGAATTTCCGCTTTTCGGTGAAACTCCCCAAGCTTATTTCCCACGAAAAACGCTTGCAAGACAGCGACCAGGCGCTGGACGAATTCCTCGGTCAGTGCCTGGAACTGGGCGATCGGCTGGGCTGCCTGTTGCTGCAACTGCCACCGTCGCTGGCGTTCGAGCCACAGGTAGCGGAGGTGTTTTTCACCCGGTTGCGCGAGCGCTTTGCGGGGCAGGTGGTAATTGAGCCGCGCCATGAAAGCTGGGTGCACGGCGAGCCAATGCTGACGCACTACCGCATCGCCCAGGCACGTGTCGATCCGTCCAGGCTGAGCAACGACGGCCAACCGTCAGGGTGGGCGGGATTGCGTTACTGGCGGCTGCACGGCGCGCCGCGCATTTATCACAGCGCCTACGAAGAGGATTATCTGATCCGTCTGGCCGCCGAGCTGAAGAGTGGAGCGCGAAGCGGCGAGCCGACGTGGTGTATTTTTGACAACACTGCCAGCGGCGCCGCTACCGGGAATGCGCTGAGGCTGATCGAGCTACTGGGTGAGCCACAATGACCTTCTCCCGGAACGCCCGAGCCAGACGGGTTCAGGCGATACCTGGCAGCGATCTGCAACGCTGATTTTCGTTAGGTGTGAGTTAATTGGCGCGCGAGTTGTTAAGCGTCATAGCACGATGCCACAATCTGCCCTTTTCCAGTGCCAGGCTCGGGCGAATTCGATGTACCTCCATGATTCTCAACCGGCGCGCGAGGACCTGATACGGGCCCAGGTGCGCAATGATCGTTTGCAGTTGCTCTTCCGTCAGAGTTTTTTCTCTGTGTTCGGCAGCGCGCTGGCGGCTGTGATGCTCTCGTGGATCTGCTGGGAGCGCCTGGAACAATCAATGATTCTCTGGTGGCTTGGGCTGCTGGGCGCCTCGACCAGCTTGCGCCTGATCATGTTGGTCACCTACTTCCGGGTGCCGGAATCCGTACGGACCCCCGAACGCTGGGAAACCACTTACTGGGTCACGCTGGTATTGTCCGCCGGCATCTGGGGCAGCGGCGCGCTGGCGCTGATGCAGGCCGGGGATATGCTGATCCAGACGTTGGTGCTGTTGTTCACCGTGGGCATGTCGGTGAGTGCGGTCTCCTGCTATTCGGCGTACCGCTCGATGACCCTGGCGTCGATTGCGTTAGTGCTGCTGCCGTGCTCGATCTGGCTGCTGTTTCAGCCCCAGACCGCGCAACAGGGGATGGCAGTTGCGTCGCTGATCTTTGCCGGTTTTGTGGCGAGCGCAACGCGCAAACTGGGCCGGGCCATGGAGCGGGCCTTTCGCCTGAGCCGCGAAATGGAACATGCCCATCGCATCGCTGCCCATGCCGCGCAGACCGACGAGCTGACTGGACTGCAAAACCGCCGTGCTTTCTTCCATCGCGCCGAAGGCGTGTACGAGACCTGTAAGCAGGCCCATCTGCCGCTCTGCGCCCTGATGCTGGACATCGACCATTTCAAACGCATAAACGACGGCCACGGCCATCAGGCGGGTGACGACGTCTTGCGGCAGATCGGCAGGGTCATCCGTCAATCCGTGCGCGACGCAGACGTCAGCGGCCGCCTGGGCGGAGAGGAATTCGCGCTGCTGCTGGCTAACACTCCGATAGACGTGGCGCGAGTCATTGCCGAGAGACTGCGCTCGGCCATCGCCGACATCACCTGCCTGCACGACGAAGGTGTGACCGCGAGCCTGGGCATTGCAGAGCTGAACCACCTCGATCAGGACTTGCATGGGCTACTGGCTCTCGCAGACAAGGCGCTGTTCCGGGCCAAGGCATCCGGTCGCAACCAGACTGCGGTGGGCTAGACGGAGCCTCTGGCACGGGGTCGGCAGACGGTTTTCGTGTCACCCGGACGTGACATTTATCTCGACGCTTCTCATTCGGCGGCGGCTGTGGCGTAGTGTGTCCAGCCTGTTTGGCACGATACCGACTGGAAGAGGTAAATGAGATGACCCTGCAAAACCGCCTGGACAACCTGTACCCGCGCGCCGACGAGATCCCTGAGCCGTTTCGCGCAGGCCCGGCCATCGAGCAGCGCGATTACCTGGTCAACGGCGAACTGCACCAATGGAAAGGGCCGTTGGCGCCCGTGCTAAGCCCGGTCTCGCTGAAGACCGACGCGGGCCTTGAATCCGTGGTGCTGGGCAGCACGCCGCTGATGGACGCGGAAACCGCAATGACCGCGCTGGACGCCGCCGTCAAAGCCTACGACCGTGGCCAGGGCGCCTGGCCGACCATGCGCGTCGCCGACCGTATTCATCACGTCGAGACATTTCTCAAGCTGATGCGCGAGCAGCGCGACGCCGTGGTCACGCTGCTGATGTGGGAAATCGGCAAGAACCTCAAGGACTCGCAGAAAGAGTTCGACCGCACCTGCGATTACATCGTCGACACCATCAACGCCCTCAAGGAACTGGACCGTCGCTCCAGTCGCTTCGAGCTGGAACAGGACACCCTCGGCCAGATTCGCCGCGTGCCCCTGGGCGTGACCCTGTGCATGGGCCCTTACAACTATCCGTTGAACGAGACCTTCACCACGCTGATTCCGGCCCTGATCATGGGCAATACCGTGGTGTTCAAGCCGGCCAAGTTCGGCGTGCTGCTGATTCGTCCGTTGCTCGAAGCGTTCCGCGACAGCTTCCCGGCCGGGGTCATCAACGTGATCTACGGCAGCGGGCGCGAGACGGTCAGCGCGCTGATGGCCAGCGGCAAGATCGACGTGTTTGCCTTCATAGGTACCAACAAGGCGGCCAGCGCCCTGAAAAAGCTTCACCCCAAGCCGCACCGTCTGCGCGCCGCGCTGGGTCTGGACGCGAAGAACCCGGGGATCGTGCTGCCGGATGTGAACCTGGACAACGCGGTGACGGAAGCCATTACCGGCTCGCTGTCGTTCAACGGTCAGCGTTGCACCGCCTTGAAGATCCTGTTCGTGCACGAAAACGTGGTCGGCAGTTTCCTCGAAAAGTTCGAAGAAAAACTCGCCCAGCTCAAGCCGGGCATGCCGTGGGAGCAGGGCGTCTCACTGACACCATTGCCGGAGCCGGGCAAGACCGACTACCTGCAAGGGCTGGTGGACGACGCCGTGAGCAAGGGTGCCAAAGTGGTCAATGAGGGCGGCGGCACGACCCACGGGCAGTTCTTCTACCCGGCTGTGCTGTACCCGGTGACGCCGGACATGCGCGTCTACCACGAAGAACAGTTCGGCCCCGTGGTGCCAGTGGTGGCGTACCGCGATCTGGAAACGGTGATCGAGTACGTGCTGGATTCCGATTTCGGCCAGCAGTTGAGCATCTTCGGCAACGACTCCAAGCAGGTCGGGCGTCTGGTCGATGCGTTCGCCAATCAGGTGGGGCGTATCAACATCAACGCCCAGTGCCAGCGCGGCCCTGACAGCTTCCCGTTCAACGGTCGCAAGAATTCGGCCGAGGGTACGCTGTCGGTACACGATGCACTGCGGGTGTTCTCGATCCGCACCTTGGTGGCGACCAAATTTCAGGAGAGCAACAAGGCGCTGATCAGCGACATCATTCATAACCGTGAATCGACGTTCCTGACCACCGACTACATCTTCTGATTCATTTGCTCGAATTAGCCGCAGGCGCGTTGCACAGCTGATGCTGTTCAACCGCTTGCGGTTTTTTTATATCTGTACTTTAAAACCCGCCGCCACTGTATTGGGCAGGCATTTTTAATGCTGTAGCCGATCCACTGTCTGGGCTTTTTTTGTAGGAAGGATTCTAGACTTCCGTAGGACAGCTCTCTTCCTCTCTTTGGTGGGTAGAGTTTTTATTCGTAGGGAATTAGCCTTGCCGCTTCCCGAATTCGATGAAAACTTCATCAGCCCATTCTTTGCTCACACTTGTTAAAACTTGACCGCTTGGGGTACGAGCGCCCGGCTGATAAAAAGGCTCCGCGATCCAGATATTCCCCTTTGTGACGTGTGGCATTTTCGACGGAGGAGTTATGGCTTCAAACAGCTTTCAAAATGAAGTGCCCAAGGCCCGGGTCAATATAAAACTCGATTTGCACACCGGCGGTGCGCAGAAAAAAGTCGAATTGCCGCTTAAATTGATGGTGCTTGGGGATTACAGCAACGGTCGGGAAGACCGGCCCTTGTCCGAGCGCACCAAGATCAATATCAATAAAAACAATGTCGACAGCGTGCTGGCGGAGTTTTCGCCTGCATTGAAACTCACCGTTGAAAACACCTTTGCCGACGACGGTTCCGATGCTTCAGTCGACTTGAATTTCGAAAGAATGAAGGACTTTGAACCGGAACAGGTGGCCAGACAAATACCGTCATTGCGCGCGCTGCTGGCGACCCGCAATCTGTTGCGTGACCTCAAATCAAACCTGCTCGACAACGCAACGTTTCGTCACGAACTTGAACGCATCGTCAAAGACGAAACGCTCAGTGATGAGTTGCGCGCCGAACTGGCAGTGCTCGCTGCACCCACTGAGCGTTAATTACCCGGGTCTCTGATAGCAGGTATCAAACATGTCCTCGAAACACTCTTCCGCAGTCTCAGGCGGTAGCACCGTTTTGTCTGAAGAAAGCACCGGCGTCTATAGCGCGCTGTTTTCAAAAATAAACCTCAACCCGGTTTCCGCACTGGGCGATATCGAAGCGTTTCAGAACAACGAAGCCCTGTCGGAGATCTCCGCCGATGAGCGCGTGACCGCCGCGGTCAGCGTGTTTCTCAACCTGCTCAAAGGCTCGTCGCGCAAGGTCCAGCGCCTCGACAAGACCCTGCTCGACGAACACATCGCCTGCCTCGACGCGCAGATCAGCCGCCAGCTTGACGCCGTCATGCATCATCCCGAGTTCCAGAGGGTCGAGTCGACGTGGCGCGGCGTTAAATCGCTGATCGATCAGACCGACTTCCGGCAGAACGTGCGCATCGAGTTGCTGGACATCAGCAAAGACCATCTGGTCCAGGATTTTGAAGACGCGCCGGAGATCGCCCAGAGCGGTCTGTACATGCACACTTATACCCAGGAATACGACACGCCAGGCGGCGAACCCATTGCCGCAGCTATTTCCAGTTACGAATTTGATCGCAGCCCGCAAGATATCGCATTGCTTCGTAATATATCGAAGGTCGCGGCGGCAGCGCACATGCCGTTCATTGGTTCGGTGGGGCCGGCCTTCTTCGGCAAGGACACCATGGAAGAAGTCGCCGCCATCAAAGACATCGGCAATTACTTTGATCGCGCGGAATACATCAAATGGAAGTCATTCCGCGACACTGACGATTCCCGTTATATCGGTTTGACCATGCCGCGTGTGCTGGGACGGCTGCCCTATGGGCCGGACACCATTCCGGTGCGCAGCTTCAACTATGTGGAAAGTGTCAAAGGCACCGATCACAGAAAATATTTGTGGACCAATGCGTCTTTTGCCTTCGCTGCAAACATGGTGAAGAGTTTCGTCAACAACGGCTGGTGCGTTCAGATTCGCGGGCCACAATCCGGTGGTGCGGTAACGGATCTGCCGATTCATTTATATGACCTCGGCACCGGCAGTCAGGTGAAGATCCCGTCGGAAGTGATGATTCCTGAAACCCGTGAATTCGAATTCGCCAACCTGGGATTTATTCCGCTTTCCTATTACAAAAATCGCGATTACGCCTGTTTCTTCTCCGCCAACTCAACACAAAAGCCTGCGTTGTATGACACCGCCGATGCCACGGCCAACAGCCGCATCAACTCGCGCCTGCCTTATATCTTTCTGCTGTCGCGCATTGCCCATTATCTGAAATTGATTCAGCGGGAGAACATCGGCACCACCAAAGACCGGCGTCTGCTGGAGCTGGAATTGAATAAGTGGATTAGCGGGCTGGTCACCGAAATGACCGATCCGGGTGATGACTTGCAGGCCTCGCATCCGCTGCGCGACGCCCGGGTAACGGTGGAGGACATCGACGATAACCCCGGCTTCTTCCGGGTGAAGTTGTACGCCGTGCCGCATTTCCAGGTGGAAGGCATGGACGTGAATCTCTCGCTGGTTTCCCAGATGCCCAAAGCCAAAACCTGACGTCGGCCATAGGTGAGCACAACATGAAAATCGACCGACCTCTCTGGGCTGCCGGGGCGCTGCTGTCCCAGCAGCAATTCCAGCAGCAAGGGCGCTGGGAAGCCTGGACAAACGAATGCATCGCCCATTTGTCGCGGGTTCATCCGTGGGGCGTGCAGACGGCGACGTTTGATCCAGAAGCGTTGCGGCTGGGCAAACTCAAGGCGTCCGCGCTGCGCGTGCGGCTGCCGGATGGCACCTTGATCGACACCGACAGCGTTGATCGGCTGCCCGCCGCGCTGTCCCTCGAACAGATTCAGATCGATCCGGAGCAGGGCGCGACGGTGCTGTTGTGCCTGCCGCTGGAGCAGTCCAACGGTGGCAATTGCCTGTTTGAAGACGCTCGCGCTGACCGGCCGGTGCGTTACCGCCAGGATTGGCGACAGGTGCAGGATCTCTACGGCGACGATCAACAGTCGATCGGTGTGCTCGAGCACATGCTCAGCCTGCGTCTGGCCAGCGATGACAACGCCGATTACCTGACCTGTTCCGTGGCCCGGCTGGTGCGTGACGGCCAGGGCCGGGTGTGCCTGGACGAGGCGTTCGTTCCGCCGCTGTTGAGCTTTGCCGGGCATGCGGGTTTGCAGGTCCAACTGGACAATCTCCTCACCCAACTGGCGTCCAAGCGTCAACGCTTGATGGGCATGCGCCGTGAAAGCAATCAGCGCATGGCCGACTTCGCGGTGGCGGATGTTTCGCTGTTCTGGCTGCTTAATGCGCTCAATACCTACCAACCCGTGCTCGCCGATTTCAAGGCCAGCCCGGCGCGCCATCCCGAGCAGGTCTATCTGGAACTGGTGAAGCTGGCGGGGGCGCTGCTGACGTTCTCCCTTGAACACGACGTTGACGCTATTCCGGTCTACCGTCACGAAGCGCTGGAAACGGTCTTTCCACCCTTGATGCAGATGATTTCGACGCTGCTGGAAGCCAGTCTGCCGTCGCGGGTGATCGCTCTGGAGCTGGAGCGGGTGCTCCCCGGTCGCTGGCAAGTGACGTTCAACGATCCCCGTCTGCGTGAGGCCGACGCCGCTGACTTTTACCTGTCGGTGCGCTGCCGCGAGGCCCCTGCGCAATTGCAGGCGCAGTTCCCGCGGCTGTGCAAGGTCGGCACTCCGGACGACGTTGATCAGTTGATCAACGCAGCCCTGGACGGCGTTCCGCTGCAGCCGCTCAGTCACGTGCCGGCGGCGATTCCGCTGCGTCTCGAAAACCAGTATTTCGCCCTCGACTTTGCCCATCCGAGCGGTCAGGCCGTGCTCGCCGAAGGGGTTTGCGCGTTCTACGTCCCGGCAACGCTGCCGGACGTCAAGCTTGAGCTGTTTGCGGTGCTGCGCTCATGAGCCGGCCAATGAAAAGCCAAGCGGCTGCGCGGTCCGTCGATGTCGATCAACTGCTGCAGGACAGTTACCTGTTGGTGGTCGAGTTGCGTCATGGCGCATCCGCTCCGGACAGCGATGCGCTCTGGGCGGTGTGCACCCGGCAGGTTGTCGAGGTTCGCGATGCGCTGACCCAGGCCGGCGTCAGCCAGCGCAATGTCGACTTCATCAGCCATGCCCAATGTGCGCTCATGGATGAAACCGTGCTGATCCACGCCGATGCCGCTGCACGCGCCAAATGGACCCACGAACCGCTCCAGGCGCATTACTTCGGACGTCATCAGGCGGGGCAGTTTCTCTACGAAGAAATGCGTGAGGTGCTGCACGAGCCGTCTCCGGACCCGAGCGTGCTGAGGGTGTATCACCGCGTTCTGATGCTGGGATTTCTTGGTCGCTACAAGGAACCGAACCATCCCGAGCGGCAACAGTTGATGGCCGAGTTGACCGCCCGAGTGGCGCCGTTGACCCTGGATCAGGCGTTGCCCACGTGGATCGACGCACGGGGTCGCAAACCGTTGCCAGCGTGGCTGCGCGCGCCGCTGTTACACCTGCTGGCGGCCGGTTTGCTGCTGGCCGGCATCTGGTGGTTGCTGGATTCGCATCTGGCGGCGCTGGTCGCCTCCCTTGTGACCGAGCGGGTGTGACGCGCCCATGACACTCAAGTTGATGCGTGCACTTGCCCTGTGGTCCGGATGCCTGGCGCTGATGGTGATCAGCGTGTTGCCGCTGAGCCTGGTCGATCAAGCGTTCGCCGTCGTTGGCGCCCTGATTCTGGTGACCGGGGCCTGGCTGCTGGCGGGTCGACGTACTTCCCGTCTCGGTGATTCGCTGCGCCTGGAAGCGTTTCGGACCTTGCCGGGCAGTGAATACCGGCTGCCTGTGGTGCTGATATGCGGTGAGGGGGCGTCGGCGCTTATTGCTGTTGATGCCGATGCCGATGCCGATGCTGCCGAGCAAACCCTCGTACGGAACACGGCCAGCGGGTGTTACGTCTGGGTGCCGAGCATTGAGCGATTGCCCGAAGTGACCACTGCGCTGCTGGCGGTCCGTCCGCAATGGCGTGGGCAGCTCAGCGTCATGTTCGTCATCAATCCGGCCCAACACGCTGACAGCGCGGTGCTGGCCGGCCAGCTTCGTGCGCTGACTCATCAGCTTTCGGTCATCCGCAAGCGTGCGCAAACGTTGCCGTTGTGGGTAGTGAGCTATCAACACACCTCACCAAGGCCGCACGGTGTTCGTGGGACGGGCTTCAGCCGGGAAGAGGGAAGTTCGGCCACCGAAGCCGTCTGGTTCAGTTGGGAAAATGGCGGCCCCTTTGCGCGGGTACGAAACAACGGCACCTGCGTCAGCGTCGAGGACTGGCAGAGACAAGACGCCACCGTCCTCACCGACCGCATACAACTTGCCGTGCAGATGAATACCCACGCCGCATGGCTTGTTCAGTACGTCGCGCCGCACTTCACTCGGATCGGCCGGCATCGCGCGCCGTCGCCAGTGGCCTACGCAATCTGCCAAGTGGCGCGTCTGCCTGACCCCATTCCCGGCAGCGTCTGGCAGCACTGGATACAGGGAAAAACCGCGCTGGTGCCGACCCGGTTGACGAGGGACACGGGCGGTGTTTTGCCCGCGCCGGACCCTTTGCTGGAGCTGGTGCCCCGGCACACCGGCAACACAGCAGCGAGGCGCGCCACGGTCATCGGCATCTGGCTGACGGTTTTCTCTGCCGTCGTCGCCCTGTCGAGCTCGGCCCGGCAGAACACTTTGTTGATCCGTCAGGTGGGTGACGACCTGCGCCGCTACGCATCGATCAACGAAACCGACCGCGAGGATCAGCAGGCCGTGGCCCGGCGCGAAGCGGCGTTGACCGTTCTGCACGACGACGCCCGCCGGCTGGATGACTACTACCGCTACGGCGAACCACGGTCGTTGGGCTTCGGCCTTTATCGCGCCGAACAACTGCGCATCAGGGTCTGGCACGCCATCGGCCGTTACCGTCCGCCCACCGAGATGGCGCAGGCGTCCGCGCCGGTGCGTCTGGACACGCTGTCGCTGTTCAACATCGGCAGCGCCGAACTCAAGGCGGAGTCGACCCAAGTGCTGATCAATGCGTTGGTCGGCATCAAGGCCAGACCCGGCTGGTTGATCGTCGTCACCGGGCACACCGACGCCACCGGCAGCGCCGAGCAGAACCTGCGCCTGTCCCGCGACCGCGCCGCTTCAGTGCGCGACTGGATGCAACGCATGGGCGGCATTCCCGGCAGTTGCTTCGCCGTGCAGGGCTACGGCGCCAGTCAACCGATCGCCAGCAATGACACCGAACAAGGGCGCAGGGCCAACCGCCGCGTCGACATCCGTCTGGTGCCGGAAGAGGGGGCCTGCGGGTCGTTTTCTGCCGGGGCCGGGCCGGCTACCCCCGTCGCATTTCGCGGCACTCGATAACCCAAGCAAGGAGTTTCACATGGCAATTCCCGTTTACCTCTGGCTCAAAGATGACGGCGGCGCTGACATCAAAGGCTCGGTCAACGTGCAGTCCCGGGAAGGCAGCGTCGAAGTGGTCGCCCAGGACCACAGCGTCTACATCCCCACCGACAACAACACCGGCAAATTGACCGGCGCCCGGGTGCACACGCCGTTCCTGTTCACCAAGGAAATCGATGCCAGCAGCCCGTACCTGTACAAGGCTGTCGGCACCGGCCAGACCCTGAAAAGCGCCGAGTTCAAGTGGTACCGCATCGACGACGCCGGCCAGGAAGTCGAGTACTTCAACACCCTGCTGGAGAACGTCAAGGTCGTCCGCGTCGCGCCGAAAATGCACGACGTCAAGGACCCGGCCAAGGAGAAGCACAACCACCTGGAGATGGTCGAGCTGCGCTACGAGAAGGTCACCTGGACCTACAAGGACGGCAACATCATCCACTCCGACTCGTGGAACGAACGCCAGACCGCCTGACGCTGCAAGGCCGGCAGACAGGCAGCTTTTGCACGCCTGTCTGCCGGCTGCGGTGTGTTGGGTTGAGCGTCCGTAATCGGGCGCTGCGCCAAGCACATCGGCACGGCACGTTTCCCCAGACAACACAGCGAGGCGTCGACCGGCCAACCGTCGTCGCCGCTCCTTACTCCTTCCATTCAAGGACGATGACCCATGGCACAGAGCTCCTCCCGTTTGCTTCGCCGCCTCAACCCTTTCTGCGCCCAGGCCCTCAGCGCGGCGGCAACGCTGTGCCAGAGCCGCGGCCACGGTCACATCACCATTGAGCACTGGCTGCTGAAACTGCTGGGGCAGGGCGACGGTGATCTGGTGCTGATCGGCCGGCGTTACGAGTGGGACATCGAAGCGCTGTGGACCGGCTTGCTCGACCACCTCGACCGCCAGCCGCGCAGCGTCCAGGCCAAACCGCAGCTGTGTGACAAATTGCAGGTGCTGATCAAGAACGCCTGGGTGCGCGCTTCGATGGACGAGGACAACGAGCAACTGCGCTCGGCCCACGTCCTGGCGGCGCTGATCGAGACCCCCGACCTGCTGGCGTGTGTGGAAGCCTGGCCTTTGCTCAGCCTGAGCGAGGTGCAGTTGCGTCACTTGCTGCCTTTTCTTGACGAGCATTCCGATGAGCGCGCGGGTTCGGTACCTGGGCCGGAGCAGGGCCTGGATCTTGCGCCGGATCGTGCTGCGGTAGAGATGTCGTCCGCGGATTCAGCGGCGGAAAACCCTGTGCTGGCGAGGTTTACCCAGGACATCACAGAGAAAGCGCTCAAGGGCGAGATCGATCCCGTGCTCGGCCGTGACGACGAGATCCGTCAGGTCATCGATATCTTGAGCCGCCGGCGCAAGAACAACCCGATTCTGGTGGGCGAACCCGGCGTCGGTAAAACCGCGCTGGTCGAAGGGCTGGCCCTGCGCATCGTCGAAGGCAACGTGCCTGCCAGCCTGAAACCGGTCAGCGTGCGCACGCTGGACCTGGGGCTGTTGCAAGCCGGCGCGGGAGTGAAAGGCGAGTTCGAACAACGCCTCAAAGACGTGATCCAGGCCGTGCAGCAGGCCGAGCATCCGGTGCTGCTGTTCATCGACGAAGCCCACACGCTGATCGGCGCGGGCAATCAAGCCGGAGGCGCCGACGCTGCCAATCTGCTCAAGCCTGCCCTGGCCCGTGGCGAACTGCGCACCATCGCCGCGACCACTTGGGGCGAATACAAGCAGTATTTCGAACGCGACCCGGCGCTGGAGCGGCGCTTCCAGACGGTCAAGGTTGACGAGCCGGATGACGCCACGGCTATGATCATGCTGCGCGGGTTGAAGGCCCGCTATGCCAGCCACCAGGGCGTACACATCGAGGACACCGCGATACAGGCGGCGGTGGTGCTGTCGCGCCGCTATCTGCCCGGCCGCCAGTTGCCGGACAAAGCCGTCGACCTGCTGGACACCGCCAGCGCTCGGGTGCGCATGAGCCTGGATTGCGAACCCCAGGCGCTGATCGCGAGCAAGGCCCGGCAGTCCGCGCTGGAGCAGGAACGCCATGCGCTGCAAGAAGATCAGCGCATCAACGGACGCAGCGCCGATGAGCGTCTGGCGGTCATCGCCGAGCAGCTTTCATCCCTGAGCGATGAGCTGGGGCGACTGCAGGACCAGCACGCCCACGAACTCGATCTCGCGCAGACATTGCTCGCCGCCCGTCATGCCGAGGTGTTCGATCCCGACACCTGCGCGGATCTACAGGCGCAGCTCAAGGCGGTTCAGGGCGATGCGCCGTTGCTGTCCCTGGACGTCGATGATCGCAGCGTCGCCCAAGTCATTGCCGACTGGACCGGCGTGCCCCTGAGCAGCCTGCTGAAAGATGAACAGGCCAGCCTGCTGGCTCTGGAGCAGTCGTTGGCGTCTCGCGTCATCGGTCAGGACCGCGCGTTGACGGCAATGGCCCAGCGCCTGCGCGCCGCGAAAACCGGCCTGACCGAAGAAGACTCGCCGCTGGGCGTGTTCCTGCTGGTCGGCAGCAGCGGCATTGGCAAGACCGAAACCGCCCTGGCGCTGGCCGACACCTTGTTTGGCGGCGAGAAATCACTGATCACCCTGAACCTCTCCGAGTACCAGGAAGCCCACACCGTCAGCCAGCTGAAGGGTGCGCCGCCCGGTTACGTCGGCTACGGACAAGGGGGCGTGCTCACCGAAGCGGTGCGCCAGCGACCCTACAGCGTCGTGCTGCTGGACGAAGTGGAAAAGGCCCACCGCGACGTGCTCAACCTGTTTTATCAGGTCTTCGATCGAGGCTTCATGCGGGACGGCGAAGGGCGCGAAATCGACTTTCGCAACACCGTCATCGTCATGACTTCCAACCTGGGCAGCGACCTGTTGCAGGACTACCTGCTGGCCAACCCCGAAGCGCTCGACGGGGAGGTGCACGAGCAACTGCGGCCGGTGCTGCGCGAGCACTTCCAGCCCGCGTTGCTGGCGCGTTTTCAGACGTTGATTTACCGGCCGCTGCAGGCGGCGGCGCTCAAGCGCATCGTCGCAATCAAGCTGGGCAAAGTGGCGGAGCGGCTGCGCCGGCATTACGGGCTGGACTGCCGGATCGACGAACGCCTGCACGATGCGCTGGTGGAGGCCTGCCTGCTGCCCGACAGCGGCGCGCGGAACATCGACAGCCTCCTCAACCAGCAGATTTTGCCGGTGCTGAGTCAACAGCTTTTACAGCGCCAGGCGGCGCGACTGGCAACGCGGAGCGTGGTGCTTGGGCACTGCGAGGAGGACGGCATCACCGTTGAGTTTGTCGAGTCCCAGGCTTCGGTGGAGGGCGAATGATGAACGATGCCATCGGGGTGTTTTTCGACCATAGCCGTCACAAGCTTACCGTTCATAACCTGCCTGTCGCGCTGGATGTGCTGGCCTTTGAGGGCGAAGAACGGCTGAGCCAGCCGTTTCTTTATCGCGTGGAATTGACCTCGGTTGAGCGAGACATCGGCGCCGAGCGGATGCTCGGGCAGGATGCGCAGTTCAGTCTGCATGCGGCGGCCCATACCTTGCCGATTGCTATTCCTGGCTTGCCGGTGCCATCGGTTAAACCGCTGCGCACGTTGCATGGGGTCATCACCGGCTTCAAGCGGCTGTCCGGTTCCGCTGACGAGGCGCGCTATGAAGTGACGCTGGAACCGCGCCTGGCGTTGCTGGCCCGTGGGCGGCAGTTCCGGATCTATCAGCATCAGTCGGTGCCGCAGATTGTCGAGAGCATTCTGCGCACGCGCCATGACTTTGAGGGGCAGGATTTTCTGTTCACGCTGGTGCGGGAGTATCCCAAGCGCGAGCAGGTGATGCAGTACGGCGAGAGCGATCTGGCGTTTATTTCGCGCTTATTAGCCGAGGTGGGGATCTGGTACCGCTTTAGCAACGATGAGCGATTGGGGATTGCGGTCGTCGAGTTTCATGATGATCAGCGGCATTACCTTCGCCCGCGAGTGAGTTTGCCGTTTCGGCCGCAGTCGGGGTTGGGCAGCAGTGGCGCGGACGGGGTTTGGGGGCTGCAGGTCAGTCATGAGGTGGTGGAACAGAGCGTTCACTTTCGTGCCTATCACCATCGGGATGCGAGTGCCTGGCTGGATGGGACTGTGGATCAGACCCGGGGTGACACCACGACCTATGGCGAGGCGTATCACTATGCCGAGCCGTACAAGGTGCTCGGCGACAAGCTGGATCAGGATGAAGATTTAGAGGGTGAAAGCGGGTTTTTCTATGGGCGGTTGCGGCATGAGCGGTATCTGAATAACCAGACCCGGCTGAGCGGGATGAGCAGCAGTGCGTCTTTGGGATTGGCGCAGGTGCTGGCGATTTCCGGTGGAGCGCCCCAGGCGTTTGAGCCGGGGGCGGTGCTCACAAGGCTACGATTGCGTGCGGCGCGGGATCGCAGTTTTGAGTTGAGCTTTGAAGCCATCCCTTATTCCGAGAGCGTGTGTTTTCGGCCGCCGTTATTGGCCAAGCCTGAGATAGCCGGGACTGTTCCGGCGCGAGTCACCAGCTCGCTGGCCAACGATCCCTATAGCCACATCGACCGCGAAGGGCGCTACAAGGTCAGCTTTCTGTTTGATCGTGACAGCTGGGAAATCGGTCAGGAAAGCCTGTGGCTCAGATTGGCTCGACCCTATGCGGGCGATACCCACGGCTTGCACCTGCCGCTGATCTGCGGGACGGAAGTAGCGATTGCCTTCGAGCAAGGCGACCCGGATCAGCCCTACATCGCCCATGCCCTGCATGACAGTCGCCATCCCGATCACGTCACCCTCACGCGCAGCGATTACAAACGCAACGTGCTGCGCACGCCGGCGAACAACAAGCTGCGCATGGAAGACGATCGCGGCAAAGAACACATCAAACTCAGCACCGAGCACAGCGGCAAGAGCCAGCTGAACCTCGGGCATCTGGTCGACAACGAGAAGGACAAGCGCGGCGAAGGGTTTGAATTGCGCACGGATGGCTGGGGTGCGATTCGGGCCGGGCGCGGGGTGTTTATCAGTGCGGATCAACAGACCAAGGCTTACGGTCAGCAGCTCGATATGGACGCTGCAATCGAGCAGCTCGAAAGCGCGTTGTCGTTGGCCCGGTCCATGGCCCAAGCCGCCCGGAGTGCCCAAGCCATTGCCGCCGATACGAGCGGCCACGAACAACTCACCGCGGCCCTGACCAACCTGACCGAGCCCGGCCTGCTACTGCACGCGCCGGCCGGCATCGGCGTGGTCAGTCCCGAGGCTGTTTTGCTGTCCTCCGGCCGTGACAGCGTCGCCATCACGTCGTCGCGCTCGACCAACGTCAGCGCGGGACATGACATCACCGGCACCGCCGAGGGTGCGATCAGCCTGTGCGCTGTAACCAAAGGCCTCGACCTAAAAGCCGTGGATGGGGATGTACAGCTGCACGCCTACGGTGGGGCGATGCACGCGTTGGCGAATGACCAGATAAAAATTGAAAGCCTGGCCGGCCGTGTCGAGATCAGTGCGCCCGAAGAAATCGTCTTCAGCTGCGGCGGCGCGTTCATCCGCATCAAGGATGGCGACATCGAGCTGGGCGCGCCAGGGAACATCCATCACCGGGCCGCGTACGTGCTAAAGGGCGGTGCCACCACGCTGACCACCCCGGCGACGCCGATACCGCCGGGCTATGCCGCGGGTTACACCCTCAGCGAACCGGATAAGGGTTACGCGCCCTTCGCCCGTTACCTGATCACCACTCAGGAGGGCGAGCGGTTCCCCGGCGTGACCGATAAGGACGGCAGGACCATTCCGGTCCACACGCTGTTGCCCGGGAACGTGGTGATCGAGTTTCCCAATGACAAGCACGATGAGCAATGACCACCGCTCAGGGGCCCCGTCGCCCGGATGGATTGCGATCTGCATCGCAACGGCTTCCGACACCGCTCCTGCCGCCAGGCAATCGGCCGCGACGATCTATCACCGCATCAAATCTTCAATCAGGAAGGACCCGGCATGAAAGACAGAAAGCACCAGACGGACATTTTTTGCACCTACAAGCCTGTGGCCATCGGCCCGCAGAAAACCCATTGGGTTGAATTTCAACTGGTGGACGAACTCGGCGAGCCCTTGGCCGATCTGCCGTGGCGGGCGACCAATCAGGCAGTGCGGGATGGCTGCGTTGCTGAGTACTCGGGGAGCACCGATGCCCAGGGTGTGATTCGAGTTGAGGATCTTTATCCGCTCGACTTAACACTGCTAATGCCGGCGGCGCCGTTGGCTGAAGTCCTGCAGCAGCGGCGGTTGCGGGCGGTGCGCCCGGAGCCCGAGCGGCCAGGTGCAAGTGATAGCAAGCCTCTGTACGGAAAGCAGCGCCCCGGGTTTTCGCCGGTGGAAAAACAGGCGCTTGAGCAGGGGCATGCCTATCACTACCTGCGAATAGGGCAACTGTGTGATGAGCTGCCGGTGTTCAATCCGCCGTGGCCAGAGCTGGATACGCCACCGGCTTATCATTTTCCGGACGCTGAGTTTTCAGGGTTTACGGTGCAATACGAAGCGCTGAACTGCCGGCATGTATTGGAAGTTTGCCCACTGCGTGCGTGGTCGTTGGTGCTGCATGATGAGCAGAAGTACAGCCTCGCGAATGCCTACAACTTGGGGCTGATGAGCATCTTGTCGTATAGCAACAAGTCGAAGAATGTATTTGGTTCGCCAGAGGAGTTTTTTGAACAGCAGTGTATCGATCTGTCGAGAACTCCCAGGGTTTGGGACGGGGGCAAAAACTGGCCCTGTCTGGTCACCGACTTACCATTCGATGATCGATACGAGACCTGTGTGGTATTGAATACTGCTAAAGCAGCCGTTCCCAAGGGTGACACCCAGCTCTTCTACGTCAGAAACGCGACTCACATACTCGTGGCATGGCGCGGAACTGACTTTGACCGCCTCCATGCGCCAGACCTGATCACGGACCTCACATTTCGTCCTGTCCCCCCAGAACTGAAGTTGAATTGTGCTCCTTCGGTTCCATGCACAGATCTGGCGGTCGAGGGCCGGGTTCACCTAGGGTTTCGTGAGGCCTTCAAAGTAGCTGAAACCTTGTACGATAGGCACTTCAGTGAATTCATTCCAGAAGATACTCTGGTTAGGAAACTTTTCATTTGCGGACACAGCCTTGGAGGAGCTTTGGGTCTAATACATGCCGCAACACTCAAGGATAAAGGTCCGGTGTTGTACACCTACGGCATGCCACGTACGTTTACCATCGAAGCGATACAGGGATTAAGCGGATTTGCCCACTTTCGACATGTCCATGACACCGACACTATACCCAGCGTGCCGCCTGAGGCAGATCTGGATAACCATCTCTATAGGCTTTACGGCCCTTTAGGCACGACGTTAGGCTTCGCTTGGTCGATGGGTCAGGCCCTCGCAACTAATGTGATCGAATTCGGTGATTCATACGGCCATCATGGCGAACTTGCCATGTTTTACCGTGTAGAACAGCACATTCAGAGCCGTGGCTCCTCCTACCCTGCATATCGGAGTAAGGATGGTCTCGGCGCGCCGTACTACAACACCATAAAGACCCGATTGCGGGCGCGGCCAAACCTGTACCTGGTGCCAAGTATTAATGCAACATTGAGTGAGCAATGCGGAAAACTACAGCACCTGTTCATAAGCAGCCTTGACAAGAAAACGCTAGAGCGAATATTTCCACGCTACAAAAACCCCAAGCCGGGAGGGTTGCTAGGTATTGGGAACCATATGATGGGCGAATATATGGCACACATAACCAATCGACTACTCACAGCCATCGAACCTGATCGGAAGCCGCCGCTTGATGCACAGGACGAGATCAAGCGCTTCGCGGAACAGATGACAAAGCATGGCGGCACCTCGCCGAAAGATGAATATGAGCGGAATGACCTGTTTCTTAAAATGCATCAGCAGATAGATGCGGCATTGGAGGCAACAGTTCAGGCGGAGGGTGGGGTCGAAGCGTTGCAGCGGCTTGACTTAGTTGCTAGTGCGTCGAGAGTTTAGTATGAGTAGAGAAGGTTTGGGTTTGAAAGTATTGCTGCCTTGTGTTGCGACGGTTCTCTCCATTAGTGGTTGTGCGAAAGACTACAGCCTGGCGCCGTCACCGAGCGGCGAGCAAGTCAAGATTGCTATTAAGGTCTCCGAGGAATTAGAAGTAACACCCCTGAGGGTGATGTATCGATCAGCGATCTGCGAACGTGTCACCCATGACGGAGATGGACGACCCGAGAGGCTCGAAGGTTACAACTCGATTGATGTGAAATTGTCACGCCAGAACAACGGAAGTCTCTATGAGGCAGATTTATTTGTAAACGGCGGTGGGCCCTGTGAGTGGCGCTTAAGTAATGTTTTATTTGAGGTGAGCTATCGCGTGCCTAATCGTTTTGGAGAAAACGTGGGCTCAGGAGGGGGCGGTGGGGTAATTGTGATATTTGACCACAACGATGCACAGCTTCGGACATCTGGTTTGGTGAAAGTTAAAGGAGCAGACCTTACTATCATCAAGGACTATTACCCTTGGGTGAAGGATAGTTACTCGGGCGGGTATATCAAGCGAGCGGGTCTGGCAGGCGAGGCGAGAAGTTATCTAACCTACGAGGCCCGTGAAGCCCGGAGCGTGTATTTCGAGGCGGTGTTGCATTCTGATTATGTGGTGTCATCGACAGCACCAAAAAAACACAAGGTTGGTGAATTCATTACGTTTCAATACCCTGACGGAACAATAGAGTCTGATCGGAGATCAGAGCCCAACTTTAAAAAAATGCAGGAAATCCGCTTGAAAGCGGAAGCGGAGAAATGAAGTTGACCGCTGCCCCGTCGCCTGTATTGGAAAATACTCCATGAATCACGCTAAATCATTTTTCAAGACTTCGGTTTTGTGCTTCGTATTGCTCACATTCCTCAGCGGCTGCGCGAAAGACTACAGTATGAATCCGCCGCCAGATGGTGAGAAAGTCGAAATCGTTATAAAGATGCCCGAAGAACTGGAGCCACAACCTCTACGAGTCATGTATCGCTCGTCTGTATGCCGAAAAGTTGTGCATGACGGTGATGGTAGGCCTGAATCCCTGGAAGGATATAACGGTTACGGTTCGGAACTAACGAGGCGTGGGGCCACAGAGTTTTATGAGGCGAAGTTGTCCATCGATGGAGGTGGTCGCTGCAAGTGGCGTCTTAGTAATGTCGTATTTGGCATCAAATACCGTCTTCCAAGTCGTTTCGGAGAAAGTGTAACGCAGGGCACGGGCGGCACGGTCATCGTAAAATTTGATGGTAATAGAGCGCAGCTCAGCGTCGGAGGAACAAGGAAAGTGGTGGGCCCCTATTTAACAATCGTGAAGGATTACTATCCATGGGTAAGCGAAAAATTTATCGATGGTTATGCGAGGCGTGCGAATTTGTCTAGTGAGAATCGCGGCTATCTTAACTACGAGGCCCGGGAAGCAAGGTCCATATATTTTGAGCCGGTACTGCACTCAGACGTGGTTGTGACATCTGTGTCGCCAAAGAAACACGTCATTGGAGACTTCATAAAATTCTACTACCCCGATGGCTCTGTGGAATCCGATTGGCGAGCGCGGCCTAACTTTGAAAAAATGCAAAAAATTCGTCTGGCGGCGGAGGCAAAAAAATGAAGCCGCTCACTATGCCGCATAGTCCTAAAGAACCTTATATGAAACACGCCATGCTATTCGCAAAGCCAGCGATTTTATCTTTTGCGCTGCTCGCTCTCATAAGCGGTTGCGTAAAAGACTACAAAGTTTTGACTCCGCCACCCGACAGCGAAAAAGTAAAAATTGTTATGAAAGTGCCTGCAGAGCTTGAGCCGAAAACTTTGCTCGCCAAGTACGAGTCGACCAGATGCCGAATGTTCGTCGACTTACCCACTGTGAGCCGTATGCAGTTTCCAGGATCAAACTTTCAAAATTCGAAGTTCACGAGGCGGGGAGAAACAGATCTGTACGAGGCGGAGGTTTTCGTTGATGGCGGCGGTGAATGTGAATGGCAACTAAATAGCATCGAGTTTGGAGTCGTGTATCGTATTCCTAATCGTTTTGCAAAAAAAGTAACGGCTTATTATGGTGGGACAGTTATCGTTAAGTTCGACGGGCAGCACGCGCTCTTTAACACGGTTGATCAGTTTATCGAAGGGCCGAACCTGACAATCGTAAAGGACTTCTATCCATGGGTACGCGAAGCCTATGAACTCAGTTACTATGATAAGAGTGTAAATCTGGCCAAAGAGTATGAAAGTTATCGTACCTACAGGGCTCCGGATGCAAGAAACATCTATTTTGAGCCGGTGCTGCATTCAGATCTTGTCGTGACGTCGACTTCCCTTAAGAAACGCTTCGCTGACGAAATCGTAACGACAACATTTCGGTACCCCGACGGCACGGAAGAATCCAACAGGGAACTTGAGCCGGACTTTAAAAAAATGCAGAAAATTCGCTTGAAGACGGAGGCCAAATAATGAAGTTTTTCAGCGCCGCGAGATATTTTCAGGGCGATCAACCGAATCAGAAAGTATCAAGATTCAGCGCTTTACTCATAGGTATTACGTTGTTGGCATCACTCAGTGGTTGCGCACTTGACTACGAACTGCATCCGGACACGGAGGGGGAGAAAGTCACGATGAAAATTAAAGTATCGGAAGGGTTAGTCCCGCCGCCCATGGCCGTGGGTTATCTATCGACGATCTGCGAAAACGTTTATGAGGGGCCTGATGTATTCGGCAATATCCGGGAGCAGCGTGTAGCGTTGAAACGGCGCGGGGAGGGCAATTTATATGACGCCGATTTCGCTGTTGACGGTGGCGGGATGTGTAGGTGGCGCGTGGCTTACGTGAAGTTTGGTGTCCGTCCTCAATGGCCTGAGCGCATTGGCGAAGGTGCGGCAGTGGGAACGGGAGGTGATGTCCTGGTCGTGTTTCAGCATAACAATCCGGATTTTCCGTCTGAAGGGGTTAAAAACGTGGTGGGCACCTATCTTGATATCAAGAATAATTACTACCCATGGTTAAAAGATGTCCTAAGGAAGGATTACGTCAAGAGGCTTAATCTGGTGGGTGAAGCGGTGCCTTACCAGACTTACCTGGCTCCCCAGGTGCGAAAGATAAACGTTGAGGCAGTGCTTCACGCCAAATATGTCGTGACATCAAAACAGCCAGAGTTCAAAAGCATCGGAATTCACCCTGCCTTTATTTATCCAGACGGGACTTCGGGCCCAGATGACAGCGATACGCCAGATTTTCCCACGCTTGAGGCCATTCGTTTAAAGGCTGAAGCCATACGATGAGGACAGGTAATAACTTAACGTGTCACCCCTGATCTTTATATCGGCCTTCAAGTCGGTGAGTACAGGCCCGCACCGTTAAAACCCGGCACATATGACAAGCACGCGCAACGCATGAGCTCGCCCAGGCATCCGCTCGCGCGGAATAAATACACGGCTTCATCAATTCATTAACAAAGGATCTTTCAATGTCACAAGGATTCGTATTGTTGGGTGACAAGACCACCCACGGAGGAGCGGTAATTTCCGCGTCGTCCACTCACATCACTCAGGGCAAGGCAGTCGCTCTGGTGGGGGATAGGGTCATGTGTCCCATACCCGGACATGGCGTTAATCCCATTATTGAGGGTTGTGCCGACTGGTTGGAGGAAGGCCGTGAGCTGGTGGTCGATGGTTGCCACTCACAGTGCGGTTGCCAGGTTATGTCCAGCGCGCCTGACTGGGCGAAGGATTGAAGATGGCGTGGCAACGTGAATACGTGCAAGCAAGGCTCGCACCCAAACCGCCTTCACCGGTTCGCTGGCTGCTGATCGTGGTTTTAGCGGGGGCAGCGGCTGTGCTGATGTTCCTGCTCTACGTCGTGGTGCCTGAATTGCAGGCGTTAAACGTATGGGCGCTCACCGCCTCGCCGTTGGTGGTGGCGATTCTCGCGCTGGCGGCGCGGGTGCACGCCTACGGTGGCGCTCTGGATGAGTACAGACTGCGGCAGGAGCGGTCCCGGCTGGCACAGGTCGCCTGGGCGGAATGGGGTCAGCGTTACATGTCGGCCATGGGCGGGCTTGTTCTTTTGCCCGAGCATTTGTCTGCGGTGGCGATGATGAAACCGCCCCATACGCCTGTCCCACACTCAGGCAAAGCCCGCCGCATCGTTGGCCTGCCGAAGGGCCAAAAGGGCCGGGCCCTGGCGGGTCTTGCCCAATTGATGGGTTCGCTGTCGACAGTACTGGCGCCGCTGCCACCGAGTGAAAGTCTCAGTGTCACTGTCCTGACCGATGCGCCACAGGATGAGCATCCAGCATTGGCCGAAGCCTGCCAGCAGCACCTGTCCGATCTCACCCCGTCATCCACCCTCACCGGCGTCCACGTAACAACCCAGCTCTCCTTCGCCTGGATGGAAGAAACACTTAAAACCCCACGCGACGCCGTCGAGCTCATCCTCGTCGTCCAGGCCCACGGTAAAGAGGCTTACTCCGACGGACTCGCCGCCATCCTGCTGTGCCCCGACGGGGTCGCCAAAGCCCACAAGCTCCCAATCGCCGCGCGCCTGTTGCGCCCGATGCCCCTCGACGTCGATTCCCTGGAAACCGACTTCACCACTTTCCTGCAGATTCAGGCCAAAGCTCGCGAGGCAACAGGCGTGCTGGCTGACCGCGCCGACTGGCAACCCGAAACCACCACGTTACTGGCTGCAGCGGCGCGCGAGGGTGCAGCGCTGTCGGTGGACCACCGCTGGATTCTGGAACCCGTAAACGGCGTGCCGGGCCCCTGCGGCCACTGGCTGCTGGCAGCGCTGGGCATCGAGATGACCAAGCTCGCGAAGGAGCCCTTGTTGCTACTGGCCAGCGAACACTCAGGCCGATGGATCAACACCGTCACACCGGGAGAACTCGCATGAAATCCTTGATCGGCAATGGCTGGCGTCGCGCCGGTGGCGCGGTATGGCTGGTTGCCTTTGCAGTGGCGCTGGGCTGGCTGGTTTACACCTATGGCGCAAGGGTCGGACTGACGGAGAGACATCAGCAGATCACGGCGTTTCTGTTGCTGATGGTGATCGCGCTGTTGGTGCAAACCATTCCTCGTGCCCTGGCGCTGGTCAAAAGCCGCCGCAGCGTCGAGCGGCGGCCGGGTGACGGCGTGTTCCCGCCGGAGGCGTCGTCATCCACGCCTGAAACCAAGAAACTCCCGGGCGTCGCTGAACTCCAGGAGCACCTTGACCACCAGTACACCGCCTTCCAGCGCACCCGCACCCGCTTCATTCTGGTCGTCGGCGAGCCCGAACAGATCGAGGCCATCGCGCCAGGACTTGCCGATGCCCAGTGGCTTGAATCCCAGAACGCCGTGCTGCTCTGGGGCGGCAGCCCGCAATCCCCGCTCTGCAAAACCGCCACCCGCTGGCACGCGATAATTCATCGGCGCGGTCTGGACGCCGTGGTTTGGGCTCTCGACAAACAGCAAAGTACCAACGCCGCGACAATGGCCGGTGGCGTCGCCGGTTTGCAGCAACTGGCGCGAACCCTGGGCTGGCAGTTGCCGCTGCACCTGTGGGAAGTCTGCGACAGCCAATGGCCGCAGCACACCTGTCGTCGTGAGCCGGTTGGATCGTTGTTGCCCGCGCGCGTCACCGGGTCGCAGCTGGAAACGTCCCTTGCCCGTTTGGGCGAGCCTCTGCGCAAACAAGGCCTGGCCCAGATGGAACAAAGCGCAGAACACGACTTTGGCCTGCGCTTGTCCCAGCAGCTGAAAGCGGAAGGTATCGCCCGCTGGCTTCAGGCGCTGGCGCCGTTGCTGGGCAAGTTTGCGCGGGGCGTACCGTTGCGCGGGGTGTGGTTCAGCTTGCCGGCGCAGCCCACCCCCGCCGCTGACCATTTGTGGCTGCCCGATCCAGCGTGGGCGGGCGTGCTCCAGCCGCGGTCACGCCAGATCCGCCGGCTGGGTTGGCCCGTCACGCGCATCAGCTACGCACTGGCACTCGGCGCCATGCTGATCTGGTTGACGGGCCTGCTGCTGTCGTTTTCCACCCACCGCACCCAGATACTCGACATTCAGTCTACCCTCGCTGCGGTCCAGCCTTCGGGCCCCAGCGATGAGCAATTGCTCGCCCTCAACGCGCTGATCCTTGAAATGGGACGGCTGAAGGAGCGCGCGCGGCGTGGCGAGCCGTGGTACCAGCGCTTCGGGCTGAGCCAGAACGACGCGTTGCTCGCGGTAACGTGGCCACGCTATGTCGAGGCCAATAACCGGCTGATGCGAGACCCGGCGGCGGAGAACCTCAAACGCCAGCTGGCATCACTGGTGGCGTCGCCCGCCGACAGTCCGCGGCGGGCCAAGGGCGCGCACAACGCGTATGTGCAGTTGAAGGCCTACCTGATGATGGCCCGCCCGGAGAAGGTTGACGCCGCTTTTCTGGTGACCGCGCTGGGTCATGCCGAACCGGCTCGAATGGGCGTAGCGCCGGGTTTGTGGAAAGGACTGTCGCCGACCCTGTGGCAGTTTTACGCCGAGCAGTTGGCGGCCAATCCGCAGTGGCGTATCGAACTGGATGACGCACTGGTGGCCCAGGCGCGGCAGGTGCTGCTGGTGCAACTGGGCCAGCGAAATGGTGAGGCCAGCCTTTATCGGCAGGTGCTGGAGGCCGCCGCGACCCAAGCTCCCGATCTTGACCTCGAACAGATGGTCGATGACAAAGAGGCCTGGCCGCTGTTTTTCACGGAGGCAAGTGTGCCGGGTGTGTTCACCCGGCAGGCGTGGGAAGGGCAGGTGCGTCAGGCGATCGATGACATCGTCGAGGCCCGCCGCGAGCAGATCGACTGGGTGCTCAGCGATCGCGAAAACAGCGCCGTTGCCGACACCTCGCCCGAGCAGCTCAGAGCGCGCCTGACCGAGCGCTACTTCCATGATTACTCCGGCGCCTGGCTTGAGTTTCTTAACAGCGTGCAATGGCGGCGGGCCGACAGCCTCGCCGACGTCATCGATCAACTGACGCTGATGAGCGACGTCCGTCAGTCACCGTTGATTGCCTTCATGAATACCCTGGCCTGGCAAGGTCAGGCCGGCATTCGCAGTCAGGGGCTGAAGGACTCGTTGATGCAGTCGGCGCAGAAACTGATGGGCAGCGGTCGCTCCATGCCGGTGCCTGCCATCAGCCAGCAGCTCGACACACCGGCCGGGCCGCTGGATCCCACGTTCGGCCCGCTGTTGGGGTTGTTAGGCAAGGACCCGGAAGGCAAGGGCGGCGATGACGACCTCAGCCTGCAAGCCTTTCTGACCCGCGTGACCCGGGTGCGCCTGAAGTTGCAGCAGGTCAGTCACGCCGCCGATCCCCAGGGCATGACCCAGGCCATGGCGCAAACCGTGTTTCAGGGCAAGAACATCGACCTGACCGACACCCGCGCCTATGGCGAGCTGCTGGCGGCCAGTCTCGGCGAGGAGTGGGACGGCGTGGCCCACGCGCTGTTCGTGCAGCCGCTGGATCAGGCCTGGCGCAAGGTGCTCGAGCCTTCAGCGGCCGCCCTGAACCGGCAGTGGCAGCAGGCGGTGGTTGATGAATGGGACAAGGCGTTTCTCGGCCGTTACCCCTTTGCCGCCACCGGCAGCGACGCCTCGTTGCCGATGCTGGGCAAGATGATTCGTGGTGAATCGGGACGTATCGAACAGTTCCTGCAGCGCGAACTGACCGGCGTGTTGCGCAAGGACGGTGGCCGCTGGGAGGTGGACCCGACCCACGGTCAGGGCCTGTTGATCAACCCGAAATTTCTCGCGGCGGTCAATCAGCTCAGCCACCTGGCCGACGTGCTCTACACCGACGGCGGCATGGGCATCAACTTCGAGCTGCAGGGCAAGGCGGTGCGTGACGTGGTGCAGACCACCTTCGTGCTCAACGGCGCGCGGCATCAGTACTTCAACCAGAAAGAGAGTTGGCAACGCTTCGGCTGGCCCGGCAGCAGCGACTACCCCGGCGCCAGCCTGACCTGGACCAGCGTACGCAGCGGCGAGCGCCTGTATGGCGATTTTCAGGGCGTTTGGGGGCTGATCCGTCTGCTGGATGGCGCCACCGTCACCGCGCTGGATGACAGCGACAGCCGCTACCGCATCAGCGTGCCCGCGCCGGATGGTCTGGACCTGACCTGGCACATGCGCACCGAACTGGGCGCGGGACCGATCAGCCTGCTCGCGCTGCGCAACTTCAGATTACCGCGACAGATCTTCCTCAACGGGATCGCCAGCGCACAAACATCAGCGCGCGCCGAGGTGATCGAATGAGCCTGCCACGGTTGATCGCCACCGCCCTGGGCGAGCGCGATGCCGTGCAGATCGCCAAGGCCCACGCTGCGGAGTGGGGATCATGGCTGACGCCGATCAGCGCTGAGTCACCGGCCGGCCAGGACCCGGGCTATGACGATGATTTCCAGAGCATGCGCGAGGAGGTCAACAAGCTCTCCGGTGCTGACGCCGAACGGGTCATCATGCTGGCGGAAAAGCTGCTCAAAGGGACGTGCAAGGACCTCCGGGTGCTCACCTATTACCTGTGGGCGCGTCTGCAGCGGGATGGCGAGGCCGGGTTGGCCGCAGGCTTGAATTTGCTGGCGGCCATCGTTGAGCGCTACACCACCGACGTCCTCCCGGCGCGGCCCAAAAGCCGCAAGGTGGCGCTGGAGTGGCTGGCCAGCGCCAGGGTGCTGGACAGCCTGACGCTGTACCCGGAAGTGGTGAAGGCCGAGGCCGAGCGCACAGTTGCCGCACTCGCCTGGCTGGATCGCGTGCTGGAAGGCTGGCCTGCGCAACAACGGCCGGAACTGGGCGCGCTTTACTCGGCGCTGTCGGCACGGCTGACACAGGCTGGCGGACTCGACGCCGTGGTGCCGCAGTTCAGCGCCAGCCATGACGCTGCCAACTCTGAGGCCACCAAACAAGGCGCCACCCACAGCGCCGGCCCTGCATCGGGCGTCATCCGCTCAGGCCGTGACCTGCTGGACAACGGACGCGCGCTGGCCAGTTATCTGCGCGAACAACCCCAGGGCTGGCTGGCGGCCCATCGGCTGATGAAAAGTCTGCGCTGGGACACCGTGCATCAGTCGCCGCCCCAGGACGCGACCGGTCGAACACGACTGTCACCGCCCCGGAGCGAATATCGCGCGCAGCTCAAACGGTTGTACCTGCAACAGAGCTGGACCGAGTTGCTCGATCAGGTGGAGCGCATGTTTGCCGAGGGTGTGAACCATTTCTGGCTCGACCTGCAGTGGTTTCTGTATCAGGCGCTGAGCCGGCAACCCGCGCCGTCGGAAGGTTGGGCACGCATCGTAAAGGAGGATCTGGGCCTGCTCCTCGAACGCCTGCCGGGCCTCGAAAACCTGTGCTGGGACGATGGCTCGTCCTTCGCTGACGAGACCACCCGCGAGTGGATCGAGCAGCACGTCAGCACCCAGGGCGCGGCTGCATGGCTGCCCGTGCCGGCCGCTTGCGTCGCAGACGACGCCGACATTCTCGCGCTCGAAAGCGAGGCGCTGGCCCAGGCCGATCGCGACGGCGTCGAGGTGGCGCTGGCCTGGCTCGACACGCGGCCCGACATTCACAGCGGCCGGCAGCACTGGTTGCTGCGCCTGTTGATGGCGCGGGTCGCCGAGCAGTACGGCAAAAGCGAGCTTGCGGTGCACTTGCTCGGCGAACTGGACGCGACGGCCCAGCGTCATGTGCTCGCCCAGTGGGAGCCTGCGCGGGTGTTTGAAGTCAAGGCGCGGCTGCTCAAGCTGCTGCGCATCAAAGCCCAGCGCAGCGACGCTGACAAAAACGCGCTGAGTAAACGCATGGAGCCGCTGCTGGCGGCTCTGGTGGCCATGGACCCGGTCCGCGCAGCAGTGCTGTGCGGCTGACACTTTCAACCAGGAGGTTTCTTTGAGCACGGACAATCTGACCCTGCGTTATTTCGACGCCGAAATGCGCTACCTGCGCGAGGCGGGCAAGGAGTTCGCCCAGGCGTTTCCCGACCGCGCCGCCTCGCTGAATCTGGACAAACCCGGCGCCCACGATCCGTACGTCGAGCGGCTGTTCGAAGGTTTCGCGTTCCTGATGGGACGCCTGCGGGAGAAGCTCGACGACGACTTGCCGGAGCTGACCGAAGGCCTGGTCAGCCTGCTGTGGCCCCATTACCTGCGCACGATCCCGTCGCTGTCGATCGTCGAGTTGCAGCCCGACGTGGACCAGATGAAGCAGAGCGAGCAGGTGGCTGCCGGCTTTGAAATCCAGTCGCAACCGATTGGCCCCCAGCGCACGCGTTGCAGCTACACCACCACCCAGGCGTTGACCCTGCGTCCGCTGGCGCTGGACTCGGTGCGTCTGGCCCAGGAGCCGGACGGTCGCTCGGTGATCCGCCTGCGCTTTTCCTGCGGTGCGCTGAGCCACTGGGGTCAGCTGGACTTGCGCTGCATCCCGCTGTACCTCAACGCTTCGCCGGCGGTGGCCAACGCGCTGCATCACGCGCTGACCCTGGGCACTCAGGCGCTCTTTGTGCGTCAGCCCGGGGACGCACAACGTCAACCGCTGCAAGGACGTTTTGCGCCCCGGGGTTTCAGCGATGAGGACCGCCTCTGGCCCAAGGGCGACAGCGCCTTCAGTGGCTACCAGTTGCTGCTGGAGTACTTCAGTTTTCGCGAGAAATTCATGTTCGTCACACTGCACGGGCTCGAGAACATGAACATCGCGCCGGACGCGCCGTGGTTCGAGCTCGAGGCCGTGCTGACTGAGGCGTGGCCCCATGGGCTTGCCCTGAGCGCGGAGCATATTCGCCTGCACGCTGTGCCGGTGATCAATCTGTTCCCGCTGGAGGCCGACCCGCTGTCGCTGGACCCTCTGCAGACCGACTATCTGCTGCGACCGATGCGCCTGCAGGACGGCCACACCGAGATCTATTCCGTCGACCGGGTGACGGCGTCCCGGGATTCCGGGCGTGAAGAGTACGTGCCGTTCTCCAGCTTCCGGCACAAGGGCGGCATGCTCCGCGATGAGGCGCCCGAGCGTTATTTTCACACCCGCCTCAAGCGCGGAGCGAACGGGCTGCATGACACCTGGCTGATACTGGGCGGCGAGGGCGCCGACGTTGATCGGCTGACCGAGCGCGCGTGCCTGTCGCTGCGCCTCACTGGCACCAACGGCCAGTTGCCCAGAAAAGCCCTGCAAAGCACGATTCTCGACACCCCGCTGCACGCCACCCAAGCCGGTCTGCGGGTGCGCAATCTGTGTGCGCCGAGCCTGCCGTGCTATCCGCCGAGTCGCGACCGTTTTCACTGGCGGGTGTTGAGCCATCTGGGCTCGAACTTTCTGCCGATGCTCGACAGCGCCGAAGTGCTGCGCGGCACCCTGGCGTTGTACGACTGGACCGGCAGCGAGCTCAATCGCCGGCGTCTTGAGGCCATCGTCGACGTCCGTCATCACCTCATTCAGCGCTTTGAAAAAGGCTTTCTCCTGCGCGGTGTAGACATTGAAGTCACCCTCGACGCCAACGGTTTTGCCGGCGAGGGTGACATCTGTCTGTTCGGCGAAATGCTCAACCGGTTCTTCGCGCTGTACGCCGACATCCATTTGTTCACCCAGATCACCCTGATCCTGCAACCGACCGGGAGGAGCCTGCGATGGAGCGAAAATCACAGCCAGCGGATTCCCGGTTAAGGCTCATCGAATGGCTCGATGCTTTGCAGGGGCGGGTGGCGCAGGCGAGCGTTTACCGCTTCTGCCAGTTGCTGGAAAGCGTTGCGCCAGAGCAGCCGCCGTTGGGCAGCTCGGAAGACCCAGCGGACGATCTGGTGCGTTTTCGGCCCGATCCCGGCATGGGCTTTCCGGCCAGTGAACTCAGAGCCGTGGAGTGGTCATCTGCGGATCAGCCACTGCCGGCGACCGTGCGCACCCGCTTGCTCGGCCTCTATGGCGTGGACTCGCCGCTGCCCACGCGTTACCTCGACGACATCGCGCAACGGCGGGAAGGCCACGAGGCGCTGGAGGGGTTTCTCGACATCTTCAACCATCGGGTCTTCACTCAGTTCTACCGGATCTGGCGCAAGTATTCGTACCCGGCGTCGTTCGCGCCGGCTGGCGCCGACCCGACCTCGCAGTGCCTGTTCGGGCTGATCGGGCTGGGCATCCCCGGTACGGCAAAACGTATTGCCACTCCACTGTCGCGCTTTCTGGCGTTGCTCGGCGTGATGCGTTTGCCGACCCGCAACGCCGAGGGCATTTCGGCGCTGGTGCATTTGCTGGCGTCTCACACTCGGGTTTCGATAACGCCGCACTGGCCGCGAAACATAGCCTTGGACGTCCCCGCCAGTCTGTCCTGCGCGCGGCCGGTGAGCCTGTCACAGGGCACGCCGCTGGGCAGCCTCGGCCGCGACGTCAACAGCGAACTGCTGCTGACGCTGTTCACTGCCAACCACGGCGAGGCGCGGGAATGGCTGCCCGGCGGCGACTTGCACCGAGACCTGCGTGTGCTGCTGCAGGTGTACCTGGGCTGGCGCTGTACGGCGCGGTTGCGCCTGTCGCTGCCCATCGATTGCCTGCCGATGTCAGCATTGAGCGCAAGCGGCGTGCTGCTGGGCATGACCGCGGGACTCGGATTGAAAGGCCGCGCCGATGCGAAGACCGACACCATCATTATCCATCTGGGCCGTTATCAGGGGCTCCACGTCAATCCTCAGGAAAGAGAAACCACCCATGTCGCGTATGATTTTTAAGGCGTTGACCCTCTTCGCCCTCGGGCTCCTCGTCAGCGGCTGCGGGGTCACCCAAAGCGTGTCCGAATCCACTGCATCCATGACCAGGGCGATCTTCTACAAACAGGTCAGAACGCTGCGCCTGGACTTCGACGGCCGCCAGGCCCTGAACACCGTAGGCACGGACATGCGCGCGGTGTCGGTGCCGGTGATGGTGCGGGTGTATCAGCTGCACGATGGCCAGTCGGCGCACAAAGCCACCTACGACGACCTGTTGCAGAACGCTGACCAACTGCTTGGCGCTGACCTGCTGGACCAGCGGTCGATGGTTATCAAGCCAGGGGAGGGCGCGCAGCTGGATGTGCCGCTGAACGAAAACGCCGGGGTGATCGCCGTCGTCGGGTTGTTTCGCGAGCCCGATCTGCAGGTCAACGACTGGCGCTTGCTGCTCAACCGCGACGACCTCGACCCGGACCGCCCTCGGGTCATCGAACTGGGCGAAAGCCGGCTGACGCTGCGCCCCCTGGCCGAGGGGTGAGCATGACCGAACTCAATCCTTCGCTGTACGAAACCCTGCTGCAGAATTTCAGCGGGGAGCTCGACCTGTCCTGCGTGTCGGAGGACGATCAGTACGTGCTCTCGGTGCTGGACAATTTGCAGCGCGTCCTCAACAGCCGCGCGGGGACCCTCGCGCACTTGCCCGATTACGGTCTGCCGGACATGGGGGCGGTGCTCGAAGGATTGCCATCGGCCGCCCATGGACTGATGCGGACCATCGCCGACACGCTGCTCAAATACGAGCCGCGTCTGTTGTCGCTGCACATCGAACTCTTGCCGCAGACCCAGCCGGGCCATCTGGTCTACGCCCTCGACGCGACGCTGGAAGGCGAGCGCACCGCGACCTTCGGTACGACGTTGAGCCCGGAGGGAAGGGCGGTGGTGCGTCATCTCAAACGCCATGATGTGCAGGCCCTCGGTTGAGGCTGTCAGAGAGCCCGATGACCCAGGGCATTGCCGCGGGGATCAAGGCCGGCGGCGATCCACGCGCGTTGCGTGACTACCGGACGTTGTGCACCGAGATGGCCCGGCTCGGTCATCCGGCCTGCCCTGATGTGGACTGGCACTCCATCGAGCAGTGCTGCCTTGCGTTATTCGCCAGCAACGGCGCGGACCTGCAAACGACGGCGGCTTATGCCCTGGCGCGCAGTCATCTGGCCGGGCTGGACGGGATGTACGAAGGCCTGGAGGTACTGGTATCCCTTTTGCGGGCAGACGCCCAACCCTGGCCCCGAGGGATATCGGCGCGGGTGGAAATCCTCAGTGGACTCTTCGGCTCGTGGCAAGCGCTGCTGCGGGAGCTAGAGATCAATGTCTGCGATCTGGCGAGCCTGGTTGTGCTCAGCGTGCAACTTGAGCACGTGCGCCTGACGCTGCTCGAGCAGACTCCGGTGCCCATCACTAGCCTGGAAGGCTTGCGCACGCAGGTGGTGCAACGGGCGTCCCGGATCGAGCGCGATGCTCAGGCCGCGGTGCTGGTCGCGGCGAATGCCATTGCACCCTCACCGTTGCACCTCGGGATGCACTCCCCAACCCAAAGCACACCCGCTGTCCCGCAGCCAACGCCCGCCCTTATAAGGCCCGATGCAAAAACACGCCGCGGGATGTGGATCGGATTAGTGATCGGCGGGCTGATCAGCCTGCTCGCCGCGTTGGCGTGGGGGTGACAACAGCCGGTGTTTCAAGGCTTCCCGACGGCGGAGGTCGCGCAGAGGACGTACCGCCCGGCCGACCGTCGGGATTTACCTGTCAGCTATATTTACAGCCGGGCAATGTCTGCATTAGTGTGCGCGCATCATCTGCCTTAAGACTGCGGCTGCCGCAGGTTAAGGCACGTCCGCTCAGACCGGACACTTTTGCCCTTGGTTGAAATCACCCCTGCGTTGCGCGACCCTTGCATCCCGGCCCCCTGCGCCAGTGTCCTTCAGCAATTGCGAACGGCTACCGCCGTCCAGCACACGACACTCGAAGCCCGATTGCCACTGACCCACCCCCGGCTGGATCTCGGCACTTACAAACGGATCATCGCGGCCTATTACGGCTTCCATCTGCCCCTGCAACAGTCGATTGAGCGCTTTCTTGCGCCCCAGGCCATCGACCCTGAGCGGCAGAAAATCCCCGCGCTGATCAAGGACCTGCACGCCCTCGGGCTGAGCGATGCGCAGATCCACGCTTTGCCCCGGTGCAGCGCGCTGCCCGCCATCAACAGCGTCGCTGCGTTGCTTGGTGTGATGTATGTCATGGAAGGCGCTACGCTGGGGGGACAGGTGCTGCGCCGGATCATCGCCGACAGGCTGGGCGTCGATGCTGACAGCGGCGGCGAATTTCTGGACGTGTACGGTCGCGACACCGGGCGGTTGTGGAAGGCCTTCCTCAAGGAACTGGCTGACTTCGATACGCCGCTGCACAACGCCGAGGTGGTGAAGGCGGCCTGCGCCACCTTCGACTGCTTTCAAACCTGGCTGGAGCAAGCGAGAGTGCTGAATGACGCTTAATGACACGCCGCTCACGAAGCACGTGCTGGACGACCTGCTGGACACCTGCGCCAACGAACCGATTCGCATCCCGGGCGCCATTCAGGCCCACGGTGCTCTGCTGACCCTGCTCGAAACCGACTGGACCGTGCAACAGGCCAGCGCTAATGCCTGGCAGATGCTGGGCATCCCCGGCGACGTGCAGACCGGCGACTCGCTGATACGCTGGCTGGGCGAATCCCAGGCCAACGCCTTGCGCGACGCCGTTCAGGACGCGGATCTGCACAGCCTCGATCCATTGCCGATGCAGTTTGCCGGGCAGGCATTCGATGGCCTGCTGCACCGCCATGACGGCCTGTTGTTTCTGGAGATCGAGCCCGGCGCCGCGCAAGGGTCGATGGAGCACCTGGGACCGCGCCTCACGCGCACCCTGCGTCGGCTGCAGTCGGCCAAATCCCTGGACGATCTGTACGCCATCAGCGTCTCGGAGATCCGCGCCCTGACCGGCTACGACCGTGTGATGATCTATCGGTTTGAAGAGGAGGGCCACGGGCAGGTCATTGCCGAGTCGGCGACGGCCGAACTGGACGCCTACCTGGGGCTGTTTTTCCCCGCCACCGACATCCCGCAGCAGGCCCGCGAGCTGTATCGCCTGAACTGGCTGCGCATCATCCCCGACGCCGCGTATGTGCCGGCGCCTCTGGTTCCGGCCCTGCGCCCGGACACCGGCCAGCCGCTGGACATGAGTCATGCGGTGCTGCGCAGCGTGTCGCCGATCCACTGTCAGTACATGCATAACATGGGCGTGCGCTCCTCGATGAGCATTTCCCTGCTCAAGGATGAACAGCTCTGGGGCCTGATCAGTTGCGGCAATCGCGAGCCGCTGCAAGTGCCGCATACGCTGCGCTCGGCCTGCCAGACCATCGGACAAGTGCTGTCTATGCAGATCAGCCTGCTGGAAGACCAGCAGACTCAGCGCCAGCGACTGGCCAAACATCACATGCTGGACCGGCTGTCCAGGGCGATGAACGAGTCCGTGGACGACGTCTACAACGGGCTGCTTGAACATTCCCAGGCGCTGCTGACACTGGTCGACGCCAACGGCGTGGCGGTGATCATCGACGGTCAGGTGCACCTGATCGGCCAGTGCCCGAGCACCGAGCAAGTCATTGCGTTGCAGCAATGGCTGCAGAATCGGCCCGGGGCGGTGTTCGAGACGTCCAGCCTCGGCGCCGTGTTCCCTGACGCGCAGGCGTATCAACGCGTGGCCAGCGGACTGCTGGCGTTGAGCTTGCCCAAGCCGGTCACCAACGGGGTGCTGTGGTTTCGCGCCGAGGTCAGGGGCAGTGTGGAGTGGAGCGGCAATCCGCAGCAGGCCAAACGGGTCGTCAACGACCGTCTGCAGCCACGGGAGTCCTTCGCCCAGTGGGAACAGCAGGTTGAGGGCAAGGCCAGGGCGTGGAGCGCCGGCGAGGTCTACGCGGTGTCCGACCTGCGCCGCTCTGCGCTGGAGGCGGATCTGTCACGCCAGGTGCTGCGGGAAAAAGAGGCCGTGCGCGCCCGCGATGAACTGGTGGCCGTCGTGTCCCACGACCTGCGCAGCCCGCTGACGGTTATCGTCATGCAATGCGGCATGATGCAGCGGGTGATCAACGCCGACGCCACTGCGTCTACCAAGCGACTCAGCTCGGCCATCGACATCCTGCAGCGCGCGTCCTCGCGGATGACCAACCTGCTGGAGGATTTGCTCGATACGTCCAAGATCGAAGCCGGCCGCTACTTCATCGACGCCGAGCCGCTGGAAGTCAGCCGATTGTTCGAAGATGCCTGGTCGCTGCTGACGCCACTGGCGCTCAACAAATACATCGACCTGACGTTCGAAGCCGAACCCGACCTGACGATTTTCGCCGACCCGGAGCGCATGTTTCAGGTGCTCTCCAACCTGGTGGGCAACGCGATCAAATTCACACCCAAGAACGGCAGCGTGAAAGTCGCGGCGGCGGGTGCAGGCGACAATGTGGTGTTCAGCGTGGCTGATACCGGCGAGGGCATCCGTAGCGATCAGTTGCCCCACGTGTTCGAGCGCTATTGGCGCAGACGCGAAGGCAACCCGAGCGGGACGGGGCTAGGCCTTTACATCTCCCAAGGCATCGTCAGGGTCCACGGCGGTGAACTGACCGCCGCCAGTGAAGAGGGCGTCGGCAGTGAGTTCCGCTTCACGGTGCCTCGCGCCGCCCTGGCCACCTGAGCCCGCTTAGGGCTGTAGCAATGAGGGGGTATTCCTGTCTGGAATCCCCTGCATGAAAAACATGAATTTTATTTATGGCCGCCAGCCCTCTACCGTGAGCGTATTCCGTTCACGGTAGACCCGTCATGACCACGTCCTCTCAACCTCAGCCCTCCCTCGTCGAAGAACACTGGAAGCGTAACCTGGCCGTTTGTGTGTTCGGCGCGTTCACCACCATCGTGGCCATGACGCTGCTGCTGCCGTTTCTGCCGCTGTACGTCGAACACTTGGGCGTTACCAATGAGGCCGCCATCGTGCAGTGGTCGGGGGTGGCGTTTGGCGCGACCTTTCTGTCAGCCGCCCTGACGGCGCCGTTGTGGGGGCGACTGGGCGATCGCTATGGGCGCAAGCTGATGCTGATTCGCGCCAGCCTGGGCATGGCGGTGGCGATGTCGCTGATCGGCCTGGCGGAGAACATTTACCAATTGGTCGGGCTGCGTTTGCTGGCGGGGTTGCTCGGCGGCTATGCCTCTGGCGCGACCATTCTGGTGGCGACGCAGACGCCCAGGGCGCGCACGGGCTGGGCACTGGGCATGCTCTCTTCGGGGATCATGGCCGGTAATCTGACCGGGCCGTTGATTGGTGGGTTGTTGCCGCCATTGATCGGCATCCGCCACACCTTCTTCCTGGCCGGGGGGGGTGATCTTTCTGACCTTCCTCGCCACGCTGTTTCTGATGAAGGAAGCGCCTCGGCCCCAACGTCAGGCTGGCGTGCCGAAAGCGCCGGCTGTACGGGCGTGGGATGTCATCACTGACAAGAAGCCTGTACTGACCATGCTGGTCGTGGCCTGTCTGGTGATGTTTTCGATTATGTCCATCGAGCCGATCATCACCGTGTACCTGACCCAGTTGCACAGCGACAACGTCACGCTGATGGCCGGACTGGTGATGTCAGCCACCGCACTGGCCAGCGTGTTGTCGGCCTCTCGCATCGGCAAGCTGGCCGACCGCGTCGGTCACTGGAAAGTGGTCATCGGCTGCCTGAGCGCGGTGGCGATCCTGTTGATTCCCCAAGCGTTCGTCAATCACGCCTGGCAGTTGGTGCTGCTGCGCTTTCTAATGGGCATTGCCTTGGGCGGCCTGTTGCCCTGCATCGCAGCGATCATCCGTCATTCGGTGCCCGACGCGGTGGCCGGGCGCATGCTCGGCTATTCCACCTCGTGCCAGTACATCGGCCAGGTGCTGGGGCCGCTGACCGGGGGATACCTGGGTGGGCATTTCGGCATGCCGGTGGTCTTCATCGTGACCTGCGTGCTGATGGGCGGATGCGCGGTCGGGATGTTGCTGATGCGGCCTCTGATTTCCGGTGGGACCGACTTCAGCCGGCAAGAGCGCAGCGTTTGACAAAACCATGACATCCCGCACCGGATAATCGGCACTGGCGGGGCATTGCCCCGGATTCCGAGTACCGCCATGCACGGACCTTCATGGACATCAAACACAGCCTAAAGCAACGGATTGTCATCGTATTTGCGTTGATGAGCACCCTGGTCGCCGGCGTATTCGCCGTCGGCATCATCGCCACCGTGCACGTGGTCGAAAAGCGCCTGTCGATCATGAGCCTTAAGGGCAATATGCACCGTCTGCTGGCCGTGGACAGCGTCAGCGACTGGCGCCACCGCCCGGAAAAAGACGAGTTGTTCTATGCCGAAGAGGGCGTTGGCGACCTTGCCATGAGCGACGACCTCAAGGGTCTGCTTCCGGGTTTCCAGGAGTTCTTCCGCGGCAAGAAAGCCTACTACGCGATGGTCTCGGAAGTGAACGGGCGGCATTACGTGCTGCTGCGCGATCAGCGCAAATTCCAGAAGCGTGAACGGATTCTGTTTGGCATCGTGCTGGTCGGCTTCGTCCTCAGCGTGTTGCTGGCGGTGCTGCTGGGTCGGTTGCTCGCGTCCCGGGTGATCACGCCGGTGTCGCGCCTGGCCAGTCAGGTGCGTCATCGCGATCAGTTGCTGGAACTCGCGCCGGTGCTCGCCAGTGACTACGCCAACGACGAAGTCGGTGCGCTGGCCCGGTCCTTCGACGAAACCCTGGGCCGGCTGCGGGCCGCACTGAGTCGCGAAAAGCTGTTCACCAGCGACGTCAGCCATGAGCTGCGTACGCCGCTCATGGTCCTGGCGACGTCCTGTGAATTGCTGATGGAGTACCCGGCGCTGGACGAACGTTCCCGCACCCAGGTGAAGCGCATCGGCAAGGCCACGGCGGGTATGAACCAACTGGTCGAAACCTTCCTGCTGCTGGCCCGTACCGAAGGCAAGAATGTTCCCCAGGGTCAGCGCTCATCGATGGAGCAGATTGCCGATGAGCTGGTCGAGGCCTGGCGTGCCCCCATTGAGGCAAAAGGTCTCCGGTTCATTTACCAACAGGTGCAGACCGACGGCGAAACACACAATGCGCCCCTGCTGCGCTCGGTGATGGGCAATCTGCTGCGCAACGCTTGGCATTACACCGATCAGGGCTTCATCCGGTTGACCCTGCGCAGCGACGGTTTCAGTGTCGAGGACAGCGGCATCGGCATTCCGCTGGAAAAACAGCAGGCCATGTTCCAGCCCTTCGTGCGTGGCGACGAACAGCGCGGGGAGGGGCTCGGCCTGGGGTTGTCGCTGGTCCAGCGTATCTGCGCGAACCAGCACTGGACGGTGACGCTGACCAGCCGTGATGACGGCGGATGCTGTTTTACGGTGTTGTTGGAACCGGACGCCGCCGGGGAGAGGCTGGTGTGAGCGCTCTCCATTTAGCGTTGTGACGCCCGACGCCTTCCCGGCTGAAGCCGGTCCCACTAAGGGCCGCGTTTAGCCAGTTGCCCCCAGGCGATTTGCCCAGAGGTGCCAATCCTCCCGAATGCACTCAGTCGTATAGTGGGACCGGCGTTAGCCGGGAAGAGGCCAGTGCGGACACCTTAAGTCTTGCAGCGATATGAATGACGCTTACCCGGCTAAAGCCAGTCCTGCCGAGCGCGCGCGGCACCGTTCACTCCATTGGTCCGGAGAACCGCACGAGTGCCTGCCGGTGCGCTCCAACACCTGCCTCCCTCAATGGACCTGCAACCATGTGCCCAGACAGCTCATCACTCGTTCGCAGGACTTCTGACGATCAGTCCCCAGACCGCGACGACACGCCTGAATACCCGTTGTCCGCACCCATCAAGCCCGACGATCCCGAGCGGCGCACCGAGCATTCCCAGGCCGAGACGGACGGCCGTACACCGAAAGCCGTATCCTATTCGGCCGAGTGACAATCACTCGTACGAATTGATCGCCCACAATGTCTGTCGGCGAATGCATGTGAATCTGTCATGGGAATTGATGATTGCGCTTGGAAAGCTCTCTTAAAAACGGAAGAATGCGTGATTAGTCGCGCACATAACTCGCAACATTCACGACGCCAATACCGCGGCGGAGGAAGCAAATTTGAATCAGCTAAAACGCCTTCAGAGCGGAATTGAAGGGCTTGATGAGCTGTTAATGGGTGGTTTCGTCGCCGGATCCTCCTACATCATTCAGGGGCGGCCGGGCTCCGGAAAAACCATTCTGGCGAACCAGATCGGTTTCAATCACATCCGCAATGGCGGCCGCGTGCTGTTCGCGACCCTGCTCGCCGAGCCCCATGAACGGCTGTTTCAGTTCCTGTCCACCATGAGCTTCTTCGACAAGGACCGGGTCGGCGATCAGATCCAGTTCGTCAGTGCGTTCGACACCATGGAGAACGACGGCCTCGATGAAGTCGTCAAGCTGTTGCGTCGGGAGATCGTCCGCCAGAAATCCACGGTTATGATCCTCGACGGGCTGCTCAACGCCCGTTCGAAGGCCGAATCCACGATCAACACCAAACGCTTCATTTCCGAACTGCAGGGCCACGCCGCCTTCGCCGGTTGTACGGTGTTCTTCCTGACCAGTTCCCAGCTGGACGACGGCAGCCCGGAACACACCATGGTGGATGGCGTGCTGGAGCTGGGTGAAGAACTGGTCGGCAACCGTTCCGTGCGCCGCATCAAGGCGCGCAAGACCCGCGGCAGCGGCGCCATCCCCGGCGCCCACGAGTGCGAAATCACCGAAAACGGCCTGGTCGTTTACCCGCGACTGGAGAGCACTGTTACCCACTCCGCATTGCGCGACAGTGCCGAGTTCAGCGTCGTCCCCAGTGGTATCGACACACTTGATCCGTTGATCGGCGGCGGTCTGGTGGAATCGTCCGTGACCTTGCTCCTCGGCCCGTCGGGCACTGGCAAGACCACGTTCGGCCTCAACTTCCTCGCTCACTCGACGCCCGACGAACCGGGTTTGTTGTTCGGCTTTTACGAGTCGCCGCAGCGCCTTCGGGTGAAGGCGGCGTCGCTCGGGCTGGACTTCGACGCGCTGGAACGCGCCGGTGCGCTGCACCTTGCCTGGAGATCCGCGACTGCCGAGTTGATCGACAAACTGGCCCTCGACCTGCTCCGGATTGTCGAGCAGCAAGGCATCAAGCGGGTGTTCCTCGACAGCCTGGGTGGCATGGCCCGTGCCTCGGCCGATCAGTCGCGGATTCTCGACCTCTTCAGCGCCCTGATGAGCGAGCTTCGCGCCCGAGGCGTCACGGTGGTCTCGAGCTGGGAACTCCGCGGCCTGATCGGCGGCAAGATTGATGCCCCGGCTCCGGACCTGTCGGGCATTGTCGACAACCTCATGCTGATCCGCTTCGCGCAATCAACAGCGGGGCTGACCCGGCAACTGTCGATCCTCAAAATCCGCGATAACCCCTACGACCCGGCCCTGCTGGACGTCTTGATCGGCGAGCAGGGTCTGACTGTGAAAAAGGCTGCGTTCCATGCCCTCGACGATTCAGGCAATGCAAGGGTGTAGAAGTCGTCATCGAGCCGCTGATCGCTCTTCCGCACGGAGGGTTGCATGCCCACCATTCTGATTGTCGATGATGAATACCTCATCGCCGACATACTGAGTTTCGCGCTGGAAGACGAAGGCTACCTGACCGTCACCGCCGGCAGCGGGCAGAAGGCCCTGGGCATTCTCGAGCGCGAACGCCCGCAGCTGATCATCACCGATTACATGATGCCCGGGATGAACGGCATCGAGCTGGCGGAAGCGGTGCGGGTGAATCAAAGCCTGGGGCAGATCCCCATGGTGCTGATGAGCGGGGCGCAGTCTCATCTGGGCGTCGCCCGGCCGGATCTGTTCAACGAGGTGTTCGACAAGCCTTTCGAAATCAGCGCAGTGCTGGAAGCGGTGCGGGCGCTGGTGGGGACCCGCTAGCGCGCGGGCGCCTGGGCCACTACCTGGTCTTGAGCGTCTCGATACTCAGTCGCAGGTCTTTCGCCCATCCGTCGAGCACCGGCTTGACGGCGTCGAGGGTCAGCTGCGTCTTGTCGTTTTCCAGAGGTGTGCCGCCGCCTGTGCGCACCACTTGGGCCAGCACCTTCTGGGTATCGGCATCAAGGAAAGCCGCCTCGGTGGCGATTTCCACGTTCTGATCCCGGCCACCGGCAGCGGTATTCACTACAGCCGCCACCAGCGCGATGGGCACCACTTCATAGGGTTTCAAGCCTTGGGTGCTGGTCGACACGGCGGTGATCGCCGGGCGCACGAGAATGGTATCAGGACCCGGTCCGCTGACGATGCGCAGGCTCTTGCCAAGTTCGCGTTGAAGCGCGGCATCATAATAGCCGGTGATGTCTTGTAAGGTCTGTGCCGAGATGACCGCAGTCGGCTGCGGCTTGGGATAAAGCTGACTGGGTTCGATATACACCTTGTTGTACTTGCTCAGCTTCACGTCCGGATCGATCCAGCGCATGACCTGGAAACCCGTTGCGCTTTGCGCAGGTTTGAGGCGGCTGTAATCTTTCAGAAACCCCGAATACTGACCGGGATCCAACTGTGAGCCGGCGCAACCGCCGACTCCCAGAATGGCCGCGCAGATCAGTGCCTTGAGCACCGGCATTTTCATGGTGTGACTTCCTTGGCTGTTTTCATCTGTATGCCGAATCGCAACGGAGCAGGTAACCCACGCTGACGCAGAGCCTTCTGGGCAACCCCAGCACTGACGCGATGCTGGCAGTGCAATGTGTGGCGCCCAAGCAACGCTAGCAGCAAATTATGTCGCCGCCAGTTAGCTGAATCGATGAAGGGGAAAATAAGGCGGGGAATCAAGGTGCGGGAAGGATGAGGGCGGCTATAAGACCGCCCATGGGGATATCAACGGCCGTCAGCAACCTTGCGTTCGATTTCAGCCGATTTCCTGTTCAGTTCCTCAGCGTCCTGTTCCTTCTCGCGAATCGAGGTCGGGGTGATGACTTCGTCCACCGCGCGGGTGTCGTCGTCCGGGTCGTTGAGGTCGCGCTGTACCACGTTGACGGGTTTGCCAGCGCTGTCCAGGGTTGGCGCGTCGGGCTGGGTGACGTTGCGTGGGTCGACCGGGGTGTCGCTGCTCATGGGTTCATCCTCGCTGTGGGGTATGAACGTTGGATGTGTCGGCGGTCGGCGAGTTCGGGATTTTTTCGACGTCGCGCGGGCCTGATCCGAAACCGGTCAACGTTGCTCTACCAGATTGAGGAAGCGTCGCGTGCGCTCGTTGTCCGGATCGACCAGCACCTGGTTCGGTGAGCCATCGGCGACGATGCGTCCGGCTTCCATGAACAGCACGCGGTCGGCAATGTCCTGGGCAAACTTCATTTCGTGGGTGACCAGCAGCATGGTCATCTGCTGCTCGTGGGCGATGGCGCGGATCACCGCCAGCACTTCACCGACCAGCTCCGGATCCAGCGCGGAGGTGACCTCGTCGAACAGCATCACCTGGGGCCGCATGGCCAGCGCGCGGGCGATCGCCACGCGCTGTTGCTGGCCGCCGGACAGCTGCGCAGGGTAGGCATCGGCCTTGTGGTTCAAACCGACCAGCCCGAGGTATTGATGGGCGCGCTCCAGGGCTTCTTCGCGGCTGAGCTTGAGCACCTGAAGCGGCGCTTCGGTGACGTTCTGTTGCACGGTCAGGTGCGGGAACAGGTTGAATTGCTGAAACACCATGCCCACGCGGTGCACCACCGGCGGCTTTTTTACCCCCGGCCAGTGCCAGCCGCCAGCCTTGGCCGGCACCGGCGCGCCTGCCACCTCGATGCTGCCGTTCTGATAGGCCTCAAGGCCCTTGATCAGCCGCAGCACCGTGGATTTGCCCGAACCGCTGGGTCCGATCAGGGCGACTTTCTGGCCGGCGGGAATGCTCAGGTCCAGGTGATCGATGACCCGGGTCGCGCCGAAGTTTTTCACCACTTGCTTGAGGATGATCTGCGGCGAAGGGCCGGGCATAACGTGTGCGAGATCAGACATGGCTGCGCCTCTCGAAATATTTGAACAGCAGGGAGGTCGGCACGCTGATCGCCAGAAACATCAGCGCCATCACCGTGTAGGGCTCGTTGTAGCGGTAGGTCATGCCGGCAATCTGTTTGGCGGCCTGGAACAGCTCGGGAATGGTGATCACCGCCAACACCGGGGTCTCCTTGAACATCCCGATCAGGTAATTGCCGAGCACCGGCAGCATCGGCTTCAGGGCCTGTGGGAGGACGATCCGCCGCCACGTGGTGGCGCTGTCGAAATCCAGGGCCCTGGCCGCTTCCCATTGACCGGCCGGCACGCCCTCGATGGCGCCGCGAAACGCTTCGGCAATGTAGGCCGCGTAATACAGGCCGAGCCCGATGACGCCGGTGGAAATCGCCGGCAGGGTGAGGCCGGCCAGGGGCAGGGCGAAGAACAGCACGTACAGCTGAACCATCAGCGGCGTGTGCCGAAAGAAGCTCAGGTAGCCGGCGCTCAGTTTTTGCACCAGCGGGTTTTTCGAGCGCTGGGCGATGGCCAGCAGCAGACCGAGCAGCACAGCCAGCAGGAAGCCGAGGATCACCACTTGCAGCGTCACCAGCAATCCCTGAAACAGATCGGGGACGATAGACCAGGCGAAGGCGTAATCGAAGTTCATGGCGCCACCCCGCGACGCCAGTGGGTGACCCGTCGCTCATAGCGTTTGACCAGCCAACTCAGGGGCCAGGCCATGACGAAATAGCACACCAGCACGATGCTCCAGATCAGCGTCTGCTGGCCCAGCGTGGTGATCAGCTGACCGCCGGAAAAGGTCAGGTCGCTGAGGGTGATCAATGACACCAGCGAGGTGGTCTTCAGCAGTTCCACCAGTTGATTGCCCATCGGCGGCAGCATGAAGGGCAGCGCCTGGGGCAGGATGATTCGGCGAAATGCCGTGATCGAATCGAAGTCCAGGGCCTTGATCGCGTCCCGCTGGCCACGGGCGACGTTGCTCAGGGCCGAGCGGACGATTTCCGAACCGTAGGCGGAGAAAGTCAGGCCCAATCCGAGAATGCCGGTGGTCATCGGCGCCAGGGTAATGCCGAACAGCGGCAGGATGAAGAACAGGTAGAACAGCAGCACCAGGGCAGAAATGCCGCGCAGGATTTCAACGTAGACCGTCGCTATCCAGCGCAGCGCGCGCCACGGCGACAAGCGCATCAGCGCGATCACAAACGACATCACCACCACGACCACTTGGGCGAAGAAGGTGATTTCCAGGGTGACCAGTGCGCCGTTCGCCAGTTGGCGGGCGATGAAACCCGCGGTGTCCAGGGTGGAAGCATCAAAAAGCATGAGCCGTACTCGTATGGGCTGGGGCCGTCATGTTGCGGGGCAAAAAATCAACTTTGCGGTGTCGACGCCTTCCCGGCTAAAGCCGGTCCCACTGAAT
>NZ_FOHW01000004.1:0-106669 GCF_900111735.1 Pseudomonas graminis | reverse complement strand
CGGCTAAAGCCGGTCCCACTGAATGCACGCGATCCCACAGTGGGACCGGCTTCAGCCGGGAAGAGGCCTGTGCTGGCGCCTCAATTTTGCAGTGTGCCCACCGACGCCTTTCCGGCTGAAGCCGGTCCTACAATGGCGCAGGCATCAGCGACGGCGTCGGCAACGGCATTAGCGGTTGCAACGTTGCTCGGCGGTGACGTCTGCGGGTGGCAGTTCGTTTTCGGTGTAGCCGTATTTCTGCAGGATCTTCAGCAAGTCGCCGGAAGCGCGCAGTTTCGCCAGTTGCTCGTTGAACGCCTGGGTGAACGCCGGATCGTTTTTCGGCAGGCCGTAGGCGTGGTAATTCCAGGTCGGTTTGCCGTCGGCGTCCGGGATTTGCTGGAACGGCAGTGCCCGTTCAACCGGCGTGCCTTCGGCTTTCTTCAGCAGGCCGATGATCTCGGCATCCGGGAAGTACACCACGTCGACGCGATCGGCCTGTAGCGCGGCGAGGGCTTCGGTGTCCTTGTCGAACAGCACGACGTTGCTGTTGCTGATGCCGCTGTCCTTGGCTTCCTGCACCTGATTGCTGCCGGGCTGGGTCGCCAGGCGTGCCTTGCCGTTGGCCGCGACGTCCTTGAGGCTGTGCAGCTTCAGCGGGTTGCCGGCCTTGACCAGAAACGCACCGCCCGAGCGGGTGACCGGGTTGGAATAGCCAATCACTTTGCAGCGGGCAGGGTTGATGAACAGGCCGGCACCGATCAGATCGAAACGACCCGCCGCGAGGCCCGGCACCAGCGAACCGAACTCGGTGATCGGCAGTTCAACCTTGCTGATGCCCAGGGGCTCCAGAATGGCCCGGAGGATTTCGACGTTGGCGCCGACGATTTTCCCGTCGGTGCCCACGTACGCATAGGGTTGCTCGTTGGCGATGCCCGCGGTCAGGCCCTGGCTGCGGCCCTTTTCCAGCAAGCCGGCGACAGCAGAGAAGGAGAACACGGCGTTCAGCAACAGGGCGGAGCCGAGCACGGCTGACAACGACAGGGATTTTCCAGCGATTGTGCGAGGGAAGGGCATGGCTGACTCGTGACGTGGATGAGGCGCAGGAGGCGCAAGCCACGAATCATAGGGTTACAAAAAGGATCGGATAAATATCGTTTGGTTATTAGGTTATGCGCAGTTGAAAGGACGTGGGCGGTCTTCGACAAAAACCGGTGATGTGTAAGGGACCGCTCTGGCACGCGGTCCCCCACTCAAGTGACCTCAATCAGGCGGTCGTAGCTTTGTCCCGCGCTGGCAATGTCCAGTTCGGGCGAATGAAGTGGCAGGTGTAGCCGTTGGGGATGCGCTCCAGGTAATCCTGATGCTCGGGCTCGGCTTCCCAGAACGGGCCGGCCGGGGCGATTTCGGTGACAACTTTACCCGGCCACAGTCCCGACGCATCGACATCGGCCACGGTGTCCAGCGCCACGGCTTTCTGCTGTTCGTCGAGGTAGAAAATCGCCGAGCGATAGCTCACGCCGCGGTCATTGCCCTGGCGGTTCGGAGTCGAAGGGTCGTGAATCTGGAAGAAGAATTCCAGTATTTTGCGGTAAGAAATCTGCTCGGGATCGAAGACGATTTCGATGGCTTCGGCGTGGGTGCCGTGGTTGCGATAGGTGGCGTTGTCAACGTCGCCACCGGAGTAGCCGACTCGGGTCGACAGCACGCCGGGGTAGCGGCGCAGCAAGTCCTGCATGCCCCAGAAGCAGCCTCCGGCAAGCAGCGCAGTTTCGGTGTGGGTAGTCATGGGCAAGTCCTTCCAGCAAGTGAACGGTGTGTGTCAGCCAAGCAGTTCAATGCTTGTCTGCGAGCGTGTTTGCGAGTTTGTTGCGAGTGTGCGGCGCAACGCTCGCCTTGAAGATCAGATGATCAACGTGCGCACTCGTTCACTCGCCGCCGAACTGTTGCCGGTATTGGCCGGGCGTCACGCCGATGCGCTCATTGAACGCCTTGCGCATGTGCCGCGCGCTGCCGAAGCCGCAGCGACTGGCGATGACCTTGAGGGGCAGGTCGCTGCCCTCGAGCAGTTTGCGCGAATGATCGATGCGCGCGTTGAGCAGAAACTGCATCGGCGTCAGGCTGACTTCGCGCTGGAACGCCCGGGCGAAATTGCGCGGACTCATCGCTGCCAGGTCGGCCATGCGCTGCACGGTGTACGCCTCATCGATGTGATCGACGACGTAGGCCTGCACCCGGGCAATTGCGCTGTCATCCCGGGGCACCGCCGCCAGCAGCGGGCCATAGGGCGTCTGGCCGCCCTGACGTTTCATGACCACCAGCAGCACCTTGGCGACTTCCAGGGCGATCTCTTTGCCGTGGTCTTCGGCGACGATGGCCAGCGCCATGTCGATCCCGGCGGTAATCCCCCCGGAGGTGATCAGGTTGCGATCGACGACGTAGATGTGTTCGTTTTCGACCCGGCAGGCAGGAAAGCGCCGGGACAGACGTTCGAGGTAGTTCCAGTGGGTGGTGCAGCGGCGCCCGTCGAGCAGGCCGGCGTCACCCAGCAGAAACGCGCCGGTGCAGATCGCGCCGAAACGCCGGGCGGCCTGAGCGGCGGCGGGCAACCAGGCAGTGATTTGAGGGTGGCTGACGCCGTAGGCGCCTGGTCCGCCGGGGACCAGCAGCAGATCGATGTCGGCTGGCAGATCGGCCAGCGCCAGGTCCGCCTGGACCTTGAGCCCGCAGGAGCTGCGGATCAGCAGCGGGGGCTCGGCCACGGTGATCAGTCGGTACTGTTTTTCCGGTGCCAGCAGTCGATTGGAGATCGAAAAGACGTCCATGGGACCGGTTACGTCGAGCATGAGCACGTCGTTGAACAGCACCACCGCCACTGTTTTCTGCCCTGGAGTATCGCGCATGCCTTGATCGCCTTTCTGTTGCCGCCACTGTCAGCGCAGGGGGGGCACGTGCCTGAAACCAGGCGGCATTCTAGGGGATTGTGCGAACGAATGTGAACGAGGCGCGCGCTTGCCCGCGAATGGGCGTTCGATACCGTGCGCCCTGTTTATCGACGGTGAGCGGACAGGGGTGGCCAACGCGTTGTCGGGATTGCGGGTTGAGGGACAGCTTGACGGCAGCGGGTCAGTAACAGCAGGTCGGCAGCTGAAAGCGAATGCGTGCGCCACCGCTGGCCGAGGCTTGTGCCCAGATGCGGCCGTGATGCGCGTCGACCACCGAGCGACAGATCGCCAGCCCGACGCCGAGTCCGCTGCGCTTGGTGGTGTAAAACGCGCCGAAGATCTGCTCGCGACGCTCCGCTGGAATGCCGGGGCCGTTGTCCTCAATGCACACTTCGACGCCGTCATCGAGGGTGAACGAGGTGATGCGCACGACAGCCGCGTCGCGGCCAGCACCGGCCATGGCTTCCACGGCATTGGTGATGAGGTTGACCAGCAGCTGCTGCAACTGCACGGCGTCGGCGACGATGGATTGATCGACGAACAGCCCGGTGTCGAGTCGCACGCCCTGGGCTGTGAGCGCAGGTTGTGTGAGCCGAATGGCGTCGCGAATGACGTCGTCAATCTTGAGGATCTGCAGCTTCAAAGGCGCCTGACGGGCCAGCGCGCCCAAGGCCTTGACGATGTTGGCGGCACGTTCGCAGCCGGCGCGTATGTCCGTCAGACCGGCGATGGCTTCTTCGATATCCGGTACGTCGCGCTGCAGCCAGCGCAGGCTTGCGGCGGCGTTGGCGGCGATGCCCAGCAGGGGTTGGCAGATTTCATGGGCGATGGAGGCGCTGAACTCGGCCATCTTTCGGGCGTGAAGGCTGTGGGCGTAATCGCTTTGCGCGGCGGCGTCCTGATGGCAGGCGCTGGCGAGACAGGCTGTCGGGTGCCCGAGGGCGGGCAGAGAAGGGTGCCGAATCGCATCCGGCCAGTGTTGTTCCGCTGGCTGCGGGAAGCGGGTGTAGAGAGGAGATTGATGTTCGTCCAGCATCGTGGCCCCCGGTGGTTCGACGTCCTGTGCTGCGTCGCGCTTGAGTATACGCAGCGTGCCAGACCGGGAATGGCGGGGAGGACGCTTTGGCAGAAACAGACACCCTGATGTCTGTCAGGGCCCCCACACGGGGTGAACTGAAGGCCGACGATGCCGACGGGCAAGCGCGAAACCTGTAGTGACCGGCTTGCTGGCGAAGGCGGTGTGTCAGGCGATGGATCTGTCACAGACACACCGCCTTCGCGGGCAAGCGCGCTCCTACAGTGGATCTCGGCAAGCCACAAATTTTGTGGAGGACACAGAATCCGTAGGAGCCGGCTTGCTGGCGAACGCGGTGTGTCAGTCACCCTTGCAGCGCCTGGACGGCCGCATTCGCCAGCAAGCCGGCTCCCACAGAGTTAAAGCGTCAGGCTGCTTTCTCTCTCAAACGCTGCCCTCGCTTTCGATCACCAGAATGCGAGCCTCACCCAGCGGATGGGCGACGTGGGCCGTGCCGATGGAGGCGTAGAAAATATCGCCGGTCTGCAGCACGGTTTTCTCCTCGACGCCGTCTTGCTTGAAGCGCATCTCCACTTGCCCGTCCAGCACCACAAAGACTTCTTGACCGTCGTTGACGTGCCATTTGTAAGGCTGATCCGTCCAGTGCAGTCGCGTGGTGATGCCGTTCATGTTGGCAATGTCCAGCGCGGCCCAAGGGCGGTCACCGGTAAAGTCTTTGCTGCGGATGATGTTCATTGGGGTGCCTGCTCAAGTGCGGGTGGGCGACGATGAACCGCGTTGTTGCGGTACCAGCGCCTGACGTTCGATGCGCGGAATCATAAGCGCGCGATGGCCGAGTGCAACGGGTTGCCAGGGCAGGACGGATCAAAACCGCAAGATTCTGCAAGTGGCTGTGTGTGCGGCGATGTCCGGAATCATTGCGGATCTGACATTGCCGGGTCCGCAGGTGCGCTTTAGACTCGCGGCCATTCACTAGACGACTGGTCTACGCCAGTTGATCTGGTCACCACTCTTAATGCCTTGATCGGAGTATTACCCATGTCCACACAACCCTTGCTCACCCACGTCACGCTGGGTCGGCACGTGCTGAAAAACCGCATCGCTTTCCCGCCATTGACCCGTCAGAGAAGCCTGCAACCGGGCGATATCGCTTCGGACCTGATGGCGACCTACTACCAGCAGCGTGTGTCCGCCGGTTTCATGATCACCGAAGGCACCCAGATCGAGCCGCGTGGTCAGGGTTATGCGTGGACGCCGGGCATCTACAGCGCCGAGCAGGTTGAGGGCTGGCGCAAAGTGACTGAGGCGGTGCACGCGGAAGAGGGCGTCATCTTCGCCCAACTCTGGCACGTGGGCCGTGTGTCCGACCACGCGCTGCAGCCCAACGGCGAAGCACCGGTTGCACCTTCGGCGATCCCGGTGGCCAACGCCAAAGCATTCATCGAGACCGCGCCGGGCGCAGGGCAACTGGTGGTGCCGCCGACGCCTCGCGCACTGACTGTCGAGGAAATCCGCGAGCTGGTGAAGCTGTACGCCCAGGCGGCGAAAAATGCCATCGAAGCGGGTTTTGACGGCGTGGAAATTCACGCGGCGAACGGTTACCTGGTCAACCAGTTCATCTCCGAACACGCCAACCACCGGGACGACGAGTACGGCGGCTCGCTGGAAAATCGCCTGCGTTTCCTGCGCGAGATCGTCACTGCCGTCGCCGAAGCGGTAGGCGGGGACCGTCTGGGTGTGCGCTTCTCGCCACTGTTCGCCAGCACCGATGAAGAACGCGTCTACATCGGCCTGGTGGAAAGCGACCCGCACCACACCTACGTCGAAGCCATCAAGGTCCTGGAAAACGCAGGCGTCGCCTACGTCTCCATCGCCGAAGCCGACTGGGACAACGCCCCTGAACTGCCGGAAACCTTCCGTAAAGCCATCCGCGAAGCCTTCAGTGGCCGCATCATGTACGCCGGACGCTACACCGCCGAACGCGGCAACCGCCTGATTGACGCCGGCCTCGCCGACCTCATCGCCTTCGGCCGCCCCTTCATCGCCAACCCCGACCTGCCCGCTCGCATCGCCAACGGCTGGCCCCTCAACCCTGTCGACCCGGCCACGTTGTATGGCGGGACTGAAGTGGGCTATGTCGATTACCCGGTTTATAAGGCGGGTGAGTAAAGGCTGACCGGCCTAGCTGGTTGGGGCGACGCGGAGCGTCAGATCCTGCATTCCCACGCGGAGCGTGGGGAACGATCAGCGCGTGCGGTTAGCGGGATAGGGTTTGAAGATCAAAATGCAGTGGCGCCTGAACTGGCCCCTTCCCGGCTAAAGCCGGTCCTACAAGGGAAGCGTCTGCTGTGCCTTTGATTTTCGTACACAGGAGGTCAAGTCACCGCCGAACGCGACTTGGGTGCAGGCTGAACGCAGGTCTCGCGCAGTGGGCCGAGCGGCATGGATGCCGCGAGAGCTGCCCCCCGCCATGGATGGCGGATGGCAGCGGGCCCACGGAGCGGGACCGGAGTGAAGGAACCCTGACGAAGGAAGGGCCAAACCAGGAGCAGGCACTTTTGCTTACTTTTGGTGCTTTTCAAAAGTCAGTCGCCGAAGGCGAAACAGTCTGCCCCCAGGCAGACGCCCTTGATCTTGATCTTGATCTTGATCTTGATCTTGATCTTAAAAAAAGCTGCAAAGCTACTCGCGCGTAGCGATCTCATCAAGGTGGTTGAGCAACGCCAGCGGATCCTCATATACCCGCAACGCCCCGGCCCGCTCCAACTCGCTCACGTCATACCCTCCGGACAACAGCCCGATGCCCGTCGCCTTGCACCGCCGCGCCGCCAACATGTCCCAGATCGCATCACCGACCACCAGACAATCCTCGATCCTCGCGTCAATCCTCTTTGCAGCCGTCACAAACAAATCCGGGTCCGGCTTGCCGTTTTTCACATCATCCCGCGTAATCAAATTGATCTTCTTCGGGTCCAGCCCCAACGCCTTCAAATTGATTTTCGCCGTCGACATCTCCCCACTGGTCGCGATGCACCAGGGAAAGCCCTCGTCATCCAGTGTCTTCAGCAAATCAACAGCGCCCGGCAAGGCGATGATCTGATCCTGTGTTCTCTCGTACGCCTCGGCGTGCCGTTTACTCAAACGCTTGGCCTGCGCCTCACTGATCTCCATCCCGGTTTCCCGGGACAGCATCTTCAGCATCAGGCCGCCGCTCATACCGATCTTGCGGTGGATCCGCCACATCGCCAGCGGAATGTTCTCCGAATCGAGGGCTTCTTTCCACGCCGTCACGTTCTGATAAACGCTGTCGGTCAAGGTGCCGTCGAGGTCGAAAAGAAAGGAAGTATTGGATCGCATGGTGTGGCTCCGTTGGTCAACCTGTCATCCGCTGACAATGGCTAAAAAGTAAAAAGGGGTGCGCCCGGCGCACAGGCAAGCTGCACAACGTCGGCTCAGGACAACCCGAGTGTCAGCCGCTTCAACCGCGACGCCACGACAGCGTCGTAGAACTCGGAAAGCTGCTCGGCCTGCTGCGCGTCAATCCCGCCGCAGCAACGCAGACCAAGCACGAACCCATTGGCCTGAGCGCCGTTCTTGACCACATCGATGGTCGAGCGAGAGGCGCGTATGTCGGCCAGGATCATTTCGCTTTGCGGTCGCAGTACGGGGGGCAAGTGATCAAGGATGTCGGTCATGGGGAAGGCTGCCTTTCAGTTCTCTGTCCGCCTGTCAGTGCCTGCACAGAAGCGGGCGAATGCTCATGCAAGACCTGACCGGGAGAGGGACGCAGCGGTTCCGACAAATTTGCCGAAATGGCCGCGAACGGCAGGGGATACTGTCGCGGCCATCTGTTTGGATAAGTGGCTGTCAATCTATACGCGGGTGCTGCTGAACCAATGTCTCGCGTTTGGCTTGCAACTCGGCAATCTGCGTGTCGATGTCTTCGATCTTCTGCTCAATGTTGTCGTGATGCTCCTGCAGCAGCTCACGGGCTTCGTTGAGGTCCGATGCCGCCGGCGCAGCGCCACGCAGAGGCTTATTGGCGGTTTCCTTCATGGTCAGGCCGGTGATCAGGCCCACCACAGCGACGACCATCAGGTAGTACGCCGGCATGTACAGGTCCTGAGTGGTTTCCACCAGCCAGGCGACCACGGTCGGGGTCAGGCCGGCGATCAACACCGACACGTTAAAGGCACTGGCCAGCGCGCTGTAACGGATGTGGGTGGGAAACATCGCCGGCAGGGTCGAGGCCATGACACCGATGAAGAAGTTGAGGATCACCGCGATCATCAGCAAGCCGGCGAAGATCAAGCCGAGCTGGCCGCTGTTGATCAGTTTGAACGCCGGAATCGACAGCACCAGCAAGGCGATGCTGCCGGCGATGATGAAGGGGCGACGGCCGATCTTGTCGCTGAGGAAACCAATCAGCGGCTGCACGAACAGCATGCCGACCATGATGGCCACGATGATCAGTACGCCGCGGTTCTCGCTGTAATGCAGGTTGTGCGAGAGGTAGCTGGGCATGTACGTCAGCAGCATGTAATACGTGACGTTGGTCGCCGCAACCACGCCGATGCAGGTCAGCAGGCTGCGCCAGTGTTTGGTGGCGACTTCCTTGAACGAGACCTTCGGGCCGTGGGCCAGGCCTTCGCGGTCGCCTTGTTCGAGTTTTTCAACGTGCTGCTGGAATGCCGGGGTTTCCTCCAGCGCGTTACGCAGGTACAGGCCGATCATGCCCAGGGGTAGGGCGAGGAAGAACGGCAGACGCCAGCCCCACTCGAGGAACTTCTCCTCGCCGACCACCGACGAGATGAGCACCACGACGCCGGCACCGAGCACGAACCCGGCGATCGAGCCGAAGTCCAGCCAGCTGCCGAGGAACCCGCGTTTGCGGTCAGGCGCGTATTCAGCCACGAAGATCGATGCGCCGGTGTATTCGCCACCAACCGAAAAACCCTGAGCCATTTTCGCCAGCAGCAGAAGGATCGGCGCCCAGATGCCGATCGATTCATACGAGGGAATCAGCCCGATGGCAAAGGTGCTGAGGGACATGATGACGATGGTGGCGGCGAGGACTTTCTGTCGCCCGTACTTGTCGCCGATGGCGCCGAAGAACACGCCGCCGATGGGGCGAATCAGGAAGGGCACGGAAAAGGTCGCGAGGGCCGCAATCATCTGCACGCTGGGGTCGGCGCCGGGGAAGAAGATCTTGCCCAGTGCGTAGGCCACGAAGCCGTAGACGCCGAAGTCGAACCATTCCATTGCGTTGCCCAGGGCAGCGGCCGTGATGGCCTTCTTCATCTTGGCATCGTCGACAATAGTGATGTCTTGCAACCCGATCGGGTTGACGGTTTTCTTGCGTGATCTCATAAAAGTCTCGGCAGCTGTAAGTGTGACGTTGCGACATTGTGGCGATCAGGTCTCTGGCCTCGGCAGCGGGCACACTCGTCTGGAGGGGCCGTACTGTCGTAATAGTGGCAGGCTCATCAGCATCAGATAGGCGCAGAGCCTGAATAATTCAGAAACATCTCTAATTTATTCAAAATCCATACAAATGAGTGTTTCATAGATCAGATCGATCAATTGATAGATCCATATAGATTGGATCCAATAACCTGAGTGCATTACCGCTAGTCAGGCGGTAGTTACACTCTATTGCCAGAGTGATGGCGCAATGACATATTCGCTTCCGTCATCCACCCTCATACACGGAAAACCAGATGCGCCCCTTCAAGTCACTTGTTGCAGCCTCAGTGCTGATCAGCGGGTGCAACGGAATGCCCACCGCTTTTAACCAAGATCCTGTCTTTGACCAAGCCTTCGTCGTCCACTCCGGTGCGCCGCTGCCCTATCTGTTGATGGGCACCGCGATCCAGTGGAATGAAGATTACGCTGTGACGGTCAAGCACATTCCCTACATCTCGGGCGCGGTATTCCAGGGCCAGGGCGACGTACAGTTCTTCAAGCACAAGGCCGATTCCGTGCCCGTGTGGCGCTCGTACCAGCCGGGTGAAGAACTCACCTCAGTGGGCTACAACTCCGCCTACATGTCGGTGAAAGGCACTGGCCATGCGTTGCCGGCGATGATTCGCCTGGACGCGAAGGAAGGCAACGTGATGTACGGCACCCATGATGGCCCGGTAGCCAAGGGCATGTCAGGGGGACCGGTGTTCGCGGCAGACGGCAAGGTGGTGGGCATCACCGTGGCGTTGCTGACCTCCAGCGACCTGGCCAAAATCAAGCGCCCGGACCTGGCCAACCAGCCACGGGTCAGCATTTTCATGCCGTACAACGAAATCAACCGCGAGTGGACCCGGTATATGGCTCAAGCCAAGCCGGGCACGCCCGCGCATGTGAACCTCGCGGTCAACTGATCAACGCTCGCGCAGCGCTTCCCGGGCGCGGTTGAGGGGCTTGATGAGGTAATCCAGCACGGTCTTCTCACCGGTGCGGATGTCCACGGTGGCGATCATCCCGGGAACGATGGCAAAGGTCTTGCCCGCTTTGTTGCGCAGCACATCAGCGTCCGTGCGGATGAAGACGCGGTAATAGAAAATTTCCGGCTTCACCTCATCCTGAATCGTGTCCGGCGAGATGGTCACCACTTTGCCGTCGAGGCTGCCGTAGATCGAATAGTCATAGGCCGTGATTTTCACCTTGGCCTGCTGCTCGGGGTGAATGAAGGCGATGTCCCGGGGCGAGATGCGGGTTTCGATCAGCAGTTGTTCATCCAGCGGCACGATCTGCATCAACTGCCCGTTGGGCGGCACGACCCCGCCGATGGTGCTGACTTTGATGTCCTTGACGATGCCGCGCACCGGCGAGCGCAAGGTCAGGCGTGACAACGAATCGCTGCGCCCGCGGATCACCGCCGACAGCATCTGCGCCTCGGCATTGGCCTTGGCCAGGTCTTCGCGGGCATGCACCATGTATTCGGAACGTGCCTCGGTGGCCTTTAGCTCAAGCTCGGAGCGCTGACGGTTCAGGCGCAATACTTCGACCCGGCTCGACGCGCCGATCTTCGCCAGGTTCTCGGTGATGGTCAGTTCGCTGCGCACCAGCTTCAGCGAGCTTTCGATGCCGGTCAGCGTTTCGCTCAGGCCCCTGCGCCGGGCGTTGAACAAATCGGTTTCAGCGCGGCGCAGCTCCGGGTACTTGTCCAGCGACCCATCAAAGGTCAGCGGCTTCTCGCTGACTTCGGCCTGCAACCGATTGACGCTGGCGAGCGCCGCCCGGTATTTCGCCTCGCTCTCGCCAACGTTCGATTCACTCTTCACCGCATCCAGCTGGGCCAGCACCTGGCCGCGCTCCACCAGCGTGCCTTCGCTGACGTTCAGCTCCTTGATGATCCCGCCCTCCATGGACTGGATCAGTTGCTCCCTGGAACTGGGCACCACCTTGCCGGTGCCGGTAGACACTTCCACCACCTGAAACCAGGCGGCCCAGGCAAGAAAGCACGCCAGCATCAGCGCACAGGTCCAGATCACCCGCACGCTTCCGGTGATGCTGCGCTCGTCTTGGCCGTCGAGGTAGGTGATCTGATCGGCAAACCGTGGGGTTTGCTCCGTGGTCAGTGCGTTCATGCCTGCGCTCCTTGCGGCTGTCTGAGTCGGGTGAGGGCGGCGTCACGGTGGTCATCGATGACGATGCGGCCGTTGTCCAGCACGATGATGCGTTCCACCAGTTGCAGCAGACTGACCCGGTGCGTGGCGACGATCAGGGTGCGGCCCTGGCACCAGGTCGAAAGTTTTTCCAGCAACTGGCGTTCGGTGATGTCATCCAGCGACGCGGTGGGTTCGTCCAGCAGCAGCACCTGGGGCTGGCGAATCAGCAGGCGTGAAAGCAGCAGGCTTTGGCGCTGACCGCCGGACAGGCCCAAACCGCCTTCAAGAATCAGGTGGTCCATGCCCTTGGGCATCTGCCGGACGAACTCCAGCGCGCCGGTCACCGACAGGGCGGCGATGATTTCCTGATCGCTGGCCTGGCCCGCGCCGAGGGTCAGGTTGTCCCGCAACGTGCCGTGAAACAGCCGCGCCTGCTGCGACATCAGGCCGACGTCCCGGCGCAGGTCGGCCGGGTCCAGGTGAGCGAGGGAGATGCCGTCCACGGTGGTCTCGCCGCTGGACAAATCCATTGAGCCCGCCAGTGCCTGCAAGAGCGTCGACTTGCCTGCACCGTTGCGCCCGAGAATGGCGACGCGTTCCCCCGGCCGAATGTTCAAGTTGATGCCGCTCAGGGCAGGCGAGGCTTCTTCGCTGTATTTGAACCCGGCCTGACGCAACACGTAATCCCCGCGAATGGACGGCAGATGCACGCGTTGGCTCCCTTCGGGGTGATCGACCGGCATCTGCATCAGCCGATTGAGTCCCTGCAGCGCGACTTTCGCCTGTTGCCAGCGAGTCAGTACGTGGGTCAGCTGCGCCATCGGCGCCATCATCCGCGAGGCCAGCATCGAGGCGGCCACCAGGCTGCCGGTGGTGAGGTCGCCGGCAATCACCATCGGCGCACCGAACACGATGACCACGGCAAACACCGCGCCCTGCACGTTCTGTGTCCACGCCACCAGGCTGTTGGTCAGCGAGCGCAGTTTCAGGCTGCTGTCGGCGGACGCGGCGTTGTAGTGATTCCACTGCTGCTGGAAACGTTGCTCGGCCTGCAGCGCCTTGATGTCGTCCATGCCCTGAACGGTTTCCACCAGCATGGCGTTGCGCAGTGCGGCCTCGCGCATCGACGCATTGGCCAGCCGCGCCAGCTTGCGTTGGGCGAGGATGCCCGGCAGCACCATCGCCACCAGCGCAACCAGAGGGATCAGCACCAGCGGCCCGCCGATCAGGTAGAACACCAGCAGGAACAGGAAGAAGAACGGCATGTCCGCCAGCGCCGTTGCGGTGCTGGAGGTGATCAGGTCGCGGATCTGCTCCAGCTCGCGCAGCTGCGAAATGAACGATCCGGTGGATTTCGGCCGGGCCGAATTACGCAGGCGCAGGGCGTGGCCGAAGATCAGGTCCGACACCCGCAGATCAGCGCGCTTGCCCAGCACGTCGGTGATGCGCAGCCGCATGATGCGCATGACGAAGTCGAACACCAGCGCCAGCATCACGCCGCCGAACAGCACGTACAACGTCGGCAGAGACTCGGCCGGAATCACCCGGTCGTAGACTTGCATGGAGAACAGCACGCCGGCCATGCCCAGCAAATTGGCGACCAGCGACGCCAGCATCACTTGGCGGTAGGGGCGCAGGTCACTGAGAACGATGCGCCGGAACCAGTGCTCGTCGTAGGGCTTGATGTAATCGTCGGTGCGCACGTCGCTGAGGGGCTGAATCGGCCGCAGGATCACCGTGCGCAGGGCGTGTTCGGCGAGGACGGCAGGGTCGATGCGGCTCTGCAGGCCCTGATCGCCGCTGTAGGCGATGCCCAGTTCGCCTTGCTCGCTGACACTTTCGATCACGCCGACCTGGCCGTCGCGCAGTTGCACCAGCAGCGGCGTGCGCCAGCGCGACAGGCTTTTGCGATCGTAGTGGGCGAACTTGACGCTCAGGCCCGCCTGACGCGCCATGTACCGCACGACTTCTTCAACGCGGCCCTCGCTGTTGGTCGAGGCCAGGCGAATGCTTTCCGGTGACACATCGAGTCGGTAATGCCGGGCGACGGTGAGGATGGCTTCCAGCCACGGCGAATAGTCCGGACGCTCAGGGCCTGCCGCAGGCGCTTCGGGGATGACAATGGTGTCGGTCATGGCAGGATCTCCACGTGCTGAATGGTGCTGTGATCGATGCCGAACGCGCGACGCAGCGCGCCGCTGTTGTACAGGCAGTCGATTTGCAGGCGGCGCAGGTCGGCCTGGGTGTTGGCCAGGTCGAAGCGCGACTGGTGGATTTCCTGCTCGGCGTTGAGCAGATCAAGCAGCGGCCGGGTACCCAGTTCCAGGTATTGCCGGCCGTACAACTCACGGGCTTCGGTGATGCTGCTCTGCCGGGATTCCAGCGAGCCGAGCCGGCGCGTCAGGCCGGACGTTTGCGCCTGTGCTTCGCCCAACCCTTGCCGCGCCTGCAGGCGTGCGGCGTCCTCGGCGGAATCAGCGGCGGTCAGCGCATAGTTGGCGGCGCGGCTGCGGGCACTGGTGGCGCCACCCTGATAAATCGGCACCTCCAGATTGAGAAAGATCCCGGCCTGGGTGCGATTGATCGTCGAGTTCTGGTCATCGTAATGGTCGTCCAGAAACTGGTTGATCGAGGGCTGCAACGACAGCGTGGGATAGGCTTCGGCCTTGGCCTGGGCCAGTTCGGCCTGGGCCTGGGTGCGCTGGGCGGCGGCCTGCAGCACGGCGGGGAGGGCGTCGGTGCTCACTGGCGCGCTGCAGGCGTCGGTCATCGAGGTGCTGAACGTGCTGCTGACCTGGGGCGGGGTCTGCCGACCGAGCAGGTTGGTCAGCGTCGACTGCCAGCGCGCGTACAGCGCTTTGTACTCTTGCAACGTGGCCATGCCGCCCTCGGCGCGGGACTGCGCCTGAACCACATCGGAGCGGGTGCTCGCGCCCATATCGCTGCGCTGTTTGGCCAGTTCGACAATGTCGCCAATGCCGCGGATCTGCTCGCGGGCGATGTCTACCAGACGCTGATAGCGCTGGACTTCAATGTAGGCGAATGCGGTGTCACGGCTGACCTGATCGATCGCCAGCAAAATGCTCGCCTGACTGCGCGCCGCCTTGGCGCGGGCGGCCTCGACCGCGTTCGAGACCTTGCCGAAATCGTAGAGCATCTGTTTGAGGGAAATGCTCACCGACTGGCTGCCGGCGTCGCTGCCGTAGCCGCTGGTGTAACCGCCTTTCACTCCGCCGGAGATTTGCGGGTAGTAACCGGCTTCGGCCACGTTGATGCCCTCGGCCTGTTGATAAAGGGTGCCGATCGCTTCGCTGATGCTGGGGTGCCAGTCAACGGCGAGCCGGACCGCCTGTTCGAGGCCCAGGGTCTGGCTGTCTTCCTTGACCATGACTGCTGCGGGACTCGCGCCGAAGCTGCTCTTGGAAGGGCCACTGCCTGCCTTGCGCCGCTGATCTTCCGGCGTTGCCTGAAGGCGTGAAGGGCTGATGCTGCGCAGGCCTGGATCGATCTGATCCTCCGCCAGCGCAACGGAAAATATCGGGTGACACAGGCCGACGGTCAGGACGACCGCCGGCCATTTCTGCTTGCGAACGCGCTTCACATGGCTTCCTTACTGTACGAATACAGAGCTTCCCTTTTGTTGAATCAACCGGCCGAGCGCATTGATCGGCCGGTTGAACCCCGCCGCTGGCAGCGCCAGGCGGCGGGCTGATCAAACGACGTGAATACCGTTCTGCACCCACAGATGATGGGTTGGATCTTCTTGCGGCGTGTACTGGGTGTAATCGACGCCATCGGCTTGTAGCGCACCGCCGGCAACCCAAGTGTTGGTCATGTGTACGCTGTCTTCGCTGCCTCCCTTGATGATCAGTGTGTTGTTGTCTGCCGAGGTAATGGACACCAGGTCCGCCAGGCTGATGGTCAGCGCGACGGCGCTGGTGTGGTTCAAATCCAGCACCTCGATGTTGTGGATCCTGCTCTGCAGATCGCCCAGGTTGATGGTCGCGTCGCCCCCGGCCCACAGCAGGGTATCGGTGCCCGTACCGCCATCGACCGAAGCGAAATGCTGATCGGCGATGATCAATGTGTCGTTGCCGGCACCGCCTTGCAGCGTGACTGCACCGCCATGGGACCCGTCCAGCGTGTCATTGCCCGCCGTGCCTTGAATCAGCTCGGCACCGGTGGTGGCAACCGCAGTCGCGCTGTGATCATCGACGCTCGCTACGGTGGACAGCGCGGCGAATGAGGTAGTGGCGACGGCACCGGCCTGTTCCAGATCAATGGTCAACGTCGCCGTGTCGGTGGTGCCGTTGGGGTGCTTGAGCTGGTAAGTGAAGACGTCCTCACGGCCGATAACCGCATCGGTCTGCCCCGGCGTCAGCGTGTAGGTATACCGACCGTCAGCCTGGACCAGCAGCGAACCGTAGGTGCCGACAATCGTGGTGCCGTTGTAGCCCGGCGTCACGTAGCTGCCAGCCGCCAGCACGTTGAGCACGGTGTACGCCGACCCCAGCACATCAGCGCCGCCGCCAGCAGTGTCGGTGAGCAGGTTGCCCGCCACCGGGGTGTAGCTGCCGACCACGAACTGATTGGTGTAGGTGGCGTCGTTGATCAGGCTGATGTTGACCGTACTGGCGACACCGATGCCCCCGGCGGCAAGTCTGACCTGATAGCTGCCGGGCCCCTGATCATCGAAGCGCGCGGCGTAATTGCCGCCGCCCAGGTTTGCCAACGAGCCACCGGCATAGCTCTTGACCAGCACGTATTGGCCGGTGGTGGTGTTGAGCTTGTACAGGCCCAGGTTCAGCGACCCGAGCAGGCTGAGCAGGTTAGAGGAGCTGACCACTACGGTGAGGTCACTGATCGCACCTGCCGCCACGCTGGTGCTCCAGGAGCCATTACCGCCCAGCAGCGGCACGAGGAACGGCCCCAGCGTGGAGGTGGTGATGACCTCCTTGTTGACCAGGGTGATATCGCTGACCGCGATGTCGTTGGTGGCGTCGACCAGAAAGGCCGGGCTGGCCAGGTTGGTATTGCTCCACACCTCGGTGGCCTGGGGACTGTCGATGCGCACGTACAGATTGGCCGTGTCGCTCAGGCCATTCGGGTGCACCAGCTGATAGCTGAAGACATCCACTTTACCGACGCTGGCGACAGCTCCGTCGGGCCGATAGCTGTAGTTGCCGCTGGCGTCGATGGTCAGCGTGCCGTACAGCCCTTGCACCGTAGTGCCCGCGCTGGCGGTGACGTAGCTGCCGTTTTTCAGGACCTGCAACACGGCGCCGTTGTCCGGACCGGTCACGTCCGCCTGGCCGTCAATTCCCGGATTGGTGATGACATTGCCGGTCACGGCGGCACCGGCCACCCCGTTGAACTGGGTCAGGCTGGTGACGTCCAGCTGCAACTGCGTGGTGACGTTGGTCACCACGCCGATGCCGGTGCTCGACACGATCAGCCGGTAGTCGCCACCCAGCAGATCACCGATGTTCACCCGCACGCCCTGGCCGGTCAGGGCCACAAGGTCGAGCAGGCCACCGCTGCCGTTGACGTCCAGGGTCACCCAGTTGCCGCTGGCGTTCTTGACCTGCAGCGTATAGACCACGCCATCGAGCAGTGACACCGCGCTGCCCGTGGTCAGCGTCAGGGTCGGATCAAGGCTGGTGCCGCTGTTGACCGTGAACACAAACGCCTTGGAGAACCCGGCCAGCAGCGTGGTGAAGGAGTCCGCGAAGTTCTGCGTGCTCTTCACCGGCACCAGGCTGACCGTGGCGGTGGCCAGGTTGTCGCTGGCGATCACCGGCGTGTTGACGTCGATGTCCGGCGCGGTGACGTTGGCCACCACCGACAGATTGCCCTTGATGTCGGTGAGGCTGACCAGCAGGGTTTCGCCGTTGATCTGCGCGGGGGCGAGGGTGACGTTGAATACTCCCGTGGCCCCAACGGTGCCCGTCCCCAGCACCGCGCCGCCGGTGGATTTGATTTGTACCGTCGAACCGACTTCGCCCGTGCCGCTGACGCTCAGGCCATCGACACTGACCAGCAGAGCAGTGGGTGCAGCGGGTGGTGTCAGGTCAGGCGCAATAGTGCTCGCCGAAAGCGACACGTTACCCGCAGCATCCGCCTGGGTGATGCTCAGCACCTGGTTGTTGATCTGCGCGGCGTTCAATGCCACCGAGAAGCTGCCGTTGGCGGCCACCGTCGTGGTGCCGAGGACAGTGCCGACCGCATTGCGCACAGTGACTGTCGAGCCGGCCACACCGGTGCCGGTCACCACCGAACCGCTGGCATTTACGGTCACCGCTGTAGATGCGCCCGGCGCCGTGGTATCCGGCGCCACAAGGCTACCGGCGGCAGACACGTTGCCGGCGACATCCACCTGACGCACCGTCAACGCCTGGCCGTCCAGCTGCGCGGCATTGAGGGTGACGCTGAACGTTCCGCCCGCGCCTACCGTGGTTGTGCCCAGCAGCGTGCCGCTGGCGTTGACCACGTTGACCGTCGCGCCCGCTTCACCGCTGCCGCTGAGGGTCAGGCCGTTGGCGGCCAGTACCAGCGCGGAAGGGGCGTTGGGCGCCTGAAGGTCCAGGGCAGTGACGGTCGCCACGGCCGAGGCGTTGCCCGCCACGTCCGCTTGCAGGACGCTGAGCACCTGGCCATTCAATTGAGCACTGGAGAGCGAAACGACGAATCCGCCTGCCGCGTTGACAACCGCAGTGCCCAGCACTACGCCTGCCGCAGTTGTCACGCGTACGGTCGCGCCAGCCTCACCGTTGCCGCTGACTTGCAAGCCCGCGCCATTGAGGGTGACGTTGGTCAGAGCGGCGGGTGGCGTGGTGTCGACAGCGCTGAGGTTCGCCAGCAATGAGACGTTGCCTGCGGCGTCCCGCTGGCTCACCGACAGCAACTGACCGTTGAGCTGAGCCGCCGAGAGGTTGGCGTTGAACGTGCCGTCCAGTGCAACGGTTGCCGTACCGAGTACGACGCCCAGGCTGCTGCGCACCGTGACCGTCGCGCCGGCTTCGCCAATCCCGCTGAGCACAGTGCCGGCGCCATTGAGGGTCAGCTGCAACGGTGCATTCGGCGCGGTGATGTCGGGCGCGGTGACCGACGACGTGGCCGATTGCAACGGCACGGCGTCGGTCTGATACGCGTTGAGCACCTGACCGTTGGCTTGCGCCGAGCTGAGCGTGACGCTAAACGTGCCGCCGGCATTGACCACTGCAGTGCCGAGGGGCGCGCCGGCGGCGGTGGTGATGGTCACCGTCGCCCCGGCTTCGCCACGACCGGTCACCAAGGTGCCGGTGGCGCTGACCGCGAGATCGGTCAGCACCGCCGGCGGCGTGGTGTCCGCCGCCAGTACCGCAGCCGGCAAGGATGCGCCGCCTGCTCCGGTACTGGCCGTCACGCCAAGGCTTTCGCCGTTGGTTTGTGCGGTGTTGAGGGTCACCGTGAACGTACCGCCAGCATTGGTGGCGGCCGTCCCGAGCACGGCCCCTGTTGCGCTGTACACCGTGATGGTGGTGCCCGTTGCGGCGTTGCCGATGACCGTCAGACCGTCGGCGCTCACCGACAGGTTGGTCGGCGCGTTCGGTGGCGGGGTCACCGGGACGGTGAGGTCGGCATTACCGGAAACATTCCCGCTGGCGTCCGCTTGACTGACCGTGAGGACGTTGCTGGCTGTGATGCCAGCAGCCAGGGTGACCACGAATGTGCCGTTGGCTGCCACCTGGCCGCCGCCAACCGTCGCGCCCACGGAGTTTTTCACCGTCACCGTCGATCCCGCTTCACCGCGCCCTGCCAGCAGCAAATAGTCGGCGCTGATGGTCAGGTTGCTGACCGCGTCAGGCGCCTGGGTGTCTGGCACTTGATACACCAGCGGCGGGGAAGGGTTGTTGGCCCCGTCCGTTGCGATGACGGAGATGACCTGCCCGTTGGTTTGCGCAGGATTCAGCGCAATTTCGTACCGTCCACCCGTATCCGTCCGCGTGGAGCCCAGCAACGTGCCGTCGGCGGACCGCACAGTGACGGTGCTATTGGCCTCGGCCGTGCCTTGCAGGATCGTGCCGTTGCCAGTGAGCGAGGTGATGACCGGAACCGCTGGCGGCGTGATGTCCGGTGCGTTGACCGCCACCGGCGTGGAATCGTTTTGTGCGGGGTCGACCTGCACCACCGACAGCGACTGGCCATCGAGCTGGGCAGTCGTCAGCGGAACGCTGAACGAACCGTCCGCGCGCACGGTGGCCGTACCAAGTGCGGGCGTACCTTGGGGCGCCCCCGTCACTGCGACCGTGACCGTCGCACCGGGTTCGCCGCGTCCAGTGAGGGTCAGACCGTCCTGGCTGACCGCAAGGTTGGTCACGGCGAGGGGATCGGTAACGTCGGCGGCCTGGAAAGGCAGCGTACCGGACACGTTGTTGGCCGCGTCGGTCTGGGTAAGGCTGAGGGTCTCGCCATTGAGCTGGGCAGACGACAGCGTGACGCTGAACGTCCCGTCGGCCAGCACCGTGGTGGTGCCGAGGCTGGCGCCGGCAGCGCTGGTGACCTTGATCGTGGCGCCCACTTCACCGGTGCCGTTCAGTGTCAGGCCGTTGGCACTCAGCGACGTCACCACCGGCAGGGCTGGCGGGGTGTTGTCCGGCGCTGTGACGGGCGTGCCCGCGGAAGGGTTGCCCGCCGCATCACGCTGCGCGATCGACAGCAACTCGCCGTTGATTTGTGGTACCGACAGCGAGACGGCGAAATTACCGTCCACACCCACCGCGCCGGTGCCGATGATGTTGCCTGCCGCATCGGTGACCAACAGGCTGGCACCTGGCTCACCGCGACCGCTGACCACTGCGCCGGCGTCATTGATTTGCACGTTGGTAACCGCTGCGGGAGGCGTCAGATCAGGTGATGCCAGGGAGCCTGCAGCCGAGGCATTGTTGGCTGCGTCGGTGAGCACGATAAACACCGGCTGACCGGTGTTTTGCGTCTGGGTCAGGGTGATCAGGAACTTGCCGTCGACGCCCACGGTGCCGGTGCCGACTTGCGTGCCATCGGCCAGGGTAATGCGCACCCCCGCGCCGACTTCGCCGCTGCCGCTGAGCACACTGCCGGAGGCATTGAACTGCAGGTCGGTGGCGACCGCTGGCGGCGTCAAATCCGGAGCGATGACCGTGGCCGGCACGCTGACGTTGCCGGGTGGGTCGGCCTGCTGAACGCTCAGCACCTGGCTGTTGATCTGCGGCGTGGAGAGGGTGACGCTGAAGGTGCCGTCCGTCAGCACCAGCGTAGTGCCGAGCAGGCTGCCGCTGGCATCGCGGACAGTGACCGTGGCGCCGGCTTCACCGGTACCGGTCACCACAGCACCGGCGGCGTTGATGCGCACGTTGTCCAGCGGGTCGGGCGGGGTGAAGTCCGGCGTGATCAGGCTGGCCTGGGGTGACACGTTGCCGACCGCATCGCGTTGTACCAGCGTCAGCACTTCAGCATTGGAGAGCGCCGGGGCCAGCACCAGGGTAAACGCTCCGGTACTGCCTACGGTTGCCGTGCCCAGCACAGTGCCAAGGTTGTTGGTCACCGTGACAATCGCTCCGGCTTCACCGCGGCCTGTCAGCGTTGCGCCATCGCTGGAAATGTTCAGCTGGGTCAGGGGCAGCGGCGCCGTGGTATCGACCGAGGTCAGGCTGGCGGGCAGGGAAATATTCCCGGCCGCGTCGGTCAGGGTCACCGCCAGCAGTTCACCGTTGGCTTGCGCAGTGGTGAGGGTGAGCTGGAAGGTGCCGTCGATGCGCACGCTGCCGGAACCGACCAGTGCCCCGGACGCATTGAACACGTTGACCGTGGCGCCGGGTTCACCGGTGCCGGACAGCACCGCGCCGTCTGGGGTAACCGCGAGGGCGAGCGGCGCATTCGGCGCGATCACGTCACGGGCGGTCAGCGCCAGGCTGGCCGATTCATTACCGGCGAGGTCGGTCTGGCTGATGCTCAGGGACTGGCCGGCAATCTGCGGCGGGTTCAGGGTCAGCGAGAAATTGCCGTCGGCGCCCACCTGGCCGGCGCCGAGAATCACCCCGCCTGCGCCAAGCACCGTGACGGTTGCGCCCGCTTCGCCGTGGCCGGTGAGGGTCACGCCGTTGGCGTTGAGGACCAGGTCGGTGAGCGTTCCCGGGGCGGTGACGTCCGCCGCCAGGTAACCGGTGGCCAGCGAGTTGATGCCGTCGCTGGAGGTGGCGATGGCCGAAAGCGACTCGCCGTTGAGTTGCGCGGCATTGAGCGGCGCGCTGAACGTGCCGTCGCCATCGACCAGCGCCGTGCCCAGCAGCACACCGGAGGCGGTGCGGATGCTGACGGTGCTGCCCGCGTTGGCGGTACCGGTCAGGGTCAGGCCGTCCGCACTGAGGGCCAGATTCTGCGGCGCCGGCTCGGCCAGATTGCCAGGAGCAACCACTGTGCTGGCATCGGAGGCATTGCCCGCTGCGTCGGTCTGGACCACGGTCAGGGTGATGCCGGCAACTGCCGCCGGGGCGAGGCCGACGGTGAAGCTGCCGTTGGCCGCCACGGTCGCGGTGCCCAGCGCGTTGCCATTGGCATCGCGCACGACCACCGTCGCACCGGCCTCGCCGGTACCGCCCAGGCCCAGGCCATCGGCGCTGATGGCCAGGTTGCTGACAGCGGCGGGCGCGACGGTGTCGGCGGCTTGATAAGGCGCCGACACCGAGACATTGCCGGCCGCATCAGTGGCCGTGACGCCAAGGCTCTGGCCGTTGAGCTGAGGGCTGGACAGGGTGACCTGGAACACGCCGTTGGCCCCGGCGACGCCCGAACCCAGCACGTTGCCGGCTGCATCGCGCACGGTCACGGTGCTGCCGGCTTCGGCGTTCCCCGCCAGTTGCACGCCGCTGCCGCTGAGCAGCAGAGCGGTCGGACTGTCCGGTGCCGTGAGGTCGGCGGACGTCACGTTGACCGCCGTCGAGACGTTGCCGGGCGGGTCTTCCTGGGTCACGGTCAGCACTTCGGCGTTGAGCTGCGCGGCATTCAGGGTGACGCTGAACGCGCCATTCGCCGCCACCAGCGCCGTGCCCAACAGGGCTCCGCCGGCGGTCCGCACCGACACCGTTGCGCCGGGTTCGCCCCGGCCGGTCACGGTCAGGCCGTCGGCGTTCACCGACACTTGGGTGAGGGCGGCGGGCGGGCTGATGTCCGGCGCCGTGAGGTTTACCGACGGCGAGACATTACCGCTCGGGTCGGTCTGGCTGATGTCCAGTGCCTGGCCGTTATTCGGCGCCGGAGCGAGGGTAAGGGAGAAGGTGCCGTCACTGCCTACCAGGGCAGTGCCGAGCAACGTGCCGGTGATGTCGAGAACGTTGACGGTCGCGCCGGCCTCACCGGTGCCGGTCAATGTGCTGCCGTTGGCGCTGATCAGCAGGTTTTGTGGCAGGGCCGGCGGCGTGGTGTCCACCGTCGCCAGGCTTGTCACGCCCGAGACATTGCCAGCTGCGTCGGTCAAGGTGACGGTCAGCGGCGCCCCGGTGGTGACGGCGTTTGGCAGCGTCACCTGGAACTGGCCACTCTGGTTGACGATGCCGCTGGCGAGGACGTTGCCGGCGGCATCACGAATGGTCACGGTCGCGCCGGCTTCACCGAGGCCGTTGACCACGGTGCCGACGTTGTTGATGGTCAGACCGGTGGCGGCATCGGGCGCCTTCAGGTCCGGCGCACTGATGCTGCCGGTTTGCGAAACGTTGCCCGCCAGGTCGGTCTGCGTGGCCGTAAGTGGCTGGGCGTCCAGTTGGGGCGGCGTCAGTGCGATGGCGAACGTGCCATTGGGCGCAACCGTGCCGGAGCCCAGCACGGTGCCGCCGCTGTTGGTAATGGTGATCGTCGCACCGGCTTCACCGCGCCCGGTGACGGAGCTGCCATCGGCATTGATGGTCAGGCCAGCCGGGGCTTCGGGGGCGGTCAGGTCATTGGCGACCACCAGCGCGGTGACCGAGGTGTTGCCCGCGTCATCGGTCGAGACGACGTGCAGACTCTGCGCGTTCAACTGGGCGAAACGCATCAGGATACTGAAGCGGCCGATACTGTTGACCCTGCCGCTGCCCAGACTGCTGCCGTTGCTGTCGAGAATGGTGACGGTGCTGCCCGGGGTTGCGGCACCGGTGAGAATGAAACCGTCGCTGCTGATCGCCATGTCGCTGGGGGTCGCCAGTTGGGTGCCGTCCGGGCCTGGAAGGGTGACCGCGTTGGAGGCGTTGCCTGTGGCGTCGGTGCTGATGACGTCGACGTTGGTGTTGTTTGCAGCAGGCGGAGTGAGGCCGATAACGAATGTACCGTCCTGGCCAACGGTGCCGGTGCCGAGCACGACATTACCCGGCCCGCGAACGGTGACGGTGGTGCCGGGCTCGCCGACGCCGGAAACGCTCGTGCCGTCCGGACTGATCGCCAGATTCGTCACATCGACCGGTCGTGTGGTGTCGGGTGCGAGCACCGGAGTGGCCAGCGAATCGTTGGCGCCATCGGTGGCGACCACTTGCACCGTCTCGCCGTTGCTCAGAACCGGCAGAACGTTGAACGTGAACGTTCCGTCGGACCCTGCAGTGGCGCCGCCGATCTGAACGCCGTTGGCGTCGAGGATTTTTACCGAGCCGCCGGGCACGGTGGTGCCAGTCAACAGCCCGGCGCCATCCAGCGTCAGGCCGCTTGGCACAGGCGGCGCGGTGATGTCGGGTGCCGTGACGGATCCGGCCGGCGAGGGCAGGGTGCTGGCGTCGGTCTGGGTCACGCTCAATACCTGACCGTCCAGCTGCGCCGGACTCAGGGTCACCACGAAACTGCCGTTGGGGGCGACGACAGCCGAGCCCAGCAGGGTCCCGCTGACATCACGCACCTGAACCGTATCGCCCGCAACGCCTGTCCCGGATACGGTCAGGCCGTCGTTGCTGATGGTAATTCCGGTGGGCGCGCCCGGCGCAGTGGTGTCTGGCGCGTTTAACGAGGCGGCGGGGGATAGGTTGCCGGCGGCGTCGGCTTGCCTGACCACCAGTACCTGGCCGTCTGCCTGGATCGCGTTGAGGAGGACGTCGAAGCGACCGGTTAGCGGGTCAGCCGTGGCGGTGCCCAGCACGTTGCCGTTGGCGTCGCGCACGTTGACGGTGGCGCCGGGCTCGCCCTGGCCGCTCAGCGTCAGGCCATTGGCGCTCAGGGTCAGGCCGGTAGGCGCATCGGGCGCCTGGATGTCCGCCGCCTGCAATGGCGTAGAGGGAGAGGCCAGTGTCGAGCCATCGACTTGGGTGACGCTCAGCAGCTGGCTGTTGATCTGCGCGCTGGAAAGCGTCACTTCAAAGCGTCCGTCACTGCCCACCACCGCGCTGCCCAGCGTTGCGCCGAGGTCATCCTTGACGGTGACGGTGGCGCCGCTCTGGCCGTTACCGGTGACGATCAGGCCGTTGGCCGACAGAGTGAGGTTGGTCACAGGTCCCGGTGCGCTGACGTCGGGCGCAGTGACCGGAACCGCCACCGATTGATTGCCTGCAGCGTCCACCTGGGTGATTTGCAACAACTGACCGTCGGTTTGCGCCGCGCTCAGGGTCAGGGAGAAGCTGCCGTCGGGACCGGCCTGGCCGCTGCCGATGACGTTGCCGGCAGCATCACGCACGGTAAGGCTTGCACCGGCTTCACCGGTACCGGTGAGGATCAGGCCAGTGCTGTCGAGGATGACGCTGGTCAGCGACCCGGGCGCCTGGGTGTCCGGGGTGACAAAGGTCACGGGCGACACCGGGTTGCCGGTGGCGTCACTGGCGCCGACCAGCAGGGTCTGGCCGTTATTCTGCGGGCTGCTCAGCGTCACGCTGAAGCGACCGTCAGCGGCGGCGATCGCCGTGCCGAGCACCGTGCCGTTGACGCTGGTGACAGTGATCGTCGCCCCGGCCTCGCCGGTGCCGGTCAGCGTTGTGCCGCTGGCGTCGATGCTGATCGCCAAAGGTTGCAGCGGGCCGTCAAGGTCCGGTGCGCTGATGGGCGTCACAGGGGACGGATTTCCGGCGGCGTCGCTGAGCACCACCTGCAGTGCCTGGCCATTGGTTTGAGCGGAAGCGAGGGTGACGCTGAAGTTGCCGGTCGCGGAGGTCACGCCGGTACCGATGACATTGCCCAGGGCGTCACGTACTGAAACGGTCGAGCCCGGTTCGCCACGGCCGGTCAGGGTCAGGCCGTTATTGGCCACGCTGAGCTCGGTGGCAGCCGAAGGGCCGGTGATGTCGGGCGCGTTGACGGGAAGGGTCACCGAGCTTTCGCCCTGACCGTCCACCGCGACCACGTCGAGCACTTCGCCGTTGGCCTGGGGCGGGTTGAGTACCACGGTGAAGCTGCCGTTACTGCCCACTGTCGCGCTGCCGAGCAGCACACCATTGGCGTCGCGCACCTGGACAATCGAACCGGCGTTCGCGGTGCCGGTCAGCTGGGTGCCGTCGGCACTGATGCCCAGACCGGAAGGCGTCGCCGGACCCGTGGCGTCGGGCGCCGCGACCGCCAGCCCGGGGGAAGGCAGGCCTGCAGCGTCGGTCTGGGTGACTTGCACCAGATCACCGGGGTTGACCGGTGGTGTCAGGGTCGTAGAGAAGGTGCCATTGGCGCCGACAACCACGGAGCCAATGGCCGTGCCGTTGGCGCCGATGAGGGTCACCGTCGCGCCGGCTTCTCCTTTGCCCGAGACCTGCGTGCCGTCCGCGCTGATCACCACGTCGGTGACTTGGGCGGGTGGCGTGGTGTCGGCGGCGGTCAGCTCGGCCGAGGCTGAGTTGCCGGACGAATCGGTGGCGCTGACGTTCAGTTTCTCGCCGTTGAGCTGCGCGGTGTCGAGGGTCACGCTGAACGTGCCGTCCAGACCGGCGCGGGCGGCGCCGATGACCGCCCCCGACGCATTGCGCACGAGGATGCGCGCACCCGCTTCGGCCCGGCCGCTAAGCGTGAGGCCGTCAGCCGACAGGACGAAATTCGAAGGCACCGCCGGCGGCGTGGTGTCCGGTGCTTGCAGTGCCACGTTGACGGAGATGTTGCCGGCTGCATCGGTAAGAGTGAGCTGCAGCGGTTGACCGGCGATTTGCGACACGTTCAGGGTGATGTTGAACAGCCCGTCAGTGCCCACGACAGCCGTCCCGAGCAGGTTGCCATTGGCATCGATGACGCTCGCAATGCTGCCGACTTCGCCACGGCCACTGACGATCAATCCATTGCCGCTGATCGCGATGCCGGTTGGCGCATCCGGCGGCGTGACATCCCCGCCGGGCGGAATGACGTCGATGTCCGGTGCTTGCGCCTGGGCGGGCAGGGAGACGTTGCCGGCGGCGTCGACCGCATTGACGGTCAGCGACTGGCCGTCGGTTTGCGGCGGGTTCAGCCCGAGGCTGAAGGTGCCGTCTGCTGCGACAATGGCACTGCCCAGCAACGTGCCGTCAGCGGCGCGTACTTGAATGGTCGCGCCGATTTCGCCAGAGCCTGTGAGGCGGGTGCCGTCGGCGCTGACCAAAAGATTGCCCGGGGCGTTGGGCGCGGTGGTGTCGATCGGTGGGGTGACGTCGATGTCCGGCGCCAGCGTCTGGGCCGACGGGGAGACGTTGCCGGCGGCGTCGACCGCATTGACGGTCAGCGACTGGCCTTCGGTCTGCGCCGGGCTCAGGGCAAGGCTGAAGGTACCGTCTGCCGCGACGATGCCGCTGCCCAGCAGCGTGCCATCGGCGGCGCGTACTTGAATGGTCGCACCTGCTTCGCCGGAGCCGGTCAGCCGGGCGCCGTTGGCACTGACGGCGAGGTTGGCGGGTGCATCGGGTGGCGTGGTATCGCCGGGCGGAGTGATATCGATGTCCGGCGCTTGCGCCTGGGCAGGCGGGGAGACGTTGCCGGCGGCGTCGACCGCATCGACGGTCAGCGACTGGCCGTCGGTTTGCGGCGGGCTCAGCGACAGGCTGAATGTTCCATCCGGCGCCGCAATACCGCTGCCGAGCAGGGCGCCCGCGTTATTGCGCACCCGAATGGTCGCGCCGGCTTCACCGGTACCGGTCAGCAGCGTGCCGTCTGCACTGACGAGCAGGTTGGCGGGTGCAAGAGGCGCCGACGTGTCAGCGGGAGTTCCGCCGCCGCCACCACCACCACCACCGCCGCCGCCTGCGACGCCGCCCGCTGCCGCCGCCGCACCGCCGGCACCCAACAAACCGAGCCCGGCAATCGCAAAGGTAGGGGTCGTACCCCCTACCACGCCAGCTCCTGCAATGAGCTCATCCAGAGAGCTCACTTCGTCGAAGGTAAAACCGGTGAAGGACTGAGCATCGTACTGAGCCTGCCAGAGGGTGCCGTCTTCGCCCTGAAATACCATGTCGCTGTTGGCGACATCCGGCGCAGCATTAAAGAAGTTGGCAACTTTGATTTGTTCGCCATTCTTCAAATTCACCACCAGGTCTTGCCCGTTTCGGGTGACCGAAGCAACTTGACTGGGGGGGACCGGCATTTGAACGACGGACGGTGAATTGAGTGAAAGATCTCCCCAGGTGTTGGCAGTAAGTTCGGAGGTTGCTTTATTGGCTACAACGATATTGTCCATGCTGACAGTCCCTTTCTTCGCTTTTAGCACTACAACAACGCGGTTAATGGCGTGTCATACCAGCCGCCTGATTCACTGAGCCAGGAGCAACTTTGTTTCTTGTTTGAGTGATATCTGCTTGCCACTAATTTAGGTCGAATCCATCCGAGATCAACGGATAATACTTTGACGTTTGTCTATATGACAAAAAAGATATTTTCCAAGTCATTGGTCTATATGGAAAAAACAAGCGTTAGATGCCGATCTACCGATCGTCGGCCCGTTTGCGCAAACGTGTTCGTATGGGGGGAAACGTTTGCACATTGCGGTGTCAATGAGTGGAAGGCGAACAATGACTGCGTGTATTTCATCGATCGTGTTGCGCACACTCAGCCGAATAACGGGCGGGGATTGGAAGCGCCGCTTCTTTTCTGTCTGATGAGGGCACATCGGGGGAGGGCAGGAATTAAAACCGGGTGACTGTGATGCCGGCCAAATATTCGTTCGCTCATGTTGCAAACGCTGTAAGGTGCTGAGTTCCCACCGTACGAGGCTGTTTCGCTAACCCAGGAAGCTCGCACTCCAGCCCCCCATTGCACCCACCGCTCCATCGTGTGGCGTGAATTCAGCAGGAGTTTGCTCATGGAAAAGCTTGGATCGCGTTTGAGAAAAGAACGCAAACGGTTAGGCCTGACGCAGATAGCGTTCGCCAGAATCGGCGGCGTCGAACCTAACGCCCAAGGTCACTACGAAAGTGGCCATCGATCACCCAAGGCCGATTACCTTCAGCGCGTCTGTGACGCTGGCGTCGACATGCATTATCTGTTCTCCGGCAGCGCCCTGCTGGGTACTGCGGGCAGACTGGATGCCGATGATCCGACGTCTTCAGACAGGACGCTCCCGAGCAATAACCGCGAGGTGATCATCTCAAATCGCAATGCGGTCGGGATTCTGGGCACGCTGCACCAGAGCCTCAACGACACAACCCAGGTCATTGCCGACGTCGCCACCTTTTTCAGCCCGCGCCACGTGGACGTCAGAGAAGAGCAGTTTGCCGCCCAGGTGCGGGACTTTCAGGAAGACTCACGCCGCTTCATCGGCCTGGCCATGATGAAAGTCCAGCAAAGCGCTTGATCGCAACGCCCGTTGCGATCCTGGCCTGGTAGCAGCCGTGGGCGGCGCTGATTCCTTAACGTAACCGTCTCACAGAACGATCGCCGCGGCAGGCACGCCTGGCGGTGAGCCGACCCACTCAAGGGTCTGCTCAAGGGGCATCGGCCGTGAGAACAGGTAGCCCTGAACCAGGGTGCAGCCCAGGGTCCGCAAGGCCTCCAGCTCCGCCTCGGTTTCCACGCCTTCGCTGACGCATTGCAATTCCATGTCCTGACTCAACGCCAGCAGCGATTTGACGATCTTGAAACTCGCGGGGTTCTGGTGAATGTCGGTGATGAACGAGCGGTCGATCTTCAGCTTGGTCAACGGCAGGGCGTGGAGCTGGGTCAGGCTTGAGTAGCCGGTACCGAAGTCGTCCAGGGAAATGCCGCAGCCCAGTTCACGGAACGCGTTGATCGCCCGTTGCGCCTGAACGAGGTCCTTGATGACGGCGGTTTCGGTGATTTCCAGGTCAAGCCGCGTGGCGTCGAAGCCGCTCTGGCGGATCACCCCGATCAGCTGTTCCACAGCGTCCATCGACGAGCAATCGTGAGCCGACAGGTTGAACGCCAGCCTCACATCGGCAGGCCACAGCAGCGCGGCGTTCAGGGCTTTTTCAAGCAGCGGCGGTGTCAGTCGGTTGATCAGACCAATCCGCTCGGCCACGCCGATGAAGTGCCCCGGCGCGACGTTGCCCAGCTTTGGACTCATCCACCGGGCCAATGCTTCGAACGCCACGGTGCGTGATGTGCGGATGTCGACGATGGGCTGAAACACCAGGGTGAATTCTTCGGCGACATTGGCCTGGCGCAAGCCCTGCTCGGTGAGCATGTCGCGCTTGAGACGCTGATGCTGGCTGGCGGAGAACATGCACAACTCGCCGGGCGTCTCGCGCTTGCTGGTGTAGAGGGCGTAATCGGCGAATTCGTAAGCCTCGGTCGGTGTGCTCGCCAGGTCCGGAAACACCACGAGGCCCATTGAAGCGCTGATGCTGACCTGTATGTCGCCGATCACGAAGGGCAGACGCATGGTGCGGCACAGCGACTGGCCCTGTTTGATCAGCTCGCTTTCGTCACCGGCCCTGATGACGATCAGCCCGAATTCATCGCCGCCCAGCCGCGCCACGTGCAGTTGCTCACTGGCAAACGCCCGCAGACGCTGGCCGACCTGACGCAACAGCTTGTCGCCTACGCCGTGGCCATAGGAGTCGTTGATCGGCTTGAAACCGTCCAGATCAATCATCCCCACCGCCAGTCGCGTGTCGTCTTGTCGGGCCTGTCTGAGCGTACGATCGAGCAGGTTGAAAAACTGTCGTCGGTTGGGCAGACCGGTCAGGCTGTCTTCGTTGGCCAGCCGTTGGTTTTCATCGCTGAGCTTTTCCGTCTGGATCTGCATGTTCACCAGCCGGGTGAACTCACCGTAATGGTTCTGCAGGACCACGATCATCGCCAGGGAGACAAGGAACACGTTGGCCGCCATGGCGGTGTACGTCGCGTTGCCGGCATTGGCAAAAAACGCGACGAAGGCGATGTTGACCACCGCCGTGGTCATCATCGCCGAGGAGGGCAGGTGCATCAGACAGAAGATGCAGACGATCACCGTGATCGCCATGTAGAAGGCCACATGGGACTTGGTGTACGTGTCGCCGTAGGGGAACAGCAGCAGCGCCCAGATCGTAAAGCCGAAGGCGATGACCACCGTCAGCTGATTGGTGCGGGTCAGTTTTCTGAAGATCTGCTCGGTGGTAATGGGCTGACTGCGGCTCTGCCACCAAAGGACCGCTCGCACAGCACCCACCAGGGTCAGCAATAGCGGGATGTAGACCGTCAGCCACAGCGGCGCGACGCCGTAATGGGTTGCGGCGAGGGCCAGGGTGTTGATCAGCAGAATGACGTACATCATGGGCAGCTGTCTGGACAGCGCGATGTATTGCGCTTCCATCAGCCGCGTGTTGCCGCGCTGGACGCACACCAGCGCTTTCAATTGATCTAGAGACGGGAATTTCATAAATAGGGACCCAACGCGCGCAATTTCAAAAAAATGACAACCTCACAACTTGCAGCGCTGCAAAACGTTATGACTATCCCGAGCTATCGGCGGCCCAGCGAGATTCTGTAGCGGCAGGGGTTTCTGTCACAGGAGCAACTTGTCACCGTGGGGATTTCTGAAGGGGCAGGGCGCGGAGAGTGAAGCCACTTGCCACGTGGCGAGTCGCTATGACACTGACTAACGCCTGGAATGAGTATTCGCGGGAGCGGGTTTGGCTTCACTCGATTTCAGGTGTCCAACCGCGTAACTAATCAAGCGGCGTATCGGGCCGGACCCACGCAGTGCTTCTGCTCGGGTTTGATCGCTGGAATCATTCGCTGTCGCCCCAGTCAATGCTATTGACCAGTATCCATAACGATCAGACCAAGGAACATTTCATGTTTGCGCGCGGCGATGTTTATAACGAGTGGACGCAGTTACCGGCGAGCGATGAGAACTACACCGAGGCTGCAGAAAATGGCTGTCAACTGGAAGTCAGGGCGCGTATCAATGGCGACGTCGTCGACGTACTGGTGTGCGTTTACGCAGCGGACGGAGAAAGAGTGGTGGAGCATAGGGAGAGTCTGCCGGTGTCGCAATGGACCGTCGAGCAGGGGCTCGAGCGCGGACGTGATTATGCCGAGCGCATTGCGGCGGGTGAGTCCGTGGGCCTGCCTTACGCTGACTAGAACCCCCGCACACCCGTCCGCATCTGTTTCCGGCAGATGATGATTTTGGTCGTCCTATGGACTGGCTGGATGGTTGTTGAGGGTTGTAATGATGGCTCTTCAATATCAAATGAGGGGCTGGGCACTTTTTACAGTTGGCAACTAAGGCGGTGAGCGGCGCTGTTTAAGGCGAAGAGGGCTTCATGCATCGTGGATGAGCACGCGCAGTATAAGTCGTTGGCCCTCTGTACCTATTCGAACGAATGAGTTGCGCGCGTCGATCTACTTAATACATCTCTTTGGTTGAAGCGCGAGTTCAACTAAGGAGGGAGTAGCACAGCTATCAAACCGCTCGTCCCGAAATGTTAAATCCAGGATGAACATCCGGAGATCTGATCCGGTCAACGTTTTACCGGGCTGTTGCAGGGCCTGTTTGTTGGCATCTCTTGACTCAACGTATTCGCAGCCCGGTCATAAAGCGGCACGAAGCCGCCATTGGAAGCTTGAGGCCTCAATGATGGAGACTTTCAATGCGGTTATCCCCTGAGAAGAACCTGACCTGTTTCAGTCCGACCTTGTCTTTATTGGACTCATCGGCTGCGGCGCATTGGATGACGGGCTTCACAACGGACCGTTGGACGCACCTCTTCGGCCGCGCCCACGTCACGCATGCCCCTAAGCCCTCGCGCCCGGGCGCCGTTAACCTGTCCACAGCACCACAGGCGGATCCCTAGTCCGCAGCGCTACCCGTGCGGTGAGTCAGTTGTCCACCCGAGATGGAAACCAAACAACGACATCAAGCCTGTGAACGAGATCAAGACCATGCAACATACCCAACACTACCGCATCGAATACCTTTTCCATGGCAAGGCACGATGGTTCTACGTGTGCGCCAAGCAAATGGACAACGCTGAGGCGTGGCACTGGGCTGGAGTGGACGCTGGCGTCGCTGACATTCCCAAGTACCGGAGCGACAGAGCCATCAAGCTGTCCAAGCCCAAAGCCGAGCGATTGGGCATAGATGCGGTGATCTGGAAACCGGCGTAGGTCCGACGCCCTATGCAAACCGGGGACAGCGCAGGTTTACGGTCAAGGGCTGTAAATATAAGCAGTCCCTGGAAGTTGCCATTTCATCCCTTTGCGCACACGTGTCCCGTCCCGGCTACAGCTCGTCCTGGGTGAATAGCCTTGCGCCGGTGGGATCTGCTTTAGCCGGGAAGGGCCGGTGCCAGCCTTCTCCAACGCTATAAAACCACCGCTAATCTCCCCGACACTCCTGAACCCAAAACTTCCGTCGTCCAGTCGGGTCAGCCTTGACGTTAATCCCCACCCCGCCACACCGCCGGAGCTACCCATGACATCGCAGCCGCCACAACCCAGCCGAGCACTGAAACGTGCGGTCACAGGGCCGATGCTCTTGCTGTTCATTCTGGGCGATGTTCTGGGCGCCGGGGTTTACGCCCTGGCCGGGACCATTGCCGGTGAAGTGGGCGGGGCGATCTGGGTGCCACTGCTCATTGCGCTGTGCTTCGCCCTGCTCACCGCAGGTTCCTACGCCGAACTGGTCACCAAATACCCTCATGCCGGCGCCTCCGCCGTGTTTGCCGGTAAAGCGTTTAAGTCGCCATTGATCTCGTTTCTGGTGGGCTTCTGCATGCTGGCCGCGGGCGTGACCAGCGCAGCGGGGCTGTCTCTGGCGTTTGCGGGCGATTACATGGCCCCCTTCATCGAGCTGCCACCTCATATCGTGGCGTTGATCTTCCTGGTGGTCATTGCCTTGCTTAATGCGCGCGGGATCAAAGAATCGCTGTCCGCCAATCTGGTGATGACGGTGATTGAAGTCTCGGGCCTGTTATTGGTGATCGTCGCCGCTGTGTGGTTCTTCCGCTCCGGCGACGCGGATTTGTCCCGCGCCGTGCAATTCAAGGAGGGCGTCAACCCGGCATTCGCCGTGCTCGGCGCGGCGTTACTGGCGTTCTATTCCTTCGTGGGCTTCGAGACCTCGGCCAATCTGGCGGAGGAAGTGCGCAACGTGCGTAAGGTCTACCCCCGCGCCTTGTTCGGGGCGCTGCTGATCGCCGGGGCCATCTACATGGGCGTCGGCATTGCGGCCGCCACGGTCATGCCCATCGAGGAACTGGTGCATTCCTCAGCGCCGCTGCTGGAAGTGGTCAAGGCGTCGCACCTCGGCATCCCGCCGCGGCTGTTCGCCTTCATCGCGCTAGTGGCCGTGGCCAATGGCGCGCTGTTGACCATGATCATGTCCAGTCGACTGGCGTACGGCATGTCGCGCCAGGGCCTGCTGCCAAACGCGCTGTCGAAAGTGCTGCCGGAGCGGCGGACACCGTGGGTGGCCATCGTCGCGACCACAGTGGTCGCAATCATTCTCACGCTGACCGGCTCGCTGGCAACACTGGCGGAAACCGTGGTCCTGCTGCTGTTGTTCGTGTTCATCAGCACCAACCTGGCGGTGCTGGTGTTGCGTCGTGATGTTGTCGACGCTGACCATTTCCGCGTACCGACGTGGGTGCCGGTGCTGGCGATCGTGTCCTGCGTGGTTCTGCTGACCCAGCAAAGCGCCGAAACCTGGCTGCGTGCCGGGGCGCTCATGCTGGTGGGGGTGGCGCTGTATTTCCTTGCGCGACTGGGCGGGACACGACCTCAGTTCAATACCCAACTGGCCGATGCCGACGCCGAGTATTGATCTGGTGTTAAAGGGATCGGCGCCGCAATGGCGCCGATCCTGTCCGCGCCACTGAATCCGCTTTAGCCACTTAGCCCGCTTTAACAATCCTTGCTTCCGCGTCATTTCCCATCGCCATCATGCGCAAGAAGTTGCGCAGTCAATCCTCGGTCATTACCTGCTCACCACCCTACAGGCCGCGCCGTTCTTGGCCTGTAGGGGAGTGCGCAAGAAGTTGCGCAGGGGTGCGCAACTTCTTGCGCACATTCCCTCGGGATCTCTGACCGAACATCGCGTTTCCCTGCAAGCATCCCCGCAAACCCTTGTTCCATAAGCGCTGGGCCATGTCTGGCACGGCGTTTGATATCTCCGTCGTCCTCTGGGCACGCGATCAACACGATCAGTGCCGATGTTCAGACCGCGGACAGCACCACTGACGCCTGCAAAGGCGAGGCGGTTCGCTGTCCTTCATGCATTCGTACTCGCAGCCGGTGATCGCCCTTTGCATCAACGTCTGCCGCATCAGCGCATAAGGAACAAAGGATGTTCGCACCGGCCAACCAAGCCCAATTCAGCCTGACCCTCAACGGGCAGGACACGCTGTTTCAAGTGCTGTCGTTCACCGGCCTGGAGCGCCTCAACCAACCGTTTGAATTCGAGCTGGAACTGGTCAGCGAAAACGCCGCGCTCGACCTTGAAAGCCTGCTGCACGGGCAGACATTCCTGCAGCTCGCCGAGGACGGCACCGGGGTTCACGGGCTGGCTTACAGCATCGCCCAGGGTGATGCCGGCAAGCGGCTGACCCGCTACCGGATTTCCCTGCGACCGCAGTTGGCTTACCTGGCGCACCGGATCAACCAGCGCATTTTCCAGCAGATGACGGTGCAGCAGATCATCAGTCAGGTGCTGGAAGAGCACGGTATTCTCTCCATCGATTACCGGTTCCAGCTCGGTGCGACCTACCCCGAGCGGGTCTACTGCGTGCAGTACGACGAGTCTGACCTGCATTTCATCCAGCGCCTGTGCGAAGAGGAAGGCATTCACTTTCATTTTCAGCACAGCGCCAAGGGCCATTTGCTGGTGTTCGGCGACGACCAGACGGTGTTCCCGAAACTGGCGCCGGTGCTCTATCAGCAGGACACCGGACTGGTCGCCGACGCGCGGGTGATAAAGCGCTTCGGCCTGCGCATGAACACCCGCACCAGCCGCACCACGCGGCGTGATTACGACTTCACCAAGCCCAGGTTCCAGCTGGAATGCAGCGCCAAAAGTGCCGCCGCCCCGGACCTCGAAGATTACGACTATCCCGGCCGTTTCGCCGATCGCGAACGTGGCCGACACCTGGCCAATCGCGCCCTCGAACGACATCGCAGCGACTATCGCCTGGCCGAAGGCAGCAGCGATCAGCCACGACTGGTCAGCGGCCACTTTCTCGCCCTGACCGGACACGCCAACCCTGTGTGGAATGACCTGTGGCTGCTGACCGAGGTCTTCCATGAGGGCAAACAGCCTCAAGTGCTTGAAGAAGTCATTACCAGCGACGTCACTGACTTGAAAAGCGATTTCCATCAGGGCTATCGCAACCGTTTCACCGCGACGCCGTGGGACGTGCACTACCGGCCACCGCTGGAGCATCCGAAGCCCAAGGTGCCGGGCACACAAAGCGCGGTGGTCACCGGCCCTGAAGGCGAAGAGATTTACTGCGATCAGCACGGCCGGGTGAAGGTGCAGTTTTTCTGGGATCGCGAAGGCGAGCACAACGACAAGACCAGTTGCTGGATGCGCGTGGCTTCGAACTGGGCCAGCCAGAACTTCGGTGCGATCAACCTGCCGCGGGTCGGCATGGAAGTCCTGATCACCTTCCTCGAAGGCGATCCCGATCAGCCCCTCATCACCGGTTGCCTATACCACGGCGCCCACTTGCCGCCCTACAAACTGCCGGATTTCAAGACCGTGGCGACGGTCAAGAGCAAGGAATACAAGGGCAGCCGCGCCAACGAATTGCGCATCGACGACACCACCAGCGAGATCAGCATTGCCCTGCGCAGCGATCACGGCGCCAGTGCCATCAACCTAGGCTACCTGACCCATCCGCGACCCGCCGGTGGCCAGCCCAGAGGCGAAGGTTTCGAGCTGCGCACCGACCGCCACGGCGCCGTCCGGGCCGCGGCGGGTTTGTTGATCACCACCGAGCCGCGTCCCAACGAATCGAAACACCACAAGGACCTGCCGGAAACCGCCGAACGCCTGGCCACTGCCGCCGATCAGCAGGACGGCTTCGCGCTGCAGGCCAAGGAATTGCAGGCCCAGGAGCCCGGTGATCAGGATGACGTTGCCAAGGCCCTGCACGCCCAGCATCAAGGCGTGCTCGGCAGCGGCCCGGTGAACACGAGTGCCAACGAATTTCCCGAATTCACCGAACCCCATCTGGTCCTCGCCAGCCCGGCCGGTATCGCCCTGACCACGCCGCGTTCGAGCCACATCGCCACCGGCGAACACCTGGCGTTGAGCAGCACGGGACACACCAGCTTTTCCGTGGGTAAACGCCTGCTGGCGAGCGCCAGCCAGGGCATGCGCCTGTTTGTGCAAAGCCTAGGCTGGCGCCTGGTCGCGGCGTCCGGCGACATTGACGTGCGTGCCCTGAAAGACAGCATCAACCTCCTGGCCAAACTCAATATCACCGCGAACGCCGAGCGCATCACCCTCACTGCGAAGACCGAGCTGGTGATCCAGGGCGGCGGCAGCGCCACCACCTACAACGCGGCCGGCATCACCCACGTCACCACCGGCCCGTACACTGCCCACGCTGCCAACTTTGCTTACACCTCGGCGAAAAGCCTCGCGGGGGTGTTCCCCGAGCCACTGAAACCGGGCGAGGGCGACCTTCAGTTGTTCAACCAGTACGCGGGTCAGCAAGGCATCCAGGGCGGCGGCTTCGAGGTGATCGACGCCCTGGGTCAGCGGCTCAAAGGCTCGCTGGATGCCCAGGGATTCGCCACCGTTTCCGGTGCTGCACCCGGGCCTGGCAAAGTGGCCTTCGGCAAGGACCCGGCGGACACCTGGACCCAGGGCAGCTTTATCGGCGAGCCAGAATGGCCGGTCATGCCGCCCAGTGCAGGCGATGTTCCGGCGCAATTAGAGGCCACAGTCACTGAGGGGCTGCCGAGCAAGAACTGGGATGTTGCGCAAGTGGTCACGGACGCGGTTGACGCCCGTGCAGCGGGTTTGGGTTTGCCAGTGCTTGCTACTGCGGCCCTGCCAATGGCCTCGAGCCTCCTCGCCGGGATAATCAAAAGCGGGAAGCTTCCGAGCCTGCCAGTGCCGACGGCGGACGAGAGCTTGCTGGAGTTGCCGGATCTGCTGGCGAGGGACTAATTGTCATGAGGGCGGGCATCGACGGGTGCGAGTCTCAAGTGGCGGTTGTGCACTTCGATCAGGTTTTAGCTTGAGGTGCGCTTGATGGCTTCGTCACTCAGGCGCAGGCCAGCCATCACCGGGATGCTTGATGGTGGATCGGGGTTTAAACCTCGATCCTGATCACCGCGCCTTGCGGAACGTAAAATTAATCCGCTGCTCCCCCAACTGCGGGTGCTCCGCCTGCCGAACCGGCATCACCCCATGAAAGCGCAGCCGGTCAACCCCGCCCCACACCACAACGTCCCCATGAAACAACGGCACCCGCTGGGTCGGATCACTGCGCTCATGCCCGCCAAACAAAAACATCGCCGGCAGCCCCAGTGACACCGACACCACCGGCCACTCATAACCGCGTTCATCCTTATCCTGATGAAGCGACATCTTGGCCCCGGGGATGTAACGATTGATCAGGCACGCATCAGGCACAAAGGCCGCAAACCCGGCCGCCGCAGCCGCCGCCACTGCCAGCTCCATGAACACCCCGGGCATCGCCGGCCATGGCTGACCCGTGTGGGGATCGATCGGGGAATACTTGTAGCCACTGCGGTCGGTGGTCCAGCCGAAATCCCCACAACTGCTCAGCGCCACCGACATCGTGTAACCACCGGGCGTGACCATGTTGCGGAACGGCGCCTGCGTCAGAACTGACGCCAAGGCAGGCAGCAATTGCTCGATAAACGGCAGGGCAAAGCCACGGAACACGAACGACTGCGGCCCGATCTGCTCCCGCGAAGGCGGTTGCGGCGTATCCTCCGCGAACAGATCAAGGGTCGTCGGCGTCGTGCTTTTGTGCCGCATTACCATGGGCTTCCCCTGTCCGGATTTCGCCTACAGCGCTTTGCTGACCTTCACATCGCTGATGACATCGTCACCGTCGGCGTGCATCTTCTGCAGGGCTGCCAGCGCTTCATCGGGGGAAGGCGACTGCAACAGGGCAAACTCGAAACGACGTTCACCGTTGAGTTTGTAGCTGATTGCATATTTGACGACGGGGGCAGGGGTGCTCACATTTGACTCCTTGGAAATGCTGACCGGATGTTCGCAAAAAAAACACAAAGATTTCACGCCAACCGGTATTCAATGGCGCATCAGCTCAGACGCGAGGACGAGCGGCGGACGATCTTGATCGAATGGGTGAACGCGGTTTTGCGCCCGCCATTGCTGTCCAGTTTGCGGCCAGCGGTGTCGATGGTGATGTTCCAGAAGCCGGTGCTGGGCACCGCGATTTTGGCAGGGAAACGGTCGAACGCGCCGCCGTGGTAGGTGTGACGACCGCCGTTTTTGAAGCTGCGGAAGTTGGCATCACTCATCAGGCGTATGTTGCAAAGCTGGGAGCACTCGATGACGACCATGTCGTCTTCGTTGAGGTGCTCGCGCTGGTGGACGAATTTCATGGGTGTCTCCGGAGACAGCGTTCTCGAAAACCCGAAACCATAGCACGGCGAGCCTGGGCGTTGATCATCCCGGCGGGTTTTATTGCGCGCTCCTCAGCCCCTGTCGACGCAGCGCTGACAGCGAAGCGGGGGGTAAAAAAGCAGACGCGCGGGATTTAATCCGGGTCAGGCTTGTCGTAAGCACCTTTACTGGAGGGATTGTATGAAATTGGCGGTTGTTATTCTGGCCCTGGCGATGACCGGCTGCGCCACAGTCACTGACATTGAACACACCCCGGCGACCATGAGTGTCATGTCCGGCAAGTCGCCAAAGGACTATGCGGCATGCTTCGTCGGACGCATCTCGGACAGCCGCAAGCCGCCGCAGATCGAGCCGCACCATGAAGGGCTGCGTATCATCGTTCCACAGAAGCTGTTGAGCAGTGACCCTGCTGCCATCGTCGACATCGAGAACCGTTCCAGCGGCAGCTCGATCAAGCTGTTCGAGCGCATGTCGAACAACCCGCTGCGGCCCAAAGATGTGCAGCACGCCGTGACGGCGTGTATCTCGGGCGAGTGACGCGGTTTGCAGGCGATTGAAACGTGACCCGGTGCAAGCGGTAAACGGCGAGGGATGTTATTTGCAGACCACCAGTACCGTGCGGTTTTTGTAATTGCCGACATCTACACCCAGGGTCTTGTCATCTTCCTTGGGTTGCGGCGTGCCGTTGGTGCTGACGATGTTGTAGCCGGTGCCCGCGCAGGAGGCGTCAGCCTTTTCGTAACAGGCGGCCCAGGACATGGCTTCGCCGGAGCAGTCGATGCTCAGCGCTTGCTTGCCGTCTTTGAGGTAGGTGTTCTGCGCGGTCGCGCAGCCGGTCAGGGCCAGTACAGCAATGACGGATAAGATCTTGATCATGGTGGAATGCTTCGCGATGAGGGCCGGTGTGGGGTGTGCTGCTTTGAGATTGCTAGTCTCAGACTTGGGGTGAGTGCCATCGTTCCGGCATCACCCGACATTTTTTGCAGGGTGCGCGCGCTGATTTAACCGCGCATGGGCACCGCTGGGTCTGACGTGCGCCTGGGCCATGCCCCATTGCGGGGCTGGCCGGGCGAGGTTATCAGTCTTTCTTGTCAGCGCGGCGGCGCGGGGCCGGCGTGTCTTCGAACACGGCGGCGACTTCAATGGCGCTGCTCTCGCTGGAGAACGGGCCTGCCACGGCTTCACCGTCGTGGCCGACCAGCCACCACTGGCCGTCCTGGAGTTTCTTGATCTGGTACCCGTTCACGCTTTTGACTTCAGACATCGACTTGTCTCGATTAGTGATTCAGGCGCCCATGATAATCGGCAAATGCCAAAGGGCAATCGCACAATTTCCCACGGTCGATGGCGAACAGGGCTACGCTTGCGAAGGTCACCGAACGGCGGTTACGCGGCGCTGGATGCCCTCGTACGAAGGACAGCATGGAATTCCAATAATCAGTGGGTGAAGCGTGGCGAGGGAGCTGGTTGCTGAGTTGTCTGCGGAACTATTTGCGGAACTATCTGCGTCAGCGTTCCTCTACCTAGGCAGCGAACGGCCAGTAGCGGCATTGTAAGGTTATCGCCGCCTCATTAGACTGCGCCGCAACACCCCCAGCTCATCAAGGATTTATATGATCAAGAAATGCTTGTTCCCTGCAGCCGGATACGGCACTCGCTTTTTGCCAGCGACCAAGGCCATGCCCAAAGAGATGCTGGCAGTTGTTAACAAGCCACTGATCCAATACGGCGTGGAAGAGGCGCTGGAGGCCGGTCTGACCGAAATCTCCATCGTCACCGGCCGCGGCAAGCGCGCGCTGGAAGACCACTTCGATATCAGCTACGAGCTCGAACACCAGATCAAAGGCACCGACAAAGAAAAATACCTGGTCGGCATCCGTAAACTGATCGACGAATGCAGCTTCTCCTACACCCGTCAAACCGAAATGAAAGGTCTGGGCCACGCAATTCTCAGCGGCCGGCCCCTGATTGGCAACGAAGCATTTGCCGTGGTTCTGGCGGATGACTTGTGTGTCAATCCCGGCGGTGACGGTGTCCTGGAGCAGATGGTCAAGCTGCACAAGCAATACAAATGCTCGATCGTCGCCATTCAGGAAGTGCCTGCCGATCAGACTCACAAATACGGCGTGATCGCGGGTGAAGAGATCAAGCCTGGCCTGTTCCGCGTGACCGACATGGTCGAGAAGCCAAAGCCTGAAGATGCTCCTTCGAATCTGGCGATCATTGGTCGTTACATCCTGACGCCGGACATTTTCGAGAAAATCGAAAACACCGAGCCGGGCAAAGGCGGTGAAATCCAGATCACTGACGCCTTGATGAAGCAAGCTGCTGAAGGCAACGTACTGGCCTACAAATTCAAAGGCACGCGTTTCGATTGTGGCGGTGCGGCCGGCTACGTCGAAGCCACCAACTTCTGCTTCGAGCATTTCTACAAAGAACTGTAATCAGCGCATGACAGCAGGTGTACTGGCTTTTGCCACGCCGCTGTATGTAAGACAAAGCCACCTCCGGGTGGCTTTGTCGTTTCTGTCCTGCGGAACTTGCCGAGCGCGCTCAAGCGGTTATGCTAACGCCTCCCTTAGGAGATCCACATGAGTTACGACTTTGACCTTTTTGTAATTGGCGCAGGCTCGGCCGGCGTCCGGGCGGCGCGTTTTTCCGCCGGTTTCGGTGCGCGCGTGGCCGTGGCCGAGAGCCGTTATCTGGGGGGCACGTGTGTCAATGTCGGTTGCGTACCGAAGAAGCTGATGGTCTATGGCGCGCACTATTCCGAAGACTTCGAACAAGCGAAAGGCTATGGCTGGAGCAGTGGCGAGGCGCATTTTGACTGGCCCACCCTGATCGCCAACAAGAACCATGAAATCAGTCGCCTCAATGGCGTCTACCGCAAGTTGCTGGACAGCAGCGGCGTCACTTTGATGGAAGGCCACGCACGGCTGCGCGGCCCGCACGAAGTCGAAATCAACGGCCAGGTCCACACCGCCGAGCACATCATGATCGCCACCGGTGGCTGGCCCCAGGTGCCGGAGATCCCGGGGCGCGAGCACGCCATCACCTCCAACGAAGTGTTTTTCCTCGAGCAGATGCCCAAGCGCGTCGTCGTGGTCGGCGGAGGCTACATCGCCGTGGAGTTCGCCTCGATTTTCAACGGCCTGGGCGCTGACGTCTCGCTGATGTACCGCGGCGAGTTGTTCCTGCGCGGCTTCGACGAGAGCGTGCGCACCCATCTGCATGAAGAACTCGCCAAGCGCGAGATGGACATTCGCTTCAAGACCGAAATCAACAGCATCGAGAAGCTGTCCGATGGCACCTTGCAACTGAGCCTGAACGACGGCAGCACGTTCAACACCGATTGCGTGTTCTACGCCACCGGGCGCCGTCCCATGCTCGACAACCTGGGCATGGACACCGTCAACGTCGAACTGGATGACAAGGGCTTCATCAAGGTCAACGGCGACTATCAGACCACCGAGCCGTCGATCATCGCCGTCGGCGACATCATCGGCCGCGTGCAGCTGACGCCAGTGGCACTCGCCGAGGGCATGGCGGTCGCGCGGCGCCTGTTCAAGCCCGAGCAGTACCGTGCGGTGGATTACCGCCACATTCCCACCGCCGTGTTCAGCCTGCCGAACATCGGCACGGTCGGTCTCACCGAGGCCGAAGCCATGAAGGACGGGTATGAGGTGCAGGTGTTCGAGAGCAAGTTCCGGCCGATGAAGCTGTCGCTGACCGACAACCAGGAGCGCACCCTGATGAAGCTGGTGGTCGACGCCAAGACCGATCGCGTGCTGGGTTGCCACATGGTCGGCCCTGACGCAGGCGAGATCATTCAGAGCCTGGCGATCGCACTCAAGGCCGGCGCCACCAAGCAGATTTTCGACGACACCATCGGCGTGCACCCTACGGCGGCGGAAGAGTTCGTCACCATGCGCACACCGACGCGCTAAGCATCACCCGCCACGTGCTGCCGAGCATCGCGCCGCACACGTGAACGGTCCGGCCTCCATGGAGGGAGCCGGGCCAGCCATTGTTTTTAGGGACGGACCCACTCTTTGACCAGCACGAGTTTTTCGGCAGCCATGCCCTTGAATCCAGCAGGACCTGATGACCAGGCGCTTTCCCGAACCGAAGCGCTTGAGGAAAGTGAGCGGCAGTTTCGCAGCCTCGCCGACAACATGAGTCAGTTGGCCTGGATCGCGGACCCCGCCGGGCGCATCCACTGGTACAACGAACGCTGGTACAGCTACACCGGCACCTCGTACGAAGCGATGATGGCGCTGGGCTGGCGATCGTTGCATCACCCTGACCATGGCCAGCGGGTCGAGTCGCGCCTGCAGCGCTGCTTCGCCACCGGCTCGTTGTGGGAGGACACGTTCCCGCTGCGCGGCAAGGACGGCCAGTACCGCTGGTTCCTGTCCCGTGCGTTGCCGATCCGCGACGAGCGCGGCAGCATCATTCATTGGTTGAGCACCAGCACGGACATCACGGCGCAGGTCAGTGCCGAAGACGCGTTGCGCGAGCTGAACGAGAGCCTCGAGCAGCGCGTCGCCGCGCGCACCCGCGAACTGGCGGAAAGCAATGAGCGCCTGCAGGTCGAAATCAACGAACGTGCCCAGGCTGAAGAGGCCTTGCGCCACGCGCAGAAAATGGACGCCATCGGCCAGCTCACTGGCGGCATCGCCCATGACTTCAACAACATGCTCACCGGCGTGCTCGGCGCGCTGGACCTGATTCAGCGTCGGGTGGCCGCAGGGCGCGTGTCGGAGATCGATCGTTACATTGAGGCGGCCATGGGCTCGGCCAACCGCGCTGCGTCGCTTACCCATCGGCTGCTGGCGTTCGCCCGTCGCCAGTCCCTCAATCAGAGGCCCGTCGACGTCAACCACATGGTGACGTCGATGGAAGAACTGCTGCGCCGGACCATTGGCGAAAGCATCGAGCTGGAGGTCGATCTGCACACGATCTCGTGCCTGACCAACACCGATGAGCATCAGCTGGAAAACGCTTTGCTCAACCTGGTCATCAACGCTCGCGACGCGATGCCCGATGGCGGTCGGCTGCTGATTCAGACCGAGCTGACCCATATTGCCTTGTTGCAGGATGCGCTGGCGCCGGGTGACTACGTGCGCCTTCGTGTGCAGGACACCGGACAGGGCATGTCCAGCGAAGTCATCGCGCGGGCGTTCGATCCGTTCTTCACCACCAAGCCGATCGGGCAGGGCACCGGGCTGGGCCTGTCGATGGTCTACGGCTTCATCAACCAGACTGGCGGCCGGGTCAGCATTGCCAGCGAAGAAGGGCGGGGCACGCGGATCGATTTGCTGTTGCCCTGCCATCACGACGATGCCGAGCGTCCGCCCTCCGTTGAGCGCAGCATCGAGCCGCCCCGCGCCAGCCTGGGGGAGCGCGTGCTGGTGGTCGAAGACGAGCCTGACGTGCGCATGCTGGTGGTGGATGTGTTGAAGGATCTGGGCTATCGCGTAAGCGTGGCCTGCGACAGCCATGAGGCGCTGATCGTTCTGCAGGGCGCCGAGCCCATTGATCTGCTGGTCACGGACGTCGGACTGCCGGGTCTGAATGGGCGCCAGTTGGCGGAAGTGGCCCGCCAGCATCGCGCGGGACTTAAGGTGCTGTTCATCACCGGCTATGCGCGGGAGGCCGAAGTACGGGGAGACTTCCTCGACGATGGCATGGATCTGCTCACCAAACCCTTCAGTATCGACGAACTTGCCGTGCGCATGCGAAGCCTCATCGAGTCGTCACCGGACCGGCTTTAGCCAGGATGCCTCCCGAATGAATTGACGGGCGGCACCACCGGATCCTGCTCTACAACGCCTTCTATTAATAAAGCGTCTTCATAGTCAAAACCAATCATCGGCATGAGCTTTGCCAATGAGTCCCTGCCGACGATTTTGCGTAGTATCCTCCCCATCGAATTTGTAACACCCCATTTTCACAACCCTCAGGAGATTCACTGATGCCTATCATCAACAGCCAAGTCAAACCGTTCACGGCAACTGCTTTCAAGAACGGCAACTTCGTAGAAGTGTCGGACGCCGACCTGAAAGGCAAATGGTCTGTGGTGTTCTTCTACCCGGCTGACTTCACCTTCGTTTGCCCAACCGAGCTGGAAGACCTGGCGGACAACTACGCCGAGTTCCAGAAACTGGGCGTCGAAATCTACAGCGTTTCCACCGATACCCATTTTGCCCACGCTGCCTGGCACAACACTTCGCCAGCCATCGGCAAAATCCAGTACACCATGATCGGTGACCCGACCCTGAAAATCTCCCGCAACTTCGACGTCCTGATCGAAGAAGCAGGTCTGGCTGACCGCGGTACTTTCGTGATCAACCCGGAAGGCGAAATCAAAATCGTCGAACTGAACGACGGCGGTGTTGGCCGTGACGCTTCCGAGCTGCTGCGCAAAATCAAGGCCGCTCAGTATGTTGCTGCACACCCGGGCGAAGTCTGCCCAGCCAAGTGGAAAGAAGGCGAGGCCACTCTGGCACCGTCCCTGGACCTGGTCGGCAAGATCTAAGTCGTCATGACCGGATCGGGGGCGATGAGCCCGTGAGCACGTAAACCGCATCGCCCCCAAAAAACGCCCGGGCGGTTATCGCTCGGGCGTTTTTTTTGTAGAACCCGCTAGATCCTGAAACGTATCCAGACCTGAAAGTGAAGAAGGAAGCCGAACCATGTTGGACGCCAATCTTAAAGCTCAGTTGAAATCTTACCTGGAGCGGATCACTCGCCCGATCGAGATCATTGCGTCCCTTGACGACGGCGCAAAATCCCAGGAAATGCTGGCACTGCTCAACGACATCGTCAGCAGCTCCGACAAGATCACCCTGGACACCAATGGCAGCGATGCACGCACGCCGTCCTTCGCCCTGAACAGCCCGGGCCAGGACATCAAGCTGCGCTTCGCCGGTTTGCCAATGGGTCACGAATTTACCTCGCTGGTGCTGGCGCTGCTGCAAGTCGGCGGCTACCCGTCCAAATCCTCCGAGGACACCATCGAACAGGCCCGCGGCCTGACCGGTGAGTTCAAGTTTGAAACCTACTTCTCGCTGACCTGCCAGAACTGCCCGGACGTGGTCCAGGCGCTGAACCTGCTGGCCGTGCTCAACCCGAACGTGCAGCACGTCGCCATCGAAGGCAGTCTGTTCCAGCAGGAAGTCACCGACCGCCAGATCATGTCGGTGCCAAGCATCTACCTGAATGGCGAGCTGTTCGGCCAGGGCCGCATGAACCTGGAAGAAATTCTGGCGAAGATCGACACCAGTGCCGGCGACCGTCAGGCCGAGAAGCTGAATGCCAAAGAGGCCTTCGACGTGCTGGTTGTCGGTGGTGGCCCGGCCGGTTCGTCGGCGGCGATTTACGCAGCCCGTAAAGGCATCCGCACCGCTGTGGCAGCCGAGCGTTTCGGCGGCCAGGTGCTGGACACCATGGCGATCGAGAACTTCATTTCGATGCAGCACACCGAAGGGCCGAAGCTGGTGGTTGCCCTCGAAGAGCACGTCAAGCAGTACGAAGTGGACGTCATCAACCTGCAGCGCGGCGAGCAACTGATTCCGGGCAAGAACGGCGAGCTGCACCAGGTCAAGTTCGCCAGCGGCGGCGTGCTCAAAAGCAAGACCGTGATTCTGGCGACCGGCGCACGCTGGCGCGAAATGAACGTCCCGGGCGAGCAGCAATACCGCAACAAGGGCGTTGCGTACTGCCCGCACTGTGACGGTCCGCTGTTCAAAGGCAAGCGCGTCGCGGTGATCGGCGGCGGCAACTCCGGTGTGGAAGCGGCTATCGACCTGGCGGGTATCGTATCCCACGTGACCCTGCTGGAATTCGACGCCAACCTGCGCGCCGACGCGGTCCTGCAACGCAAGTTGCACAGCCTGCCCAACGTGACGGTGCTGACCAGCGCGTTGACCAGTGAAGTAACCGGCGACGGCCAGAAGGTCAACGGCCTGCGCTACAAGAACCGCCTCACCGGTGAAGAAGTCACCATCGAGCTGGAAGGCATCTTCGTGCAGATCGGTCTGCTGCCGAACACCGAATGGCTGAAGGGCACCATCGAGCTGTCGCCACGGGGCGAGATCATCATTGATCAACGCGGTGAGACCTCCATCCCCGGCATCTTCGCTGCCGGTGACGTGACCACCGTGCCGTACAAGCAGATCGTGATCGCTGTCGGCGAGGGCGCCAAAGCCTCCCTCAGCGCCTTCGACCACCTGATCCGCACCAGCGCCCCGGCGTGATGGTTTATTAGTGGGACCGGCTTCAGCCGGGAAGGCGTCGGTCGCCATACTGCAAAAATGATGGCGTACACACCGACCTCTTCCCGGCTAAAGCCGGTCCCACTAAAGGCATCCCATGCATTCAGTGGGATTGGGTGTACGCCGACTTGTGGGACCGGCTTCAGCCGGGAAGGCGTCGGTTGCCATACTGCAAAAATGATGGCGTACACACCGGCCTCTTCCCGGCTGAAGCCGGTCCCACTAACAGCGGCCCATGCATCCAGAGGGGCAGCGGTTGTACGCCGACTTGTGGGACCGGCTTCAGCCGGGAAGGCGTCGGCCATACCGTTGAACCAAGGGCCAGAAACAGAAAAACCTCATGAGCGATCATGAGGTTTTTTTTGGTCTCTGGTTTAGGCGTTCAGGGAGCACTGCCTTCCGGGCCAGTTCTCCGTGATATTCTCGCGGCCGTTTTCAACTCTGCCGTGGTATCCCCGTGAAATTCATCCACCAACGCGAACACCTGAATGAAGGCGACATCGTGGTGATCGAGTCCTCGAACGCCTGCAATATCCGCCTCATGAGTGATGCCAACTTCCGCAGTTTCAAGAACGGCGGTCGGCACACTTATCACGGCGGCGCCTTCGACCGCTTTCCGGCGAAGATCGTCGTGCCCAGCACCGGCTTCTGGAACATCACCCTGGACACGGTCACCCAACGGGCGATCAGCGTGACCCGCAAGCCCAACCTCAAACACTCGATCAAGATCGTGCGCCGGTCAGGCTCGAAGCTTCAGAACTGAGTCCTGACGTCCCTGCATTCGCTGCGAATCAGGCCCGCCATGGCAGCGGGCCTGAGGCTGAACGATCAGAGCTTCGGCAGTTGCCCGATGCGGCCCATCATCTCGGTGACGATCTGCAAGTCCAGCAGGAACTGCTCGGTGGTCTTGAACTCGGCGTCGGTGTGACCGGTGTATTTAACGTCAGGTTTGGCAAGGCCGAACTGCACGCCGTTGGGCAGTTCATGCACTGAGGTGGCGCCGGCGGACGTGCCGAACTTGTGCTCCATGCCCAGGTTTTCGGTGGCCACGGCCAGCAGCGCCTTGACCCACTCGCCTTCGGGATTGCGGTACATCGGCTCGGCGATCGAGTAATCGAAGCCCGGCGTGATGTGGCTCTGCTGGGTCCACGCCGTCAGCTTCTGTGCGATTTCCGCCTTCAGCGCTTCCGGTGATTTGCCCCTTGGCACGCGCAGATTGACCGCCAGCTTGAAGGCCTTGTCGTCCATCGCCACGTAGGTCAGCGAGGCCGTCAGCGGGCCCATGAACTCATCGCTGAAGCCGACGCCCAGTTTGCTGCCCAGGTAGTCGAGGCCCCAGTTGTCAGCGGCATAACGCGCGGCGTCGGTGATCGCGTTGTGCTTGAGCGCGACTTTACCGTCCAGACCGTTGATGAAATCGAGCATCCGCGCCACCGGGTTGACCCCCGACTCTGGCTCGGAGGAATGCGCCGACACGCCGGTGACAGTCAGCTTGACGTCCTTGTCGGCCACTTGCGCGTCGACCTTGAAGTTGCCACCGTTTTGCTGGGCGTACTCGGCGCCGGCTTTTTGCAGCTCGGCCGCGAGCTCGGCGGGGCGATCAGTGACCAGCGTAACGACTGATTTCGACGGGATCTGGTTGGTTGCCATGCCGCCGGTCATCGAGGTGATTTCCGCACCCGTGCCTTCTGCGGTGCGGCCGGAGAAGCTGGCCATGACCGTGCCGTAGCCCTTTTCCGCGATGACCACCGGGTAGCTGCCGTCGAGCGCCAGGTTGTAGGCCGGCGTCGGGTTACGTTCGAAGTAATAGGGAATGGCGTCGCCGGAGGTTTCTTCAGTGGTGTCGATCAGCAGCTTGAAATTGCGCGCCAGTGGCAGCTTCTCTTCCTTGATCACCTTCATGGCGTACAGCGCGACGACGATGCCGTTCTTGTCATCCTCGGTGCCGCGGCCGTACATGCGGTCGCCGATCAGGGTGACTTTGAACGGGTCGAGACGAGTGCCGTCCGCCAGCACCCAGTTTTCCCGGGTGACCGGAACCACGTCGGCGTGGGCATGGATCCCCACTACCTCAGGGCTTGAGCCTTCAAGGGACACTTCATAGACGCGGTTGTCGATGTTGCGGAAGGTCAGGTTGAACGACTGGGCGAGGGTTTTGATTTTCTCGGCAATCTTCACGAACGCCGGGTTGTCGTGCTGGGCGACGCCTTCGGTCTGGAACGTGGGAATCGCGACCAGCTCTCGCAGGGTTTCGGTGGCGGCGCTGCCGTATTTTACCCGCGCATAAACCCCCAGCAGGCGATGGATGTCGTTCTGCTCATCGGCAGACAGCTTCTTGTTGGCGAGGAAGGCATTGATCGCCGGCTCGATGCCCGCCGCCTTGACCACGTCGGTAGTGCTGACGGTCTTGAGGAACTGGCGGAAATCAGTGACGGTGTTTTCCTTGAAGCTGCCGACAATCGTGCTGCTCTGTTGCGCGGTGAGGTTGGCGAAGGCAGCCGGTGTGAAGGCGCAGACGCCGGCGAACATCATTGTGGCGGCGGCGAGGTGCTTGAGCGAAAAGTCCATTGGGTGGGGCATTCCTTGGCAGGCATGTTGAGAGAAATGTCTGATCGTTCGATCAGAAACCACCGCACGCTACCATCGCCGGTGGAGCAGGGGGAGTCCTTATGCTGATATCTGTCGCCTTGGAGGGTGAAAGCGGCGCAGAACCATAAATGACTCAGGCTATTGAATGGCCTGAAAAAATAGGCGTGATCGGGCCTGGCTCAAACGGCATAACCGTCTACGCTGATGGCGCAGCGCGACGGCATGATGTTGATGTACATGGTTTTCCGTAGCCTCAAACTTTCAGGCGCTATCGCGCCAGGCTTTATCACTAAGGAATTCCATGAAACTGCGTCATTACGTTAACCGGATGCTGTGTGCGTTGCTGGTCATGATGAGTGTGGGTGTTTGTCAGGCGGCTGAGCAGCAGCGGGTAAACATTGGCTCGTTGAACATGACCGGCGGCAAGATCTCGCGCTGTGACCTGGGTTATCGCACCTACGGCACCCTGGCAGAAGACCGCAACAACGTCGTACTGGTGACCACCTGGCTGGCCGGACGGACGTCCGACCAGGCCGATATGATCGGCCCGGGCAAGTTGGTCGACACCAATCGCTGGTACGTGGTGGCGATGGACGCCATCGGCAATGGCGTGTCCTGCTCGCCGTCAAACAGCCCGATCGCGCCGCGCCTGAAGTTTCCGCAGTTCGGCATCCGTGACATGGTCAAGGCGCAACATCGATTGCTCGCCATGTACCTGGGCATTGATCACGCCCACGCCATCGTCGGCATTTCCATGGGCGGCATGCAGGCCTTGCAGTGGGCGGTAATGTATCCGGACTTCGCCAGCAAGGTGGTGACCATCGTCGGCACGCCTCACCCGACCGAACGTGACCTGCAGGCCTGGAATGCAGAACTGGCCGCCATCGAACGCGCGCCGGGCTGGAACGACGGCAACTATGCGCCGGGCACTGCGTTCAAACAGCTCACGGCGGTCCACAACGGTTATCTGTGGACGCCGGAGCGTAGCGCCGCTAAAAACCTCGGCAACCGGCCCGCGCCTGCTGGCAAACAGCCCGCCACCCCGGGCAATCAGTCCTTCAGCACGGTTGACTGGTACCGGCAATTGCAGGCCATGACCTCCTTCGATTTGTTGCGTCAAGGTGACATGGCCACGCTGGCCAAGAAGATCAAGGCGCAGCTATTGATCATCACTTCAGAACAGGACCGCATGGTCGACCCGGCGCCTTCCAAAGCGCTGGCCGCTCAAAAGCGCGCGCAGTTGCTGGTGCTCAATAGCGATTGTGGGCACATGGCGCCGGCGTGCGAGGCGGACAAGGTGAATGAGGCGCTGAAGACGTTCCTCAAATAGGACGGCGGCCCCGGGTTGTCAGCGGCGCGCTGGCCAGTACGGCAACGCTGCGGCGAGAATCTGCCGCAGACGGCAAGCAATGTCGATTATGGGGCCCCTTCCCGGATCGTGGCGTGGTCTGCAAACCCCTGCTGGCGGGCCTTTCAGGGAAACAAGCGGTATGGCATCGGTTTTGCTGCTGTCGGGGTACATCGGACAACCTGAACAGGAGGTGAAAGATGTTAATCGGCAACAGTGCTATCCAGCAGTTCGTGTCGAAGGCCGTAAGCCATACCCATTACGCCACGCCGGACACGGATGCCTACACCAGCGCCATGGCCGGCGCCGCCACACCCGTGGCGGCGATTGCGAGCAATGGCGAAGGCGCGGCGCAAGGCAGCAATGACGGTAAGCAGAGCTACGACGAGTCGTTTGCCAAAATGATGGTGAACCTGAAGGCAGCGGCGGCCAACACGGCGTCGTCGGTGACGGACGATGACAAGGCGGCTGCGGCTGCGGCGTTTGTGTCCAGCGCTGACAAGCAGGTTGCGTCGTCTGACAGTGTCAGCAAGGGCGTGTCCGATGAACTGGCGGCCAGTGATGGCGCGGCGGGTTCTGACGGGGTGGGTTCGGTGAAGGATCAGTTTCTGTCCTACATGAACCAGACCGACGCGGAGAAGGTGCGGCAGCGGTTGACGGGCGTCAGCAAGGCGGAATACGACGCCATGACGCCGCAGGAGCAGGCGGCGGTGGACAAGCAGGTGACTGAGCTGCAGAAGCAGAAGACGGATCAGCAGGTCGCTGAGCAGGAGGTGAAGACCAGGATCGCCATGGCAAAGGCGGAAATGGCCTAACGGCAAAAGCGTCTGCCTGGCGGCAGACATTTCGCCTTCGGCGAGTTACTTGGAAAAGCACCCCAAGTAACCAAGGGTGCCTGCTCCTGGTTTGGCTCCTCCTTCGTCGGAGTACCCTCACTTCGGTCTCGCTCCGTGGGCCCGCGCCGAACGGACATCCATGTCCTGACGGCGCTCTCGCCGCATCCATGCGGCTCGACCCACTCCGCGAAACCTGCGTTCAGCCTGCACCCAAGTCGCGATAGGTGTCGTCTGGGCGGTATGTGTCTGAAGATCAAGATCAAAAGCAGATCAAGAGCAGATCAACGGCTTCCCGGCTAAAGCCGGTCCCACTAAAAGCGCCGTGTGCAGCAAGTTCACTGATCGTTCCCACGCTCCGCGTGGTAACGCCGCCCCCGACGCTCCGCGTCCCGCAGACGACGCGCATTCAGGCCTGGGGAAGTGACGCGGAGCGTCACGGGATGCATGCCCACGCGGAGCGTGGGAACGATCACATCAGCAAAAATGTCGGCGCCTAAGCTGGCCTCTTCCCGGCTAAAGCCGGTCCCACTAACAGCAGCGTGTGCAATCAGTGGGACCGGCTTTAGCCGGGAAGCTTGTGATCTGCTCTTGATCTGCTCTTGATCGGCTCTTGATCTTCATACGCAGAAAGCTCAAACACCACCAATCGCGACTTGGGTGCAGGCTGAACGCAGGTCTCGCTCCGTGGGCTGAGCGGCATGGATGCCGCGAGAGCCGCCCCCCGCCATGGATGGCGGATGGCGGCGGGCCCACGGAGCGAGACCGAAGTGAAGGAACCCCGAGGAACGAGGGGCCCAACCAGGAGCAAGCACCCTTGGTTACTTGGGGTGCTTTTCCAAGTAACTCGCCGAAGGCGAAACAGTCTGCCCCCAGGCAGACGCCTGTGATCTTGATCTTGATCTTGATCTTGATCTTGATCTTGATCTGAAAAGGGCCAGACGCCTAGACCACCTCCGCCCGATAGGGCAAATCAGGCCCCTCTCGCGTACAGGTCACCGCCGCTGCGGCCACCGCAAACTCCAGCATCTTCGTCAGCGTCTCCCGATCTACGCCCGCCAAAGCAGCTGGCGCATCCAGACCCCGCTCCGTGAGAAACGCAATCAACGCCGCCTGAAACGTATCCCCGGCACCCACCGTATCCACCGTCTCCACCTTGCGCGCCGCCACCGACCAGGTCCCCAAGTCCCGCGTAAACACAGTGGCGCCCTGACGACCGCGGGTCATGATCACCCACTGACAATTGTCCTTGAGCCAGCCCGCGGCCACCGCCGCCGCATCTTTCTGCGGATACAACAGCTCCAGATCCTCATCACTGACCTTGATGATGTGCGCATGCTCGGCAAACTTCCCCACTTGGCTGCGCCACAGCTCGATACTCGGCGCCGGGTTCAAACGCACATTGGGGTCGAACGTGATCAACCGCTTACCGCTTTCCCGCCGCACCAGCGTCAGCAGTGCCTCGGCGACCGGCTCCACCACCAGCGAAAACGAACCCACATGCAAGCCACGCACGCTGTGGTCCAAAGTCGGCAGATGCTCAACGCTCAGCATCCGGTCGGCGCAGCCTTCGCCGCGAAAACTGTACTGCGGCGAGCCGTCGGCGCCCACGGCGACCATCGACAGCGTGGTGGGCGCGTCGATATGCACGAGAAAGTCATCGCGCACGCCTTCTTCCGCCAGCACCGTCAGCAGGCGCTTGCCCAGGTAATCACTGGAGATGCCGGCGAAAAACCCGGCATCGATGCCCAGCCTGCGCAGCCCGACGGCGACGTTGAACGGCGAACCGCCGGCGATGGCCTGATAACCCACTTTGTTGCTTTGTCCGCTGTCCGGCTGACAGAAAAAATCGAACAGTGCTTCGCCACAGACCAGATACATAGTTGCTCCATAAAGGCCGACGGGGCTGTCCGTCAGAGGCCCTGCAAGTGAGTGCGATAGTGCTGATAAACGGTTTGGTACGCCGCAACGTGTTCGGCGACCGGCCGGGTTTCACTGGCCGGATCGAGGCTGACGCAACGCTCGGTCAGCGCTTGCAGCGACTCACCGTCACCCTCGGCGTGAGCATGACACCACGCCGCCTGAATCGCCGCGCCCAGGGCGGCCGCTTCGGTGCCGGTGGTGCAGATGACCGGCGTGTCCATGATGTCGGCGACGATCTGCCGCCAGACCGCGCTTTTTGCGCCGCCGCCGATCAGGCGGATGTTATCGCTCTTAACGCCGCTGTCGCGCAACAGGTCCAGGCCGTAACGCAGGCCGAAGGTGGTGCCCTCGACCACCGCGCGGCACAGGTTGGCCTGGGTCAGGTTGGTGCTGTCCAGCCCGAGAATGCTGCCGGTGGCATGGGGCAGGGCGGGCACGCGTTCGCCGTTGAGGAAGGGCAGCATGAGCACGCCCTGGGCGCCAATCGGTGATGACGCCACCGCCGCGTTGAAGGCGCCGATGTCTAGCGTGAACAGCTCGCGGATGGCGCTGGTGGCGTTGGTCAGGTTCATGGTGCAGATCAGTGGCAGCCAGCCGCCCGATGAGGAACAGAAGGTCGCCACCGACGGCTGCGCGCTGATATTGCCGGCGTCGGCGAATGCGTAGACCGTGCCCGACGACCCCAGGCTCATGGTGATCGAGCCCGGCGCGATGTTGCCGGTACCGATGGCGCCCATCATGTTGTCGCCTCCGCCGCTGGAGACGATGGCGTTCGGGTTGAGGCCCAGACGCTCGGCGATCGCGGGAAGAATCGTGCCCACCGCCTGATGCGCTTCGATCAATTCCGGCAATGCCTTGACCAGCCGCCCACTGGGGTCGATGTGCTGAAGGATGTCGAGGTCCCATTCGCGGGTGCGCACTTTGAAATAACCGGTGCCCGACGCGTCGCCGAACTCGCTGCAGCTGCGGCCGGTCAGCCAGTAATTGAGGTAGTCGTGGGGCAGCAGAATCTTGTCGATGCGGGCGAACAGTTCTGGGAACTGTTCTTTGCTCCACAGCAGTTTCGAGACCGTGTAGCCCGGCGCGATGGCGATACCCAACCGCTCCAGCGATCCGGCCTCACCGCCCAGATACGCCAACAGCCGATCATTTTCGGGCGAGGATTCGGTGTCGCACCATAGCTTGGCCGGGCGCAACACCTGTCCCGAGGCATCGAGCATCACCAGGCCATGTTGCTGCCCGGACACGCCGATGGCCTGGATGTCCGCGCCGGACACCCCGGCCTGCTTCAATGCCTGTTCCGTCGCCTGCTCGAACGCATCGAGCCATTCCTGAACATCCTGCTCGCGGCGCCCGTTGGCACCGCTGATCATGTGATGGGCGCCCGAGCCTTCGCCCAGAACCTTGCCGCTGACGGCATCCAGAACAATCGCCTTGGTGCCTTGGGTGCCGCAATCGATGCCGAGAAACATGTTCACCTCGTTAGCTCTGAAGCTCAGGCGGTTTTCGCCAACAGGTTTTCCAGGGTTTTACTGACGCCCAACTGCTTCAGGCTGTTCAAGTTGTGCTCGAACGATGCCACGAACTCAGGGGACTGGGGAATCGCCGCACCGAAGATTTCTTCGACTTCAAGCAGCCGCTGAGTGACCAGCAAGTCATCGGCCACCAGCGCCTTGCAAAAGTCCGCGCGCGGGTCGACGACGGTGTACGGCACGCCGTTCTCGCCGGTGAAATCGCCGGTGCGGTTGCCCTGCAGGTACAGCGCCCAGGCCGCAACCACCAGGGAAGCGCGGTCCATGTTGCCGCTGTCCAGGATCAGACGATTGATCGTCGGCACGGTGAATTTCGGGAATTTCGACGAACCGTCGGAGCACACCCGCTCCAGCTGGTCGGCAATCGCCTGATTGGAGAACCGATCGATCAGGGTCTGTTTGTATTCGGTCAGGTCGATGCCCGGCACCGGCGCCAGTTGCGGGGTGACGTCCAGGTCCATGTAGGTGCGGATGTACTCGACGAACAGCGGGTCGTTCATGGTTTCGTGGACGAAGCGATAGCCCTTCAAGGCCCCGAGATAGGTCAGCGCCAGGTGGCTGCCGTTGAGCAGCTTGATCTTCATTTCTTCGTACGGAGTGACGTCGTCGGTGAACTGCACGCCGACCTTTTCCCAGGCCGGACGGCCGTTGACGAATTTGTCTTCAAGCACCCATTGCACGAACGGCTCGCACACCACCGGCCAGGCGTCGTCGATGCCTTTCTGGTCATGCAGCTGCAGGCGGTGGGCGGTGCTGGTCATGGGCGTAATCCGGTCGACCATGGCGTTGGGGAAGCTGACGTTTTCAGCAATCCAGTCGTGCAGTTCCGGGTCGCGCAGTTGGGCGAATGCCAGCAGGGCCTTGCGTGTGACCGCGCCGTTGTGCGGCAGGTTATCGCAGGACATCAGGGTGAACGCCGGCGTGCCTTCGGCGCGTCGTCGGGTCAGGGCGGCGCACAGGTAACCGAACACGGTTTTTGGCGTGGCGGGGTGTTCGAGGTCGTACTGGATCTGCGGCAGGTGGCTCATGAATTCGCCGGTGCTGTCGTCGATGCAGTAACCGCCTTCGGTGATGGTCAGCGAGACAATGCGGATGTCCGGACTGGCGAGTTTGTCGATCAGCGCCAGGTCGCTGTCGGTGGACATGAGCATCTGACTCATGGCGCCGATCACACGAGTTTCGGTGTCCGGGGTGTCGCCCAGTTCGAACAGCGTGTAGAGGAAGTCTTGGCCCTTCAGCGCTTCGAAATTGCCGCGGTCTTCCTCGCGCAGGCTGACCCCGCAAATGCCCCAGTCCAGGCCTTCGCCGCTGCCTTCATTGGCGCCGAGGGACATCAGCGCGTCGGTGTAAAACGCCTGGTGGGCGCGGTGAAAACCACCGACGCCGATGTGGGCGATGCCCTGGCGACGCTCATCAAGGGAATAGGCGGGGATGGCGATGCCGGCGCCCAGGTTGGAGAGGTTCTGCTTGTTCAGTTTCATGACGGTGTTCCCGAATGCTGTGGAGTGCGAGGGATCAGGCAGCGGCCTGCAGCGCGCGACGGATGACCTGGCCCTGGGCGTCGAACAGGTGGCAGTGCGCGCTGTTCAGGTGCAGTTTCAGGGTTTCGCCGTACTGGCTCGCGAGGTCCCCACGAATCCGCATGGTCAGCGGCTCGCCGGACGTGGTGCGCACGTGGCAGTAAGTGTCGCTGCCGAGGCGCTCGCTGACGTCGGCGATGACGGTCAGCTGGCAGTCGCCTTCGTTGGCCAGCTCCAGGTGCTCGGGACGAATCCCCAGCGTTACCGAGTCGCCCACGCTCTGTTGCGCGTTAGTGAAAGGCAGCAGGACCTTCGTCCCGGCGTCCAGGGTGACTTCACAGGCCGACGCTTCGACGCCGCTGATGATGCCCTTGAGGAAGCCCATTTTCGGCGTGCCCAGAAAGCCCGCGACGAACAGGTTGGCCGGATGGTGATAGAGCTCCAGCGGTGAACCGACCTGCTCGACGCGGCCGCCATTGAGCACGACCACCTTGTCGGCCAGGGTCATGGCTTCGACCTGATCGTGGGTGACGTAGATCATCGTCGCCTGCAGCTCTTTGTGCAGGCGCGACAGCTCCAGTCGGGTTTGCACTCGCAAGGCCGCATCGAGGTTGGAAAGCGGTTCGTCGAACAGAAAGATTTTCGGGTTGCGCACGATGGCCCGACCGATTGCAACGCGCTGGCGTTGACCACCCGACAGCTGCTTGGGCTTGCGTTCCAGCAGTGGGCCCAGCTCGAGGATACGCGCGGCTTCATCGACCTTTTTCTTGACCTCGGCCTTCGGCGTGCCGGCCAGATCCAGGGCGAACGACAGATTTTTGCCGACGGTCATGTGCGGGTACAGGGCGTAGGTCTGAAACACCATTGCCAGGTCGCGCTTGGCCGGGGTGACCTGGGTAATTTCGCGGCCATCGAGTTCGATGCTGCCGCTGGTCACGTCTTCCAGGCCGGCGATCAGGCGCAGCAGGGTGGATTTGCCACAGCCCGACGGACCGACGAAGACCACGAACTCACGGTCCTTCACGTCCAGGTCGATGCCTTTGATGATCTGGTGGCCGTCGAAGCCTTTTTGCAGATTTCTGATTGTCAGGTTAGCCATGATGGGCTCCAGTTTTATTCTTCAAAATGTCGAAATCATCAAAGGCGGGATCGTTCCCACGCTCTGCGTGGTAACGCAGCCCTTGACGCTCTGCGCCGGCTCTTTGGACGCGGAGCGTCCGGACGCTGGTTACCACGCAGAGCGTGGGAACCATCATGTTTCGGTTATTTCACGGCACCAAACGACAGCCCGCGAACCAGTTGTTTCTGGCTGATCCAGCCGAAGATCAGGATCGGCGCGCAGGCCAGGGTCGACACCGCCGATAACTTGGCCCAGAACAAGCCTTCAGGGCTGGAATAGGAGGCGATCAGCGCAGTCAGCGGTGCGGCATTCGAAGAGGTCAGGTTCAGCGACCAGAACGCCTCGTTCCAGCACAGGATCAGCGACAGCAGCGCCGTCGAGGCCAGTCCGCCCTTGCAGATCGGGATCAGCACCCGAAAGATTTCCTGGCGTGTGGTGGCGCCGTCCAGCCGCGACGCTTCAAGAATCTCCCCGGGGATGTCCTTGAAGTAGGTGTAAATCATCCACACCACGATCGGCAGGTTGATCAGCGTGTAGATCACGATCAGCGCGATGCGCGAATCCAGCAGGCCGGAGGTCTTGGCCAGCAGGTAGATCGGCATCAGCACGCCCACCGGCGGCAGCATCTTGGTCGAGAGCATCCACAGCAGCGTGCCCTTGGTCCGTTTGGTTTCGAAAAACGCCATGGAATAGGCCGCCGGCACCGCGATCAGCAGGCACAGGATCGTCGCGCTGAAGGAGATCAGGATCGAGTTCCAGGCGAAGTGGAAGTAGTCACTGCGCTCCTGGATGTGCAGGTAGTTTTCCAGGGTCGGCGTGAAGAAGAACTGCGGCGGCGTGGCGAACGCATCGATCTCGGTCTTGAAGCTGGTCAGGACCATCCAGAAGATCGGGAAGAAAATCAGCGCTGCGATCAGCCACGACAAGGTGCCGAGCAGGGCACTTTGCAGGCGACGGGATTGTTTGAGCGTCATCATGGCCTTGCCCTCAAGACTTGTCGGTGAGGTTTTTGCCGATCATCCGTACCAGGATGATCGCGGCAATGTTGGCGATCACGACGGCAATCAAACCGCCTGCCGATGCCATGCCCACGTCGAATTGCAGCAGTGCCTGGTTGTAGATCAGGTACGCCAGATTGGTGGAAGCGAAGCCCGGACCGCCGTTGGTGGTGGTGAAGATTTCAGCGAACACCGAGAGCAGAAAGATCGTTTCGATCATCACCACCACGGCGATCGGACGCGCCAGGTGCGGCAGGGTCAGGTGCCAGAAGATCGCGATCGGGCCGGCGCCATCCAGACGCGCCGCCTCCTTTTGCTCCTGATCCAGGGACTGCATGGCGGTCATCAGAATCAGGATCGCGAAGGGCAACCACTGCCACGACACAATGATGATGATCGACAGCAGGGGGTAATTTGCCAGCCAGTCCACCGGCTGGGCCCCGAACAGCTTCCACACCCAGGCGAGAATCCCGGACACCGGATGGAAAATCAGGTTCTTCCAGATCAGCGCGCTGACCGTCGGCATGATGAAAAACGGCGAGATCAACAGCACGCGCACGATGCCGCGACCGAAAAACTCGCTGGCTTCCAGCAACGCCGAGATCAGCACGCCAAGAATCACGCTGATGGCCAGCACGCTGCCGACCAGCAACAGGGTGTTCATGGCGCCGGGCAGAAAGCCGGCGTCGGTGACGAAGAATTCGAAGTTCTCAAGGCCGACGAATTCGTTTTCGCCGGGGTTGAGCAAGTTGTAGCGGATCAGCGAAAAGTAGATGGTCATGCCCAGCGGCACGATCATCCAGACCAGCAGCAACAGCACCGAAGGGCTGACCAGAAACCAGCCGGGCTTGGTGACGCTGCCTTTGGGGGACGACTTATCGTCGGCCGCGGCGGTGCGCGGGGTGAGGGTTGAGGTGTTCATGTCGACTCCGAACCGGGCAAAAGCGTGAGCGTGGGCGGCAGGCAATCAGCGCCTGCCGCCTTCAAGCAGCGGGTGTCAGCCCTTTTTCGGGTAACCCGCGCGCTTCATTTCACGCTCGGCCACGCTTTGGGCGCTGGTCAATGCCTGATCCACGGTGGAGGTGCCCACCAGTGCCGCCGAGAACTGTTGGCCGACGGAGGTGCCGATCGACTGGAACTCGGGGATGGTCACCAACTGGATGCCGACGTAAGGCACAGGCTTCAGGGTCGGTGATTTAGGCGTGACGGCCTTGAGGGATTCCAGGGTGATGTTGGCGAAAGGCGCGGCTTGTTTGTAGGCATCGGTGTAGGTCGATGCGCGGGTGCCTGGCGGCACGTTGGACACGCCGTCTTTCTCGGCCACCAGCGCGGCGTACTCTTTGGACGTCGCCCATTCGGTGAAGGCGCGCGCGTCCTTGTCGTTCTTCGCGCTGGTCGGGATCGCCAGTGCCCACGAGTACAGCCACGCCGAGCCCTTGTCGGTGACTTCGTGTGGCGCGTAGGTAAAGCCCACGCTGTCGGCGACTTTGCTCTGGGCTTTGTCGGTAACGAACGAGCCGGCCACGCTGGCATCCACCCAGATCGCGCACTTGCCGCTGTTGAACAGCGCGAGGTTTTCGTTGAAGCCGTTGCTGGAGGCGCCGGGCGGGCCGTCTTTTTTCATGACATTGGTGTAGAAGGTCAGCGCGTTCTTCCACTCAGGCTGGTCGAATTGCGGCTTCCATTGTTCGTCAAACCAGCGGGCGCCAAAGGAGTTGGCGATGGTGGTGATCAGCGCCATGTTCTCGCCCCAGCCCGCCTTGCCGCGGAGGCAGATGCCGTATTGTTCCTTGGACTTGTCGGTGAGCTTGTCGGCGAATTCGGAGATCTGCGTCCAGGTCGGCCGCTCCGGCATGGTCAGGCCGGCGGCCTTGAACAGGTCTTTGCGGTAGTAGGTGATCGAGCTTTCTGCATAGAACGGCAGGGCGAAGAGTTTGCCGTCAACCGACAAGCCATCGCGTACCGAAGGAAACACGTCGTCCAGCGCGTAGGACGCTGGCAGATCGTTCATTTCCTTGAGCCAGCCCTTGGCACCCCAGAGTGACGCTTCATACATGCCGATGGTCATTACGTCGAACTGGCCGCCCTTGGTGGCGATGTCAGTGGTCAGGCGCTGACGCAGCACGTTCTCTTCCAGCACCACCCACTTCAGCTTGATGTCTTTGTGCTGTTCTTCGAAGGTCTTGGACAGCCGCTGCATGCGGATCATGTCGCTGTTGTTGACGGTGGCGATGGTGACTTCACCGGCAGTGGCGCACAGGGACAGGAGGGTCAGACAGGTACCGGCAAGGAGAACATTTGCAGAGGTCTTCATTTATCACTCCTCTTCTGCGTCCAGGCGGACGTCAGAAGCTTGGTTATTGTTTTTGTTTCTTCCGGAGACCAGGAAGAATGTCAGTTGATTACAGCCTTGTGCGCGCTGGTTGACAAATCCTGCGGCGCACTTGAACTGATACTATTTTGCACTGAGGTTTCCAGCGGGCACGCCGCAAAACTGCCTCAGCGCATGGGGCGGGGCAGTTCCAGCGTAGTTGATGAGAGCGAAGGGGCAACGAATCAGTACAGGTTTTGTTCGGTCAGGCGCTGCACGGCGAGGCGTCGATAGTGCGAGGGGGTCATGCCTTTAAGCTTCTGAAAGCGTCGATTGAAGTTGGAAATGTTATTGAAACCCGACTCGAAGCAGACATCGGTCACCGGCCTGTCGCCATCGGCGAGCAGTTCGCAGGACTTGCTGATGCGCAGCCGGTTGACGAATTCGACAAAGCAGCGCCCGGTGGCCTGCTTGAACACGCGGGAGAAATAGGTCGGCTTCATGCCCAGGTAGTCCGCCACTTCTTCCAGCGGCAGCTCGCGGGCGTAGTGGGTGAAGATGTATTCCACGGCCTTGTTGGTGCGCTCCACGGCGTGATCATCGGACAGTTGCGACGCGGTGGTGCCGGACAGCAACTGGAAATCATCACTGGCCGCCAGTACTTCCAGCAGAATGAAGAAATGCCCCAGCCGGGTCATGCCCGTGGTGTCGGCAATCTTCTGCATCAGTCTGGTGGCTTGGCGGATGGTGCGCTTACAGCGGAATTCGATGCCGTACTGCGCGCGTTCGAGCAGCGGCGCCAGGGTTTTGAGTTCGGCGAACACCTGATTGCCGCTTTCCAGCAGCTCCTCGGTGAAGTTGACCAGCATGTCGCGCTTGGGCACAACCTCGTCTTCCTCGATCTGGCTGATCCAGTTGTGCGGAAGATTGGGGCCGGTGAGGAACAGCGTCTCAGGGTAGAAATTGCCGATGTAATCGCCGACGAAGACCTTGCCGGAACTGGCAACGATCAGGTGCAGCTCGTATTCCTTATGGAAATGCCAGCGCACCAGCGGACAGGGAAACCCGTGTTCGCGGTAAATGATCGACAGCCCGTTGTGGTCGTCCATCAACTCGTAGGAAGGGTCGGTGACTCTTGTTGTTTTGGTCATGCGGGTGCCGGTCTGGAGAGTGGCGTGGGAATAATGTGCACTATTTGTTGGGCGGAATACAGACGCGCGTTTTAAACAGCTGCAGATGAATGCACGAATTCAGTGGGACCGGCTTCAGCCGGGAAGAGGCCAGTACCAACACCTTCAATTCTGCATTGTGAGGTCCGACGCTTTCCCGGCTAAAGCCGGTCCCACTAGGTGATCGCGGTGTTCAGTGGGACCGCGGTGCTTCAGTAGGACCGGCTTCAGCCGGGAAGAGGCCGGTTTGCACGCCATCATTTCTGCGGTGTGACACCCGATGCTTTCCCGGCTAAAGCCGGTCTCACTATGTGACCGCGGTGTGCAGTAGGACCGGCTTCAGCCGGGAAGAGGCCGGTTTGAGCACCGTCAATCCTGCGGCGGGACGCTGATCTGCGGAGGGGACTAACCACACCCATCAACAACCCGATACGCTGATGCACCTTCCGCAAATGCCTCCAGAGAACCGCCACCCCATGAAAAAAATCCTCGTGATCGGCATTGGCGCGGGCAATCCCGAGCACATCACCGTTCAGGCGATCAAGGCGCTGAACAGCACCCAGGTGTTTTTCATCCTCGACAAGGGCTACGCCAATGACGACCTGCTGGCGTTGCGTCGGGAGATTTGCGAGCGTTACATCGAGGGCCATGACTATCGGCTGGTGCAGGTGAGCGACCCCAGGCGCAAGGACGATTCACCGTCCTATCGCAGCGGGGTCGAACACTGGCACGAGCAGCGCGCCGTGCTGTTCGAGCAATTGATCGCCGATGAAATAAAGGCAGGCGAGACCGGCGCGTTTCTGGTGTGGGGTGATCCGGCGCTGTACGACAGCACGATGCAGATTCTCGATCAGGTGCTCGCCCGGGGCCGCGAGTCATTTGCCTACGACGTCATTCCCGGGATCACCAGCGTGCAGGCGCTGGCCGCCGGGCACCGCATCGGCTTGAACCGCATTGGCGAGCCCATCAACATCACCACCGGTCGTGAGCTTGCAGCGGAGCAGGGCGAGCAGATCAGCAACAGCGTGGTGATGCTCGACGCCCATTGCACCTTCGAGCGGTTCGTCGATCAGGATTTGCACATCTATTGGGGCGCCTATCTGGGCACCCCTGACGAGATACTCATTTCAGGCCCGCTGCACAACGTCAGCGCGCAAATACGTCAGGCGCGTGAAACAGCACGGGCGCAGAAGGGCTGGATCATGGACACCTACCTGCTGCGCCGCGCCGTCCGCTAGACAAAACGCCTCAGGTGTTTTTGTTCTTGGCTTCGATCCACTGCGACATGTACTGCGTGCTCTTGTGCTGATGATGGCGAAGCATGGCACCGGTGAAGTTGGCCGCGCGATGGGCCTGCAGCGTGTCCCGCAGCGCAAGGATGCGTTCGACCAGCACGGCACAATGGCGGTCATGGCCAAAGCGCGCCGGCAGTAGTTCCCAGCCGTCCCGTTGCGCCTGTTGCCAGCGCGAACGATCGGTGTAAAGACTGACTGCCGCGTCCGCCAGCCCTTGCGCATCGCAGGCCACGGCGCCGGGAAACGCCAGTTCGCCGTGCATGGCCTCGGCGCCGATGGGCGTGGTCACGGTTGGCGTGCCGCAGACCATGGCATCAATGATCTTGCCCTTGATCCCCGCGCCGAATCGCAACGGCGCGAGAGAAACCCGCGCAACACCCATCACCGCCAGCGCATCTTCGGCCCAGTTCATGATGTGAAACCCTTGGGTAGCGTTATGCAGCGCTGCTGCCTTGGGCGGCGTATACGCGCCATACACATGAACCTGAGCTGCGGGCAGTTGCGCGCGAATCAGCGGCCAGACCGTGTTCTTCAGCCACAGCACTGCATCCCAGTTCGGGGCGTGGCGGAAGTTGCCGATGGTGATGAAGTGCGCCCGGTCGTCGAAGTCACGCGGGCTATGGGGCGACTCGCTTGGCTCTCGGACCAGCAGCGGTACCCAATGGAGCTGAGCACGGGGCACTGAAAACGCCTCGGTCAGCAGGTCGATTTCGACGTCGGAGACCATCAGGCTCAGGTCACTGCGGTGGATCGCGGCGATCTCGCGTTGGGCGAGGTCAGTGGTCGCCATCCGGGTGAACAGCTGATCCCGAGGCGTCTGAAAATACGCAGTCAGGTCAGCATCAGGTTTGCCGTCGAGCCGGTCCTTGACCGCCTGATGACGGGCATGGCGCAGGCTCTGCAGGTCGGACGTCTCAAGCAGGCGAAGGGCGTTCGGGCAGTGTTTTTCCACCCGCCAGCCGAACTGCTCTTCCATCAGAAACTGGTCGAACAACACTACGTCGGGCTGCAGTTCTCCGATGAAGGCATCAAAGCTGCTGTGGTTGAGGGCAATGGCGACTTCCGTGATACCCAGTGCGGTCAGGTCGGCCTTGTGTTCGCCTTCTGTGGCGGCGCTGGCGAAGGTGATTTGCCAGCCCTGTTCGAGAAAACAGTCGATCAATTGCATGACATGGCCGCTGGCCGCAGACGACTGCGGTTCGGGCCAGACGTAGCCAATGATCAGCACATGGATCGGGGATCGCTGCGCCAGGTGCTCAGTTGCCAAGAATGCTGTTTACCTTGTCGCGCAGCTGGTCGATGGAAAACGGCTTGCCGATATTGTGCATGCCCTCTGGGACATCAACGGAGTCCGCGTAGCCACTGGCAAACAGCACCGGAATGTCCTGGCGGATCTCACGCGCCTTTACGGCGAGATCTTTGCCGTTCATGTCGGGCAGGCCCAGGTCGGTCATCATCAGGTCGATGGTCTGGTCGGCGTTGTGCAGAACCGCGAGGGCCTCGCGGGCGTCGGCGGCTTCCAGCACGGCGTACTCAAGCTCCTCGAGGACGTCGACAATCAACATCCTGACGATGTTGTCATCTTCGACCACCAGAATCGTGCGGGATGAATCGGACATGGCAAGTTCCTTAATTGGGCAGGGAGCGCATCGCACGGCGTTGGTTTTCAGCGTTTCGCCGGGGGGCGCAATTGTGCCAAGTTCTGAGCGGCAACAACATGATTCAATTGAGTGTAGTGGCTTTTTGGTTGCACTCAAATGTACAGTTCGGGCCTGATTGTTCCCTATCTAATGTCAGAAAATTCAATCTTCTACGTCATCTGCTGGAGTTGTTGCCGAGGTTTGCGGCAAACTCCGTCGTTTAGACGAGTCCGCCTGAGCCCTTGTGATGATCACCAACTCTGCAGTCGACGAGCAACGTTTCCGCAAACTGTTAAGCCGCAACGTCAGTTTACCTTTGGCCGTCGGCGTGCTGAGTGCGGCCTTCTTCGTCATTCTGATCTCCTACCTGTTGTCGGCCATTCAGTGGGTCGAACACACCGATCGGGTCATCAACAATCTGAATCGCTCGCTCAAGCTCTCGGTGGACATGGAAACCGGGATGCGCGGCTTCCTGCTGACCGGCGATGAGCGTTTCCTCGATCCCTACGAAGTGGCCAAGCCGGCCATCATGAGCGAACTCCGAGGCCTTGAAGAACTGGTCGTCGATAACCCCGAGCAGGTCGACCGCTTCAAGCGACTGGCGGCGCTGCAGTCATCATGGAACGACTTTGCCCAGGAGATGATTAACCTGCGGCGCACCGGTGGCGACTATCAGACACCGATCAAGGACCGTCGCGGCAAGCGCCTGGCCGACGAGATGCGTGACCAATACGAACAGGCGGCAAACGTCGAGCATCAGTTGCGGCTGACACGCAACACCGACGTAACCCACACCACGGTGATGTCGGTCTCGCTGTACGTCGCTTTCATTCTGATCGTCAGCGGGATTCTCGCCTGGGTCGGGCGTCGGGACATGACCACGCTTTCCAACACCTACGCCGCGAACCTCAGGGCGCAACAGCTGGACGCTGAGCGCTTGTCCCACGTCGCCTGGCTGCGCAACGGTCAGAGTGAACTGGCCGAACAGGTCATTGGCCAGCTCACCCTCAACTTGCTGGGCCGTAATGTGCTGCACTTCTTCGCCCAATACCTGGGCGCGGTGGTGGCCGCGGTGTACGTGCGTCAGGAGCACGGCGGTCTGGTGCGCGTGGCTTCCTATGGTTTCTCCCGCGAGCAGGAGCAGCACGAGCAGTCGATCTACAGCGGTGAAGGCGTGGTCGGCAAGGCGGCCGAGCAGGATCAGATCATCACGCTGGATAACGTCCCGCAAGACTACTTCAAGGTCACTTCCGGATTGGGCGAGGGCTCACCGCGCAGCGTTGTGGTGGTGCCCACCAGCAATGATGACCACGTCAACGGCGTGATCGAACTGGGCTTCCTCCGCGAGCTGACGCCCCGCGACCTGGAGTTTCTTGAACTGGTAGCCGAGAACGTCGGCACGTCCATCGAGGCGGCGCGCTACCGTCAACGCTTGCAGGAAGTGCTCGCCGAAACCCAGCAGCTCAACGAAGAGCTTCAGGTGCAGCAGGAAGAACTGCGCACCGCCAACGAAGAACTGGAGGAGCAGTCCAGGATTCTCAAGGAGTCCCAGGCGTACCTGGAAACCCAGCAGGCGGAGCTTGAGCAGACCAACGAGCAGTTGGCCGAGCAGGGCAAGGCGCTGGCTGATCAGCGTGATGCACTGGACCGTAATAACGAAGAACTGCACATCGCGCAGATTGAGCTGGAAGCCCGCGCCGACGAACTGCAACGCTCCAGCAAGTACAAATCCGAGTTCCTTGCCAACATGTCCCACGAGCTGCGCACGCCGCTGAACAGCTCGTTGATTCTGGCCAAGCTGCTGGCGGAAAACCCGCAGGACAACCTCTCCGAAGAACAGGTCAAGTTCGCTGAATCGATCTATTCGGCCGGCAATGACTTGCTCAACCTGATCAATGACATCCTGGACATCTCCAAAGTCGAAGCCGGCAAGCTCGACATGCGACCGGAAAACAGCAGCGTCAGCCGTTTGGTTGAAGGCCTGCGCATGACTTTCCAGCCGCTGGCGTCCGAAAAGAAGCTGGAATTCTCGGTGGAGATTCAATCCGGCACGCCTGTGTCGCTGTACACCGATCGCCAGCGCCTGGAGCAGATCCTCAAGAACCTGCTGTCCAACGCCGTCAAGTTCACCGAAAGCGGCACCGTCAGCCTGACGGTTTCCCGTCAGCCCGGCGAAGGCGTGGCCTTCACCGTGCGCGACTCCGGAATCGGCATCGCGCAAGAGCAGCAAGAGAGCATTTTCGAAGCGTTCCGTCAGGCCGATGGCACCACCAATCGCCGTTACGGCGGCACGGGTCTCGGGCTGTCGATCTCCCGCGATCTGGCGCGCCTGCTCGGCGGTTCGATCAGCGTGACCAGCGCGCCGGGGCAGGGCAGTATCTTCACCCTGGTTCTGCCGGAAGAGTACGTCGAAGTCGAGCCTTCCCAGTACGCCGACGACCCGGTGGTTGCCGTGCAGCCTGCGCCCGTAGCAGCCCGCATCACGCCGCCAGCGCCAGTCGCCGCCAAGGCTGCGCCGCCCGTAGCGCCTATTCCGCGCTTCGCTGACGACCGCGACAAGGCGCCGTTCAGCAACCGCTGCATTCTGGTGATCGAAGACGAAGTGCGCTTTGCCCACATCCTCTACGACCTGGCCCACGAACTGGGCTACAACTGCCTGGTGGCCCACGCCGCTGACGAAGGCTTCGACCTGGCCTCTTCGTTTATCCCGGATGCCGTCCTGCTGGATATGCGCCTGCCGGACCATTCCGGTCTGACCGTGCTGCAACGTCTGAAAGAGCTGCCGAGCACCCGGCACATCCCGGTGCACGTGATTTCCGTCGAAGACCGTCAGGAAGCCGCGCTGCAAATGGGCGCCATCGGCTACGCCGTCAAGCCGACCACCCGCGAAGAGCTCAAGGACGTGTTCGCCCGGCTGGAGGCCAAACTCACGCAGAAGGTCAAGCGCATCCTGCTGGTCGAAGACGACGCCTTGCAGCGTGACAGCATCGCGCGGCTGATCGGTGACGACGACATCGAGATCACCGCCGTCGGCTTCGCTCAGGATGCCCTTGATCTGCTGCGCGACAATGCCTACGACTGCATGATCATCGACCTGAAACTGCCGGACATGCTCGGCAACGAGCTGCTCAAACGCATGTCCATCGACGAGATCTGCGCGTTCCCGCCGGTCATCGTCTACACCGGGCGCAACCTGACCCGTGACGAAGAAGCCGAGCTGCTCAAGTACTCGCGCACCATCATCATCAAGGGCGCGCGCTCTCCGGAACGCCTGCTCGATGAGGTCACGCTGTTCCTGCACAAGGTCGAGTCGCAGCTGTCGAACGAGCGCCAGAAGATGCTCAAGACCGCGCGCAGTCGCGACCGGGTGTTCGAAGGGCGCAAGATCCTGGTGGTCGACGACGACGTGCGCAACATCTTCGCCCTGACCAGCGCGCTGGAGCACAAAGGCGCCATCGTTGAGGTGGGGCGTAATGGCCTGGAAGCGATCGAGAAGCTCAACACCGTCGAGGACATCGATCTGGTGCTGATGGACGTGATGATGCCGGAAATGGACGGCTACGAAGCCACCATCGAGATCCGCAAGAACCCGCGCTGGCGCAAGCTGCCGATCATTGCCGTGACGGCTAAAGCGATGAAGGACGATCAGGATCGCTGTCTGCAGGCCGGTTCCAACGACTACCTGGCCAAGCCGATTGACCTGGACCGGCTGTTCTCGCTGATTCGCGTGTGGCTGCCGAAGATGGAACGTATCTGAATGAACCGGATCAATTGACCGCCTTTTAGCCCGATCCAGAGTGTTGCCGATGCCCCAAGAACGAGACGCTGATATCGAGTTGCGCTTGCTGATCGAAGCCATCTACTTGAAGTACAGCTACGATTTTCGCGATTACTCGGGGGCGTCGGTGAAACGACGGGTCGCCCATGCGTTGCGTCAGTTTGAACTGAAGACCATTTCGGCGTTGCAGGAGCGGGTGCTGCATGACCCTTCGGCGTTCATGCAGCTGCTGCAATTCCTGACGATCCCGGTCAGCGAGATGTTCCGCGACCCGACGCACTTCCTGACGATCCGCGAAGAAGTCGTGCCGCTGCTCAAGACCTACCCGTCGGTGAAAATCTGGATTGCCGGGTGCAGCACGGGCGAAGAGGTTTACTCGATGGCGATCCTGCTGCGCGAGGAAGGGCTGCTTGAGCGCACCATCATCTACGCCACCGACATCAATCCCCGTTCCCTGGAAAAGGCCAAGCAAGGCATCTTTTCGATGGAGAACATGCGTGGCTATAACGAGAACTACCTGAAGGCCGGCGGCAAGCGGCTGTTTTCGGAGTACTACACGGCCGCCTACGATTACGCGATTTTCGACAAGACCCTGCGCGAGAACGTCACCTTCGCCGATCACAGTCTGGCAACGGACAGCGTGTTCTCCGAGACTCAGTTGATCTCCTGCCGCAACGTGCTTATCTATTTCAACAAGAAGTTGCAGGACCGCGCATTCGGCTTGTTTCACGAATCCCTGTGCCACCGCGGCTTTCTCGTGCTCGGCAGCAAGGAAACCCTGGACTTCTCGGGGTACAAGAACAAGTTCGACCCCTTGGTCAAACTCGAGCGGATCTACCGCAAATCATGAGAACGTCTTTTCCCGGCAGCACCCCGGAGCAGCCCGCGTTGCCGGCGGTGGACGCGATTGTGGTCGGCGCGTCCGCCGGTGGTGTCGAAGCGCTGCTGAAAATTTTCCGTACGCTGCCCAAGCGCTATCGGCTGCCCATCCTGGCGGTGCTGCACGTGCCGGAACAGCGCCGCAGTCAGCTGGCCGAGGTCTTTGCCGTCAACCTGGCGATACCGGTCAAGGAAGCGGACGATAAAGAGACCATCGAGCCTGGCACGCTGTACTTCGCCGCGCCCGGGTATCACCTGTCGATCGAGAACGATTTCAGCCTGTCGCTGAGTCAGGAGGAGCGCGTGCATCATTCGCGTCCGAGCATCGACATCCTGTTCGAATCGGCGGCCGACGCCTATGGCAAACGCTTGGCTGGGGTGTTGCTGACCGGTGCAAACAGCGATGGCGCGCGCGGCATTGCTCGAATCAAGGAGTACGGTGGTCTCACCGTGGTCCAGGACCCGGCCCAGGCGCTCGCGCGGGCCATGCCCGAAGCGGCGCTTGCCCTTCACACGCCGGATTTTCTATTGCCTTTGCCCGACATCGGGTCCTTGCTTGTCGAGCTGGAACGAATTGCATGCTGAGTGAAATCAAAGCCAAACTGCTGATCGTGGATGATCTGCCGGAGAACCTGCTCGCGCTTGAAGCGTTGATCAAGCGTGAGGACCGTCAGGTGTTCAAGGCGTTGTCTGCGGATGAGGCGTTGTCGTTGCTGCTCGAACACGAGTTTGCGATGGCGATTCTCGACGTGCAGATGCCAGGGATGAACGGCTTCGAACTCGCCGAGCTGATGCGCGGTACCGAGAAGACCAAGAACATCCCGATTGTGTTCGTCAGTGCGGCCGGGCGAGAGCTCAATTACGCGTTCAAGGGTTATGAAAGCGGTGCCGTGGATTTCCTGCACAAGCCCCTCGATATTCATGCGGTGAAGAGCAAGGTCAACGTGTTCGTCGACCTGTATCGCCAGCGCAAGGTCCTGAAGCAGCAACTCGATGAGCTCGAACGCAGCCGCGCGGAACAGGAAGCCCTGATGCAGGAGCTGAAGTCGACCCAGAGCGAGCTGGAGCGTGCGATCCGCATGCGCGATGACTTCATGTCGATCGTCTCCCACGAGGTGCGCACGCCGCTCAATGGCCTGATTCTCGAAACACAGCTGCGCAAGCTGCATTTGGCCAAGGACAACGCTTCGGCGTTCACCATGGAAAAACTCAGGGCCATGGTCGACCGCGATGAGCGGCAGATTCAGAGCCTGATCCGGCTGATCGAGGACATGCTCGATGTGTCGCGGATCCGGACCGGCAAGCTGTCGATCCGTACCAGCCCTTTTGATTTGTCGGAGTTGGTGGTCAATCTGGTGGAAAGCTATTCCGCGCAGATCGCCGCCGCCGGCAGCGCGGTGACGTTGCAGGCGAAGACGCCAGTGATTGGTGTGTGGGATGAGTTTCGTATCGAGCAGGTGGTGGCGAATCTGTTGACCAATGCTTTGCGCTACGGCGCGCACAAGCCGATCGAGTTGCGGGTGTACAGCGAGGCTGGCGAGGCGCGGGTGGAGGTGCGCGATCACGGGATCGGGATCAGCGCGGAAAACCAGAAGCGCATTTTCCAGCAGTTCGAGCGGGTTGCGGCGAGTCATGCGGTGGCGGGGCTTGGCCTCGGGCTGTTTATTTCTGACCAGATCGTGGCCGCTCATGGCGGGCGGATCAGTGTCGAGAGCGAGGAAGGGGCGGGGTCGATGTTTCGGGTATCGCTGCCGCTCTGATTGGCGGCGATGCTTGTTACGCCAACATCAAAAGCGTCTGCCTGGGGGCAGACTGTTTCGCCTTCGGCGAGTTACTTGATAAAGCCCCAAGTAACCAAGGGCTTGTGCTCCTGGTTGGGCTCCTCCTTCGTCGGAGTACCTTCACTCCGGTCCCGCTCCGTGGGCCCGCGCCGAACGGACATCCATGTCCTGACGGCGCTCTCGCCGCATCCATGCGGCTCGGCCCACTGCGCGAGACCTGCGTTCAGCCTGCACCCAAGTCGCGATTTGTGTCGTCTGGACTTTTTTCGTACGAAGATCAAAAGCAAAGCAGAGCAGATCAAAGGCTTCCCGGCTAAAGCCGGTCCTACTGGGTGTATGCGGTGCCGTGCTGTTCTGATCGTTCCCACGCTCTGCGTGGTAACGCCGCCCCCGGACGCTCCGCGTCACGAAGGCGACACGCACTCAGGCCTGGGGAGGTGACGCGGAGCGTCACGGGATGCATTCCCACGCGGAGCGTGGGAACGATCATCAAGCCGGCTCCTACGGTGAAATCGCGTTCACCCAGTGGGAACGATCCACTGACACACCGCGCACCCCGTAGGACCGGCTTCAGCCGGGAAGCTACTGGTTTTGCTTTTGCTTTTGCTTTTGCTTTTGCTGTTGATCTTCTACGCGGTAGTCCATACACCACAAAACGCGACTTGGGTGCAGGCCGAACGCAGACGACGCGCAGTGGGCCGAGCGGCATGGATGCCGCGAGAGCGCCGTCAGGACATGGATGTCCGTTCGGCGCGGGCCCACGGAGCGTCGTCGGAGTGAGGGAACCCGACGAAGTCGGGCCCAACCAGGAGCAGGCACCCTTGGTTACTTGGGGTGCTTTTCCAAGTAACTCGCCGAAGGCGAAACAGGAGGCCGTTAGGCCGACCCATCCGGTGATCAATCAAATAACTCATCAACCTGCGCAACCTCCAGCGCGGGCCATGGTCGTAATGGCAGCTATCTATAAGATCAAAGGCGTTCAAATGAGCTCTGATGCAGAAAATGTCGTACTCATCGTCGAAGACGAGCCGCTCATTCTGATGCTGCTGTCCGATTACCTGTCGGGCGAAGGCTATCGGGTGTTGCAGGCGGAGAACGGGGAGCAGGCATTCGAAATTCTTGCCACCAAACCCCACCTCGATTTGATGATCACCGATTACCGCCTCCCCGGCGGGGTGTCTGGCGTGATGATCGCCGAGCCCGCCGTCAAGCTGCGACCGGAGCTCAAGGTCATCTTCATCAGTGGCTACCCGGCAGAGATCGTTGACTGCGGCAGCCCGATCACCAAAAAGGCGCCGATTCTCGCCAAGCCGTTCACCATGGAAACGCTGCACTCGCAGATTCAAACCCTGCTCAACTGATTTCCTCCACCCTGAGCAACAAAAACAACAAAGCCGGCAATCGCCGGCTTTTGTGTCTGCAGCGCCTGCCTCAGCCCTCGATCATCTCCCGCACCTTGGCCGTCAATTGGTCAAAGGCAAACGGTTTGGTGATCATCTGCATACCTTCTTCAAGGAACCCCGAGCGGGCGCTGGCGTTTTCCGCGTAGCCGGTGATGAACAGCACTTTCAGATCCGAGCGCAACTGCCGACCAATGTCGGCCAGCTGACGCCCATTCATGCCCGGCAGGCCGACGTCGCTGATCATCAGGTCAATGCGCTGGCCCGATTCCAGGATCGGAATCGCCCCGGCGGCATCACCCGCTTCCACGTACGCGTAACCCAGTTCGCTCAGCACCTGGCTGACCAGTGCGCGCACGGCCGGATCGTCTTCAACCAATAGAATGGTTTCGCCTTCACGGGCCTGGGCCGTGTCGTTGGGCAGGGCGGGGTCATCTTGCTGCGCCGCCCCGTGGTAACGCGGGAGAAACAGCTGGACGGTTGTGCCGTCGCCAACCTGGCTCTCGATGGCGACGTGCCCGTGGGATTGCTTGACGAAGCCGTAGATCATGGACAAACCGAGACCGGTACCCTGGCCGATCGGCTTGGTGGTGAAAAACGGATCGAATGCCCGGCTAATGACGGTTTCCGGCATTCCGCAGCCCGTGTCGCGCACGCTGAGCACCACGTAGTCACCCGGCAGGAGATTCTCGTAAGCGTTGGTGAAATCGCGGTCCAGGCTGCGGTTGAAGGTCTCGATCATCAGCATGCCGCCATCGGGCATGGCGTCGCGAGCGTTGAGCACCAGGTTGAGCAGGGCGCTTTCGAGCTGGTTCGGGTCGGCCTCGGCGGTCCACAATTCCGGGTCCAGGCACATGTCGAGACGGATGCTCTCGTTGACGCTGCGGTTCAGCAGTTCGCCCATGGAGTTGACAAGGTCATTCATCAAGACCGGCTTGGCGTCCAGCGACTGGCGCCGCGAGAACGCCAGCAAACGGTGGGTCAGGGCGGCGGCGCGATTGGCCGAGGTAACGCCCAGGTCAATCAGGCCATCCAGGTCGTCGGTGCGGCCCCGAGCGATGCGTCGTCTCAGCAGTTCGAGGCTGCCGATGATACCGGTCAGCATGTTGTTGAAATCGTGGGCGATACCCCCGGTGAGCTGGCCCACTGCTTCCATCTTCTGCGACTGACGCAGGACTTCTTCATTGTGGCGCAGCTGGGAGGTGCGTTCCTCGACTTGCTGCTCCAGGGTTTCGTTGAGCTGGCGCAGCTGCTGTTCGGCCAGCTTGCGCTCGGTGATGTCCGAGGTCACGCCGGACAGCAGGGTGACGCGGCCATCGCGCGCGCGGATCGCCCGGGCCCGAATATCGACCCAATGCACCGAGCCGTCCGGCCAGACGTTGCGAAACTCGATGATGAAATCGGCGCCGCTGTCCAGCGTTTGCTGCAACATCGACTGCATGCGGGGCTGGTCTTCAGCATGCACCGCACCCAGCCAGTCGTGGTACGAGAGCGTGTCGCGCTCGTCCCGGCCAAAGTGCGCTTTGGTGATGTCCGAGCAATCGAGGCCGAGGAACTGGGTGTCCAGCTGCCAGGAACCCAGTCGCCCGGCTTTGAGCGCATGTTGCAGGCGCTGCTCGCTTTCCTGCAATTCCTCGAGGCGGCTGCGGGCTTCGTACTGTCGTCGGCGCCCGCGCACGGCGGTGCTCACCAGGCTGATGAGCGTGGCCGGGTGGAACGGCCGCTCTAGAAACGTGACGTTGCCGAGCATCTTGCCCAGGTGGGCTGAAGGGTTCTGTTTGGGGCCGCCGTGATGGGTCAGCAACACGATGGGGAAGTCCGACCAGGCCGGCTGATTGGCCAGCAAGCTGAGCAGCGGGTTGATGTCAGCGCCGCGCAAGGCCTCATCGGCGATGATCGCCAGACCGGCACCGGACATCAGCTCATTGCACAGCTGCCCCAGGTCGGGGGTGATGATCGCCGGGTAGCCGGCTTCCTGCAGCATGGTCGACGCGATCAGGCTGTCGCGTCCGAGAGGGGCCAGGATAATGGCCCGTTCCGATAACTGTCCCGGAGTGCTCACGCGTCGGTGTCCCGCAGCAGCGGATTATTATCACCGAGATATTGAGGGATGCCACGCAGTACGCCCTGAAAGGCTTCCAGCGGTTCGCCGATGGTCATGCCGGACGAACTGATGCGGTATTCACGAATAGTTGACTCATGGGTGCCTGTGCGTTTTTTGATGACAGAAATGGCCCGACGGACCTGACCCAGCGCCTCGAAATAACGCAGCAGGATCACTGAGTCGGCGAGGTAGGTGATGTCCACCGGGGTCTGCATGTCGCCGACCAGACCGTGCTGGGCAACGGTCATGAACGTGGAGGCGCCATGACGATTGAGGTAGAGCAGCAATTCGTGCACGTGCAGGACCAGCGCGTTCTCTTCAGGCATCGCGGCCTGGTAGCCGTTGAGGCTGTCGATCACGACGGTCTGGATGCCCAGTTCGTCGACGCAGCGGCGAACGCGGTGGGCAAACTCACCGGGGGACAATTCAGCGGCATCGACTTGCTGGATAAGCAGATTGCCAGTCTCCTCAAGTGCGCGAAGATCAATGCCCAGTTTGCTCATCCGGCTGTACAGCAGCCCGAGTTCTTCATCAAAGATAAACAGCGCCGCCTTCTCGCCGCGCTCCACCGCCGCAGCGGCGAACTTCAACGCGATCAACGATTTGCCGGTGCCCGCAGGCCCCAGAATCACAGTGCTGGAACCGGTATCCAGCCCGCCACCGAGCAGGGCGTCGACTTCCTTGATGCCGCTGCTGAGCTGGCGGCTGACGTACCCGGTACGGTGCTCGGCCGCCACCAGGCGAGGAAACACCTGAATGCCGTCGTCCATGATGTTGAAGTCATGATAGCCGCCGCGGTACTTCTGACCGCGATACTTCACCACCCGCAGGCGTCGACGTTCGGCGCCGTAGGTCGGCGTCTGGCCTTCGAGGCGGATCACGCCGTGGGCAACGCTGTGGACGGTTTTGTCCAGGGATTCGGTGGTGAGGTCGTCGAGCAGTACGACGGTAGTGTCGTAGCGCGCGAAGTAATGCTTGATCGCCAGGATCTGCCGGCGATAACGCAACGAGCTTTGCGCCAGCAGGCGGATTTCCGAGAGGCTGTCGATGATCACCCGCGAAGGTTTGACCTGCTCGACAATTTCGAAAATCTGCTTAGTCGCCTCGCCCAGTTCAAGGTCCGAGGAATACAGCAAACTCTGCTGATGAGCAGCGTTCAACAAATCTTCAGGGGGTGTCAGTTCGAACACCGAGATGTTTTCGTCCAGCTCCCAGCCGTGGGAGCGGGCGCCGTCGCGCAATTCGCGCTCGGTTTCAGACAGCGTGATGTACAGACCACGTTCGCCCGCCGCTGCGCCTGCCAGCAGAAACTGCAGCGCGACGGTGGTTTTGCCGGTGCCGGGCTCTCCTTCCAGGAGAAACACGTGACTGCGCGAAAGGCCACCCGCAAGGATGTCATCCAGGCCCACGATACCGGTTGCCGCTTTTGATGTAGTCAAGAATCGCCCTCTTGCGACCTGAGAAAAGGTCGGGCGCCGGAACAGGCCGGCTACCCAGGCAGACATGGCCGGGAACCCCGGTTACATGCAGCCATCACTCTGGACCGTTACCGGCTGGGAGCGTTCAGTTTATTGCGGGCCGACCGACGGCTTTGCGAGACGGGGGGCAGCAGATTCGAGGTCCGGCAAATGGCGCAACCGTGGCCTGCGGGCGCACAGATTGACTTGCTATGATTCGGCGTCAAGGAATAAACCCCCATATGGCCCATAAAAGGATCTGAAGCCGTGTCTGACTACAGTGCGTTCAAGGTCGAACTGGCCGACCACATTGCCCACGTGCAAATCAATCGTCCGGAGAAAATCAACGCGATGAACGCCGCGTTCTGGCAGGAGATCATCGAGATTTTCCGCTGGGTCGACGACACCGACGACGTCCGCGTGGTGGTGCTCAGTGGCGCGGGCAAACACTTCTCTTCCGGCATCGACCTGACGCTGCTCGCCTCGGTGGCCAGCGAGCTGGGCAAGGACGTGGGCCGCAACGCTCGCCTGCTGCGCCGCAAGATTCTGCAGATGCAGGAATCCTTTAGCGTAGTCGACCGTTGCAGCAAACCGGTGCTCGCCGCCATTCAGGGCTATTGCATCGGCGGCGCCATCGATCTGATCAGTGCCTGTGACATGCGCTACGCGGCGGACGATGCGCTGTTTTCCATTCGTGAAATCGACATGGGCATGGCGGCGGATGTCGGCACTTTGCAGCGCCTGCCGCGATTGATCGGGGACGGCATGATGCGCGAAATGGCCTACACCGGCCGCAACGTCGGCGCCGAAGAAGCGCTGCGCATTGGCTTGGTCAACCGCACGTTCAGCGACCTGCCGCAGTTGCTCGAAGGCGTGTTCGCCATCGCCCGGGACATCGCCGGCAAGTCCCCCATCGCCATCAGTGGCAGCAAGCGGATGATCGGCTACATGCGCGATCACAGCGTGGACGACGGCCTCGAATACATTGCCACCTGGAACGCTGCCATGTTGCAATCGGCCGACCTGAAGCTGGCGATGGTGGCTCACATGAGCAAACAGAAGCCGGTCTTCGACAATTGATTGACCTATTTGAATGCATGACCGCCTGCCGCTTCTGAGCTCTCTATCGAGCTGGGGACGGGCAGCTCGGTGATCAGAGGAGTTGAGGCATGACGCGCCCGAAGCGTTGGACCACCGCCGTACTTGATGTCCAGGCACCCGGCGGTTGGGCTGTGGTTCAGAGTGACCAGGGCTTTTTGAAGGACAGTAACGGCGTGCTGTTCCCGCGCGAATGGCTGAAGCGGCAGGACCTGCCCTTGATGCACGAGCACGGCATTGGCCATTTCGATGGCGAGCCGGTGTACGTACAGACCCTTCGGGATTCGCAGGAGGTGGGTCCGGCCCTGGATTTAGAGGGCTCGCAGTGGCAGACCCTGCGCCAGTTCATGCTCGCCGACGACGCTGATGTGTTCCAGATGCTTGGCTACGCGGCGCAGATCAGCACCTGGGCCCGTGAACACCGTTTTTGTGGCAGTTGCGGTCAACCGGCACAGCAAGTGCCGGGCGAGCGGGCGATGTATTGCCCGCACTGCAATCTGCGCGCTTATCCGCGGATCTCGCCGAGCATGATCGTGCTGATCACCCGTGGCGATGAAGTGCTGCTGGCGCGCTCGCCGCGTTTTGTGTCGGGGGTCTACAGCACGCTGGCCGGGTTCGCCGAGCCGGGTGAGTCGGCCGAGGACTGCGTACGGCGCGAGGTGATGGAAGAGGTTCAGGTGACGGTCAAGAACATCCAGTACATGGGCAGCCAGTGCTGGCCGTTCCCGCACTCGATGATGCTCGGCTTCCATGCGGAATACGACAGGGGCGACATCGTCCCCCAGGCAGACGAAATAGAAGACGCCCAGTGGTTCAGCATCCATGACCTGCCGCCGTTGCCGGCCAGTCGCTCGATTGCGCGCTACCTGATCGACCTGTATCTGGCCCGGCGCTCAGGCTCAGTTGAACCAGTGCTGCCAGGCCAGGCGGACGGTTAAGCCCAGCACCACGGTGATGAAGACAGGGCGGATGAACTTGGCGCCGCCCTTGATCGCGGTTCTGGCGCCCAGAAAGGCGCCGACCATCAGCGCCAGGCCCATCGACAGACCAATGACCCAGTCCACAGACCCGTTGATGGCAAAGATCATCAGCGCGGCGGCGTTGCTGACGAAGTTCATGCTGCGGGCGACGCCGCTGGCTTTCACCAGATCGACGGGGTACATCAACAGCGTGCTGACTGTCCAGAACGCGCCGGTGCCGGGACCGGCCACGCCGTCGTAAAAGCCCAGCCCGAGGCCTTGGGGCAACTGCCATTTGGTCTTGATCGGCGCATTGCTGTCCAGCGGCGCCTTGGGCGTGCCGCCGAACAGCAGGTACAGCCCGCAGCCGAACACGATCACCGGGAGCATCTGGTTCAGCAGTTCGGCCGGCAGATAATGCGCGACCACCGCACCGATCAGCGCCCCCACCGCCGTGCCGATCAGCGCGCGTTTCCATTGCGCCGGGTTAAACAGCTTGCGTCGGTAAAAGGTGTAGCTGGCAGTGGCCGAGCCGAAGGTCGAGCTGAGCTTGTTGGTGCCCAACACCAGATGCGGCGGCAGGCCGGCAGTGAGCAGGGCAGGCGTGGTCAACAGCCCGCCGCCGCCTGCGATGGCGTCGATGAATCCGGCGGCAAAGGCAACGACAGCCAGCACCAGAAGGGTGGTGGGTTCAACGGTGAGTTCGAAAGGCATGGGAAGGCGCTTATCGGGCAGATGGGCAGAATGGCTGCCCGCAAGCGCAGCATTCTACCTGCAAGGCGTGCGGTGTAGTAGGCCGGCTTCAGCCCGGAAGAGGCCGGCGTGAACACCCTCAACTTCGCGGTGTGGCACCGGACGCCTTCCCGGCTAAAGCCGGTCCCACAATGAGGCGCCATCGCCAATCCGACTGGATGCGTGGACTTGCAGTTATTGGGGCCGGCTTCAGCCAGGAAGAGGCCAGCCTTGCCAACATTGAATTCGCGGCGTAACCACTGACGCCTTCCCGGCTAAAGCCGGTCCCACAATAAGGAGCCATCGCCAATCCGACTGGATGCGTGGTGCTGTTAGTGGGACCGGCTTCAGCCGGGAAGAGGCCGGCGTGAACACCCTCAACTTCGCGGTGTGGCACCGGACGCCTTCCCGGCTAAAGCCGGTCCCACAATGAGGCGCCATCACCAATCCGACTGGATGCGTGGACTTGCAGTTATTGGGGCCGGCTTCAGCCAGGAAGAGGCCAGCCTTGCCAACATTGAATTCGCGGCGTAACCACTGACGTCTTCCCGGCTAAAGCTGGTCCCACAATAGGGGCCATCGCCAATCCGACTGGATGCGTGGGCTGTAGTTAGTGGGACCGGCTTCAGCCGGGAAGAGGCCGGCGTGAACACCCTCAACTTCGCAGTGTGGCGCCGGACGCCTTCCCGGCTAACGCCGGTCCTGGATTGAGACCCGCATTTGCTCCAGCGGCTGTCCAGCCAGCGAGGGTCATGTGATATTCACACTTTGCGGCACATGATCGTGTGCGTTGTATCAAAAGGGCCCGCCAACGGGCCTCATCAATCAAGAGGAAGCAGGATGCCGACACATAACGCTCAGGTGGACCTGGCCCATCGCCCCCGTCTTGCTGATCTTCAGCCCATTACGGCCGCCCCGTCATCCCATGCCACCGCGCTGCGCTCAACCCCGCAAGCACGGGTCACGCCGGCATCGGAGCTGGAAGGCCGGTCCGGCTACAGCGGCGATTTTCTCGGAGACTTCGTCGTGCCGTGGCCAACGGCGTCATCAGCGGAGGACGTGTTTCCCGTGGGCACTCCGGGCAATCGTCTGGATTACACCCACTTTTCCGTCAGCATGTCCCGGAGTCGGCGCATCGCGCTGTACGTCGGCGTGAACATTGAGGGGGGCAGCAGCGTCGAGATTGTGCGGAGTCAGGACGCCTGGGCCTACGACGGTCGCCTGCCGGTCGAGGCGCAGATTGGCGACGAGCTGTACCGCGACAACCTGCTGGATCGCGGTCATCTGGTTCGCCGCCAGGACCCCAACTGGGGCGCCGAGGCGCAAACCGCCAATCAGGACACTTTCCATTTCACCAACTGCTCGCCGCAGATGTCGGCCTTCAACCAGAAGACCTGGCTGGAGCTCGAAGACTTCATCCTGGGAAACACTCGCCGCTGGAAAGAGCGAGCCACGGTCTTCACCGGACCCGTCCTGCGCAGTGACGACCCGCTGTACCGGGGCGTGCAAATTCCCCGAGCCTTCTGGAAAGTCGTCGCGTTCCTCGGCGATGACGGCAAACCTTCGGCCAGCGCGTACGTCATCGACCAGACCCGCGAGCTGGGCAAGCTGGAACTGATGTTTGGCGCACTGAGGACGTATCGACGCAGCGTTACGCAGATTGAAGCGCTCACCGGCATCGGTTTTGGCGAGCTGGCGCGCTATGACGGATTTTCCAATGAAGAGCAGGTCACCGGCACCCGGATCGAGGCACTGATTCAACGGCCGGAGGATATTCGGCTCTAGGTCAATGCGGCGCCTGTGGGGCGACTATGCCGGGAACGGGGCCTCGGGCTTTGCCGCCGAGGCCTCCAAGCGCATCGTTCAGCCGGACTAATCGGCGCATCGCCGGGTCTCAGGAACCTTGGGTCAGCAGCGTGCCGGGCATGTTCTGTTGCACGTAAACGATCACAACGACCATGACAACTCCGAACAGCCACTGCAGCGGACTGAGCCCGGCAATCCGGTAGATCGCTTGCAACGGCCGTCGCCACCGGTATTGCCGATCCAGCGGCGCCGCGCGTCTGGTTGGCAGTTTGCCGAGCAGGAGAGTAATCACGTACGTGACCACGCCGAGCAGTCCGAGCCATTTCCATAGAGTGAAAGCCACGACGAACATCGGCACGCTGTTGCGGATCACCAGATAACGCCGATCCCGCGTCAGTTGGTGGCGTGCGCACCACGCGCTCACGCGTTGATCGATGTCGTAGAAGGATTCCGTGAACGTGACCCAGTGCTCCAACAGCCATTTGCCCATGTAAGCGGCCAGCACCCCCAGCAGGATCAGGAGCGGCGACATAATCACCATGACGGGAAGCTCGTCGGGTTGCAGGCGATCCATCATTCCGAGGCCGAGGGTGATTGTCATGCCGGCGCAGGCTCGCTTCATCACGTGCTGCGGACTTTCGTGTCCTACCAGTGCTTTCCAGAACCATGGATTGTGATCCGGAAATCTCTTGGGCCAGTCGGGAAACCGCTTCGTGAAGTCCTCGGATAATTGTTCGCAAGCCTGCCAGTCAGCCTCGGTGAATGTGGCGGTGCGTGCCTGCAGGCGTTCCCCGGATGAACCGGTCAGGAACAGCGCAGCAGCAGTGGCGCCTGGGTCGGGATGCTGATCGCCCTGGCGTGCGAGCGCACGCAATTCGTCCAGCCATTTCTTCTCTTCGCAGCGCCAGAGCAGGGCGTGCCATTGCTCATCGATGATAGGCACAGCCGCTTCGGCTGCCGCCCAGTCGAACAGCCGCCGAACCTGCTGTAACAACGCGGGGGACCAGTTCTTATGTTCGAGAAAAAGATCGAGCACCTGCTTTTGCAGCGTTTGACGACGGGCCAGATCGCCCAGCCAGCCTTGGCGACTGTGGCGCTCAAGGCACTCGATGAAGCGTGTTTCATCGCCGGCCGCCATGTGCTGCTCCAGCCTGCGGTACAAGCCCATGGAGAGCAAATGGCCGAGCTGCTCTTGATCGGAGTGCCGAGGACGAACTTGTTGCCAGGGTGTCAGCCACTGGCGGGTTTCGAGGCCCCATCGCAACAGGTTCGGGTGCGCATCCGGCGCGTTCACGCAACGTACAAACAGCAAGGCTTCGAAGTTCGCTTCGATGCCTTTTGCGATGGCTTCATTCCAGCAGTCATCAACGGTGTTGTCGTCAAAGCGTTGAAGCAGATCGGCGGCCAGTTCGTGCGCCGAACGCACTACCGGCCCGGCAAAAGGCGCGGGCCTTGCCACCAGAGGCGCTGCCAAGGTCTCTTTCATCGCTGCCCCGTCTGCGCAGTCCTCGGGGCCCTCACGGGCTAGCTGCAACGCGCGTTCGTAGGCTTCACGCAGTTGCTGAAACGCGACGGGGTCTTCATCAGGGCGGGTGACCTTCAGCAGTCTGGCGTACTGCCGTTTAACGCTGCGCTCATCGGAGCGGGCGGGGAGATCGAGAATCTTCCAGCAATCGAACGTCGTGTCCATGGGTCATTGCCACCCGCCATGTTCCAGCTGCTTGAGCCGCTCGTTCAACTCCGTGCGCGTCTGCCGGATGAGGCGCTCGTCCTGACTGTCGAGGGCGCGCTGAAACTGGCTCGCCCAGTCACCGATCAGTTCGCGGCGTTCTCCCAGGCTCTCTTGATAGAGATGCTCCAGACGCGCCATCAACAGCGTATTGATCTGCTGATCGCGCGGATGCACCTTGAGCGCAGCGAGCGCTTGCAGGCGCTCGGCGATTTCTTCAGGGCTGAGCACGCCGGGGTTGTTTTCGATCACCAGTGCGAACGCATCGCCAGTGCTGGGAATAGTGACCTGACATTCAAGAATGCCGTTGTTGTCGTACGTGAAGCGCACGTCGAGACTGACGTTGCCTTCATTGCGCGGCGGAAGGGGAATCTCCAGTTCGCCCAGAGGAATGTTGTCGCGCACAAGACGACTTTCGCCCTGGAAGATGCTCACCGTCACGCCGGTTTGTCCCGCTTCGGAAGAGTAAACGGTCTTCACCCGGCTGACCGGTACGGTGGTGTTGCGCTCGATGATCGGCAGATAGTGCCCATACTCACGGTGCCGGCCGACCCGTTCTGCGACCTCAATGCCCAAGGTGTAGGAACAGACGTCGGTCAGCACCACTTCTTCCAGGGCCGCGTTCCGGGATTTAAGCGCCGCCTGTATCGCTGCGCCGTGGGCCACGGCTTCATCCGGGTTGAGCTGGATCGAAGGAAAGCGCCCGAACATGCCCGCCGCCAGTTTGCGCACCAGCGGCATACGCGTGGTGCCGCCGACCAACAGGATTTCGTCCAGATCGCCGACCTGCAGCCTGGCATCGCGCATGGCGCGCTCGACCGGATTGCGCAACCGCTCGAGCAACGGCGCATACAGCGCGGCGATGTCCTCCTGGCTGAAGGTGTGCTGCCACTCCCTGCCGTCCACGCGCAGGACGAACTCACCGCTGCGCGCCTGGCCGAGGGCGATGCGCAGGCGTTGGGCCTCGCGGTGCAGCGCGTGGGTGATTGATTCGGGAGTGGGAAAGCCTGGCTGTTCGGCTTGGGAGCGAACGAAAGCCTCGGCCAGCAGCCGGTCAAAATCTTCGCCACCGAGGAAGTTGTCGCCCGCACTGGCACGCACTTCCATGACCCCCTCGAAGAGCTCAAGGATCGACACGTCAAACGTCCCGCCCCCCAGGTCGAACACCAGAAACGAACTTTCCTTGCCGTGCTGCGGCAAGCCGAACGCCAGGGCGGCGGCGGTGGGTTCGTTGATCAGCTTCTCGACCTTGAGGCCGGCCAGTTCCCCTGCGATACGCGTGGCTTTGCGTTGGGCATCGCTGAAGTAGGCGGGGACACTGATAACCGCCTCAACGACCGTCTCGCCATAGGCGCGCTCGACGTCCTCCTTGAGGCTTCTAAGCACCAGCGCTGAAAGCTCTTCGGGACGAAACAGGTGGTCGCCGAGGGCCGTCTGGTGGGCGCTGCCCATGTGGCGTTTGAACAACGCGGTGGTCAGAGAAGGGTGAGTGTGCAGGCGTTCGCGAGCGGCTTGCCCGACCAGAATCCGACCCTCGTCGTCCAGGCCGACCACGGAGGGGGTGAGCAGCTCGCCCAGCGCGTTCGGCACCAGCACGCTGGCATCGTCTTTCCAGAGCGCGATCAGGCTGTTGGTGGTGCCAAGGTCAATCCCGACAATCATGGCTGAAGTCCTGTGCGGGTCTTGTCTTTCATGGGCGTTGTCTTCCTTGAGCCTGAAGGTTGGGTGCGCTGATTTGAGAGTGATCGGCGCGAGGGGTTCAAGTCCTCAGATGCACCCGCCCCACTGCCTGCGAAACATTTCGCAAAATTACAAAATAATGGGATCCAAAGGGAATTTATTTCTGCGTAAGCTATCTAGCATCACGGTTACAGACGGATTTATCTGCGCCAACGTTTTTTATCAGGGCGCCAGGCAGCCCATCGCCAGGCCAATTTGGACGGCGCTGATTCACACTTTTTACAGGGATGCAAAGTCGCCATGCAAACAACCTCAACGGCGGCACCTGCCACTGGCCAGCGCGTGGCCAGTTTCAGCTACGGCAAAGGCTTTCTGGTTTTTCTGCTGGTCTTCGGCGCGGTCCTGCTGAGCCTGGCCGGATTCGTCTTGTACCTGGGCACGATGTTGCCCCACAGCGCTGCGGGCCCCGTCGAGCTGACCACGTCTCGTGGCACCACGCTGAATTTTTCCAGCCCCGACCTTATGATTTATGCCACCAGCGCTTTCCTGGCAGTCCTCGGGTTGGGCGTGCTGGGGCTTTATGTGTGGCAGAACAGGCAGCGCCAGACGAGCTATGAGCTGTTTGAAGACGGCATTGCGCACACGACCCGTGGCGCCCGAACCTATGTGCCGTTCAGCGAGATTCAGGACGTTTATCTGTTCAGTTCGGGGCAGGTGGCTTACACCGGGTTGATGACCAACCTGGCTTTCCGCCGTACTGCCAGCGAACCCTTTCACCGGGTGCTGCCATCGTTGAAAGGCTTTCCCACCTTCATGGAAACCTTCCGCGAGCTGTACCTCAACGCGCGGCAGCCCGTGGTCCTCGATACCCTTCACGACGGTGGCAGCATCACGTTCAATTGCATCAATTCCGCGCACGTCTGGCGCAAGCGCATGGGCGGCGATTTCCTCCACGTAGATACCCAGCCAATCGTGGTCTCCCGCGACGCCGTGCTGGTTCAGAACAGCGTGGTGCCGATGTCTACGCTGCGCAGCATGGATCACAGCACCTGGAACGAGACAATCGAGATTCGGGATGCGGCGGGCAAGGTGGTGCTGTCGACCGTGGCAACCGGCATCCTCAGCCTCGATGTGTTTCTCAGTACCCTTGGGCTGCTCATGGAGAGCAGCGTGAGGGGGCGGCCAGCCACTGTGCCGGCGTTCGCCTGAACCCTGTTCAACCCACCGCGTCTTCGCTCATGGATGACTGGGGCTGCCCCGGGCATCCAGGCGTCGACATTCACAGCCTTGGGCAGACCCAACTGCCCGCGTTTATTCACTCCCTGGAGATTCTCCGACGATGACCGTCTCATTCAGCCGCCACTGGTTACTCGCCCTCGCACTGCCTCTGCTCCTGACCGCTTGCGGCAGCAGCGAGCCTGACCAGCGCGCCGCGTTCAAGCAGTTTCTGCAAACACGCATCATCGACAAGCCGGGCGTTCACGTGCCCAAGCTGACCCCGGACGAATCGAAGTCTTTCGGCGATTACACCCGGGACTACGCTGTGATCACTGATTTCAACAGTGGTATGGACGCCAGCACCAAACCCCTGAACGGCTTCGTGCAGAAAGGCGCGTTCCGTTCATTGGGCGACGTGATCGAGCGCCGCGATGATCTCAAGACGGTGCAAACCGGTGTGAACGACCTGATCGCGCAGCTCAAGCAAGAGTTGGCGAAAGCCGACGCAGCCCATGCCCAGCTCAAGCAGCCGGACGATCTGAAGACCGTGTATGACAGCGCCTACGATCGCACCGTCACCGTACCGGCCAATGCACTCCTGACCGTCATGCCGCAAGTCAACGGCACCTTCGAATCGGGCCTCAAAGTGGCGGACTACGTTGACGCTCACAAGGCGCAGATCCAGATCAATGGCTCGGCGGTGCAAGTGACGGACGCCAAGGTACAGGCTGAATTGAACACGCTGCTGCAGGACCTGAATGCCAAGGCCAAAGTGGTTCAGGAAGCGCAGACACGCATGCAGGCCGTATTGCTGGGTCGCTGATATTTGCCGATGCTTGCGTAGCTCATCGCCGCGCAGGCATCGGTTCTGGAAAGCACGCAGGGGCATCAAACCTCTGCTCAAGGAAGTAGGCGCGCGCCAGGGAAGGCACTCGGCGGCGCTGTGAAAAGGGCCGCCACATGAACATGAAAATACTCAAGCTCATCGCTGTACTGGTTTTATTCCCCCTTGCGTTGAATCTGCTGGGGGTCTGGGAGCTGCAACGCAGCACCGACAACCGCCTGACCTACGCGGGTTATCAGGCTGACCTCGATCGGGCCCGCCCGGAACTCCAGGCCATTGCCGACAAAAGCGGTTCGCGTCCCGTGATGGTGGACGTCGGCGACGGCGAGCAAATGGAAGTGAAGGAGGCGTTGTCCCGCGTCGCTGATTTGCAGGGCGAGCTGGACACGCTGCTGCCGCTGACCGACGTCATGGTCTGGCTGGCAATCGGTGTGATCACGCTGGGCTTGCTGGCTGCCTTGATGGGCGGCGTCGGCTTGCTCGCTCTGAACTGGGCGGGCCGACGGGCCATGCAGTCTCGTGAGCAACTGCTGCACAGCTTCACCCGTGTCACCAGACTCTTGCCCTTCGTTCTGGTCGGGCATGTGGTGGTCATGGGGGCAGCCATTGCCGCCCTCGTCGCGTTCGAGGCGCTGAATGTGTGGCACGCCGGGCAACTCTCCGCCGGCGAAATGAAGTTCATGTTCTTCGCCATGGTCCTCGTCGCAGGCTGCCTGTACTCCATCTGGCAGATGGGCACCCAGCTACGCGTCATGCTCAACATGTTCCAGCCCACGCCAATGGACGTGATGGGAGAGGCCGTCACCGTCGATCAGGCGCCGGTGCTCTGGGCTTACGTGAAGGATCTGGCCCTGAAACTGGGTGCACTGCCGCCCGATCACATCGTGTTGGGCATGGCCGCCGGCTTTTACGTCACTTCCGGCGACATCGCCCTCGCGCCGGCCAACACCACTCTGACCGGCCGCACCCTGCATGTGCCTTTGGCCTATCTGGGCATCCTCGATGAAGCCGAGACCACCGCCGTCATCGGTCACGAGCTGGGGCATTTTGCGGGCGCGGACACCGAGTTCAGCATGCGCTTCGTGCCGATCTACCACGGCATCGAGCGCAGCCTGGTGGTGATCGGGCAGACCCTGGTCGACAGCGAATGGCTGCAACGGGCGACCTTGCACCCGGCGTTCATGCTGGGTGCCTACTTCATGGAAAGTTTCGACCACGCGGTGATGCACTGGAGCCGTGTGCGTGAGCTGGAAGCCGATGCCGCCGGTGCGCAGCTGGCGGGCAATCTGGCGGCCGCTTCGGCGCTGGTGCGTATTTCCGCCATCGACCCGATGCTTCAGGACCGCCTGGCCACCCATATCGCCCAGGCGACCAATATCACCCCCGAGCAGAGCGCCGTGCAGGATCTGCCCACGACACTTCTGCATGAGATAGCTGCGCTGCCGCTGACCCTCCCTGAAGAGGAAATGGCCACGCAGTTGCCGCATCCGTCAGATACCCATCCTTCGAACGGCGAGCGCGTGGCGTCTCTCAACGTGTCGATCGACGACGCCGTGCGCAGTGGCACGCGGCCGCTCGATGCTGCAGTGGCCTGCGCTGCCATGAACCGCTATTTCGCTCAGCCCGAGGTGTTGCGCAGTCGCCTGACCCAGGATTATCTGAGCCATCACGTTCAGCAGGACGCTGCGATCGTTGAGGCGTTGCGCACCCACGCCGGCAACGTAACCGGCGACGTGGCCCTGTACGAGGGGGCGCGTTTGCGGGGGCAAATTCTGATCGGCTTCAGTGGCCTGCTGGCAGTGGCGGGGCTGATCCTGCTCTTGGCACCCTTGCTGTTTCCCGGTGCTGCGGGACGTGGTACGGAGCCGTTCTTCGTCGGTGCCGGCATCGCTCTGTTCATCATGCTGTGCATGTTGCCCTTTGGGTTGCGTTTGTTCAGGCGCGCGCATAAAACCGCGCTGCTGCTGACGCCGGATCATTTTGTGTTCGCCAACCTCAAGGCACCGCTGCCAATTCGCGACATCGCCGACTTCAACCTGCAGGTGGGGAATGTCGTCATGCTGACGATCCTGCTCGAAGACGACGCACCTCTGCCGGAACTGACCTCCCGCTCGTTCTTCGCACCGGATGTGGCGCTGAACAAGAAAAAGCGGTTGCTGATGCTGCCGATGAGCAGGTTCTGCCGCGATGACAAAAAGCTCAAGCTGCCCGAGCTGGCCGAACTGATCGGAAGCTACGTCAATGCGGGTGCGGCGCGGCACTTGCTGCAGCAGCGGTTTGAGCAGGGTGGGGAAGTGAGTGCGTGATAAAGCAAGGGTGAGTGGCGTGACTGAAAACCACCTGTAGGAGCGTGGCTTGTCCCGCGATCTGGCGCGCAGCGGCAGTCAATCGGGCGATTGCGTAGTGTCAGTCCAAACGCGATCGTCAGGTTCACGACTGCTCCGCAGCCGATCGCGGGACAAGCCACGCTCCTACATTGGCAGGCGCAAGCCATCCCACTCTGCGATTGCCCGCGGATTGATTCCCCCACCGCTCGTCACCCATCCCGTCTGATGGCCCACCTTTCACACAGCATGCCCATACTGCCCCCCGTCTCTTCATTCAAAACGGAGCACGTTATGACACTGCAATTCAATGTCCGGGATTTTGGCGCAGTCGGTGATGGGCATACGTCCGACACCGCGGCCATTCAAGCCGCCATCGATGCTGCGGCAAAAGCCGGCGGCGGTGATGTTTATATTCCTGCCGGCACCTGGAGCCTGACCCCAGGCGCAAAGCCTGCCGACGGCGCCCTGATGCTCAAAAGCAACGTGTTCATCAAAGGCGAGGGCATGGGCAACACGGTGCTCAAGCTGGCCGATGGCACCGACCAGGCGGTCACCGGCATCATCCGCTCGGCGAGCGGCGAAGCGACCCACGATTTCGGCGTCAGCAACCTCACCCTCGACGGCAACCGCGATGGCACCAGCGGCAAGGTGGATGGCTGGTACAACGGCTTTCTGCCAGGCCAGCCGGGCCAGGACTCGAACGTCACGCTGTCCGGCGTCGAGATCCGCGACTGTTCGGGCTACGGCTTCGACCCCCACGAACGCACGGCGAACATGCTCATTGAAAACAGCGTGTCCCACGGCAACGGGCTGGACGGGTTCGTTGCCGACTACCTGATCGACAGCACGTTTCGCAATAACCTGGCTTACGACAATGACCGTCACGGTTTCAACATCGTCACGACCACCCACGATCTGGCGCTGCTGAACAACGTCTCCCACGACAATGGCGGCGGTGGCATCGTCGTCCAGCGCGGCAGCGAAAACATTCCCTCGCCGTACCACATCTCCATCGAAGGTGGCGAGGTATACGGCAACGCCGCTGAAGGCGTGTTGGTGAAACTGTCCAATGGCGTTGATATCAGCGGCGTGGACATTCACCACAACGGCACGTCCGGCGTGCGTGTCTACGGCAGCACGGACGTTGAGGTTCGCGGCAATCTGATCCATGAAAACGCGCAGAAAGCCGGCATCGCGGAAGTGCTGATCCAGCCGTTCGACGACCGCGGCGGCGTCTCCGGGAAACTTCATCCGTCTGACCACAACACCTTCGCCGACAACCTCATCACTGGCGGTGACAAAAGCACCTTCGGCGTGGCAGAGGAGGGTGGACAGTCAGGCAGCACCTCGGTGTATGGCAACACCTTCGCTCATCTGCAGCAGGACGCCGTATCACTGCAAGGCGCGGGCGACCACGTCGGGACAAACCCCCTGCTGAATGCCATCGACGGCGGCAATGGCAGCGATGCCATCGTCGGAACGGCCAAGGCCGACTCGATCAATGGCAAGGATGGGGCAGACACCCTCAACGGCGGATCCGGCGCGGACTTGATCTGGGGAGGCGCCGGCCATGACCGATTGCTGGGCGGCAGCGGCAACGACACCCTGATCGGCGGCGCCGATGCCGACGTGCTGTTTGGCGGCGCGGGCTCGGATCTGTTTCTGTTTACCTCGGTGTCCGACAGCTACCGGACGGCGACCGCCAGCCATGCAGACCGCATAGGCGACTTCGATGCCGCTCACGACACCCTCGACGTCTCGGGCCTCGGCTTTACCGGATTTGGCGACGGCCATGACGGCACCTTGAAGTTCACCACCAACGCCGAGCACACCCGGGTCTACCTGAAAGACCTGGACGCCGACGTGCAAGGGCATCGCTTCGAGCTGGTTCTGGACGGGGATTTCAACGCCGCTCTCCCTTCAAAATCCATGGTATTCGCCGACGCCCCGACGTCGCTGGCCAGCTCATCCGCCGCAGCGGATGCCGTTTCGGTGGAGCTGGTAGGCGTGGCTCAGGATCATCCGGAGACTGCGCTCGTTTAACGTAACTGCAGGCCCGTCCTTGCCCCTGCGCGCCAACACGGGAGTGGCCGGAGGGACGCACGCGCCGTGAGGTAATGCTCACGGCGTGATCCCATGTAATTCCAGCACCATTCCCGCACCCACCTTTGCATCCTGCCGACCTTCCCGCTAAAGTCGCTATCCGGGCGTCTGCTGCGCCTGCGGTCCGCGCGAAGGGGTTTCCCAAGGCAAGCGTTGCACACTCACTCATTCCAGCTCCCGGCTTGTCGGCGGACCGAGCCCTGTAAGGAGTTGGCATGCCTGCCACGAATGCGTCCCGTCAACACGGTCTGCTCGATCTACCTGCGCTGCGCAAGCACGCAAAACGTCTTCTCAAAGCCCTGAAAAACAGCCAAGCGGATGACGTCCGGGCGCAACTGCGCGCGATGGGCCTGCCGGGCCCCGATTACCGGCTCGCCGACACCCAATGGCTGGTGGCCCGCGAAGCGGGATTCGCCAGTTGGCCCAAATTGATCGCCCATGCCGATGCCGTTGCATTTGCCGCCCGTCATCCGGATTTCGCGGCGACGGGTGAAGCACAGGTTCAGCACTGGCGCTGCGGCAATGACATCGAGCGCAGCCTGCGCGTTGCTGGTTTCGCGGGTGCGTTCCAGATGTTCGACGACCCCATGGTCATGGGCCCGGTGCCGGCGTTGCCTGACGACGACTACTGGGCGGTGAGGGCAGTCTTTGCCCAGCAGGCGTTTGGGCTGTCAGCTCGAGATATTCAGCAGCGTCAGGCGATTCAGCGTGAGGCGTTGGCCCGTCTGAACGCTAACAGTGAACTGGTGCTGTGGTGCGAGGCCGATGCGTACGATCAGCTGTTTCTGGTTCGGTTGCTGGCGAGTTTGCCCTGCGTCCCGCGCAGGCTGGAGCTGATCGAGATCAACCGCGTGCCCGGCGTCGAGCGATTCATCGGCATCGGCCAACTGGACCCGGACCTGCTCGCCTGGCTCTGGCCCCAGCGGCGCGCCATCGGTGAAGACGCCCTGGCACTGGCCCGGCACGTATGGGCCGCCTACACCGCAGCGGATCCCACTCGCTGGGCCGAGCTCGCCACACACCACCACTCGGCGCTGCCGTTGCTCGGTCCCGCGCTGGCCAGGCAACTGCAAGAACTGCCCGGCGCAGAAGATGGCCTGGGCCTGACCCAGCGACTGACGCTGCGCATTCTCGCGGAGAAAGGCGAGATGCCCGCCGGCAAGGTCTTCGGTCATTTGATGATGACCTATGAGCCGCTGCCGTATCTGGGCGACATGATGTTCAACGCACTGCTCAGGGCTCTCATCGATGCACCGCAACCGCTGCTGCACGAACAAGCGGGGAGTGAATGGCCCAAACGGTTGGTCGGACTGACCGCGCTGGGTGAGCGCGTACTGCGCGGAGAAGTGAACTGGCTCGATCTTGAGCCAGCAGAGCGGTGGGTCGGCGGTGTGCAGATTGTTGCGGAGCGCTCGCCCTGGGTCGTCAGCGCAGAAGGGCGGGTGTGGCGTCGGTGACTAGGCCGGAGACGTCAGCGACTTCTCCATGATGATCGTCCGTTCCTCGCCGTGGTATTCATCCCGAACGGTCGAGTAGCCCAGTGACCGGTAAAAGCCCTCGGCCGTGATGGAAGAGGGCACGCGCAACCGACTGACGCCGTGGGAGGTGGCGGCTGATTCAACGGCCGCCATCAAGGCGCGCCCGGCGCCTTGGCCCTGGTATGTCGGCGCGACGAATACGCTGCGGATGGTGGCTTGGTCGAGGCTCGCCGTGGCCATGATCTCTTCACCGAGGGTCGCCACATACACCTGCCGCCGCGCCAGCAAACACAGGATCGCCGACGGGGAAAAACTCTGCTCCACCTGCGCAATCACGGCGGCTGAATAGTCCTGGCGATTGGACTCGCGCAGGGCAGCCACGATGACGCCGCTGATTGCGGCGGCGTCCTGATCTGTTGCCTTGCGGATCTGGGGGTTCATGGCGGTGCTCCTGCAAACACTGATAATCGCGACGACCCCTGCCGTCTGAAGTGTGCACTAGACGTCATCGCGAAATTCCTTGATTGCGGCCATGGCCGCGCAATTTTCTTTCAGTCCATCCAAAAAATCTTGAGTTTGGGCAGTTTTGCCGAATTTTTCTTCACTAGGGACAAACCTTTGCGCGGCCTCCAGTGACGGGATGGCACAACTGCCCCCCGCATTACGTCGCCGACAAATGCTCGTACAGGATCGTCGCGCCGACCAGCATCAGCACAATGCCGCCGATGATTTCAGCGCGTTTGCCCACCACAGTCCCCAGTACGCGGCCCAGCATCACGCCGATGGTGACCATGACCGTCGTAGCGACACCGATGGCGGCGGCAGCGATCAGGATATTGACGTTGACGAAGGCCAGGCCGACGCCCACTGCCAGTGCATCAATGCTGGTGGCGAAGGCCGTCACGGCCAGTATCAGGAAGGAGTGCTGGTTGGGCTTTTCTTCTTCGGCCTCTTCGTGCTTGAGGCCGTTGTAGATCATGTGCACGCCGAGTATCAGCAGAAGAGTGAAGGCAATCCAGTGATCCCAGTTCTCGACGTAGGACGTCGCGGCCTGGCCGATGAGCCAGCCGATCAGGGGCGTAATGCCTTCAATCACGCCGAAGATGATGCCGGTGCGCAGGGCTTCTACAAAACGAGGCTTGTGAAGGCTCGCGCCTTTACCGATAGCCGCTGCGAAAGCGTCCGTGGACATGGCCAAAGCGAGAAGAATCAGGGAAATCGGGTTCACGGTTATGTTCCAGTCGGGCAATGAGTCAACGACGCAACCACACGCCCGACTTTAGGCATGGATGCATCGTTGGTCTCGCCAACCCGAAGGTGTTCGTGCCACGGCAGGCCGCCGAGAATGTTGACACGAACGCTCTGTGACAATGAGTCCAGAGCAGGCTACTCCCCAACAAGGGCCGCCACTATACCGCGTGAATGTGAAAGAAATGTCGACGCTTGACGTTCAGTTCAGCGAGTCATCACACGGCTTGAACCGCGTCCGACGTTGCGATACAGCCCAGAATCCTCAAGTACAGGCTCACCGTCGTTCCGGCACCGGGGGCTGTGTCAATGCGCGCATCTCCGCCAGACTTGACCGCGAAATCCTTTGCCTGAGCCAATCCCAGCCCCGTGCCCTGGCCGGTGGCCTTGGTCGTGAACAGAGGCTCAAACACGCGGCCTGCTATTTCAGGTGCCATGCCGGGACCGTTATCTCGTACGCTGACAACCAGGTAGTCGCCCTGATGCAGCGATAAATCATCCTCTACATGCACCCAGCGCGTGGATACATGCACCTGACCGGTGCCGTTCAGGGCATCGCGCGCGTTGGCGAGGAGGTTCATCACCACCGCGTGAAGTTGGGCTTCCATGCAGAGCACGCCCCAGCCCCATTCGGCGAAATCGAACGTGAGGTCGATGGTTTCGCTCATCGAGTGACGCATCAGCGACTGGGCACCGTGAAGGCGAGCGGTCACATCGATGCAGATCAGTTCAGGCCCGTCACCGCGCACGCTCGACATCAAATAGCCAATCAGTTGCCGACCTTGCTCAACGGCCTGCAGCCCGGTTTCGGTGAAACGCTCGACGTCCACTGGCCGTCGGGAGCGCAGGCGGATCAGCTGAAACGCAGCGCTGACGCTTTGCAGCAAATTATTGAAGTCGTGGGCGATGCTCGCCGTCAGCATTCCCAGTGATGAAATGCCCCTCGAGTTATCCAGCAGCGGGGTGACTTCGTTCTGGCTTTGCTCGGCTTGCCTGAATTGGTCCTGAAGTTGGGTCAGTTGCTTTGCGCGTTGCGTGCCAAGCCACCGGGCTTCGAGCAAGGCAGCCGCCTGCCGGGCCAGCGCCTGCAAGGCAAGGGCGTGGCGTTCGCTCAGTTGCCGGGACTGGGTATCGATCACGCAGACGGTGCCCAATGCGACGCCGCTGTCCGTGACAATGGGCGCACCGGCATAGAAACGAATGAAGGGTGGACCGAGCACCAGCGGGCTGGAAGCAAATCGAGGGTCGAGGGTGGCGTCTTCGACCACCAGTACCTCGGCGGGGTCAAGAATCGCATGGCCGCAGAAGGCCAGGTCCCTGTGGGTTTCCTGCACCCCGAGGCCGATGCAGGCTTTGAACCACTGGCGCTCCCGATCGACCAGCGACACCAGCGCAATGGGCGCGTCGCACAGGGTGGTGGCCAGCAGGACGATGTCGTCGAATGCCTGCTCGTCGGCACTGTCCAGCACGTCCAGGTGTTCGAGCGAGAGGACACGCTCTTCCTCGTTGAAAGGAAAGGGGGCGGGATGGTGGGCCATCGATACTCTGCGTTAAGAAATAAATAATTGCGCATCATGCGCTGTGCCCTGTTGACCCGCAAGGGCAACGGTCTGACGAAGACTCGGCGCAGTAGTGAAGGCCGAACGCACAACGTCAGTTAACCCGGCGAGCCGTCGCCCTTTGCAGGTGTCAAAAGGTCAGTTCACTCGCGCAAATCTACCCAGACGAGTGGCTTAACCTGCGTTTCGTCCGATAAGCCGGGCTGGAGGCCCCTGGCGCTCAAGTATCCCGAAATCAAATCGATATCGGTTTACATACCTCCGGACTATTTTCCCCATGATCCTCAGAAAATTGAACCTCGCCTCACGCTCGATACTGTGCTTCGGTTTCTTTTGCATGATGATCATTGCAATTGGATTACTTGCTCTGCGCCAGGCCGACCTGCTCAATTCAGCAGAGAAGTTCGTCGAGACCAATGTCCTGCCCAGCGTCAAATTGCTCGGTCAACTGGATCGCGAGTTTGTGAGCATCAGGGGTAACAACGCTCGTCTGCGCAACCCCGTCGAACCTCAGGACCGCAAAACCAAAGCCCTCAGCGACATCCAGCAGTCCCGGCAGTTGATCGGTAACTACCTGCAAGCCCTGGGCGCGCTGATCGTCACCCCCAAGGGCCGAGAGGCGTATCAGATGTTTGTCGAAGCGCAACGTGGCTATACCGCTGCCCAGGATCTTTACCTGACAGCGATTGCGTCCGGGCAGCTTGAAACCGCGGTGGCCCTCTCCAATAACCAGATGAAAGACGCCGCCACGGCGGTGGAAAAATCGATTGCCAGTCTGATCGAGGTCAACGATGGCAAAGCCAAGAAAGCCGGCGCTGACGCTGACGCGGCTTATCAGCAAACCCTGTTGATTGTGGGCCTCTTCATCGCGGTCGCGGTGGCGGCTTCGGTGCTGCTCGCGCTGATGTACACCCGCAGTCTTACCCGGCCCATTGGCGAGTCGCTGGAAATCGCCGAACGTATCGCGGCAAACGATTTAAGCAAGGACATCAAGTCCGAAGGTACCGACGAGGCGGCCCGGTTGATCAAAGCATTGGCGGTCATGCAGGGCAACCTGCGCCAGGCGCTGACGTTGATTGGTGATTCGTCCACGCAGTTGGCGGCGACCTGTGAAGAAATGCATGCCGTCACCGAGGGAGCGTCGAAGACCATCCAGCGCCAGAGCCGCGAAATTGAAATGGCGGCCACGGCGGTGACCGAAATGAGCGCCGCGGTAGAGGAGGTGGCGAGCAATGCGACTTCTACTTCCGAATTGACCGCGCAGTCGAGCTCTGCGGCGAACGCCGGGCGCACCCAGGTTGAAGAGACCGTGACGGCGATCAATTTGATGGTGGCCAATGTCCAGTCCAGCTCCGCCGAAGTGAGATCCCTGGCCGTCATGGCGACCGACATCAGCAAGGTCCTGGACGTGATTCGGGCGATTGCCGAGCAAACCAACCTGCTCGCCCTCAACGCGGCAATAGAAGCGGCCCGGGCCGGGGAGGCCGGTCGCGGCTTCGCGGTCGTGGCGGATGAGGTCAGAGCCCTGGCCCACCGCACTCAGCAATCCACCCAGGAAATCGAGAAGATGGTGGGCTCGATCCAGACAGGTACCAGCGGTGCGGTGTCCTCGATGAACCAGACCAGTGTCCAGGCCAATAAAACTCTCGAAATGGCCAGTGGGGCAGGTGCGGTACTGGCGGCCATCACCGCATCGTTGAACCAGATCAACGAGCGCAATCTCATGATTGCCACGGCATCGGAAGAACAGGCACAGGTGGCCCGTGAAGTGGACCGAAATCTGGTGAGCATTCGCGATCTTTCCAGCGAAACCTCCGTAGGTGCCAGCCAGACAGCGCTTGCCACCGCGGAGCTGACAAAACTCGCTTCCGGGCTGAACCGGTTGACCAGGCAGTTTCAGATTTAAGCGGTGACGCAACGGTCGGTAATGAGTAATCACTGCTCGCCGACCGGCTTTGCCCGAGCACTGTCTCGTAAAAACCCCGCAGTCACCGATTCGATCATCCCCCCTGAACCATTCCCGAGCCGGTTTCCCATCGTTAATTCTTTTTGTGACTGCTTCACGCCGTGAAATACTTCGGCCGGGGCGTGGATATGAGCCCGGCAAGCCACTGAGTTGGTCGAGCTTCCAGAGCGAGGCCGAAAACTTTTTGAAGGACTGCAAGGATCGCATGCGCCGGGTCCGTGACCACGTGCCTTACAGCGAGATTGACCAGATGAGGATGCAGGGTATCGGTGCCAAAAATATCGAAGGCTCACCGATGCGGCTCTTCGACGCCTATAACACGCTGGTTGACGCAGGTAACCGCCTTCATTAACCCCTCAAAGAGGGGAACGCGCATCAGCCGTTCCCCTCGATGCACCAGCCTGTCAGCCGAGGGCAACCTCGCTGCTCATGCCCACCAGGGTCACTTCCTCGGCCTGCGCAAAGATCATTTCAGTATTGCCCAGGTCTTGGGTCCAGTCGCCGGTGAGAGCGATTTCGAACCGATGGCCCTGAGGGTCCGCTTCCACATCCTTCAGGTAGGTGCGGTCCAGGTCTTGGTTATAGACCACCTTCAGGGTAGTCCCGGTGCCGTCACCGAAACTCGTGTAGCCCAACGCCGACACATCGATCTTGTCGTTGTTGTTGGCGAACCGGTCAATCAGGTCCACGAAGCTCTGGGTGTCGGTGCGGTAGCTGTCAGTGGCTGAGGTGTAGCGGAACACGTCAGCGTCATTGATGCCGTTACGGCCGTACACCGAAAGATTCGGGTCGTCGCCGCCGCTCAGATGGTCGGCACCCGCGCCCCCGATGATCACATCGGAGCCTCTGCCGCCATCGATACGGTCGTTACCGGCCAGGCCATAGATGACTTCCGACAGTGCGCTCCCCGTAATCACGTCCTTGCCAGCCGTGCCTTCGACGGTGGGTGCGGTGAACACCAAATTGGTGCTGTCCAATTGCCCCGTAAGATTGCCTTCGAACGCCAGTTCAAAGCGCTGCCCGTCGGCGTTGGCATCGAAACTTTTCAGGTAAGTGCGGGTGCCGTCAGCATTGGCCTGGATGGCCAGCGTGCCATCGTGGCCGTCGCCAATGCCGGTGAAGCCCAACGCAATCAGGTCTACACGGTCTTGGGAAGCGTCGAAGTCCAGAATGCGGTCGCTGCCTGTTTCGGTAGCGGTACGGTAGCTGTCACTGATCTGGGTGAAGCGGAAGATGTCTGCGCCTGTTCCACCTGCCAGCACGTCGCGGCCACCGGCGCCTTGCAGCACGTCATCTCCGCCCAGGCCGCGGATGATCTCGGCCGTGTCGTTGCCAATCAGCTGATTGGCCTCCATGGAGCCGTCCACGTGGTATTGGCCGTCCTGGCTGCCGAAGGTGGTGTCCAGGCTGCCATCGGCGTTCAATCGTGTGATCACGTCGCCGGCGATCAGGATTTTGCCATCGGGCTGAATAACCACAGAATGGGCATAGTTCTTCTCGCCTTGAGGCACCTGGAGGGTGAGCTTGCCATCGTCGCTAAAGGAAGTATCGAAGGAACCATCGACATTCAGACGCAGTACGTTGAAGGCGGTACTGTCCTTGCTCTCGCCGGCAATGATGATCTTGCCATCGGCTTGCACGGTCATCGCAGAACGGTAATCGAGCCCCAGCGCGGCATCAAAGTACACCACGCCGTCCACGCCAAATGCGGTATCCAGGTCGCCGTCTGCTGCAAGTCGCTGCACGGCATAAACCGGATCGCCCGGGTCGTGGGGCCCGTCGGAGCCCACGTACAGCCAACTGCCGAGCAATACGCTACCGTCGGGCTGCACAACAGTGGCGATATTACCGCTGCCGTAATGCCCGGTCGGATTGAGGACAAGGGCGCCGTCGGCATCGAAATCCCTGTCCGGAGTTCCGCTGCTGTCCAGCTTGAACACGATCGCCTGCGACGTGCCGCGGAGGCTGACATACACCGAGCCATCCGCCGTCGCGTACATCGACAGACCGTCGTAGCTGAAAGGTGGGACCACTGCCGCGGCGCCGTCGCTGCCGAAGGTGGTGTCCAGTGTACCGTCCAGATTAAAGCGTTCGACTTTTAAACCGCCAAGCCCCGGCTGCGCGGCGAGCACTTTGCCGTCGGCCTGCACCGCCATGACGTAGTCGGCATAGGCTTCCGGGTCCAGGTTGCCGGGCACGAGGGCAATCCCGTCCTGGCTGAAACTGCTGTCCAGGCTGCCGTCACTGTTGAGGCGCACCGACGTGAAGCTGCCGCGTGTGCCATAGCTTTCATCGCCCGGCGAGCCAGGGTAACCAATGGCGGTCTGGAAGCTTTCGCCACCGACGATGATCTTGTCGTCAGGCTGGAGAATGACGCTCCAGGTTTGATCGCCCCCCGTGGAGGGGTCGACCTGCACGGTGCCCGGGCCGGTTCGCACGGTGTAATCGATGGTGGGCTTGCTGTCTGTTGAAGCCATGACAGTGTCCTTTTGACATGGAGGTTGAAGGGATTTGCAGGCGTCGGGGAATGACCCGCTGGGGTTGACCGTGGCGAGATCAATAAATGCGAACGATTTTCCCTGTCGGCAAAAAGCCATCAGGGCTGCGCTGGAGCGGATTGCTTAACGACTCCGGGCTTCGCTTGGTCGCATCTCGGGTGCTTCACGCGATGTGCCGCTAACCCTGTTCACATTGCTTAAATATTGCTGTGACACAGTTTCATGTCGCTTGATCAAGCATCCGACAGCGTCAGATAGCCGTCCCGGTTATTCCGGGCGGTTGGCTGGTTCTGTAAAAGGACTCATGAAATGAATGTCACTGTCTTAAGCGCAGGATACGCAGGACTCACCCGGGCCGATCGCCGCCGCCGTGCGGTACCGCAATGACGGTTCTGATCACAGGGGTTGCGGGGTTTATCGGCTTTCACATGGCCAGAAAGTTGTGCCGCCAGGGCGTTCACGTGGTCGGCATCGACAACCTCAACGATTACTACAGCGTTGACCTCAAGCGGGCCCGGCTCGCACAGCTTGAACAGCTCCCAGGCTTTCACTTTCAGCAAATCGACATCATCGACCAAGGCGCATTGCGTGGCCTTTTCAGCGCGTACGGCTTCAGCGAGGTGATTCATCTCGCGGCGCAGGCGGGGGTTCGCTATTCCATCGACAACCCGGGCGTGTACGCCGATGCCAATCTTGTCGGGTTTCTCAATGTCCTTGAAGCCTGCCGGGCCTACCCGGTAAAGCACCTCGTTTATGCGTCGAGCAGCTCGGTGTACGGCGCCAACACCAAGCTGCCGTTCGCGGTGGAAGACGCCGTCGAGCAGCCCGTTTCTCTGTACGCCGCAACCAAGCGCGCCAATGAGCTCATGGCCTACAGCTATTCCCATCTGTACCGAATTCCGGCGACGGGGCTGCGTTTTTTTACCGTCTACGGCCCTTGGGGACGGCCAGATATGGCGCTGTTCAAATTCACCCGGGCCATCCTCGAAGGCGAACCCATCGATATCTACAACGACGGCGAGATGGCGCGGGATTTCACCTACATCGACGACATCATCGAGTCGATGAACCGGCTGCTGCCCAGACCGCCGCCGCTCGTGGACGGAGTCGCCCCGTGTCAGCTTTTCAACATCGGGCGAGGGGCGCCGGTGAAGCTTCTGGACTTCGTCCGCTGCCTGGAGTCGGCGTTGGGGATTCAGGCAAAGCGCAGCTATCTACCGCTTCAGCCGGGTGACGTGCTGCAGACCTGGGCCGATGTTGCCGGCCTGGCGAGATGGATCGACTTCAGTCCCCAGGTCGGGCTGGAGCAGGGCGTGGCTGAATTCGTGCGCTGGTATCGCGATTTCTACCCCGGCAAGCAGGGCCAGCAGGCCAGACAATCAAAACAAGAGGCGCGGTGGGCGTGATGAGTGAATCGCTGTTTGTGTCGGTATTGATCCCGGCAAAGAATGAAGCGCAAAACCTGCCTTCATTGCTCAATGAAGTACGCACTGCGTTGGCCGGAGAGCGCTACGAGGTGTTGGTGGTCGACGACGGCAGCACCGACGACACGCTGCGCGTCCTGCAGCAGATCAAGGCCGAAGGGTACGAGCCTTTACGAATCCTGCACAACGGCGTTTCCCTCGGCCAGAGCACGTCGATCTGGCATGCCGCCCACGCCGCGCGCGGTGAATGGCTGGCGACCCTGGACGGCGACGGCCAGAACGACCCTGCCGACTTGCCCGGCATGCTGGCGCTGGTGCGCAACGCAGGGCAGCAACAGGGGCAGGGCGAGCAGGTGACCTTGGTGGCGGGGCACCGCGTCAACCGCCGAGACACCGCGAGCAAGCGCTGGGCGTCGCGTTTTGCCAATGGCTTGCGCAGCCGCCTGCTCAAGGACGCCACGCCCGACACGGGCTGCGGGCTGAAGCTCATCCAGCGAGCGGCGTTTCTGCGACTGCCTTATTTCGATCACATGCACCGCTTCATTCCCGCGTTGATCCAGCGTCACCATGGCCGAATGATCGTTCATCCGGTTCACCACCGTCATCGCCAGGCCGGGGTTTCCAACTACGGCAATCTGGACCGGGCGCTGGTCGGCATCCTCGATCTGTTCGGGGTCTGGTGGCTGGTGCGCCGTACGCGACTCAATAGCCGGCCCGAGGAGATGAACGGATGAATTTCACCCGCGAAGCGCTTTGGCTCACGGTCGGGTTTCTCGGCCAGGCGGTCTTCACCGGCCGCTTCGTCTTGCAGTGGCTGTACAGCGAAATCAAGAAACGCAGCGTGATTCCGGTGGGTTTCTGGTACCTGAGCATTGCTGGCAGCGCGTTGTTGCTGGCCTATGCGATCTACCGCGAAGACCCGGTATTCATCATCGGTCAGTCATTTGGCTTCGTGGTTTACCTGCGCAACCTGCAGCTGATTGCCAAACACAAAGATCTGAAGGAATAGCCGGTGCGACGTGTTCATTCCCCCGCGTTGCAGTGTCTGGCGCTGGTTGTGCTCGCGCTGCTTCTGGTCGGCGCCGGTTTTGGCATCAGGCAGCCGTTTAATGTCGACGAAGAAAGGTTCTTGGGTGTAGCGCTTGAGATGCTGCACAGCGGCAGCTGGCTGATCCCCCATCGGGCCGGCGAAATCTACGGCGACAAGCCGCCCTTGTTCATGTGGACGGTCGCGTTTTTCACGTGGCTGACCGGTTCGCCGTCGCTGGCACTTTTCATCCCGGGCCTGCTCTCGGCGGCGACCGCTACGGCGGTGTTGTACGACTTGGGCCGGCGCCTCTGGTGCCGCAGGGTGGGTCGTATCGCCGCGCTGCTGTTTCTGGCGACCTACCAGACCTACAGCATCCTGCGCACCGGCCAGATCGACAGCTTCCTGTGCCTGTGGGTGGCGCTCGGTTTCTACGGCATGGTCCGGCATCTTCTGCTGGGCCCGGCATGGGGCTGGTTCTACGTCGCGTGTCTGGCCATGGGCCTGGGCATCATCAGCAAAGGGGTCGGTTTTCTGCCGGCGTTGATGCTGGTGCCCTACGGTTATGCCGTGCGAAAGGGCTGGTCGGGTGTGGCCGTCATGCCGGGGCAGGGGCTTCGCTGGGCGACCGGGTTTCTGGTGGTGCTGGCGGGCTGTGCGGTCTGGGTCGTGCCGTTGCTGGCCACCGTCTGGCTCAAAGGTGGCACTGACGAAGTGGCATACCTGAAGGAAATCCTGTTTCACCAAACCGGTGGTCGCTACGCGTCGGCCTGGGATCACCGCGAACCGTTCTGGTATTTCCTGACCGTCATTCCGCAGTATTGGCTGCCATTGGTGCTGGCCTTGCCGTGGCTGGTTCCTGCCTGGCGGCGCCAACTGCAGAAGCACGACGCCCGGATACTGCTTTTGGTGGGCTGGGTGGTCCTGGTGGTGCTGTTTTTCTGCCTGAGCACCGGCAAGCGCAAGATCTACATCTTCCCTGCGTTACCGGGCCTGGTGCTGGCTGCCGCGCCGCTGATTCCGTGGTTGCTCCGACGCTGGTTTGGCCAGCGTCCGAAGGCCCGCGCCGTGTTTGGCGTTGCGGTGGTGGCGTGGTTTTGCCTGTGGTTCGGCCGTGGCTTCGTGGAGCCGTTTACCGACGGACCCAATCCCCATAAGGCCCTCATGGTGGAAGCGGCCCGGCTGACTGAGGGCGCCGAGCTGGTGCTGGTCGGCTGGCGGGAAGGGCATTGGCTGTTCGCGCGCCAGCCGTTGGTGCATTTCGGGTTCGCCGATCAATCGGCCGTCGAGCACGCCGCGCTCTGGTTGCGCACCCATCCATCCGCCTTTGCCCTGGTGCCCGCCGCCGAGCTTGAACGCTGCTTTGTAGCGGGCAAGGCTCGCCAGTTGGGATCAACGTCGAGGGCCGAATGGTTGATCGTCGGGGCTGATGCGGACAATGGTCGCTGCCAGCCAACGGCGCCTGCACGGGCTTATCGCTTTTCATGGGGTTCTGACGCGCTGTAGGCCCGTTGCGTACGCGGGCCTGCCCTTCGAGAAACGGCAGATCAGAGGCTCCGTAATTCATTCACCGCTGCTGAAAACACCCGTTGAGATCCTCGATCAGCCCCGGCCCGGTCGGCACCCAGCCCAACCGTTCGCGGGTTTTGCTGCTATGGCTCGCCATGTCTCGCCCGACAAAGCTCGACAGCCAGCCGAACCTTGCCATCGCGTCGTCCGCCGGCACCGACACAACGGGCAGGCCAAGGCCTTCGCCCAGGGTTTGGGCAATGAGGCGGAATGGGATGTGGCTTTCGGCGGTTGCATGATAGCGAGCGCCGGGCTGGTATTTTTCCAGCGCGAGGCGATACAGCTGTGCTGTGTCTGAAATGTGCGCGGCGGACCAGTGATTCAGACCTTCATCGACGTAAGCCGAGACGCCTGTCTGCCGCGCGTGTCTGATGAGTTCGGTGGCCAGGCCCTGTTTGACCGTGTCGTGGATTTGCGACAGGCGCATCACCACGACGTTGAGGCCGCGTTGCAACAGCGCCTCTGCGGCCAGCTCCGAGGCGGCCCGGGGATTGGGATGCTCGGGATTGAAGTGATCCTCATCGGCAGGCTCACCCGGTGCCGACGAGCCCATCGGCGTCGCGGACGTAATCAGCAGCGGGCGTTGCGAGCCGTTCAGCGCCTCGCCCAGCGCGGCAATGGCACGGGCGTCTTTCTGGCAGTTGTCAATGAAGTGGGCGAAGTCGTGATCGAACGCGGTGTGAATGACCGCGTCGCACAGGTCGGCGCCCTGTCTGAGGCTGGCGAGGTCTTCAAGGGTGCCGCGACAGGGTTCGGCACCGATGGCTCGCAACGCGTCAGCACTGGCCTGGGAACGCGTCATCCCCATCACCTGATGACCTGCGGCGAGTAATTCCCGAGCAACCCGGGAACCGATAAAGCCTGTGGAGCCGGTAAGAAATACGCGCATTGCTGAAAACTCCTTTTGCTGAAGTCGGCAGGATGCGCGTAACGTTTATCCGCTTAAAAGACGTGACGTTATCAGGGTATAAGAACTAACAGGATCATCATGGCCAACCCGTCTGTCCATTTGCTGGGCACGTATCTGAAGGATTGCCGGGCGCGCCTGGACCCGGCCAGTTTCGGCTTTTCCGGCCGACGACGTACACCGGGTTTGCGCCGGGAAGAAGTCGCGCAGCGCGCCAATATCAGCGCGACCTGGTACACGTGGCTGGAGCAGGGGCGGGGCGGTGCACCCTCGGCCCAGGTGCTGGACCGGATTGCCGACAGTCTGCTGATGACCGCACCCGAGCGCGAGCATCTGTTCATGCTCGCCTTCGGCCATCTGCCGGAAGTGGTCTACAGCGCGCCCGACGAGGTGACGCCGCGCCTGCAACGCGTCCTCGACACCCTCGCGTTCAGCCCCGCGTTTATCAAGACGGCGACGTGGGACGTGCTGGCCTGGAACACGGCAGCGGCGGCGGTCTTCACCGATTACAGCCTGTTGCCGGTGGGGCAACGCAATATATTGCGGCTGATGTTCTGCAACCCACGCGCCCAGGCCCGGCAGGCTGACTGGAACGCGGTGGCGCGTTTTATCGTTGCGGCGTTTCGAGCCGATGCGACCCGTGCCGGTGCGGCGTCTGAGGTGAGCCAGCTCGCCGAAGAGCTATGCACCCTGAGCCCCGAATTCGCGGCGCTGTGGCGGGACAACGATGTGCGGCTTCAAGGCGAAGGCACCAAGCGCCTGCGCCACGATCCCCACGGAGTCATCGAGCTGGAATACTCCAACTTTGCAGTGGACGGGCGACTGGACCTGTCGATGATCGTGTATAGCCCGGTCACCGCCGCCGATGCCGATCGTGTACGGGCGGTGATCGAAGACGCTGCCCGGCTGAAGCCAGCGCTTTCCGTGGGACCGGCTTTAGCCGGGGAAGCGTCGGCAATCCCACCGCGAAATTGATGGCGTACGCACTGGCCTCTTTCCGGCTGAAGCCGGTCCCACTGACACCGCGCGCTTTCTGTGGGACCGGCTTTAGCCGGGAA
>NZ_FOHW01000048.1 GCF_900111735.1 Pseudomonas graminis | reverse complement strand
GTCGTCGGAGTGAGGGAACCCGACGAAGTCGGGCCCAACCAGGAGCAGGCACCCTTGGTTACTTGGGGTGCTTTTCCAAGTAACTCGCCGAAGGCGAAACGGTCTGCCCCCAGGCAGACGCTCTTGATCTTCTCTCAGCAGCACCGCTAGAGTGGCCGCAGTCACTCTCAAGGCCTTGCCACTTGACCATTCGATCAAATGCAGCCCAGTTATCTGACGTTCAGTCCGGCGCCGAGGCGTTGAATGCCTTGTTGCAGGCCTGCGGGAAAGGGGATCGGCTGGCGTTCGAGGCGATGTATCACGCCACGTCGGCCAGGCTGTTCGGCATCTGCCTGCACTATTCCGGCAATCGGGCCGAGGCTGAAGAGGTCCTGCAAGAGGTGTACATCATGACGTGGCTGAAGGCCTCTCGCTTCGATCCGCAACTGGCCAGCGGCATGACCTGGCTGGCGACCATGGCGCGCAACAAGGCCATTGACCGGCGCAGGGCCCGTCGCCCTCACGACCCTCTTGAAACGATCACCGAATTATCCACGCAGGACTCCATCGCGGACTCTCTCGAACGCGAGCAGGAGGGCAGCCAGTTGGACCGCTGCCTGGAAACCCTGGAAGAAGCGCAGCAACGCTATATTCGCGTCGCGTTCTTCGAGGGTTACTCGTACGCCGAGCTCGCCGAGCGCCACGGCATTGCGCTGGGGACGATGAAAAGCTGGATTCGTCGCGGGTTGCTTCGACTGCGCTTGTGCCTTGGCCTATGAACGAGCATCCACTGCCTCCCGACGAGACCCCGGACCTGCTGATCGCGGAGTACGCCCTTGGCGTACTCGACCGCCAAGAGCGTGATCGGGTGGAGGCGATGATTGCGCGGGAGCCTCGCCATCAACGCGCGATGGAGCAGTGGCAGGCGCACTTCGCCGAGTGGCTGGGTCAATTGCCCGCGTCCAGCCCTCCGGCGGCTACCTGGCGCAGGATTGAGCAGCGATTGTTTGCGGGGGCCAGTCATCCGCCGTCACGGGCGTCAGGCTGGTGGAACAACCTCGGGCTCTGGCGCTGGACGACAGCCGCGCTGGCTGCCGGGTTGCTGGCGTCGGTGCTGACCCTTCAGCAGCCTGTTTCGGCGCCAGCATCAGGGCCTGCACTGCTGGCGCGTCTGGATCAAAGCAGCGGCGATACGCTGTTTGCCGCCACGATCAACCCTGATCGGCGCAGTGTGCTGTTCGTCAACACACACCACAATGACTGGCCGGGCAAGAGTGCCGAAGCATGGGTGATCGCTGCCGATGGCAAGCCGCGGTCGCTGGGCCTGCTGCCCGCCAATGCTTCCGCAACGCTAAACGTAACGCCGCAACTGGCTGATCTGCTCGCCAGCGGCGCAGTGCTGGCCGTGACCCTGGAGCCGCTGAACGGGTCGCCCAGCGGGCTGCCGACCGGACCGGTCGTCGCCCAGGGAAAAATATCTTCACTGTGATGCATCCGTTGTGGCCGCTGCTCCGTATATCTCTCACCTTCATCCGAAGGACCGAAGAATCTAGGAGAAGTACCATGTTGACCATTGCCAAACGCATTGCCGCAGCCTCCTTCGCCGCCCTCTGCCTCGCTGCTTCACCGAGCTTTGCCGCCGACACCGTCATGGTGGGTGGCGCCGCCATGTACCCGACCAAGACCATTGTCGAGAACGCCGTCAACTCCAAGGACCACACCACCCTCGTTGCGGCGGTCAAAGCTGCAGGTCTGGTGGACACGCTGAACAGCAAAGGCCCGTTCACCGTCTTCGCTCCCACCAACGAAGCCTTCGCTAAACTGCCCGCCGGCACCGTCGAAACGCTGGTCAAGCCAGAGAACAAAGCGGACCTGACCAAAATTTTGACGTACCACGTCGTCGCCGGTACCCACACCGCCAAACAATTGATGGCGGACGCCAAAATGAACGGCGGCAAGGTGATGCTGAAAACCGTACAAGGCGAATCCCTCACCGTGATGCCCCATGACGGGAAGCTGTGGGTGATGGACGCTAAAGGTAACAAAAGCGCGGTCAGCATCGCTGATGTGATGCAGTCGAACGGTGTCATCCACGTGGTCGACTCGGTGCTGATGCCTTAATCACTGGCGTAATCGCTGCTGCACCCGGTGGACATCAGCTTTGTCCACCGGGGTTGACGGCCTGGCCCCGCAACGGAAGCCATGCGCACTGATCCCCCCCTCAGCTCCAACCCTCGTGCCCCCGCCGTTCCCCGCGCAGATTTATTTTCAATTCACTGCATCCAGTTCGTTTTCTCCCGGGTAGTACAAGAAGTAGCGATGGCTGCTGACCTGTTTATCTAATGGAGAGATGGCATGAACGCTAAAAAATTACTGGGTTCGTTCGGTGTTTCATTGGCAGCCACTTGCCTGCTGGCCACGGCGCCGGCGGCGCACGCGCAGATGGCGTTGCCTGACGCGGTCAAGGTTCCGGACGGTCACAAGATCGCCATGGAAACCGTGGGCGTGGGCGAGATCACCTATGAGTGCCGCGACAAGCCCAACGCTGCCGGTCAGACCGAATGGACGTTCGTCGGTCCGAAAGCGGTGTTGAATGACCGCAGCGGCAAGCAGGTCGGCACGTACTTCGGGCCACCGGCGACGTGGCAGGCCGCTGACGGTTCGAAGATCACCGGCACACAGCTCGCGGTGTCCCCCGCCGGGACGGGCGATATTCCGTATCAGTTGGTGAAAGCCAACCCTGCGGAAGGCAAGGGCGCGATGAGCAACGTCAGTTACATCCAGCGCGTGGCGACCAAAGGCGGTGTCGCGCCGAAGATGGAGTGTTCGATGGCGACCAAGGGCAAGCAGGAAGTCGTGAAATATCAGGCGGACTATATTTTCTGGGCGGCCAAGTAAGCCAGCGTCCCGCGTCATGCCGTGTCGCTGACGCACAAAGTCATCTACGCTGCACCGACGTCACCCTGGCCTTTGGGTCGGGGTATTTCTTTTCGTTGGCGGTTGAACATTTTGTCCCTACCTGAAGACTGTTTTGACTACGAAGCCTGTCTGGCTGCCTGCGCTCGAGGTGAGCGGCGGGCCTTGCACGACCTCTATGCCCGGGAAAGCGCACGTCTGCTCGGCGTCGCCAAGCGGATCGTCCGCAGCGACGCACTGGCCGAGGACATCGTGCACGACGCCTTCATCAAAATCTGGACCCGCGCCGGCAGTTACGATTCGGCGCGAGGCACCGCCCGTGGCTGGATCTTCAGCGTGACGCGGCACTTGGCGCTGAATTTCATGCGTGACAACGCGCAGACACTCCAGGTGAGCGAGCAGAGCGAAAGCGCGTTGCTGGCGGACGCTGCATCGGACGTCGCAACCGAAGCTGACAGTTTTGAATACCGCGCTCGCTCAGGGCGCGTCTACGGATGCCTCGAACAACTGGAACCGGCGCGTCGCAACTGCATTCTTCATGCGTACGTAGACGGCTATTCGCACACGGAGATCGCGCAGAAAGTGGGCGCGCCGCTGGGCACGATAAAAGCCTGGATCAAACGCAGTCTGGTGGCATTGCGGGAGTGCATGGGATGACAAGGTATCCGTCAACAGACAGTGCCGACGAACTGGACGCGCTGGCCAGCGAGTACGTGTTAGGCACACTGCCGGCCGAGCAACGACTCGAGGTCCAGAACCGCCTCGCCACGGACGCTGACTTGCGTACCGCAGTGGACGCATGGGAAGGGCGCCTGCTGGCCTTGACCGAACTGGCCGACCCTCACACTCCAGGCCCGCGGCTGTGGAGCCGGATCGAGCGTAGCCTGAACAGCCACGAACATCGGGCTCCTGCACAGACCCTCGCCGGAAAGTCGCATTCATGGTGGGACCTTCTGCCACTGTGGCGCGGACTGGCTGGCGCAGGACTCGTTGCAACCCTGTTGCTGGGCTCGATGCTCCTGACCCGAACCGCCCCGATAAACCCCACGACGTACTTGGTGGTGCTGGTCGCACCACAGAACCAGGCCCCCGGCTGGGTCATCCAGGCCAGCAACCCGGAAGAAATCCAGCTGATACCCCTGGGCGCCACCCCAGTCCCGACCGACAAAGCCCTCCAATTCTGGACCAAAGCCGACGGCTGGCAGGGCCCCGTGTCCCTTGGCCTGGTCAAACCTGGCCAGACCCTGTCCATCCCCGTAAACAAACTGCCGCCGCTGCAACCCAACCAACTCTTCGAACTCACCCTCGAAAACCCCAACGGCTCCCCGACCGGCAAGCCTACCGGGCCGATTCAGTTCATTGGGCGCGCTGTGAAAGTGATCTAGCGCTTGGCGGCTGGCGGGGACAGATTAATTTACGGTGAAGCGCTGTAAATAAATCAGTCCCCTCTAGGAGACGCGGAGCGTCGGGGGCGGCATTCCCGCGCGGAGCGGGGGAACGATCAGCACGATCAGAACCCAGGGTGTCAGGGAATTGAAATGCAGCCGAACCACCGCGTTCGCGGGCAAGCGCGCTCCTACAGGGGAATGCATTCAGCCAGTAAAGCCGCGTGCATTCAGTGAAATTGGTTGTGGTCACACCGGCCTCTTCCCGGCTGAAGCCGGTCCCACTAAAGGCAGCGCGTTCCACGAGCGGGGCCGGCGGCGAGCCCTGTAGGACCGGCTTTAGCCGGGAAGCTTTTGATCTTGATCTTCATGCGCAAAAATTCCAGACACCACAAAACGCGACTTGGGTGCAGGCTGAACGCAGACGACGCGCAGTGGGCCGAGCCGCATGGATGCGGCGAGAGCGCCGTTGCGGACATGGATGTCCGTTCGGCGCGGGCCTACGGAGCGTCGTCGGAGTGAGGGAACCCGACGAAGTCGGGCCAAACCAGGAGCAAGCACCCTTGGTTACTTGGGGTGCTTTTCCAAGTAACTCGCCGAAGGCGAAATGTCTGCCGTTAGGCAGATGCCTTTGATCTTGACTCATCCGGCACCCGACGGAAATCGCGGATCTGAATACTGGCACTCTGATATTTTCACCCAATCCCAAATGTTGGACCCCTTCTTGCAATAACCCCGATACAACGCTTCGGCGTCAAAAGATTGATTTAACGCGCAGGTGCCCATCGGTGGAACGCTCTCAGATAATCTCCCACGCCAGAACCGGATTGATCGGCCTGGGCCGTGGACAACTTGGCGTACCGCTACTGCTCCTCGTCATGCTCGCCATGATGATGCTGCCCATGCCGCCGTTCCTGCTGGACGTCTTCTTCACCTTCAACATCGCCCTGTCCATCGTCGTCCTGCTCGTCTGTATCTACGCCCTGCGGCCCCTCGACTTCTCCGTATTCCCGACCATCCTCCTCGTCGCCACCCTGCTGCGACTGGCCCTCAACGTCGCCTCCACCCGCGTCGTCATGCTCCACGGCCAGGACGGCCACGCCGCCGCCGGTAAAGTCATCCAGGCGTTCGGTGAAGTCGTCATCGGCGGCAACTACGTCGTCGGTGTCGTCGTCTTCGCCATCCTCATGATCATCAACTTCGTCGTGGTCACCAAAGGTGCCGGCCGCATCTCCGAAGTAAGCGCACGCTTCACCCTCGACGCCATGCCCGGCAAACAGATGGCCATCGACGCCGACCTCAACGCCGGCCTCATCGACCAGCCTGAAGCCAAACGCCGTCGCCTCGAAGTCGCCCAGGAAGCCGAGTTCTACGGCTCCATGGACGGCGCCAGCAAGTTCGTCCGCGGTGACGCCATTGCCGGCCTGCTGATCCTCTTCATCAACCTCATCGGTGGTGTACTGGTGGGCGTCCTGCAGCACAGCATGAGCTTTGGCGACGCCGCCAAGGTCTACGCGCTGCTGACCATCGGTGACGGTTTGGTGGCGCAATTGCCATCACTGCTGCTGTCCACCGCGGCCGCGATCATGGTGACCCGTGCGTCCGGTTCGGAAGAAATGGGCAAACTGGTCGGCCGCCAGATGTTCGCCTCCCACAAAGCGCTCGCGGTGTCGGCCGGGATCATGATCGTCATGGGCCTGGTCCCGGGCATGCCGCACTTCTCCTTCATCAGCCTGGGTCTGGTCGCCGCCGGCGGCGCCTACCTGCTGTGGAAGAAAGAGAACCAGGTCAAGCTCGCTGCGGTGCAAGAGGTCAAGCGTCAGCAAGAGCTGCTGCCATCGCCGACCCGCGCGCAGGAATCCAAGGAGCTGGGCTGGGACGACGTCACCCCGATCGACATGATCGGCCTGGAAGTCGGCTACCGCCTGATTCCGCTGGTGGACCGCAACCAGGGTGGTCAATTGCTGGCGCGGATCAAAGGCGTGCGCAAGAAGCTCTCCCAGGAGCTGGGCTTTCTCATGCCGACCGTGCACATCCGCGACAACCTCGACCTGGCGCCCAGCGCCTATCGCCTGACGCTCATGGGCGTGACCCTGGCCGAAGCCGAGATCTACCCGGACCGCGAACTGGCCATCAATCCCGGCCAGGTATTTGGCAGCCTCAACGGCATCACTGCCAAAGACCCGGCGTTTGGTCTGGAGGCCGTCTGGATCGAAATCAGCCAGCGCGCCCAGGCGCAGTCCCTCGGTTACACCGTGGTGGACGCCAGTACCGTGGTGGCAACCCACTTGAATCAGATCCTCTACAAGCACTCTCACGAATTGATCGGCCACGAGGAAGTCCAGCAATTGATGGCTCTTCTGGCCAAGGGATCGCCGAAACTGGCGGAAGAACTGGTCCCTGGCGTGCTGTCGCTGTCGGCCCTGCTGAAGGTGCTGCAGGCGCTGCTCGCCGAGCAGGTCCCGGTTCGTGACATCCGCTCCATCGCCGAAGCCATAGCCAACAACGCTGCACGTAGTCAAGATACCGCCGCGCTGGTGGCTGCCGTACGGGTCGGATTGTCCCGCGCAATCGTCCAAAGCATTGTCGGCATTGAGCCGGAGCTGCCTGTGATCACCCTTGAGCCAAGGTTGGAACAGATCTTGCTAAATAGTCTGCAGAAGGCAGGTCAGGGTCAGGAAGAAGGCGTTCTACTCGAACCGAGCATGGCTGAGAAACTTCAGCGCTCGTTGATCGAAGCGGCGCAGCGTCAGGAGATGCAGGGGCAGCCGGTTATTTTGTTGGTCGCAGGTCCGGTTCGCGCCATGTTGTCCCGCTTTGGACGGTTGGCTGTACCGAATATGCATGTTTTGGCTTACCAGGAAATTCCTGACAATAAGCAAGTCACCATCGTAGCGACTGTCGGGCCTAACGGCTGAGGTAGTGAGTCATGCAAGTTAAGCGTTTTTTCGCCGCCGATATGCGACAAGCCATGAAACTGGTTCGCGATGAGCTGGGCGCTGAAGCCGCCATCATCGGGAACCGGCGGATCGCCGGCGGCGTGGAACTGACCGCGGCCCTGGATTACAAGTTGTCTGCGCTGGCCCCACGCGTGCCCAACATCGAACTCGAAGAAGAGCTGCGCAAGACTCAATCGCGCATCGTCACCGCTCAGGCTGAACTGACCCACCGCAGCGAGCTGGACACTGTCGCCAATCGCCAGCTGTTTGTCGGTCTGGCGATGGATGACAGCAAGCAGATCGAACCGACCCTGGAAGAACCGTTCCGCCCGTCGATCCACGCCGCTGTGGCCGCCGAGCGTGCCGAGCGCAACGCCGAGCCTGCCGTCGGCGACCGTGCTTACGAAGCGATGCGCTCCGAATTGAACGGCCTGCGCGAACTGCTGGAAGTCCAGCTGGGCTCGCTGGCCTGGAACCAGCTGCAAGGCAGCCGTCCGCAGCAGGCCAATCTGTGGCGCCGTCTGCAACGCGTCGGCCTCTCCGGCCCGCTGTCCCGCGATCTGCTGGCGATGGTCCCGGAATCCGGTGATCAGGCCCATACCTGGCGCATGTTGCTCGCCCATCTGGCCCGCATGATTGCCACGCCGGACGTCGAGCCGCTGGAAGAGGGCGGGGTGATTGCCATGGTCGGCCCTGCCGGCATGGGTAAAACCACCACGCTGGCTAAACTGGCGGCCCGATATGTGTTGAAATACGGCGCGCAAAATATCGCGCTGGTGAGCATGGACAGTTTCCGCATTGGCGCTCAGGAACAGCTTAAAACCCTGGGCCGGATCCTCAATGTACCGGTCACCCACGTCGACCCGGGCCAGTCCCTGGCACAGGCGCTGGAGCCGCTGTTGCGCAAGCGCGTGGTGTTGATCGACACCGCCGGCCTGCAAGCCAGCGATCCGGCACTGCGTCTGCAACTGGAAACCCTCGCCGGCCGTGGCATCAAGGCGCGCAACTACCTGGTGCTGGCAACAACCAGCCAGAAGCAGGTGCTGTCAGCGGCTTATCACAGTTACAAACGTTGCGGCCTGGCCGGGTGCATCCTGACCAAGCTCGACGAAACGGCCAGCCTGGGCGAAGTGCTCAGCCTGGCCGTGACACACGAACTGCCTGTGGCCTATCTGACGGATGGCCCACGGATACCGGACGATCTGCATTTGCCGCGTCGGCACCAATTGGTGAGCCGGGCTGTCAGCGTGCAGATGCAGGAGGAGCCTAGCGAGGAAGCGATGGCGGATATGTTTGCGGATCTTTATCACAGCACCGGCAAGCGCGCGGGCTAGGTAGAGAAAATGACAGTGGAATTTTCCTGCATCGATGGTCTGCCAGGCATTGTTCAGGCACTGAACGTGCAGCCCGACATGTGGCTTAGGTCTAAGCAAGACAAGGTAAACAACTAACATGGGCAGCATGCATCCCGTACAGGTTATTGCGGTAACCGGTGGCAAAGGTGGCGTAGGCAAGACCAACGTTTCAGTGAATCTTTCACTGGCGCTGGCCGAGCTGGGACGTCGCGTCATGCTGCTGGACGCCGATCTGGGTCTGGCCAACGTCGACGTATTGTTGGGCCTGACCCCCAAGCGCACCCTGGCTGACGTCATGGAGGGGCGGTGCGAGCTCCGCGATGTCCTGCTGCAGGGCCCGGGCGGCGTACGCATCGTGCCGGCGGCATCGGGCACCCAGAGCATGGTCCACCTGACCCCAGCACAGCATGCCGGGTTGATTCAGGCCTTCAGTGATATCGGCGACAACCTCGATGTGCTGGTCATCGATACTGCCGCCGGTATTGGCGAATCGGTGGTGAGCTTCGTTCGCGCCGCCCAGGAAGTGCTGCTGGTGGTGTGCGACGAGCCCACGTCGATCACCGACGCCTACGCCCTGATCAAACTGCTCAACCGCGATTACGGCATGAACCGCTTCCGCGTCCTGGCCAACATGGCCCAGAGCCCGCAGGAAGGGCGCAACCTCTTCGCCAAGCTGACGAAAGTCACCGACCGTTTTCTCGACGTGGCCCTGCAGTATGTAGGCGCGGTGCCGTACGACGAGTGCGTACGCAAGGCCGTGCAGAAGCAGCGCGCCGTGTACGAAGCGTTTCCGCGTTCCAAATGTGCCCTGGCGTTCAAGGCCATTGCGCAGAAAGTCGATACCTGGCCGCTGCCGGCGAACCCGCGCGGTCACCTGGAATTTTTCGTAGAACGCCTCGTGCATCACACCAGCGCAGGGCCCGTCTCATGACAGCAAGTGGCTATCGCATGTACAGCAAATCGTCCAAAGACTCCCAGTATGAGCTGATCGAGCGTTATGCCCCGCTGGTCAAACGAATCGCCTACCACTTGCTGGCGCGTCTGCCAGCCAGTGTGCAGGTCGAGGACTTGATCCAGGCGGGCATGATTGGTTTGCTCGAAGTGTCGACCAAATACGACTCCACCAAAGGCGCCAGCTTCGAGACGTACGCGGGTATTCGTATCCGTGGCGCGATGCTTGACGAAGTGCGCAAGGGGGACTGGGCACCGCGCTCGGTCCACCGCAACACGCGCATGGTCAGCGACGCAATTCGTGCAATCGAAGCAAAAACCGGTCGTGACGCTAAAGATCACGAGGTTGCTGCCGAACTTGAAATGAGTCTCGACGATTATTACGGGATTTTGAACGATACCCTGGGCAGCCGCCTGTTCAGTTTCGACGACCTGTTGCAGGACGGCGAACACGAAGGGCTGCACGAGGACGGCGCGAGCCAGTCCCTCGAACCGTCGCGGGATCTGGAAGACGAGCGCTTCCAGGCTGCGCTGGCCGAGGCCATCGCCAATTTGCCCGAACGTGAACGTCTGGTGTTGTCGCTGTACTACGACGAAGAGCTGAACCTCAAGGAAATCGGTGAGGTCCTGGGGGTCAGCGAATCGCGGGTCAGTCAGTTGCACAGCCAATGCGCCGCGCGGTTGCGCGGTCGTCTTGGCGAGTGGCGCGCACGTTCGTGAATCAGGCGCAGGCCGTGAGGCCTGCGTGTTTTGCTTGTAAGACCGGCTGTGCAAGACGTGAGCGGGAAGCAGAAGAGACATGGCAGGAGTCGGTCGAACCGGGTCGTAGATGATCCGGTTTCGCTGCGCTCGTTCCGGTCGATCAAACCCCCTCTTCATGTTCGGCACAGCCGGTATTGATTGGACGCGCGTTCAGGTGCTGCACGCGTTAAAGACTGCTTGGAGGTCGAATTGGACAAGAACATGAAAATCCTCATCGTTGATGACTTCTCAACGATGCGGCGGATCATTAAAAACCTGTTGCGTGACCTTGGGTTCACCAACACGGCCGAAGCAGATGACGGTCTCACCGCATTGCCGATGCTGCAAAGCGGCGCCTTTGACTTCCTCGTCACTGACTGGAACATGCCCGGCATGTCCGGCATCGACCTGTTGCGTCAGGTGCGTGCCGACGAGCGTCTGCGCAGCCTGCCGGTGCTGATGGTTACTGCCGAAGCCAAGCGTGAGCAGATCATCGAAGCCGCTCAGGCCGGTGTGAACGGCTACGTGGTGAAGCCGTTCACCGCGCAAGTGCTCAAAGAAAAAATCGAAAAGATATTTGAGCGCGTCAATAGCTGATGTCCGCTGCGAGGGCGCTATGGATTCCAAAGATTCGACAATGGGTGACTTTGAGTCAACCCTGAAGAAACACGCACAAGAGCTGGTCGCGAGCCTTGAAAAAGGCAAGTTCGGCGACGCTGTGCAACTGATCCATGAGCTTAACCAGACCCGCGACCGAGGCCTGTATCAGGAAGTCGGCAAACTGACGCGCGAGTTGCACAGCGCGATCGTCAACTTCCAGATCGACCCGAACATGCCGCAGGCCGAGGAGGTCTCCCAGATCACCGACGCCACCGAGCGGCTGTCGTACGTGGTCAGGCTGACCGAAAACGCGGCCAACCGGACCATGGACCTGGTGGAGCAGAGCACGCCGTTGATGCACGGGCTCAGTGATGATGCCAAGGCGTTGAGCGCCGATTGGGGACGCTTCATGCGCCGCGAAATCAGCGCCGAAGAGTTTCGTGATCTGGCCCGCCGCGTCGATGTGTTCCTGACCCGCAGCGAGAAGGAGACGACCGAAGTCTCCGCGCACCTGAACGACATTCTGCTGGCGCAGGATTACCAGGACCTCACCGGTCAGGTGATCAAGCGCGTGACCACGTTGGTCACCGAAGTCGAGCGCAATCTGCTCAAGCTGGTGCTCATGGCGAGCCAGGTGGACCGCTTCGCGGGCATCGAGCACGACCAGGAAGTGTTCCGTCAGCAAAAAGAAGAAGAAAAACTTCACTCCAAGGGTGAAGGTCCGCAGATTCATGCCGATAAACGTGAAGACGTTGTATCCGGACAGGATGATGTTGACGATCTGCTATCCAGCCTCGGATTCTGATTCGGTCATTCTGATTTCAGACTTCAGGTTTTCTGTGAAAGTGGCTGCTGGACCCGCGCGCCAATGCTTCGGCGAAGGCAATGCGCGCAGGCCGTCAGTGCAGCCTCTGGATCGGTTTGACGGTTAATTTTAGGAGCACCCCCCAATGAGCTTCGGCGCCGATGAAGAAATCCTTCAGGATTTTCTGGTAGAGGCCGGCGAGATTCTCGAGCTGTTGTCAGAGCAGTTGGTCGAGCTGGAAAGCCGGCCGGACGATGCGGACCTGCTCAATGCAATTTTTCGCGGTTTTCACACTGTAAAAGGGGGCGCCGGCTTCCTCCAGCTCAACGAGCTGGTTGAATGCTGTCACATCGCCGAGAACGTGTTCGACATCCTGCGCAAGGGTGAACGCCGCGTTGACTCGGAGCTCATGGACGTGGTGCTCGAAGCACTCGACACCGTCAACAGCATGTTCGGTCAAGTGCGTGAGCGCTCCAGCGTTACCCCTGCAACTCCTGAACTGCTGGCCGCGCTGGCTCGCCTGGCTGAGCCTGCCTCGGCAGATGAAGTCGCTCCGGCACCGGTGGTCGAAGAGCCGGTTGCTGAAGCGCCGTCCGAAGACATTACTGATCACGAATTCGAACAGCTTCTGGATTCGCTGAACGCTGTCAAGGCGCAAGCGGCAGGCGCTCCTGCGCCGGCTGCGTCTGCACCTGTCGCAGCGGCACCCGTCGCAGCAGCACCGGCGGCGGCTTCCGCTGCAGCGGGCGGCACTGCGGCCAGTGATGAAATCACCGATGCCGAATTCGAATCACTCCTCGATCAGCTGCATGGCAAAGGCCAGTTCGCCGTCGATGCCGTGCAACCGCCGGCGGCTGTGACGCCGTCCGCCGCGCCGACCAGTGATGAAATCACTGACGACGAATTCGAGTCGCTGCTGGATCAGTTGCACGGTAAAGGCTCGTTCTCGGCAGATGCCGTTGGCGTTGCTGCGCCCGCTGCGCCTGCCGCTGCTGCTCCTGCCGCGCCGGTTACGCCCGCTGCCCCGTCGAAAGCCGCTGCCGCGGACGAAATCACCGATAACGAATTCGAAGACCTGCTGGATCAGTTGCACGGCAAAGGCAAGTTCGAACCTGCCGTCGCTGCTGCTGCACCGGCCAAGGTGCCAGAACCCACCGCCAAAGCCGAACCGGCCAAAGCGACGCCTGCTGCTGCGGTTCCGGCCAAAGCCGCTCCTGCCGCTCCTGCCGCTGCCGCTGCACCGGCTCGTGCTGCTGCTCCCGCGCCTGGCGAAAAACCGCAGTCTGAAGCGGAAACCACCGTGCGCGTTGACACCGCGCGGCTGGACGAGATCATGAACATGGTCGGCGAACTGGTGCTGGTGCGTAACCGCCTCGTGCGTCTGGGCGCCAACAGCGCCGACGAAGCCATGTCCAAGGCCGTGTCGAACCTGGACGTGGTCACCGCTGACCTGCAGACCGCGGTCATGAAGACCCGCATGCAGCCGATCAAGAAAGTGTTCGGTCGCTTCCCGCGACTGGTTCGCGATCTGGCACGTCAGCTGAAGAAAGAAATCAGCCTTGAACTGGTGGGTGAAGAAACCGACCTGGACAAGAACCTCGTCGAGGCCCTGGCCGACCCGCTGGTCCACTTGGTGCGCAACGCGGTCGATCACGGTATCGAGTCGCCGGAAGAGCGGGAAGCGTCGGGCAAGCCCCGCAACGGTCGTGTGATTCTGGCGGCCGAACAGGAAGGCGATCACATCCTGCTGTCGATTTCCGATGACGGCAAAGGCATGGACCCTGCGGTTCTGCGTGCGATCGCGGTCAAGCGTGGTGTGATGGACAAGGATGCAGCGGATCGCCTCAGCGACACCGACTGCTACAACCTGATCTTCGCGCCGGGCTTCTCGACCAAGACCGAGATTTCCGATGTGTCCGGGCGTGGCGTGGGCATGGACGTGGTGAAAACCAAGATCGCCCAGCTCAACGGTTCGATCAGCATCGATTCCACCAAAGGCCTGGGTTCGAAGATCATCATCAAGGTGCCGCTGACCCTGGCGATCATGCCGACGCTGATGGTCATGCTCGGCAACCAGGCCTTCGCGTTCCCGCTGGTCAACGTCAACGAGATCTTCCACCTGGACCTGTCGACCACCAACGTCGTCGACGGTCAGGAAGTGGTCATCGTCCGCGACAAGGCGCTGCCACTGTTCTACCTCAAGCGCTGGCTGGTCAGCTCGGCGGCTCACGAGGAGCAGCACGAAGGTCACGTGGTGATCCTGTCGGTTGGCACGCAACGCATCGGCTTTGTGGTCGATCAGTTGGTCGGCCAGGAAGAAGTGGTCATCAAACCGCTGGGCAAAATGCTGCAAGGCACGCCGGGCATGTCGGGCGCCACCATCACCGGTGACGGTCGCATCGCACTGATCCTCGATGTTCCGAGCATGCTCAAGCGCTACGCGGCACGACGGATCGGCTAAGCAGGATCAGCTTCGGTAGGCGGCTGTCGATGTTTTTCAGTGGGACCGGCTTCAGCCGGGAAGAGGCCGGAATGGACACTGTGGATTTTCGGTGTGACACCCGACGCCTTCCTGAGTAGGACCGGCTTTAGCCGGGAAAGGGCCGGTATATACACCGTGGATTTCTCGGTGTGACATCCGACGGGTTCCCGGCTAAAGCCGGTCCTACAGGTATAGGTCCTACAGGTCCCGCGGGTCCTGTTTTAAGCGCGAAAACCGGTCCCACTGGCCTGCCCCTTATCGCCAATGTGACCCAAGCTACGTGATTCAGGGCGCGCCGACCCGCAGGGTGGCGCGCGCTCTTTGGAGTGTTTATGGCAGTCAAGGTTCTCGTCGTGGACGATTCGGGTTTTTTCCGACGTCGTGTCTCGGAAATTCTCTCTTCAGATCCGACGATCCAGGTGGTCGGTACCGCCACCAATGGCAAGGAAGCCATTGAACAAGCCCTGGCCCTCAAGCCTGACGTGATCACCATGGACTACGAAATGCCGATGATGGATGGCATCACCGCGGTCCGTCACATCATGCAGCGCTGTCCGACTCCGGTATTGATGTTTTCCTCCCTGACCCACGAAGGCGCGCGAGTCACCCTCGATGCGCTGGACGCCGGTGCGGTGGATTTCCTGCCGAAAAATTTCGAAGACATCTCGCGTAATCCCGAGAAGGTCAAACAGATGCTGTGCGAGAAAGTACACAGCATCTCCCGCAGCAACCGTCGTTTCGGCGGTTACGCCAGCACGTCTGCTGCAACGTCGGCACCGGCACCGTCTGCCGCACCGACTGCACCGCGCAGCACGTCTGCCGCTCCGAGCGTGTCACGTTCGGCGCCAGCCCCTGCGCCTGCCCGCGCCACCGCGTCGGCGTCCCATCAGCACGCGCCAACGTCATCGGGTGTGCCCAAGCGCAAGGCCTACAAACTGGTCGCGATCGGCACGTCTACCGGTGGCCCGGTGGCCTTGCAGCGGGTGCTGACCCAACTCCCGGCCAACTTCCCGGCGCCCATCGTGCTGATCCAGCACATGCCGGCCGCGTTCACCAAAGCCTTCGCCGAGCGCCTCGACAAGCTTTGCCGAATTACCGTCAAGGAAGCCGAAGACGGCGACATGCTGCGTCCCGGTCTGGCGCTGCTGGCGCCTGGCGGCAAGCAGATGATGGTCGACGGTCGCGGCGCGGTGAAAATCCTGCCGGGCGACGAGCGTTTGAACTACAAGCCATGCGTCGACATCACGTTCGGCTCGGCGGCAAAGTCCTACAGCGACAAAGTCCTAGCCGTCGTCCTCACCGGGATGGGCGCTGACGGCCGTGAAGGCGCGCGTCTGCTCAAACAGAGCGGCAGCCAGATCTGGGCGCAGGACGAAGCCAGCTGCGTGATCTACGGCATGCCCATGGCGATCGTCAAAGCCGAACTGGCCGACGCCGTCTACAGCCTGGACGACATCGGGCGCCACCTGGTTGAGGCGTGCAGCTGATGGATGTCTTGACGCTTATAGGGATCATTCTGGCGTTCGTCGCGATCATCGGTGGCAACTTCCTTGAAGGCGGCCATCTGGGCGCATTGCTCAACGGCCCGGCGGCGCTGATCGTGCTGGGCGGTACGTTGGCGGCCTGCCTTCTGCAGACGCCGATGAGCGCGTTCAAGCGGGCGATGCAGATCTTCATCTGGATTCTGTTTCCGCCACGCATCGATCTGGCGGGCGGTATTGATCGCGTCGTGTCCTGGAGCCTCACCGCGCGCAAAGAGGGCCTGCTTGGCCTCGAAGCCGTGGCTGACTCCGAGCCCGATGCCTATTCGCGCAAAGGCCTGCAACTGCTGGTCGACGGCGCCGAGCCTGCGGCCATTCGCGGCATTCTGGAGGTGGATTTCATCACCCAGGAGAGCCGCGACATTCAGGCTGCAAAAGTCTACGAAAGCATGGGCGGCTATGCGCCGACGGTCGGCATCATCGGCGCGGTCATGGGCCTGATCCACGTGATGGGTAACCTCGCCGATCCCAATCAGCTGGGCAGCGGCATTGCCGTTGCGTTCGTGGCGACCATTTATGGCGTGGCCTCTGCCAACATGATTCTTCTGCCGGTGGCGAACAAGCTCAAGGCCGTGGCGATCCGCCAGTCGCGCTACCGGGAAATGCTCCTCGAAGGCTTGCTGTCGATTGCCGAAGGCGAGAACCCGCGGTCGATCGAGCTGAAGCTGCAAGGCTTCATGGAGTGATGGACTGATGGCCCGCCGACGTCGCCAGGAAGAGCACGAAAATCACGAACGCTGGCTGGTGTCCTACGCGGACTTCATCACCTTGCTGTTCGCTTTTTTCGTGGTCATGTATTCCATCTCGTCGCTGAACGAAGGCAAATACAAGGTGCTCTCCGAGGCGCTGGTCGGGGTCTTCAACGAGCCTGAGCGCAGCGTCAAGCCGATCCCCATTGGCGAGCAGAAACCGCAGACCGTTCGACCTGCCGACCCGCTGGTTCAGGACAGCGAGCAGACCGACGCCGCGCTGGGGCAGGCCGCCGACGACCCGCTGAAATCGATTGCCGATGACGTCAACGCGGCGTTCGGCGACCTCATCGCCTCCAAGCAGATGACCGTGCGCGGCAATGAGCTGTGGATCGAGATCGAGCTCAATTCCAGCCTGCTGTTTGGCAGCGGCGACGCGATGCCAAGCAATCAGGCGTTCGACCTGATCGACAAGGTCGCGAAAATCATCAAGCCGTTCGACAACCCGGTACATGTCGAAGGCTTCACTGATAACCAGCCGATCAACACCGGGCAGTTCCCGACCAACTGGGAGCTGTCGTCGGCGCGTTCATCGAGCATCGTGCGCATGCTGGCCATGGACGGGATCAACCCGGCGCGGCTGGCTTCGGTGGGTTACGGCGAATTCCAGCCGCTGACCTCCAACGCCACCGCCGATGGCCGCGCGCGCAACCGTCGCGTGGTGCTGGTGATCTCGCGCAACCTGGACGTGCGCCGCAGCCTCACGGGCTCGGGCGCCACGGCCAACGCAAAACCGGATGCTGCGCTGCGCCGTGCTGGCACACAAACTGCACCGGTCCCGTCCAAGCCGCCGCAAGGCGTCAAATCTTCGTCATCTGCCCCTTAAACCCGGTCGTCGCTTTGGTCGGGGGGAAAACGAGTACATGAGAGTCTGGGCAGTAGCCAATCAGAAAGGCGGGGTCGGCAAGACCACCACCTCCATCGCTTTAGCCGGCTTGCTGGCAGAGGCGGGCAAGCGTGTGGTCGTGGTGGATCTCGATCCCCATGGCTCGATGACCAGCTATTTCGGGCAAGACCCCGATACGCTGGAACACAGCAGCTTCGACCTGTTCCTCAACAAGGGCGTGGTGCCCGAAGGCTTGCCGGGCCAACTGCTGCTGCCGACCAGCGATAAACGCATTTCCCTGCTGCCGTCGAGCACCGCACTGGCCACCCTTGAGCGCCAGTCGCCGGGGCAGAGCGGGCTTGGGCTGGTGATTGCCAAGAGTCTGGCGCAGCTGTGGCAGGACTTCGATTACGCGATCATCGACAGCCCGCCGTTGCTTGGCGTGTTGATGGTCAACGCCCTGGCGGCGAGCCAGCAACTGGCGATCCCGGTGCAGACTGAGTTCCTTGCGGTGAAGGGCCTGGAGCGCATGGTCAATACGCTGGCGATGATCAACCGTTCGCGCAAGGTGCCGCTGCCGTACACCATCGTCCCGACACTGTTCGACCGCCGCACCCAGGCATCGATGAGCACCCTCAAGCTGCTTCGCGACAGTTACCCGGAGCACGTCTGGAATGCGTTCATTCCGGTGGACACGCGATTGCGCGATGCCAGCCGCGCCGGCGTGACGCCTTCGCAGTTCGACAACAAGAGCCGTGGCGTGCTGGCCTACCGTGCGTTGCTCAAACACATGCTCACCGAACAGCTTGTCGGGCAGGTGGCCTGAGTGGCCGCTGATCATTATTTGTCGAGCGGCGCGCCTGCACGCTCAAGTCCATCGGCTATGCAGCCGATATCTGTATCAGGCGGTAATCGCATCACTACTTTTCGGGCTCCCGTATGAACCGCCCCCTGGACATCGCTTCACGACCACAACTGGCGCTGCAGAACTACCTGGACGCGTTGCTGTTTGACGCGACCGAGGAGTTGCAGGTCGTCGAGTCCGTCGATGAATTTCAAGCGGCCGTGCTCGAAGAGCAGGCCCATGACGCACGCATGCGTTGCGCAGTAGCGGCGGCTGTCGCTGCTGCGTTGCCTGCTGCTGTGCCCGCGCCGCAACCCGCTCCCATGAGCCGGCCTGCGCCTGTTTCGCTCGCTTGGTCGCCCCAGCCTGAACCGGCTGCGGCGCGGGTGATGGAACGCCCGGTGATGCCACCGGTGATTCTGCCGCCGGTGCTTGTCCCTGAGCCGGAACCGATTGTTGAGGCTCGGGTGGTGGAAGAGCCACCGGTGGCCCTGGTCGAGCCGGTGGTTGATGTGCATCTGTCTGCCCAGCGCACACCGACGCCTCCGCCCACCGGCGACGGGCGTCCGGCCTGGGCTGCCGAGCCGTTTGAATGCCTGCTGTTCGACGTCGCGGGTCTGACCCTGGCGGTGCCGCTGGTATGCCTCGGCTCGATTTACCCGCTGGCGGGCCATGATTTGACGCCGCTGTTCGGTCAACCGGACTGGTTTCTCGGGATCCTGCCCAGCCAGGCGGGCAACCTGAAGGTGCTGGACACCGCGCGCTGGATCATGCCGGACCGGTACCGCGACGATTTTCGTCAGGGCCTGCAATACGTGATCTCGGTTCAGGGCTACGAATGGGGGCTGGCGGTGCATCAGGTCAGCCGCTCGTTGCGCCTGGACCCCAATGAAATCAAATGGCGCACCCATCGTGGTCAGCGGCCCTGGCTTGCCGGGACGGTGATCGAGCACATGTGTGCGCTGCTGGACGTTTCCGAGCTGGCCGAGCTGATCGCCAGTGGTGCGGTCAAGCAGATGCACAAGCTCAACTAGCATCAGTCATAAAGAACATCACATAAACACAGGCCGGCGTACGAATCGTCGACCGCACGGCACAACACGCAAGGGGTTAGGGGTATGAAGAAGTCGTCAGCACAGGGTTCCGAAGATCCGATTCTGCAATGGGTCACCTTCCGCCTGGACAACGAGTCGTACGGCATCAACGTGATGCAGGTTCAGGAAGTGCTGCGCTACACCGAGATCGCACCGGTCCCGGGCGCGCCAAGCTACGTACTGGGGATCATCAACCTGCGCGGTAACGTCGTCACCGTCATCGACACCCGTCAGCGCTTTGGTCTGCCGCCGGTTGAAGTCAGCGACAACACGCGTATCGTGATCATCGAGGCCGACAAGCAAGTGGTCGGGATCCTGGTCGATAGCGTGGCTGAAGTGGTTTACCTGCGTCAGTCGGAAGTCGAAACCGCGCCGAACGTGGGCAACGACGAGTCCGCCAAATTCATCCAGGGCGTGTGCAACAAGAACGGCGAACTGCTGATCCTTGTGGAGCTGGACAAGATGATGTCCGAGGAAGAGTGGTCCGAGCTGGAGAACATCTGATTGATTCTTGATGTGGCGGTCATTTTTCTGGCGGTGTTGTGGGTCGCGAGCGTCGCGATGTTCATGGCCCACACCAAGCGCTTGCGCATCCAGGCCACGCAGCAGCTGGAGGCGGATTCGCTGCGTGATCAGCGCATCCGCGAACTGGCCCGGCGCCTTGAAAATTACCAGGGCGGTACGGTGAGAATGGGCGAGGAACTGCACGAGTTGCGTTCCATGGTCGCACTGCTGCCGGACAAGATCACTGCCCTTGAGCAGCGCGATCCCTCGACACTGTCCTTCGCCCAGGCCGCGCGCCTGGTCGGCATGGGCGCCAGCATCGACGAACTCACCCAATCCTGCGGCCTGACCCAGGCCGAAGCGCAGCTGATGACCAAGATGCATGGCGGTAATCGGTAGAAAGCGTGCTCCTGCACCGGGTTTTGCAGCGTCTGGGTAGTCCCGACCGCCTGCAAAATCCGTGGGAGCCGGCTTGCTGGCGAATGCGGTTTTCCTGTGACCTGCTCGGCGACTGACACGACGCGTTCGCCAGCAAGCCGGCTCCTACACTGATCGCGGTGAGTCAGTCATTCAGCGGCAGCCGTTCCGCCGTCTTCGCGGGCAAGCGCGCCCCTACATTTTGGAATGCCGCATCTGGTGTATGGCATTAGCCCTGCGTCTTGATACCCGACGCCTTCCCGGCTGAAGCCGGTCCTACCCAGTTACGCGGTGTGTCAGTGGGACCGGCTTTAGCCGGGAAGAGGTCAGTGCGCGCGACACAAGGATCCATGATGTGCCGCTGACCCGTGTAGGAGCGACCGGGGTGGCGCTCCACCTTGCCCGCGAAGAGGCCAGTACATCCGACGCATATTTATCGCCGGTGCCTACGCCTTCGCGGGCAAGCGCGCTCCTGCATTTTGGAATGCCGCATCTGGTGTGTGGCATTAGCCCTGCGTCTTGATACCCGACGCCTTCCCGGCTGAAGCCGGTCCCACCCAGTTACGCGGTGTGTCAGTGGGACCGGCTTTAGCCGGGAAGAGGCCAGTGCGTGCGACACAAGGATTCATGATGTGCCGCTGACCCGTGTAGGAGAGACCGGGGTGGCGCTCCACCTTGCCCGCGAAGAGGCCAGTACATCCGACGCATATTTATCGCCCGTGCCTACGGCTTCGCGGGCAAGCGCGCTCCTACACTAGATTCGCGTCCACAGGGTCATTGGCGTTGTTTCCATGAGCGGTAGAGGCTGAATCAACGCGGCGTGATATCCCGCTCCACCGGGCCGGCATCCGGGTCGAACCCCACCGGAAACTTGCCCTTGAGATGCCAGGCAAACGCGATGATTTCGGCGATGGTCAGGTACAGCTCTTGGGGAATGCTATCGCCCAGTTCGAGGCGGGCGAGCATTTTCACCAGTTCTGCGTTTTCGTAGATCGGGACTTTGTACTCGCGGGCGATCGCCAGAATGGCTTCCGCCAGGCTGTCATCGCCCTTGGCCGTCAGCGTCGGGGCCTGATGGCCGTCGTAGCTGAGGGCAATGGCCTGACGCGGTGTCTGCTCGGATTTGCTCATCAGGCGTTCTCGTCGATCCAGCGTTGTTCGAGCACGGCGCGCGGGCCCTGGGGCGGCACGCCACGGTTGCATTCCAGCTCCTTGACGTTCAAACCACACGCCACCAGGCGCTCACGCAGATTGCCCAGTTCGCTGGAAATCAACTCGGCGCTGCCTTCGCGTTCAGCCCATAACTGGCTGGCGATGCTCCCGGCAATCAGTTGCGCCTGCACGTGCAACGGACCAAGAGGCTCAAGATCAAACGCCAGCTCCAGCCGCCAGAGCTTTTCTCGCTCCCTGGCTTCCTGCGCCGGCGCATCGGCATGCTCGTCGCGCTCGGGCGTGTCCTCGCGCTGAACCTTGACCTGCAACGGCACGATGTCGTGGGCGTTGCGCATCGGGATCTCCAGCTGCCAAGTGGTCACCTGTGTGCCGTCGGCGTGGGTGCGGGTCTGCTCCAGCCCGCCCAACTGATGGCTCTGCAGGCGCGAAATCGCGCCCGCCGCCAGCTTCAGCAGCATCTCCAGATCGTCTTTGCTTTGCGGATGGCCGAGGGTGCGCGGTGGTAACGGGAAGTTGATCGGATCGCTCGGCGGCGCCACCAGCCCCAAGGTGCCGAAGGCGCTGCGCAAGACGCTGGGCATGGCCCGCGCCAGGGTATTGCCGGCGGCAGCGGCGTCATAACTGACGTTGCCCGGCAGCCCCGGCAGGAGTTGTGTGACCAGCCGCAGCAAGTTGGCCTTCATGTCCGGCACCAGCGTCGGGTTCAGCCCGGCGAGCAAGCGCGACTCCATGAACAGCCCGCTGGCGTTCAGCGCCTGGGCGACGCCCTTGGAGGTGGTCATCTGCGGGACGTCCGGCAGGTCGGCCAACAGTTGCACAATGCTCGCCCTCAGCGCCGGCGAAAGGTTATCGCCATCGGCAGCCGGCGGCGGCATGTTCTGCAACGCGGCGATCAGGCCCTGCAGCGAGCCCTGACGGCTTTGCTGGGTCGATAACTGCTGCGCCAGGGCCAGTTCGTCCAGACGATTGGGCAGGGCGACGAAATTCAGCGCCTGACTGTTCTGCACCTGGGCGCTGAGCAGACTGCCGACCCGCAACGGCTGCGGGCTGTCGACGGTCAGGCTGGTGCCGGCCAGGGCCGTGTTGAGCAGGATGACGATAGAGCGGTAATTGGTCAGCTGCGCCCCGCCCGACGATTGCCCGGGGGATTGCCCCGCCAACTGCGCGACGTTCTGCGCCGCCACCTGCGTGGTCAGCACCTTGCCTTGCACCAGCGTGCCAGCGGGCAATTGCCGCGTGTCGATGCTGGTCAGGCTGTTGGTGGCGGCTTTCTGCAGGTCCTGCACGCTAATGGTCAGCGTGTCGGCCGAACCCTGGGCGACATTGACGCTGGTGCCCGGCGTCAGCGGCAGCGAACTGCTGACGGGGAGGGTGGTTTGCCGACCGTTGTCCATAGTTAGTTTGAGCAGCAGTTGAAAGTCCTGCCCCAACTGCTTGAGGCTCACCACTTCAGCGCTGGCCACCTGACCCGAGTTCAGCAGCCCTTCGCGCGGCTCCATCAGCTTGAGCACTTCGCCCGCCGGCACGCCGGCGCGCAGCAGGGCCGTGGCCACTGTTACTGGAGCAAGATTGGGTATATCGCCTGTCATCAGATCCCGACTCGGTAAATTTGCGCTCTGGGTGGCGGGTCCGGGTATGTATAATCCGGCACCGACTTCGTCGGCGGTCTACCGTTAAGCTGCATCAGTATAACGGCCGTCATGATCCCGACTTGAACCGCCGTGTACCGCTGCAACTGAAAAGAAGGTCCCCATGTCGATCCCCGTTCTTGAAGCCGTGGCGCTGACTTGCGAGCGTGACGGGCGCCTGCTGTTCGAAGATCTCGAATTGCGGCTGAGCGCGGGCGACATGGTGCAGATCAGCGGCCCCAACGGCAGCGGCAAAACCAGCCTGCTGCGCCTGTTGTGCGGGCTGATGCAGCCCACCGCCGGCAACGTGCTTCTGGACGGTACACCTCTCCCCAGCCAGCGCAGCGAATTGACCCGCCACCTGCTGTGGATCGGCCACGCCGCCGGCATCAAGGACGTGCTTACGCCTCTGGAAAACCTCGCCTGGCTCTGCGCGCTGCACACCCCCGTAGAGACCGCCGACATCTGGCGCGCCCTCGAAGCGGTCGGCCTGCGCGGCTTTGAAGACGTGCCGTGCCATACGTTGTCGGCCGGTCAACGGCGTCGCGTGGCACTGGCCCGCCTGTATTTGCCCGGGCCCGGTCTGTGGATGCTCGACGAACCCTTCACCGCGCTGGACAAGCAGGGCGTGGCGCAACTCGAAGCGCACCTGGCGGCGCACTGTGAAAACGGCGGCGCCGTGGTGCTGACCACGCACCACACGCTGAGCCGCACGCCTTCGGGTTATCGCGATCTGGACCTGGGGCAGTGGGCGGCATGAGTCACGTGTTCACCCTGTTGATCGCCCGCGAAGCGCGCCTGCTGTTTCGGCGCCCGGCCGAACTGCTCAACCCGCTGGTGTTCTTCGCCATCGTCATCGCGCTGTTTCCCCTGGCCGTCGGCCCTGACACGCAACTGCTGCAGCGCCTGTCGCCAGGGTTGGTGTGGGTGGCCGCGCTGTTGTCCGTGCTGCTGTCGCTGGACGGCCTGTTCCGCAGCGATTTCGAAGACGGCTCCCTCGAACAATGGGTGTTGTCGTCGCAACCGCTGGCGTTGCTGGTGTTGGCGAAGGTCCTGGCGCACTGGGTCTTTTCCGGGCTGGCACTGATCCTGTTGTCCCCGCTGCTGGCGCTGATGCTCGGCCTGCCCACCGCGTGTTTGCCGGTGCTGCTGCTGTCGCTGCTGCTGGGCACACCGGTGCTGAGCCTGCTCGGCGCGGTGGGCGCCGCGTTGACCGTAGGGCTCAAGCGCGGCGGTCTGCTGCTGGCGTTGTTGATTCTGCCGCTGTACATCCCGGTGCTGATTCTCGGCAGCGGCGCCTTGCAGGCTGCCCTTGAGGGCATGCCCGCGACCGGTTATCTGCTTTGGCTTGGCAGCCTTGCCGCACTTGCGGTAACCCTGACGCCCTTTGCAATTGCCGCTGGTTTGAAGATCAGCGTTGGCGAATAATCGCACCCTGACCGCGCGGACAGATTTTCCGTCGACAGGTCCCGGACGCTTCAGCCATAAGAAGCGCCTTGCCCTGACAGCGCCTCTGGTTGAGACGCACTGTGATAACTAGCACCGTGATGAAAAGCACCGTAATGAAAAGGCAGCGTGATGAACACAAGCGCCAAGGCTAAACGCGGCCTGAGTTGGACCTGGTTCCACAAACTCGGTTCGCCCAAATGGTTTTACGGCATCAGCGGCCGTCTGCTGCCGTTGCTGAGCATCGCTGCGGCGTTGCTGATCGCCATCGGCGTGATCTGGGGCCTGGCGTTCGCGCCGCCGGACTACCAGCAAGGCAACAGTTTTCGCATCATTTATATCCACGTGCCGGCGGCGATGCTGGCCCAGTCCTGTTACGTGATGATGGCCGTGTGCGGCGTGGTCGGGCTGGTCTGGAAGATGAAAATGGCCGACGTCGCCCTGCAATGCGCGGCGCCCATTGGTGCGTGGATGACCGCCCTGGCCTTGGTCACCGGCGCGATCTGGGGCAAGCCGACGTGGGGTTCGTGGTGGGTCTGGGACGCGCGGCTGACCTCGATGCTGATCCTGCTGTTTCTGTATTTCGGCCTGATCGCTTTGGGCAACGCGATCACCAACCGCGACAGCGCCGCCAAGGCCTGCGCTGTGCTGGCCATTGTCGGGGTGATCAACATCCCGATCATCAAATACTCGGTGGAGTGGTGGAGCACCCTGCACCAGGGCGCGACCTTCAGTCTGACGGAAAAGCCGGCCATGCCCGCTGAAATGTGGCTGCCGCTGCTGTTCACCGTGCTGGGGTTTTACTGCTTCTTCGGGGCGGTGCTGCTGATGCGCATGCGCCTGGACGTGCTCAAGCGCGAGGCCCGGGCCGGTTGGGTCAAAGATATATTAATGAAGCGCTTTGGCCACACAGCGTCGCCTCGCCACGGAGCCGAACGATGAGCTTCGAATCTTTTAGCGATTTTCTCGCCATGGGCAAGCACGGGCTCTACGTCTGGTCGGCTTATGGCATCTGTTTCATCGTGCTGGCGATCAACGTCCTGGCACCGGTTTTAGCGCGTCGGCGTTACCTGCAACAAGAGGCGCGCCGTCTGCGCCGGGAGAGCAATACGTGAATCCGCTGCGAAAAAAGCGCCTGTTGATCATCCTGGCGATCCTCGCCGGGGTCGGCATTGCGGTCAGCCTTGCCCTCAGCGCGCTGAAGGAAAACATCAATCTGTTCTACACCCCGACCCAGATCGCCAGCGGCGAAGCCCCCCGTGACACGCGGATTCGCGCCGGCGGCATGGTGGTACAGGGTTCGCTGCAGCGCTCGTCGGATTCGCTGGATGTCACCTTTGCCGTCACCGATTTCAACAAGTCGGTGCCCATCACTTATCGCGGCATCCTTCCGGACCTGTTCCGCGAAGGGCAGGGCATTGTCGCCCTCGGCAAGCTCAATAGTGACGGCGTGGTCGTCGCCGACGAAGTGCTGGCCAAACACGATGAGAAATACATGCCGCCGGAAGTCGCCAAAGCGCTGAAAGACAGCGGCCAGCCCGCGCCCGCTGCCACGCCCGCCGCTCTCCCGGAAAAACAGGGGTAAATCATGATTCCCGAACTCGGCCATCTGGCCATGATTTTGGCCCTCTGCTTCGCCATCGTGCAGGCCATCGTGCCGCTGATGGGCGCCTGGCGCGGCGACCGTCTGTGGATGAGCCTGGCGCAGCCCGCCGCCTGGGGGCAGTTTGCTTTCCTGGTGTTTGCCTTTGGCTGCCTGACCCACTCGTTCATGGTCGACGATTTTTCCGTGGCCTACGTCGCCGAGAACTCCAACAGCGCGCTGCCGTGGTACTACAAATTCAGCGCCGTCTGGGGCGCACACGAAGGCTCGTTGCTGCTCTGGGCGCTGATCCTCGGCGGCTGGACCTTCGCCGTGTCGATCTTTTCCCGGCAGTTGCCCCAGGTCATGCTCGCCCGCGTGCTGGCGGTGATGGGCATGATCAGCGTCGGCTTTCTGCTGTTTCTGATCCTCACCTCCAACCCGTTCAGCCGCATCCTGCCGCAGGTTCCCCAGGACGGGCGTGACCTTAATCCATTGCTGCAGGACATTGGGCTGATCGTCCACCCGCCGATGCTGTACATGGGGTACGTCGGGTTCTCGGTGGCGTTTGCTTTCGCCATCGCTGCGCTGCTCGGCGGTCGGCTTGATGCGGCATGGGCGCGCTGGTCGCGGCCGTGGACCATCGTCGCCTGGGCCTTTCTCGGCGTCGGCATCACCCTGGGTTCGTGGTGGGCCTATTACGAACTCGGCTGGGGCGGCTGGTGGTTCTGGGACCCGGTGGAAAATGCCTCGTTCATGCCGTGGCTGGTGGGCACGGCGCTGATTCACTCGCTGGCGGTCACCGAAAAGCGCGGCGTGTTCAAGAGCTGGACCGTGCTGCTGGCCATCGCGGCGTTTTCGTTGAGCCTGCTCGGCACCTTCCTTGTGCGTTCCGGCGTGCTGACGTCGGTGCATGCTTTCGCTTCCGACCCGGCCCGTGGCGTCTTCATTTTGATCTTCCTGCTGATGGTGGTGGGCGGCTCGCTGACCCTGTTCGCCCTCCGCGCGCCGGTGGTGAAAAGCCACGTCGGCTTTGGCCTGTGGTCGCGGGAAACCTTGCTGCTGGGCAATAACCTGGTGCTGGTGGTGGCGGCGTCGATGATTCTGCTCGGCACGCTCTACCCGCTGGTGCTGGATGCGTTGAGCGGGGCGAAGATGTCCGTCGGCCCGCCGTATTTCAACGCGCTGTTCGTGCCCCTGATGGGCTTGCTCATGGCCGTCATGGCGGTGGGCGTGCTGGTGCGCTGGAAGGACACGCCGGTCAAGTGGCTGTTGAGCATGCTCGCGCCGGTATTGGTCGGCAGCGCGGTGCTGGCAGTTATCGCCGGTTTCGCCATGGCCGACTTCCACTGGGCCGTGCTTGCCACCTGTTTGCTAGCGGCCTGGGTATTGCTGGCCGGTGTGCGCGACCTGTTCGACAAGACGCGGCACAAAGGCTTGCTCAAGGGCATGCGCTCGTTGACCCGCAGTTACTGGGGCATGCAAGTGGCGCACCTCGGTATCGCGGTGCTGGCGCTGGGCGTGGTGTTGTCCAGCCAGAACAGCGCCGAACGTGACCTGCGCATGGCCCCCGGAGAATCGGTGGAACTGGGCGGATACATGTTCGTGTTCGAGGGTGCCCAGCATTATCAGGGTCCGAATTTCACCTCCGATCGCGGCACCCTTCGCGTGCTGGAAGACGGCAAGGAAATCACCGTGTTGCACCCGGAAAAACGCCTGTACACCGTACAGCGCTCGATGATGACCGAGGCCGGTATCGACGCCGGTTTCACCCGCGATCTCTATGTGGCGCTGGGCGAACCGCTGGAAAACGGCGCATGGGCGGTGCGTGTCCACGTCAAGCCGTTCGTGCGCTGGATCTGGTTCGGCGGCCTGATCACCGCACTGGGCGGGCTGCTGGCGGCGCTGGACAAACGTTATCGCGTCAAGGTCCGCGCGAAAGTGCGCGACGCACTGGGCATGACGGGGGCGGCGGTATGAAGCGCTGGATGTTGCTGATCCCGCTGGTGCTGTTTCTCGGCATGGCGGGTTTGCTGTACCGAGGTTTGTATCTGGATCCGTCGGAACTGCCGTCGGCGCTGATTGGCAAACCATTTCCTGAATTCAACTTGCCCGCCGTGCAGGATGGCAAGCCGCTGACTCGCGCCGACCTGCTGGGCAAACCGGCACTGGTCAACGTCTGGGGCACCTGGTGCGTGGCCTGCCGGGTCGAGCATCCTGTGCTGACCAAACTGGCGGAGCAGGGCGTGGTGATTTACGGCGTCAACTACAAGGACGTGAACGCCGAGGCGCAGAAGTGGCTCAAAGAATTTCACGATCCCTATCAGCTGAACATCAATGATGAGGCCGGTAGCCTGGGTTTGAATCTGGGTGTCTATGGCGCGCCGGAGACCTTCTTGATTGATGCCAAGGGCGTCATTCGCTACAAGCATGTGGGTGTGATCGACCAGACAGTCTGGCGCGAGAAGCTGGCGGGCCAGTATCAGGCGCTGGTGGATGAGGGCAGAGAATGATCAGGCGCGATGATGTGGCGGCTGGTCGGGCCTCTTCGCGGGCAAGCGCGCTCCTACGAGGGGCACGGCGATTGGCTGCCGCTGCGGTATTGGCGCTGGGTTTTGCAGGTGTGGCCCAGGCTGCGATTGATGCCTACACCTTCAAGGACGACGCCGAGCGGGCCCGCTACACCGAGCTGACCCGTGAGCTGCGCTGTCCGAAATGCCAGAACCAGGACATCGCTGATTCCAACGCACCCATCGCGGCCGACCTGCGCAAAGAGATCTACCGCATGCTCGGCGAAGGCCAGAGCAATCAGCAGATCATCGATTTCATGGTTGATCGCTACGGCGAGTTCGTGCGCTACAAGCCCGAGCTCAATGCCCACACCTGGCTGCTCTGGTTCGGTCCGGCCGGCTTGCTGCTGGGCGGCGCGGTGTTGATTGGTGTGATCGTCGTGCGCCGTCGTCGCACAAGCCGCGAAGACGCCGATGTGCTCTCAGACGAGGAGCGTCAGCGCCTCGCCCACTTGCTGGATAAAAACCGCGAATGATTGATTTCTGGATGGCCGCCGGCCTGTTGCTGCTGGTGGCCCTGAGTTTCCTGCTGATCCCGGTGTTGCGCGGCCGTCGCGCGCAGACTGAGGAAGATCGCACCGCCCTTAACGTCGCCTTGTATCAGGAGCGCATCGCCGAGTTGCAAGCGCAGCAGGAGGAGGGCGTGCTCTCGTCGGCGCAACTGGACGGCGGTCGGGCCGAGGCCGCGCGCGAACTGCTCGCCGACACCGAAGGGGTGGGCGCCGAGCGGGTGAGCCGCCTGGGCAAGCCGCTGCCATTGCTCGCCGCGATTCTGGTGCCGGTGTTGGCGTTGGGTCTGTATCTGCATTTCGGCGCGTCGGACAAGGTTGAGCTGACCCGGGAGTTCTCCCAACCGCCGGGCTCGCTGGCGCAGATGACCGAGCGGCTGGAGCGTGCGGTGAAGGCGCAACCGGATTCCGCCGAGAGCGCGTACTTCCTAGCGCGGACCTACATGGCCCAGGATCGCCCGGCCGATGCCGCGCGGATGTTCGAGCGTGCGGCCAAGCTGGCCGGTCGTCAGCCCGAACTGCTGGGGCAGTGGGCCCAGGCGTTGTACTTCGCCGCTAACAAGGCTTGGACCCCGCAGATTCAGGGGATTGCCGAAGAAGCGCTGAAGCTCAATCCCAAGGAAGTCACCAGTCTGGGCCTGATGGGCATCAACGCCTTCGAAAGCCAGCAGTTTGATCAGGCGGTGAGTTACTGGACGCGTCTGTTGGCCGTGTTGCCGCAAGACGATCCTTCCCGTGGGGCGCTGGAAGGCGGTATCAAACGCGCCAGAGACAAGGTGGTGCAAAGCGGCGGCACGCTGGAAAACCCCCCGCCGGTGGCGGTGCAGGGCGCGCGCATGAAGGTGCGTGTCACGCTGTCGGAGGCGTTGAAAGCCAAGGTCCAGCCGGGCGACACAGTGTTTGTGTTTGCCCGCGCGGTGTCGGGTCCGCCGGCGCCGCTGGCGGTCAAGCGCGTGACCGTGGCTGACTTGCCGGTGGAGGTCGAGCTGACTGACGCCGACGCGATGATGCCGCAGCTGAAACTGTCGAACTTTGCCGAAGTCCAACTCGTGGCCCGGGTGTCCCGTGCCGGTCAGCCGACGGCGGGGGAATGGATCGGCCGCAGCCAGCCGTTGCCGAGCAATGTGACGGCGCTGCAATCCCTGACCATCGACAGCCCCGATCAGTAATCCCGTTAACGCAGCGAGTAGAGAGCCCTTATGTATCGCGTCGCCCGTTTTGCCTTGTTGAGTCTGGTGGTGGGATTGACCGCAGCCTGTGCGGTGCAGCATCCAGGGCCGCAGAGCTCCGAACCGATCCCGACCGTTCCCGGCCCGTCGCCGACCCCGCAGCCCGGCACTCCGCGCACAGCGCCAGAGACGCCGCCGTCTATGCCGATCCCTGCACCGGGCCCGAAAACCTCTTCGCACTTCGCTCCGCCGCCGGGTGGCAACAGCCATTGGGATGCGCGCCTGGGTGTGCATGTGCTGGATAACGTGCCGAACACGTTCTATCGCCAGCGAACTTACTACCGCTGGAATGACGGCTGGACCTGGTCGACTTCGCCAAGCGGGCCGTGGCAGGAGACCGATGCCAGCGGTGTGCCGCCGGGGTTGAGCAAACAGTTCGGGAACTGAGGTAGGCGGTGGGGCGTAGTACGCCGGGATCAAGATCAAGATCAAGATCAAGATCAAGGGCGTCTGCCTAAGGGCAGACCGTTTCGCCTTCGGCGAGTTACTTGGAAAAGCACCCCAAGTAACCAAGGGTGCTTGCTCCTGGTTGGGTTCCTCCTGCGTCGGAATACCCTCACTCCGACGACGCTCCGTGGGCCCGCGCCGAACGGACATCCATGTCCTAGCGGCGCTCTCGCGGCATCCATGCCGCTCGGCCCACTCCGCGTCGTCTGCGTTCGGCCTGCACCCAAGTCGCGATGGGTGTCGTCTGGGCTGTCGCGTTCGAAGATCAAAAGCAGATCAAAAGCTTCCCGGCTGAAGCCGGTCCTACTGGGTGCACGCGCTGCTGTTAGTGGGACCGGCTTCAGCCGGGAAGAGGCCGGTTTGCTCACCATCAATCTTGATCGTTCCCACGCTCCGCGTGGTAACACCGCCCCCGGACGCTCCGCGTACGCTGCGCTTTCTGGCGTGGGGAGGTGACGCGGAGCGTCATGGGATGCATTCCCACGCGGAGCGTGGGAACGATCAAGCCGATCCTACGCCTGAGGTCTGTTAGTGGGACCGGCTTTAGCCGGGAAGCTGTTGATCTTGATCTTCAACACATAACGCTCAGGCGACACCTATCGCGACTTGGGTGCAGGCTGAACGCAGGTTTTGCGCAGTGGGCCGAGCCGCAGGGATGCGGCGAGAGCGCCGTCAGGACAGGGATGTCCGTTCGGCGCGGGCCAACGGAGCAAGACCGGAGTGAAGGAACCCTGACGAAGGAAGGGCCCAACCAGGAGCAAGCACCCTTGGTTACTTGGGGCTTTTCCAAGTAACTCGCCGAAGGCGAAACGTCTGCCCCTAGGCAGACGCTATTGATCTTGGCTACTAAGCCGGGGGCCTTATTTCGCCGGATAGATCTGATCAAACACCCCACCATCATTGAAGTGAGTTTTCTGCACCGTGCGCCAGTCGCCGAAGGTTTTTTCCACTGACAGGAAGTCCACTTTCGGGAAGCGGTCGGTGTACTTGGCCAGCACCGCCGGATCCCGTGGGCGCAGGTAGTTGGCGGCAGCGATTTCCTGTCCTTCAGGGGACCACAGGTACTTCAGGTATTCCTCGGCCACCGCGCGGGTGCCTTTCTTGTCCACCACCTTGTCCACAACGCTCACAGGCGGCTCAGCTTCAGCGGAGACGCTCGGGTACACCACTTCGAACTGATCGCGACCAAACTCCCGGGCGATCATTTCCGCTTCGTTTTCGAAGGTCACCAGCACGTCGCCGATGTGGTTGGTCATGAACGTGGTGGTCGCGCCACGGCCGCCGGTGTCGAGCACGGGCACGTGGCTGAACAGCTCGCCGACGAATTTCTTCGCCGCCGCTTCATCCCCGCCGTTCTTCAGCGTGTAGCCCCAGGCCGAGAGGTAGGTATAGCGCCCGTTGCCGGAAGTCTTCGGATTGGGCACCACCACTTCAACGCCGTCCTTGACCAGGTCCGGCCAGTCCTTCAGCGCCTTGGGGTTGCCCTTGCGCACGATGAACACCGTGGCCGAAGTAAACGGAGCGCTGTTGTTCGGCAGGCGGGTGACCCAGTTATCCGGCACCAGTTTGCCGTTGTCCGCCAGCGCGTTGATGTCGGTGGCCATGTTCATGGTGATGACATCGGCGGGCAGGCCATCGATCACTGAACGGGCCTGTTTGCTCGATCCGCCGTAGGACATCTGAATCGTCGGGGTTTCCTGGTGCTCGGCGTTCCAGTGCTTCTGGAATGCGGCGTTGTAGTCCTTGTAGAAGTCGCGCATCACGTCATACGACACGTTGAGCAGCGATGGCGCGGCGGCCTGTGCAGCGCTGCCCAGCGCCAGTCCTGCGGCGAGCAGGGAAGCGGCGAAGATTTTTTTCACTGTGAATTCCTTGTGGCGTTGAGCATGAGGCGTTTATCGGGTCGCTCTTGAAAGAGCCGTTGTTATAACCAGACGAGAGGGCCAATGGCTGGCGACTATAACCAAAGTCGCCAGCGGCCCAATAGATCAAAAACTCATGTGCTTATGCCGCCTTGCGCATCGGCCGGTGCGGCGACCGCGCCGAGCTTGGGAAACAGCGCATTGCCGCACCGCGAACAGAACGCCGCGTTGGGTTCATGGGCGTTCTTGGCGCAGACCGGGCAGTCGTGCTGCAGCTGATCGCCGCGCATCGCGTTGGCCAGTTCGGCGGTGAAAATCCCGGTGGGCACGGCGATGATCGAGTAACCGGTGATCATCACCAGCGACGACAGGATTTGCCCGAGCGGCGTCTTCGGCACGATGTCGCCAAAGCCCACCGTGGTCAGGGTGACGATCGCCCAGTAGATGCCTTTGGGAATGCTGGTGAAGCCGTGCTCCGGGCCTTCGACGACGTACATCAGGGTGCCGAACACCGTCACCAGCGTCGACACGGTGGCCAGAAACACGATGATCTTCTGTTTGCTGCCCCGCAGCGCAGCGAGCAGGTAGTTGGCCTGTTTCAGGTAGGGGCTGAGCTTGAGCACACGGAAGATCCGCAGCATCCGCACCACTCGGACGATCAGCAGGTACTGAGCGTCGCTGTAATAGATCGCCAGGATGCCCGGCACGATGGCCAGCAGGTCGATCAGGCCGTAGAAGCTGAAGGCGTACTTGAGGGGTTTGGGCGAGCAGTACAGGCGCAGCAGGTACTCGACCGCGAAGATGAAGGTGAGGGTCCACTCGATCCAGGCCAGCGGCGCGGCGTAATTGCGGTGCACGGCCTCGATGCTGTCGATGATCGCCACGAGCAGGCTGAAAAGGATGAGCACCAGCAGGATTTTGTCGAAGCGTCGGCCGGGTTTGGTGTCACTCTGAAAAACGATGATGCGTAGCTGTTCGCGCCAGCTGATGTTGCTGTCCATGGGGTCGTTCCGCGTGCAAGGTCGGCAGAGCGTGGGACAAAGCGCTCAGGAGCGCAACCTGTCATCGCTGAGTGCACCGCGTACCCATGTGGGACCGGCTTTAGCCGGGAAGGCGTCAGTCGTCACACCGCACATCTGATGGCGAGCACACCGGCCTCTTACCGGCTAAAGCCGGTCCCACTATGGATACGCGGTCAAACAGTGAGACTGGCTTTAGCCAGGAAGGCGTCGGTCGTTACACCGCAAATCCGATGGCGAACACACCGGCCTCTTCCCGGCTAAAGCCGGTCCCACTATGGATATGCGGTCAAACAGTGGGACCGGCTTCAGCCGGGAAGGCGTCGGTCGTTACACCGCAAATCTGATGGCGAACACAC
>NZ_FOHW01000072.1 GCF_900111735.1 Pseudomonas graminis | reverse complement strand
CGTTGTGACACCTGGCGCATTCCCGGCTAAAGCCGGTCCCAGAATGGGCACTCGCTGTGTCAGTGGGACCGGCTTCAGCCGGGAAGAGGCCGGTGAGTACACCCTCAGTTTCTCGGTGTGACGCCTGACGCATTCCCGGCTAAAGCCGGTCCCACAATGGGTACATCCCATGCCCGCGTTGTACAACCCTCCCCCGCTGCAGTGACCATCCGCGCTATGATTCGGGCCGTTGCCTGTCCGAATCGTCAAGGAGCTTTCCTGCATGTTCGACTTCTCCGCTCAGCTCAAACAGCGGTTCGCCGCCCTGCAGAGCAGCGCCCCGTTTTTCTCCCTGCGTTACGTCAAACAGACCAGCCAGCATCTGTCGGTGCGCAAGAACGTCGCCGAGCCGCCGCAATTGAGCATCGACGAGGGCGCGATGCTCACCGTGCGCGTCAATGGCGTCGAAGCCTACGCGGCCACCAACGACATCTCCCAGCGCGGGCTTCAAACGGCGCTGGAGCAGGCTGAAATTCAAGCGCGGCAACTGGCCCCGCATTCTCTTCTCGACCTGCGCGACCATGCTGTCGCCACCGCCCACGCCGATTACCTTTCGCCCAATCTGCAAAATGCGTTTCCATCGCTCAGTGATTGCTACGCCCTGCTCAATGCCGAATCGGCGTCGGTGCCGAGGGACGAACGTCTGGTCAACTGGCAGGTGAGCCTGGGGCTCGAGAACGTCGAGCAAATCTACCTCAACAACGCCGGCGCCGAGATCCGCCAGGCCCAGCGCTTCGTCTTCCCTGGCCTCACCGTCACGGCTTACGACGGCCAGGACAGCCAGACCCGCAGCCTCGGTCGCGAAAACTTCGGCCAGCAAGGCGGCGCGGAAGTCATCGCGTCGTGCGGGATCATTGGCGCGGCCGTCAACGTCGCCGATCAGGCCCTGCAACTGGTCATGGCGCCGAACACACCCACCGGCCCGCGCGATCTGTTGCTGACACCCGACCAGATGACCCTGCAAATCCACGAATCCATCGGCCACCCGCTGGAGCTGGACCGCATCCTCGGCGATGAGCGCAACTACGCCGGGACCAGCTTCGTCAAAGCCAGCGACTTCGGCAGCCTGCAATACGGCTCAAGCCTGCTCAACGTGACCTTCGATCCTGAAATCCCCGAGCAACTGGCGAGCTACGGCCACGACGACGATGGCACGCCGGCGAGCAAGCAATTTCTGATCAAGGACGGCGTACTGGTGAGGCCGCTGGGCGGCGCGCTGTCGCAATACCGCAGCGGTATGGAAGGCGTCGCCAACAGCCGCGCGTCGAGCTGGAACCGCGCGCCCATCGACCGCATGGCCAACCTCAACATCGAGCCGGGCGACCAGTCGATGGCGCAGCTCATTGGTGGCATCGAGCACGGCATTTTGATGAGCACCAACCGCTCGTGGTCGATCGACGATGCGCGCAACAAATTCCAGTTCGGCTGTGAGTGGGGTCAGTTGATCGAGAACGGCGAGATCAAGGGCGTGGTGAAAAACCCCAACTACCGCGCGATCTCCGCCCAGTTCTGGCGCAACCTCAGCGCGGTCGGCGACGCCAGCACCTTCAAGGTCCTCGGGACGCCCAACTGTGGCAAAGGCGAGCCCAATCAAGTGATCCGCGTGGGGCATGCCTCGCCCGCTTGCGTGTTCGCGAGCGTTGATGTTTTCGGAGGTGACGCATGATGTCCCATCAAGCTCAATTCAAAGCCCTGGCCGAGTGGCTGCACAGCGCGGTCACTGCGGACGAGCGTTACACCCTCAGCTATGACGCCGAAGCGTCGGACTTCATCCGTTTCAATCACGCCAAAGTGCGTCAGGCCGGCCACGTGCAGCAGGCCAGTGTGACGTTCAAACTGATCGCCGCAGGCCGCCACGCCAACCTGAACCTCACGCTGTCGGGCGATGGCGAGGTGGATCGACAGCGCCTGAGCGAAGCCCTGCTTCAGCTGCGCGAAACCCTGACGCTGTTGCCGGAAGATCCTTATCTGCAACCGAACGACGAGGCCTGGCAGAGCAGCAGTGTGCAGGAGACGCCGCTGCCGGACAGCGCCCATGTCGTCGAGCAGATCGCGCAACTGGGCGAGGGGCTGGATCTGGTGGGCATCTACGCGGCCGGGCCGATCTATCGCGGCTTTGCCAGTTCCAGCGGCGCGCTCGGCTGGCACCAGGCCAACAGCTTCAATTTCGACTGGAGCCTGTTCCACGAGAACGGCCAGGCGGTGAAAGCCAACTACGCCGGCCATACCTGGGCGGATGAAGGCTTTGCACGGCGCTTTGCGCTGGCCCGTGAGCAATTGGCGTTTCTTGGCCGCCCGGCACACGCCCTCGCGCCCGGGCAATACCGCGCTTATCTGGCGCCTGCCGCACTTGAAGAAGTCATGGGCATGCTGTGCTGGGGTGGTTTCTCCGCGCAGTCGCTGGCTGACAAGACCAGTCCTTTGCAGCGGCTGTACGACGGCCAATCCATGCTGAGCCCGCTGGTGAGTTTGAACGAGCAGGTCAGCGGCTCGCTGTCCCCTGCGTTTTCCGGCGAGGGCTATCCGCGCATGGACCTGTCGCTGGTGGCCGAAGGCGTGGCCCGGGATCGCATGATCGATTCGCGCAGTGCGGCCGAATATGGCCTTGTCGCCAACGGCGCGGGCTGGGGCGAGTCGCCGAGCGCGCTGAGCATGGCGGGTGGTTCGCTAGCGCTGGATGAGGTGTTGAAAGCACTGGGCACGGGCCTGTACATCAGCAACCTGTGGTACCTGAATTTCTCGGACCGCACCGCCGGGCGCATCACCGGGATGACCCGCTTCGCCACGTTCTGGGTCGAAGACGGGCAAATCAAGGCACCGGTCAACACCATGCGCTTCGACGACAGTATCTTCGCGCTGCTGGGCACGGCGCTGGAACAACTGACCACAGAAAGGGAACTCCTGCTGTCGACGAGCACCTACAGTCAGCGCCAGACCGCCTCGAGTCTGCTGCCCGGCGCATTGCTGAGTGGGTTGATGCTGACGCTGTAACGCCGGCTCCTACGGAATGCGACCACAAGCGGGACCTGCCGCGCGATAGGCAGCCCGCGATAGCAACAATCGATCAAGCACGAGCAACCACAAGGACCCTCGATCCACATGCCGACCTCAACACCGCAGTTGGACGCCCGCACCCTGCGCTGGATGCCATGGGTCATCGCCATCGCTTTTTTCATGCAAAGCCTGGACGGCACGATCCTCAACACCGCGCTGCCGTCCATGGCCGGCTCGCTGGCGGAAAACCCGCTGCGCATGCAGTCGGTGATCATCGCTTACATGTTGACCATCGCCCTGCTGATTCCGGCGTCGGGCTGGATTTCCGACCGTTTCGGCATCAAGCGCATCTTCTTCAGCGCCATCCTGTTGTTCAGCTTCGGCTCGTTGCTGTGTGCGGTGTCCAACTCCCTCGGCATGCTGGTAGGCGCGCGGGTGATTCAGGGCCTCGGCGGTGCGTTGATGATGCCGGTCGGCCGGCTCATCGTGCTGCGCGCCTACCCCCGAGCCGAACTGGTGCGCACCTTGAGCTTCATCACCATGCCCGCCCTGCTCGGCCCGCTGATGGGCCCGACGGTCGGCGGCTGGCTGGTGGAATACCTGAGCTGGCACTGGATTTTCCTGATCAACCTCCCGGTGGGGATTCTTGGGTGTTTCGCCGTACGCAAATTCATCCCCGATCTTCAGGGCGGCGTGCGCACCCGGTTTGATCTGGTGGGGTTCGGACTCTTCGGCGCGTCGATGGTGCTGATCACGATTGCAATGGAAGGACTTGGCGAACTGAACCTGCCGCACTTGCGGGTGGTGATGTTGCTGTTCGGCGGCATGGCGTGTCTCGCCGCGTACTGGTTGCGCGCCAGTCATGTGGAAGCGCCGCTGTTCTCCGCTCAGCTGTTCAAGACCCGCAGTTTCGCGGTGGGCATTATGGGCAATCTGTTTGCCCGACTGGGCAGCGGCGCCCTGCCCTTCCTCCTGCCGCTGATGCTGCAAGTCGCTCTGGGTTATTCGCCGTCACACGCCGGCATGAGCATGATTCCCCTGGCCCTCGCGGCGATGTTCGCCAAACCGCTGGCGACCAAAGCTATCGAGCGACTGGGTTATCGCATCGTGCTGACCGGTAACACGCTGCTGCTGGGTATCTTGCTGGCGAGCATGGCGTTGGTCACTGCCGACACGCCGTACTGGCTGCTGCTGATTCATCTGGCGTTTCTGGGCGGGGTCAACTCGCTGCAGTTCTCGGCAATGAACGCGGTGACCCTGATTGACCTCGACGATGCCAGTGCCGCCAGCGGAAACAGTCTGCTGTCGGTGGTCGCGCAGTTGTCCCTGAGCCTCGGCGTCGCCTGCGCGGCCGCGCTGCTGGGCGGATTCAGCGACGACGTGGCGACGGGCGAAGTCAGCGATGTCCTCGGCGCGTTTCAGCTGACCTTCCTGTGCGTCGGCGTGCTGGCGATGCTGGCGGCGTCGATCTTCCTGCAGCTATCGCCGCGCATGGCCCCCGAAGCACCGGCGCGCAAACCACAACCGGAGCCCGAGATCGAGGCGTGATGCACTCACCATTTATCGCGCGCGGCCCCAAGGCAGGGGCCGCGACCTGATACACTGCGCGACATTTTGTTTTGCAGGCCCGTCCCGTGACTAACACCGCTTTTAACTCACTGCCCCTTTCCGCCGCCATGCTGGCTAACCTGGAGTCCCTTGGTTATGCCGAGATGACGCCGATTCAGGCGCAGAGCCTGCCGGTGATCGTCAAGGGGATGGACCTGATCGCACAGGCCAAGACGGGCTCTGGCAAGACTGCTGCATTCGGCATCGGCCTGCTCAATCCGATCAATCCGCGCTATTTCGGCTGCCAGGCGTTGGTGCTCTGCCCCACCCGGGAGCTGGCCGACCAAGTGGCCAAGGAAATCCGTCGTCTGGCGCGTTCCGAAGACAACATAAAAGTGCTGACCCTTTGCGGCGGCGTGTCTTTCGGCCCTCAAATCGGCTCTCTGGAGCACGGCGCGCACATCATTGTCGGCACGCCGGGTCGCATCCAGCAGCACCTGCGCAAAGGCTCGCTGGTGCTGGACGGCCTGAACACGCTGGTGCTGGACGAAGCTGACCGCATGCTCGATATGGGGTTCTACGACGCCATTGCCGACATCATCGAGCAGACGCCCAAGCGTCGCCAGACGCTGCTGTTCTCGGCCACATACCCGGTCGGCATCAAGCAGCTGTCCTCGAAATTCATGCGCGATCCGCAGACCGTCAAGGTCGAAGCGCTCCACGCCGACAGCCAGATCGAGCAAATCTTTTACGAAATCGCCCCGGAGCAACGCCTCGAAGCGGTGGTCCGCGTGCTCGATCATTTCCGTCCGCAGTCCTGCGTGGCGTTCTGTTTCACCAAGCAGCAGGTTCAGGAAGTGGTCGATCACCTGACCGCCAAGGGCATGTCTGCCGTCGGCCTGCATGGCGATCTGGAACAGCGCGACCGTGACCAGGTGCTGGCGATGTTCGCCAACCGCAGCACCTCGGTGCTGGTGGCCACCGACGTTGCTGCGCGCGGTCTGGACATCGATGGTCTGGACATGGTGCTCAACGTCGAGCTGGCGCGGGATTCTGAAATTCACATCCACCGCGTCGGCCGTACCGGTCGTGCGGGTGAGACCGGCATCGCTGTCAGCCTCGTCGCACCCGGTGAAAGCCAGCGCGCCCGTGCGGTTGAAGAGCTGCAGAAAGCGCCGCTCAACTGGCAGCAGTATGACCAACTGGAACGCAAGGAAGGCGGCAAGCTGCTGCCACCGATGACCACCCTGTGCATCGGTTCCGGCCGCAAAGACAAGCTGCGCCCTGGCGACATTCTGGGCGCGCTGACCGGCGAAGCAGGCATTCCCGGCACTCAGGTGGGCAAGATCGCGATCTTTGATTTCCAGGCCTACGTCGCCGTGGAGCGCAGCATGGCCAAGCAGGCACTGGAGCGTTTGAACAACGGCAAGATCAAAGGCAAATCGTTGCGCGTGCGGATTCTTTAATCCGCCCAGTACCGAGTCGCCCCCTGATCGCGAGCAAGCTCACTCCTACAAGGCCGCGCAACCCCTGTAGGAGTGAGCTGATCGTTCCCACGCTCTGCGTGGTAACGCCGGGCCGGGCGCTCTGCGCCCTAGGGTGACGCCGAGCGTCACGGTATGCATACCAACGCAGAGCGTTGGCACGATCTTCTTCCCGATATTCCGAGGACACCGCTTTGCCCGTTACTGACGTTGTGATAATCGGCGCCGGCGCCGCAGGTTTGATGTGTGCATTCACGGCGGCCCAGCGCGGGCGCAAGGTCATGTTGATCGATCACGCCAACAAGCCGGGCAAGAAAATCCTCATGTCGGGCGGCGGTCGCTGCAACTTCACCAACATGTATACCGAGCCCGCCAACTTCCTCTCGCAGAACCCGCATTTCTGCAAATCGGCGCTGGCCCGCTACACCCAGTGGGACTTCATCGAACTGGTGGGCAAGCACGGCGTGCCGTACCACGAGAAGAAACTCGGCCAGCTGTTCTGCGACAACAAGTCCATCGACATCCTTAATCTGCTGCTCGCCGAATGCGACACCGCTGGCGTGAGCCTGCACATGGACACTTCGGTGCAGAGCATCGAGAAAGCCGAAAACGGTTACCTGCTGAAAACCACCCTGGGCGAACTGCGTTGCGAGTCGCTGGTGATTGCCACGGGCGGCCTGTCGATTCCGACGCTGGGGGCGACCGGTTTCGGTTATCAGGTCGGCAAGCAGTTCGGCCATACGCTGCTGCCTACCCGGGCGGGCCTGGTGCCGTTCACCATCACCGATCAGTTGAAAGAGCTGTGCACCGAGCTGACCGGCACGTCGGTCGATTGCCTGGTGAGCTGCAACGACGTCAGCTTTCGCGAAAACATCCTGTTCACCCACCGTGGCTTGAGCGGGCCGGCGATCCTGCAGATTTCGTCCTTCTGGCAGCCAGGCGATACGGTCGAAATCAACCTGATGCCCGACCATGACGCCCACAACTGGCTGACCGAGCAACAGGCCGAACGCCCGAACAGCGAACTGAAAACGCTGCTTGGCGAGATTTTCACCAAGAAAATGGCCAACCTGATCGCCGAGCAGTGGTTTGTGTCCAAGCCGATGAAGCAGTACACCCACGCCGAACTGGCCGACGTCGCCGCCAAACTGGCGAGCTGGCAGGTGGTGCCGGCGGGTACCGAAGGCTATCGCACGGCGGAAGTGACCCTGGGCGGCATCGACACCCGGGAAGTCTCGTCGAAGACCATGGAATCCCTTAAATCGCCGGGCCTGTACTTCATTGGCGAGGTGCTGGATGTCAGCGGGCATCTGGGCGGCTTTAACTTCCAGTGGGCCTGGGCATCGGCCTATGCGGCGGCGCAGTTCGTCTGAGCATTCGCTGCAAGCACGCTCAAAACAGCACAGACGCACGCGATCTCTGTAGGAGCCATCGGAGTTTACGACGGTCGCGAAGAGGCCGGGCCAGGCAATACTCATTCAGTGCCTGACCTTC
>NZ_FOHW01000041.1 GCF_900111735.1 Pseudomonas graminis | reverse complement strand
CGCGTCGCTTTTAGTGGGACCGGCTTTAGCCGGGAAGAGGTCAGTTCAAACACCATCAGATTTGCGGTGTCACGCCTGACGCCTTCCCGGCTGAAGCCGGTCCCACGAGGTGCGCGGTCTGTAGGACTGGCTTTAGCCGGGAAGAGGCCCGCGAGAACAACCATACATTTGCGATGTCACGCCTGACGCTTTCCCGGCTGAAGCCGGTCCTACGAGCGTGCGGCGTGTCAGTGGGACCGGCTTTAGCCGGGAAAAGGCCGGTATCAGCACCATTAGATTTTCGGTGTGACACCTGACGCTTTCCCGGCTAAAGCCGGTCCCACAAAAAAGCACGCGGCCCTCTGCCATCAACGCTCGTGCAATGCCTCGGCGCGGGCTTTGAGGACAGGTTTGAGCAGGTAGCTCAGGATGGTTTTCTTGCCGGTAATGATGTCCACCGAGGCGACCATGCCGGGGATGATCAGCAGCGGATGCTCATCGGTGCCGAGGTGGCTGCGGTCGGTGCGCAGTTTGATCACGTAGAAGGTGTTCTTCTTCTCTTCGTCCTGGATGGTGTCAGCGCCGATCTGCTCCAGCTTGCCTTTCAGCCCGCCATAAATCGTGTAGTCGTAGGCCGTGAACTTGATCATCGCTTCCTGCCCCGGGTGCAGGAAGGCAATGTCTTGCGGGCGAATGCGCGCTTCTACCAACAGCGTGTCATCCAGCGGCACCACTTCGGCGATGTCGCTGCCCGGCTGAATCACGCCGCCGACGGTGTTGACCAGCATCTGCTTGACCACGCCGCGCACCGGCGACGTCACCATCGTACGGTTGACGCGGTCTTCAAGGCCCTTGGCCGTCGACTGCGCCTTCGAAAGGTTGGTGCGCGCCTCGTTCAGTTGCGTCAGCGCGTCGCTGCGGAATTTGCCACGGGTCTCATCGATCTTGCGCTGCACTTCGGCAATCGCCGCTTGTGCGCGGGGGATTGCCAGGGTGGTGCCGTCCAGCTGACCACGGGTTTCGACCTCAGAGCGTTTCAGTCGCAGGATGTCCACCGGCGACACCGCGCCCTGGGACACCAACGGCTCGGACATGCCGATCTCCTGGCGCAACAGGCCCAGGCTGCTGCGGTATTGCTCCTGCTTGGAAGCAAATTCGCGCAACTCTTGCTGCCGTTGAATCAACTGCTGCTGCAAACCACCCACTTCGTCCACCAGTTGCTGACGGCGGCTCTTGTACAGGGACTCTTCGTTGGACGCCTGATTCGGCACCAACTTGCGCGCTTCAGCGCTGATGTTCAGCGGACGATCATCGACCTCGGCGCTCAGGCGCTCAACGCGCAGCTGCATGGCCAGACGATCAGCCTCTGTCTCACCAACGTTGGACGCAAAACGGGTGTCGTCGAGACGAATCAGCGGGGCGCCAGCGTCGACGATCTGGCCGTCATGGGCGTAGATCTGCGCAACGATGCCGCCCTCCAGGTTCTGGATCTTCTGGATCTTGGTCGACGGAATGGCCTTGCCCTCGCCCTTCGTCACTTCATCGATCACGGCGTAGTTCGCCCAGACCAGCAAGAACACGAAGAACAGGATCACGGCCCAAATGGTCAGGCGCACGATGCGCGGAGCGTCGTCCACCAATGCCTTTTTGACTTCGGGCAGCGCCTGGCCTTCCAGCGAAGGCGAGCCCTTGAAGTAGCCGAAGATGCCGCCACCGGAGTTTTGACCTGACTTAAGCAACACTGATCTGCCCCTTCTTCAACGCTTCCATAACGGCGGCTTTCGGGCCGTCGGCCACGATCTGGCCGCGGTCGATGACCACCAGGCGATCAACCAGGCTGAGCAACGAAGCTCGGTGTGTCACAAGAATCACGGTCTTTTTCTCGATAACGCCAAACAGGCGCTGCTTCAAACGTTCTTCGCCGGTGTTGTCCATGGCGCTGGTGGGTTCGTCGAGCAACAGAATCGGCGGATCGAGCAACAAGGCCCGCGCCAGGGCGACGTTCTGCCGCTGACCACCGGACAGATTCTGCCCGCGCTCACCCACTTGCAGCTCGTAGCCCTGGGGATGCAGGCTGGCGAATTCATGCACGCCGGCCAGTTCAGCAGCCTGCAGCACCATCTCGTCATCCACGTAACGCGCGCCGGAAATCAGGTTGTCGCGCAGCGTGCCGGACAACAGTTGAATGTCCTGGGCAACGTAACCAATGTTGTGGCGCACTTCACTGACGTCGATCTGGCGAATGTCGACGCCATCCACCAGCAGCGAGCCTTCGTCCGGCTGATACAAACCGACCAGCAGCTTGGCCAGGGAGCTTTTGCCTGAACCGCTACGGCCGATGATGCCGACCTTCTCGCCCGGGCGGATCACCAGATTGATGTTGCGCAGCGCCAGGTTCTGCTGGTTCGGGTACGTGAATTCCAGGTTGCGGAATTCCATGGCGCCCTGCAGGACCTGACGGCTGAGCGGACGCTCATCGAAGTTGCGCTCCTGCGGCAGCTCCATCATCTGATCGACCGACACCATGGTCACTTTGGCTTGCTGATAACGGGTCAGCAGACCGGACAGTTGCGCCAACGGGCCCAGAGCGCGACCGCTGAGCATGTAGCACGCCACCAGGCCGCCCATGCTGAGGACGCCGTCCATGATCATGTAGACGCCAAAACAGATCATCGCCACGCCGGCCAGTTGCTGAATCAGCAGGGTGATGTTCATGGCGAGACCGGAAAGCACTTTGACCCGCAGTTCCAGGCGGCTGAGCGTGCCGATGGTGTGCTCCCACTGGTACTGACGCTCGCTTTCAGCGTTGTTGACCTTCACTGCATCGAGGCCGGCGAGGGTTTCGATCAGGCTCGACTGACGCTCGGCCCCCAGCGCCATGGTGCGCTCAAGGGTGGAGGTCAGCGGTTTTTGCAGGAAATGGCCGATGCCCAGCGCCAGCGGGAAGGCAATGATGGGAATCCACACCAGATGCCCGCCCAGCAGCGCGATCACCAACAGGATGATCAACGTGAACGGCAGGTCGATGAGGCTGGTCAGGGTCAGCGAGGTGAGGAAGTCACGCATGCCCTGGAACTCATGGATGTTCTGGGCATAGCTGCCGACCCGCGCCGGGCGAAATTTCATCGCCATGCCGACGATTCGCTCGAACAGCGTGGCGGAAATGATCAGGTCGGTTTTCTTGCCGGCCAGATCCAGGCACAGACTGCGCAGGCCCTTGAGCAAAAGGTCAAACAGGAACGCGCCACAGATACCGGTCGCCAGCACCCACAAGGTTGCGGTGGCCTGGTTGGGCACGACACGGTCGTAGACGTTCATGACAAAAAGAGGGGTAGCCAGCGCGATCAGGTTGATCACGAAGCTGGCAGCGATCGCGTCGACGTAAAGCCAGCGAGACAGCTTGAGTGTGTCTTTGAACCAGGAGCGAGCGCGCGGGATGAGCGAGCCCTGGGTTACGTCAAATTTATGCTGCGGCTGTGCGAAAAACACCCGACCGCTGTAATCCTGCGCCAGCGCTTCGGTTTCGATCAGCACTTCGCCACCGTTGCTTTCGCTGATCAGCAGGCGGGCAGACTCACCCTCCCAACCGAGCAGAACGGCAGAGCGCCCTTCTTTCAGGAGCAGCAAGGCGGGCAAGGCGATCTCGGGAATCTGGGTGAGCTTGCGTTGCAGCAAACGCCCCTGCAAGCCGGCCCGGGCTGCGGCGCGAGGCAACAGATCCGGGCTCAGGCGTTGGTCGGGCAATGGCAGACCGGTGGTCAGCATCGCCCGGCTCGCTGGCTTGTGGTGCAGGGCGCAGAGTGTCAGCAGCCCGTCGAGTAACGGATCGTCGTGCTGGCTGCGTGGATCATGACCTAATTGAGCCGAAGGTAATTCCAAGTCCACGCTGACACTCTCTTTCTTAACGATTAAAAGAAGCTGACTCCGTCAAGAATCAGTTCATGCCCGGCAGCTGAACGGTCGGTTTGACATCGTTCTGCACAACCGATGCCATCGGCGCTACGACGCCCTGGCTTTTCAGCAATGTGCCCATGTCCGCCTTGATGCGGTACTGGGTGTACGTCTGCAGGTTTTTCAGCTGCACCAGACGCTGTTGCGCGGTGAACAACTCGTTCTCGCTGTCGAGAAGGTCGAGCAGGGTACGCTCTCCCAGACTGAATTGCTGCTGGTAAGAGGTACGCACACTGTTGGCCCGCTCGACGTACTGCTGAGCGATCGGCACCTGGGCATTGGCGTTGTTGTAGGCGTTCCAGGCCAGGCCCAGTTCTTCGTTCAACTGACGCAGTGCGTTGTTGCGGATATCCAGTGCCTGGCTCGACAGGTACGACTTCGATTGCAGGTCGGCCTTGTTGCTGCCACCGGCGTACAGGTTGAAGCGCATGCGGACCATGGCTTCCCAGCCATTGTTGTGGCCTTCGTCGCCGCCAATGTTGTTATCGGCATTGCGGCCCAGTTCTGCATCGAAACGCGGGTAGTAATTGGACTGAGCCGAGGTGTACTGCTTTTCAGCGGCAACGATGTCGGCTTCGGCCGAGCGCAGCACCGGGCTGTTTTCCAGCATCTGGCGGCGGGCTTCGTTCAGATCGGCAGGCATCATCGCGAACGGCGACGGTGCTTCAAGTTGATCAGCTTCCAGACCAACGGCACTCAAGTAATTGGTTTGTGCGTCGGCCAGGTTGGTTTGTTCGGTGATCAGGTTGTTACGAGCCTGTGCCAGACGGGCATCGGCCTGGTCCATATCGGCCATACGACCCACGCCGCGGGAAGTGCGAAGTTTGATTTGGTCGTAAATACGTTCGTGACTCTTCAGGTTCTCTTCAGCCAGCCGAACCATTTCACGCTGGGTAAGAACATCCAGATAGACCTGCGCAACAGTCAACGCGGTACGTTCGGTTGTATTTAACAGCGAGTATGCCCGGGAATTGGCGGTGGCTTGTTGACGCGCAACTTCGTTACTTGTTGCAAAGCCATCAAACAGCATCTGCTGAAGGCGGATGGCGGACTCGCCGCGGTCCAGCGTCTGGTAGTCGTGACGACCGGTCGAGGCACGGGTGCTTGGCGTATCGGAACCGGCCCGGCCGTAGCCAGCCGTGACGTCGACACGCGGCAGGTAGCCGCCTCTCGCAGCGCGGAGCGCGTAGTCCTGGGCGATACGGGCATTGATGCCGGCCTGCACCTCGGGATGTTCGTCCATGGCTTTCTGCATGGCGGACTGCAGGGTCTGAGCCTGAACGAAGCCGGCACAAAGGATAAGGGGTACAGCAGTGAAGAGGTGCTTACGCATTTTGGTGGTTTCCCGAGAACGTACTTGTTCAAAACGCAGCAATACACACTGCCGCATCGTAAAAATGGCCATTGAAGTGATCGTTTCGAGAGTGTTCTGAAGGGCGCTTGCGATCACACTGCAGAAATACGCGATCTCATCAAATATCAATGTGACATTACGGAAGCGATTGTTTAGGATGTCGCCGAATAGGTCAATACTTTGGCAGAAAGTTAATTCCGGTGCCGACCTGCTGTTGATAAATTGACGCCAGATTATGAGCAACTTAGTAAGTTCCCTAACTTGTTATCTGGCATCGAAACAAATGCGAATTTTTTACGTATCCCAGTATGAAGCGGCGTTAGTTAAGGCCGGTCAGCATGATGGATACCAACTGAACGGTAATTTCGGAGAGTCACCCCCATGAGCAGTGTTGTTGCCATCGTCAAAAGCATTGTTGGCCAGGTAGTCGCAGTTTCCCCGGAAGGGATTCGTCGTGTGCTCATCGAGGGTGACCGGTTGTTCACCGGCGAGCAGCTTGTGACAGGCCCGGGAGGCGCAGTCACGCTGCAGCTTGCTGATGGCCGTCAATTGGACATTGGCCGTGACAGCCAGTGGAGCGCAGACGCACCGGCTTCTACCACCAACCTTGCCGAAGCCACCGCGCAAGCGGCACCGTCCGTTGCTGAACTGCAGCAGGCCATCGCCGCCGGCGCCGACCCGACCAAAGACCTCGAAGCCACTGCAGCAGGTCCGCAAGCAGCCCCAGGTGATGGCGGCAACGCAGGCGGCGGCCACAGCGTGGTGATGCTCACCGAGACGGCGGGCGAAGTGGATCCGACCATCGGCTTCCCGACCAACGGTCTGGGGACGACGGCTGTGCCGCCTCCTACGCTGAGCAACGGCCTGCCGATCGACAACGGCAATGGCAACGCCGCCGCTCCTCAGCCAACGGGCACCCTGACACTGACCGCCACCCAGACGCTGACCGAAGCCGGCGGCGCGCTGGTGTACACGGCAAACGTCACGCAGGCCCCGACATCGGACCTGACCATTACCCTGTCCAACGGGTCGACCATCGTCATTCGTGGCGGCGACACGTCGGGCTCTACCACTGTTCAAGTGGCTGACAACAACACGCCGTACATCGACCCTTCAGTTATCAGCACGACCATCACTGGCACAACGGGCGGTGGCGGCCTGGTCGTGACGACCGATCCGACGCCGGCGGTGACCACCATCACCGACACCATCGACACCACCATTGCCAGCATCACCGGCACCCAGTCGGTGATTGAAGGCCAGGCCGCCACGTACACCATTACGTTGAGCAACCCGGCGCAGACCGAAGTCACGATCAACCTGACCTACAGCGGCACCGCGACCAACGGCACCGACTACACGCAAGTGGTCAGCGTGAAGATCCCTGCCAACAGCAGCAGCGTCACCTTTGACCTGAACACCCTTAATGACACGATCCCGGAAGGCGTTGAAAACGTCACCGTGGCGATCGGCGCCATCAGCGGCGGCAACTTCGAGAACGTCGCTGTCAGCGCTACCAACGGCAGCGTCACTACCACCATCATCGACAACGATGCTCTGCCGGTTGTCGATCCGAATGGCGGCGCTAACGGCACCAACAGCGAAACCACCTTCACCGAAGGCCAGGCTGGCGTATCGATCGCCGACCAGTTGACCGTCACCGACGCCGACAGCCCGAACCTGCAAGGCGCGAAAGTCACCCTGACCAACCCTCAGGACGCCGACACCCTGGTGGTGGGCAGCCCGAACACGAACATCGCGGTCAGCACCGCCACCGTCAATGGCCAGATCGTACTGACCCTGACGGGCGCGGCCACCGCTGCCGAATACGAAGCCGTGATCAAGTCGATCACCTTCCAGAACAGCAGCGAAGACCCGAGCGTCGCGGATCGCACCATCACTGTGACCGTCAACGACGGCCAGAACGACTCCGCACCGGCCACCAGTATCGTGCACGTCGTCGCCGTCAATGACGCCCCGACCGTCTCGTTCACCGGCACCGATTACGTCGAAAACGGCGCGCCCCAGGCGTTGGTCAACAACCTGCAGATCGGCGACGTCGACGGCGGCCAGTTGAGCGGCGCGAAGATCACCGTGACCGGCGTTCAGGCCGAAGACCTGATCGCATCGCCGTCCTTCCAGGGTGGCAACAGCGGTACCACGGCCTCGGGCATCAGCTACACGCTGGGCAACGACGCCAACGGTAACGTCGTCATTCAGTTGAACGGCAACGCCTCGATCGCCGACTACACCACGCTGATCAACTCGATCACCTACGCCAACAGCAGCGACGCACCGGTTACCACCCCACGCGGCGTGACGATCGAAGTGACTGACGTGGACACCCACGGCACCAACAACCTTACGGGCAGCGCCACCGGCGAAGTCGCCATCACCCCGGTCAACGACGCGCCGACCGTCATCGACGCATCGGGCAACGGCGACGAAGACACCATCATCGCGGTCAAGCTGACCGGCGCTGACGTCGACGGCACCATCGATCACTTCAATCTGGTCAGCCTGGCAGCCAACGGCACGTTCTACGCCGACGCTGCCGGTACCCAGGCGCTCACCAGTCTCAGCAACATCGCGGCTACCGCCAACGGCGCGACGATCTATTTCAAGCCGGACGCGAACTGGGCGGGCGATACCAACTTCACCTATACCGCGGTCGACAATCAGGGCCAGCCAGCCGGCGCGCCAGCCAACGGCATCATCAACGTCACTCCAGTGGCCGATGCGCCGATCGTTACCGTTGCCGACGCACAAGGTAATGAAGACTCCGCGATCAAGATCAACGTCGGCACCGCATTGGTCGACACCGATGGCTCGGAATCCCTGGGCCCGTTCGTGGTGTCCGGTATTCCAGTGGGCGCCGTGCTGACGGACGGCACCCACAGCTACACCTCGATCCCGACCGGCGACGGCGCTGTCTACATCAATGGCTGGGATCTGACCAACCTGACGATCACGCCGCCGAAAGACTTCAACGGCCCGATCACCCTGCAAGTGAGCTCGACATCGACCGAAAGCGCCAACAAGGACTCGGCCACCACGATTCAGTCCCTGACCGTGAACGTGACGCCAGTGAACGACGGCCCGGCGGTCAACTTCGACAGCGTGACTTACACCGAAAACGGTGCGCCGATCGCGCTGGTCAATAACTTCAGCATCACCGACATCGACAGCACTCAACTGAGCAGCGCAAAAATCACGCTGACCGGTATTCAGGCTGAAGACCTCGTTGTGTCCCAGTACTACAAAGGTGGCACTACTGGCCTGACTGACCTGGGCATCACCTACACCCTGAGCAACGACGCCAACGGCAACATCGTGATCGACCTCACGGGCAATGCCTCGGTCGCCAACTATGAAACCCTGATCAAGTCGCTCACCTACGCCGACAACAGCGAAAACCCGAGCACCGTACCGCGCGGCGTGAGCATTTCCGTCACCGATCTGGACGCCAACGGCACCACTAACCTGACCGCCTCTCACGACGGCCAGATTAACGTGATTGCCGTCAACGACGCTCCGACCGTAAACGCGGCATTGGGCCAGGGCAACGAAGACACCGCCATCGCGGTCAAGCTGACCGGCGCTGACGTCGACGGCACCATCGATCACTTCAACCTGGCCACCATGGCCGAGCACGGCAAGTTCTACGCCGACGCCGCCGGGACCCAGGAGCTGACCAACCTCAGCAACATCGCCGCCAGCAACAACAGCGCGACGATCTACTTCAAGCCGGACGCCAACTGGGCCGGCGACACCAACTTCACCTACACCGCTGTCGACGACCAGAACGTGCCAGCAGGCGCCCCAGCCAACGGCATCATCAACGTCACGCCGGTGGCCGATGCCCCGATCGTCACCGTTGCCGACGCCCAAGGTAATGAAGACTCCGCGATCAAGCTGAACGTGAGCACCGCGCTGGTCGACACCGACGGCTCCGAGTCCCTCGGCCCGTTCGTGGTGTCCGGTATTCCAGTGGGCGCTGTGCTGACTGACGGCACCCACAGCTACACCTCGATCCCGACAGGCGATGGCGCGGTCTACATCAACGGTTGGGATCTGACCAACCTGACGATCACGCCGCCGAAAGACTTCAACGGCTTGATCAACCTGCAAGTGAGCTCGACCTCGACCGAAAGCGCCAACAAGGACTCGGCCACCACGATTCAGTCCCTGACCGTGAACGTCGGGGCGGTTAACGACGCGCCAACGGTTACCTTCACCAACCCTGACTACGTCGAGAACGGCGCACCTCAGGCATTGGTCAGCAACCTCCAGATCGGCGACGTAGACAGCGCTCAACTGAGCAGCGCGAAAATCACGCTGACCGGCATTCAGGCGGAAGACCTGATCGTTTCCCAGTACTACAAAGGCGGCACCGACGGCACCACCGGTACCACCGACCTGGGTATCAGCTACACGTTGAGCAACGACGCCAACGGCAACATCGTTATCGACCTGACCGGCAAGGCGTCCATCGCGGACTACACCACGCTGATCAACTCGATCACCTACGCCAACAGCAGCGATAACCCGATCACCACGCCACGTGGCGTGACCATCGAAGTGACCGACGTTGATGCCAATGGCACCAACAACCTGTCGGGCAGCGCCACTGGCCAAATCGACGTGACTGCGGTCAACGACGCGCCGGTAGTGAACGCCGCTTCGGGTTCGGGCAACGAAGACACCACCATCGCCGTCAAGCTGTCCGGCTCTGATGTCGATGGCACCATTGGCCACTTCAACCTGGTCAGTGCCCCTGCCAACGGCACCTTCTACTCGGACGCCGCCGGCACTCAGCCGCTGACCAACTTGACCAACATCACCGCCAGCAACAACGGCGCGACGATCTACTTCAAGCCGGACGCGAACTGGGCAGGCGATACCAACTTTACTTACACCGCAGTCGACAACCAGAATCTGCCCGCCGGCAACACGGCAACGGGCACGATCAATGTCACGCCAGTGGCTGATGCGCCGATCGTCACCGTCACTAACGCCCAAGGTAATGAAGACAGCGCCATCAAGCTGGACCTGAGCGCTGCACTGGTGGACACCGACGGTTCCGAGTCCCTCGGCCCTGTCATTGTGGGCGGCATTCCAGTGGGCGCGGTGTTGAGCGATGGCAACGGCCACAGCTACACCTCCATCCCTGTTTCCGAAGGCGGCGATGGCGAGGCTTACCTCACCGGCTGGAACCTGAGCACCCTGACGATCACGCCGCCGAAAGACTTCAACGGCTCGTTCAACCTGCAAGTCAGCTCGACCTCGACCGAAAGCGCCAACAAGGACTCGGCCACCACCATTCAGTCCCTGACCGTGAACGTCGCGCCAGTGAACGATGCGCCAGTGGTGAACTTCGACAGCACCACCTACACCGAAAACGGTGCGCCGATGGCGATCGTCAAAGACTTCAGCATCACCGACGTCGACAGCACGGAGCTGACCAGCGCGAAGATCACGCTGACCGGTATTCAGGCTGAAGACCTGATCGTTTCCCAGTACTACAAAGGCGGCAGCGACGGCACCACCGGTACTACCGATCTGGGTATCAGTTACAAGCTGAGCAACGACGCCGACGGCAATATCGTTATCGACTTGACCGGCAAGGCTTCGGTTGCCAATTACGAAACCCTGATCAAGTCGATCACTTACGCCGACAACAGCGAAAACCCAAGCACTGCGCCACGCGGCGTGACCATCGCTGTGACCGACGCAGATGCCAATGGCACCAACAACCTGACCGTCGTTCACGACAGCCAGATGAACATGATTGCCGTCAATGACGCTCCAGTTGTTAACGCTGCGTCGGGCCAGGGCAACGAAGACACTACCATCGCCGTCAAGCTGTCTGGCTCTGACGTCGACGGCACGATCGACCATTTCAATCTGGTCAACACGCCAGCCAACGGCACCTTCTACTCCGATGCCGCCGGCACTCAGCCGCTGACCAACTTGAGCAACATCGCCGCCAGCAACAACGGCGCGACGATCTACTTCAAGCCAGACGCGAACTGGGCCGGTGACACCAACTTCACCTACACCGCCGTCGATGACCAGAACCTGCCAGCGGGCGCGCCTGCCAACGGGATCATCAACGTCACGCCGGTGGCTGATGCCCCGATCGTCACCGTCACCAACGCCCAAGGCGATGAAGACAGTGCCATCAAGCTGGACCTGAGCGCTGCACTGGTGGACACCGACGGTTCTGAGTCCCTCGGTCCGGTCATTGTGGGCGGCATTCCAGTGGGCGCGGTGTTGAGCGATGGCAATGGCCACAGCTACACCTCCATCCCTGTTTCTGAAGGCGGCGATGGCGAGGCTTACCTCACCGGCTGGAACCTGAGCACCCTGACCATCACGCCGCCGAAAGACTTCAACGGCTCGTTCGACCTGCAAGTGAGCTCGACGTCGACCGAAGGCGCCAACAAGGACTCGGCCACCACGACGCAGTCACTGACCGTGAACGTTGCGTCGGTCAACGACGCGCCGGTAGTCGACAACGCCACAGGCAAGGGCAACGAAGACACCACCATCGCCGTCAAGCTGACGGGCTCTGACGTCGACGGCACCATTGACCACTTCAATCTGGTCAACACGCCTGCCAACGGGACCTTCTACTCCGATGCCGCCGGCACTCAGCCGCTCACTGGTACCACCAGCATCACCGCCACCAACAACGGTGCGACGATCTACTTCAAGCCGGACGCGAACTGGAATGGCAGCACGCCGTTCACGTATACCGCCGTCGACAACCTGGGCACGGCTTCCACCACCCCGGCAACCGGCACCATCACAGTGACGCCGATCAACGACGCGCCTGTGGTCAACTTCGGCAGCATCACCTACACCGAAAACGGTGCAGCGACGCCGATCGTCAAAGACTTCAGCATCACCGACGTCGACAGCACTGAGCTGAGCAGCGCGAAAATCACGCTGACCGGCATTCAGGCTGAAGACTTGATCGTTTCTCAGTACTACAAAGGCGGCGCCGACGGCACCACCGGTACCACCGATCTGGGTATCAGCTACAAGCTGAGCAACGACGCCAACGGCAACATCTTCATTGATTTGACCGGCAAGGCTTCGGTAGCCGACTACGAAACCCTGATCAAGTCGATCACCTACGCCGACAACAGCAACAACCCGAGCACCACGCCACGTGGCGTGACCATCGCTGTCACCGATGTGGATGCCAATGGCACCAACAACCTGACTGTCGTGCACGACAGCAAGGTCAACGTGATCGCCGTGAACGACGCGCCTGTTGTCGACAACGCCACAGGCAAGGGCAACGAAGACACCACCATTGCCGTCAAGCTGACCGGCTCCGATGTGGACGGCACCATTGACCACTTCACCCTGGTCAACACGCCTGCCAATGGCACGTTCTACTCGGACGCTGCCGGCACCCAGCCTTTGACCGGTACCACCAGCATCACCGCCACCAACAATGGCGCGACGATTTACTTCAAGCCGGACGCGAACTGGAACGGCAGCACGCCGTTCACGTATACCGCCGTCGACAACCAGGGCACGGCTTCCACCACCCCGGCAACCGGCACCATCACCGTAACGCCAGTCAACGACGCGCCGGTGGTCAACTTCGGCAGCATCACCTACACCGAAAACGGTGCAGCGACGCCGATCGTCAAAGACTTCAGCATCACCGACGTCGACAGCACCCAGCTGAGCAGCGCGAAAATCACGCTGACCGGCATTCAGGCTGAAGACTTGATCGTGTCCCAGTACTACAAGGACAGCAACAGCGGTGATACCGGTCTGGGCATCAAGTACACCCTGACCAACGACGCCGACGGCACCATCTACATCAATCTGACCGGCAAGGCTTCGATAGCCAATTACGAAACCGTGATCAAGTCGATCACCTACGCCGACAGCAGCAACAACCCGAGCACCACGCCACGCGGCGTGACCATCGCGGTCACCGACGTGGATGCCAACGGCACCAACAACCAGACCGTCGTTCACGACAGCCAGGTCAACGTGATTGCCGTCAACGATGCGCCGGTGACCAAGTCAGCGTCGGCAGCGGGCGACGAAGACACCACCATCGCGGTCAAGCTGACCGGCTCCGATGTGGACGGTAAAGTCGATCACTTCAACCTGGTCGACATGGCGGCACACGGCACGTTCTACGCCGATGCGGCCGGCAAGGTCGCGCTGACCAGCCTGAGCAACATTGCGGCAGTCGGCAACGCTGCAACGGTGTACTTCAAGCCAGCCGCCGATTGGGCGGGCAGCACGTCGTTCACCTACAAGGCAGTGGACAACCAGGGCAAGGCAGACTCCACGCCAGCCACCGGCACCATCAGCGTGGCGCCTGTCGCCGACCAACCGCTGGTGACACTGGGTTCCGGCGTCGTTCAGTCGACCGGTCTGGTGAAAGACGTCTACGTCGGCACCCTGAAAAACATGGGCACGGACGGCAACGGCGCCAACGAATCGACCATCAAGGCCGGCTTCAACACCACCGTGGATCCGACCACGCACACGGTCGCAAGCGGTGCGCAGGACTCGTCCGTCTCGGTCGGGACCGGCACCAAGTTGTCCGGTCTGATGTACATGGAAGCCGGCCACACCTACACCTTCTCCGGTACCGCGGACGACAGTCTGTTGATCACCGTCGGTGGCCAGACCGCAGCCAACGCCACATGGGGCGCGGGCGGCAAGATCCAGAGTGCGGGCTTCACGCCAACGGAGTCCGGCTACTACACACTGGACATCTACCACTACAACCAGGCGGGCCCGGGCAGCTACAACATCAACCTGGTCGACAAGAACGTCGGCACCGGCGCGACCCAGACCGTCGCCCTGAACGGCAGCAACGTGCTGCTGTTCGCAACGGTCGATGACCTCAAGGCTTCCGGCCTGAACGTCTCGCCATTGCACGAAGGCACGGTTGGCAGCGGTGAGGGTTACTACACCGGTTACGAACTGAACCACGGCACCGAAGGCGCCGCGATCAAGCTCAGCCCGGTCAAAGCGGTATTCGGTGACAGCCTCGACGGTTCGGAGACTCACGTCACCACCCTGAGCGGCGGCGCACCGGCGGGCTCGATCCTGACCGACGCAGCGGGCCACACGGCCACCGTGACGACCCACGTCGAAAACGGCAAAACCGTGATGGACACGATCGACGTCAGCAAATTTGACCTGTCGACGCTGAGCATCACCACGCCTGACTACTTCAGCGGCAAGTTCACGCTGAACGTCACGGCGACGGCGACCGAAGCGACTGTGCCAGGCGTCCCAAGCGCCGTAGCCAGCGCCAGCGACAGCAAGGCGATCACCGTTACTGTCGAGTCTCAGACCTACAAATCGAGTGAAGGCCTGGCCGGCACCGACCCGACGCCAATCAACGGCACCACCGGTGGCGACATCATCGTCGGCGACGTCAGCGGCACGACCATCGTGCAGGGCAAGAGCTACAACATCGCCTTCATCGTCGACAGCTCGGGCAGCATGGGCAAAAACCTCGACACGGCGAAGACCCAGCTGCAATCGGTCTTCGAGAAACTGGCGAACGGTGCCCAGACGGCCAACGCCGGCAAGATCAACGTGCTGCTGGTGGATTTCGACACCAACGTGCGCTCGACCGTTGCTGTGGACATGTCTGACAAGGCTGCTGCCATGAAGACCCTGTCCGCAGCGCTGGCCGGGATGACCTCGGGCGGTACCACCAACTACGAAGATCCGTTCAAGACCACGGCGAACTGGTTTGCCGGCTTGAACAGCAGCAACCCGACGGGCGAGAACCGCACCTACTTCATCACCGACGGCGAGCCTAACGTTTACCAGAACACCAGCACGGTGCTTGGCAAGGTTAATGGCTCCGATTTCACCCTGGCGATGGCGCTGGTGACCTGGAAGGAAAAAACAACGTACGAGATCAACGGCAAAACGGTCATCACAGGCGATGGCACTGTTTACGACGCGAGCGGCAAGTGGGCCGGCGTACTGACCAGCCATGCCGACGGTAAGGGTGGCAAGGAATACAGCCTGACTTCTCCTGAGATGAACGGTAGCCAGGCGGTCATCACCGACGCGGACACCGGCTACGCACTGCTGTTGAAGCAGTCGCCAACCATCGAAGCAATCGGTCTGGGCTCGGGCGTGAAGACGGCCACCCTCGATCGCTACGACAGCGACCACCACTCGTTGAACAACGTCAACGCCGATGACCTGGCGAAAGCGGTGCTGGGCGACCAGAAAACCATCGCGCCGGGCAGCGACACCCTCAACGGTGGCGACGGCAATGACATCCTGTTCGGCGATCTGATCACCTTCAACAACCAGGGCGGCATTACGGCGCTGAAGGCGTTCGCGGCGGATACCTTGCACGTCAACGTGTCGACCATCGACGACAAGACGCTGCATTCGTTCGTGACCAGCCACATTGATCAGGTAGCAGACCTGGCCGGCAAGTCGTCGACTTCGCTGGACGGCAACGACACCCTGCTGGGCGGCAATGGCAATGACATTCTGTTCGGTCAGGGTGGCAATGACGTGCTCGTCGGCGGTAAAGGCAACGACATCCTCTTCGGCGGCGCCGGTGCGGACACGTTTACCTGGAAAGCTGGCGACACCAACAGCGGTGGCGTTGACGTGATCAAGGATTTCAACAAGGATGCTGGCGACCGCATTGATCTGCGCGACCTGCTGCAAGGTGAAGACACCGACACCCTCAGCAAGTACCTGCAGGTCAGCAACGATGGCCATGACACCATTCTGCAGGTGAGCACCACCGGGCAGTTCGCGTCGAACGTCACTGCGGCTGCCGCGGCGACCACGGCCGATGTGCACATCAAGGTGGAAGGCGTGACCTGGAGCAATGCCATGGTCAACTCGCTGGTGAGCGGTGCGGATCCGACCATCAAAGTCGATCACCACTGATAGCTGAGTCGCGAGAGCTGTTGTACTGTGCTGGCAGCCGTCCCTGACGGTTGCCAGCCCGGTTAGTCCCTGAGGAATGAGCCATGTTTTACGTTCAGCGCGATGCCGATGGCACGCTAATTCGCGTGGAAGCGACGGCCTTCGCCGAAGCAAGCGAGCAACTGCCGCCCGATGACCATCAGGTGCAAGCCTGGTTTGCCAACGAAGTGGTCGAGAAAAGCCTGATCCAGCTCAAGTCCAGCGACATGGACATGATCCGGGTACTGGACGACTTGATTCAGGTCCTGACCAGCAAAGGCATCCTCAACATCACCGACCTCCCCTCCGCCGCACAGGCGAAATTGATGGATCGTACCCAGGCCCGGGAAACACTGGGCGGCCTGAGTGATTTGATCAATGACGATGAACAACGGCTGATCTGAAGCCCACCCACCTCCCCGACCTTGGCGCTTATCCGCTTACGGCATGCCATTCGAAAACAATGCTGGCTGACGCGCTAGATGCAAGAGCGCGCGGGCCCGCGAATGCGTTCTGTCAGTTGATAAAAGGTAACCGACACACCGCAATCGCGAGCAAGCTCACTCCCACAATTTCACGCCCGCCCCCAAAATCCGCGTTGCACGCAAATCCCCTGTAGGAGCGTGGCTTGTCCCGCGATCTGGCGCGAAGCGGCAGTCAACCCGATGAATGCGGTGTGCTAGCGATAAATGCGTCGGGAGGTTTGACGACTGCTGCGCAGCCGATCGCGGGACAAGCCACGCTCCTACACCGTACGGTGTCTGGCGCAGCATCCCTGTTCGCCGCATATGCAAATCTGGAGCCGGCTTGCTGGCGAACGCGTCCTGTCAGTTGATAAAAGATAACTGACACACCGCATTCGCGAGCAAGCTCACTCCTACAATTTCTGCACGCGCATCCGCGTCGAACGGATTTACGTACCCGCACCCAAAATCCGCGTCGAACGCAAATCCCCTGTAGGAGCAATCGGAGGTTACGACGGTCGCGAAAGCGGCGGGTCTGTGACATTCATGCCGTCTGACCCACCGCAATCGCGAGCAAGCTCACTCCTACAATTTGTGTATCCGCCTCCAGATCCGCGTCGAACGCAAATCCCCTGTAGGAGCAATCGGAGGTTACGACGGTCGCGAAAGAGGCGGGTCTGTTACATGAATATCGCCTGACACACCGCCTTCGCGGGCAAGCGCGCTCCTACACAGAGCGCGTCAGCCAGCATTATTGAATTCCACCGGCAGACGCATTGGATGACCACCCGCCGCTGTGGAATCGCAGGATGAAATGGAATGGACCTCGGTCCGCCTCTGCCCGAAGGGCGTAGGAGCGCGCTTGCCCGCGAAGGCGTCTTCCGGGGCGCCGCCCCCCACGCCTGACACAACGCCTATTGACCAACCCATACAAATCCGTACGAGCCGGCTTGCTGTCGAATGCGGCGGGTCTGTTACATGAATATCGTCTGACACACCGCAATCGCGAGCAAGCTCACTCCTACAATTTCTGCACCCGCACCCAAAATCCGCGTCCAACGCAAATCCCCCTGTAGGAGCAATCGGAGGTTACGACGGTCGCGAATGCGGCGGGTCTGTTACATTCATGTCGTCTGACACACCGCATTCGCGGGCAAGCGCGCTCCTACACAGAGCGCGTCAGCCAGCATTATTGAGAGAACAGCAGGCGGATTCCTCAGCCCATCACTTCCACGGCGCAGGGTCCCCGAACAACTGCCCCTGTACCCCTTCAATCCCCATCTCAAGGATCACCCGGTGTTCACCTTCTGTCTCAACACGCTCGGCAATCAGCGGCAGGTCGATGCTGTGGGCCGCGCGCTGGACTGCTTCGATAAACAAACGCTTATGACTTTCCTGGTCAATGGTGCGGATGTAGCTGCCATCGATCTTCAAATACGCCAGCCCCAGATGCGCCAGGTTGCCGATCATGCTGAAACGCCCGCCAAACCGCTGCAGCGCCAGGGAATAACCGGCTTCTTGCAGGCGTCGGGTCAGCTTCTCCAGCACCGCTTGCTCCGGCACCTGCTCCTCGCCGATCTCGAAGGTCAGGCGGGCGCCGAGTTTCGGGTGCTGGCGCAGGGCGTTGAACACTTCGTTGAGCGCCGCCGCGTCGTTCAGCGTGGCCGCCGACAGGTTCAGCGCCAGTCGCTCATTGTGCGTACCCAGATGCCCCAGCACTTGCCGCAACATCAGCAAATCCAGCCGGCTCGACCAGCCAAAGCGTTCCAGCCACGGCAGAAAGCGCCCCGCCGGAATTGTCTCGCCGTCAGCATCGACCAAGCGCGACAGCACCTTGTAATGCATCACGGTCGCGCCATCGCCCGACGCCACCACCGGCTGGAAGAACAACTGAAAACGCCCGTGCTCAAGGGCATGGTCCAACGTCCTGTGCCACGCGTGCTGATCCTCACCCAGATCACCAATCGCGCCGCGCTCGATGCAATACCACGATCGCTCGCCGCCGCTTTCAGCCTGGGAAAGCGCCTGATCCGCCAACCCCAGCAGGGTCATCGACGCATCGCCCGGGCTGTACGGCGCCAGCCCCATGTGCGCGACGGGTGAGACATCGGAGGCACCGGTGGCTTCCAGACTCATCAGCGCCGCCTCAAGATTCTGCACCAGCTGCACGGCTTCATCGTGAACCATGCCCGGCGCCAGCACGGCGAACTCACCGCCTCGGCTGCGGCTGATGAGGTTACGGGTTTCCGGAAACTTCTCGCAGTGACGCACCAGTTGCTCCGCCACCGCCACCAGCAAGGCATCGGTGCGCTTGCCGCCCAGACGTTGGTTCAGACCGGCCAGATCGGTGACGCGCAACAGCATCAAATACCCCGCGCGGCCGTCTTCCAGATGACTGACGTGGGCGTTGAGCTGCATGTCGAAATAACGGCGGTTGGACAGCCCGGTCAGGCTGTCCTGATAAGACTCGATGCGCAGCTTCTCACTGCGCTCGGTGCTTTCCTGAAACAGCGCCTTGAGCTTCTCGACCATCTGGTTCATCGCCTGCACCACCCGGCGCAGCTCCGGCGTGCGCGGCAGCTCAGGCAGAACGAGGAACTCGCGACGACCAATCGCCTGGGACTGCGCCACCATGTAGTCCAGCGGCTTCAACTGCCGGCGCAACAGCATCGCCCCCAGAATCGCACTGACCACGCCGCACACCAGCAACCAACCCAGGCTGCCCAGCGCGCTCTGCCACAGTTTCGCCAACGCGAACATCGGATGACTCACCACCTCGACCCGCGCCGTCTGCTGCCAGCCACGGCTGACAATCGCCTCGCCGCCCGCCGGTTCAAGCCCGATGGCGTTGATGAACCACTGCGGCACGCCCTGATTGTCCGGCGTCGCACTGCGCTCGACGATCGCGTCGCCACTGGCCAGATCCACCACCCGGATGCTCGCGTAATAACCGCTGTCAAAGATCGACGACACCATCAGCTCAACCATCGCCGGGTCATCGATATTGGACGTCAGCGACAGGGCCAGCGAGGTCGCAGCGTCCTGGGCGTGGGAGCGCAACTGATTGACGTACTGCGCCCGCGAGCTTTCGAGGCTGACGACAAAACTCCCCGCAAAGGCAACCACCAGAAACAGACAGATCGCGATCAACAGCTGTTTGAACAGAGACATCAGTACTCCTAATTCTCGGGCTCGGTGGGGAAGCCTTCTGCAGTCATTTTTTTCAGCACGTCCTGCCACCGAGACAGACGCTTGGTGTCGCTCACTTTCTTGTTGCCCTGCGCGCCCGGCAGCCACAGCCCTTCAGCGTTGAAGGCATACACCGGCAACAGATCCGTGCGTTGGCTGGCGGGTTTGATCTCGTCGATCAGGCTGTCGAGCACCAGCGGCATGGCGTTGGGGCTCGAGTAATAGGTCAGCACCATGTGCGCGCGATTCAGGCGCAGCGCTTTAACGTACGTGATCAGCAGCTTCTCGCTGGGCACGCCGAGGCGGCGCAGGCTGAAATACTTGGCGATCGCGTAATCCTCACAATCCCCCGCGCCCTTGATCAGCGACTCGACCGGTGTCGCCCAGTAATCGACCTCGTGCCACAGGTCGATGTCTTCGGCGTAGCGCATCTGCTTGTTGAAGAACAGGTTCACGACCTTCAGCTTGTCCAGCTCGCTGACCTGCTTCTCGGTCGCCAGCAGGTTCTGCCAGGCATCGATGCGCTGCTTGCCGGCGCCCAACGGACCGTACAGCGCCTCGGCACGGCGGCTGATCAGGGAAAAATCCCAATCCGCGCGCAGATAGCCGACACACGCCGTGCACGTCAGTGCAAGCGCCAGAAGCATCCATAATCCAGGGCGCTTTTGAGCCGAACGTGCTGCCAATTTGTCTAGTCCATCGGGCAATGGATAACGGAAAGCGATGGTGAGGGGTTGGGGGAGGAAACGCAATGGCGCAGTGCGATCATGCGCGGAAGCAAATGCCCGCAAATGCGCTCCATGACAGGCTCGTGCCCGTTGATTTCATCGCTGCCAGGTTGCCAGTCAAACGCTGGCGGTAGGCTGAAAAGTGCTTGCGCCACACCAACTGACGCATGTTTTCCCCGTTTACTTGGGGCTTGAGTTACCCAAGTCCTTCAGCGCTTCGGAATCATCCCCGCCGAGCCAGACGTTCACACTGGCAACGCTCTCTTGCGACAGCTTGCCGGCCCAGCGATTGAGAATGAACAGGTTGGTGATGAAGTCGTACTGAGATTTCAGCAGATCGCCACGGGCCTTGAATTCGTTCTGCACGGCGGTCAGCACATCGACGGCGTTAACCACGCCATAGCTGAAGGCTTTCTGCGCGGCGATGCTCGATTGCTTGGCCGAAGACAATGCATTCTGCCCCGCGCGGATCTTGTCCACGGCAGACTGGGCCGTCAGATACGCGTTAGTGGTTTCCTTCACCACTTGCCGGCGCACCCCCTCCAGATCCTGCTCGGCTGCGTATTGTTCGTCATACAACCCGCTCACCCGCGCAGACGTCGAGCCACCGCTGTAGATCGGTACTTTCAGGCCGATGGTGGCGACATAGCTGTCGCTGCGCGGGGTCAGGGTGTTGTCGTAACCGACGTCACTCTGCGAAGCCCCGAGGTTGAAACTGAGCGAGGGATAGTGACCGCCCTTCCCTTCGCGCACCGCCGCATCGGCCGCCGCCAGATTGCTTTCATACGCTTTGAGTCGCGGGTTGCTGTCGAGCGCCTGGGCGATCCAGGCGTCCAGCGGCAGCGTCGGCGCTTCCAGGGCGATGTCGTTACGGATCCGGCTCAAGCGATCATTGATCGGGCGGCCGACGATTTCCGACAACCCTTCCCGTGACAAACGCACCTGATTGCGCGCCTCAATTTCCTGGGCAATCAGCAAGTCGACCCGGGCTTTAAGATCCAGCATGTCGGTGATCTTGGCCATCTGCCTGGCGTACAAGGCGTTGACGCGATCAAGGCTGCCCTGAGTGGCGCGACGCTCGGCCGAGACCAGCTCCAGCGCATCGTCGGCGGCCAGCGCAGCAAAATAGCGCTTGGCCAGATCCACCGTCGCTTCCGCCTGAGAGTCTTCGGACTGCGAGCTCTTCTGCAGCGTGACGCTCTTGGCCTTCTGATAACGCTCCCACGCTTCCTTGTTGTAGATGAACTGGCTCAGGTTCAGCGAATAGCTTTTGTTGTCATAGATGTCCCGGGATTGCTCATCCTTGCGCAGAATCCGGTTGATGTTGCTGCTCGCCGAGACTTGGGGCAGCAATCCGCCAAACGCCTCACGCTCCTGCTGCTTGGCAGAGCGTGCATGGGCGTAGGCCGAAAGAATGCGCGGATCTTCAAGCCGCGATTCCTTGTACAGCGTCATCAGGTCAAGGGAATAGGTCGAAGCGCTGACCTGTTGCGGGGCGGCGGGCTGCGCCGCAGTGGCGTTCAGCGCAAACAAGCCAAACAGCAGACCAGGAAGCATACGAACCACGGTCATTCCTCGATCATCGATTTGGCGAACATGTTGCGAGCAGGCTTGAGCAGGTATTGCAGCATCGTGCGTTCGCCTGCATTGATCAGCACCTCCGCCGGCATGCCCGGTTGCAGTTTGCGGTTGCCCAACCGCTGCATGCCTTCATCGGTGACTTTTACGCGCACCAGGTAATAGCCCTCGCCGGTCTTCTCGTCAGTGAGCCGGTCGGCGGAAATTCGCGTGACCTGCCCTTGAATGACGGGCGTGGTGGCCGCGTTGAACGCGCTGAAGCGAATATCGGTGAGCTTGCCGAGGGTGATGCGATCGATGTCGTTGGTCGAGACGTGCGCCTCCACGACCAGGTCCGAAGACTCCGGCACGATGTCCAGCAGCGGCGTCCCCGCGCTGACCACCCCGCCAATGGTGTGCACTTTCATGTCCAGCACCATGCCGTCTTCCGGGGCGCGGATGACGATGCGCGACAGCCTGTCCTTGAGCGCGCTGGCTTTCTCCTGCAAATCGAAGACCTGCGCCTGCACATCGCTCAGGTCCTTGGCCACGTCGGAGCTGAATTTCTGATTGGTCTGAACGATCTGCATCTCGGTTTCGTTGATTTGCAGGCGGGTCTTGGTGATCGTCGACTGGTGGTCAGCGACCTCCGACTTGAGCATGTCCAGCTTGCGTTCCTGTTCAAGCAGGCGCTGCTTGTCGACGAAGCCCTGACGCAAGAGGTCCTTCAGCTCGGTGATTTCACCGGTGTAGGATTTTTCGAGACTGACCTTGGTCGCGATCATGTCGTTAAGGCCGATGATCTGCTGCTTCAACTGGCCGATGCGCTCTTTCTGCACCGAGATCTCGCCCAGGCGCGCGTCATGCCGGGACCGGAACACCTGAGCCTCACCGTCGATGGCTTCACGGGCACGATCACTTTCGACACCGTCGATCTTCAGCGCCGGAATGGCCGGCTGATCGTCACGTTCGGCACGCAGACGCGCTTCTTTGGCCCGTGCGGTGATGAGCTGATTGCGGGTGGATTCGTACTCAGAACTGAGCTGGCCATCGTCAAGGATGATCAACGGATCGCCCTTGTGCACCGTGTCGCCGTCACGGGCGAGCAGTTCTTTTACGATGCCGCCCTCAAGGTGCTGGACGGTTTTGCGGTAGCTCTGCACGGTGACGACACCGGAACCGTAAACGGCGTTGCCCAGCGGGGCAAAAGCGGCCCAGGTGCCGAACAAGCCAAAGGTCACGAGCACAATGGTCATCCCAACCCGGCGGATGCCACGGTCGGAAGTGGGCATGTCTTCAGAATGCTCGTCGAGCACGGTAATCGCGTTACTGGTCATTCAAGAATTCCTGTCAGGCGCTGGGCTGAATAGCGCCGGTCGCAGCGGGAGCGACCCGAGGCGGTGTTTGACCCTGTGCCTGGGCCTGGGCCTGCGCTTGAGCTTTGGCCTGCTGCTGGGCCAGTTCGGCGATCACTTGGTCACGGGGGCCATACATCGTCAGGCTGCCGCTGTTCAAGACCATGATCCGGTCGAGTCGCGACAGCACGTTAGGACGGTGAGAAATGATGAACACCGTCGCGCCGGTTTCTTTCATCTTTTGCAGCGCCACACCCAGCGCACGTTCACCGACCTCATCAAGGTTGGAGTTAGGCTCATCCAGCACGATCAGCCGAGGGCTGCCATACACCGCACGCGCCAGACCAATGCGCTGACGCTGGCCACCGGACAAGTTAACGCCTTCGCTGCCGATCACCGTGTCGTAACCGTCGGGCAGTTGCAGGATCATTTCGTGGACGCCAGCCGTGCGCGCCGCCAGCACGACTTTCTCGGGGTCGATCTTGCCGAAACGAGCGATGTTGTCGCTGATACTGCCTTCGAATAATTCGATGTCCTGAGGGAGGTAACCCAGGTGCGGGCCGAGCTTTTGCTTGTCCCAGGCACTGATGTCGGCGCCATCGAGCCTGACAACGCCATGCTGTGGCGGCCAGATGCCGAGCAACGCACGCGCCAGCGTCGACTTGCCTGCCGCGCTTGGCCCGACGATACCGACGATGCTGCCGGCGGGCGTCACGAAACTGATGTTTTTGATCACCGCCGCTTTCGCACCCGGCGGCGCCACGAAGAGGCTTTCGACCTGCACATGCCCTTCCGGATTCGGCAAGGACATCCGCTCGGGCTCGGCGTTGAGCTTGTCCAGGGTTTCATTCAAGCGCTGGTACTGCACGCGCGCTGATACGAAGCCTTTCCAGCTGCCGATCATCTGATCGATCGGCGCGAGTGCACGGCCCAGCAGGATAGAACCGGCCATCATCAAGCCAGGATTGATCTCATGGGTAATCACCAGGTACGCGCCTGCCGCCAGCATCATCGACTGGGCCCAGGCCCGGAACGTCTTGGAGATGGAAGTGATCACGCCGCTCTTGTCGCTGGCCCCGGACTGCAACACCAGCACGCGCCGCTGCCGAACCGCCCAGCGTCCCATCAGGGTGTCGAGCATGCCCATCGACTCGATGACTTCAGCGTTGCGCAGGCTTTTGGTGGTGTGCAGATTGGCGGTAAGGCTTTGTTTGTTGGCCTCGGCCAGCGCGGCACCGGTGTAGCGATGATTGACGTACGCCAGCGCCACCAGCACCACCGCGGAGACAACCGTCATCCAGCCAAACCAGGGGTGAAACAGGAACATCACGGCGGTGTACACCGGAAGCCACGGCGCATCGAAGAACGCAAACAACCCGTTTCCGGTGAGAAATTGCCGCAGCGAGGTCAGGTCATTCAGGGACTGCGCCGACGCGTCCATGCCGCCGCTGTTCAGCGCTTTCCGGAAACTTGCGCGGTACACGTCGCGACTGAGCAGCACATCCAGCCGATTGCTGATGCGCACCATGATGCGCGACCGCACCCACTCCAGCGACCCCAGCGTCAGCATCAGCATGGTGAGAATGAGGGTGAGCATGATCAGCGTGGACGTGCTGCTGCTCGGCACCACCCGTCCCGAGACCTGGATCATGTAAAAGGTCGGAACGAGCATCAATGTGTTGACGAAAAGACTGAAGAACCCGACCGAGAGGAAGCTCCCGCGACAAGCCTTCAGTGCCGCTTGCAGGTTGTTTTCGTGTGAGCGACTCATAGAATCCATGACTGAATATAGAAGGCTGCGAAGCCGAGGGCGTGCGGCAACGGTTAAGGCCGGCAGCATAAGAGCCGTCAACCGACGTTGCGTTCCGCGTTCAGATTCTTTTCCTGCTATCTCGACACTGGACTACCGGTGTTATTCGTTGCCGGGCTGTCGATCCGACGAGCTGTCGACTGTGATTCGAGGCTATAAAGTAAGCGTGATGCCGGTTGGATGATGCTGCGATTGAGGGCGGCGATCCAATACCGTCGCTCGTTTAGCGCAGGTTCAAGCGCGCAACCGCAGAGTGGAACAGATGCGAACGGACACGGAATGCGGTTTGGCATTGATGCTCGGCTGCTGCGCTGGACCGGCTGCCAACATGTAGAGTCGGCCTTACCAAGGCGGATGAGCCGACCTCAGCTCATGACATGGGCTTGCTTGAGATGGGAGCTAATGGTCTCCAATCTGGGCTGAACTGATTATTACAGCAGTCGCATACAATCAATCACTAGCCCAACGCTACCTAACGCGATGGATCGTTCAAAAACCTACGGGGCGGGAAGCTGACGTAGGAGGCCCAAGACGTTAATATGCCGAGCTTTTACCAGTGAAGAAATTTTTGAACACGCAGCTTCTGGAGAAGAATAAGGGTCACGCCGCAGAAACGGTTAACGAGCGGGCCGATGTCGCGATTCTGATGTGTACCTACAACGGTGCAGCGTACCTGCGTGAACAACTTGAATCTTTCGAAAGCCAGTCCTTGAGGAGCTGGACACTTTACGTGTCTGACGACTCATCCACAGACGAGACACGCTCCATCCTCAACGAGTACCAGCGTCGCTGGGGTGAGCGCAAGCTACTGATGTTCGAAGGTCCTTGCCAAGGCTTCGCCAAAAACTTTGTGTCCTTACTGAAAAGACCCGAAGTCCAAGCGCGTTACTACGCGTTCAGCGATCAGGACGATGTCTGGTTCAGCGACAAGCTGGAACGCAGCGTAAGGCATCTCGATGCTACTGCTGAACACACACCAGCACTGTACTGCTCAAGAACCCGATTGATAAACGCCAACGGCTCCATCATTGGGTTTTCTCCCCTATTCAGCCGCCCGCCTTCGTTCCGAAATGCTCTGGTCCAAAGCCTCGCCGGGGCCAACACCATGCTTGTAAATGACGCTGCGCGAGACTTGTTGATGGGCGTTCCAGGAGACGCAACGGTCGTAGCGCACGACTGGCTGACCTACCTCATCGTTACCGCTTGTGGGGGTACGGCCGTTTACGACGCGGAGCCAACCCTAGACTACCGCCAGCATGGGGGTAATCTCATTGGTGCGAACGCAAGCTTCACTGACCGGATTACAAGGATTCGAAAAATGCTGTCCGGCCGATTTGTTGAGTGGAACGACGCTAATTTGCATATCTTAAGCGTCATAGAGTCTCAAATGACTCTTATGAACAAAAAGACTCTTAGCGACTATAAAAACGCGCGAAATCTGGGTCCTTGGGGCCGCATGCGAGGGATACACGTTGCAGGTCTCTACCGGCAAACGTTTGAAGGCAATGCCAGTCTGGTTTTAGCAGCATGTCTTGGCCGGCTTTGAAGCAAAGCCAAAACCCAAAAATCTGAATCATTTGGCGAACCTGAACATTAGCCAACCATTGCAGCCGGGGTCGGGCATGTCGTTCGTCGCGATAGGGGTGAGGTATGCGTGGTAGACAAGCGCTTATGTTAATGTGCAGCCCTTTGGCTGGCGCATAGCCAAAGATCATCCAGCCAGGCAATTGGTGTGCTGCGCGCGTCGCTGACGGCGCGATAAAAGCGAATTGCCCGTTGTTGGTCGTAGGGGGGCGCAACGTGACCTACCACGTCCAGCCCCACTCGTGCGGCCATGCAGAATCGACCTGAAAAATTCTTACCAGCTAGCGGAGATAAAGCTCACATGAAAGCCACTCGCCTTGATATCCCAGAGGTCATACTCTTTGAACCCAAAGTATTTGGCGATGATCGCGGCTTTTTTTTCGAAAGTTTCAACCAAAGACTATTTGAAGAAACCATCGGGAAACCTGTTCAATTCGTCCAGGACAATCACTCACGATCTGTCAAAAACGTCTTGCGAGGATTGCATTACCAGATTCAGCAACCGCAGGGAAAGCTGGTTCGAGTGACTCATGGTGAGGTATTTGACGTGGCCGTAGATCTGCGCAAAAGCTCCCCGACCTTTGGTCGATGGGTCGGTGCGAGCCTAAGCGGTGACAACAAGAGACAACTCTGGATTCCCGAGGGCTTTGCCCATGGCTTCGTAGTCATCTCAGAATTCGCCGAGTTTCTTTACAAAACTACTGACTACTGGGCGCCGGAACATGAGCGCAGTCTCGCCTGGAACGATGAGACTGTCGGTGTTGAATGGCCCTACGCCGGGGCGCCGATCTTGTCGATGAAAGATCAAACGGCGGTGAAGCTTAGCGAGGCAGACCTATTCTCCTAAACGGCAGAGGTCATGCAGGACTGGAAAATGAGTTACGCGGATCCTTAGCGGACGCACTGTTCCTACTGGTACGAGCGCATGCCAAGGTAATAACCGTACGCGTTGAATCAGATGTTGGTTAACAAACTATCCACTGGAGAAATTAATGCAGGCCCACCCCATAGCCCCATCGGAAATGGCGAAAAGCTTTATCCGGAATCGGTCCCTAACATGGGCGCTTATTAAAAGAGAGGTTGTCGGCCGGTACCGCGGGTCAACGCTGGGTTTGCTCTGGTCGTTGTTCAATCCGATTTTTATGCTGGTGATTTACACGTTCGTCTTCAGCGTGGTGTTCAAAGCAAGGTGGAGCGTAGATAGTAGTTCCAAAACCGAGTTCGCACTTATGCTGTTTGCTGGACTTATGATATTTAACCTGTTCTCAGAATGCATAAACAGGGCGCCATCACTAATAATCAGCAACACGAATTATGTTAAGAAGGTTGTCTTTCCCCTGGAGATACTATCCTGGGTTGCAATGGGGTCAGGTTTTTTTCACTTCCTTGTAAGCTTAGTCGTATGGCTCGCTGCCTATATGATTCTCTTTGGAGAACTTCATCTCACGGCTCTGTTACTACCTGTAGTTCTCGCCCCGCTTCTCCTGCTCACGCTTGGACTGGTATGGTTTCTGGCATCGCTGGGCGCATACCTTAGAGACGTAAGTCAGATCATCTCCGTCCTGACTTCCGTGCTGATGTTCATGTCCCCGATCTTTTACCCTGTAACATCTTTGCCTGAAAAGTACTGGGTATATATGAACTCTAACCCCTTGACGCCTCCGATTGAGAATGCGCGAAAAGTACTTTTCAGGGGAGAACTGCCGGACTTTAGTGCGCTCGCCATCTATTATGCGGTAGCGATTTTAATATTCTGGTTAGGCTTCGCCTGGTTCCAGAAAACACGTAAAGGATTTGCTGATGTGCTCTGATATCGCGATTGATGTGGAATCAATTAGCAAGCGCTTTCAAATATATGACAAGCCTAGAGATCGTCTGCTACAGATGATCACTCGAGGTAGAAAACAGTATTTTCGCGAATTCCTAGCAGTTCGGGACGTGACATTCCGAGTCGAGAAAGGGGAAACGGTAGGAATCGTTGGCCGAAATGGGAGCGGAAAGTCCACGCTTCTGCAATTAATCTGCGGGACATTAAACCCCTCAGCTGGCAACGTCCGCACTTGGGGTCGGGTTGCTGCTCTTCTGGAACTAGGTTCAGGATTCAATCCAGAATTCACCGGTAGAGAAAACGTATATATGAACGCTGCGGTTTTAGGCCTTTCTAAAGCCGAGACCGATTCGCGATTTTCGGACATCGAAGCTTTTGCAGAGATCAACGAATTCATCGATCAGCCTGTCAAAACGTATTCGAGTGGGATGATGGTCAGATTGGCATTCGCAGTTGCGATCAATGTCGATCCACAAATTTTGATAGTAGATGAAGCATTGTCTGTTGGTGATGAACGTTTTCAGCGTAAATGCTTCGCTCGGATTGAAGCAATCAAAGCCAAAGGCGCCACGATCCTGTTTGTGTCTCACTCCGGGAATACTGTGATCGAACTGTGTGATCGCGCCATCTTGATGGATGCAGGTGAAAAACTAGCCGAGGGCCTGCCTAACCAAATAGTCAGCCAATATCAAAAGCTGCTTTATGCACCAGCAGAGAAGGCGGCGGCAGTCCGCGATGAAATTCGAAAAGGTATTTTGGAGGAGCAGTTAAAGGTTGCTTCGCCTCGAAGCCTGTCTGAAATTCCTGTTTTGGTTAAGATGGATGAACATCTGGACCTAGAAGAATACTTTGATCCACATCTAAAGTCGAAAAGTGTCGTCTCTTATGTATCTCATGGTGCGCGTATCAGCGAGCCGCACATAGTGAACCTTAAAGATGAGCCGGTAAATTGTCTACGCAGAGGCGACAGTTACAAATATAGATATACCGTCGACTTTGATAGATCTGCTACAGCGCTGAGGTTTGGAATGATGATCAAAACCTTAGCAGGCGTAGAAATTGCCGGGGGAACTTCGGCTACAAGAATTCAAGACGCTGTCCCTCATATAGCGGAATCAACCAAAATCCAAGTCGAGTTCAAATTCAACTGCCACCTAAACCCAGGCGCGTACTTTTTGAATGCTGGCGTGATAGGCATTGTTGACGAGAATGAAACATATCTGCACCGACTGATAGATGGATGCTTAATTAAAGTTCTACCAATGTCGGTTAACACGGCTACTGGCATAGTAGATTTTAGCTGCAAAGTAAACTTAACAGACTTGGTTTAAAATTATGAATGATCGAATCCAAAAGACGATTATCATCGTACTAGGCATGCACCGGTGCGGTACAAGCAGCATTACTAGAGCCCTAAAGGTACTAGGTGTTAGCTTGGGGTCTCGACTTATGCCACCAGCGGGCGATAACAATTCAAAAGGCTTCTTCGAAGATATCGATTTCAACGAAATCAATATCGAGATACTGAGAATTTTAGGCCATGAATGGCATAGCCTTACACCAGTGAACAGATCAGAGTTTTCCAACTCACAACTCGCTCCGCTAAAGCTGAGAGCAGTTGAAATGGTGCGTGAAAAAATGGAGGCGTTGGATCTTTTTGCAGTAAAAGATCCACGCATGGCTCGCACTATGCCCTTCTGGGAAGATGTATTTCATCACCTTAGTTATGAATACAAATTTGTTGTTGCAACTCGGAATCCCGCAAACGCAGCGCGATCCCTCGCTAGAAGAGACAACTTTGACTTGGTGAAGGGATATCTCCTTTGGCAAGAACACATGACCTTAAGCTTGATGTACAGCTCTCATAAACCGCGGGTGATTGTAGACTACGATAACCTGATGCAAAACGCACCAAAAGAGATAGCTAGAATTGCGAAGGCATTAGACTTGGTATTTGACGCCGAGTCGCCAGCATTGAAGCTTTTTTATGATGAGTTCCTAGCATCAAGCCTTACCCACCACGCACTCACACGATCAGATCTTGTTCTCGACCCCGAACTGCCATCGCAAACATTGGAGCTCAGCAACTTACTGTTTGCACTCGCGGACGATACACTTACCGATGAAAGCGCAATCGACAAGGACACCGACTCTCATTACACAGAGATGTTCGCAAACGATAAAATATTTAACTTACTAACTCGTTTTGATAGAAAAAACTTCGAGCTCACTTCGTATATTGATTCACTGGAAGGAAGTTTGATCGATCTAAAAGTCGAAGTAGCAGAAACCAAAACTAGCCTAGAAGCAGCCAACGAGCAACTCATAGAAATGCGGGCGGCGCATGGGGCTGCAACAGCAGAACTCAGCGCAACCAGCGGCTCAATAGACGCATTGCAGTCGAAGTTAGAGGCCGCACTTCGAAAAGAGGAGGCGTCCGCTTTGGCGCTGCGCGAGAGCGAAAAAGTCGTCGATGCAAAAAACGCTGAAATTCATCATTTGCACCTTGAGCTACAGCGCGGACTGTCTCTAAGGTCTGCGGTTAAAAATCGAGTAAAAAACAAGCTAAGAAAATTAAAATATCAGCGGATGGTGAGCAGTCAAACAACTAAACGTAAGCTGATAGAAAGCGGGCTGTTCGATCCATCTTACTATGCCGCCAACAATCGAGATGTAAGAGACGCAAACTTAGATTTATTCGATCACTACTTGAATCATGGCTGGCTAGAGGGCCGGGACCCCTCGAGCGCATTCGTAACCAATCTGTATCTGGAAGCCCACTCCGACGTACGAACTAACGGTCTGAATCCGCTTATACACTATGTGAAGTTCGGTCACAAAGAAGGGCGCTCTATATATAACCACAAAAAAGTGGCATACCATGTTCCGCTTAGAAAGACACGAGCTGAACAGGCAGTATCTTTCTTCGGCTTGGTATCGAAAAACCCCGAACTGGTACAGCGTTTCATTAAAGAAGCACGTACCGTAGGGATACGTCAGGCACTTCGAATGACAGCTGAAAAGCTAAAGACTGTCGGACAACGTAACTTTTACTCCCAAAGCTTAGAATTCGAAGGCACGAAAGCTGATTTAGAATACAGTACCTATAAGGTGGTACCGTTTTATCTAGACCCTTATAAAACATTCGCGGACCAGCAATCGCCTGGAAGCATCGCCGTCCACCTGCATCTCTTTTACGGCGATATGATTCCGCAATGCATCAGCTATCTAAGTAATATTCCTTACGCTTTTGACCTATATATATCCACACCGCAATCATCAAACGTAGAGATGATCCGGGAGAGCTTCCGCACCTCCCTCCCGTACGTGCAGCAAATAATCATTGAACAAACTCCCAATAGAGGCCGTGATATTGCGCCGCTGATTATCGAGTTCGGTGAAAAACTGAGCAGCTACGACTTCATCGCGCACTTCCATACTAAGAAAAGCCCGCACAGAGCCACTCTAAATGGATGGTTCGACGCGCTAATGGCAACTCTATGCGGAACGCCGAGTGGGGTTATGCAAATATTTGATTTGCTAAAATCCGACGCTAAGGTTGTTTATCCCGCCGGCAATTTAATGCCCGCTTGGGACACAGGGTGGAGCGATAACAAGGATATCGCCAAAGATCTGCTAGCAAAATACAGCGATCTTAGTGTGAACGATTATCCATATGTCGAATTCCCCCAAGGCACGATGTTTTGGGCTAAAGCCAGCAGTATAAACGGCCTCCTATCATTACCATTATCTTATAACGATTTCCCCGAGGAACCCATCCCAGCTGACGCGACACTTGCTCACGCCCTTGAACGCCTCATCCTCATCTATACCACTGCGCATCCTGGACGTAACTATAGATTGGAAAGCCCTGGGCTATCAAAGGAGTCGGATGCTTACTATGAAGCTCAGCACGACTACTCAGAAACAATAGCGCATGACACGATCAAGGTAATGGCATACTTTCTCCCGCAATTTAATCCGAATCCACTGAACGATGAGTGGCACGGAAAAGGGTTTACAGAATGGCATAAGGTCCGTTCAGCACAGCCATTATTTCAAGGCCATTATCAGCAACATGTACCCCACGACGACACGGGTTACTATTTGCTAGATACTTCTGCACAACTTCGAATCCAGGCGGACCAGCTTAAGAAATCCGGGGTGCATGGTTTTATTTTCTACCATTACTGGTTCTCCGGTACTTTGATTCTTGAGCAACCGGCGCAGATGCTCCTTAGGGAAGCTGATATAGCCATCCCGTTTTGTTTCTGCTGGGCAAATGAGAACTGGACACGCAGATGGGATGGTAATGAACAGGAGATCCTTCTCGGCCAAGTGTATTCGCCCGATGACGCTCGATCTTTCATTCAATATCTGATTCCGTTCTTTAAGGATCCTCGCTATGTCACCATGGATGGTCGTCCTATCCTTTACGTCTACAGACCTTCAGCGATGGAGTATGTCGACGAATATATGTCTGTTTGGCGAGAAGAGTGCAGACTCGCAGGCCTTCCTGATCCCTACGTTATCGCTACCATGACGCGCGGTGCGACCGCACCTCAAGACTATGGGATGGATGCTGCTGTTGAGCGGGTACTCCAAGACTGGACCGGTGGGGCAGTCGAAAATATTAAAGAGCAATTGCGCCCATACGGACCGATTAACGGCAGCATTTTGGATTATGACGCGGTTGCTGACCATTACATGGAGAAACCGGTCGATACAGATTACGTTTTTTTCCGTTCTTTGGTTCCTACATGGGATAACACTGCACGTTATGGAAGCGAGGCCTTCGCGCTGCACGGTTTCAGCGTTTCTACTTTCCAAAAGTGGATGGAGAACCTAATCGATTACTCGGAAAGGACTCTGCCAGCGAGCAACCGCTTTGTCATTGTCAATGCCTGGAATGAATGGGCCGAGGGCGCTCACCTCGAGCCCGATCAGCGCTTTGGCTACGGGTATTTGAACGCAATTGGTAGAGCCCTATCGAATCACTCATATACATCTATAAATCATGTAAAAATCCCAGAGAGTTTGCAGGTAAAGCTTCAGCTTAGCCATGAAGTTATTTGTCGCCTTGAAAATGAGCCTGAAAATAGCGCTAGATTCTTCACCGCCCTAGCCAACTCAACAATATTCCAGCTCTGTTCAGTTAGTGCATATGACATCGCGACCGAAAATCTTGCCAGTAAACAGCTGTCGTTCAGTTCCAAAACTGGAGAAGACGATGAAGCTTCGTTAACTCTTGTCTTTAATGACCTGTACTTAGTCACCAGCACATGCATAGAAACAATGACTAAAATGGCATTAAAATTCGAGGGCTTTAACGTTTGTGCGAGTGTTAGAAACGTCGCCAACTATCTCGACGATATTGATGCTAATGGAAATTTTGACATTAGCCACTCGAAGAGATCTGGACTGGAGATAGGTCCATTCAAGCAGGGTGCAGGATACAAGGTGTGTACTCAGGGATCTTGCTTCTTGCTGCAGAAGCCTGAGAAAACACTAGGGAAAGTTTCGGTAATAATACGCTTCCACAAGTCTGGCAGTCGTCAGCTACTTGATAATGCGCTGTTCTCGCTGCTGAGCCAAAACGGCAGTCAGCCTCGCCCCTACCTCGCGCTACAGGATTTCGATACCGCTCAGATAGCGCAACTAGAAAAAGAGCTGTCTCTACTTCCTTGGGCAGTCGGCTGTGAACCTGTAATCGAAAGCTATACATCATCTCCGGAACAGCCTGACTTAAGGTCTTTGATGCTCAATGATATGCTGAAAAAGGTACCCAAGGGTTTCACTGCATATCTTGACTACGATGATGTCCTATTCCCACAGGCTTACTTGACGCTTATTAGGCAGATTCAGAAGAGCAACAAAAACGCTACATTTGCTAGGGTATACTCTACCCAGGTCGACGCCCAAACTGGGAGTTTAATCAGCAGGTCTGACACTTATGACTACGGCTATTCGTACGAAGAGTTTCTAGAAGTAAATCATGCACCCTTGCACAGCTTCATGCTGGACCTAGCAAAAATCGATGCAAACGAGATACGGTATTTTCCCGAAATGAAGTATATGGAAGACTACTATATGACTCTCCAGATATTCACTAGGGATGGAACGGACTGGCAGTCGCTTCGGGGCAGTAAATTCATTGGAGATTACATACACCGAGTTGGCGACCTCAATAACACACTAGCGATTAGTGATGCTATCGAACGTCAAAAGCTCACAAGCAGCGAAGCGTTCATGCTGTCGGAATCACGAATCGCTGAGCTTCGAGAAACTCTGAAACGAGGTCTTAGCTAACAAACTATGGAGGCTAGTCGCCAAACCGGCGACTAGCCTCCAATTAGCGATCCCATACTGAAATATCGATTCTGTACCGTTATTTTTTTTGGTTTTTATTATCGAATAGATTGGCTATGTGCATCGCTACATTTTTAGCGTGGATTCTAAGCTCAGGGACTGCAGTAGCTTCCCAGAATTGAGCTTTCAACATAGGTCCTACGTAGGAAAGCCAAGGCTGAGCATTTCCACTACCATCCAACACTTGGTAATCGCTTCCAACCTCCAGCCCTAGTTTTAATATATCCGGCAGTATCAACTTTTGCTCTAGGAGAAACTTTACAAACTCATCATTAGTTCTTGAAACATTATTACAAGGTCCGGTACAGTTAATTACCTTATCAAAGGTAAGCTTCTCCTCTACAGAACTTCCTCGGCGCCGTATCCGTACCGACGCTCCGTCTGGCTCACGGGTAAGGGATATCAATCTACCAGCAATAATTTCCACTTCGCCTCTTGAAGAATATTGTTCGAACTCACCGAACGTCACTGGCGCTACGCGGTGCCGGTGGACATCCCAGTACGCTTGGACGTGCCGAACGAATCTTCTCTTTTCATCTTCAGGAAGTCGTTGCCAAAGTTGTGCGGTGATGGGTCTCAAAGCTGTGAGTAAGTCTCTCCACTGGCTAGGCTCATGAGCTACAGCTCTCCGAATAATTTTCAGATAGCCACGCGCAGACGGCTGCGATGTTAGTAATTCCTCCTGGACATGAGGCTGCGGGGTATGATGCGGTACGTTTTTTCGATGACCACATGGGGTTAGTCCTCGACGCGAGAGCATCACCACCTTTCTGCTGGGATGAGCACGTTTAAGGGTCAATAGCATGTCAACTGCTGTCAACCCGCTTCCTATCAGCAGAACCTTTTCATCTTCTGACCGCACAGAGCCCATTTCCGAGCCCCATGGATCACTAATATATGAATCACGCATCTCTTGCTTATCTACAGCCACTGGGTCGACTGGAGAAAAGTTACCAAAGGCTAATAGCAAGTGATCAGCTTTTAGTGTTAGCCCGGTTTTCAACAGCACCGATACACTGCCATTCTCTTTTGTAAGCCCAACTACTTCATCTATTACACGGACACATTCTACATCCGTTATCCTCTGCTCCTCGGCAATGGCAAGCAACTGCTCAAGATATCTACCATACGTAGCGCGAGATACAAAACTGCCAGGCTCTGTGGCTGGAATTAAACCCTTACAGTACTCTACAAAGGAGTTCGCATCACTAACAAGCGCAGACATATTACCGGCGGGCACATTAAGCAAATGGTGCTCACTGGCGGTACCGTAAGCTAGGCCCCGCGCAATTTTTCCTGAGCGGTTTATCAGTATAAGTTTAGACCCCGGAGGCGCAACTCTGAGAAACTCCACTGCAGCCACAGCCCCACTGAAACCGCCACCAATTATAACTAAGCAGCTCACTTCGATCGCCACGCTTCTAAGTATGCCATGACCTGATCAACGCCTTCTTCTATAGAATGAGTAATAGTATCTATTATAATATCCGGATCAGTGGGTGCCTCATATGGCGAGTCAATACCGGTAAAGTCCTTAATTAATCCTTGTCGAGCTTTTTTGTACAATCCTTTCGGATCCCTTCTCTCGCATTCAATCAAAGGGGTAGCCATGTAAACCTCGATGAGGTTCTGATCACCAATCACGCTGCGCGCGAGATCCCGGTCGCGCTGAAAAGGAGAGATGAAGGATGTTAAAACAATCAAACCTGCATCTAATAGCAGATTTGCAACTTCAGACACCCTCCTTATATTCTCTTCACGATCTGCTGCGCTAAATCCAAGATCTTTACAGAGTCCCAATCGAACATTATCTCCATCAAGAAGATACGTATGAAAACCGTTCACTACGAGCCTCCGCTCTAATGCATCGGCCAGAGACGACTTTCCGGATCCGCTAAGGCCAGTGAACCAGAAGACAACGGGCTTTTGCTTCTTTTGCGATCCCCGAGCTTCGCGGGACGTAGAGACAGACTGGACGGTAAGATTGTTACTCATATATTTACTCTCTGTTCCTCTTGAAGACTGGGCTCTCTCAAAATAGCTTGAGAAATTCATCACCAGACTAGACTTCGGCAGATCTCATTGCCTCAAGGGTCTGATATCAGCTCTGTCGCTGAGATCTGCTTTTCATGTAGGCATAGCACTACAATACTCTTTTGCTGGTAATCGTCAGACCTAATCCCTAGCTGACGTCGGCTCCGTGTTGAGCGAGGTCGCTATTTGACATGCACAGATAAGCAAGAGCGCCACTCGATCCCTCGGACGCCTGCGATACTGCCTAACGTTGGAAATAATGCGCAGGATCGAAAGGTCAGATTCGGATTCATCAGCCTCCATATTCGGTACCCCGATTCGAGTGAGTGAAGCTACCAACCGGACCTGCTCGAACCACCAACCGTCCAGGGCTTTCTTTGCCCGGGCGACTGCTGTCCTGAATCCAGCATTCACGCCAACCTGATTCCCCGCATGCTGCCGATAATCCATCCCTGGAACCGGATCGATAAACCACTTAAACCCATGACTCCGCGCATACGCGTAGCAAAACCAGTCATGCAACGCGACCTCTTGCACCCTCTTCCACTCGTCCAGAATCAGCTTCTTGAACCCAGCCGCAAGCGCTGGCTTGAGCACATAAGTGCATCCCGGCCCCGCTGCTTCGAAGAGGTAATCCCATTGGACTTGAGGCTGTGCCTTGTCTACACGCATTCGGCGGCCATTGGGCCAGAAGGCAACAACATTGCTGGAGTATCCATCGACGTCGTCCGAGCGAAGCTTTGCAATCGCACGTTCGAGCTTGTCGGGATACCAGATGTCGTCCTGGTCGGAGAAGGATACGAAGTCGTATTCACTGAAATCGACATCGCGTATCAGGCGGAAGAAGTTACGCGCAGCGCCCTTGAATGGTCCAGCAGGCGGGAGCAACGTTACGTTCGGGTGAGTCGCTGCGTATTCGGCGCACCAGCCTTCGGTGCCGTCGGTCGAGGGGTCGACGCTGATGTAGATGCTGACGTGGACATTGGTCTGCGCGAGGATAGAGGCTAGCTGCTCCTCTATCCACGACATGCCGTTATAGGCAGCCAACAGCACAGCGACTTCGGGTAACTCAAAAGACATGCTGTTTGCAGCCTATTCGGTCAAAGGTCCATCACGCGTTGCCGTGATCCAGCATCTTTTGCAGGTACTGGCCGTAACCGGTTTTCTTCAGCTTATTGGCTTGGGAAGCAACCTGTTCTTTGGTGATCCAGCCGTTGGCGTAACCGATCTCTTCCAAACACGCCACCTTCCAGCCTTGGCGCTGTTCGATGGTGTGGACGAAATGGCTCGCTTCAAGCAGCGACTCGTGTGTGCCGGTATCCAGCCAGGCGAAGCCGCGACCCAGCATTTGCACGGTCAGACTTTTCTGCTCAAGGTAGGCACGGTTGACGTCGGTGATTTCAAGCTCGCCGCGCTCGGACGGTTTGATATTTTTCGCAATCTCGACAACCTGGTTGTCGTAGAAATACAAACCTGTCACCGCATAGCTTGATTTCGGCGCGGCTGGTTTTTCTTCAATGCTCAGTGCACGGCCGTCTTTGTCGAACTCAACCACACCAAAACGCTCTGGGTCATTGACGTGGTAGCCGAACACGGTTGCACCTTCGGTCTGCTCGCCCGCTGCGCGCAGATTGTCCGAGAAGTGTTGGCCGTAGAAGATGTTGTCGCCCAGGATCAGGCAGCAAGGGTCTTTGCCGATGAACTCCTCGCCAATGATGAAGGCTTGGGCCAGGCCATCCGGGCTAGGCTGTTCGGCGTAGGTCAGTTCAATGCCGTATTGGCTACCATCGCCTAGCAATTTGCGGAAGCTCGGCAAATCTTCAGGTGTCGAGATGATCAGGATTTCGCGCATGCCGGCCAGCATCAGAACCGACAGCGGGTAGAAAATCATCGGTTTGTCGTAAATCGGCAGCATCTGCTTGGAAACGCCCAGGGTCAGGGGGTGCAGACGCGTGCCGGAGCCGCCAGCCAGGATGATTCCTTTACGATTGGTCTTGTTCATTTGTTCAGAGCTTCCATGAGCATGCGGGTTACGCCACTTTGCCAATCCGGCAAGTGTAGAGAGAAGGCGTTGCGGAGCTTGTCCGTTACAAGACGTGAGTTCAGCGGACGGCTCGCAGGGGTCGGGTAGTCGGTGGTTGGAATGGGGTTGATCGTCTCGACTGCAAGCACCTCGCCGTTGGCTCGCGCGAAGTCGATGACATAGCTGGCGTAGGCGTGCCAGGACGTTTCACCTGTCGGCGCCAGATGGTAAATGCCACACAGCTCGGGACGTACCAAGGCTTGCTGCACCGCCGCAACGGCGACGTCCGCCAGCAAATCGGCGCCTGTTGGCACACCGATCTGATCGGCAATCACGTTCAGCGACGGCCGATCTTTGGCCAGTCTCAGCATCGTTTTGGCGAAATTGTTGCCACGCGCCCCATACACCCAACTGGTGCGGAATATCAGATGCTTGCAGCCCGAAGCGACAATCAACTGTTCGCCCTCCAGCTTGGTAGCGCCGTAGTAATTGACCGGCGCGACGGTGTCGGTCTCCTTCCACGGCGTCATGCCACTGCCGTCGAACACGTAGTCGGTCGAGTAATGCACCAGCAGCGCGTCGAGCCGCTGCGCTTCTTCAGCCATCACCTGGCTCGCCAACGCGTTGATCGTGTGCGCCAGTTCGCGCTCGCTTTCGGCTTTGTCCACAGCGGTGTAAGCAGCAGCATTGACGATGACCTGCGGCGACACGCTGCGAATGGCTTCGCGCAGACCGGCTAGGTCCGACAAATCGCCTACCAGCGTGCCGTAGGGGGTGGCAGCCGGATGGCGATCAAGTGCAATTACCTCATCCAACACACTCAACGCGCGTTGCAACTCCCAGCCGACCTGTCCGTTTTTACCCAGCAGAAGAATCTTCATGCCTTGTCAGCGCGCGCGGCGTAGTTCTTGTCGATCCATTGCTGGTAGCTGCCGCTTTTGACGTGCGCTACCCACTCAGGATTGTCGAGGTACCACTGCACCGTTTTGCGGATGCCCGACTCGAAGGTTTCTTCGGGAACCCAGCCCAGCTCGCGCTGAATCTTGCTGGCATCGATCGCGTAACGCAGATCGTGGCCGGGACGGTCTTGAACGTAGGTCAGCAACTCCACGTGAGGACGGAACGCTGAATCAGGACGCAATTCGTCGAGCAATGCACAAACGGTGCGCACGACTTCGATGTTCTGTTTCTCGTTGTGACCGCCGATGTTGTAGGTCTCGCCCACTACGCCTTCGGTAACGACCTTGTACAGCGCACGGGCGTGATCTTCAACGAACAGCCAGTCGCGGATCTGGTCGCCTTTGCCATAGATCGGCAGGGGCTTGCCTTCCAGCGCGTTGAGGATTACCAACGGGATCAGCTTCTCGGGGAAGTGGAACGGCCCGTAGTTGTTCGAGCAGTTGGTGACCAGCGTCGGCAGGCCATAGGTGCGAGCCCAGGCGCGGACGAGGTGGTCGGAGCTCGCCTTGCTCGCCGAATACGGGGAGCTTGGCTGATACGGGGTGGTCTCGGTGAAGAGATCTTCTGGCCCATGGAGATCGCCGTACACTTCGTCAGTCGAAATGTGGTGAAAACGGAATGCAGACTTCCGGCTCTCGTCCAGCGCTGACCAATAACCGCGTGCGGCTTCAAGCAACACGTAAGTGCCGATGATGTTGGTCTGAATGAACTCGGACGGCCCGCTGATGGAGCGGTCAACATGGGACTCGGCCGCCAGGTGCATCACGGCATCCGGCTGATGTTCGCGGAATACACGATCAAGGTCTTCGCGGTTGCAGATGTCGACGTGTTCGAAGGCATAGCGCTCGTTCTGGTCAACTGTTTGCAGCGACTCGAGGTTACCCGCGTAAGTCAGCTTGTCGACGTTGACGACCGAATCGGTGGTGTTGGCAATGATGTGCCGTACGACTGCTGAGCCGATGAAGCCTGCGCCGCCAGTAACTAAGATCTTCACGCGAATTTCATACCCTGATTGTTGGCAACATTGCGCGCTGCCGGGTCCATGGAAAGCAAGGGCGCCCGAAAATGGTCAGCCTCTTGTGCGAATCGACTGTCGGACAGGTCCGAACACAGGTGCCGACGATCAACGAAATGAACAGACCGCATTTTAACGGCAACGTCCATTATTGCTACAGGGGATTCAAGGTGCCTTATGGCTTGCGCTTGCGCGGCCCCGTGTTGAACACCGGGACTTTGCGCACTGGCTTGATGGCTGGTACTTCAGGCGCCGCTTCGCCGCTGTCGACCCACTTGCCCAGATTGCGTTTGCCGCCTCCCCCGCTGGTTTTGGGTTTCTTTGGCTTTTTCGGCTTTTTCAGAATCTGCCCAGTCGCGTCGGTGGCCGGTACGCGGTGTTCTGGAATGAAATCGGGCTCTTCGCGGCGCTGCAGGGTCTGGCGGGTCAGCATTTCGATGGCGCTGAGCAGGTCGACTTCGTCGGCGCACACCAGGGAGATCGCCTCACCGGTCTGGCCCGCACGACCAGTGCGGCCAATGCGGTGGATGTAGTCTTCGGCAACGATCGGCAGATCGAGGTTGACCACGGTCGGCAGGTCGTCGATGTCCAGGCCGCGAGCCGCCACATCGGTCGCGACGAGAATCTGCACGTCACCGCTCTTGAACCGATCCAGCGCGCGCTGGCGAGTGGCCTGGGGTTTGTCGCCGTGAATGCCGTCTGCGTTGAGGCTCAGGCCTTGCAGGCGCTCCACCAATTGGTCGACGCCAACGCGGGTTTTCGCGAACACCAACACCTGCCCCCAGCGATGCTTCTTGAGCAGATGAATGAACAGTTCGCTCTTGCGCTTCTTGTCGACGGTGACGATCCACTGCTTGACCGACGACGCCGCCACGTTGCGCGGGCTGACTTCGATGGTCAGCGGGTTGTCGAGCATCTGCCCGGCCAGCGCACGGATCGCATCGGAGAAGGTCGCGGAGAACAGCAGGGTCTGGCGGCGTTTCGGCAGCGCGGCGTAGATGTCGCGCAGTTCTTCGGAGAAGCCGAGATCGAGCATGCGATCGGCTTCGTCGAGGATCAGGGTCTGCAGCTGGGAGAACTTCACAGCGTTCTGGCGATACAGGTCGAGCAGACGGCCGGGGGTGGCAACCAGCACGTCTACGCCACGGCGCAGTTTCATCATCTGCGGGTTGATGCTGACGCCGCCGTACGCCGCGTAAGTGGTCAGCGGCAGGTGTTCGGCGTATTGCGCGATGCCTTCGTGAACCTGCTCGGCCAATTCGCGGGTCGGCACCAGCACCAGCGCGCGCACGGAGTTGGCGGCGACCTTCGGGCCTTCCATGGTCAGGCGTTGCAGCAATGGCAGCGCGAAACCTGCGGTCTTGCCGGTGCCGGTCTGGGCGGCGGCCATGAGGTCGCGGCCTTCGAGCACGGGCGGAATCGCCTGGGCCTGAACGGGGGTGGGAGTCTGGTAGCCCAGTGTTTCGAGGGCACGCAGCAGGGGTTCGATCAGGCCGAGGGAGGCGAATGTCATTTCAGTACCGTTGGAAAAAGGTCAGCGCACAAGAGTCTGTAGAAGACAATGGCGCGCAGTTTACCCTTTCTGCAACGGTTTCTGCTTGCGCCACTGCGGCAGGCCGATGAGCACGACGGCGCTGATGATCACCGCCATCGCCGCACCTTCCGCCCAGCCGATGTGTTCGCCAGCGAACAACACGCCCAGCAACACCGCCACCGCCGGGTTGACGTAGCAATAGCTGGTCGCGGCGGCAGGCCGTACGTTCTTCAGCAGGTACATGTATGAGCTGAACGCGACGATGGAGCCGAACACCACCAGATACGCCATCACCAGCCAGCCGGACAGGCCGGGGGATTGGGTCATGCGTTCGCCGCTGATGAAGCTGCCCAGCAACAGCACGGCGCCGGCCACCAGCATTTCGCAGGCGCTGGCCATGGGTCCGGCGGGCAATGGCAGGTAGCGGCTCCATACCGAACCGAACGCCCAGGTCGCGGCGGCGAAGATCACCAGCGCGGCGCCCATGGGGCTGGCCTGCAGGTTCGAGCCGAGGTTGAGCAAGGAAATGCCGACGAGGCCGAGCAAAATGCCGGCCCACTCAAGGCCGGTGTTGCGATGGCCCCAGATCAGGCCGAACAGCAAAGTGAACAACGGCACCACGGCGACGGCCAGTGCCGCGACGCCGGAGGCAACGCCTGCGTGCTCTGCGAGGGTCACGCCGCCATTGCCGCAGGCGAGTAACAGAAAGCCGATCATTGCTGCGGATTTCCACTGTTTCCAGGTGGGCATCGGCGCGCCACGAAAGCGCATGAAGGCAAACAGGATGGAACCGGCGATAGTGAAGCGCACCCCGGCCATCATCAGCGGAGGCCAGGTTTCGATGCCGATGCGAATGGCGAGATAGGTTGAGCCCCAGATCACATAAAGCGCGAAAAAGGCCCCAATGAGCAGCAGGGGAAAACGGCGGGCGGCAGGCATGAAAGGCTCTAGTACAGTCGTTTATTGTGGGACTGATTCTAGAAATGTCCGCGGCGCTGGCGTCAGTTACAAATGGGGTTTATTCGACCCGTACACTTTCTTGCGCGCTGAAGCGCCGGTCTCACTGACCGACCGCGTACACCCGTAGGACTGGCTTTAGCCGGGAAGGCGTCGGTTGTCACACTGCAAAAGTGATGTCCAACGCGCTGGCCTCTTCCCGGCTGAAGCCGGTCCTACTGACAGCACGCATTCATCCAGTGGGACTGGCTTTAGCCGGGAAGGCGTCAGATGTCACGCCGCAAAGGTGATGTCGAACACGCTGGCCTCTTCCCGGCTGAAGCCGGTCCCACTGACAGCACGCGTTCATCCAGTGGGACTGGCTTTGGCCGGGAAGGCGTCGGTTGTCACGCTGCAAAGGTGATGTCGAACGCGCTGGCCTCTTCCCGGCTGAAGCCGGTCCCACT
>NZ_FOHW01000030.1 GCF_900111735.1 Pseudomonas graminis | reverse complement strand
GAAAGTCCTTGGCGTGATGAAGATCCTCTGTAGGAGCGCGCTTGCCCGCGAATTGCGGTGGGTCAGCGGCATCTGTGTGGCTGACAGGATGCCATCGCGGGCAAGCGCGCTCCTACAGTGAATGTGCATGCGGTCAGTGGGACCGGCTTTAGCCGGGAAGCCTTTGATCTGCTCTTGATCTTCCTGCGCGAAAATTTCAAACACCGCCAATCGCGACTTTGGTGCAGGCCGAACGCAGACGACGCGGAGTGGGCCGAGCGGCATGGATGCCGCGAGAGCGCCGCTAGGACATGGATGTCCGTTCGGCGCGGGCCCACGGAGCGTCGTCGAAGTGAGGGAACCCTGACGAAGGAAGGGCCAAACCAGGAGCAGGCACTTTTGCTTACTTTTGGTGCTTTTCAAAAGTAACTCGCCGAAGGCGAAACGATCTGCCGTTAGGCAGATGCTCTTGATCCTCTAAAATCCAAAGCCATAAAAAAACCCTGCTCGAAGGCAGGGTTTTTTGTGCATCACTCAACCATCACAAGCCCGCATGGCCCACCAGGGTCAGCAGCGGTTGCGGGTAGACGCCCAGGAAGAACGCCAACAGCGTAATCCCCAACAGCATCACACCCCCTGCACGCTGCGCCCAGTTGAACGGGGCGTCGTGGCGCTGGATCTTCGAGTCTTGCAGATACAACGTCACCATCACACGCAGGTAATAGAACACACCGATGGCACTGCCCACGACCAGTGAACCGGTCAGCCACCACAGGTGCGCTTCGACGCCCGTCGCGATGATGTAAAACTTGCCGATGAAGCCCGTCGTCAGCGGAATACCTGCCAGCGACAGCATCATCACGGTCAGCACCGCCGTCAGGTACGGACGACGCCAGAACAGGCCGCGGTATTCGAACATCGCGTCGGCGTCGCGGCCGCTATAAGGCGACGACATCAACGTGACCACGCCGAACGCGCCCAGGCTGGTCAGCACGTAGGTGACGAGGTAGACGTTGATCGCCTCGACCGCCATGCCCTTGCTCGCCACCATCGCGATCATCAGGTAACCGAAGTGCGCGATGGACGAGTAACCCAGCAGACGCTTGAGGTTGTTCTGCGTCAGGGCCAGCAGGTTGCCGACCAGGATCGACGCCACGGCAATGACCGACATCACGTCCGTCAGCACACCACTGGTAGCCGCCGGGGAGATCTGGAACAGGCGAACCAGCACGCCGAACACCGCGACCTTGCTGGCGGTGGCGAGGAACGCCGCTACCGGGGCAGGGGCGCCTTCGTACACGTCCGGTGTCCACAAGTGGAACGGCACCAGCGACAGCTTGAAGCCCAGACCCACGAGCATCATGCCCAGACCCAGGCTGGCGATCGGGCTTGGCATGCCAGTGGCGGCGATGGCCTTGCCGATTTCGCTGAAACCCAGGCTGCCGGATTCGGCATACAGCAGCGCCATACCGAACAGCAGGAACGCCGAGCCAGCCGCCGACAGCACCATGTACTTGATGCCGCCTTCCAGCGAACGCTTGTTGAAGAAGGCGTAGGCAACCAGACCGTAGACCGGCACCGACAGCAGTTCCAGACCGATGAACAGGCTCGCCAGGTGTTGCGCGGCGACCAGTACCAGGCCACCGGCCGCAGCCATCAGGATCAGCAGGTAAAGCTCTTCGCGGTTGCCCGGGTAACCTGCCTTGCCTTCACCCAGATAGGCGTGAGCCAGGGTGACGCAGGCCAGGGTCGACACCAGGATAATGCCCATGTAGAGGCAGGCGAAGCTGTCGATCTGCAGCAAAGGCGTGACCACCAGCGGCGCAACCTTCAGCGCCGGATAGATGGACAGCAAAGCCAGGTTGAGTCCCGCTACCGTCAGCAGGAATGATTGCGAGTGGTTGCGACGCCATGCGATGCCCAGCATCACCACCACAATGGTGATACTGGTAATCAGCAGCGGCGCCAGCGCAATAAAGTGTTGAATCGTCAGGTCCATAGCGCTCTTACCGGGCCGAAGCGAGTTGAGTGAAGGCGGTGCCGAGCCATTGCTGCACGCCATGCATGGTCGCCGAGGAGGTGTCGAGGATCGGTTGCGGGTACACGCCCAGCAGAATCAACAACACCGCCAGACCCAGCACCATGATCAATTCCCGACCGTCCATGCCCTTGTAGACCGCGTCGGATTTGGCCGGGCCGAAGTAGGCGCGGTGGATCATGATCAGCGAGTAGACAGAACCGAACACCAGACCGGAGGTGGCGATGGCGGTGATCCACGGCGCGCTGACAAAGCTGCCGATCAGGATCAGGAATTCACCAACGAAGTTACCGGTGCCTGGAAGGCCCAGCGACGCGGCGGCGAAGAACAGGCTGATGGCCGGCAGGTACGCGATCTTGCTCCACAGGCCACCCATTTCTCGCATGTCCCGGGTGTGCAGACGCTCATACAACTGGCCGCTGAGGATAAACAGTGCGGCGGCCGACAGGCCGTGAGCGAGCATCTGAACGACGACGCCTTGCAGCGCCTGCTGGCTGCCGGAGTAGATGCCGATCAGCACGAAGCCCATGTGCGAAACGCTGGAAAACGCGATCAGGCGCTTGATGTCGGTCTGGGCGAAGGCCAGGAAGGCACCGTAGAAGATACCGATCAGGCCCAGCACCATGGCGATTGGCGCAAACTCCGCCGAGGCATTCGGGAACAGCGGCAGGGCAAAACGCAGCAGACCATACGCAGCGGTCTTCAGCAGGATGCCCGCCAGGTCCACGGAACCGGCGGTCGGCGCCTGGGCGTGAGCGTCAGGCAACCAGGAGTGCAGCGGCACGATCGGCAGCTTCACCGCGAAAGCGATGAAGAAGCCCAGCATCAGGATGTATTCGGTGCTGTGGGACAGCTTGGTTTTCAGCAGGTCCGCGTAACCGAAGGTAATCACGCCGGTCTGGTTGAAGTGCACCAGCACCAGACCCAGGATCGCCACCAACATGATCAGGCCGCTGGCCTGAGTGAAGATGAAGAACTTGGTCGCTGCATAAATTCGCGTCTTCTTACCGTCCGCCGAGCTGTGACCCCAGAGCGCGATGAGGAAGTACATCGGCACCAGCATCATTTCCCAGAAGAAGAAGAACATGAACAGGTCGATGGCGAGGAACACGCCGACGACGCCGCCCAGGATCCACATCAGGTTCAGGTGGAAGAAGCCGACGTTACGTTGAATCTCTTTCCACGAGCAGAGTACCGAGAGGATACCCAGCAGGCCGGTCAGCAGAATCATCAGCAGGGACAGGCCATCGAGGGCCAGGTGCACGCTGATGCCGAAGCGCTGAATCCACTGGAGCTTGAATTCAAGGGCCCAGGTCGGATCGGCGCCCGGAGCCGGAGCATAGGTAAACGTACCGGTGCTCCAGACCCACAGGCCCAGAATCGTCTCGAGAGACATGGTCAACAGCGCAATCCAGCGCGGCAGGGTAGGGCCGAAGCGCTCACCTTGCCAGCACAGCAGGCCGCCGATGAAGGGGATCAGGATTAGCCAAGGCAGAATCATGACGGGCTCAATTCCTTTCGCAAAGTCGCAAGGTTCATGTCAGATCGACTCATCAGACCAGCACAATCGCGCCGAGTACCAGTACGGCACCTGCGGCGATCGAAGCGGCATACCAGCGGAGCTGACCGGTTTCGGTGCGGGTCATCAAGCCGTTGCCGGCTTTGACCAGACGCGGAATCAGGCCGATTGTGTGGTCGAGCGGGTCGGCACGCAGGAGGCGACTGATTGCCAGGTAAGGTTTGACGAACAGCACGTCATACACCCAGTCGAAGCCCCAGGCTGCAAACCACCATGCGGACAGGAAACGACCCGGCCCGCTGTTGGCGATGGCCGTAACCAGTCGACGCTTGCCAAGGAACAGCACCGCCGCCAGCAGAATACCGGCCAGAGCAATGGCGCCCGAGGCGATTTCCAGGCTGTGCTTGGCTTCGCCGCCCGCATGACCTGCGCTTTCCGGCAGCACGCCGGCCAGTGGCGGATGAATCCAGGCGCCGATGAACGTCGACAGCACGATCAGCACACCCAGTGGCAACCAGTGGGAGATCCCGTGGCCGGCGTGGGCTTCGGTCTTCGCTTCGCCGTGGAAGGCGATGAAGATCAGGCGGAAGGTGTACAGCGAGGTCATGAACGCACCGACCAGACCTGCGTACAGCAGATACTGATGGCCGCTGGCGAAGGCTTCCCAGAGGATTTCGTCCTTGGAATAGAAGCCCGCCGTGACCAGCGGCAAGGCCGACAGCGCGGCGCCGCCGACGATGAAGCTGGCGTAGGCCAATGGCAGTTTCTTCCACAGGCCGCCCATCTTGAAGATGTTCTGCTCGTGATGGCAGGCAACGATCACCGCCCCGGACGCGAGGAACAGCAGGGCCTTGAAGAAGGCGTGGGTCATCAGGTGGAAAATCGCGCCGTCCCATGCACCCACACCCAGCGCCAGGAACATGTAGCCGATCTGGCTCATGGTCGAGTAGGCGAGGATACGTTTGATGTCGGTTTGCACCAGTGCGGCGAAACCTGCCAGTACCAGCGTCACGCCGCCGACAATGCCGACCAGATGGAGGATGTCCGGCGCCAGGATGAACAGGCCGTGGGTCCGCGCGATCAGGTAGACGCCCGCCGTAACCATGGTTGCGGCGTGGATCAGTGCCGACACCGGAGTAGGACCGGCCATCGCGTCCGCCAGCCAGGTTTGCAGCGGCAGTTGCGCGGATTTACCGACGGCACCGCCCAGCAGCATCAGGGTTGCCAGAACGATCCAGAAGTCGCCGACCTTGAAGTGCTGTGGTGCGCGAACCAGCAGTTCCTGAATGTTCAGCGTGCCCAGTTGCTGGAACAGAATGAACAGGCCGATGGCCATGAACACGTCGCCGATGCGGGTCACGATGAAGGCTTTCAGGGCCGCGTTGCCGTTGTTGCGGTTGCTGTAATAGAAACCGATCAACAGGTACGAGCACAGGCCCACGCCTTCCCAACCGAAGTAGATGAACAGCAGGTTGTCGCCCAGGATCAGGAACAACATGCTGGCAATGAACAGGTTGGTGTAGGCGAAGAAGCGCGAGTAGCCGTCTTCACCGCGCATGTACCACGAGGCGAACAGGTGAATGAGGAAGCCGACGCCGACCACCACGCCGAGCATGGTGATGGACAGGCCATCGACATACAGGGCGAAGTTGGGCTCGAAGCCGTCTACCGACATCCAGCGCCACAGCACCATGGTCAGGTGACCGCCTTCCGGTGGAGACACGTTGAATTGCCAGATCACGTAGGCGGCAACGATGGCCGACAGGCCTATGGAGCCCACGCCGATCAGGGCTGAAAGGTTTTCCGACCATTTGCCGCGCGAAAACGACAGCAGCAGGAAACCGATCAGGGGGAATACGAAAGTCAGTAAGAGTAGGTTCATCCGCGCATCTCGCTGGCAGCGTCGATATCGAGCGTGTGGAAGCGGCGATACAGTTGCAGCAGGATCGCCAGGCCAATGCTGGCCTCGGCTGCGGCAAGGCTGATCACCAGAATGAACATGATCTGGCCGTCAGGCTGTGCCCAACGGCTGCCCGCGACCACAAAGGCCAGCGCGGCTGCGTTCATCATGATTTCCAGGCTCATCAACACGAACAGAATGTTGCGGCGTACCAACAGGCCCGCCAGGCCGAGGCAGAACAGGATGCCGGCGACCGCCAGACCATGTTCCAGAGGGATTGCTGAGTTCATGGCTTTACTCCTTCGCCTCGTTGCGGCCGACATGGAACGCCGTCACGGCTGCCGCAAGCAGCAGCATCGAGGCGAGTTCGACAACCAGCAGGTAAGGGCCGAACAGGCTGATGCCGACCGCCTTGGCGTCCACCGTGGTGTGACCGATGGAAGCGCCGGTGGAGTTGGCGAACAGCACGTAAATCAACTCCGCCAGCAGCAGGCCGCCCAGCAGAATCGGGCCGAGCCAGATGCCGGGTTTGAGCCAGGCGCGTTCTTGTTGAACCGAGGCCGGGCCCAGGTTCAGCATCATCACCACGAAGACGAACAGCACCATGATGGCGCCCGCATAAGCGATGACTTCAAGGGCACCGGCGAACGGCGCGCCGAGGCTGAAGAAGGTCATGGCCACGGCGATCAGCGAAATGATCAGGTAGAGCAGGGCGTGCACCGGGTTCGTGTTGGTGATCACCCGAAGGGTGGCCACCACAGCGATGCCGGATGCGAAATAGAAAGCGAATTCCATCTTTCTTCCTTAAGGCAGCAAGCTCTTGACGTTGATGGGCTGGGCTTCGTTCTGTGCATCGCCTTTCGGCTTGCCGGCGATGGCCATCCCCGCAACGCGGTAGAAGTTGTAATCAGGGTTCTTGCCGGGGCCGGAGATCAGCAGATCTTCCTTCTCGTACACGAGATCCTGACGTTTGAACTCGGCCATCTCGAAATCCGGTGTCAGCTGGATCGCGGTGGTCGGGCAAGCTTCCTCACACATGCCGCAGAAGATGCAACGCGAGAAATTGATGCGGAAGAACTCCGGATACCAACGACCGTCGTCGGTCTCGGCCTTCTGCAGCGAGATGCAACCCACCGGGCAGGCCACGGCGCACAGGTTGCAGGCCACGCAGCGTTCTTCGCCGTCGGGGTCGCGGGTCAGGACAATGCGGCCACGGTAGCGGGGCGGCAGATACACCTGCTCTTCCGGATATTGCAGGGTGTCACGCTTACGGAAGCCATGGCCGAAGACCATGATCAGGCTGCGCAGCTGGGTACCCGTACCCTTAACGATGTCGCCAATATATTTGAACATGGGTCAAATCCTCACTGAGCCGCCAGGACGACCGCAGCGGTCACCAGCAAATTGATCAGGGTCAGTGGCAAGCAGAACTTCCAGCTGAAATCCATCACTTGGTCATAACGCGGACGAGGGATCGAAGCACGCAACAGGATGAACAGCATGATGAAGAACGCGGTTTTCAGCGCAAACCACATGAACGACAGTTGCGGCAGGATATCGAACGGGCCATGCCAGCCACCGAAGAACAGCGTTACCAGCAGCGCCGAGATCAGGATGATGCCGATGTACTCACCGACGAAGAACATGCCCCATTTCATGCCGGCGTATTCAATGTGGTAACCGTCGGCCAGTTCCTGTTCCGCTTCCGGCTGGTCGAACGGGTGACGGTGAGTCACGGCGACACCAGCGATGAAGAAGGTACAGAAGCCAAAGAACTGCGGAATGATGAACCACAGGTGATCGGCCTGGTACTTGACGATGTCGCCCATGTTGAACGAACCGACCTGCACCACGATGCCCATCAGCGACAGGCCGAGGAACACTTCGTACGACACGGTCTGCGCCGAGGCACGCAAGCTGCCCAGCAGGGCGTACTTGTTGTTCGATGACCAACCGGCGAACAGCACCGCATAGACCGACAGACCGGCCATGGCGAAGAAGAACAGCAGGCCGATGTTCAGGTCCGCGACCACCCAGGTCTGGGTCACCGGGATGACCGAGAACGCGATCAACAGCGCGCTCATGGCCACCACCGGCGCCAGGGTGAAGATCACCCGGTCGACGAAGGGCGGGTTCCAGTCCTCTTTAAAGAACATCTTCAGCATGTCGGCAGCAATCTGGAACATGCCGAACGGACCCACGCGGTTCGGCCCGTAACGGTCCTGCCACCAGCCCAACAGACGGCGTTCGACGAAGCTGAGCAGCGCGCCGCAGACCACCACGGCTAGCAGCACCACGATGGCCTTGACGACAGCGATGATCGAGTCGATCACTTCAGGGGTGAACCAGGTCATTGAGCGGCCTCCTGCACGGCATCAACGGTTTTGCCGAACAGCGCCGGAGGAATACCGGCCAGACCGGACGGCAGCGCCACCAGGCCTGCGCCCAGTTCCTCGCTGATGCGCAGCGGCAGACGCAGGGTCTGGCCGGCAACACTCAGGCTGAGCAAGGCGCCTTCGTTGACACCCAGACGGTCCGCTTCGGACTTGGCCAGCGCAACATAGGCCTGGGGAATACGCTCTTGAACCGGCGCGGCTTTGGAGGAGGTTTCTTCGCTGCCGAACAGGTGATAGAACGGCACAACCTGCCAGGTCCCTTGTGCAGGGGAGAAGGCACGCGGCACGTTGGCGAACCAGCCCAGCCTGTCGCCGCTGCTTTCGATCAGGCGTACGCCTGGATCGCCAGCACGCAAGTGACCGCCGACTTCGTCCTGAAACTTGTTCCACGCTTGTGGCGAGTTCCAGCCCGGCGACCAGGCAAATGGCACCTGAGAACGCGGTTCGGCAGAGCCCGAATAACCTTCCATCGAGAACGCGAACGCGGTGTCGATGTCCTGCGGCATACGCGGTTCGTGCACGCTGATGTTGGCGCGCATGGCGGTCCGGCCGCTATAACGCAGCGGTTCGCGAGCCAGTTTCAGGCCCTTGATGCGGAACGCAGCAGACGGCGCGGCACCGACAATGCCGGCCAGTTGCGGATTGCTCGCAGCGCAGGCAGCGGTGACGTGGTCAAGCTGAGTCCAGTCAACCGGCTGATTCAACAGGGTGGCGCGCAGGGCATGCAGCCAGCGCCAGCCTTCGTGAACCAGAATGCTCGCGTCCAGATACGTGGGGTCGAACACCTGGAAGAAGCGCTGGGCGCGGCCTTCCTGGCTGACCAGCGTACCGTCGCCTTCGGCGAAGCTTGCGGCCGGCAGCACCAGATGCGCGCGGTCGGTGGTCGCGGTCTTCTGATGATCGGCAACGATCACCACTTTCGCGGCCTTCAGTGCAGCCTCGACCGTGGCAGCGTCAACGCGGGTGAACAGATCGTTTTCCAGCACGACGATGGCGTCGGCCTGGCCCGAAATCACGGCCTGCAGCGCAGCGTCGACCGAGTCGCCACCAAACAGGGTCAAGCCCATGCTGTTGGCTTCCGGCACGATCAGGCTCAGCGAACCCTGCTTGTCACGCAGCTTCAAGGCCTTGGCGATGTTCGCCGCCGCTTCGATCAGCGCGTTCGAGCCCAGCGAGGCGCCGGACACGATCAGCGGGCGTTTGGCTTCGAGCAGAGCGGCAGCAATGCGCTCGGCCAGCGCCAGCGCTTCGCTGTCCAGACCGACAACGGCCGGGGCACTCGGGTCGATGGCGTGGGCCACGGCGAAACCGATGCGCGCCAGATCATCGGGCGCAGCGTGCACGCATTCTTCGGCGATATCGTCGAGGCGGGTGTCGGTCAGGCTGGCGATGAACAGCGGGTTCATCTCGTGCTGGCCGATGTTCTTCACCGCAGCGTCGAGCCATGGCTGGACTTTCATCGCAGCGGCCATGTCTTCGGCTTTGTTTTTCACCGACTGACGCAGGCCGAGGGCCATGCGCGCAGCGGTCTGGGTAACGTCTTCGCCGAGGATGAACACGGCATCGTGCTCTTCGACCTCACGCAGGGTCGGGATTGGCAGCGGGCTGTCTTTCAATACCTGAGCGATCAGGCGCAGACGCTCCAGCTCACCGGCTTCGATGCCCGAGTAGAAGTGCTCGGCACCGACCAGCTCGCGCAGGGCGAAGTTGCTTTCCAGGCTGGCGCGTGGCGAACCGATGCCGACGATGTTGCGTCCGCGCAGCAGGTCAGCCGCTTTATCCAGCGCAGCGTCGAGGCCCAGCTTGATGCCTTCGGCCAACGGCTGGCGTGGACGGTCGGTGCGGTTGACGTAGCCATAACCGAAACGGCCACGGTCGCAGAGGAAGTACTGGTTCACCGAACCGTTGTAGCGGTTCTCGATACGGCGGATTTCACCATAACGCTCGCCCGGGCTGATGTTGCAGCCGCTTGAGCAACCGTGGCAGATGCTCGGCGAAAACTGCATGTCCCATTTCCGGTTGTAGCGCTCGGAGTGGGTCTTGTCGGTGAACACACCGGTCGGGCAGACCTCGGTGAGGTTGCCGGAGAACTCGCTTTCCAGGGTGCCGTCTTCAACGCGACCGAAGTACACGTTGTCGTGGGCGCCGAACACGCCGAGGTCAGTACCGCCGGCGTAGTCTTTATAGAAACGCACGCAGCGATAGCAGGCGATGCAGCGGTTCATCTCGTGTGCGATGAACGGCCCCAGTTCCTGATTCTGGTGGGTGCGTTTGGTAAAGCGATAGCGGCGCTCGTTGTGGCCGGTCATCACCGTCATGTCCTGCAAATGACAGTGACCGCCTTCCTCGCAGACCGGGCAGTCGTGCGGGTGGTTGGTCATCAGCCATTCGACGACACTGGCGCGAAACGCCTTGGATTCATCGTCTTCGATGGAGATCCAGGTGTTGTCAGTGGCGGGTGTCATGCAGGACATGACGATGCGACCACGGGTGTCGTTCTCGTCGGTGTACTGCTTGACCGCGCACTGGCGACAGGCGCCAACACTGCCAAGTGCCGGATGCCAGCAGAAATAAGGGATGTCGAGGCCCAGCGACAGACATGCCTGTAACAGGTTGTCTGCGCCATCGACTTCGAGCGCTTTGCCGTCTACGTGGATAGTGGCCATGGTTCAAAGTTCTTCGTTGGCCCGGTGTCAGCGGGCGTGGCTAATGGAATCTCGGTGCCATCCGACTCAAACAGCCTCGCGGCGTCGTCGGATGCAGGGGAGGCGGCCTTGTGGGCCACCAACCGTTTATCGTGTTATGCGCCAACCACCGTCGGGCTGCTGACTTGAGTCAGGCTGCCCGGACGTGCCGGGGCGATACCTGCTTCGAACTCAGACCGGAAATACTTGATCGCGGCGCCCAGCGGTTCCACGGCGCCCGGTGCGTGAGCACAGAACGTCTTGCCAGGGCCGAGGAAGTTAACCAGGCCCAGCAGCGTCTCGATATCGCCGGGTTGACCCTCGCCTTTTTCGATGGAACGCAGGATTTTCACGCTCCACGGCAAGCCGTCGCGGCACGGTGTGCAGAAGCCGCACGATTCCTGGGAGAAGAACTCTTCCAGGTTGCGCATCAGCGAGACCATGTTGACCTTGTCGTCAACCGCCATCGCCATGCCGGTGCCCATCCGCGTGCCCACCTTGGCGACACCGCCTGCATAGAACTGGCAATCCAGATGTTCGGGAAGCAGGAAGCCTGTGCCTGCCCCACCTGGTTGCCAGCACTTGAGCTTGAAGCCGTCACGCATGCCGCCCGCGTAGTCTTCGAACAACTCGCGTGCTGGCAAGCCGAATGGCAATTCCCACAGGCCCGGGTTCTTCACCTTGCCGGAGAAGCCCATGATCTTGGTGCCCATGTCTTCGCTGCCCGGACGCGCGATGGCTTTGTACCAATCGTTGCCGTTGTTAACGATGGCCGGCACGTTGCACAGGGTCTCGACGTTGTTCACGCAGGTCGGCTTGCCCCACACACCAACGGCGGCAGGGAAGGGCGGCTTGGAACGCGGGTTGGCGCGACGGCCTTCCAGGGAGTTGATCAGCGCGGTTTCTTCACCGCAGATGTAGCGCCCGGCGCCGGTGTGCACGATCAGCTCGAAATCAAAACCGGTGCCGAGGATATTCTTGCCCAGCAGGCCTGCGGCCTTGGCTTCAGCCACGGCACGGTTCAGATGCCTGGCGGCCGTCACGTATTCGCCGCGCAGGAAGATGTAACCGCGGTAGGCCTTCAGGGCGCGAGCACTGATCAGCATGCCTTCGATGAGCAGATGGGGCAGTTGCTCCATCAGCATGCGGTCCTTCCAGGTATTCGGCTCCATTTCATCGGCGTTACACAGCAGGTAACGGATGTTCATGGATTCGTCTTTGGGCATCAGCCCCCACTTCACGCCCGTGGGAAAGCCTGCGCCGCCTCGGCCTTTGAGACCGGAGTCTTTAACGGCCTGGACGATTTCATCGGGCGACTGCGTGGCGAACGCTTTGCGCGCCGCTGCGTAGCCGTCTTTCTTCTGATATTCATCGAGCCACACCGGCTCGCCGTCATCGCGCAGACGCCAGGTCAGCGGATGGGTTTCCGGGGCGCGGGCGATCAGGTTGGCGGGGCCGAAGGAAGTGATGGTCATACGTAACCCTCCAGCAGCGGGGCGACGCCCGCAGGCTGCAGATTGCCGAAAGTATCGTCGTCGATCATGACCGCCGGCGCCTTGTCACAGTTGCCCAGGCAGCAGGCCGGCAGCAGCGTGAAGCGGCCGTCGGCGGTGGTCTGACCCAGGCCGATGCCCAGCTTGCTCTGAATCTCGCCAACGATGTCTTCGTGACCGGCGATGAAGCAGACCATGCTGTTGCAGACGCGAATGATGTGGCGGCCCACCGGCTGACGGAAGATCTGGCTATAGAACGTCGCCACGCCTTCAACGTCGCTGGCGGGGATGCCCAGCACTTCGCCGATGGCATAGATGGCGCCGTCCGGCACCCAGCCGCGTTCCTTCTGGACGATTTTCAGGGCTTCGATGGACGCCGCGCGCGGGTCCTCGTAGTGATGCATTTCGTGCTCGATGGCCGAGCGCTCGGATTCGCTCAGGGCGAAACGGTCTGTCTGGATAAGCGTGCTGTTCATGCTTAGCGGTCCACGTCGGCCATAACGAAATCGATACTACCCAGGTACGCAATCAAGTCCGCGACCATGCTGCCCTTGATCACCGAAGGGATCTGCTGCAGGTGCGGGTAGCTTGGGGTGCGAATCCGGGTACGGTAGCTCATGGTGCCGCCGTCGCTCGTCAGGTAATAACTGTTGATGCCCTTGGTCGCCTCGATCATCTGGAAGGATTCGTTGGCCGGCATGACCGGGCCCCACGAAACCTGCAGGAAGTGCGTGATCAGGGTTTCGATGTGCTGCAGGGTGCGTTCTTTCGGCGGCGGCGTGGTCAGCGGGTGATCCGCCTTGTACGGGCCGGCCGGCATGTTGCGCATGCACTGCTCGATGATCTTCAGGCTCTGGCGCATCTCTTCGACGCGCACGATGCAGCGATCGTAGGCGTCGCCGTCGTGGGCCAGGGGCACTTCGAATTCGAAGTTCTCGTAACCCGAATACGGACGCGCCTTGCGCAGGTCGAAGTCCAGACCGGTCGCGCGCAGGCTGGGCCCGGTGACGCCCCATTCCAGCGCTTCTTTGGTGTTGTACGCGGCAACGCCGACGGTACGACCTTTGAGGATGCTGTTCTGCAGCGCTGCCTTGGTGTACTCGTCCAGACGCTTGGGCATCCAGTCGATGAAGTCCTTGACCAGTTTTTCCCACCCGCGCGGCAGGTCGTGGGCGACACCGCCGATGCGGAACCAGGCCGGGTGCAGACGGAAACCGGTGACGGCTTCGATCACGGTGTAGGCGCGCTGACGGTCAGTGAACGTGAAGAACACCGGGGTCATGGCGCCCACGTCCTGGATGTAGGTCCCCAGGAACAGCAGGTGGCTGGTGATGCGGAAGAACTCGGACATCATGATGCGAATGACGTTGACCCGATCCGGTACGGTGATGCCGGCCAGTTTCTCGACCGAGAGCACGTAAGGTAGGTTGTTCATCACGCCGCCGAGGTAATCGATGCGGTCGGTGTACGGAATGTAGCTGTGCCAGGACTGGCGCTCGGCCATTTTCTCGGCGCCACGGTGGTGGTAACCGATGTCCGGCACGCAGTCGACGATCTCTTCGCCGTCCAGCTGCAGGATGATGCGGAACGCACCGTGGGCCGAAGGGTGGTTCGGGCCCAGGTTGAGGAACATGTAGTCCTCGTTGGTGCCGGAACGCTTCATGCCCCAGTCTTCCGGCCGGAAACGCGCGGCTTCCTCTTCCAGCTGCTGCTTGGCGAGAGTCAGGCTGTACGGGTCGAACTCGGTGGCACGTGCCGGGAAGTCCTTGCGCAGCGGGTGACCTTCCCAGGTGGGCGGCATCATGATGCGGGTCAGGTGCGGGTGGCCCGGGAAGTCGATCCCGAACATGTCCCAGACTTCACGCTCGTACCAGTTGGCGTTCGGCCAGATGCCGGTGACGGTCGGCATGCTCAGGTCACTTTCTGACAGCGCGACCTTGAGCATCACGTCGCTGTTACGTTCTATCGAAATCAGGTGATAGAACACGGTGAAGTCGGCATCCGGCAAACCGCGGCGCTTGGTACGCAGGCGTTCGTCGACGCCGTGCAGGTCGTAAAGCATCACGTACGGCTTGGGCATCTGACGCAGGAAGGTCAGGATTTCAATCAGCCGCGCACGTTGCACCCACAGCACAGGCATGCCAGTGACGGTGGACTGGGCGCTGAAGGCTTCAGCGCCAAAACGGTTATGGAGTTCAACGACGACTTCTTGGTCGTCAGCCTTGTGAGGCGGGATGTACAGAGCGGTGTCTGCAGTCATAGGTCTCGATCGCTATCGGTCAACGTACAGAATGAACCCAGGTTCAGGCTTCTTTTTGTAAAAGAAAAACTGGATCAGACTTCGTCGGGGCTGCGCAGGTTGGTCACCGCAATACGTTGTTCGCGGCGCTGTTCCTTCTGCGACGGCATCTCGGCGCGATAAACGCCCTGGTCACCGACGACCCAGGAAAGGGGACGACGCTCCTGGCCAATGGATTCCTGCAGCAGCATCAAGCCTTGCAGAAACGCCTCTGGACGGGGCGGGCAGCCGGGCACGTAAACATCCACAGGGAGGAATTTATCCACGCCCTGAACCACGGAATAGATGTCGTACATGCCACCGGAGTTGGCACAGGCGCCCATGGAGATCACCCACTTGGGCTCCAGCATCTGCTCGTAGAGACGCTGGATGATCGGGGCCATCTTCAGAAACGGTGTGCCGGCGATCACCATGAAATCCGCCTGACGCGGCGATGCCCGGATCACTTCGGCGCCGAAGCGCGCGATGTCATGGGGCGCCGTGAAGGCGGTGGTCATTTCCACATAGCAGCACGACAGACCGAAGTTGTACGGCCAAAGGGAGTTCTTGCGACCCCAGTTGACGGCACCGTTCAGCACGTCTTCGAGCTTGCCCATGTAGATGTTTTTGTGGACTTGGTCTTCTAACGGATCGGAAACGACTTCGCGTTCGCCGATGGGGTACTGCTCGTTAGGAGCATCCGGGTCGATCCTGGTGAGATTATATTGCATTGCCAAAGCCTCATTGTTTTAGCTTCGCCTGCCGGTTACGACGACCAACGGGAGCCCAATCGAGCGCCCCTACCCGCCATAGGTAGACAAGACCTGCCAACAGAATTGCTATGAAAACGAGCGCTTCGGCGAAGCCGGTCCAGCCGCTTTCGCGGACGGACACAGACCAGGCGTACAGAAAGAGGGCTTCAATGTCGAAAATCACGAACAACATCGCGACCAGATAGAATTTTGCCGAGAGCCGCAGACGGGCGCCGCCGGTGGGCAGCATGCCGGATTCGAACGGTTCGTTTTTGCTGCGGCCCCAGGCTTTGGAGCCCAGCAGGCTGGACAGACCGAGCATGAAGGCGCAGAGGCCGACGACACCAAGGAGAAACACGGCGAAGCCCCAATTGTGGGCAATCAATCCTGTCGAGTCGGGCATGCTGGCAGTCCTTAACAGAGAGCAAAGGTCTCTGGGCTTGAAAGAAGTAGAAGCAGTGACGATATGTCGCAGTGCGATCAATCCCGGGATTTTATGTGCAAAAGGAGGGCAAGTAAATTTTCTGCATCAAATTTATTCGAAGGATTAATGAGATAGGTCACGGTTTTCATGCGTAGCCCCAGCAGGGGCGGGCGTTGAAGGCAGTTTGGATAAATATGTGTCGTAGGGAAGGGGGGCAATTAGCCAGCGCTTAAATGATAATAAATATCATTTGGAAGGGTGTCTGTGGTGTGTCACCGGCATGTGACGAAGTTCCCATTAATTATCAGGTCGAAGTTAGCGGGTTATTGCTTGCCTGATTAATTAACTTTTATGAGGTGATGGGAGTTGTCTATCGCCAATGGTTGACTGTTAACGTAGGTTAATTCCGGGATAGCCAGCAGAAAGCCGCCCGAAGGCGGCTCCTGTATTCGGTAGGACCGTCGTTCACCGCGAAGCCAGCGGTTCGAACAGTGTCAATGGAACTGTTCTTCCTCCGTCGACCCGGTCAATGCGGTCACTGAAGACTTGCCGCCCTGGATGACCGTGGTCATGTCATCGAAGTAGCCAGTGCCCACTTCCTGCTGGTGCGCCACGAACGTGTAGCCCTTCGCGGCGTCAGCGAACTCCTGTTCTTGCAGTTTTACGTAGGCAGTCATGTCGTTGCGGGCGTAGTCGTGCGCCAGGTTGAACATGCTGTGCCACATGTTGTGGATGCCTGCCAGCGTAATGAACTGATGCTTGTAGCCCATGGCTGAAAGCTCGCGCTGGAATTTGGCGATAGTCGCGTCGTCCAGGTTCTTCTTCCAGTTGAAGGAAGGCGAGCAGTTGTAGGACAGCAGCTGATCCGGGTATTCCTGTTTGATCGCCTCGGCGAAGCGACGGGCCTCGTCCAGATCCGGCTTGGCGGTTTCACACCAGATCAGATCGGCATATGGCGCGTACGCCAGGCCGCGGGCAATCGCCTGGTCCAGGCCGGCCCGTACTTTGTAGAAGCCTTCCGGCGTGCGGGTCCCGGTCACGAACGGCTGGTCGTACGGGTCGCAGTCCGACGTCAGAAGGTCCGCAGCGTTGGCGTCGGTGCGCGCCAGAATAATGGTCGGCACGCCGGCAACGTCAGCCGCCAGGCGGGCGGCCACCAGCTTCTGTACCGCTTCCTGGGTGGGGACCAGAACCTTGCCGCCCATATGGCCGCATTTTTTCACCGAGGCCAGTTGGTCTTCGAAGTGCACGCCGGCAGCGCCTGCCTCGATCATGCTCTTCATCAGCTCATAAGCGTTGAGCACGCCGCCGAAACCAGCTTCGGCGTCGGCAACGATCGGCGCGAAGTAATCGATATAACCTTCGTCGCCCGGGTTCTTGCCGGCTTTCCACTGGATCTGGTCGGCGCGGCGGAACGAGTTGTTGATCCGCTTGACCACCGTCGGCACCGAGTCCACCGGATACAGCGACTGATCGGGGTACATCGATTCGGCGGAGTTGTTGTCCGCCGCGACTTGCCAGCCAGACAGGTAGATCGCCTGGATGCCGGCTTTGACTTGTTGCACGGCCTGGCCACCGGTGAGTGCGCCCATGCAGTTGACGAAATCCTTGTCGGGACGGAAGGAAGGCCGGGCGCCCTGAGTTACCAGGTTCCACAGCTTGTCAGCGCCCAGCTTTGCAAACGTGTGTTCAGGCTGAACCGAGCCACGCAGGCGGACGACGTCAGCAGCGGAATAGGTGCGGGTTACGCCTTTCCAGCGTGGATTCTCGGCCCAGTCTTTCTCGATGGCTGCAATTTGTTGTTCGCGTGTCAGTGCCATGGGGTAAACCTCGTTGCTTGGTGTTGTGGGTCTTGAGGTGAAGCTCCTTGCTTCGCCGGCGCCGGTCTTTCTTCAAGGCGCACTGATGGCTGCTCGCTGAATCGGAGAGCATGCTTTTCTCAGTCAGGTTATTCGCCATCGAGATGATGAGGCGATGAAGCTGCCTTGTGGGCGTAAATGACGCTAATCGGCACGAACGTGTTGAGTTCGGGCGCGATCAGGAGGCGTTCTGCACAGCCTCTGATCAGCGGGAGCGAGGCCATCATGCCTCGGCAATTTTGCTTCGTCAAACACTTTGTAGTGCCTTTTTAGTCGCACTACATATTTCGTCTAATGCGACTCCTCGGTCAGTTTCGGGCGGGCAAGTGCTGGAAGGGGAAGTCACCGTGAATACGGGGCGGTCACAGGAGAGGGACTAGATGTAGTGCCGGATCGGGCACTACATTTATCAGTGAGGCCGTTGCGTCTCAGGATCGATGTCATTACCTACGTCTGGTGCGAAATCCTACAGATTGCAGGGCGTCGATTCAGTGGAGGCGTAAACGATGTCCCCTCAATCCAGGCTATCGACCTTCACCCGCAGCTGCATGTCGTTGCTGCCCTGTGTCGAGTAACGTCGGACGACGCCGTGTTCGTCGGCACGGGACTGATCGCTGGCGCCGGCCAGCGTGATCCACTCACCCAGCCGACCACTGACTTGCGTGTCGGTACTCTGCACCTTGATCGCGTCAGCCTGTTGCTGGCTCATGCGGTCGTTGTTGGTGCTGATGTTCAGATGGACGATGTCGCCGGTGACCGTCGCCGTGACATAGAAGCCCTGGGTCACGTTGCGGTATTGCGTGTTGGTCTGCGGGTAGCCATAGCCGTCGGACTGAACCGAGGTGATCGGTATGCTCTGGCCCATCTGGATCAGCGCCGGCGTCCCTTCGTTGGCCTGAACCTGTTGCACGCCACCCTCGCGGCTGGCGGTGCCGTAATTCTGGATGCGCGTCCGGCCGTCGGCGCTGATGCGTCCGTCCTGGGAGCGCACGGTGCCGTTGACCGAGTAGCCCTGGTCGCTCTGCACCGTGCTGTCGCTGGTGTCGACGCTGATCATCAGACGCTTGGGCGCCGTGTCGAGCTGGCCGAGGAGGTCGCGCAGTTCGCTGATCTTGTCCGGTTCGGCGTTGACGATGAGCTTGTTGCCATAGGCATTGACGCTGCCTTCGTTGCCCAGGAACGACTTCACGGTGGGCAGCAAATCGTCGCTGGTGCGGTAATTCAGGGGGATGACTTCAGTGGCGGCCGCGGCCGTGAAGCTGCAAGCCAACAGCAGTGAAGCGAGCAGGGTGCGTAATGACATCGGTGTGGTCTCCGCGAGGGTCGCGTCTGAACGACGAGTTTGCCAGTTTGTCGGCCTGGGCAGCACCAAGTTGAATCGCAGACAGCAAAACGCCCCGGTGCTTTTGTTTCAGCTTAGGCAGCTGAAGCGCGAACGCCGGGGCGCAAATGTCGCCAGGTGCAGTCAGTGCGAGTTGCGCACCATGTCCACATGGGGAAGGCCGGCTTCGAGAAACTCGTCGCTCACCACGGTAAAGCCAAAGCGCTCATACAGCGCCGTGGCATGAACCTGTGCGCTGAGCCGCGTCTGTTTCAGGTCGCGGCGCTGTGCTTCGGCGAGGATCGCGGTGATCAACGCCTCACCCACGTTCAGGCCGCGCCAGTCCTTGAGCACGGACAGTCGGCCGAATTCACCATCGGGCAGCAAGCGCGCGGTGCCCACGGCGTAATCCCCTTCAAGCGCCAGAAAATGCAGGGCGCCTGCATCTTCCGAGTCCCATTCCAGTTCGGGCGGAACCGACTGTTCAAACACGAACACGGCGTCACGAATTCGCCGAATGTCGGCGTTGTCTTTCTGCCAGTCGGCTACCCGTACGTGGATCTTATTCATCAGCAAACCCCAGACTTCCTTGTTTGACCAGCTCACAGAGCAGGTTACGTCCATCGTCATCTGCCAGCCATTGGCCAAGATTGTCGATGTGCAGCGCATCGGCTGCGCAGATCATTTTCAGCAGTTCACGCAGATGGCCCGGCAACAGACGGCTCTGACCGCTGGCGAACAGCAGCAGGTCGTCGTCGACTTCCGACCACGCCAGTCGCGCGCTCGGATTGCGGATCAGCACGGCGCCCTGTTCCAGGCTGTCGAGCAGCTCGCTCTCGGCCAGTTCCGGGCCAACCACCAACTCGGGATAACGAGGCTCGGTCATGAACTGGCCGAACCAGGTCAGCAGCAAGCGCTCGTCACCCATGTGCTCGGCCAGCAAACCTTTCAGGCGGTCGAGGGCGTCGTGCTGAATCTGGTGAGGATCGCTGACCGGCTGCGCGTCGGCGTCGGTGTAGCGCTCTTCTTCAGGCATGAACTGGCTGAGGAAGTCTGTGAAATGGGTCAGCACCTCGGCAGCGCTTGGCGCGCGGAAGCCGACCGAGTAGGTCAGGCACTCATCCACCGCGACGCCGCAGTGGGCCAGGCGCGGCGGCAGGTAGAGCATGTCGCCCGGTTCCAGCGTCCACTCGTCCGTACCCTGGAAGTCGGCGAGGATGCGCAGGTCGGCGTGCTCGAGCAGTTTGCTCTCGGAGTCGCACATCTGGCCGATCTGCCAGTGACGCTTGCCGTGGCCCTGCAGCAGGAACACGTCGTAGTTGTCGAAATGCGGACCCACGCTGCCACCCGGCGCGGCGTAGCTGATCATCACGTCATCGATGCGCCAGCTCGGCAGGAAGCGGAAGTTTTCCAGTAATTCGCTGACTTCAGGCACGAACTGATCCACGGCCTGCACCAGCAAGGTCCACTCGCGTTCCGGCAGTTTGCTGAAGTCGTCCTCGGCGAACGGGCCGCGGCGCAGCTCCCACGGACGCTCGCCTTTCTCGAGGACCAGGCGCGATTCGACTTCTTCTTCCAGTGCCAGGCCGGCCAGTTCGTCGGCATCGATCGGGCTCTGGAAGTCTGGAATGGCCTGACGAATCAGCAAAGGTTTCTTCTGCCAGTAGTCACGCAGGAACTCGCGCGCTGTGATGCCACCTAGGAGCTGAAGAGGGATGTCAGGATTCATGTGTAACCTATTGAAAAAACGAGTTTTTACGGCGGGAATAAAAACGCCCGGCTCAGCCGGGCGTTCAGAGCGGGTGCAATGCGGTCAGATGCGCTTGGCTTGCGCCACGGCGTTGCCGATGTAGTTCGCCGGCGTGAGCTTCTTCAGCTCGGCCTTGGCTTCGGCAGGCATGTCCAGACCGTCGATGAAGGTCAGCAGCGCTTCAGGGCCGATGCCCTTGCCGCGCGTCAATTCCTTGAGCTTCTCGTACGGGTTCTCGATGTCGTAGCGACGCATGACTGTCTGGATCGGCTCGGCCAGGACTTCCCAGCAAGCGTCCAGATCGGCGGCGATCTTCTGCTCGTTGAGTTCCAGCTTGCTGATGCCTTTCAGGCTCGCTTCGTAGGCAATCACGCTGTGAGCGAAGCCCACGCCGAGGTTGCGCAGCACGGTGGAGTCGGTCAGGTCACGCTGCCAGCGGGAGATCGGCAATTTGCTGGCCAGATGCTGGAACAGTGCATTGGCGATGCCGAGGTTGCCTTCGGAGTTTTCGAAGTCGATCGGGTTGACCTTGTGCGGCATGGTCGACGAACCGATTTCACCGGCGATGGTGCGCTGCTTGAAATAGCCCAGGGAGATGTAGCCCCAGATGTCGCGGTCAAAGTCGATCAGGATCGTGTTGTAACGAGCGATCGCGTCGAACAGCTCAGCGATGTAATCGTGCGGTTCGATCTGCGTGGTGTAGGGATTGAAGCCCAGACCCAGCTCGTCTTCGATAAAGGCGCGGGCGTTGGCTTCCCAGTCGATGTCCGGGTAGGCCGACAGGTGCGCGTTGTAGTTGCCGACGGCGCCGTTGATCTTGCCCAGCAGCGGCACGGCGGCCACTTGAGCGATCTGGCGCTCCAGACGGTAAACAACGTTGGCCAGTTCTTTGCCCAGGGTCGTCGGCGAGGCCGGCTGACCGTGGGTGCGCGAGAGCATCGGTACGGCGGCGAAGCGGATCGCCAGCTCGCGGATGGACTCGGCGATCTGACGCATCAGCGGCAGCAGCACGGTGTCACGGCCTTCACGCAGCATCAGCGCGTGGGACAGATTGTTGATGTCTTCGCTGGTGCAGGCGAAGTGGATGAACTCGCTGACCTTGGCCAGCTCCGGCAATTTCGCAGCCTGCTCCTTGAGCAGGTACTCGATCGCCTTGACGTCGTGGTTGGTGGTGCGCTCAATCTCTTTCACGCGCTCGGCGTGCTCGAGGGCGAAGTCATTGGCCAGGGCATCGAGGATGGCGTTGGCTTCGGCGGAGAACGCCGGGACTTCAGGGATTTGCGGGTGAGACGCGAGGCGTTGCAGCCAGCGTACTTCCACCAGGGCGCGGAAACGGATCAGGCCGTATTCGCTGAAAATCGGGCGCAGGGCCTGGGTTTTGCCGGCGTAGCGGCCATCTACAGGGGAAACCGCAGTGAGCGAAGAAAGCTGCATGGGGTGTTCTCGGACTGTCAGGCGACGAAAAGGGGCGCGTATCATACATGAAAAATCCGGTCAGCCGAGGCTGGCTGACCGCTATGAGTCGCGCGATGTCGGGTTCGGAGCGAACCGAGTGACGTTGATCACTCAGCGGTGAAGCAATGGATACAGTTCTTTCAATAACTTGCGACGGCTGATGACCAATTGCCAGCGGTGACCGCCCACTTGTCGCCAAAGTCGCGCACAGCGAATCCCGGCCAGCAGCAGGGCGCGGATTTTCGAAGCGTTGTTGGGTTGCTGCAGATTACGCATGTCGCCGTGGACCTGAATCCGCTGACGCAAGGTGCTCAGGGTGTCCTGATACAGCGCGCCGCTTGCGGCAATCACGTTCTCGTGAGCGATACCAAAATGCTCGACCTGGGATTTGATCTGCGGCAGGCGCTTGCCAATGGTTTCAAGCATGTCGTCGCGCTTGGACAGTTGACGCTCCAGGCCCAGCATCGCCAGGGCATAACGCAATGGTTCCCGTTGCAGCGTGGCCGGATCGCGTTCCAGGGCGCTGGCGAGGGCGCGATAGCCCTCATGCAGATTCAGGTCGTCGCCCCCAAACACGTCCAGCGTGTCTTTCGGGTCCATGACCAGCAGCGTGCCCATCAGGCAACCAACGGCTGCTTCACCGGCCTGTCCGGTCTTGGCGATGCGATCGACCAGCACCGCAGCCTGAAAAACCCCGGCCAGGGCGACAAGTTGTTCCTGAATCGGGGTCATCAACGTGCATTCCTGGTATGCCACGGCTCGGCGATTTCGATGACGCCGCCACCCAGGCATACCTCGCCGTCGTAAAACACGACGGACTGGCCCGGGGTGACAGCGCGTTGCGGCTCGTCGAAGGTGGCGCGATAACCGGTTTCAGTGCGTTCCAGGGTGCAGCGCTGGTCGCTTTGGCGGTAACGCACTTTGGCGGTCAGCTGGCGTGGACTGCTCAGGTCGATCGGGTTGACCCAGTAGATCTCAGAGGCGAGCAGGGCGCGGGAGAACAGCCACGGATGCTCGTTGCCCTGGCCGACGATCAGCTCGTTGTGCTCCAGGTCCTTGACCAACACGTACCACGGCTCATCACCGGCATCCTTCAGGCCGCCGATGCCCAGGCCCTGACGCTGGCCGATGGTGTGGTACATCAAGCCGGCGTGGCGACCGATGACTTCGCCTTCGGTGGTCTTGATTTCGCCGGGCTGCGCAGGCAGGTATTGCTTGAGGAAGTCGGTAAAACGACGCTCGCCGATGAAGCAGATACCGGTCGAGTCCTTCTTCTTCGCGGTCGCCAGCTGGTATTTCTCGGCGATAGCGCGGACCTCGGGCTTCTCCAGTTCACCGACCGGGAACAGGGTTTTGGCGATCTGCTCACCGCCAACGGCATGCAGGAAGTAGCTCTGGTCTTTGTTCGGGTCCAGGCCCTTGAGCAGTTCGGTGCGGCCGTCGATATCGCGGCGACGCACGTAATGCCCGGTGGCGATCAGGTCGGCGCCGAGCATGAAGGCGTAGTCGAGGAAAGCTTTGAACTTGATCTCGCGGTTGCACAGGATGTCCGGGTTCGGCGTGCGCCCGGCCTTGTATTCTTCGAGGAAGTGCTCGAAGACGTGATCCCAGTACTCGGCCGCGAAATTCACGGTGTGCAGTTTGATGCCGATCTTGTCGCACACGGCCTGGGCGTCCGCGAGGTCGTCCATGGCGGTGCAGTATTCCGTTCCGTCGTCTTCTTCCCAGTTCTTCATGAACAGGCCTTCCACCTGGTACCCCTGCTCCATGAGCAGAAGGGCGGAGACCGAAGAATCCACGCCGCCGGACATGCCGACAATGACGCGCTTCTTTTCTGTATCGGAAAAGGCTGAATCAGACATAGGAATTCGATTGGATAGCAGCAGGAAAGGGCGCGATTCTAACAGGGAGTCGGCGCCAAGGCTAAAAGCTATTCAGTTGCGCTGCCGCAAGGGATTAGTAGGACCGGCTTCAGCCGGGAAGAGGCCTGAATGAACACCCTGAATGTTGCGGTGGGACATCTGACGCTTTTCCGGCTAAAGCCGGTCCTACGAGATGCATACGGTCTGTAGGGCTGGCTTCAGCTGAGAAGAGGCCTTAATGATGATCCTCAATTTCGCGGTGTGACATCGGACGCCTTCCCGGCTAAAGCCGGTCCTACACGATGCGTACGGTCTGTAGGACCGGCTTTAGCCGGGAAGAGGCCAGTCAGTCGCGTACAACCTCCAGGCTGTGGATCGGTCCTGCAAGGTAGTCATCGATGCATTGCAAGACCAGCTCGCTGCGCCAGCGCTCTGGCTGGCTGAAGAGTTCGTCACGGCTGAACCAGGGCGCGCCGACGATGCCGGTGTCCAATGCTCGCTCGGGGTGGTGTTGCACCGCTTTGGCCGAAAAACACACGCGCTGATAGGTCACGCCATTACTCGGTGCGGTGTACAGGTAAATGCCGACGACGCCGGTCAGTTCGACGTCCCAGCCGGTTTCTTCCAGGGTTTCGCGAATGGCCGCTTCACGCAGCGTCTCATCAGGCTCCAGGTGCCCGGCAGGCTGATTGAGCACCAGCTTGCCGTTTTTCAATTCTTCGACGAACAGGAAGCGGCCGTTGTCTTCGATGACGGTCGCGACGGTGATGTGGGGGTGCCAGGTCATTGGGGCTTCTCGTTATCTGTAGGAGCCATCCGAGTTTACGAGGGTCGCGATGCGGAGTGTCAGGTAAACCGCATTCGCGACCGTCCTAACCTCCGATGGCTCCTACAGGGATGGTGACAGCAAAAAAAAGCCCCGGCGCAATGGCCAGGGCTTTCTTATCGCACTAGACAGCTTTTCAGCCGCCGGTCGCCGTGCCTTACTTCAACGCGTTGATCGCGTCGTTCAGGGTTTTGCTTGGGCGCATGGCGTTGCTGGCCAGTTCCGGGGTAGGGAAGTAGTAGCCGCCGATGTCCAATGGCTTGCCCTGTACGCTGTTCAGTTCGGCGACGATGGCCGCTTCGTTGGCAGTCAGGGTTTTTGCCAGCTCGGTGAACTTGGCTTGCAGCGCCGTATCTTCGGTCTGTGCCGCCAGCGCCTGAGCCCAGTAGGTGGCCAGGTAGAAGTGGCTGCCACGGTTGTCGATACCGCCGACCTTGCGCGATGGTGACTTGTTGTTGTCCAGGAACTGACCGGTGGCCTTGTCCAGGGCTTTTGCAAGTACCAGCGCTTTCGGGTTGTCGTAGACGTTGCCCAGGTGTTCGAGAGAAGCGGCCAGCGCCAGGAATTCGCCCAGCGAATCCCAGCGCAGGAAGTTTTCTTCGTTCAGCTGTTGAACGTGCTTCGGCGCCGAACCACCTGCGCCGGTTTCGAACAGGCCACCGCCACTCATCAGCGGCACGATGGACAGCATCTTGGCGCTGGTGCCCAGTTCCATGATCGGGAACAGGTCGGTCAGGTAGTCGCGCAGCACGTTGCCGGTCACCGAAATGGTGTCCTTGCCCGCGCGGATACGCTCCAGGGATACCTTCATCGCGTCGACTGGCGACTGGATGCTGATGTCCAGGCCTGCGGTGTCGTGATCCTTCAGGTAGTGCTCGACCTTCTTGATCATCGCCGCGTCGTGGGCGCGCTCAGGGTCCAGCCAGAAAATGGCCGGGGTGCCGCTCAGGCGCGAACGGTTGACGGCCAGTTTGACCCAGTCCTGGATCGGCGCGTCCTTGGTCTGGCACATGCGCCAGATGTCGCCGGCTTCAACGTTCTGTTCCATGAGGACCTTACCTTTGTCGTCCGTCACACGGACCACGCCATCGGTTTCGATCTGGAAGGTTTTGTTGTGCGAGCCGTACTCTTCGGCTTTCTGCGCCATGAGGCCAACGTTTGGCACGCTGCCCATGGTGGTCGGGTCGAAGGCGCCGTGTTGCTTGCAGTCTTCGATCACAGCCTGATAGATGGTCGCGTAGCAACGATCCGGAATCACGGCCTTGGTGTCCTGCAGGACGCCGTCGTTGTTCCACATCTTGCCGGAATCACGAATCATCGCCGGCATCGAGGCGTCGACGATGACGTCGCTCGGCACGTGCAGGTTGGTGATGCCTTTGTCGGAGTTGACCATTGCCAGGGCAGGGCGGGTCGCGTAAACGGCTTTGACGTCCGCTTCGATCTGCGCTTGCTGGTCGGCCGGCAGGTCTTTGATGCGGGCGTACAGGTCGCCGATGCCGTTGTGCAGGTTGAAGCCGATTTCTTTCAGGACGTCAGCGTGCTTGCTCAGCGCTTCCTGATAGTATTCGGCGACGAACTCACCAAACATGATCGGGTCCGAGACCTTCATCATGGTGGCTTTCAAGTGCACGGAGAACAGCACGCCGAGCTTCTTGGCGTCTTCGATTTCACGGGCCACGAAAGCGCGCAGGGCTTTCTTGCTCATGAGGGCGCAGTCGATGATCTCGCCGGCCAGTACCGAGGTCTTGTCCTTCAGCACGGTGGTGCTGCCGTCTTTGCCGATCAGTTCGATCTTGACGGCGCCAGCGGCTTCGATCAGCGAGGATTTTTCGCTGCCGTAGAAGTCGCCGTTGTCCATGTGCGCCACATGGGACTTGGAGTCCGCAGACCACGCACCCATTTTGTGCGGGTGCTTGCGCGCGTAGTTCTTGACGGAAAGTGGCGCTCGACGATCAGAGTTACCTTCACGCAGAACCGGGTTCACGGCGCTGCCTTTCACTTTGTCGTAGCCAGCCTGGGCAACCTTGTCGGCTTCGGTCACGACTTCATCCGGATAGTTCGGGATGTCGTAGCCCTTGGCTTGCAGTTCCTTGATCGCGGCCTTCAGCTGGGGAACCGAGGCGCTGATGTTCGGCAGCTTGATGATGTTGGCTTCAGGCGTGGTCGCCAGTTGGCCCAGCTCTGCCAGATCGTCGGAAACCTTCTTGTCACCCAGGCGCTCGGGAAAGCTGGCGAGGATGCGGGCAGCAAGCGAGATATCGCGGGTTTCAACGGCGATGTCAGCGGAGGCGGTGAACGCTTCGATGATAGGCAGCAGTGAGTAGGTGGCGAGGGCTGGCGCTTCGTCAGTGAAGGTGTAGATGATCTTCGAGCGGTTGGACATATTCGGGATAACTCTCTTCTTTGCTGAGCGTACACAAAATTTCGAGATGCGCAGGGTAGGCACTTTCGCCCAAGGTATCGATGAGCCGAAAGTCGAGAATTTCGTCGCGTGATAGGGGGTGCATCAGTCGAGCGTCAAACGGTCGGACCCGGGTAGCGGTCTGGCCTGTCGAGGGCTGAAAGCCTGGTCTCAGGTGGTTCGGCCCCCAATGACCCAACGGTCACCGGCGCTGAGTATATCACTGCACCCGGCCATTACTACGGTACTCGTGTGACGGCTTTGCGGTGCCCGGGACCATGGTGCGGGTCTCGGGAGGTGTCATGATTTCCTCTGAAAACCCTTGAACCCTTGTATCACGGGGCCTGCGGCAACCTGTCGCAGTGGTCTGAAGCCGCTGCGGCTGGTCGAGTCACCCACCGGATTTCGACTAAAGGCGCATCGGCGCCACGGCTGCGTTCGTTCACCTCTATATAGATGTACGGGATAGATGTACGGAGCGAGATCTGCGAGGCACAAAAAAAGCCGGCCAACCCTCAGCGGATTGACCGGCTTTTCGAATCTCGCGCTTGAACGGTCCGGCTCAGGCGTGATCGTGCGCTACGCGTGCTGCTTGTCTAGATGTCGCTCGTGCTGGAGGACTGCTTCAGGGATATCAACGGCTGCTTTCGCACTGATGCCTACCGCATGCTTTCCCTTGGGGCCTTGAATGATCTCGAACTGAACCGGCTGACCGGCCTTTAGCGTTTTGTAGCCTTCCATAGTGATCGCCGAGTAGTGCGCGAACAGGTCTTCAGACTTGCCGTCTTCAACGATGAAGCCATACCCCTTGGCGTTGTTGAACCACTTGACCTTACCGCTGTGCATAGTCACATCCCTCTGCAAAGGACTCCGATGGGAGTATCATCACCTCTCATCCGCCGGACCTAAAAAATTTTGGTTGACTGCGCGGACCCTTTTTACCCAATGTGGGTTCTATTGTTTGTAACACTGATTGGCCGATAGTCAAGGTCAAGCGGCGGTCCAGTTGAAAACCGGTATCACCGCCACCACTTATTTCAATCACGTCCTCTGTGAACCTTCTTTACCATGCATGCAATCAGCAAGATTCGACTAACATTCAATCAGGATGACTCGCATCCCCATGAGGACGATGCGTCGGGCACCGCTGTACAGGAAGCCAAGCCGACATTACAGGTGCCGCCGATGTACAAGGTGCTTCTGTTTAACGATGACTACACCCCGATGGATTTCGTTGTCGAAGTGCTCGAGGTGTTTTTCAACCTGAATCGTGAGCTGGCGACCAAGGTCATGCTGGCCGTCCATACAGAGGGACGGGCCGTTTGCGGGTTGTTTACCCGCGACATTGCCGAGACCAAGGCTATGCAGGTCAACCAGTACGCCAGGGAAAGCCAGCATCCGCTACTCTGTGAAATCGAGAAGGACGGTTAACCGCCGGACACTTGGGTATGAGGTGAAGCTATGTTAAACCGTGAGCTCGAAGTCACCCTCAATCTGGCTTTCAAGGAGGCCCGCTCGAAACGTCATGAGTTCATGACCGTAGAGCATCTTCTGCTGGCCCTATTGGACAATGAGGCTGCCGCCACCGTACTGCGTGCCTGCGGCGCAAACCTCGACAAACTCAAACACGACCTCCAGGAGTTCATTGACTCCACCACGCCGCTGATCCCCGTCCACGACGAAGATCGCGAGACCCAACCTACACTCGGCTTTCAGCGCGTGCTTCAGCGCGCGGTTTTTCATGTGCAGAGCTCCGGCAAGCGGGAAGTCACTGGCGCAAACGTGCTGGTGGCAATCTTCAGCGAGCAGGAAAGCCAGGCAGTGTTCCTGCTCAAGCAGCAGAGCGTTGCCCGTATCGATGTCGTCAACTATATCGCCCACGGTATTTCCAAAGTGCCGGGGCATGGCGATCAATCTGAAGGTGAGCAAGATATGCAGGATGACGAGGGCGGTGAGTCTTCTTCCTCAGGCAATCCTCTGGATGCCTATGCGAGCAACCTGAATGAGCTGGCCCGTCAAGGCCGCATCGATCCGCTGGTAGGGCGCGAGATGGAAGTCGAGCGCGTCGCTCAGATTCTCGCGCGGCGTCGCAAGAACAACCCGCTGCTGGTGGGCGAGGCCGGGGTGGGTAAAACCGCCATTGCCGAAGGCCTGGCCAAACGCATCGTCGACAATCAGGTGCCGGACCTGCTGGCGAACAGTGTCGTGTACTCCCTCGACCTGGGCGCGCTGCTGGCCGGTACCAAGTACCGTGGCGATTTCGAGAAGCGCTTCAAGGCACTGCTCGGCGAGTTGAAGAAACGCCCGCATGCGATCCTGTTCATCGACGAAATTCACACCATTATCGGTGCGGGTGCTGCGTCAGGTGGCGTGATGGACGCCTCCAACCTGCTCAAGCCGCTGCTGTCGTCGGGCGATATCCGCTGCATCGGGTCGACCACGTTCCAGGAATTCCGCGGCATCTTCGAGAAAGACCGAGCGCTGGCTCGTCGCTTCCAGAAGGTCGACGTCTCCGAGCCTTCAGTCGAAGACACCATCGGCATTCTGCGCGGGCTGAAAGGCCGTTTCGAACAGCATCACAATATCGAATACAGCGACGAAGCCTTGCGTGCCGCTGCCGAGCTGGCATCGCGCTACATCAATGACCGTCATATGCCCGACAAGGCCATCGACGTGATTGACGAGGCGGGCGCCTATCAGCGGCTGCAACCGGTGGAAATGCGCGTGAAGCGTATTGAAGTGCCACAGGTTGAAGACATCGTGGCGAAGATCGCGCGGATTCCTCCAAAGCACGTCAACAGCTCCGACAAAGAGTTGCTGCGTAACCTGGAGCGCGACCTGAAGCTGACGGTGTTCGGTCAGGATGCAGCCATCGACTCGTTGTCCACCGCGATCAAACTGTCGCGTGCAGGCCTCAAGTCGCCGGACAAGCCGGTCGGTTCCTTCCTGTTCGCCGGTCCAACCGGTGTCGGCAAGACCGAGGCAGCGCGTCAACTGGCCAAGGCACTGGGTATCGAGCTGGTGCGTTTCGATATGTCCGAGTACATGGAGCGTCACACCGTATCGCGTCTGATCGGTGCGCCGCCGGGCTATGTCGGATTTGATCAGGGCGGGCTGCTGACTGAAGCGGTCACCAAACAGCCACATTGCGTGCTGCTGCTCGATGAGATCGAGAAGGCGCACCCGGAAGTCTTCAACCTGCTCCTGCAGGTCATGGACCACGGGACGCTGACCGACAACAACGGGCGCAAGGCGGACTTCCGCAACGTGATCGTGATCATGACCACCAACGCCGGTGCTGAAACGGCGGCGCGGGCTTCGATCGGTTTCACCCATCAGGATCACTCTTCTGATGCGATGGAAGTGATCAAGAAGAGCTTCACGCCGGAATTCCGCAACCGTCTGGACACCATCATTCAATTCGGTCGCCTCAGCCATGAGGTTATCAAGAGCGTGGTGGACAAGTTCCTTACCGAACTTCAGGCGCAGCTGGAAGACAAGCGTGTACTGCTGGAAGTGACCGAAGCGGCGAGAGGTTATCTGGCCGAAGGTGGTTACGACGCAGCGATGGGCGCACGCCCGATGGCGCGTCTGATCCAGGACAAGATCAAGCGTCCGCTGGCCGAAGAGATCCTCTTTGGCGAGTTGTCCGAGCATGGCGGTGTGGTGCACATCGACTTCAAGGACGGCGAGATCACATTCGATTACGAAACCACGGCTGAAATGGCCTGACGTTTCTAGTCACTGCAACGAACCTGAAAGGCGCCGATTGGCGCCTTTTTTGTGGGTGCAAATTGGCCGAACTCTTGTAGGTGTCTGAGATGCGTGAGGTGACTGACGCGACGCCATCGCGAGCAAGCTCACTCCTACATTTGTTGAAACCTGCCGCGGTCTGAAGGACCGCTTGATCCGGCCGGTTCCTTGCCGGGGTCATGGCTGAATCTCACGCACACAAAAACGCCCGGCATGTGCCGGGCGTTTTTGTTAAGACCTGTTAGCGGGCGCGGTAAGTGATGCGCCCTTTGCTCAAGTCGTAGGGCGTCAGCTCAACGCGGACCTTGTCGCCGGTAAGAATGCGGATGTAGTTCTTGCGCATCTTGCCGGAGATGTGCGCGGTTACGACGTGCCCATTTTCCAACTCCACACGGAACATGGTGTTGGGCAGGGTGTCGACGACAGTGCCTTCCATTTCGAAGCTGTCTTCTTTCGACATGCAGTAAAGCCCTCGGTATCCAATGAATGGCCCGGTGCAAACGGCAGCCAGGCAAAAGCGGGCTGCATTGTGCCCGAAAATTGAGGTTTAAGCCAAGGGCTTCAGTAAAGAGTGACCCATCTTTGATTGGTGAGCAGTTCGATGGGGCGATATTGGGTCTTGTAATTCATCTTTTTGCAGTTCTTTATCCAGTAGCCGAGGTACACCGCATGCAATTGCATGCGTGCGGCTTCGGCGATCTGCCAGAGAATCGCGTACCGCCCGAGGCTGCGACGCTCTTCCGAGGGCTCGTAGAACGTGTAAACGGCCGAAAGCCCGTTGGGCAGCAGGTCGGTGACGGCCACGGCGAGCAGCCGGCCTTCCAGGCGGAATTCGTAAAAACGCGAAAACGGCAGGTCGCGGACCAGAAAGGTGGAAAACTGGTCGCGGCTCGGGGGAAACATATCGCCATCGGCATGGCGCTGCTCAATGTAGCGCTGATACAGATCGAAGTATTCCTCGCTGAAGTGCGGCTTGGTGCTCGTCACTTCGAGGTCGGCGTTCCTTTTGAAAATACGTTTTTGCTGACGATCGGGCACGAACAGTCCGACAGGAATGCGCGCAGGCACACAGGCGCTGCAGTTCTGGCAGTGCGGACGGTAAAGATGATCGCCACTGCGGCGAAACCCCATGTCCGAGAGATCGGCGTAGACCTGGACGTCCATCGGCTGGCTGGGGTCGAGAAACAGCGTGGTGGCTTGTTCCTCGGGCAGGTAGCTACAGGAGTGGGGTTGAGTGGCATAAAACTTCAGCCGCGCCAGCTCGGTCATGATCAACCCTCGAGAAAAACTTTAGATGTGAGTGTAAGCCAGCCCAATCAAACTCGCCTAGGCGCCCAGTCGCTGGAATTGCTCGCGTCGAGGTGTTTATGCAGATAGTCGGCGAACGTCTGGCGCGCAATCGAGCGCGCGCCAAGGGTTAGCAGGTGATCAGTAGGCATTTGGCAATCAATCAGAACAAAACCTGATTCTTTCAAGTATTCGACCAACGTTGCGAAGCCGACCTTGGAAGCGTTGTCGGCGCGGCTGAACATTGATTCGCCGAAAAACAGCTGGCCCATCGCCAATCCGTACAGACCGCCTACCAGCGCGTCGCCGTCCCAGACTTCGACGCTGTGGGCGAAGCCGCGCGCGTGCAGTTCAATGTAAGCCGCCTGCATGGAGCCGGTGATCCACGTGCCGTCCGCGTAGGCCCGTGGTTCGGCGCACGCTTGAATGACCGCCGCGAAATCCTGGTCGAAGGTGACCCGGTAACGCCCCTGGCGCAGCAGCTTGCCCAGGCTGCGCGATACATGAAGCTCATCCGGAAACAGCACGGTACGCGGGTCCGGCGACCACCAGAGAATCGGCTGGCCTTGCTGATACCAGGGGAAACAGCCATGGCGGTACGCAGCGATCAGGCGATCGGCGGACAGATCGCCGCCGCCGGCCAACAGCCCGTTGGGCTCGCGCATGGCTTTTTCCAGCGGCGGGAAATCAAGGGTGTCGCGTTGTAACCAGGTCAGCATGGCATCCAGACTTTACGAGAGGGGAGGGGAGTCAGCGCAGGCTTGCAGCTGCGTGCTGCAACTCTCTGTTGCAGACGGGGTCACAAGCCGCTTGATCGCGCCTGGATGTTGGACCACAAGGTTTCTTCATCCAGGCATGGCCTTTTGATAGTTCAAGAGAGCAGGAAGAACACCCCATAAGTCTTTGTCAGCAAAGAAAATGCGTGTTCATCTTGTCAGCGGCCTGCGAAGCTTGAACATCTGCAAGCTGCGCGCCAGACTAGCCTAGCGCGCGGCGCGCAAATCCGTACAATGCCGATGTTGTTTAACCTCATTTCAAGTCACCTGTCGAGCGTGCGTTATCGCAGGCACGGTTTTCACGATCGTCAGGCCGCTTTTCAGGCCGAAGTTCGGGAAAGCCACTGCCATTTCGTCCAGGCAGTCGTACACAGTCAATCATCAGATGTTCGCGCTTGCGCGCAGGAATTTAAGCGTTTTGAAGAAATCCACCATAGCACCCACCCCCGTTCCGCTCTGGCGGCAACACCTGCACTACCGGCTCAAGGAAGGTGCACTGATCGCGTTCGGCGCGCTGTGTCTGTATCTGATCATGGCGCTGCTGAGCTACGATCAGGGCGATCCGGGCTGGAGTCACACGAGCAGTTCGGCCCAGGTACAGAACGCCGCAGGCCTTGCCGGCGCCTATTCCGCCGACATCCTGTTCATGATCCTCGGCTACTTCGCCTACATCTTCCCGTTGCTGCTGGGGGTCAAGGCCTATCAGGTTTTCCGCCAGCGCCATGAGCCGTGGCAATGGAGCGGCTGGCTGTTTTCCTGGCGCATGATCGGTCTGGTGTTTCTCGTGCTGGCGGGCGCTTCCCTGGCGCATTTGCACTTTCATTCGGCGTCGGGCCTGCCGGGTTCGGCCGGCGGCGTGCTGGGCGAGGTGCTGGGCGATCTGGCCAAGCGTGCGCTGAATGTTCAGGGCAGCACGCTGCTGTTCATCGCCTTGTTTCTGTTCGGTCTGACCGTGTTCACCGATCTGTCCTGGTTCAAGGTCATGGACAACACCGGCAAGATCACCCTGGACCTGATCGAACTGTTCACCGGCTCATTGAACCGCTGGTGGACCGCTCGCAACGAGCGCAAGCAGATGGTGGCTCAGTTGCGTGAAGTCGACATGCGTGTCGACGAAGTGGTCGCTCCGATTGCCCCGGATCGACGCGAGCAGGCCAAGGCCAAAGAACGCCTCATCGAGCGCGAGCAGGCGCTGACTGAGCACATGGTCGCCCGTGAGAAGCACGTGCCCGCCGTCATCGCCCCGGCACCGCCACGCGCGCCTGAGCCGAGCAAGCGCGTGCAGAAAGAAAAACAGGCGCCGTTGTTCGTCGACAGCGCCGTGGAAGGCACTTTGCCGCCCATCTCGATCCTCGATCCGGCTGAGAAAAAGCAGCTCAACTATTCGCCTGAATCGCTGGCGGCAGTGGGGCATCTGCTGGAGATCAAGCTCAAGGAGTTTGGCGTCGAAGTCACCGTGGACTCGATTCATCCAGGGCCGGTGATTACCCGTTACGAAATCCAGCCGGCTGCCGGCGTGAAGGTCAGCCGCATTTCAAACCTGGCGAAAGACCTCGCACGCTCCCTGGCAGTGACCAGTGTCCGTGTGGTCGAGGTCATTCCCGGCAAGACCACCGTCGGTATCGAAATCCCCAACGAGGATCGCCAGATCGTGCGCTTCTCCGAGGTCCTCTCGACGCCGGAATACGACGACGCGAAATCGCCGGTCACCCTGGCGCTGGGTCACGACATCGGCGGCAAGCCGGTTATCACCGACCTCGCCAAGATGCCGCACCTGCTGGTGGCCGGTACTACCGGTTCCGGTAAGTCGGTGGGCGTGAACGCCATGATCCTGTCGATCCTGTTCAAGTCCGGTCCGGAAGACGCCAAGCTGATCATGATCGACCCGAAAATGCTCGAGCTGTCGATCTACGAAGGCATCCCGCATTTGCTGTGCCCCGTGGTCACTGACATGAAGGACGCCGCCAATGCCCTGCGCTGGTCGGTGGCTGAAATGGAACGCCGCTACAAGCTGATGGCCAAGATGGGCGTGCGTAACCTGTCTGGCTTCAACCAGAAGGTGCGTGAAGCAGAGGAGGCCGGCACGCCGCTGTCCGATCCGCTGTACCACCGTGAAAGCATTCACGATGAAGCGCCGCTGCTGACCAAGTTGCCGACCATCGTCGTGGTGGTCGACGAATTCGCCGACATGATGATGATCGTCGGCAAGAAGGTCGAAGAACTCATCGCCCGTATTGCCCAGAAGGCCCGTGCGGCAGGTATCCACCTGATTCTTGCGACCCAGCGACCTTCGGTGGACGTGATCACCGGCCTGATCAAGGCGAACATCCCGACGCGCATGGCGTTCCAGGTGTCGAGCAAGATTGACTCCCGGACCATCATCGACCAGGGCGGCGCCGAACAATTGCTCGGTCACGGCGACATGCTCTACATGCCTCCGGGCACCAGCCTGCCGATTCGTGTCCACGGCGCGTTCGTGTCGGACGAAGAGGTTCACCGCGTCGTTGAGGCGTGGAAGCTGCGTGGCACGCCAAACTACAACGATGACATCCTGGCTGGCGTTGAAGAGCCGGGCAGCGGCTTCGATGGCGGTGGCGGCGGCGGTGATGGCGAAGACAGCGAAAGCGATGCGCTGTACGACGAGGCCGTCAAGTTCGTGCTGGAAAGCCGTCGTGCGTCGATCTCTGCAGTACAGCGCAAGCTGAAGATTGGCTATAACCGCGCCGCGCGCATGATTGAAACCATGGAAAACGCCGGCGTCGTAACGCCGATGAACACCAACGGCTCGCGTGAAGTGATTGCGCCGGCCCCTGTGCGTGACTGACACTTCCCGGTCACGCGTTACCGGGCGTCGCCATCGCGGCGGCGCCCGGCTTCAACCACACTCAAAGAGGAATCCCATGCGTCTTATCCGCATGCTGTTGGTATCTGCACTGGCTTTTTCTGCTCTCTCGGCCCACGCCGACAGCAAGGACGTGGCACGTCTGACCCAACTGCTGGAAAACTCGAAAACCCTGAGCGGGCGCTTCTCCCAGCTCACCCTCGACGGTGGCGGCACGCAGTTGCAGGAAACCACCGGCGAAATGACCTTGCAGCGCCCGGGCCTGTTCTACTGGCACACCGACGCGCCGCAGGAGCAGCTGATGGTGTCCGACGGCAAGAAGGTTTCCCTGTGGGACCCTGACCTGGAGCAGGTCACCATCAAGACCCTCGACCAGCGTCTGACCCAGACCCCGGCGCTGCTGCTGTCCGGCGACGTCTCAAAAATCAGCGAAAGCTTCGACATCACTGCCAAGGAAGCGGGCGGCGTGATCGACTTCGTGCTCAAGCCTAAATCCAAGGACACCCTGTTCGATAGCCTGCGCCTGTCCTTTCGCAACGGCATGATCAACGACATGCAACTGATCGACAGCGTCGGCCAGCGCACCAACATCCTGTTCACCGGCGTCAAGGCCAACGAGCCTGTCGCGGCGAGCAAATTCCAGTTCCAGATCCCGAAGGGCGCTGACGTCATTCAGGAATAAAAGGGGCTCACCTGTTTCATGGACCTGTTCAGCACTGAACCGATCGCGCAACCGTTGGCCGCCCGCCTGCGAGCGACCAATCTGGATGAGTACGTCGGCCAGCAGCACCTGCTTGCCCACGGCAAGCCGCTGCGTGAAGCGCTGGAGCAGGGCGCCCTGCATTCGATGATTTTCTGGGGACCTCCCGGCGTGGGCAAAACCACCCTGGCGCGGTTGCTGGCAAAAGTCTCCGACGCGCATTTTGAAACGGTGTCGGCGGTGCTGGCGGGGGTCAAAGAGATCCGCCAGGCGGTGGAGATCGCCAAGCAACAGGCGGGTCAATACGGCCGCCGCACGATTCTGTTCGTCGACGAAGTACACCGCTTCAACAAGTCGCAGCAGGATGCGTTTCTGCCCTACGTCGAAGATGGCACGCTGATCTTCATCGGCGCCACCACCGAAAACCCTTCTTTCGAGCTCAACAACGCGCTGCTGTCCCGCGCCCGTGTCTACGTGCTCAAGAGCCTGGACGAAGGAGCGCTGCGTCAGTTGGTCAACCGCGCGCTGAACGAAGAGCGCGGGCTGGGCAATCGGCATCTGACCCTGGGTGACGAGGCGTTCAAGACGCTTCTGGCCGCAGCGGATGGCGATGGTCGGCGGATGCTCAATCTGCTGGAGAACGCCTCGGACCTGGCGGAAGACGGCAGCGAAATCGATCCCGAGTTGCTGCAAAGCCTGCTCGGTGACAGCCGCCGTCGCTTCGACAAGGGCGGCGAAGCGTTCTACGACCAGATTTCCGCGCTGCACAAATCCATTCGCGGCTCCAATCCAGACGCTGCGCTGTACTGGTTCGCGCGGATGATCGACGGCGGCTGCGACCCGCTGTATCTGGCGCGGCGCGTGGTGCGCATGGCCAGCGAAGACATCGGTAACGCCGATCCGCGCGCCTTGCCGCTGTGCATGTCGGCGTGGGATGTGCAGGAACGCCTCGGCAGCCCGGAAGGCGAGTTGGCCGTGGCCCAGGCCATCGTTTATCTGGCTTGCGCGCCGAAGAGCAACGCCGTCTACATGGGTTTCAAGATGGCTATGCGTGAAGCCACCGAGCACGGTTCGCTGGAAGTGCCGCTGCACCTGCGCAACGCACCGACCAAGCTGATGAAGCAGCTGGGCTACGGCGAAGAATACCGCTACGCCCACGACGAGCCGGACGCTTATGCGGCGGGTGAAGACTACTTCCCCGACGAGCTCGAACCGCGCCAGTATTACCAGCCGGTCCCCCGCGGCCTTGAGCTGAAGATCGGCGAAAAACTCAAACACCTGTCGGCGCTCGACCGCGCCAGCCCCCGTCAACGGAGAAAATAATGATTCAGTTGATTCTTGCCGTGTCCGCCGGTGGCGTGGCTGGTACATTATTGCGCTTCGCCACGGGTAACGTGGTCACTGCGAACTGGCCGCGCTATTTTTACACGGCGACATTGGCGGTGAACCTGGTGGGCTGCCTGCTGATCGGTCTGCTCTACGGGCTTTTTTTGATTCGCCCTGAGGTCCCGATCGAGTTGCGCGCCGGATTGATGGTGGGATTCCTCGGTGGTTTGACGACGTTTTCGTCTTTCTCACTGGACACGATTCGTTTGCTTGAAAGCGGCCAGGCTCCTCTGGCCATTGGCTACGCCCTCATCAGCGTACTGGGCGGGCTGCTCGCGACATGGGCTGGCCTGTCTTTGACCCGAATTTAATATACGAGAGACCGATATGCTCGACTCCAAACTGTTACGTACCCAACTTCAGGACGTAGCGGATCGCCTGGCTTCCCGTGGCTTCACACTGGACGTGGCCCGCATCGAAGCGCTGGAAGCCCAGCGCAAGACGGTGCAGACCCGCACCGAACAGCTTCAGGCCGAGCGTAACGCCCGTTCCAAATCTATCGGTCAGGCCAAGCAGCGCGGTGAAGACATCGCGCCGTTGATGGCCGACATCGATCGCATGGCCGAAGAGCTGAGCACCGGCAAGAAAGAGCTGGATGCCATTCAGTCCGAGCTCGATGCCATGGCGCTGAGCATGCCGAACCTGCCCCACGAATCGGTCCCGGTGGGCGCTGACGAAGAACAGAACGTTGAAGTGCGCACCTGGGGCACGCCGGCGTCGTTCGACTTCGCGGTTCAGGACCACGTTGCGTTGGGCGAGAAGTTCGGCTGGCTGGACTTCGAAACCGCCGCCAAGCTGTCCGGTGCCCGTTTCGCCCTGTTGCGTGGCCCGATTGCGCGCCTGCACCGTGCGCTGGCGCAGTTCATGATCACGCTGCACATCAATGAGCATGGTTACGAAGAGACTTACACGCCGTATCTGGTCCAGGCGCCTGCGTTGCAGGGCACCGGCCAGCTGCCGAAATTCGAAGAAGACCTGTTCAAGATTTCCCGCGAAGGCGAAGCCGATCTGTACCTGATCCCCACCGCCGAAGTGTCGCTGACCAACATCGTCTCCGGCGAAATCCTCGATCCTAAACAGCTGCCATTGAAGTTCGTCGCCCACACCCCGTGCTTCCGCAGCGAAGCCGGCGCGTCGGGCCGCGATACCCGCGGCATGATCCGTCAGCACCAGTTCGACAAGGTCGAGATGGTGCAGATCGTCGAGCCGGAGAAATCCATGGAAGCGCTGGAGAGCCTGACCGGTCACGCCGAGCGCGTTCTGCAGTTGCTCGAATTGCCGTACCGCGTACTGGCGCTGTGCACCGGCGACATGGGTTTCAGTGCGGTCAAGACCTATGACCTGGAAGTGTGGATTCCGAGCCAGGACAAATACCGTGAAATCTCGTCGTGCTCCAACTGCGGCGATTTCCAGGCGCGTCGCATGCAGGCGCGCTGGCGCAACCCGGAAACCGGCAAGCCGGAACTGGTTCACACGCTCAACGGTTCGGGCCTCGCGGTTGGTCGCACGTTGGTGGCGGTGCTGGAAAACTACCAGCAGGCCGATGGCTCGATCCGCGTGCCGGAAGTCCTCAAGCCCTGGATGGGCGGCATCGAGGTGATCGGCTAAATGGAATTTCTGCCGCTGTTCCATAACCTTCGGGGCGCTCAAGTGCTGGTGGTCGGCGGCGGCGAGATTGCCTTGCGCAAGTCTCGCTTGCTGGCTGAGGCCGGGGCGGTGCTGCGCGTGGTTGCCCCCGAGATCGGAGCCGAAGTGCGCGAGCTGATCGAGCGCAGCGGCGGGGAACAGATTCTGCGCGGCTACACCGAGTCGGACCTCAACGGCTGCGTGCTGATCATCGCTGCCACCGACGACGAACCGCTCAATGCGCAGGTGTCTGCCGATGCACGCCAGCGCGGCGTGCCGGTCAACGTGGTGGATGCGCCTGCGCTGTGCAGCGTGATCTTCCCGGCGATCGTCGACCGGTCGCCGCTGGTGATTGCGGTGTCCAGCGGTGGCGATGCTCCGGTGCTGGCACGTCTGATCCGCGCCAAGCTGGAAACCTGGATTCCACCGACTTACGGGCATCTGGCCGGTTTGGCCGCACGCTTTCGTCATCAGGTGAAAGGACTGTTTCCCAACGTTCAGCAGCGTCGGGCGTTCTGGGAGGATGTATTCCAGGGGCCCATCGCTGACCGGCAGCTGGCCGGACAGGGCGCCGAAGCCGAGCGGTTGCTGCGAGCGAAGATCGACGGCGATGCGCCGCCCACGACCGGTGAGGTGTACCTCGTGGGCGCGGGGCCGGGCGATCCTGATCTGCTGACCTTTCGCGCACTGCGTCTGATGCAGCAGGCTGACGTGGTGCTTTACGACCGCTTGGTTGCACCGGCGATTCTTGACTTGTGCCGCCGCGACGCCGACCGGGTCTACGTTGGCAAGCAGCGCGCCGATCACGCTTTGCCTCAGGACCAGATCAACCAGCAGTTGGTGGACCTGGCCAAGCAGGGCAAACGCGTGGTGCGGCTCAAGGGCGGCGATCCGTTCATCTTCGGCCGTGGCGGTGAGGAAATCGAAGAGCTGGCGGCCCACGGTATTCCTTTCCAGGTCGTGCCTGGCATCACCGCAGCCAGTGGCTGTGCGGCGTATGCGGGGATTCCGCTGACCCACCGCGATCACGCGCAGTCCGTGCGTTTCGTGACGGGCCACCTGAAGAACGGCTCTACCGACTTGCCGTGGAAAGACCTGGTGTCGCCATCGCAAACCCTGGTGCTCTACATGGGCCTGATCGGACTGCCGGTCATTTGTGAGCAGTTGATCAAGCACGGTCGCTCTGCCGATACCCCGGCTGCGCTGATCCAGCAGGGCACCACCGTCAATCAGCGCGTCTTCACCGGCACGCTGGCCAATCTGCCGCAACTGGTCGCGGAGCATGAAGTTCATGCGCCGACGCTGGTTATTGTGGGGGAAGTGGTGAAACTGCGGGAGAAACTGGCGTGGTTCGAAGGCGCTCAGGGGACCGTCTGATCTCGCCCCAGTCTGTTGGCGGTAAGTAATCAATCGCGGTCGGACGCCAAACACGTACGTCCGCCGAGGGCCCACGTCGGGCGCAAAATCCGTAGGAGCCGGCTTGCTGGCGAACGCGGTGGATCAGCGCCACATCCGTAGCTGATCCTCCGCAATCGCGGGCAAGCGCGCTCCTACAGTGATTTTGCGGTGAATGATCGAGTGGCTTTCACGCCTTCAACCGTTCTGCAAGATCCCTTTCCCGCTCAAACGCCCGCGATCATGCTCGCCGCTGAAATCCTGCTGTGGCCCTTTTGGCACGACGCCGGTCGGGTTGATGGTGGCATGGCTGCCGTAGTAGTGATGCTTGATGTGTACAAAATCCACCGTCTCCGCCACACCCCGCAGCTGATACATTTCGCGCACCCAGTTGCTCAGGTTCGGGTAGTCGGCGATGCGCCGCAGGTTGCACTTGAAGTGCCCGTGATACACCGCGTCAAAGCGAATCAGCGTGGTAAACAGGCGCACGTCCGCTTCGGTCAGGTATTCACCCGCCAGGTAGCGTTTCTCGCCGAGCAGTGTTTCCAGCGCATCCAGCTCGGCAAACACTTCATCGAAGGCCTCTTCGTAAGCACCTTGTGACGTGGCGAATCCGGCGCGATAGACACCGTTGTTCACGGCCGGGTAAATACGGTCGTTCAGCCGGTCGATCTCGTTGCGCAGCGACTCTGGGTACAGATCCAGGTGATTGCCGGTCAGGTCATCGAATGCCGAGTTGAACATCCGGATGATTTCCGACGACTCATTGCTGACGATGCGATTCAGCTGCTTGTCCCACAGCACCGGCACGGTGACCCGACCGGTGTAATCGGCGGTGTCGGTGAGGTAGCGCTGGTACATGAAGGTATGGCCATCCAGCGCATCGCCGGTGGAGCCGGCCTGCTTGTCGAACGTCCAGCCGTTTTCGCGCATCAGCCAACTGACCACGGAAACGTCGATCAGACTTTCCAGCCCTTTGAGCTTACGGACGATCAGCGTGCGATGGGCCCACGGGCAGGCCAGGGAAACGTACAAATGGTAGCGACCGGCCTCCGCCTTGAAGCCGCCTTCACCGGATGGGCCGGGCTGACCATCGCGGGTTACCCAGTTCCGGCGCTTGGCCTGCTCGCGCTGAAAAGCGCCGTCTTTGCTGCTTTCGTACCACTGGTCTTGCCAGCGTCCTTCAACGAGAAGGCCCATGTCTGACTCCAAATTGAGCTGTACCGAAGTACGTTGGAGATCAGTCTAAAGGCAATCGTTCGAACGAATAACGCAAAGACTGGGCGGTAGCTATCGGCTAAATCGATCTGTTGCGGTTTGCCCAATACTGCTCCGCCTGGGCGAAGGCTTCAGCCCGCGTCAACCCGAGGCCCCGCAGTGCCAGCGCCATGGTTGCGATCAGCGCCAGTTGCGGGTAACTGTCCTCGATGTCGCCTTTCCAGATCGCGACCAGATGATGCGGGTCCAGGGTCGCCGGCTTCACGTGGCGACGGTCCGACAATGCCGGCCATTCTTCATCCCACGGCTGGCCATCGGTGGTGCCGTACAAGTGGCTGATGGTGTCGGGATTGATCTCGACTTCACCACCGTCGCCCTTGATCACGATGGCGTGGTCGCCGAGCAGGCTGCTGGCGTCGCGGTGCACGCCCTGATACCCAGGATGGAAAATACTCTGCAGCCCGCAGCGGGCGCCCAGTGGATTGAGAATGCGCGCCAGCGAGTGGATCGGCGAGCGCAAACCCAGCGTGTTGCGCAGATCGATCATGCGCTGTAGCTGCGGCGCCCAGTCACCAAGGGGGAAGAACGCAATATTGTGTTGCTCCAGCGCTTCACCCACCGCCTGCCAGTTGCGGCACAGCGGAATCTCCAACAGGCCCAGCAACTGCTCGCTGTACAGGCGGCCGGCGGTGTGAGCGCCGCCGCCGTGCATCAGTACGCGCACGCCATTCTGCGCGAGGCACTTGGCCGCCAGCAGGTACCACGGCAGATGGCGCTTTTTGCCAGCGTAGGTCGGCCAGTCAATATCGACCGTCAGTTCCGGCGCATGCAGACGCTCGCGCACCGCTTCGGTGAAGCCCGCGAGCTCATCCGGGCTCTCTTCCTTGTGCCGCAGCAGCATCAGGAAAGCGCCGAGCTGGGTGTCTTCGACTTTTTCATCGAGCACCATGCCCATGGCTTCCCGGGCTTCGGTGCGGGTCATGTTGCGCGCACCACGCTTGCCCTTGCCGAGAATACGAACGAAGGGCGCGAAGGGATGCTCGGCAGGGGTTTCGGTGACGAGGGAAGTGAAGTCGGTCATAGACAATTGGTCGGCTTTGGCAGGCCCGCCAGCTTGGCGGCAAGTTTGGCGGGAGTGCCGTTGAACAGACGATTCAGGTGCAGACTGTTGCCTTTGTCGGCGCCCAGTTTCAGCGCGGTGTACTTGACCAGCGGCCGTGTGGCCGGGGACAGCTGAAATTCTGCATAGAACGCCCGCAGCAATTCGAGGATTTCCCAGTGATCGGGCGTGAGGACGATGTCTGCCTCAAGGGCCAGGGCTTCAGCGACTTCGCTGGACCAGTCGTGCAGGTCGTCGAGATAGCCGTCTTTGTCGAGCGCGATGCTGCGTCCGTCGACGATGAGCTGTTTCATAGCCACGTGTTGACCTTGTCGTAGTGCACCGAGAGCGCAACGAAGCCGGCGTAGTCGACGCCTTCGGCCCAGTCTGGCAGCGCGATGTGTCGAGCGGTGGCGTCTTCATCGAGCACGAACAGCTTCAGGCCGCCGGTTTTTGCGCTCAGTGTCTGGGCGGTGGCGGTGTCTGCGCGCAACGCATAGGTCGCGTCGCCGCACAAAAGGATTGCGTCTTCGCTGCCGAGCACGCGCAGGCAACTGCTCAGGCGTGAGTCGGTGAACGGGGAGTGAGAGAGTACGTGCAGGGTAGCCATCAGATCGTGATCACCTGGTCGTAACGGTCAATGAGCGCGGCGATTTGCGTGTCATCCAGCACCTCGAGTGGCTCGACACTCAACCCGGACGGCTGCATCCCTCGCTCATTCAGGCTGGTGCTGCAGGCGAACAGCTCTTCCACACCGAACATCGACAACGCCTGAAGGTTGGCGGTCAGGTCTTTCTGCTGCACCTGGCTGGCGTTCTGCGCCGTCGCCAACTGAAATACGCCGTCGTCCATGAACAGCATGGCCACCGGCAGATCGAACGCGCCGCCGGCCAGGGCAATGTCCAATGCCTCGCGGGCATCCGGACCTGACCAGGGCGCCTGACGGCTGATGATCAATAACGACTTCGCCACGTTACGGCCCTCCAAAGCAGATCAAGCGATCGGCCGCCTGGACCGCGTCATGCAGCTGACCCAGCCCCGACAACTCCCAGGGTGCCGGCAGGTTCGCCGCAGGTCTTGAATAACGCTCCGCTTCTTCGGCATTCAACACACCCCGGCGCAGGGCCGCTGCAATGCAGACCACGCCGTCCAGCTGGTGGGTGGTGACGAAATCACGCCATTGCGCGGCGGTGTCCGACTCGTCCTGGGGCGACACCACATTGCCGGACGCGCTGTGCACGCCGTCCTGATAGAAGAACAGGCGCACGATTTCATGGCCCTGGGCCAACGCGGCTTTGGCGAACAGCAACGCCCGTCGGGAGGAGGGCGCGTGGGCGGGCGAATGCAGGGCGATGGCGAACTTCATGGGCGGCTCGGTGGGGCGCTGACGGGGAACATGGGCGCAATGATAAAGAATTCACGAACGCCGGACAGCAAAAAGCCCGCCGAAGCGGGCTTTTTGTTGAAGCGGGCGAACTGATCAGTCTTTGCTGCCCATGATGCCGAAGATCTGCAACAGGCTGATGAACAGGTTGTAGATCGACACATACAGGCTGATGGTCGCCATGATGTAGTTGCGCTCACCGCCCTGAATGATCGCGCTGGTCTGGAACAGAATGCAGACCGACGAGAACAGCACGAAGCCGGCGCTGATCGCCAGTTGCAGGCCGCTGATCTGGAAGAACATGCTGGCCACCACGGCGCCGAGCAATACGAAGAAGCCTGCGGTGATGAAGCCGCCGAGGAAGCTCATGTCCTTGCGCGTGATCAGCACATAGGCCGACAGACCACCGAAGACCAGTGCCGTCATCGCGAACGCGGAAGCAACGACTTCAGCGCCGCCCTGCATGCCGATATAACGGTTGAGGATCGGGCCGAGGATGAACCCCATGAAGCCCGTCAGCGCGAACGCCGAAACCAGACCCCACGCCGAGTCGCGCAATTTGTTGGTGAGGAAGAACAGACCGTAGAAGCCGATCAGCACGACGAAGACGTTCGGGTAACGGAAGTTCATCTGTTGGGAGACAAACGCCATGACGCCGCTGAAGGCGAGGGTGAGGGCCAGAAGGCCGTAAGTGTTGCGCAGGACGCGGCTAACCTCTAGCTGCTCGACCTGCACGCGGTTGTTGACTGCGTAATCCTGTTCGCGCATGGCGCTACTCCTGGTGGTAAAAACGAAGGGTTTGAAACCTCAAGTTGCAAAGATCATAACAGAGGCGAGGCAGCGCGCTAGCCGGAGAGTTTGACAGCTTGTTTCATTACGGTATTATGGCGCCCGCAAAGCGCCGGAGGGGTGAAAAACCTTCGACGCCAAATGCTTCGGGGAATTGGCAGAGTGGTTGAATGCACCGGTCTTGAAAACCGGCGAACGTTAATAGCGTTTCTAGGGTTCGAATCCCTAGTTCCCCGCCAAACACAGTAAAAAGCCCTGCATATGCGGGGCTTTTTCGTTTCCGGGGTTTGGTGCGCGATGATGACTGCCGCTGGCCGCCGCCGTTCAAGACGTTGACGCAGGGGAGCCTTGGATTCAGGTAACGAACGGCTGCGCCGATATAAGTGGCACGTTCGACGCATCCAAGGCACACCCATGTTCAATCGCTTCTCTATTCAGTGGAAAATCACGCTGCTCGCAGCCCTTTGTCTGTTGTTCATCGTTACGCTGCTGGTCGGCGCTTCGCTGTATCAGTCGCGAAGCAGTGCCCGGATTGTCCAGGCTTCCAGCACCGCCATGCTCCAGGAGTCCGCGCAGAAACGCATGGCTGCTCGCGGCGAGACTCAAGCCCTGCGCATCCAGCGCTACTTTATGGACGTTTACCAGTACAGCGAAGGGTTTACCCGGCAAGTAAAAATGCTGATGGCCCAGGCACGGCAGCACAGCATCGACCCCAAATCCGTGCGTGCCGATCTCTCCTCACACATACACGACGCTCTCCAGGGCAACCCCAATCTGCTGGGACTGTATGTGGTCTTCGAGGCCAATGGTCTTGACGGGCAGGACGAGCAGTTTTTAAACCAGCCGACGTTAGGCAGTAATGAAAAGGGCCGCTTCGCCCTGTACTGGTCACAATCCAACGACGGAACACTCGAAGCCGAGGCCATGAAGGAAAAACTACTCACTGACACCACCGTGATGAGCAATGGCTCTGCCTATAATTTTTGGTACACCTGCCCTGTTGCCAGCGGCAAAACCTGCGTACTCGATCCCTATGTAGATGAAGTGGACGACGTCAAAACGTTGATGACCAGCATTGCGGTTCCGCTTGTCGTAGATGGCAAGGTCGTGGGTGTTGTCGGGGCTGACATTAGTCTGGCCAGCCTTCAGGAGATCAGCAACAAGGCAAATGCCGAGCTGTACGACGGCCAAGGTCATATCAGCATTGTCAGTCCCATGGGCCTTTTTGCTGCCCATAGCGGCGATGCCTCTTTGCTGGGCAAACCGTTGAGCACGGGCTTTGGTGCCCAAGCTGCTGAGCTCGTTAGCCTGACCGCCAGCGGTCGCTCGCAGATGCTGCGTCAGGGGGCGCTGCTGCAGGTGCTGGAACCGCTGATACCCATTCCCGGCTCCAAGCCCTGGAGTGTGCTGCTCGAAGTGCCAGAAGAAATCCTGACCGCGCCGGCGAGAAAGCTTGAAGCGGAACTCGACAACCGTCGCTCCAGCGACAGCCGTATGGCGCTAGGCATGGGCTTGCTGGCCGTTATTGCCGGTCTGGTGCTGATGTGGCTGAACGCCCGCGGCGTCACTCGGCCCATTTTGAAAGTGGCGGATATGCTCAAGGACATCGCTACCGGAGAAGGGGACCTTACTCGCCGCCTGGATTACAAAAAGGACGACGAATTGGGCAAGCTGGTTGGCTGGTTCAACCGTTTCCTCGACAAGCTGCAGCCGATCATTGCCGACGTGAAGCTATCCGTCCTGGATGCACGTTCCACCGCTGACCAGTCGGCAGCTATCGCAAAACAAACGAGTGACGGAATGCAACAGCAGTTCCGTGAAGTGGATCAGGTGGCCACCGCTTTTCAGGAAATGAGCGCTACCGCCCATGATGTTGCTCACAATGCAGCGCAAGCAGCCGAAGCTGCCCGCAGTGCCGATGAAGCGACCCATGAAGGGCTCGCCGTCATTGACACCACCACCACGGCCATTGAATTGCTGGCGAACAAGATGACTGTGGCCATGGGTGAGGTGGAAGGTCTTTCCAACAGCAGCCAACAGATTGGCTCTGTACTGGAAGTGATCCGCTCGATTGCCGATCAGACAAACCTTCTGGCACTCAACGCGGCCATTGAAGCTGCCCGAGCCGGTGATGCCGGTCGAGGTTTTGCTGTGGTGGCTGACGAGGTCCGCAGCCTTGCCAAGCGCACCCAGGATTCGGTTGAAGAAATCCGCCAGGTGATTGAGGGCCTTCAAAGCGGCACGCGCGACGTCGTCGGTACCATGGGCACGAGCCATGAACAGGCGCAGAACAGCGTACGCCAAGTGGAGCTTGCGGTGAGTGCGCTCAAGCGCATCAGTGCAGCGGTAGGGATGATTACCGACATGAACCTGCAGATCGCCAGCGCCGCCGAAGAACAAAGTCTGGTGGCGGAAGAAATCAACAGTAACGTGGCTGCCATTCGCGACGTGACTGAAAGCATCTCCCGGCAGGCGGGCGAGTCAGCGCAGGTGAGCCAGATGCTCAATAAATTGGCCAACCACCAACAAGCATTGATGGGACAATTTAAAGTCTAGGCGGCGGACATATCTCGGCTGGACGTCAAGCTCGGCGTTCCCTTCAGCTGAGGTCGTTGCCTGACGGCGCATTCGCTCAAAGGTCGGGGCTCAAGTGATAGTGGCTTGAGCCGTCGAGAGGATGCGTTTCCTTGCGTGCATGCCCGCCCGGTTGAACGCATCCGTGCGCTCCTGCACAATCGACCTGCCCCCTATCCTCAGCAGCGCGCTGCAGTCCCCTCTTAAGGAACACCATGCCGTTTAAAGACCTTTGCCTGGCATTGCTGGTCATCATTGCGTGGGGTTTGAATTTCATCGTGATCAAATACGGGCTGGATGGCCTGCCGCCGATGTTGCTCGGCGCGCTGCGGTTCACGCTGGTCGCGATTCCTGCCGTGTTCTTTATCCGTCGTCCGCAGTTGCCCTGGTTCTGGCTGCTGGCGTACGGCGCGACCATTTCTTTCGGTCAGTTCGCCTTTCTGTTCGAGAGCATGGCCCATGGCATGCCACCGGGGCTGGCCTCCCTGCTGCTGCAGGCGCAGGCGTTCTTCACGCTGCTATTCGCGGCGATCTTCATCGGTGAGAAATTACGCGTGTACAGCGTGGCGGGCTTAATCATCGCGGCTGGCGGATTGACCCTTATCGGCATGGGCACGGGGGCTGCGACACCGCTGCTGGCGGTGTTGCTGGTGTTGTGCGCGGCGTCGATGTGGGCGTTGGGCAATATCATCACGCGCCGGTTCGGCAACGTTGATCTGGTTGCCCTGGTGGTCTGGGGTGCGATTGTTCCGCCGCTACCTTTTCTCGCCATGTCGCTGTGGCTGGAGGGGCCGGCGCTCATTGAGCATTCGTTGCTTAATTTGGGATGGAGCTCGGTGCTGTCGCTGGCTTACCTGGCCTTCGTCGCTACGCTTTTCGGCTACATCAGCTGGAGCAAGCTGCTGTCTCGCTACCCGGCAGGCAAGGTCGCGCCGTTTTCCCTGCTGGTGCCGGTGGTCGGCCTGAGCTCCTCGGCTTTGGTGTTGGGGGAAAGACTGAGCCTGCTGCAATGCGCAGGCGGGATGCTTGTCATGCTGGGTCTGACGGTCAATTTGCTGGGCCCCAAATTATTCGGTAGAGGGCGACGCGCGGTGGCTTGATGACGGGCGACGCGGGATCACTTTCGCAAAACCACGCGTATCCATTGCAGCGCTGCGTCTTTGCGCAGCGCAAGCCGTTTGCCAAGCCTTCCCGGCGTCACGATTGTGTGGGGTGTGACCACTGCGCTGCAGTCAGTGCCCCATTGGCGTCTCTAAACCGCCCGGTTTGTCATGAATTCCGAAGCGATCCACAAGGGTTGCACTGGCCTGGTTCATCCCGATGACATCCACATGGACCCCCAGCCGACGAAGCTTGAACACCACTTTGTCCAATGCCGCAACCGCCGTGATGTCCCAGAAATGGGCTTCGCGAAGGTCAACTACCAGCGTATCGAGGGGCTCCTTGAGATCAAAGGATCGGATAAACCTGTCCGCTGATCCGAAGAACACCTGACCGGTTACCTGATACGTGCGGTGAGGGTGCTCGGGATCACGGGTTGAGCTCACCTCCAGTTGATGCCCGATCTTGTTTGCGAAGAACATCGCCGCCAGCAAGGTGCCCGCGACGACCCCGAAAGCCAGGTTGTCGGTGGCGACCACGACCACAACCGTCACCACCATGACGATGTTGGTTGAAAGCGGATACTTTTTGAGGTTGCGGATCGAGTCCCAGCTGAACGTGCTGATCGACACCATGATCATCACGGCCACTAGCGCCGCCATCGGGATTTTCGCAAGCCAGTCGCCGAGGAAGACCATCATCACCAGCAGCGATACCCCGGCGCTCAGCGTGGACAGTCGGGTGCGGCCGCCGGATTTCACGTTGATCATCGACTGCCCGATCATTGCGCAACCTGCCATGCCGCCTATCAGGCTGGACGCGATGTTCGCGATGCCTTGCCCCTTGCACTCGCGGTTCTTGTCGCTGGAGGTGTCAGTCAGGTCGTCGACGATGGTCGCGGTCATCATCGACTCCAGCAGACCTACGACCGCCAGGGCGGCAGAGTAGGGCAAAACGATCAGCAGGGTGTCGAGGTTCAGCGGCACGTCCGGCCACAGAAATATCGGCAGGCTGTCAGGCAACGATCCCATGTCGCCTACGGTATGTACGGTCAGTCCCAGTGAGATTGAAATCGCCGTGAGTACGATAATGCACACCAGCGGCGAGGGGAGCAGCTTCCCCAGCACGGGCAGTCTTGGAAACAGGTAAATGATGGCCAGCCCGCCGGCCGTCAGGGCATAAACCGGCCAGGTCACGCCTGTGAGTTCCGGCAGTTGTGCCATGAAGATCAGGATCGCCAGCGCGTTCACGAACCCGGTCACGACGGAGCGGGAGACGAAACGCATCAGCTCGCCCAGGCGCAGATAACCGGCAATGATTTGAAGCATCCCGCACAACAACGAGGCTGCCAGAAGGTACTCAAGACCGTGGTCTCTGACCAGATTGACCATGAGCAGCGCCATCGCTCCGGTCGCCGCCGATACCATTGCCGGGCGGCCGCCCACGAAGGCGATGACGGTGCAAATGCAGAAAGAGGCATACAGGCCGACCTTTGGATCGACGCCTGCAATGATGGAGAAGGCGATCGCCTCGGGGATAAGGGCCAGCGCAACAACGAGTCCAGCGAGTACGTTCGCTCTGGCGTCGGACAGCCAGGCGGTTCTGAAGTTTTCGAACATTAATTCACCCATGGCAGGCACGGCATGACGCGCAGCGGCGGGCGCTGGGCGATACACGTGTGTCTGTTTCATTTGAGTTGTGGATTAGCCGCGGACAGAAAATCAGGCGCAGCAGGATTCGACCGCAGTCAGGTGGCGGTCAGGGTAAAGCGAGGGGGGCGTAGCGCTAAGGCGGCGTAGGCAGCCAGTTGGAACGGGGCAAGGTAGTACCTTTGATTATTCATCGTGGGACATGGGCATGATAATTGTGATCTTGCCGCCCGGTCCAGACTGAATTCGCCCGAGCCGACTGATGGACGTAACAGCAGTAAAACCAAATCGCGCGCTTTAACAAAACTCGGCGTCGGGCACCATCGCGCTGCAAGGCTTGAGCATCAACGCCGACGGCATTGCGGGTCAGGCGACCACGGAGAGTTCGGGCTCTTACACAACGGGTTCCATGAACACGGCAACCAAGCTGCCGCTGTCCATCCGCGAGACGCCGCAGTCGGTGAGTGTGATCACCCGCCAGCGCATGGACGATCAGGGCATGAACGACCTGAGCTGACCACTCGCCATCTGCCACATTGAGTGCCGTTTGATCACCCCGTGCTGCGATCAAACGTCCTCGTTCTGAACTTCCGCCAGCAGGTCGGGCCCAGCCACGGGCTCGATCAACTGTGCGCCCTCGTTGCGTACATTCCCGACCTCCTTGCCCACGGCATGCCAGTGAAAATCGCTGACCGGCCGGCAGCCTTCCTGGGCGATTTGCGTAAGGCGTGACGCCGGCGTCTGCGGATCGACCCATTCCCGGGCGAGTTCGGGTGTCAGCACCAGCGGGCGGCGGTCGTGGATGTCGAGCATGCCGGCATCGCTCGCTGCGGTGATGATGACGAAGCCGTCGCGTTCGTCCGGATCAAGGCCAGGCCTGACCTGTCCCAATGCGGCGAAATACATCGGTTCCTGATCTTTCAAATGGATGAAGTACGGCTGCTTGCGCTTCGAGTCGTTCGGGTCTTTGACCCATTCATACCAGCCGTTGGCTGGCGCGAGGGCGCGACCGTTGGGCCAAAGATCCTTGAAGAACTTGCCTGTCATCACCGTTTCGACCCGCGCATTGATCGGGTCGGGCCGTTTGCCTTTTGCCCAGTGGGGCGACCAGCCCCAGCGTACTTTGTCGACGCTCAGGCCGTCAGCGACCGGCCGGATGATTTCAACGCGGGTGGTCGGCGCCACGTTGTAACGCTCGATGGGCCAGAGATCGTAGCCGTTGATGACCAGCTGCTCTGGCGCCAGCGTCTTGAGGTAATGGTCCATTGGCTCGTAGATCGAGTAGCGTCCGCACATGTGTCACCCGTCGAATTTTCCTGCTTACAAGATTGACCGCACGCGGCTGAGAACGTTAACTGTATATACGTACAGTTAACAAACACAAGGTCAGTCCCATGAGTGTCACCATCCTTGGCCGGTTGTCGGCGGCGGGCGAGCGGTTCCCCCTTTATGCCTTTCAAGTGCCGGCAGGTTTTCCCTCGCCGGCGGCCGATCACATCGAGCGGCATATCTCCCTGGACGAGCTGTTCGATATTCGCGCGCCCCATGTCTATCTCGTAAAAATAGAAGGCGACAGCATGCAGGGCGCGGGCATCTATTGCGGCGACCTGGTGATCGTCGACCGCAGCCTCTATGCCGAGCACGGCGACATCGTCATCGCTGCGCTGAATACCGAGCCGGTCTGCAAGCGCCTGCACATGCGGGGCAACGAGGTCATCCTCAAATCCGAGAACACTAAATACCCGCCGCGCTACGTCATGGAAGGCGACGAGCTGTTGATCTGGGGCGTGGTGAAATACAGCGTTCGCGATCACGACAAGGTGATGCATTCGTGAGGGGCGGGCCTCTGTTATAGAGAACAGGCAAGGGGGCAGGGGCAAAGGCTCAATCCGGAGGGAACCCGCTGGGGGGCGGCAGCCACTCAGGCGGACGCTTCCATGGAATGTCTGCTCATGCGTTTTGATAACCCGTTGCGATCGCTTCAACACTTCGGTGCCTCGGTCTTTCGCCGCCATGACGGCCCGCAGCAGCCCGCCGCCGGGCAAAACCCCGGCGTTGCCCTGCAGCCGTTAGACCCGCCGACGCGTCTCGACCTGGCGGTCAATGCCCAGGGGCGGGTGGAGGTCAGCGATAGAGGGCGCATTGGAGGGCTGGACAACGAACAGCGTCTGTTGAGCGAGATCCTCAACAAGCCGGGCCAGTCGTTTACGAAGCATCCTGGCGGTCAGTTGATCGACGCCCAGGGCTTTGCCGTCAGGGCCGATGCGTCCGCGCATACGGTCCATGCCTATGTTGCTTCCAGGCCTCATCGCACCGGCGGCGTGGCGCCGGCGATACCCTTCGACAAGGGGCATCTGGCTCAGAAAAGCGGCATCTTCGAAGGCGCTGGCAGGGACGTCTGGACCCTTCATGACAAGCAGCTTTTTCGCTTTGGCGGCGACGCCAGTTGGCATGCCGCCGGCGTGCCCGATGGCCACGAGGGCACGTTCAAATCATTGAGCCTTGATGGCAACGATGTCCACGCCCTCGATGAAGCAGGCGTTGTCTGGAAGCTGGGTGACGGTCAGCCAACGCGCGTGATGTTTGCTCATCCGGTCAGTGCGACGGCGGTACGGGGCAATGAGTTGCTCGGTGTGTCGACACACGACGGGGCCGTTCATCTGGAGGAGCCGGAAGGTCGCTCCACGGAACTGACCCTCAACAACGCGCCCTTGGGTGATAAAAAAGCCGACAAGCCTTCAGCCATCGGCGTCGCCGGGCCACATCTGCTGATGGTCGACGGCGGCGGGCGTTTGCACAAAGGTCGGTTGCCCACCGGTGAACAGTGGCCGGACTCGCTCAATCTACAGCCCCACGCTGCGAGGGAGTTGGCGGTCGCGGAGTTTGGCAAGCTGACCTTCAGCGGTCTGTTCAATGACCAGACCGGCAATCTGAACGCGCGGTTCAAGGACGCCCATGGCAAGGAGCACACCGCTCAATGGGACGCCACGAAGGGTGATTTCGTGCCCGGCTGGAATCTCAGTCAATCAACCGCAGTGGTCAGGCAGCAGAATTTGCCGGCGTTGGTGCCAGACGCCCACGAGATGATTCATCTGGACGGCGGCAGCGTGGCGCACAAGGACGGTCAGTTATTGGTGCAAGACCCGAGAACCGACGAGTGGAGCAAAGGTTCGGAGTCGAGTCTGCAAGACCTGCATCAGGGCAACGACGGCTTCGCCTACGTGGTCGATAAAGAAGGCGCGGTCAAGCGTCTGGCCGTGCAGGCCCAGGCGTTGTCGCGGACGATGGGCAGCGGACCGGACCTCACCACCGGCCATGGCACTGAGGTAAAGGCGGGCGCGACGTTGCGTGGCGCCCACGACGTTGTCGCGGAAAAAATCGCGGTGCTCAACGATGATCGCTACGTCACCCTGAGCGACGGACACCTGCGCACCCACGACCAGAAAGGCACGCGTCAGGCACTGCCGCCGTTGCCGGGATTTGGCGACGACGAGACGCTGGGCATTCCGGATCCCCATGAGGTCGACCAGCGCCACATTCAGGACATGACCATCGCAGGCGGCGATCTTTACGTACTCAAGGCCGGCGCGCTGTTTCGCATGGCGGCGCAACACTGGCAGGGCGGAAAACAGGGCCTGGGTGTTCATCACCAGGATCAGTCCGCGTGGAGCCTGGTTGAGCCGAATCTGCCAGCGGGCGTCTCGCTGGACAGCATTCGCACGGCCCCCGATGGCGCCTTGCTGGTGAAGCATGGCACCACCGAACAGCAATTGAATGCCGACGGCAGCCTGACTGCGAAAGCGCCACAGAACCCCAGGCTGACGCGGCAGCATGATTTGCATCAACGCCTGGCCGAACGCGAGCACGCCCTCGGAGGTTTCACCCGCCGCGGCAACCTCAAGGTCAACGCCGCCGTGCTGGGCCGGTCCAATATGGAAACGGTCACGCCCAAGGAAGCCACGCCCGGCCCATTGAGCTACCTGAGGTCGCACTTGCGCGTCGGGGCGGGCCTGCGCAAGCCGTTCGACAAGGCCACCCATGTTTTCAAGGGCCGCAAAGGCCTGGCGGATGTCTATCAAACCGAATCGGACATGCTGGCGCGGCTGGATCAACGCTGGAGGATGAGGCCCACGGCCAGGGTGCCGGCGATGAGCGCGCGGCTGGAGCAGATTCGCGGCAATGGCGCGTTCATCAACAATCCCAAGGCTGATCTGCTCGCCGACGTCATCGAGCAAGCCACCCAGGCGGTTGCCGAAGACACCGAGCGGCTGCTGCGCTCCCTGGCCCAGGACCATGGTGTCCTGACGAGCGACGGGCAGGACAACCCGACGTTCATGCCGTCGAAACCGGTTGCCAACGACATGGTGGCCGGGTTGGCGCACTCCCTGGCGGTTTCCGGCGTGACCGATACACCGTTGAACGGGTTGCTTGAACAGCTGACGTCCCAGCGCTTTCAGGTCGGCCATCGCAAGCCCGATGGGGACCGTGACAGGGGCGATGCGCAGGCGCTGGTCAAGGCGCGGCTGGCGCTCAACGCCGATGTGCTCTTTCAGTTGAATCAGCAGCTTGATCTGCTCACGGCGGCGGCCCGCGAAGGCAATACTTCGAACGCGCTGCTCGATGGCGTGGCCAATACCCTGGAGCAGACTTACGCGAAGGAATACGCCAACGCGCCGCTGAAGAAATACACCGACGCCGGGTTTCGCAGCCACACGGAACTCGAGGCCAGCTACGACGCCAGCAAGACCATGCTCAAATACTTCCGTGATGAAAAGCATCCGATGACGCAGAACCTGCGCGCCGGAATGGACGTCCCGCCTGCGCGCATGAGCGAAGAACTGAGCACGGCACTGCGTCAGCTCAAACCCCGGGAGAACTTGAAAATAAGCCGCAACTATGCCGGCAACGTCACCGCCGGCGTCAGTGGTCCGGTCACCGGGCCGGCGTATCTCGGCGGACGGGTCAACGTCGAGCCGGAGCGCACCTACGGCCTGACCTTTACCCGCTACGAGCGCGGGCTCAAGGTCTCGATGAACCGCGACGGCGCCGTGGCCGGTGGCGGCAACATCGGCTTCGGTGCCGGGTTTGCCGATCACGCCGCGCCGAAACAGGACACCTCCGCCAACCTGATACAGAACGGCAGCTGGATGGGCGTCAGCGCCGACCTCAAATACAAATACACCCAGAGCAACGCGCTGAGTTTCTTCGTGCGCGACGAGGACATCGAAGGCTTCGTGCGGGACCTGACCAGCACACCGTTGCAAAAAAGCAGCGACGCGCAGGGGGCGGTGGCCAGCCGGCTGCACCCACTGTCTTTCCTGGATGAAAGCGCCGAGCAGGAACTGCGCACCGGCACCAAGCACAACGCCGATATAGACCTGAACCTCGGCGCTGAATACCGGCTCAATGCAGGGCAGATCGGCGCGAAGCCGGTCAAGGGCTTCATGCGTCTTTCCGCTGGTGCTGTGGGCACCGCCAACCTCGCCAGCTACGAGCGCGAGCGAGTGAAAGGGCGCGGATCGGACGGTTTGCGCACGGACATCCGGACCGACAACAGGGTACGTTTTCTGGAGAAGGGCGGCGCGACCGCCTACGCGCGGTTGTTCGATGCTGCGTTCAGCTCGCAGCCTAATCGCGTGTTTCTGTCGGGCGGGGTGCCGACGGGTGTCACCGCCAGCGTGGTGGTGGAAAACAAGACCGGCAAAGCGTTCGATATCCGTTTCAAGGACACGTTGCCGTTACTGCCGGCCGAGACCAAAGCGCTCGCCAGCACGCTGGAAAAGGCGTTTCCGTTGATCGATGCGCCGGACCTGTCGGGCAAGGACGCAAAGGCGCAACTGGAAGCGCTGGCGTCGACCTACGCCACCGTGGCGATCCCGCCCGCCGAACCGTTGACCAACGCTCAGTACGCCGCGCTCAACAGCCTCAGCCAGACCCGGCGCCAGGACAAGGCGGCGGATCAGAACACGCGGCTGATGACGACCATGGATTTCACCACCAAACAGAGCAACGTCAACCGCATCGACCGCGCCAGCAACAGCAAGCGCGCCACTGATCCGGTGCGCGTCTGGCTGGGGGGAACGACCAACTCGGGCAATGCCGAGAGAATCGCCGGGTTGATGAGTCAGGACCCCCAACTGGCCGGGCTGGTGAAGGAGCTTCAGGACCGCAGGGGCACTACCCGGGCGGAGATCAAGCTGGAAGTGACGGACGACGCGAAGGCCACGATTGATCAGCAGGCCATCGCCGGGACCCTCACCGACGCCACGTTGAAGGCGATTCTGGACGACGAACAAAACCTGCGGATCAAGAGCATTTCGGTGTTCCGCAACGCCGCCAAAGAGGACTCGTTCACCTTGCCCGGGATCTGGACCAACTTCCGCAGCGGCAGCAACCTGAGTGTCGAGCGGCTGCGCGGCGAGATCACCTTCGACTACGCCGAAGCCCAGCAGGCGCCGGTGGGATACAAACTTGAGGGGCAATTGACTGCCGAGCGCGACACGCCGTCATTGAGGGGCATGGCGGCCCCGGGTGCGGGCAGCTATCGCCCGACGTGAGTGCATTGCTCACCCGCTTCGGTCGGCGTTGTCAGTCCGACCGAAGGGTAATTTCCGCTATTCAGCCCCTCGCCACGGAACCGTTCAGGCAACCGTGCCACACAGCATAAACCTCTCAGGATGACCTCCCATGCCGCCTGCCTCCCGCCCGTATTCGGGCGCTCTGCGTATCGTTCGACCGATGCGCATCGCTTCACTGACCGTCGCGATCTTGTGTGCCGGTTGCCAGTCTTACGGCCCGCCCGAGGCAAGCACCGAACGCACGCCGCGGCTGGTCGCGGGCCTTAATCGCAGCGTTGAGGCGGTGGCGTATTCGCGGCCGGCGCAACCCTACGACGGCAGTGATATCTGGCAGCGCATGGGACAGGATTTCCGTCTGGCCGACGACAACGGCGTCAATGAACGCATCGTGCGCCAGCGCAACTGGCTTCTCGGTAATGCAGGGTTCATCCGCAATGCCAGCCAGCGGGCCAGCCCGTATTTGCACTTCATCGTCGAAACCCTCGATCAACGCGCAATGCCGGCAGAGCTGGCCTTGTTGCCGATCATCGAAAGCGCCTACAACCCTAAAGCCAATTCGATCCGCGACGCGGCCGGGCTGTGGCAGTTCATGGCGGCCACCGGGCGTGACTTCGACCTGCGCCAGACCGCCTGGTACGACGGCCGTCGGGACGTGGTGGCCTCCAGCAAAGCGGCGATGGATTACCTGACGCGTCTGCACAGCCAGTTCGGCGGCGACTGGTTGCTGGCGATGGCGGCCTATAACGCGGGAGAGGGCACAGTAAGCCGGGCCATCGACGCGAATCAGCGGCGAGGGCTGCCGACCGATTACTGGCACCTGAGCCTGCCAAAGGAAACCCAGGATTACGTGCCGCGCCTGCTGGCGCTGTCGTTGCTGGTGCGCGAGCCCGAGACCTATGGCGTAAAGCTGAGCCCGGTGGCCAACGCGCCGTATTTCACGGTGCTGGAGCTGGCGCGGCCGGTGGATCTGGAGCGCCTTGCCGTCACTGCCGGCATTGATCGCTCGGTGCTGTTGAATCTCAACCCGGCATTTCTGCGCAAGAAAACCGCCGACGGACCCTCTCGCCTGCTGGTGCCTCGCGACCAGTTCGAGCAGCTTTCCGCCACCGTGGACAAAATGACCGACGACGTCATGCACGGTAACGAGGCACTGGCGGTCAGTACTGCCACGGCGTCAGCGGGCATCGTGCGTCCCTGACACCACGCTTGACCCCTTGAGTTGTCCGCCTCAGGCCCTTTTTTGGCAGCAACAGGCTCGCCGTGTGTCGATTCGGATACCATTCTGCACGCCTGGTTTGCACGCCCCATGGGCCCGAGCCAGCCGGGTGAGACCTGTCCGCACAATCAATTAACGAAAATTTCACCAAACTTTTCCAGCGTTGTGTAAAAGCGCTGATACATCGTGGCCAGTCGCCGCCGAAGACACAATTAGAAACATCCGCTGTGACAGGTGGATGAGTGCTTCGGCTCGGTGAGCAGTGCCTGATAACTCATCTTCGGCGACAACGATTAGTTGGATCCTATTATGGAATCAGCATTGATGCGCAAACCTTTGCCGTGGGTTTAATCGTCCAGATCAGAACGCGCGATATGCCCGACCCGCTAAACTCAAGGGGTCTGGACCTATACGCGGGAGTACAGTAAATCATGTTCGGAAAACCGAGTTAAAACGGTCGGATTTCCGAACGTAGTTAAACTAGTGGCGCTCGAAACTAACAAGACACAGGCAAGTGATTGAGTAACTTCAACAGTGTATGTCGCGTTATATAAGTTATCGGAAGCTGTGCTGCATAAGTCTGGCGAGTAAGTTAGTTCTCGTTAGTAGTGGGCAGGGGCGGATGTTTAATAGACGGCGGCCCATCGCGCACGATCAAGTTCAACCAGGTCTGGAAGTGCACTAATAAGCGAGCTGAATTGTCAACCGCCGCGCGACGGTCAGGAAGACCCGGCAGAGGGAGACGGAATGCACCATGGCAGAGCATAACCTGATGATTGTTAAGCTATTGTGATGCATGCACGAAGCAGTTCGGGCCTTTTGGCGACCCGGGTAAGTCAGCGTCCAGTCGGGGGCAAGGGATAATTTTAAATAGTCGTTTGAATGTTTTGCGAATAATTAGTTGTCGTCGTCAATAAAGTCAAAGTGATATCACTGAATCGTCGTGAAGTAGCCCTCACGTCGTCGGGGAACTAAATTTAATTATTGCTGCCTTTGTAATGCGTGGTATTAATAAATCGCTTGCTCCCACTACGAGAGGTATCGATGAAAGAAGAAATCGATGTGAGCGACTGTTCGTGTCAGCCTGAAAATGTGGCGCTGGATATCCAGCAAATAGCATTGAATACCGCAAACCTGAGTATGGATCTGCTGCTGTGCGGGGAGACAGGAACAGGCAAAGATACACTGGCCAAACGTATTCATGACTTGTCCGGGCGGACAGGTTCTTTCATTGGCATGAACTGCGCGGCGATTCCGGAATCCCTGGCGGAAAGTCAGCTGTTCGGGGTGGTCAACGGCGCTTATACCGGCGTCAGCCGATCCCGTGAGGGGTACATCGAGGCGGCCTGTGGTGGCACGCTGTATCTGGACGAAATCGACAGCATGCCGTTGAGCCTGCAGGCTAAGCTGCTGCGGATTCTGGAAACCCGGGGCATCGAGCGACTGGGTTCGACCGATTTCATACCGGTGGATCTTCGGGTCATCGCCTCGGCGCAGCGCCCTCTGGATGAACTCGTGGAACAAGGGCTTTTTCGTCGCGATCTGTTTTTCCGGCTCAATGTGCTGACCATTCAAATGCCAGCCTTGCGCAAGCGTCGCGAACAGATCCTGCCATTGTTCGACCAGTTCACCCAGCAAGTCGCCGCCGATTTTGGCTGCCCGGTCGCGGAGCTGGACAATCGTCTGGTGCAGTTGCTCCTCAGCCATTCATGGCCTGGCAACATTCGCGAGTTGAAGTCTGCGGCCAAACGATTTGTGCTGGGGTTCCCGCTGCTGGGCGGTGATGCGCCTGCGGACCGTGATCTGGAAACCGGCCTGAAGACCCAACTGCGGGTCATCGAAAGAATGCTCATCGAGGACGCACTCAAGCGTCACAAACACAGCCTGGAAGCGGTAGTGCAGGAGCTCGAAATTCCCCGGCGCACCTTGTATCACCGGATGAAAGAGCTGGGGATGAATGATGCGGATGAAGCGGTCCTGATTTAGAGGGATCGGCTTTAGCCGGGAAGGCGTCAGGCGTTACACCACACATCTGGTGACGCTCACACTGGCCTCTTCCCGGCTAAAGCCGGTCCCACTCACTTCGCAGCCAATCTCGCGCAGCCAATGTCGCGTAACCCTGAACTACCAGAGGTCGTGGATGAGTGTGTACGAGTTATTCGATGAGCAACTGGAGGACGACCACCAGGTGCCGAACCTGCGCGTGGTTGCCCGCAGTCTCGGTCATTTGGGGATCGACCTGCTGCTGTCGGGCGAGACCGGCACTGGCAAGGACACCGTCGCCAGCCGGATCCACGCGCTGTCCGGGCGCAAGGGCCGGCTGGTCGCGATGAACTGCGCGGCCATTCCGGAATCCCTGGCCGAGAGCGAACTGTTCGGCGTGGTCAGCGGCGCCTACACCGGTGCGGATCGGGCGCGGGTCGGCTACATCGAAGCCGCTCAGGGCGGCACGTTGTACCTCGACGAGATCGACAGCATGCCCCTGAGCCTGCAAGCCAAACTCCTGCGGGTGCTGGAAACACGTTCGGTCGAGCGGCTCGGCTCGACATCGCCGATTGCCCTGGACGTCTGCGTCATCGCCTCGGCCCAGCGCTCCCTTGACGAGATGGTCGAGCAGGGGCGCTTTCGCCGGGACCTGTATTTCCGCTTGAACGTCTTGACCGTGACCCTGGCGCCCTTGCGCGAGCAGAGGGCACGCATCCTGCCGCTGTTCGCGCGTTTTGCTGAGGCGGCGGCGCAGGAATCGGGTATTCCGGTGCCCGAGACCACTGGCGTGCTGCGCCACGTCCTGCTCAACCACGACTGGCCCGGCAATATTCGCGAACTGAAATCAGCGGCCAAGCGTCACGTGATGGGTTTTCCGCTGCTGGGCGGAGAGGCCAGCGAAGAGGGCGAATCATCAGGCCTGAAATCGCAGTTGCGGGTCATCGAAAAAGCGCTGATTCAAGCCGCGCTCAAGCGCCACAACAACAGCGTCGATGCCGTGAGTCAGGAGCTCGAAATCCCCCGTCGGACGCTCTACCACCGCATGAAAGAACTTGACGTCTGACCTCCGTTAATCCCGCTTTCTCTGGCGACACACCCTGCGTTCAAACGGCCAGATCCGCAGCGTCCCCGCCTGCTACGAACTTTATTGAGCGACATGGGAACCGATCCTGAGGTCCGGGCCACCCATTGGCACCAAGCACTTTCGCTGGTGATGACTCAGGAGTGTTCGACATGCCAAATCCAATAGCAATGGTCGGTGGCCTCGCCAACAGCTTTATCACTGGCGCCGGGCAGGTGACCCAGCAGGGCGCCAACGCTGTGACCAAAGTCCAGCAGGAAAACCAGATCACCGAGTCCGCCGCCCCTTCCAAGGCCGAAGCGGCACAGAACGCCGCCACCGAAAAGGCCGATGCAAGCCAGGCGCGCCTGATTGCCATGCAGACCGAAGCCGACATCCGCAAGCAGACCAACGACGTCCTCAGCGCTATCCGCTCCGGCAAGGAAGACAGCGCCAACAAGGCGATCAGTGCCGAGGCGCAGAACGCCAAGGGCATCAGCTACTGATCGGTCCGAGCGCCCCCTGAAAAGGGGGGCATCCACCTAAGGATGGAGGTTTCATGCTAAGTCTCAATGCCAATACCAGTCCGCTGCAAAACCTGCACATCGGCACCGTGGCTTCCCAGCCGACGTCAGGCGGCGACAAGACCTCGCAGTCGCTCAAGGACGTCATCGATCAGCTCGCTCAGGCGCTGACCAAAGGCGGGCACCTGGACAAGGAATCGCCGCTGGGCCAGATGGTCGGCAAGCAGATGCAGAAGAACAACCCGTTGGCGTCCCTGGCCGGCGGCAGCCCGGACATGATCAAGGCCGCGCTGGGCGACCTGATCAAAGACAAGCTGGGCGACAACTTTGGTGCTGCCGCCGATGCTGGTCAGGCGGGTGCCGGCGCACCGGACTTGATGTCGCAGACCCTCAACGGGCTGGCCAAGGCGTCCCTGGATGATCTGCTGACCAAGACGGACAAGGGCACGACCTTCTCCAAAGACGACATGCCGCTGCTGGAAAAAATCGCCGAATTCATGGACCAGCGCACGGCCCAGGATCCGGTCAGATTCCCGGCACCGGACTCGGGCTCCTGGAAGAACGAACTCACGGCTGAGGGCGACAACTTCCTCGACGGCAAAGAGACCGCTGACTTCCGTTCTGCGCTCGACTCTCTGGGTGGTCAACTCGGCCAGCAACAAAGCGGCCTCAGTGATGCCGGCAGCGGATCGCCACTGGGTAACCCGGTCGGCAGCCTTTCTCCCTCCGACCCATCGGGCGGCGCTGCGCAGACTCCGAACAGCGTGAATCAAGACCTCGGCCAACTGCTGGGCGATCTGCTGCAGAAGGGCGTCAATGCCAGCGTCGGCGGCGGCCTCGGCACGCCGATGAACGACGCGTCTCAGTCGGGCGGTGCCGGTAATAGCGTGACCCAGGACCTGGGGCAACTGCTCAGCGGCCTGATCAAAAAAGGCCTGGAAGCTGAACAGAACGGTGCCGGCGTCAATGGCGCAGGCGGGCAAAACCCGTTCGCCCAACACGATCAGCAAAACATGCTGGCCCAGGCTGCTTCCGCCCTTGTCTCGGCATTGGTGGGCGGCGGCAACACCAGCAATAGCCTGTCCTGAACCCAGCTGCGCCCCTCGACACCGTCTGCCGGAGAACCCCCGTGACCCTTTCCAATGTCAACCAACTCAAATCGCCGTCCACCGATCTTGAGCCGCGCCTGGATCAGGGATTGGTCAGCGGGCCTTCGCAGGCGGACGTCGATCTGTTCAACGCCGCCATGCGCCCTGAACTGTCGACGCAGCAAAGTCATTTGTCCGAACAGATCGCCAGCGCGCTGTCGGACCGTCTTGGCGCCACCGACAAGCTGTCGCAGCAAGCGGCGCGCAAGATGAAACGGGCGTCCACCACCGACGACCCGCTGGAAATTTCCCAGATGAGCCGGTCGCTGTCGCAGTATTCGCTGCAGATGGCGCTGACCACCAAAGTCGTCAGCAAGAGCGCCCAGGCCCTCGATAAACTGACCAACCTGCAGTAGAGGCATGCCGTGAAATACCTGACTGCGGGACTGATCTGCCTGATGCTGCTGCTCAGCGGTTGCAGCGATGACACGGACCTGTTCACCGGGATGTCCGAGCAGGATTCCAATGACGTGATCGCCAGCCTCGCCGACCAGCACATTGATGCGCGCAAGCGCAGCGAGAAGACCGGCGTGGTCATCAGCGTGCCGACCGCCGAGATCAATCGCGCGGTGCGGATCCTCGATGCCGCTGGCCTGCCCCATCGATCGCGCACCAGCCTGGGTGAAATCTTCAAGAAGGAAGGGGTGATTTCCACGCCGCTGGAAGAGCGCGCGCGGTACATCTACGCCTTGTCCCAGGAGCTGGAGGCGACGCTGTCGCAGATCGACGGGGTGATCGTCGCCCGCGTGCATGTCGTGCTGCCCGAGCGCATCGCGCCGGGCGAACCGGTGCAGCCAGCGTCGGCGGCGGTGTTCATCAAACACACTGCGGCCCTCGACCCCGACAGCGTGCGCGGGCGAATTCAGCAAATGGTCGCCAGCAGCATTCCCGGCATGTCCGGCGAGCCCCTGGATTCGAAGAAATTCGCCATCGTGTTCGTGCCGGCGGCGGAGTTTCAGGACACCGAACGGCTGGTGAATTTCGGGCCGTTCCTGATCGACAGCGCCAACCTCGGCTTCTGGAATCGCATGCTGTGGCTCGCGCCGTTTGCCGCGCTGCTGTTGATTGCGTTGATCGTCCTGGTGCTGCGTGGCGACTGGCGTGACGCGCTGTTGCAACGGATCGGCCTGCGCCGGGGTGCACGGACGAGCATGCCGGTGCGGGCGTAATGCTCAGCGCCGAGGAGCACTGGATTCGCTGGTGGTGCGCGCCCTGGGAATGGGCCCATGCCGACTGGATCGACGTGTTCGCCGACCATTGCGGCATGACCCGCGAGGACTGCACCGAATTGCTCGGCACTCGCCACGACGTGTTTCTGCACAGCGTCGGCGTGGTCCCGAGCCAGCCGCCGCCCGTTGAATCGCTGATGCAATGGCTGCAACTGGATGACACCCAGCAGCAACGGGCGTTGTCCCTGGCGGGCCGAATCTGTTTCGGCCAAGGCGGGCAGGCGAGTGCTGACGATGCCGGGCAGGTGCATGAGCCCTGGTGCCGCGCGGTGGCCAAGGCGTTGCGGCCCGGGTTGTGGCTGGACCCTTCGGTGAGCGATGCGCGCGTTTTGCTGGCGGCCTGGGCGGGCGAGCCTTGCTGGTCGCGGCTGCGCCTGTCCTGGGCGCCAGATGTGTTGCCGCAGGCGTGCGCCAAGCTCCCCGAGAACAAGCTGCAAACCCTGTGGCAATCGGTGTTATGGCGGGTGTCGACGCCTTGATGATTGCGGTTACCTCATTGTCCTTCAGGAGCTGAACATGCTCGCCAAGCGTCGTCTCGTGTTGTCTTCATCCGCTGTGCTGGTCACCGACATCCTGCGTCGCGAAGACCTGGCCGGTACCGTACTCGCCGCCGAAGTGCTGGACAACGCCCGCGCTGAAGCCGAACAGATGCTTGCCGCTGCCCACGCCCAGGCGCAGCACGAAAAGGATCAGGCGCTGGCGCACTTCTGGAACAGCGCCAACGGTTTTCTTGAGCAACTGGAGCAGCAGCGCCTGGCCTTGGTCGAGGAATCCATGGAGGCTGTGGAAACGTTGCTCAACGAGGCCCTTGCCGAGTTGCTCGACCAGACCACGCTCGCTGAACGCAGCCGCGCACTGATGCGGCATCTCGCTGCCGGGCAGACCGCCGAAACCACCGCCGTGCTCAGCGCCCATCCCGACCTGCTCGACAGCCTCGGCGAGTGGTTGTCGGCCAGCCGTTTTGCCGGCCACTGGCAGCTCAAGGCTGACCCGGCGCTGGCGCCGCAGACCCTGCGCCTGAGCGATGCCAACGGCGCGTTCGACATCGACTGGGACAGCCTGCGACGCGGGCTCGCGGGGTCTTCGGCGCAATAATGAGGTTTTCTTGACCCGGATGTGACGGTTGATGGAACCGGAGCGGCCGCAGGTTCCACTCAGGGGTTGAATCCCTCAGTTGGAGCCACCGGCATGATCAGTTTCAAATCCCTGCAAAACCACCTCGATCACTCCTATTCCCGCGCCCAGGACGACATGCAGGACGCCGCCGAAACCGCCTCGGAAAGCGGCACCATGGAAGACTTCCAGGCGTTCAGCGATGCCTCGCAGCAGACCAACGTCGCCAACATGATTCTCAACGAAGGGCTGCGCGCCAAACACGGCATCACCAAAGCGATCATCGATGGAATTCAGTGAATTCAGCGCGATCCTTGCTCAGTGGTGCGAGCGACGTCCGCTCGTGCCGCTGGACTGCTGGATCGACGATGCCAACGCGCGACTCGCCGTCTCGGGCAACGGCATTCGCCTGAGCCTCGATGTGCTTGATCCCTACGACGGCAGCGACCCGCAGCGCCTCGACGCGGTACTCGCCCAGGGCGGTGCCGGCGTGGCCTGTGCCTGCGAGGGCGGACTCGCCATCGACCCCGACACCCGCTGTGTGGTGTTGGTCAGTTGGGTCGCCGACCCCTGCAATCCCACGCAACTGCTCGAACGTCTGGAGCGCCTGGCCAATCAGCGCGCCGCGATGCTCAGCCTCATGCAAACCTCGATTCGCAGCGCGACCGCTTCGTCGTCCCGCTCGACCCTCAAAACCTGGCAACCGGGAGTGTGAAATGCGCAAGGCCTTAATGTGGTTGCCTTTGCTGATGATCGGCATCGGCATCGGTGCGCCGGCGCTGGCCGCGGTGCCTGACGCCTGGAAACACACCGCCTACGCCTACGACGCGCGGCAGACCGAACTGGCGACTGCCCTGGCAGACTTCGCCAAGGAGTTCGGCATCGGCCTGGACATGCCGGCGATGCCGGGCACGCTGGATGGGCGCATTCGTGCACAGAACCCGCAGGAATTCCTCGACCGGCTCGGTCAGGAGCACCACTTCCAGTGGTTCGTCTACAACGAAACCCTGTACATCAGCCCGACCAGCGAGCAGACCTCGGCGCGCATCGAAGTGTCGCCGGAAGCGGTCGATGACCTGCAGCAGGCGCTGTCCGATGTCGGCCTGCTGGACAAGCGCTTCGGTTGGGGTGCATTGCCCGACGAAGGGGTGGTGCTGGTGCGCGGTCCGGCCAAGTACGTCGACTTCGTGCGCAGTTACAGCAAGAAGGTCGAGGCACCGGAAAAAGCCGAGAAGCAGGACGTCGTGGTCCTGCCGCTGAAGTACGCCAACGCCGCTGACCGCACCATTCGCTATCGCGATCAACAGCTCACCGTCGCCGGTGTCGCGAGCATTCTTCAGGAGCTGCTGGAAAGCCGCTCCCGTGGCGAATCCATCAACGGTGTCAACCTGCTGCAAGGGCAGGGTGGTGCTGCCGGGTCTGGAGGCGGCACCACGTCGTCGGGCCTGAATTATGGCGGCATGCAAGGTCAGGGCTTCGACACCGGCGCCATCGAACAGGGGCTGGACCGGGTGCTGGGTTCCCGTGGCAAACGCGGCGGGTCCTCCAGTGAAGAGAAGGGCCGTTCGAAGATCCGCGTCAGCGCCGACGTGCGCAATAACTCGGTGCTGATCTACGACCTGCCCAAGCGTCGGGCGATGTACGAGAAGCTGGTCAAGCAACTGGACACGCCGCGTAACCTGATCGAGATCGATGCGGTGATTCTCGACATCGACCGCAACGAGCTGGCGCAGCTGTCCAGCCGCTGGAATTTCAAGGGCGGCAGCGTGAGCGGCGGCGCCAACCTGTTCGAGCAGGGCACCAGCACCACGCTGTTTATCCAGGACGCCGGCAAATTTTCGGCCGACCTGCATGCCCTCGAAGGCAACGGCGCGGCGTCGGTGATCGGCAACCCGTCGATCCTGACCCTGGAAAACCAGCCGGCGGTGATCGACTTCAGCCGCACTGAATACCTCACCGCCACTTCCGAGCGGGTTGCGGACATCGTGCCCATCACGGCGGGCACCAGCTTGCAGGTGATTCCGCGCTCTCTGGACCAGAACGGCAAGTCCCAGGTCCAGCTTATCGTCGATATCGAGGACGGCCAGATCGACACCTCGCAAATCAACGAAGACCAGCCGTCTGTGCGCAAGGGCAACGTCAGCACCCAGGCGGTGATCGCCGAGCACGGCTCGCTGGTGATCGGCGGATTCCATGGGCTGGAAACCACCGACAAGGTCAACAAAATCCCGCTGCTGGGCGACATTCCGGTGATCGGCAAGCTGCTGTTCCAGTCCCGCAGCCGCAAGCTGAACCAGCGTGAGCGTCTGTTCATCCTCACGCCTCGGCTGATCGGCGATCAGATCAACCCGGCGCGCTACGTGCAGAACGGCAACCCCCACGACGTCGATGACCAGATGAAGCGCATCAAGGAGCGTCGCGACGGTGGCGAACAACCGACCCGTAGCGATGTGCAGAACGCCTTCACCCAGTTGCTCGACGGCGTCACCCCGGTGGGCTTCAACAGCGGCGAGACTTTGCCGTTCGAAGCCGACAGCCTGTGTGATCCGGGTACCGGGCTGACCATGGATCGCCAGCGTTCGCAGTGGTTTACCCGCAAGGATTGGGGGGTCGCGGTGGTCGTGGCGCGCAACACCACCAGCAAACCGGTGCGCATCGACGAAAGCCGCTGCGGCGGTCGCTGGGTGATGGGCGTCAGCGCCTGGCCCCACGCGTGGCTGCAGCCGGGGGCAGAGAGTGAAATCTACATCGCCCTGCGCCAGCCGCAGGTGTCGAGCAAGGCCAAACAGAACCGACCTTCGCTGCTCAAGGGGGCTACACGATGAACCTGCGCGGTTTGCTTTTGCTGTTTCTGGTCACCGCCACGTTGGCGGGGTGTGCCACCCACGGTTGTTCGGGTTATTCGTGCAAACGGCCGGATTCCAATGACCGGGAGCTGGTGATCTGGTGGCCGCCGGACATGCGTCAGGGGATTGATGAGCGTGACCATGAGCAGGATTTTACTGTGGTGCCATTGAAGGACTGAGCATGATTCGGGTATCGGAAAAATCAGCGTTTTATGCCCATGTCGCCGCCGAGCGTGCGGCGATCTGGCCGGTGGCTGCGGGCGTGGCGTTTGTCAGTCGACGTGAGCACCGGGACTGGGGCATTGCGCTGCATATCGAGGGCCGCGCCTTGCGCCCGGAGCAGTTGCGCGATGCGTTGGAGCGGCGTTTTTCCCAGGCGGAGTTGTTTAACGATTTCTTTCTGTTTTTGGATGTGCAGCGGGATTTTGTGGTTTGGCATGCGGTGCCGGATGCGCAGGGGGCGGCGGTGAGTCTGGACAGTATTCGTCGGCAGGAGCTGGAGTTGGCGGGGTTGGGGCATCTCAGCGATGCTTTGCAGTAATTCAAGATCCTTAAGATCAAGGGCGTCTGCCTGGGGGCAGACTGTTTCGCCTTCGGCGACTTACTTTTGAAAAGCACCAAAAGTAAGCAAAAGTGCCTGCTCCTGATTTGGCCCGACTTCGTCGGGTTCCCTCACTCCGACGACGCTCCGTGGGCCCGCGCCGAACGGACATCCATGTCCTGACGGCGCTCTCGCCGCATCCATGCGGCTCG
>NZ_FOHW01000069.1 GCF_900111735.1 Pseudomonas graminis | reverse complement strand
TTGAGCTTCGCGGGCGCCCTAAGGACGTGCTGTTTCACTCAGACCAGGGCTGTCAGTACACCAGCCATAAATTCCGTAATGAGCTGGTGACCCATGGCTTAAGGCAGAGCATGAGTCGCAAAGGCGAGTGCTGGGATAACGCCCCGATGGAGCGATTTTTTGGCAGCCTAAAATCGGAATGGGTGCCTAAAGAAGGATATTCGTCAGCGCATGAAGCACAGTTGGACGTGCAGCGTTATGTCATGCGTTACAACAGCCGTCGGCCCCACAGCTACAACGGCTACAGGTCGCCTGTGGCTGCGGAGGGAGCGGCTGCTTGAAAACCTAAACGGGTGTCCAGAATTACTTGACCAGTTCACTATCCGCTAAGTTAACGAATGCTTACGGCCCCGCAAGACGTCCTATAGGCTCGAACTCTCGACCCTTTTCAAGCGCCCTATCGAGGAATCGTGATTGGTTTCCTGATCGCGTGGGATCCAGCAATCTCGCCTCAGTTTCGAATTTGGGCTTTAACTGCCACTTATCTGTCTTCAGCTTACGGCGTCGTTTCATCAAACTCCCCCCTGGCCGTGATCGAGTCAAGCCCATTCACCTGACCAATTTCAATTCAAAAGCCCCGAAATAGAGCCCTACCACAACCAGTTGACCTCCCCCCGCACCCCCATGCATATTGCTCAACGTCTGGACCCTAACCCCTCAAGTCATTGCGACAGAACGTACCAGACCCTATCGCTGATTCAGTATCTTCAAGGAGTAAGTGGCATGGATGTCGACGAGGCACTTCAACGCGCGAAATTGGATGCTCGGCTCATCCCGGAAGATGTTGCGGATAACCCTTGGTTCACGCTGTGCGAGGCTGATCTTGCGCAGCTTTGCAGGGAATGCCTACCGGACGACCCTCTGCAATTCATTTTCAGCATCGGGACTTCCGTGCAGGCCGTGATTCTCTACCCCAGCCGTCTGGTTGTGATGTACGGCGGGATGTTTAACGCGTTTTGCCGTCTTGCTTCCAGAGTCGTCAGCAGCGGCGCGTTTGTGAACTTCGAAGGGGGTGCCGAGCCGACCTGGTCTTCTAAGCAATGCTCCGCGCCGGCCCCGGTGATTCATGGCCTGATGCCGTTCATGAACTGGAAAGAAGAAAGTGGCAAATGGAAGGCCAAAACAGAACGTCATGTTCTGTTTATGTATCTGGTGCTCACGCTGTCCAGGTTTGTCACCCTCCATGAGATAGGTCATGTCTACCATCGGCATGGCAAACGCTTCGTTACAGGTGGAGTAGACTGCTGTGAACTCGATGCGGCGAACCCCGGTTTGCTGCCGATTGCTCAATCTATTCCAAACCAGGCACGCGAACTTCTGGCCGACAATTTCGCGTTTCTCAGACTGCGCGAAATCATTACCAGAGAAATGCAGGTCAAAGCGTCTGAGCCAGCTTGTCAGCTGCTGAAGGCTAAATTGCTCGGGGATGAATACGAGGTAAACCGCTTCCTGCTACACGTCACCCATTTATATTTTCATATGATGGACAGGCAGGACTGGATGTACATCGACTACCGAGAAATGACGCATCCGCCCGCGCCTTTTCGCCAACAGAATTTATACACCCTGGTTTTTGAGTACGGCTTTGAGGGCATGAGTTCTAGTCAAACGTCCAAGTATTTGACTGAAACCCACCAAGCCTCCGAGGCGTTGGTAGCGGTGGTACATCAGCAACTCCCTCCTTTTATGCTACAGGGCAAGTTGGAACAAGAGGGCTTTGCTCAGCTTTATGAATTGATTCACCAGGTCCTTCCTGATTGGTATAGAACGTAGGTGTATCTCAGACGCTTCAGCGTCGGTGAACACAGCCGCAGGTGCACTGGGTGTTGTCCGGCTCATGGTGGACACAGTGCGTGGGAACTGCGGTGACAACGGCGCACGCTTGGGTTGCTAGCGTGATTCTGCCTGGGCGGGGGCGGGGGCCGGAGAAGGCTTTTAGTTCGGTCTCGATGGCTTCAAGGTCGGTATTGAGCAGGTCATCGAGCAGACCGCCTTGCGCCGGGCTGAGCTGCTCGATGATCGTCTCATCCCGATGGATCTTTCGGCTCTGAGCGTCGACCTTGGATATCAACTGCGCAGCAAGCGTGCGCAGTTGTTCGGGAGTCATTTGGTCGAGATCAGGCAAGGAAGTCATGCCGTGGATTTTACCAAAGCAGCCCGAGTGCTACAGCTGAAAGGAAGGTTTAAAGCAATGTAATTGCCTGAAGCGACGTCTGAGGTCGGCCCACTTGAGAACTCGGCTATCGCTTCATTTTCGAGCCGTAAGCATGGCCACGTGTCAATGTGGCTGACATTTTATCGATCTGGCTATAAGATCATTACTTAGAAGTTGACCCCCAAAGGAGGTCAAAATGGCCAAGAAAAACCTAGGGTGGCAGCCATGAAAGACCGTGAGGCAAAAGTCCTGGAAGCCGATGCTGTCAACTCAGCGAAAGCTGCCGCAGCTAATCCGACGGCCGCTACCAAGCCAGCTGCTGCCGCCAAACCGAAGGCTGCTACCAAGCCGGCTGCTGCCGCCAAACCGAAGGCTGCTACCAAGCCAGATGCTGTCGCCAAACCGAAGGTTGCTGCCAAGCCAGCTATTGCCCCTAAATCTGCCGCCAAATCGAAGGCACCTATGGCGAAAGCGGTTGCTTCGTCCAAGCGGATGCACAACTCCCATTTTGAAGCTGCTCGACGCATGAGGCAGCTGGCTCAACTCCTTTCGCAGGATCCGGAGGAAGCCAAGGTCTTTGGGAAGAAGACGGGTGTGTACACCGCCTCAGGTGAGCTCACGGCAGCCTATCGATAAATGTATCAACTTCTTCCTTCGTTCGTTTTAGGGTTTCATGGGTGTGACCGCGAAGTCGCGGAGTCAGTGCTGGCTGGCGAACCGCTAAAACCAAGTACCAACGACTACGATTGGCTCGGACAGGGCGTTTATTTTTGGGAAAATAGCCCAGAGCGCGCCCTGAGCTACGCCGAAAGCATCAAACGCTACGTTAAGCGCGGGAAAGGATCGATCAAAGACCCTTATGTTATTGGAGCAGTTATCGATCTTGGATTTTGCTTCAATTTGACAGAGGAAGGCGCCTTGCTTGAGCTCAGTGGGGCTTTCGAGCTACTAAAAGCAACCGCTGGCGCTACCGGAAATCCCCTTCCAGTAAACAAAGCTGGTTTCGAAGGCGACTTAGACTTGCTGAAACGTCACTTGGACTGCGCTGTATTTCAGAATATGCATGCAGCCCGCGCTAAATTTGATCTGCCCTCATATGAGACTGTTCGATCCCCCTTCAATGAAGGAGAACAGCTTTACCCAGGGACGAGCTTTAGACAAAAAACTCACATTCAGATCTGTGTACGCGAAATTAGCTGCATAAAAGGTTATTTTCGGCCCCTAAACGACGACGGCAGCCTCTTTCAGCCTAACGACTAAGAGTCTAGAACTGGTGCCCACTTAAAATTTAAGTGCACACCATGTCTTGGCTATGCGGGGCTAGGTACCCGCCCTTGCGTTGTTTCCTGTGACCCCGGCCGACAAGAAATCTCTGGACGCAGCCGAAGCGTGGAATCCCAATGGGATTGCTCAACGTGCGACCCGAGCTTTACGCGCCCGTTATCCTGAACTGGGGATCATCACCGACGTTGCATTGGATCCGTTTACTACACACGGCCAGGCGGCATTCTCGACGACAGCGGCTACGTGCAAAACGACATAACAGTTGAGGCATTGGTCAAACAAACACTGCCACATGCTGAGGCAGGTGCTCAGGTGGTAGCGCCTTCGGACATGATGGATGGTCGAGTGCGGGCCATGCGTGAAGCACTCGAGTGCGGGCCATGCGTGAAGCACTCGAGTTGGCCGTGCACTTGAACGTGAGAATCATGGCTTATTCAGCCAAGTACGCCAGTGCCTACTACGGCCCATTTCGAGACGCTGTCGGCTCGGCTTTGAACTTGGGCAAGGCGAACAAGGCGTCCTATCAAATGGATCCGGCCAATGGTCACGAGGCGCTGCATGAGGTCGCGGCAGATTTGGCTAAGGGTGCCGACATGGTGATGGTCAAGCCAGGTATCCACACAGGAGCACATATTGGACGCACACACACGGACATTGAGATTGGTGCAGGGGCTGGAAGATTCACTAGACCAGTTTCCCCTTTCTAGCGTGATCAGGTCGCACGCCGTGCTAACGGAACGAGCACTCGATGCTTGGTCTGAGCGTCTTCGGGACCTAGGCCATCCGGGGCGCAAATACTGGGATCACCCTGCAGAATTGCTGTACGACGAAGCCGGCGTTCTGCTTGGAGCCATGTTTGTGCTTCTTCAGGCGGCAATTACCGAGACTGTTTCCATGGTAAAGCGGATGTACCAGCTCAACGGACAGCCAATACGCAAGGAAGCCGTCATGTCGCTGGAAGCAGAGCTCGACCAGACGTCAGGTCTCAGCTACGTAGCCATTGCAAACGGCGCTGCAAATTTTTACAAACACCGCTTTGAATGGCCGGAGGACTGGGTTACAGGTGTTTCACCGCAGCAGGCGGAGACAATCAAGCTTGTCTGCGCCGTTGGAATGAGTCCTGAACAGGATCTGGCAGACAACCTGCTCTGCGCGGTCCATGCCATTACGAGAACAACTGATTGCAACTCGAAAAACCTACCAGATTTGGTTGTGGAGAAATGGCGAACGAGACTCGCTTTGAGCCTTCGCGTCCAGTTCGCGCTGACTCAGTACCCCTAATGTTGTGGCTACGCACGCGGTCAGTGACAATCTGAATGCAGTATCAGCTATGTCTTACCTTGTCCTCTCATTCGTCGGTGGGTAGCTAATCGGTCCGACCCTGGCGGACAAGAAATGGCAGTACGTGATTTAAAGCGGGCTTAGTTCAACGGTTGCCTTGTCTGCGTAAAAAGCGACGTATCCCGTATGTCTGCCATTGCTGGATAAGGTGGCGAATTGCATTCCACTTGACCACCCGTTTGCATTGCCACGACCAGTCGTTCGCATTCGACTTGACCAGCCCACGAGGTGGTCCTTGACCGGCAGAAACGGCCAGAAGCGGACCTCTGCCTAGTAAATAACTATCCCAGCCAGGCGCAGGTTTGATGCCTTTTGAGTAATTGCATGGACTTGACCACCCATTTGCATTCGACTTGACCAGTCGTTTGCATTGGATTTGACCAGTCCGCTGGCCGATCCTGACCGTCGGAAATCGGCCAAAAGCAGACGTTCGGAAATAGGGGGCTTCTCCCTTGTTTCTCCATCCCTGTACGCGCTAGCCTCAATGCTGTTTTAACCGCCACAAACAGGAAGAAGGCAGTCACCCTATGAATTTAGATCGTGCAAGGCAGCTGATTCATGGCGAGTTAAATCACGACTTCCCTATTGAAAGTCTCATCCATGTTCTTGAAGCAGCCATTGAGCTTATTTCTCTTCCGGACAATGACTTCTGCTGGTCAAGTTGGGAGGACGAAGCACAGGCAAAAAAAGAATTGCTAGGGTTGGTCAGTACGCTGAAGTCTGGCGTGTTACCCGAAAGGCTAAAATTTGCAGTTCTGTTTGCTCCAACCGGTCCCCTGCAAGAAGTCAGCCTCAGCAGTGGTTGGGCGGAACCCTTCCTTAAGGTCGCTGAGAAATATGATGAAGTTGAGGCATTGCTGTGGTGAGCGGGCCAAAAATACACTGAATCTCATCCACTAAACCGCATTTACACGTGTTGTAGCTGAGCCTTCGTGTATGGCCGCTATGGGTCGAAAGCAATCAATCGTAATCGCCTGTCATCGGCAAAAAGCAATTGCCCAAATATCTCTACAATGGAAACTGAAATGTTCCCCGACAAGGCCTGCCCTGTGGTGCTTACGTCTTCACCGCCGATCAGGATTCTCCTGTTTCGACACCCCCTGGCCGGTACGCAGTTGGTGAAGGGCACTATCGAAAAAGGAGAAACGCCCGGCCAAGCTGCATTGCGTGAACTGACAGAGGAGTCTGGGATCAGTGATGCGGTGATCGAGAGTGACCTGGGATGTTGGAAGGCTGACCATCAAGATCAGGTTTGGTCGTTTCACCTTTGCCGCGCAGAGCGAGATCTGCCGGAGCGCTGGGGTTATAAGACGCTGGATGATCATGGTCACCTTTTCGAGTTTTTCTGGGCTTCGCTCGAAGATCTTCCCTACGCCGACTGCCACCCAGTGTTTCAGAGAGCACTGAAGTTTTTGTGCGAAAGGCTGAAAGCATCCGGTCAGTGGGGTGACTGACGCGGAAGTTGATCGCTCGCTGTAGGTCGAAGTTAGTCCGCGCATGATGGGCAGCTTCCGGCTCGAAGCGGCCAGTGGCTATGTAGCCTAAGAAGCTTGATACTCTGTCATCTATATTTGGTCTTCAGGCGCGGCTGGACGCGCCACCTAGTCGGCGGTCCTCCTGTAGATTATGTCCTGTACTGGCAGAACATGTTCAGCGTCAGTCGGCGCGAACGCTAGGTCAACGAGAGGATGATCAATTATGGCGGCCTTGTTGTTAAGAAAAATATTAGGATTGTTTTTTTGTGATTTTTCTAAATAGTATCGTACTGAGTTGGCTAGCACATCAGCTAAAATAGTTAGTGGTGAGTCTTCGATTGTGATTATTAGTTGTATTTCGTCGAATTTCGTTAGTGAATCGCTTTTGATGGTCGTGCTGTAGTGCTCTTTTACAAATTTCCCTGAGTTGTTAGGATCTGCATAGCGGAAATAAAAATTCTCCCGCCGTAGGAAGATTTTGGAAATGTAGTTCGCGGCTTGAGTAAATTTCTTAAGGGTTGTTTTATCAACTGGATCTGTCTTTATCTCAAGATTCAGATTTCTTATACCGATTGAGTGTGCCATGCCTAAAGCTTGAATGAGCACTCCCTGGAACAGGGTGGCATGCAAAGATTCTTTTGCATTTTTACTTCCTCCACGGTCATCTGCAAATTCGGACTGATAGAAGCCTTCTGAATACTGTGCTTGAAATATCCACTGCATTTTAGTGTTCTTTATGAATAAGAAAAAATCCTCCCGCAGTAGTTGCTGTTGAGATTTTTCCAGATCCGTAATGTGAAGCTTCTTGTTAATATCAAAACTGAAGCTTTCTAGGATTTTAGATAGACTGCTTTCAATGGTTCGAATTTCTGGTTCGGTATACAAAAAGCCTGCTATTACTCCGACTTCCCCTTCGTGTTTTTCTCTGGTTTTTGCGTAACCCTTTGCGCCCGACTCATCCAGCACCAAAATCATTTTCGTCATGCTTTGAGGCCCTCCCTCTGTCATCTGCATTGATCAATGCACGTACACAATATAACCTATTTTAAAACATACAATCCTAAATCATAGGATACGTCAGAATATTCGTTATGCGTGGAAAAAACAGAGGGCAACGAATATTTATTGAGTCGCCGTCGGTATAGGTGTCTATACCTTGCGAGTACAAACTCTTTACAAGACCTTGGATATCACTATCCAGTGATGCCCACCAGCTTGGCGACATATAGAAGTTTTCGATAAGCAATATCATAAAGGCCGCCAGGCTATCACCCGTCAGCTTCTTATCCAAGAACTGCTTTATTAACTTTCTGCAAGTTTTAGCGTGCTCTGGCAGCCAAGACAAAACAATATAACCTTTATCCTCGCTGGAAAATGAATTGATGGCAATGTAATCCGGCATTATGTCGGGATCGTTGGATATATCCTGAGCTTTATCACCATTGAAATCAAACGTCGGGCCAACAATGGCGCTCCCCATTATTGGCGGTGGAGAGTCGAGGGTAAATACAGCATAGCTCAAGCCCGAATAATCTTTCGAGGTCAACATTGTGTCGAGCTTTGACTTGATGGATTCTAAGTCGCGTACAGTTAGCGCATTGTTGGTGCCGAACGTACTTGCTGCGGCTTGAATGGCCACCTGATGAAGCAGATTCTTTCCTCTGTCTAGGGTTTTCATAAAATCAAAGGTTTTTGAAGCGTAGGCTTTACTAAATAATTCTTTTGCGACCCCTCGATAAGTAACTAGAAAGCAATGTAGCGGCACAGCTTTGAAAGGCTCATCTTCTATTGGGGAGAATAATTTCTTGTCATGAACAGAACAGAAGCCTGAGAACGTTGATGCATTGTTTATTCCGGTCTCGACAAGTGCAATTTTTGGCGCAACATTGCTCTTAATATCTATGGATATTTTTAGCACATGGCCGTCTTTGGCTATCGCTTTCAAGGATGAGCTTTTTGAAACTGTGTGAGCATTAATTATCTTGCTTGAGCATTCATGTGCCAGTGTTTGCGGGACGCTGCATTTTTTGGTTTTCTTGAAGGAGCCTAACGTTTGAATAACTGTATGAATCGCTACAGGCGGCTGATTTTCTGTATCTCTGTGGCAGTGCTTATACTTCCTCCCTGACTTACACCAACAAGGATCATTTCTTCCCGGCTTCTTCATGAAAATCCTTTAAATAAGCTAGCTAATTCGCGTTGCTCACAAGCACCGCTGCCCCCATAGCATCGACATCTTGTCGGCAGGCTAATCGGATAGTGTATGTGTTTTGGAATCAGTGCAAGCCGTCGAGGTAGTTAGGAATGGCGACGCTGAAATCGCTCTGCTCACTGACTGCTTTTGGCCCAGAGTGTGTAAAAACGCGGTGGTGTACTGTCGGCGCGCAGCGCCGAAGGTTGTTAGCCGCGGAGCTGCTCGCAACAAGCTTACGGGTCGTCACTAGGGGTCGTGGAGGCTTCAGCGAGGCTTCTGGCGAGCCGAGTAAGCAACGAAGTCAACCCTTTCAGGCCGACAACGCCTTCATTAAGCTGCTGGTGCCAAGGATTTTCATAACGCGCTTCATGTTATAGGCGAGCACGTTCAAGCTCATTTCTGCACTGACGCCGTCCAGCCTCCGCGTCAAAAAATGCGTGGCGCCCATCCACTGTTTGAGCGTTCCGAAGGGATGCTCAACTGTGCGCT
>NZ_FOHW01000015.1 GCF_900111735.1 Pseudomonas graminis | reverse complement strand
GAAGGCGTCGGTAAGCACACTGCGAAATTGAGGGTGCTCAGGCTGGCCTCTTCCCGGCTTAAGCCGGTCCCACTGACGGCGCCTTACAACTTCAACAATGTCTTCCACGCCCGGCTTTGCAGCACGGTGATGGTTTGCTGCATACGGGCATCGAGGAGCTCATCGGTGATGTCCAGGTGCGCCAGTTGCTCAAGCTTGTTCAACTCGCCGTACAAGCGATCCAGCTCAGGCAGGTCGAGGGCCTGGCGGGCATAATGCAACCAGACCTGAATGCGTTCGATGCGCGGCAGTTGCTCGGCAAGGTCTTCCGGCTGCTGCTGGTAGCGCGGCAGGTTCAGCGCGGTGGCTTCATCGCCCAGGAAGCGCGGCACCCAGCTGCTGAGCATCGCGTGGCCCTGACGATTGCCACGGTTGTTGCGCTCGACCGTCCAGCTGCGCGCCATCAACCAGCGCGAGGTGGTCAGCGAGAACAGGCCCCAGCGGGTGTCCTGCAGCTCTTCGATGAACTGCTCATGGGCAGCGGCGCGTACGTCGCCATCTTCCTGGCCCGCGAGTACCAGCGTGCGCCAGTCTTCCAGTAAAGCGTCCAGCGCAGCGCGCAGGTCATGGGTCGTGGCGCGCGGAGCGGCCTGACCGAGGCTGCCAGCCAGGGCGCGCAGCTCAGCGAGCACTTCGACCCATTCCTGCAACAGACTCCAGTGACCGTTGAAACGGTATTGCTCGGCCAGACGCTGGCTGCTGCCAAGCAGAAACCAGGCGATGGCGCTAAACGCGTCGTCTACCGAGAGCTCGCCATGCAGCTCAGGCGTCGGCAGTTTGATCGAATAGCTGCTGGCGTCGAACAGACGATAGCCACGTTCAGCCTTGCTGATATCGCAGGGCATCAGCGGCAGCTTCTCGGCCAGCTCTGCGGCCAGCTCCAGCAGCGCGGCAGGGTCGCCTTCGCGCAGCTCAAGCTCCAGCTCACAGATTTCTTCCTGCTGCTTGCCGGCAACAACTTTGCCCAGGTCCAGCGCCGCTTCGATCACCACCTTGGTCTTGCCACGACCCCAGGCGATTTCCGCTTTCTCGCGGACGAAATCAGTGGTGAACACCGGCTTGATGGTTTTCTTGTCCAGATCCGCCAGTTGCTCCGGCCAGCATTCGCCGTCGAGCTTCTTCAGGTCCAGCTTGGCCTTGGGCACGTCCCAGTTGTATTCGTTACGCTCGGACAGGCCCGCCACGCTCTGGCCGCGGGTCTTGAGGGTCTGAATGATTGCATCGCCGTCGCGGCGCAGGCGCAGCGCGACCTTGGCTTGGGCCAGCTCGCGCTCGGGGGTGTCGAAGTACTGATTGAACAGCTCCAGCCGCTCCCAGCCGCTCTTGTTGCGCTTCTTCAGCAACGGGTGCTCGCGCAGGGCTATGAGGGTTTCGCGGCTGACGCGGAGTTTGATTTCGGTTTCTTTCTGCATGGCCGGAGAATCCAAACGCTCTATCGCTGATAACGGGGTCGCAGCCGGAATCGACACAGCTGCGTGGGCCGTGCAGTGTACAGGACATCAACCGTGACAGTTTATTGATGCGGGCCAATCGACCTATGATGGCTCGCGTGTCGCACCCCATCACCGGAGTCGCCTATGCCGTTGCCGTCCATGAAAGACCAGTTCGCCGCCCTGATCGCCGCGCCATCTGTGAGCTGTACGCAGCCGGCGCTCGACCAGTCCAATCGCGCCGTCATTGATCTGCTGGCAGGCTGGCTGGGCGATCTGGGTTTTGCCTGCGACATCCAGCAGGTGAGCCCCGGCAAGTTCAATCTGCTGGCAACCTATGGCACCGGCCCCGGCGGGCTGGTGCTGGCGGGCCATAGCGATACGGTTCCTTACGACGATGCATTGTGGAAGACCGATCCGCTGAAGCTGACCGAAGTCGACGGCAATTGGGTAGGACTGGGCAGTTGCGACATGAAGGGCTTCTTCGCACTGGCCATTGAGGCGCTTCAGCCATTGCTCGATCAGCCGTTCAAGCAGCCGCTGATCATCCTCGCGACCTGCGATGAAGAAAGTTCGATGGCCGGTGCCAAGGCATTGGCTGCGGCGGGCGGTGTGCTCGGCCGCGCGGCGGTTATTGGCGAGCCGACTCGCCTCAAGCCGGTCCGCCTGCACAAAGGCGTGATGATGGAGCGCATAGAGATTCTCGGCCGCAGCGGTCACTCCTCGGACCCGAGCCTGGGGCGTAGCGCCCTTGAAGCCATGTACGACGCCATTGGTGAACTCAAAGGCCTGCGCCGAGAGTGGCAGGAGCAATACCGCAATCCGCAGTTCAGTGTGCCGCAACCGACCCTGAACTTCGGCTGCATCCATGGCGGCGACAACCCGAACCGGATCTGCGGGCAATGCTCGCTGGAGTTCGACCTGCGCCCGCTGCCGGGCATGGACCCTGAAGTGCTGCGCGCGGCGATTCGGCAGAAGCTGCAACCCCTCGCCGAACTCCATCAGGTGCAGATCGATTACGCACCGCTGTTTTCGGAAGTGTCCCCGTTTGAAGAAAGCGCCGATGCGGAACTGGTGCGAATCGCAGAGCGTCTGACCGGTCATACGGCCGAAGCAGTGGCATTTGGCACCGAAGCGCCTTATCTTCAGCGCCTTGGTTGCGAAACCATCGTGATGGGGCCTGGTGATATCGCCTGTGCGCACCAGCCCGGTGAGTATCTTGAAATGTCACGTTTGCAGCCTACAGTGCGTCTGTTACGTCAATTGATCGAACATTACTGCCTGGCTACCCCTTGAGTGCGCCCACGTGCTGCTTGAGTCAGGGCCTGTTTCAGAATTAACCAAAAAGGAGAGTACGCGTGTTGCGATGCCTGTTCCGACGATAAAGCTCATGCCGTCTTGAGTGTTTCCACCCTTCGTCCATCCACTACAGGCTCCTTTCGGATATGCCCGATTACGTCAATTGGCTCCGCCACGCGTCTCCCTACATCAATGCCCACCGGGATTGCACCTTCGTCGTCATGCTTCCAGGCGACGGCGTCGCGCACCCGAACTTCGGCAATATCGTCCACGACCTCGTGCTGCTGCACAGCCTCGGCGTGCGCCTGGTGCTGGTTTACGGCTCCCGCCCGCAGATCGAAAGCCGCTTGCAGGCCCGTGGCCTGACGCCGCATTTCCATCACGACATGCGCGTGACTGATTTCGCCACGCTTGAATGCGTGATCGACGCCGTCGGCGCCCTGCGAATTGCCATCGAGGCGCGTTTGTCGATGGACATGGCTGCCTCGCCGATGCAGGGCTCGCGGCTACGCGTCACGGGTGGCAACTTCGTCACGGCGCGGCCGATCGGCGTCCTTGAAGGCGTCGATTTCCAGCACACCGGTGAAGTACGCCGCATCGACCGCAAGGGCATCAGTCGGCTGCTCGACGAACGCTCCATTGTGCTGCTGTCACCGCTGGGGTATTCGCCCACCGGCGAAATCTTCAACCTGGCCTGCGAAGACGTTGCGACGCGCGCGGCGATTGATCTGGGCGCGGAAAAGCTGCTGTTGTTTGGCGCCGAGTCAGGCTTGCTGGACGAGCAGGGCCGATTGGTCCGTGAGCTGCGTCCACAACAGGTCCCTGCGCACCTTCAGCGCCTGGGCAGCAACTACCAGGCGGAACTGCTGGATGCCGCGGCCCAGGCCTGTCGCGGGGGTGTGGCGCGCAGTCATATCGTCAGCTATGCCGAAGACGGCGCGCTGCTCTCCGAGCTGTTCACCCGCGCGGGCGGCGGCACACTGGTGGCCCAGGAGCAATTCGAGCTGGTGCGCGAAGCGTCGATCGGCGATGTCGGTGGGCTCATTGACCTCATCACACCGCTGGAAGAGCAGGGCATCCTGGTGCGTCGGTCGCGGGAAGTGCTGGAGCGGGAAATCGAGCAGTTCAGCGTGGTCGAGCGCGAAGGCCTGATCATCGCTTGCGCCGCGCTGTATCCGATTGCCGATTCCGAAACGGGTGAGTTGGCGTGTCTGGCGGTGAATCCCGAGTACCGCCACGGCGGGCGAGGTGACGAACTGCTTGAGCGCATCGAAGAACGCGCACGGGCCTTGGGTCTGAAAACCCTGTTCGTCCTCACCACGCGTACGGCGCACTGGTTTCAGGAGCGCGGTTTTGAGGCCAGCAGCGTCGATCGCCTGCCGAGCGCACGTGCGTCGCTGTACAACTATCAGCGTAACTCGAAGATTTTCGAAAAGGCGATCTAAGGCGTCATGCCGGATTTCAACACCGGCATCGACTCGACCCCCTGTAGGAGCGCGCTTGCCCGCGAACGCATTTCGGCTGCGACGGATCGGTTGATTGACACTCCGCCTTCGCGGGCAAGCGCTCCCACAGCGGGTCGTAGTGCACCTGTGATCAGCGTTGGATGCAAAACCTGTCGGAGTGAGCTTGCTCTCGAAGACGGTGGGTCAGCTGCTCAGGTGCTGAACGACCGAAATCCAGTGTAGGAAGGGCGTGGTACTCCCACAGGGTTGATCGGGTCGTGTCAGTGATGACACGACCCACTCTGATCAGTTGCTGATCGCCAGAATGCTCGCCTGATAGGCGCCCACAAACGTGTCGAAATCCACTTTTTCTTCGGTCTGTTCCAGCTCCGCTTGCTGAGCCAGGGACTCGCGCGCCTTGCTTTCGAACTGGGTCTGGTCTTCGGCACTCAGCGGATTGCTGCGGAAATGCTCAGCGTGAACCTGTGACTGGCGCAGCGAGAAGGCGGTGAAACCTTCCTTGTTCTCAGTCATCGCGGCCAGCACTTGTGCCGAAGGCGTCAGAGAGGCGTCCGCCAATTTCGCCCGCTGAACGTCCAGCGATTTGACGTGCTGATCCGTGCCCTGACTGGCATCGAGCAGTTCACAGATCGGCTTGATCGTGTCCAGCATCTCGTTGGCCCAGACTTTCAGGTCAATAGTCGTGTCGTTGCGGTTCAGTTGCAGGCCGGGACGGCGACCTTCCTTGACCACGGTCAGGAAGTTCGTGCTGGCGTTGCCACACTCATTGTTCGCCAGCTGCGGGCTGTCGTGCAGCGCGCAATACAGAATGAATGCATCAATGAAACGCGACTGCTGAAGGTCGATTCCGACCGGCAGGAACGGGTTGATGTCCAGGCAGCGGACTTCCACGTACTGCACGCCGCGCGCGACCAGCGCCTGAATCGGACGTTCGCCGGAGTAGGTGACGCGTTTCGGGCGGATCGTCGAGTAATACTCGTTCTCGATCTGCAGCACGTTGGTGTTGAGCTGAATCCACTCGCCATCCTTGTGCGTGCCGATTTCGACGTAAGGCGCGTAGGGCGTTGCCACCGCACGGCGCAGGCTGTCGGTGTACGTCAGCAGGTCGTTGTAGCAAGGCGTCAGGTCCGCCTGGGCATTGCTCTGGTAACCCAGATCGCTCATGCGTAGGCTGGTGGCGTAAGGCAGATACAGCGTTTCGGCGTCGAACTGCTCAAGCTGATGCGAGCGGCCGCGCAGGAAACTGGCGTCCAGCGCCGGCGATGCGCCGAACAGGTACATCAGCAGCCAGCTGTAACGACGGAAGTTGCGAATCAGGCCAATGTAGCTCTCGGACTGGAAATCGCGGTCATCGCCTTCGAATTTCGCGTCTTGCTTGAGCACGGGCCAGATGGCTTCGGGCAACGAGAAGTTGTAATGAATCCCGGCGATGCACTGCATGGTTTTGCCGTAACGCAAGGCAAGGCCTTGACGGTAAACATACTTGAGCTTGCCGATGTTGGAGGTGCCGTAATAGGCGATCGGAATATCCGCTTCGGCCGGCAGCGGGCACGGCATCGAAGGGCTCCAGATGTATTCGCTGCCCAGTTTGCTGTACGCGAAGCGGTGGATCTTATCCAGGCTTTCCAGCGTATCCGCAGGGTTGGCGAGGGCAGGAGTGATGAACTCCAGCAGCGACTCGGAGTAATCAGTGGTGATTTGCTCGTTGGTCAGTGCCGCGCCGAGGGCTTCCGGGTGCGGGGTTTGCGCCAGACGGCCTTCGCCCGTAACGCGCAGGCATTCACGCTCGATGCCGTGCAAGCACTTCTCCAGAAGGGAGAGGTTGGAGTGCTCGCCAAGCAGAGTCAGGCGGCGGTTGAGAAGTTCGCTCAAGTTGGAATCCTTCACGCGTCAGTCGGCCCTATATGGGGGCGATATGGCGGTCTACAAGGGTGAAGAAAGGAACTGGCGTTTTCGCCTCGTCGATGGCCCTAACGCCGATGCCCGTCGCTGATCGTTCCTGCAAGGAAATCAGAAAATTTCGACACTGCTTAACAGTGCCGAAATTAACTCATAACGCTATCGGACAGCTAGACGATCGCAAACGTGCCCTGCGCTTTGGCAACCAGCTTGTCGTTCTGGCGAACGTCGGCTTCGACAACCAGCGTTCGGCGTCCAGCATGCAGTACCGTGCTGGTGCAGATGACTTCGCCTTCGGCCACGGCGCGCATGTAATTGATTTTGCATTCCACCGTGACGCTTTGCTTGTCGAAGCCGTGGGCGCTGGAGCAGGCCAACCCCATCGTGATGTCGACCAGACTGAACAGCGCGCCGCCATGCATCACATTGCCGCGATTGCGCAGGTGCGGCTCCAGCGGCAAGGCCACGATGGCGACACCTTCGTTCAGTTGCACCACTCTGCATCCGAGGGTCTTGAAGTAAGCGCTCTGAGTCAGTTCGTCAGGGATATCCATCAGCGCTTCTTCAATTGCTTGGCGTTGGCGAACAGCGACGCCATCGGATTGTTGCTTGGCGCCGGGGCGGTAGCTTCCTTGCGAGGGGCATTGCCTTGCTGCTGTCGCGGCGCGGCGCCAGGACGGGCACCGCGAGCGCCGTCGACTTTCTCGCCCGGCGTGTCGCTCATGCGCATCGACAGGCCGACGCGCTTACGAGGGATGTCCACTTCCATTACCTTGACCTTCACCACATCGCCGGCTTTGACCGCTTCGCGAGGGTCCTTGATGAACTTCTCCGAAAGCGCAGAGATATGCACCAAACCGTCCTGATGCACGCCGATGTCAACGAACGCACCAAAGTTGGTGACGTTGGTGACCACGCCTTCGAGGATCATGCCCGGCTGAAGATCCTTCAAGTCTTCGACGCCGTCCTGGAATTCAGCGGTCTTGAAGCCCGGACGGGGATCGCGGCCCGGCTTTTCCAGTTCTTGAAGGATGTCGGTGACGGTAGGCAGGCCGAAGGTTTCGTCGGTGAATTTCTTCGGGTCCAGACGCTTCAGGAAGCCTGCGTCGCCGATCAGCGAACGAATATCACGATCGGTCTGGGCGGCAATGCGCTGCACCAGCGGATACGCCTCAGGGTGAACGGCGGACGAGTCCAGCGGGTTGTCACCGTTCATGACGCGCAGAAAGCCTGCGGCCTGCTCGAAGGTTTTCTCGCCCAGACGCGGGACTTTCTTCAGCGCAGCGCGGGTCTTGAAAGCGCCGTTCTGGTCGCGGTGGGAAACGATGTTCTGCGCCAGCGTGGTGTTAAGGCCGGAAATCCGCGCCAGCAGGGCCACGGAAGCGGTGTTCACATCCACACCGACGGCGTTCACGCAGTCTTCCACCACCGCGTCGAGGCCGCGGGCCAGCTTCAGCTGCGATACGTCATGTTGGTACTGGCCAACGCCGATGGATTTCGGGTCGATTTTTACCAGCTCGGCGAGCGGATCCTGCAAGCGGCGGGCGATGGAAACAGCACCACGGATCGAGACGTCGAGGTCCGGGAATTCCTTGGCGGCGAGTTCCGACGCCGAGTACACCGAGGCGCCGGCTTCAGAGACCATGACTTTGGTCATCTTCAGGCCTGGATACTTTTTGATCAGATCGCCGGCCAGCTTGTCAGTCTCGCGACTGGCAGTGCCGTTACCGATCGCGATCAGGTCAACGGAATGCTTGGCGCAAAGGGCTGCCAGCACGGCGATGGTCTGATCCCACTGGTTTTTCGGCACATGGGGGTAAACCGTGGCGTAGTCCAGCAGTTTGCCAGTGCTGTCGACGACGGCGACCTTGCAGCCCGTGCGCAGGCCCGGGTCAAGACCCAGCGTGGCGCGTGGCCCCGCCGGTGCGGCCAGCAACAGGTCGTGAAGGTTATGAGCGAATACGTTGATCGCTTCGGTTTCGGCACCTTCGCGCAGCTCGCCGAGCAGGTCGGTTTCGAGGCTGGAGTACAGCTTGACCTTCCAGGTCCAGCGCACGACTTCGGCCAGCCACTTGTCTGCAGGGCGGTTCTGGTTCTGCAGGCCGAAGCGCTCGCTGATCATCATTTCGCAGGGGTGCAGGGTGCCGGGCAATTCTTCCCCGACTTTCAGGGCCGAGCTCAGCACGCCCTCGTTGCGACCCCGAAAGATCGCCAGCGCGCGGTGGGACGGCATGCTCTTGAGCGGCTCGTCGTGTTCGAAGTAATCGCGGAATTTGGCGCCTTCTTCCTCTTTGCCCGGCACTACACGGGCACTGATCACGGCCTCGTGCTTGAGGAAGCTGCGCAGCTTCTCCAGCAGCGTCGCGTCTTCGGCAAAGCGTTCCATCAAAATGTATTTGGTGCCTTCGAGCACGGCCTTGACGTCGGCGAAGCCTTTTTCGGCATCGACGAAGCGCGCGGCTTCGGCTTCAGGGGTAAGCGTGGGGTCGTTGAAAATCCCGTCGGCCAGCTCGCCCAGGCCGGCTTCCAGCGCGATCTGGCCTTTGGTGCGGCGCTTCTGCTTATACGGCAGGTACAAGTCTTCAAGGCGGGTCTTGGTGTCGGCGAGCTTGATGTCGCGCGCCAGTTCAGGGGTCAGCTTGCCTTGCTCTTCGATGCTGGCAAGGATGCTGATGCGGCGCTCGTCGAGTTCGCGCAGGTAGCGCAGGCGCTCTTCCAGATGACGCAGTTGCGTGTCATCGAGGCTGCCAGTGACTTCCTTGCGGTAGCGAGCGATGAAAGGCACCGTTGAGCCTTCATCCAGTAGCGCGACGGCCGCTTCGACCTGTTGCGGGCGGACGCCGAGTTCCTCGGCGATGCGGCTGTTGATACTGTCCATAAAACCACCTGGCAAATGTGTGTGCATTAAATCAGCGGCTGGCGAACCGCCTTGAACGAGCGTTGCCTGACCTTGAAGGCGGCGCATTATACCCAGTGAGCCCTGAATAGGGGATTGCCCGGTCGATACGCTACTTTCAGCCCGCGCAGATGCTGTGAATTGCCCTCAGGTGACTCGACGAGAGCACCCATGTGGATTCAGGAAAAATCTGCTAACAATGCACACGGTGCGCATAACTGCAGCTACGCCATAATGCGCGCCGAGATCAAAGGAGCTTCCAATGAGCAGCACTGCACAAACGGCTGAAGGCGAGAAAATCCTCATCGTTGACGATGACCCGGGCTTGAGCAGCCTGCTAGAACGCTTTTTCAACAGCAAGGGCTACCGCGCCCGGGCTGTGCCCAACGTGGAGCAAATGGATCGGCTGCTGGCGCGCGAAGTGTTTCACCTCGTGGTGCTTGACCTGATGCTGCCGGGCGAAGACGGCCTGTCCGCCTGCCGCCGCCTGCGCGCCGCGAACAATCAAGTCCCCATCATCATGCTCACCGCCAAGGGCGACGAGCTCAGCCGCATCAAGGGCCTCGAGCTCGGTGCTGATGACTACCTCGCAAAACCTTTCAACCCTGACGAATTGATGGCCCGCGTTCGCGCCGTGCTGCGTCGTCAATCCGCACCCGTCCCTGGCGCGCCGGCCACGGAAGACGAAACCGTCACCTTTGGCGATTACGCGCTGTCGCTCGCCACCCGCGAGCTCAAGCGTGGCGATGAAGTGCATATGCTCACTACCGGTGAATTCGCCGTGTTGAAAGCGCTGGTCATGCACGCCCGTGAGCCGCTGACGCGGGACAAACTGATGAACCTTGCCCGTGGCCGTGAGTGGGACGCGCTGGAGCGCTCCATCGACGTCCAGATCTCCCGTCTGCGTCGTCTGATTGAAGTGGACGCTGCCAAGCCGCGTTACATTCAGACGGTCTGGGGAGTGGGTTATGTTTTCGTACCAGACGGTGCCAACAAGCAGTAACAGCAAGTTCGACGGTAATCTGCCGGGCCTGTCTCACGCCCGTCTACGTTAGCCAGTCACCTCGATGTTCGCGAAAGCGGCCATTGGCGTGACTGGTTTTTGCTGTGTCATGTGTTCCGCAAATTCGCGAGCCCCGGCTCGCTTCCGCAAAGTGTGTAGCTGCTGTTATGAAGACACCGCTCTGGTTCCCGCAAAGTTTTTTCTCTCGCACCCTGTGGCTGGTGCTCATTGTCGTGCTGTTTTCGAAGGCGCTGACCCTCGTCTACCTGCTGATGAACGAGGATGTTCTGGTCGATCGCCAATACAGCCACGGCGTTGCACTCACTTTGCGGGCTTACTGGGCGGCCGATGAGAGTGATCGGCAGACCATCGCTGACGCCGCCGGACTGATCCGCGTGGTGGGCGGTGGTGTACCGGAAGGCGAGCAGCACTGGCCATACTCCGAAATCTACCAACGGCAGATGCAGGATGAGCTGGGCGCCGACACCGAAGTGCGACTGCGTGTTCACGCGCCCCCCGCGCTGTGGGTGAGGGCGCCGAGTCTCGGTGATGGCTGGCTGAAAGTGCCGCTGTACCCGCATCCGTTGCGAGGGCAGAAAATCTGGAGCGTGTTGGGCTGGTTCCTGGCAATCGGATTGCTCTCTACGGCGTCGGCATGGATCTTCGTCAGCCAGCTCAATCAGCCGCTGAAACGGCTGGTTTTTGCCGCCCGCCAGTTAGGCCAGGGCCGCAGCGTGCGGTTGCCGGTGGGCGATACGCCCAGCGAGATAACCGAGGTCTACCGCGCGTTCAACCAGATGGCCGAAGACGTGGAGCAGGCCGGGCAGGAGCGCGAACTGATGCTGGCCGGGGTGTCTCACGATTTGCGGACGCCTCTGACCCGGCTGCGTTTGTCCCTTGAACTGATGCCAACCAACAACGAGTTCATGGAGGGCATGGTTCGCGACATCGAAGACATGGATGCCATCCTCGATCAATTCCTGGCATTCATCCGGGACGGGCGTGATGAAGAAGTCGAAGAAGTCGATCTGGTTGAGCTGGTCCACGAAGTTGTCGCGCCTTACAACAATCCGGTAGAGCAGGTCCGCCTGTGCCTGGAGTCCATTCCGCCTTTCCCGCTGCGGCGGGTTTCCATGAAACGGCTGCTCAATAATCTCATCGGCAATGCGATGCACCATGCCGGCGACGGGGTTGAGGTGGCAGCCTACGTTTCCGGCGACAGCGGTGCGCCCTACGTGGTGCTGAGCGTGCTGGATCGGGGTATGGGGATCGACCCGTCGGAGCTGGAGGGCATTTTCAACCCCTTCATCCGTGGCGACCGCGCCAGAAGCGGCAAGGGGACAGGGCTTGGTTTGGCGATCGTCAAGCGGATCGCCGCGATGCACGGTGGCAATGTCGAGTTGCGTAATCGTTCGGGAGGCGGGCTGGAGGCCAGAGTTCGGCTGCCGTTGGGGTTATTGCTGCCGCGGGATGCCGATTGATCCGTTTGTGATTCTGCCTGGAGGCCGTGGGCGTGTGGCGCGCTCGCAACCAAAGCCTCCGTGCAAAAACAGGCTTGGGCGTTAGCCCTTGCCCTTGGTGCGTGTCATGTGCGGCCCGCCGTTTTTCTCGATGTACTCGATGATTATCCCCGCGACATCCTTGCCGGTTGTGGTTTCAATGCCTTCAAGACCTGGCGACGAGTTCACTTCCATCACCAACGGCCCGTGGTTGGAGCGCAGAATATCAACGCCCGCGACACTCAGGCCCATGACCTTGGCCGCGCGAATGGCCGTCATGCGCTCTTCGGGGGTGATCTTGATCAGGCTGGCGGTGCCGCCGCGATGCAGGTTGGAGCGGAATTCCCCGGGCTTCGCCTGACGCTTCATCGACGCAATGACCTTGTCACCCACCACGAAGCAGCGGATATCGGCGCCACCGGCCTCCTTGATGTACTCCTGCACCATAATGTCCTGCTTCAGCCCCATGAAGGCCTCGATCACCGACTCGGCCGCGGTCGCGGTTTCGCACAGCACCACGCCGATACCTTGCGTCCCTTCGAGCACCTTGATCACCAGGGGTGCGCCGTTGACCATCTGAATCAGGTCAGGGATGTCATCCGGTGAGTGGGCGAAGCCGGTGACGGGCAAGCCAATGCCTCGACGTGACAACAACTGCAGCGAGCGCAGCTTGTCGCGGGAGCGCGCGATGGCAACGGATTCGTTGAGCGGGAACACGCCCATCATTTCAAACTGACGCAGCACGGCACAGCCGTAGAAGGTCACGGAGGCACCGATGCGGGGTATTACCGCATCAAAACCTTCCAGGGGTTTTCCTCGGTAGTGGATCTGCGGCTTATGACTGGCAATGTTCATATAGGCGCGCAGGGTATCGACCACCACGACCTCGTGGCCGCGCTGGATTCCAGCTTCGACCAGACGACGTGTTGAATACAGACGCGGGTTTCGCGAAAGCACAGCGATCTTCATGCAGCACCTGTGGCAGAGAGATTTGAAGCCGGGAACACCGGCTTGTCCTGAATATATGTAACACCCGGATTGACCACCAATTGGCCGTCAATCAGGGCTTTGGAACCCAGCAGCAAGCGGTAGCGCATGGCCTTGCGGCAGGCCAGCGTGAACTCCACCGGCCAGACCCGATCCCCCAGCGCCAGCGTCGTGCGAATGACGTAGCGAACCTGAGCGTGGCCGTTGGAGCTTTTGATGGTTTTCATCGCCACCAGTTGAGCCTCGCAGCGACGATGACGCAGCTGCACCACCGTCCCCAGGTGCGCGTTGAAGCGCACCCATTTCTCGCCGTCCCGTTCGAACGGTTCTATTTCTGTTGCGTGCAGGCTGGAAGTGCTGGCACCCGTGTCGATTTTAGCGCGCAGCCCGGCCACGCCCAGATGGGGCAAAGCCACCCATTCACGGAGGCCGATGACTGTCAGATGGTCAAATGTTTTCAAAGCGGTTCCGTTCGTTTACACGTTCTGCCAGGCGTCGGCATTGATGTGCGCCAGCGCCTGGAATGCAGGCTTGGCGAACCAAAAGCCTTGCATGAGGTAAATGCCGCATTCGGCGAGGAAGTCTCGTTCGGCTGCGTCTTCGATGCCTTCGGCGATCACTGTAACGTTCAGGTCCGTACACATTGTGACAATGGCGCGCACGATGGCTTGTCGAGCGGGATCCAGATGGACGTTGCGCACCAGCGCCATGTCGAGCTTGATCAAGTCAGGCTGAAAGTCAGCCAGCAGGGTTAGTCCCGAGTGCCCGGCGCCGAAGTCGTCGATTGCGGTTTTGAAACCAAACTGGCGGTATTCGCGAAGAATGTTGGTCAGGTGGCTGTTGCTGCACACGTGCTCGGTTTCAACGGTCTCGAAGATCAGCCGGTCCAGCGGAAAGTTGTGGGTTCGAGCCGCTTCAAGGGTGCTGCGAATGCACAATTCTGGGCGATACACCGCGTTGGGCAGGAAGTTGATCGACAGGCATTCATCCATTCCCAGCCGGGCGGCAGTTGAAATCGCACGGGTTCGGCACAATTGATCAAAACGGTAACGGTTGGTGTCGTCAACCCGGTTCAGTACAGAGGGGGCACCCTCGCCGTTGACGCCACGCACCAACGCCTCGTGAGCGAATACCGAACGGTCGCGGACGTCCACGATAGGCTGATAGGCGAATTCAAATTCGAAATCCAGCGCGGAGCTTTCTCTGCAGCCCTGGCACCCACCAGTCAATGACGTTGGGAAGTCTGTCACGTCGTTCTCCTGAAGCCGGCGCTTTAGTCTTGGTGGGCAGTGTAAACGAGGGTGGCGGTTACTGCGTCCCCGGCGTGACGTAGTACGATTCTGACCATTGCACGATTGAGGAATTCAGATGACACAGAAGTCAGACGAGGACGACAAAGTCCGTCTGGACAAATGGCTTTGGGCGGCGCGCTTCTTCAAGACGCGTGCGCTGGCAAAAGCCGCCATTGAAAGCGGCAAGGTTCGTTGCCGGGGCGAGCGTTGCAAGCCGGGAAAAGAGCCGCGCGTAGGGGATGAGTTCCAGATCAGAGCGGGCTTCGATGAGCGGACTGTGGTGGTCCAAGCGTTGTCGATCATCCGCCGAGGCGCCCCCGAGGCTCAGTTGCTGTACAGCGAAACCCCGGAGAGCCTCGCCAAACGAGAGCAAGCCGCCGAGATGCGCAAGGCCGGAAGCCTGGGCGTGACCACAGACGGCAGGCCGACCAAAAAGCAGCGCCGGCAATTGTTTCATTTTCGTTCGGGTGACGACTGACGGTCTCGCAGCATTCCGGGATCGCGAATTCATCGACCCCGGATGGCTCGGTAGCGACAGGCAGCTTACAAATGAGAGCCCTGCCTGTTGATGCTCAGGCATTTGAGCAGCGGCAGGCGGCCCATCACGTTGAAGACCGGTGCAGTCAGGCGAAACACAAACCCGGTAGCGATGGCCACAAACGGGGTGTAGCAGCTCCAGCCCAGCGCGAGCAATGCGATCATCACGCCGCCAATGTAATCGTCCTGACCCCAGTGGGCGCCGGCGACCAGGCGCGGCATCATGAACAGGAGCGCCAGCACCCAGATGACCACGCGCTGGCCGACCGTGCGGCTGTAGACGCTCATGAACATCGCCCAGATCAGCAGCACCGAGGCATGGTCACCCGGGAAGCTCTGGCTGGAACGGTCCTTGAGCTGCCACTTGTCTTCAAGCTCCGGGAATATTTCGCTGAGCTTGATGGCATCAGGGATCATCTCCGACGCGCTGTCATGTTGCAGCGCGCTGTGGTCGATGATCTTGGAAAACACCGTGCGGATGATCAGCAGCAGGATCAGCGTCAGCACAAAGCCGATCAGTGCGGCACGGGTTTGCAAGGATTTGAACACCCACTCGCCCTTTATAAGCAGCGTGAGCAGAATCAGGCCAACGACGATATCGAAGGGTCGCATGCTGGCGACTGTCCAGGTCCACAGCCACGCTTTGTTTTGCTCAAGCGGGCGGTTCAGCAGGTGGAACAGGCCTTCGTCGAAGTGAGTGAAAGCCGCGTGTCCCGTGGGCCAGACCCACAGCAGTAGCAGTGCCAGCGCCACCAGATTACACAGCAGGAATTTTTTGGCGTTCCAGTTGGGTTGGAACAATGCGGGATAGTCCATAAAATGCCCCCATCGGCATGACAGTGCACCAAGCGGTGCGAAACCGCGCTTTATAGGCGCTTGTCATCATTTTGTCATCCATTCAGATACCTTCTCTTATGTCAGATTTTGCGGATACCGATTACACCCAGCGCTTCATTTTCGACGAGAGCGACGTGCGCGGCGAGCTCGTCGCCCTTGAGCGCAGCTACGCCGAGGTCCTTGCCAAGCACCCGTATCCCGAGCCCGTCGCCCAGTTGCTCGGCGAAATGCTCGCCGCCGCTGCGCTGCTGGTGGGCACGCTGAAGTTCGACGGTCTCCTGGTTTTGCAGGCCCGTTCGCTTGGTCCGGTGTCGCTGCTGATGGTCGAGTGCTCCAGCGAGCGTGAACTGCGCGGCATTGCGCGCTACGACGAAACCCTGGTCACACCGGACGCCACGCTGCTCGACCTGATGCCCAATGGCGACCTGACCATGACCATCGACCCGCGTCAGGGCAAACGCTATCAGGGCATCGTGGGCCTGGACGGCGTCGACCTGTCGGCCTGCCTGTCCGAATACTTTGTGATGTCGGAGCAATTGCCGACGCGTTTCTGGATCAAGGCCGACGGCAAACGCGCACGTGGGCTGCTGCTGCAACAACTGCCGGCTGAGAAGCTGAAAGATCAGGATGAGCGTGAAGCCAGCTGGCAGCACGTCAATGTGCTGGTTGACACCCTGACCGCCGAAGAATTGCTCAGCCTGACCAACGAAACCGTGTTGAAACGGCTGTTCCACGAAGACGTCGTGCGGATGTTCGACGTCCAGCCTCTGGTGTTCCGCTGCAGCTGCTCGCGCGAACGTTCTGGCAATGCGTTGGTCAGTCTTGGTCTGGAAGATGCACAGCAGTTGGTGATCGAGCATCACGGTGCGGTTGAGATCGACTGCCAGTTCTGCAATCAGCGCTATCTGTTCGATGCAACAGATGTAGCGCAGCTGTTTGCAGGGGGGGGGGTAGATACTCCCTCCGATACCCGCCATTAATGTAGTGCGGGTCCTGCGCTGAAAGCTTTCCGCCCGGCCCGCTTGACTCTTCTTCATGTAGTTCTGACAGGAGGGCCCTACCTTTTTTGGGCTTTTCTGGCATAATCCGGCCACTTTTTAGCTGTAGTAGTGTTGGTTTTTCTACTACAAAACGTTTGGAGCACTCGGCCATCGAGCCGACGGGGAATCTCATGACGCAAGCCAATAACGCCGTTCACACCGATCTCAGTGTCGACGATCTGGTTAAAGAAGCCCTCAAACGCGAAGAAGGCGTGCTGTCCGATACCGGCGCACTCGTCGTGGAAACAGGCCACCGTACAGGCCGCTCGCCTGTCGACCGCTTCATCGTAGACGAACCCTCCACTCAGGCCGCGATCGCCTGGGGTCCGATCAACCGCAAGTTCCCGGCGGACAAGTTCGACGCCCTGTGGGCGCGTGTCGAGGCGTTCAACAACGCTCAGGAACACTTCGTTTCCCACGTGCACGTAGGCGCAGCCGAAGATCACTACCTTGCGGTCAAGATGACCACGCAGACGGCCTGGCAGAACCTGTTCGGTCGCTGCCTGTTCATCAATCCGGCCCAGTACAACCCGGCCGGTCGTGAAGAGTGGCAAGTGCTCAACGTCGCTAACTTCGAGTGCGTGCCTGAGCGTGACGGCACCAACTCCGACGGTTGCGTCATCATCAACTTCGCCCAGAAGAAGGTCCTCATTGCCGGTATGCGTTACGCCGGTGAAATGAAGAAAGCCATGTTCTCGGTGCAGAACTTCCTGCTGCCGGCTTCCGATGTGCTGCCAATGCACTGCGCGGCCAACATCGGTGAAGACGGCGACGTAACGCTGTTCTTCGGTCTGTCCGGTACCGGCAAAACCACGCTGTCCGCCGACGAGACCCGTTACCTGATCGGTGACGACGAGCACGGCTGGGGCGAAGGCGTTGTCTTCAACATAGAGGGCGGTTGCTATGCCAAGTGCATCGACCTCTCCGAGAAGAACGAGCCGGTCATCTGGAAGGCCATCAAGCACGGCGCCGTGCTGGAAAACGTGGTGCTGGACGCAGCCGGTCATGCCGACTACGCCGACAGCAGCCTGACCCAGAACAGCCGCGCCGCTTACCCGCTCGAACACGTTGAAAAGCGTTCCGAGAAGAACCTGGGCGGCGAGCCAAACGCGGTGATCTTCCTGACCTGCGACCTGACCGGCGTGCTGCCACCGGTGTCGATCCTCAGCGAAGAACAAGCGGCCTACCACTTCCTGTCGGGTTACACCGCACTGGTTGGCTCCACTGAAATGGGTTCTGGCGCCGGCATCAAGTCGACGTTCTCTACCTGCTTCGGCGCACCGTTCTTCCCGCGTCCGGCGGGCGAATACGCAGAGCTGCTGATCAAGCGCATCCGCGGTTTCGGCTCCAAGGTCTACCTGGTCAACACCGGCTGGACCGGCGGCGGCTACGGTGTCGGCAAACGCTTCAACATTCCGACTACCCGCGGCGTTATCGCGGCCATTCAGAGCGGCGCGTTGATCGGTGCAGCAACCGAGCACCTCGACACCGTCAACCTGGACGTCCCGACCTCCGTGCCAGGCGTCGAAACCGGCCTGCTCAACCCGCGCAACACCTGGGCTGATAAAGCCGCGTACGACGAAGCAGCCAAAGCACTGGCCGGCCTGTTCATCGAGAACTTCAAGAAATTCGAAGTGAGCGATGCGATCAAGGCAGCGGGTCCGAAGCTGTAAAATCGGAACCTGCTAAAAAGAAACCGCCCTTCGGGGCGGTTTTTTTATACCTGCTCGATAGCTAGCCGTCAGCCTTCGTCGTCACCGGAAAGTCCTGGGTGATGTCGAAGCTGCCCTTAGCCACAACGCTCTTCGCATTACACAGCTTCGCGTCGAACCCCGGATGGCGTTCGCCGTGCTCGGCCGCGTACGCAGCGGCTTCCCGTGTGCATTCGTCGGTGGGCTGTTCAGGGGACAGCGCCGCGTTGAACTGAAACGTACCAATCAACCGGTAGCGGTCGAGCAGTTTATTGGGAGAGGTGAGTTTCTCGATCTTGCTGAAGACGAGCTGAACGTTGCTATTGTTGCCGCCTTTGTCCGCATCGAAATACTGATAGTACGAACCGGTGTCGTAGGATGCGCTGTTTTCATCGTGGGCAACTTCGACGCGGCCACCCTGAAACATGATCGCTTTCTTCTCCTGATCAGGGTTGTCGAAAGAGAACCCGAGGATCGGCCCGATGCTCACCTCATTACGGTCGCCTTCGGCTTCCTGGTCCGCGCTCAGTGTCAGCCAGTTGGAGCCGGGCAATTTGCCGGGCAGGAAGCCAACGGCTACCTGATCCCCGGTCGCCTGGTAGTGCAGATTGAGAGCGCCGCTCACGTCCACCGTCATTGACTTCGACAAGCCACGCGCGTCGGCAGTGGCCGGAGCGGGTTTGTCGGCGTCGTTGTCGCCGCACCCCGCAAGGGTGGCAATCGTGGCAGCGAGCAAGAACGGGAGGTAACGGGTGTGAATCATGGGGTCTTCCTGAAGTGATCGGCGTGAAAGCCTCTGCTTGGCGAAAGGTATGACCATGAATTCGGAGGGAGGATCGCAACGTCGCGTAAAAAGTTGCTAGCCCATCGGGTTGAAGCCGCTCGCTGCGCTGCAATAGCGCTGATGGGAAGCGTCATCGCCGCCTTTGCGGCACTCATCCCGGAACCAGATTTTCGCGCCTTTGCGGCACTCCCGGAACTCGATCGAGCCGCGCCGCAGGTTTGCGCAGACGCTGGTGCTGTCGATCTGATTATCCACAACCAGCCATTGCGCGGTGTACCAGGCTTTGCCGTCCCACTGCTGGACAAGCCTGGTTTCGCTGAACTGCTGGTGCTGTCTGGCGACCCGCTGTTGCCCCGCTTTGAACTGTGCCAGGTACGCCGCAGAAACCATGCCCTGAGCTTGCGGGTCATCGCGGGGTTCCGGGTGTTGGCCGAAGCGGCAACGCACGACGGACTCGTCAATGACGTTGCCGTCCTTGATGCAGTCCGCCAGGGGCTGCGGGATGGCAGCCCGCGCTTGCGGGGTGGTGCGGGACGGTTCGGCAGGTGTTTGCCTGACCTCAAGATCGCGGGGGACCGGAGGCGCAGTCTGTTCGGGACGGCGCTCATGCAGGAAGAAGTAAGCGCAGCCGGCAAGTATGACCATCAGCAGGAAAACATTGCGGTACAGCGTCGAGCTGGCAACGACGCGACTCCGGGGCCGGAGCTCGTCAGCCCTCAAGGGCTCGCCGCGCATCCAGTCGTCCGGGTCATGCTTCATCCGGTCTGGCCCTTCCAGCGAGAAAACGTGAAATCAAGGCTGATACGTCCGAGCGGCTTCGCAATATTGCTCTTGCGCCAGTTTGTTCTTGTCAGTCTTGTCTTTGGCGACGCGTTTGCTCCAGTCGCTGCACATGTCTTTGAAGTACGGCGCAGCGGCGCGGCGGCATTCGCGGTGCTCCACGCTGTCGACGAGGAAGTTCATGCACACGCTGCTGACCTCGACGTGATTGTTGTAGATGCGATAGCGGGCTTCGTAGCGATTGCGGCCGTCAATTTCACGGATGAACACGCCTGCCACTTCATAGCGTCGCGCGGTCTCGGGTTTGGGCTTGGCGGCGACGGTCTTGTAGTTGGCGAGGTAGCGGTCTGAAACCATGCCTTGGGGGCGAGCGGTATGGCCGTCGTTGGCCTGTGCCTCGCCGAAGCGGCAGTTGATGACATCCCGGTCAATGACGTTGCCGTCTTTCAGGCAGGTGTCGAGCGGCCGCGGTGTGGCGGGCTGCGAGACATCAGCCTTGGGGGCGATATAAACGACTTGTTCGACGTTACGCACTTGGGCAGCGGGTTGTATCGGATCGGGCTCGCTGACGACTTCCGCGATGGGCGGGGCGGGGATGACCGTCGCTACCGGCTTGGGTGTGCGAAACATCTGGGCGATCAGAAAGATAATTGCGATCAGCAGCGCGAGGCAGATCAGAACGCTACTCAACGGCCAGTTGCCATTCCCGGATCCAGCAGTGCGCCGGGCGGGATGGGAGCCGAGGACAACGTCGAACTGACCGGGCGCCAGCCGTTGCATGGTGAGCCCGTCATCCTCGGGCTGTGGCGTGGATTGCATTGCCTCTCCTTGGCGAATCTTGTGCTGTCGACCGGTTTGCCGTCGACCGTGGCGTCTGACGTGCAGCGCTTGAATAGGCGTCGCGCGAGATTAATCCTCGGCATGACGTTTTGCCAGCATTGCGCGCGGTGTTCGTGTCCGGGATGTATCCTGTCCGATATTTCTGTAATGGTTTAGGTGTATTGCGCCCGGACCCACCGCGCTATGGTTCATGCCCTTGCGACGGTCAAAGGAGTGGCAGCACATGCATCAAACCCTCGAGCAGGTTTTCGGTTATCGGCAGTTTCGCGCCGGGCAAGAGGCCGCCATCAGTGCGGTGTTGGCGGGTCGCTCCGCCGCAGCGATATTTCCCACAGGTTCCGGTAAATCCCTCTGCTATCAGCTGCCGGCACTGCTGCTGCCGCATCTAACGCTGGTGGTGTCACCATTGTTGGCGCTGATTCAGGACCAACTGGCTTTCCTTCAGCGTCATGGCATTGCGGCGGCGAGCATCGACTCGGCGCAGAGCCGCGATGACGTCGCCGATGTCATGACCAGGGCGCGCTCAGGTGAGCTGAAAATCCTGATGATTTCCGTCGAGCGCCTGAAGAACGAGCGCTTCCGGCACTTCATCACGCAGGTGCCGATTTCCCTGCTGGTCGTCGACGAGGCGCACTGCATCTCCGAGTGGGGCCACAACTTCCGGCCCGATTACCTCAAGCTCCCTGACTATCAGCGCGAGTTCAATATTCCCCAGGCGCTGCTGCTGACGGCGACCGCGACGCCTCAAGTCATCGATGACATGCAGAGCAAGTTCGGCATCGCGCCGGACGATGTGGTGACGACCGGCTTCTACCGACCCAACCTCACGCTGCGAGTTGAGCCCGTTGCAGGCCGTGACAAGCGCAGGCGTCTGGTGGAGTGGCTCGGGGAGCGGGCCGGGCAGCCGAGCATTGTCTACGTCACGCTGCAGAAGACCGCCGAGTTCGTGGCGGCTCATTTGTCTCAAAACGGCATCCCGGCGTACGCCTACCATGCGGGCCTGCCTCACGATAAACGCGAGTCGATCCAGCGCCAGTTCATGGACGGGCGTCTGAACTGCATCGTCGCCACGATCGCTTTCGGGATGGGCATCGACAAGAGCGACATCCGCAACGTCGTGCATTTCGATTTGCCCAAATCCATCGAGAACTACAGCCAGGAGATCGGGCGTGCGGGCCGGGACGGGGCGACGTCTGATTGTCTGGTGCTGGCCAATCGCGACAGCCTGAACGTCCTGGAGAACTTCGTGTACGGCGACACACCGGAGCAGGAAGGCATCCGGTTGGTGCTGGAAGATCTGCAAGGCGCGCGTAATGACAGTCAGTGGGAGTTTCTGCTGGCGCCCTTGTCGGACCTCAGCAACATCCGCCAACTGCCGCTCAAGACGCTGCTCGTGCAGCTGGAACTGCGCGGGATCATTGCGCCGCGTTATTCGTATTTCGCGGAATACCGGTTCAAATACCTGATCGAGCCGCAAGTGCTGGTGCAGCGCTTTCAGGGCGAACGACGGGAATTCGTGCAGGCGCTGACCGAGACCTCAAGCCGGGCGCGCACTTGGGCAACCGTCAACTTCGACGCGATGTATCAGCAGTATCAGGCCGAGCGCGGGCGCGTTGTGACGGCGCTGGATTTCTTTCAGGAGAAGGGCTGGATCGAACTTGAAAGCAAGCAGATGACCGAGGTCTACAGCCTGATCGCCGCCGACTTCGACGCACAGGCTCTGAGCGAAGAGCTGCATGATTACTTCGTCCACCACGAAAAGACCGAAGTCGCGCGCATCCACGCGATGCTGGAGCTGTTCGCCAGCGAGCAGTGCCTCAGTCATCGTCTGGCCCAGTACTTTGGCGACGAGCGTGCGCCCGAGCATTGTGGCCATTGCTCGGTGTGCGAGGGGCATGTGGCGGTGCTCCCCGAGCCGCCAGCCCTGACACCGTTGAGCGAGCAGGACTTCGCGGACCTGTGCAGCGAGTTCGTCGGCAAGCACCTTGAGGTTCGAGGGCATGAGCCGGGCGCTGAGTGCCTGACGCGGTTTCTCTGTGGGATCAGCGTGCCGATGTTTACCCGGCTAAAGGCCCGGCACATCGGCGGGTTCGCGGCGCTGGAGGCGTATCCGTACGCCCAGGTGCGTGAATGGATTCAGGGCCAGATTCAATAGCAGTCACGGATTTCGTGAGCGGAAAAAACGACAGACAACCGGAGGGAGCCACATGAACGACACCCCGCAGCGCGCCGACTACCGCCACTTCCAGCCGATCGTGACGCGCTGGCACGACAACGATGTGTACGGCCATATCAACAATGTCACCTACTACAGCTTCTTCGACAGCGCCGTGAATACCTACCTGATCGAACAGGGCGGGCTGGATATCCATGACGGTGAGGTGGTGGGCTTTGTGGTGAGTTCGTCGTGCGATTATTTTGCGTCGATTGCTTATCCGGAGCGGGTCGAGGTCGGGCTGCGGGTCGGCAAGCTGGGCAACAGCTCTGTGCAATATGAGCTGGCGGTGTTCAAGGCGGGGGAAGACGAGGCGCGGGCGGCAGGTCGCTTCGTGCATGTGTTCGTGGATCGGGCGTCCAATCAGCCGGTGCCGATCCCGCCGGGATTGCGGCAGGCCCTTGAGCGTTTGGTGGTCTGAAAATGAAACCGGCCGCTTCATGGGCGGCCGGTGTTCACAGGGTCAGGTGCGCGAGTCGGACTCGACGGTATCAGTCACGATGGTGCTTGCGGTGACCGTACGCGTGACCGCGACCGTGTTTGTAGTCGCGGCGATCGCCACGGTAGCCACGGCCTCGATCGTCGTCACGGCGGCTTTCGTCGCCCATGTAGTTACCAAGTGCGCCGCCCGCGCCGCCGCCTGCTGCTGCGCCGATCAAACTGCCGGTGCTACCACCGACGCTGCGACCGATCACGTTACCGCCAGCGGCACCCAGGCCGCCGCCGATGGCGGCTTCGGTACGGTTCCGGCGGTTGGCGCCCACTGCGCCACCGGCCGCGCCGCCAAGGCCGGCACCGATTGCCGAACCTGTGCTGCCGCCGACCTGCTGGCCAACGACGGAGCCGAGTACCCCACCCAATGCGCCGCCCACGCCGGCCGTCACGTTATCGCCTGCTGAGGCAAAACCGCTGACCAGTGAGAACGACAACAACAGAATCGAGGAATACTTCATGTATGTATGCTCATAGGGATGACGCCGCGATCCTGCGATCATGAAGAAAATGTCACAATCTAAATCCGACGAATAGCACGACCTGTATACAAAACGCTAACTTATTGTTTTGGCTCGGGAACCTAGGCCAGGGTAATGAGTCATACGCTACTTGATAAAGGCCCGAATCTCGCGATTCGGGCCTTTTTTTGTAGCTGCGAGGGGGGGTGAGCTTTCTTGCGATGAGGGTCGGCACATCCGCTGACTATCCAGCGGTTGAAAGATCCCCTTCGCGAGCAAGCTCACTCCTGCAGGACATGCGCAGATCAAATAATCCGCGCGGTCTCCGCATGCCTTTCCAGCTTGATCGCGACGAACTTGGACGTTGGCGTGCTGCTGCCGTCGCCCACGCTTTCCAGCGGTACCAGCGGGTTCACTTCCGGGTAATACGCCGCAGCCTGGCCGGCCGGAATGTCGAACGGCAGCAGCGTGAAGCCCTTCACGCGGCGCTCGATGGCATCGCCCCAGATCGACACGATGTCCACCTTCTGACCGGGTACGAAGCCCAGACGGATGATGTCGGCCTCGTTTACGAACATCACGTCACGCTGACCTTTCACGCCGCGATAACGGTCGTCCAGGCCATAGATGGTGGTGTTGTACTGATCGTGAGAACGCATCGACTGCATGATCAGGTCCGGCACGATGCCTGTCCCGCGGATGCTTTCGTGCACCAGGTCGCTTGGCAGTATGTTCGCCTTGAAGTTGGCGCGCGCACTTGGCGTATTCCAGCGACGGGAGCCTGCGGCGTTGCCCAGATAGAAGCCACCCGGGTTCTTGATCTTCTCGTTGAAGTTCTGGAACGACGGAATGGTGTCGGCGATCAGGTCGCGAATGCGGCTGTAGTCCGCCACGAGCCACAGCCAGTCCACCGGCTGCTTGCCCAGCGTTGCGTTGGCGATACCCGCCAGGATCGAAGGCTCGGAACGCATCTGCGGCGAAAGCGGTTTGAGCTGACCGTTGGACGCGTGAACCATGCTGAACGAGTCTTCAACCGTTACCGCTTGCGGGCCTTCGGCCTGGATGTCGATGTCGGTACGGCCGAAGCACGGCAGAATCAGCGCTTCCTTGCCGTGGGCCAAATGGCTGCGGTTGAGCTTGGTGCTGATCTGCACGGTCAGGTCGCAGTTGCTCAGGGCTTCGAAAGTGCGCGGGCTGTCCGGGGTGGCTTGGGCGAAGTTGCCGCCCAGACCGATAAAGACTTTCGCGCGGCCTTCGAGCATGGCGTGAATCGCTTCGACGACGTTGTGGCCGTTTTCACGCGGCACTTTGAACTGGAAACGTTTCTCCAGCGCATCAAGGAAGAACGCCGGTGGACGCTCGTTGATGCCCATCGTGCGGTCGCCCTGCACGTTGCTGTGACCGCGCACGGGGCACAGACCGGCACCCGGCCGACCGATGTTGCCGCGCAGCAGCATCAGGTTGGAGACTTCCTGGATGGTCGGCACCGAATGGCGATGCTGAGTAATGCCCATCGCCCAGCACATGATCACGTTCTTGCCTTTGGCGTACATCCGCGCGGCGAGTTCGATGTCGCTCAGTGGCAGCCCGGATTGCTCGACGATGAATTCCCACGAGGTGTCGTCGATGGCGGCCAGGTATTCCAGCACGCCATTGGTGTGTTCGTTGAGGAAGGTATGGTCAAACACCGACGCTTCGTTGTTCGCCTGGGCTTCACGTTCCCATTGCAGCAGGAACTTGGCCATGCCGCGCAGCAGGGCCATGTCGCCGCCCAGTGCCGGACGGAAATACGCCGTGTTGGTCGGCTCGGAGCCGTTGCTCAGCATTTCCAGCGGGTGCTGAGGGTGCTGGAAACGTTCCAGACCACGCTCTTTCAACGGATTGACGCACACCACTTGGGCGCCACGTTTGACCGCTTCACGCAGCGGTTCCAGCATGCGCGGGTGGTTGGTGCCCGGGTTCTGGCCGAGGACGAAAATCGCGTCCGCGTGCTCGAAGTCCTCGAAGGTCACCGTGCCTTTGCCGACGCCCACGCTTTGCGACAAAGCAACGCCGCTGGCCTCGTGGCACATGTTCGAGCAGTCAGGGAAGTTGTTGGTGCCGAAGGCACGGACGAACAGCTGATACAGATACGCTGCTTCGTTACTGGCACGGCCTGAGGTATAGAACTCGGCCATGTTGGGGCTTGGCAGGTTGTTCAGGTGCTTGGCGATCAGCGCGAAGGCGTCATCCCAGGCGATCGGCTTGTAACGGTCGCTCTGGGCGTCGTAGACCATTGGCTCGGTCAGGCGGCCCTGGTATTCCAGCCAGTAATCACTTTGCTCGAGCAGCGAGCTGACGCTGTAACGGGCGAAGAAGGACGCGTCGACGCGGCGCTTGGTGGCTTCCCAATTCACTGCCTTGGCGCCATTCTCGCAGAACTTGACCATGCCGCTTTCCGGCGAATCGCCCCATGCGCAGCCCGGGCAGTCGAAGCCGCCGTTCTGGTTGGTCTTGAGCATCGTGCGGATGTTCTTCAGGGCGTTGTCGCTGGTCAGCCAGAAGTGGGCGACGCTGATCAATGCGCCCCATCCGCCGGCCGGCCCTTTGTAGGGCTTGTAGCGAGGGGTCGATACTTTGTCGGCTTCTTTATGCATGCTCACGCTTGATTCTCCAACGCAGGACTGTAAACCCGCGGCGCACTGTGTTTAGGCAGATGAATGAGGTTGAGGTTGTGGCGTCGGGCCCATTGAAGCGCCAGGCCGGTGGGCGATGACAGGCTGACAAGGGTCTGAATGCCGGCACGTAATACCTTTTGAATGAGTTCCAGACTGCAGCGGCTGGTGACGATTGCCAGACCGCCCGTGGTCGGGATGTCCTGGCGAATCAGTGCGCCGATCAGCTTGTCTAGAGCGTTATGTCGGCCGATGTCTTCACGACCTAAGAGAATTTCGCCGCGAGCGTCCATGAACATCGCTGCATGGACGGCGCCGCAGTGTTCACCCAGTGGCTGAAACTCACCCATGCGCCCGCGCAGGCCTTTCAACCACTCGGCGGGGGGAAGAGGCGCGCCGGGCAGCACGTTGAGCTCGGGCAATGCCTGCTCGACGGCTTCAACACCACACAGTCCGCAACCGCTGGTGCCAGCCAGTTGCCGACGCTGGGTCTTCAGGTTCCAGAAGGCGCGGCTGGCGATTTCGACTTCCGCAGTCTGCGCAGAGCCGCAGCCACCGAGCTTGATGTCGTAGATCTCGTCGGGTGATTCGATGAGGCCGCTACCAATGCTGAAGCCGACGATAAAGTCTTCGAGGTCAGTGGGCGTGACCAGCATGACGGCCTGACTGATGCCGTTATAGGCAATCGCCAACGCGACTTCCTCGGCAAGCACATTGGGCTCGCTGACGTCGTGTTCGAGGTTTGAATAGCTGTAGGACTGGCTTGCGGCGGGCGCGGGCAGTTGTTGTGCGGGCGCCGTGATATCCATGTGCTTGGCGTGCATCGGGAGTGACCGGCAGATTAATTAGGCTTAAGCCTAGGCCTCCGGTCGGATTACGTCTAATCGCTAGTACTGATGCACCGATAGATGACGTCGATCAAGATCCTTCCATCATGGTGTGGTACAGCGCCAGGCAGGCTTCAGCCAGGGCCGAACGCGGTGCCGAGCGACGCATGATCAAGCCGAGCCGGGCCAGGGTCTGCGCTTCTTCGATAGGCTGCAGCCGCAGGTGCTCGGTGAGGGATTCAAGGCCTCCGTCCAACGGCATGATCGCGCAGCAGAAACCGCCGTGAACCGCCTGCAGCAGCTGATGCACCGCGTCCGTCTGGATGATTGGCTGCGGATGAAGGCCTCGACTGTGAAAGTTGTGATCGATGGATTGCCGAAAGTGCATGCCGCTGGTGAGCAGGCCCAAGGGCAGTTCGGTCAGGCTTTCCCAGCTGGAAGTCTCTTCGGCAAAACTGAAATAACGCTTGTCGTACATCACGCCCATGCGGGTTTCGGCCAGCTGCAATGAGTCAAAACGCTCGGAGTCCAATCGGTCCAGGTACGAAACCCCGAGGTCCAGCCGGTTGCTGGCGAGCTGATCGAGAATCTGCTCGGAGCTTAGCGATGAAAGCTCGAAGCGCATGTTTGGGTGCAGGGAATGCAGGCGTTGCAGCAAGGGCAGCGGATCGAAGTTGGACAGCGGCACCACGCCCAGCCGTAATGTGCCGACCAGATTCCCTCGACAGGCGGCCGCTTCAGCCTGCAAACCGTCGTAGGCCGCCAGCACCGTGCGCGCCCATGCCAGGACGCGTTCGCCTGGTGCGGTGAATCCCTCGAAGCGTTGGCCGCGATTGACCAGCGGCAGATCCAGCTCTTCTTCCAGGCTGCGCAGCCGCATCGACAGTGTCGGCTGCGTGATATGGCAGCGCGCAGCTGCCTGCCCGAAGTGGCGGGTTTCGTCGAGGGCGATCAGAAATTTCAGCTGTTTAATGTCCATCTTCATTCCTTGAGGCACAGGCTGGCCCGGCGAAGTCTATCGCGACCGAACGTCGAATGGCTTGAAACCTTGAGACGGGGCATCGGGTCGGAGCTTTGTCGGGCAATGTCAGCGGAATAGATGTTGCGCGGGAAACCACAACGACACTACGACGACACCAAGGAGTAACCCATGAGTCTGTTCAGTTTTGTGAAGGAAGCCGGCGAGAAGCTTATCGACCTGCTCACCCCAGGAAACGCCAACGCCAGCGATGAGCTTAAAAAGCACATCGAGTCTGTCGGGTTGGGCAATCCCAACGTTCATGCAACGGTCGACGGCGACAAGATCACCTTGACGGGCGAAGTCTCCAGTCAGGAAGAGAAAGAGAAGGTCGTACTGGCTGCCGGCAACATTTCCGGCGTTGGTAGCGTCGATGATCAGCTGACTGTTGCCGCTGGCGCACCTGCCGTTGCCGCTGCGAAGTTCGTCACCGTTGAGAGCGGTGACACGCTTAGCGCGATCTCCAAGCGTGTATATGGTGATGCCAACAAGTATCAGAAAATCTTCGACGCCAACAAGCCGATGCTGAAAGACGTGAACAAGATCTACCCAGGTCAGGTTCTGCGTATTCCTGAGTAATCCTGTTGTATTGACCGTACGGCGTTCGGTAATTTTATTGGCTGTACGGTGATTGATTGCAGGAGTGCGCTTGCCCGCGAAAAATCGTACATCCGGCTGATCTGCATCGGGTGTACGAATCTTTCGCGGGCAAGCGCGCTCCTACAGTTGTTTTGCAGTGCTCATAAACCTTGTATCAACGTCCGATAGTCTTCAACTGCTTCGAATTCTTCGGTGTCCTTCGGGCCTTTGCGGCTGTCCGGCTCACGCACTGCCAGCAAATGACCGATCCCGTATCGTCCTGCGCTGCGCAAGATCGGTAAGGTGTCGTCAATGAACAGACTGCGCGCCGGATCGAACTTGATGTCGTCTTGCAGCGCGTCCCAAAACTGCGGGTTTTCCTTGGGGTAGCCATAGTCGTGGGAGCTGATCAAGCGCTCGAAGTAAGGCGCCAGTTCCAGTCTTTCCATCTTCAGCGACAGCGAGTCGCGGTGAGCGTTGGTGATCATGATTACCCGCTTTCCGGCCTGTTTGATGGCGGCCAGAAACGTCTCGGCGTCGGGGCGCAAGGCGATGAGGTGGGCGATTTCTACCTTCAGGTCTTTCACCGGGAGGTTCAGCTCCGAACTCCAGAAATCGGTGCAGTACCAGTTGAGGGTGCCTGCATTTTTTTCGAAGAGCGGCATCAGCTCCATGTGCGCCATCGCCACGCTGACCCCGTGTACCTCGGCATAGCGCCTGGGCAGATGCTCCAGCCAGAAGTGATTGTCGAAATGCAGGTCGAGCAGCGTGCCGTCCATATCCAGCAGAACGGTGTCGATATCGCGCCAGGGCAAAGAAGGCATACAGGTCTCTCGGCGTTGGATGAGTCGCGTGGGTTTGCGGCGAAGACATCCGCAAAAGCCACGGTATAGTACCCCGTCTACGCCAAGGAGCTCGTCATGCAGCAGAAACCTACCGTCCTCTCTCGCGAAATCGTCGCGAGCAGCCGTCTGTTCCGCGTTGAAGAAGTGCAATTGCGCTTCTCCAACGGCGTCGAGCGTACCTACGAGCGGCTGGTCGGCAGCGGCAGTGGCTACGGCGCGGTGATGATCGTGGCCATGCTCGATGCGGATCACGCCGTGCTGATCGAGGAATACTGCGGCGGCACTGACCAGTACGAGCTTTCGCTGCCCAAGGGCTTGATCGAACCAGGCGAAGACGTGCTGGCCGCCGCCAATCGCGAGCTCAAGGAAGAAGCTGGTTATGGCGCGCGGACCTTGGTGCACCTGACCGAGCTGTCGCTTTCGCCCGGCTACATGAGCCAGAAAATTCAGGTCGTGCTGGCCACTGATTTGTATGAAGAAACGCTGCCCGGCGACGAGCCTGAGCCGATGCGTGTGGACAAGGTCAATCTGCGCGAGCTTTCCGCTCTGGTTCAGAACCCGCAGTTCACTGAGGGGCGCGCGCTGGCTGCGTTATACCTTGCCCGCGACCTGCTGGCCGAGCGTGGGGATTTCCTGCCATGAACCCGACATTTTCCCAATTGCCACACCCGCTGCTTGCCCCCGTGATCGAGCTTTGCCGCCAGGCAGGGGAAGTCATTCTCCCGTTCTGGCGCTCCGGCGTGGAGGTCGCGGTCAAGTCGGACGACTCACCTGTCACGGCCGCTGACCTGGCCGCCCATGAGCTGTTGGTGGCGGGCCTCAAGGCGCTGGATCCGACCATTCACATCCTCTCCGAAGAGGATGCGAACATCCCGTTGAGCGAACGCAGTCAGTGGCAACGCTGGTGGTTGGTGGACCCTCTGGATGGCACCAAGGAATTCATTGCCGGCAGTGAAGAGTTCACCGTCAACGTGGCGCTGATCGAGAACGGTCGCGTGGTGTTTGGCGTGGTATCGATGCCGACCAACAACCGCTGCTATTTCGGTGGCGCCGGCCTTGGTGCGTGGCGCAGTAACGACTCTCAGCATCTGGCGCCGATCAGCGTGCGCAATGAGCCAGGCGTTGGGGAAGCATTCACGGTAGTCGCCAGCCGTCGTCACTCCAGCCCCGAGCAACAGAAGTTGCTGGCCGGTTTGTCGGAAGTGGTAGGTGAATTGGAACTGACCAGTATTGGCAGCTCGCTGAAGTTTTGCCTGCTCGCCGAAGGGGCCGCCGATTGCTACCCGCGTCTGGCACCCACTTCTCAGTGGGACACCGCCGCAGCCCAAGGTGTGGTGGAAGGCGCGGGCGGCGTGGTGTTGAACCTGGACGGCACGACGTTTGATTATCCGGCACGCGAGACGCTGCTGAATTCGTACTTCCTGGCGCTACCGGGGGAAGCCACGTGGCGCGACGCGTTGCTGGCGCTGGCGCTGACCTGAAGCTTTCGGTTCCCTCGTAGGAGCGTGGCTTGTCCCGCGATCGGCGACGCAGTCGTCGCAGATGCAGCGCTGGGTTTTCCAGAGCGAATTGCACCGATCGGATTTGCGACCGCTTCGCGATCGATCGCGGGACAAGCCACGCTCCTACAGGTGGAAGGATGTGTTCAGCGATGCAGCACGAACTGCCCGACGAATTCCACTGCCGTCTCTTCTGATCCTTCAGCCACGATCCGGGTGTGCAGCGCCAGTCGTGCGCGGCCTCGGCGTTGGTAGAGCTTGAGGAATTTGTCCCAGCTCGCTTCATCCGGTGCGTCGCAAATGGCGACGCCATCACGGGTCACTGGCAGGGGATAGCTGATCTGGCCGTCCTGAATCACGATGTGCCCGTCTTCGATCCCGGCTTCCTTGAGCCGCAAATAAAGCCAACCCCAGCCCGCCAGTACCGCGCCGCAATACAGGCTGCCGCCGAACAGGGTGTTCTTGTGATTGACGTTCGGGGCCAATGGCAGATGCAGACGAAGCTGGTGGTCTCGCCAGCCCAGCACCTTGATGCCCATCTCCCGGGTGAGCGGAATGTCCCGGTGCAGCACCGCTTCCAGGTCTTCAGCGGACAAGCGTTGCAGGTCAGTCATTGTCGTCTGACCCCGCGCCGTTGAAGGTCAGTCCGTGCTTGCGCAGCTTGTCGTGCAAGGTTTTGCGTGGCAGACCCAACGCCTCGGCGAGGCTGCGGACCGAGCTGTGCGGGCGGGTCAGTTCGGCGGCGATCAACGCCCGCTCGAACGCTTCGACCTGTTCGCTCAGCCCGCCGTTGGATGCCACCAGATCCGGCTGCGCGGCGCCTTCCAGTTCCAGCTCAAGGCCCAAGGCGAAACGCTCGGCGGCATTCTGCAGTTCACGCACGTTGCCCGGCCAGGTGTGGCGCAGCAGCAGAGCCCGATGCCCCGGCTGCAGTTCATGGCGTGGCAGGCCGTGGCGCAAACTGGCGGTGTCAGCGAAATGCTGGAACAGCACCAGCGCATCTTCGCCACGCTCGCGCAGCGGCGGAATGCGCAACGGCGCGACGTTGAGGCGGTAATACAAGTCGGGCCGGAAACGCCCTTGATCCGCCGCCTGACGCAGGTCCTCCTTGGTGGCCGCGATCACCCGGATGTCCAGCGGGATCTGCTGATTGCCGCCCAGGCGCTCGACCACGCGCTCTTGCAGCAAGCGCAGCAGCTTGACCTGAACGTCCATGCTCATGCTTTCGATTTCATCCAGAAACAGCGTGCCGCCATTGGCGAATTCGAACTTGCCGATGCGACGCTTTTGCGCGCCGGTAAAAGCCCCCGATTCGTGGCCGAACAGCTCGCTTTCCACCACCGACTCGGCCAGCGCCCCTGCGTTGATGGCCACAAACGGACCGTTTCTGCGATTGGACAAATCGTGAAGGGCGCGGGCGACCACTTCCTTGCCGGCACCGGTTTCACCGAGAATCAACACGTCGGCCTTGGTGGCGGCCAGCGCGCCGATCTGATCGCGCAGGCGCTGAATGGGGGCGGACAACCCCACCAGTCGCGTACTCAGTTGCTGACGATCGCTGAGCTCAAGGCGCAGGCTGCGGTTGTCCAGCACCAGCCTGCGCAGCGCCAATGCGCGCCGCACGCTGTCGAGCAGTGCGTCGCTGGCGAAGGGTTTTTCCAGAAAATCGTAGGCACCCGCCCGCATGGCCTGCACCGCCAGCGGCACGTCGCCGTGGCCGGTGATCAACAGCACCGGCAGCTCAGGATCCTGAGCGTGCAGCTGATTGAGCAATTCGAGGCCATCGATGCCCGGCATGCGAATGTCACTGACGATGACGCCCGGCCAGTCCCGTTCGATGCGCGCTTGCAGGCCTTTGGCATCGCTCAGCGGCAAGATTTTCAGGCCGGCAAGATCCAGCGTCTGGCTCAGCGCCTGGCGCAGGTGCGGATCGTCGTCGATCAGCACCACCTGAATGCGGCTGTCGATGGCGTCGGTGCTCATGCAGATAAGTCCTCAGACGGTTGAAGGTTGACGCCCGAGGCGCCGGTGCGCATCCGCAACGTGAGCAGCGCGCCGCCTTCCGGGTGATTGGCGAACAACAGCTCGCCGCCGAGTGCGCGCATCAGCGTATCGCAGATCGCCAGGCCCAGGCCTAGGCCTTGGGTTCGCGTCTTGGTGGTGAAAAACGGCTCGCGGGCGTGCTCCAGTGCCTCTTTGGAAAACCCCGGGCCGTTGTCGCGGATGAACAGATTGACGCCCTCGGCGTTGTACTCGGCACTGATCCACAATTTGCGCGGCGGGCCCTTCTCGGTCAGTGCATCCAGTGCATTCGCCAGCAGATTGCCCAGCACCTGACGCAGGCGCGTCTCGCCGGCCTGGACCCACAAGGTCGCGGCGGGCAGGTCACGAATCAGCTCCACCTCCATTCCGCGTCGACGCTTGGCGAGCAGGGCCAGCGCATCGTCCAGCGCCGGCTGCAACGCCACGCTTTCAGGTGCATGGCGGTCGCGCCGGGCAAAGGCGCGCAGGTGCGCAATGATCGACGCCATGCGTCCGGTGAGTTCGCTGATCAGCTTGAGATTGCCGCGTGCGTCTTCGGTGCGCTGGTGATCGAGCAGCACCTCGGCGTTCTCGGCGTAACTGCGAATCGCCGCCAGCGGTTGGTTGAGTTCATGGCTGATGCTCGCCGACATCGTGCCCAGCGCAGACAGCTTGCCGGCCTGAACCAGTTCGTCCTGGGCGCGAAACAGTTCTTGCTGCGCCTGCTCGCGCTCGAGGACTTCCTGGCGCAGCCGCTGATTGACGCCTTCAAGGTCACAGGTCCGCTCGGCGACTCGCACTTCCAGTTCACGGCGCGCCTTGGCCTCGAAGTTGATGCGATCCAGATAATGCCGCCGGCGCTGCATCATGAGACCCAGCAGCAACATCAACACCAGCAACGCCGCGCCGCCAATCGCCACGACCGTTCGCACCGGCCTCGAGAGGAGCACCTTGGGTGCAAGGATGCTGACGCTCCAGCCGGTTTCGTCGATCTGCTGGGTTTGCGTCAGCCAACCGTTTTCATCCAGCTGCAGCGGGCGCGGGTCGCGGGTCGGGTAGGGCTGGATGGCGACGATGGCCTGTTTTTCTTCCTCGCTGAGCGGCCGCGTGGCGCGGAAACGCCAGTTGGGGTTGGAGGTCAGGATCACCACGCCGTTGTGGTCGGTGACGAGCAACTGCTCCGGCGTTTTGCCCCACAGCGTTTCGGTGAGGTCCAGGTCGACTTTGACCACCAGCACACCGATCACCGCGTCGCCATCGCGCACGGCGGCAGCGAAGAAGTAGCCGCGTTTGGCCGACGTCGTGCCCAAGCCGAAAAAGCGGCCTAGGTTGCCGGCCATGGCGTTGCTGAAATACGGGCGGAAGGCGAAGTTGCGACCTATGAAACTGTCGCGTTTGTCCCAGTTCGACGCCGCGAGGGTGTCGCCATTGGGCGCCATCAGGTAAATCACCTCGGCGCCGGTCTGCCTGGCGGTGTTCATCAGCAGCACGTTCGCCTGGGCCTGGGCGTGTTTGTCCTGCGGGTTCGCCAGCATGGCGCGCAGGCCGGGCAGGTCCCCAAGAATCTGCGGCAGCACCTCATAGCGGTGCAACGTACCCAGCAGGTTGGCGACGTACAGGTCGAGGGTCTGGCGATTCTGGCTCAGCAGCTCATTGCGGTAGTAGTGCTCGGCCAGGCGTTCGAGCGGCCACAACAGTGGGGCGAGGATCAGCGCCAGCAGGGCAAGGCTGCGCCAGCGGGGACGGCGGGGAAGGGCGTTAGTGCTGATCATGGGATCGCCGGTGGGTTCGTTGCGATGCGGGGCGGCTGCGGATGAATCAGTATTGCGCAGCCGCTCAACATCGAGTCGCCCATTATGCCTACCGCTGCTGCGCTAAGCACTCCAGCAACGCATCGTGCCAGTCGGGCTGGCTGACGCCCCACTCGCACTGCAACCGGCTGCAATCCAGACGCGAATTGAGCGGGCGTGCGGCCGGCGTCGGGTAAGCACTGGAAGCAATCGGCTCCAGCACTGCGCAGGGCTTGCCGCTGTTGATCAATTGCTGACCAATCGCTTCCGCGAAACCGAACCACGATGTTTCTCCGCGGGCGGTCAGGTGATAAACACCCCAGGCGCCCGCAGCCCCGTCACGCCAGCGTTCAATCAGCGCGCCGGTGCTGGCGGCGATAGTGCCTGCCCAAGTGGGTGCGCCGATCTGATCCGCCACGATCGACAGCCTCTCGCGCTCTTGCAACAAGCGCTGCATGGTCAGCAAAAAGTTGCGCCCGGTCAGGGAGTACACCCAGCTCGTGCGCAAAATCAGGTGCTGGCCGCCCGCTGCGGCGATGGCTCGCTCGCCTGCCAGCTTGCTGCTGCCGTAGACGCCCAGCGGATTCGGCACGTCGGACTCAATCCAGGCGCCAGCCTTGCTGCCGTCGAACACGTAATCCGTGGAGTAATGAACCAGAGGAATGCCCAGTGCGGCAGCCTCTTCAGCGAACACACCGGGGGACGTCGCGTTGATGGCAAAGGCCAGCTCCGGCTCGCTTTCGGCCTGATCCACTGCCGTATGCGCGGCGGCGTTGACGATCAGGTCCGGCTTGATGTCGCGAACCACTGGACGGATGGATTCCGGCTGACTCAAGTCCAGCTGATCGCGGCCCAGCACGATCAGCTCGCCCATGTTCTGCAAGTGTTGCTGCAGCGCCTGGGACACTTGGCCCTGTTGCCCGCTGATCAGAATCCGCAGCGGCGCATTCACGGGAACAGATCCGCTTCTTTCAAGAGCTTGCCGACCTGATCCTTGGCCGACAGCTGAGGTGCTTCGCTCAAGCCCCAGTCGATGGCCAGCTCAGGATCGTCCCAGCGAATGCAACGCTCGGCCGATGGCGTGTAGTAGTCGGTGGTTTTGTAGAGGAATTCTGCGTAGTCACTCAGCACCACGAAGCCGTGGGCGAAACCTTTGGGAATCCACAGCTGACGAGCGTTGTCGGCAGACAGCTCCACACCGAACCACTGGCCGAACTGAGGCGAGCTGCGACGTATGTCGACGGCGATGTCCAGCACGCGGCCAGCGGTCACGCGGACCAGTTTGCCCTGCGGGTTTTCGATCTGGTAATGCAGCCCGCGCAAGACGCCTTTTTGCGAGCGCGAGTGATTGTCCTGCACGAACTGATCGGCTACGCCGGTGGCCTCGGCAAAGGCCCGGGCGTTGAAACTTTCGTAGAAGAAGCCACGCTCATCGCCGAACACCTTGGGTTCGATGATGAGGACTTCAGGCAACTTGCTGGCAACCACTTTCACTGACTTTCCCCTGCGATCTTGAACAGGTACTGACCGTAGCCGGTCTTGCCGAAATAGTCAGCCCGATTCAACAGGTGGGCGCGGTCGATCCAGCCGTTCTGGTAAGCGATTTCTTCCAGGCACGCGACTTTCAGGCCCTGACGGTGCTCTATGGTTTGCACGTATTGCGACGCGTCCAGCAGGCTGTCATGGGTACCCGTGTCGAGCCAGGCGAAGCCGCGGCCAAAGCGCTCGACGCGCAGGTCGCCGCGCTTGAGGTAGGCGTTGTTGACGTCGGTGATCTCCAGCTCGCCGCGTGGTGACGGCTTGACGTCCTTGGCGATCTGAATGACTTCGTTGTCGTAGAAATACAGGCCGGTCACGGCGTAGCTGGACTTCGGCGCCTTGGGCTTCTCTTCGATGGACAGCGCGTGGCCGTGCTCATCGAAATCGATTACGCCGAAACGCTCTGGATCTTTCACCCAATAGCCGAACACGGTCGCGCCGGAGGTGTTGTCAGCCGCACGCTTGAGCTGTTCGCTGAAGTGCTGACCGTGGAAGATGTTGTCGCCGAGAATCAGGCACACCGAGTCATCGCCGATGAACTCCTCGCCAATCAGGAATGCCTGGGCGAGGCCGTCCGGCTTGGGCTGCTCCTCGTAATGGAAGTGCACGCCGAACTGACTGCCGTCACCCAGCAGCGCCTTGTATTGCGGCAGGTCCAGCGGCGTCGAGATGACCAGGATGTCTTTGATCCCGGCCAGCATCAGCACCGAGATCGGGTAATAGATCATCGGCTTGTCGTAGATCGGCAGCAGCTGTTTGGAGACCCCGAGGGTGATCGGGTGCAGGCGCGTGCCAGAGCCGCCGGCCAGAACAATTCCTTTAGTCATGCGATCAGTTCCTTCACGTTGGTGCCCAGGCGTTCGCCCTGATAACTGCCGTCCTGCACGTTGCGGCACCATTCAAGGTTGTCGAGATACCACTGCACGGTTTTGCGCAGGCCGGATTCGAATGTCTCTTCCGGCGTCCAGCCCAGTTCGTGCTCGATTTTGCTGGCGTCGATGGCGTAACGCATGTCATGGCCGGGACGGTCGGTCACGTAGGTGATCAGGTCCGCGTAGTGGGCCACGCCTTTGCGCTGTTCCGGCGCCAGCTCTTCGAGCAGCGCGCAGATGCCGCGCACGACGTCGATATTCTTCTGTTCGTTGTGGCCGCCGATGTTGTAGGTCTCGCCGACCTTGCCCTCGGTCACCACTTTGAGCAGGGCGCGGGCGTGATCTTCGACGAACAGCCAGTCACGCACCTGCAAGCCATTGCCGTACACCGGCAGCGGCTTCCCGGCCAGGGCGTTGAGAATCACCAGCGGGATGAGCTTCTCAGGGAAGTGGAACGGGCCGTAGTTGTTCGAGCAGTTGGTGACGACCACCGGAAGTCCATAGGTGCGCTGCCAGGCACGAACCAGATGGTCCGATGCCGCTTTGCTGGCCGAATATGGCGAGCTTGGCGCGTAGGGCGTGGTTTCGGTGAACAGGTCGTCCACGCCGTGCAGGTCGCCATACACTTCATCAGTGGAGATGTGGTGAAAGCGGAAGGCGGCGCGCTCGGCTTCAGGCAAGGTCAGCCAGTAGCTGCGGGTCGCTTCCAGCAGGCTGTACGTGCCGACGATGTTGGTCTGAATAAACTCCGACGGGCCGTCAATCGAACGGTCAACGTGGGATTCAGCCGCCAGGTGCATGATCGCGTCAGGCTTGAAGCGCGTGAGGACTTTACTCACGGCGGCCTGATCAACGATGTCCTCTTGCACGAACTCATACCGAGTGTTCGTGGCGATGCCCCGCAGCGATTCAAGATTACCGGCGTAGGTCAGCTTGTCGAAGTTGAGGACGTCGTGATCGGTGTTGTTGATCAGATGACGGATCAGCGCGGAGCCGATGAAGCCGGCGCCACCGGTAACAAGTATTCGCATGGATAAACCTTCTTCCCTGGAAAGACGTAAGACGATGGAGCATAGCTTGTGGGGCCTTGCTGGCCGGCGCAAGGCGCAATCCACCGACGAGCGATGATATTAATTGATGGCCCATCGCGATTAGCGCCATTAAACCGCCGCAGCTGTTGCACCGGCTTAACGCCTGACCTATCTGTCGGTCTTTTAACGCATTTCTTTACCGGGAAATCGTGCCCGCTGGAGTCTGTAACCGGGGAAACGACCTACCTGTGTGATCATCTCCGTGAACATGGGGGTTTTCATGCGACCTACACGGGATCATCTGAATATCTTCAGGATCAAACCGCCGATGGTGATCAGCCGCCGGAGCGTGGACTTCCTTGCCGGCAGCGTGTCGAAGGAGGTGAGTGACCTGGAGAACGGAGCAGTTTCTTATCACTCAGGACAGGGCTCTATTCCGATATATATCGGCATTGGATGTCTGGATATCCCCCGGCTGCTTGATTAGTGTTTTTAAATCCGATTTTTATCGTTTATAACGTCTGTCTTATTTTGCCGCAGACGCCCTCGTCGCCTCATGGAGCTCTGATTACTGTGACCACTCTCAACAGCACCCCCCGCGCCGATGGCTTCTACATGCCTGCCGAGTGGGCGCCGCAGACGCAAACCTGGATGATCTGGCCCGAGCGCCCTGACAACTGGCGTCTGGGCGGCAAGCCGGTGCAGAACGATCACGTAGCTGTGGCCAAAGCCATTGCCCGTTTCGAGCCTGTCACCGTCGGCGTCTCCGCTGCACAGTACGACAATGCCCGCGCACGACTGAATGTGCCCAACATTCGCGTTGTTGAGATCAGCAGCAATGACGCCTGGGTTCGTGATAGCGGGCCGACGTTCGTCATCAACGACGCGGGCGAGGTTCGTGGTGTGAATTGGGGCTTCAATGCCTGGGGCGGTTTCGACGGTGGGCTTTACGCGCCGTGGAACCTGGATGAACAGGTTGCCAGCAAAGTATTGGAAATCGAGCGCTGCCCGCGCTACGTCACCGAAGGGTTTGTGCTGGAAGGCGGTTCGATTCACGTCGACGGCGAGGGCACGCTGATCACCACGGAAGAATGCCTGCTCAATCGCAACCGCAACCCGCACCTGTCCCGCGAAGACATCGAGGCCGTGCTGCGTGATCACCTGTCGGTCGAGAAGATCATCTGGCTGCCGGACGGTCTGTTCAACGACGAGACCGACGGGCATGTGGATAACTTCTGCTGCTACGTGCGCCCCGGTGAAGTGTTACTCGCCTGGACAGATGATCCGAAAGACCCCAATTTCCCCCGTTGCCAAGCGGCCATGGCGGTGCTGGAAAATGCCCGCGACGCCAAGGGACGTCCGTTCGTCGTGCACAAGATGCCGATTCCGGGTCCGCTGTTTGCCACTGAAGAAGAATGCGCCGGTGTGGATCAGGTGCACGGCAGTCAGGAGCGCAACCCATCGGTGCGTCTGGCCGGTTCGTATGTGAATTTTCTGATCGTCAACGGCGGCATCATCGCTCCGTGTTTCGACGATCCGATGGATGACACGGCCCGCCAGATTCTCCAGCAGCTGTTCCCGGAACACGAGGTGGTCATGGTCCCGGGCCGCGAAATGTTGCTGGGTGGAGGCAACATCCACTGCCTCACGCAGCAGCAACCGGCCCCCCACCGCAGCTGAGTTGGTTCGCTTCTTGCTGTTATCAAGCCCATCAGACGATGGGCTTTTTTATGGGCGGACTGTTCCAGTCGGTCGTAGGAAGATGGGATCCCGGCGGCGCGGAAATGCCTTGGCAGGGTCGTCCGTCTGTAACAAAAGCTCCGTAGATTCCGCAGTCCACGACATAAGAGGTTGTCCTTATGAACGCAGGTCATGAGTTGCGAGTGGCTCGAGGTTTTTCTGCGAGCAGTGAAGCACGGCAGATGATGGCTGACTGGTTACGGACGACCCGGATCCCGATAGTGCGCATGCAAGAAGTACAGGCGCTGAAACAACGCGGTGATTTTCGCAAGATGCTGTCGAAGCGGTACCCCAGCGGGCTGATCAACGACGCCGAAATCGAAGCGCTGCTGGTCGTGCTCCACAGCTGACGAAGGTGCTGCAACAGGCATTGCAGAGCCTCCGTATGACTCCCATCAAATTGACACTCTCGTCAGACGGGGGATAGCATTCGCGCCTCCACCGCCTGTGGCTTGGCGTCATGTACGTGCATCAGTCGTCCACTGCGATGATTTCGTGCGGGCTTCCGGGCCTTTTTCAGTGCCGGAAGACGCAATTGCCCACCCGGGCATTTGCCACAGCGCGCGATTAATCCGCTCACAAGGACAACAAGATGAAACAGCGTATCGGCCTGCTCGCTCTGGGCATTTTCGCCGCCACCCACGCCATGGCGGACGGTCAGGCAGATTCCAAAGGATTTGTTGAAGACAGCAGCTTGAAGATCAACCTGCGTAACGCCTACATCAATCGCGACTATAAAAACGGACCGCAGGACCGCTCGGAATGGGGTCAGGCGTTCATGGCCGGCTACACATCCGGTTTCACCCAGGGCGTGGTGGGCGTGGGCGTTGACGCTTTCGGTCTGTACGCGGCGCGTCTGGACGGTGGCAAGGGTAAGAGCGGCGCAGGCGGTATCGACTTCTTCAAGCAGGGCGACAGCGGCAACGCGGCGGACGACCTGTCGCGCTTTGGCGGCGCGGTCAAATTCCGGATTTCCAATACCGAGCTGAAATACGGCGACATGATGCCGGAGCTGCCAGTGCTGACGTACGACGGCTCGCGCCTGCTGCCTGAGTCCTACACCGGCACCATGATCACCTCCAAAGAGATCAAGGGCCTCACGCTTGTGGCCGGCCGCTTCACCGCCGAAGCCCGCAAGAGCGCCGAGGGCCGTGACAGTGGCGATCTGAAGAGCATCAACGTGTACGGCGGCAGCTACAAATTCACCGATGCCCTCAGCGCCGCGTTTTACGCCTCCGACGACGAAGACGTGCTGAAGAAGCAGTACGTGAACCTGAACTACGTCTGGGCGATGCCGAAAGATCAGTCGCTGACTTTCGACTTCAATGGCTACAAGACCAAGCTGGACAAGGACTTCGCCGTCGACGACGCCCGCGACAACAAGATCTGGAGCCTGGCGGCGACCTGGGCTGTGGGTATCCACTCGTTCACACTGGCGCATCAGCGCAGCACCGGCGAAACCGGTTACACCTACGGGGGCTATCGCAACGCAGGGGGCACCGGCGATGGCGGCAACACCATCTACCTGGCCAACTCCTACTGGTCCGACTTCAACGGTAAGGACGAGCGTTCGTGGCAAGTGGGATACGGCGTGAACCTGGGAACAGTTGTCACTCCAGGCCTTAGCTACCGCGTGGCCTACGTGCGTGGCGACAACATCGACGATGGCAGTGATCGTGGTCGTGGCGAAGAGCGCGAACTGTTCAGCCAGTTGACCTACGTGGTCCAGAGCGGCCCGGTCAAAGACCTCTCGGTGCGCCTTCGCAATTCGTTCCTGCGCGTCTCCAACGATGTGGATCAGTACAACGTTGGCGGTAACGAAACGCGGATCTTCGTCGATTACCCGATCAACGTGTTTTGATGCGTTTGACGTCTTCTAGCTGACATTAGGCAAGGAGCCGGCTTGCTGGCGAACCGTGCACGTCATTCACCTCTACGGGGGCTGAACAAATGCGTTCGCCAGCAAGCCGGCTCCTACGGATTTGCACACAACCCAGACGTCGGGTTTGATGCCGACCCACTGTAGGAGCGCGCTTGCCCGCGAACGCGTCGGCTCAGACAACGTGGCTGTCGCTGACCCACCGCCTTCGCCAGCAAGCCGGCGCCTACGGATTTGCACACAACCCAGACGTAAGGTTTGACGCCGACCCACTGTAGGAGCGCGCTTGCCCGCGAATGCGTCGGCCCAGACAACACGCCGTCGCTGACCCACCGCCTTCGCCAGCAAGCCGGCTCCTGCGGATTTGCACACAACTCAGACGTAAGGTTTGACGCCGACCCACTGTAGGAGCGCGCTTGCCCGCGAATGCGTCGGCTCAGACAACGCGGCTGTCGCTGACCCACTGCCTTCGCCAGCAAGCCGGCTCCTACGGACTTCGCCAGTCTCGCCATCGACAGAAACGGTCCATGATCCACTGCACTGGCGATCCATCCCGCTCTCCCGCTACCATCGCTGCATCCCACTCCAGCCGGTTTCGCCATGGCAATTGCCGCGCCTCCTGACCTCACCGATACCGCCGTCCCCGTACAGCCTCTGTCCCGGACGTATCCGCGCGGCTTGTACATCGAGCCTCACGAGCATGAATGGGGGCAGGTGCTGTATGCGATGTCGGGCGTGATGTGGGTCGAGACGCCCAATGAAGCGCTGGTTGTGCCGCCGCAGCGCGCGGTGTGGCTGCCGCCCGGTGTGCCCCATGGCATTCGCGTGGTGTCGGATCTGGAAATGCGCAACATCTACCTGCGCCCGGCGCTCGCCCGAACCCTCGACGCCACCGTTCAGGTGCTGGAAGTCGGCCGCCTGTTGCGCGAGCTGATCGTCGGGCTGGTAGCCGAGCCGGACAAGGAGTCGGACTACTACGACGCGGTGGTGACGCTGGCCTTGCTCGAACTCAAACGCGCCCGGCGTTCGCTGCTGAAAGTGCCGATGCCCGATGACAGCGACCGCCGGCTGATGAGCGTCTGTCAGGCGGTGATGATCGAGCCGTCCATCGACGTGTCATTCGAGCAGCACGCGGAAAACGCCGGCGCCAGCGTGCGAACGTTGTCCCGGCTGTTTCAGGCGGTGCTTGGCATGGGCTTCGCCGAATGGCGGCGGCAGGTGCAACTGGCGACCTCGGTGGCGGAGATCATCCAGGGCGTGCCGGTCAACGCCATCGCTCGTTCAATGGGGTATTCGCCGAGCAGTTTCAGCGACATGTTTCGCCGCGAACTGGGCATGTCCCCCTCTCAGTACCCAGCCGTTGATCCATCCCACTAACGCATGCGCCGATACTGTCCGAAATTCAGAAGCTCTTGGCCGGCAGCCCTTGCCGGCCCTCCTTACACTCTGGTCATCGCTTAACGCAGTCGCGCCGCCATCGAGCCGCGCGTCCCACGCACCGGAGTTGTCATGAGCTACGTTATTTCCCTCGCCATCGGTATCGCCGTCGGTTTGCTCTATGGCCTGCTGGATTTCCGTTCACCCGCACCGCCTCTGGTCGCACTGGTTGGCCTGCTCGGCATGCAAGCCGGTGAATGGCTGTGGCCGGTGGGCAAGCAGTTCTTGTCCAATCTGGCCTCCTGAACCGACGACCTCCCTTTCCCCACTCTGGATGAATCCATATGAAAGCACTGCAATTCTCCCGCACCGGCGACCTGGCTGCGCTGGAAGTCGTCGATCTGCCCACGCCTGTTCCGGCGGCCGGCGAAGTTCTGGTGCAGATAAAAGCCGCAGGCCTGAACCCCAGCGACGTCAAAAACGTCCTGGGCCGCTTCCCTTACACCACGATGCCCCGCATTCCGGGTCGTGACTTTGCGGGTGTGGTCGTCGAAGGCCCGCAGGAACTGATCGGCAAGGAAGTGTGGGGCACTGGCAAAGAAATCGGCTTTGTCCGCGACGGCTCCCATGCTGGCTACATCACGCTGTCGGCCAAGGGCGTGGCGATCAAACCGGCGTCGCTGAGTTTCACCCAGGCCGCCAGTCTGGGCGTTCCCTACACCACCGCTTGGGACGCGCTTGAGCGCAGCCTCGTGCAGAGCGGCACCCGGTTGTTGGTCATCGGTGCCAATGGCGCAGTGGGGAGCGCCGCCATCGCACTGGCGAAGATACGCGGCGCCCAGGTGCTGGCAGCGGTGCGTAAACCGGACCAGCTGAAAGCGCTGCAGGAGCAAGGCTTCAACGCGATTCAGCTCGACAAGCCGGAAGACCTCGGTGCTCAAGTGAACGCCGTTTTTCCAGGCGGCGCCGACGTGATCTTCGACACCACGGGCTTTTGGCTGCCGGCTTCTGTGCCTGCGCTGGCCCAGTTCGGTCGCATCGCAATCATCGCCGCGCCGGTGGACGGCCACGTGCAACTGCCTGCGCTGGCGCTGTACCGCAAGGGCGGTTCGGTGGTGGGGATCAACTCGCTGCTGTACGGCGTGGAAGCCTGCGCACGGATGCTTGAGCAGTTTGGCAAACAGTTCGACGACGGCACCTTGCCGCTGCCAACCGGGCTGATTGAGTCGCCGCTGGAAGGAGGCCTGGCACGTTATGCGGAAGTGAATCAGGGCGGCGCCGACAAGGTCATTCTGCTGCCGTGACCGGCAAGCACGAGCCTTGGAGCAGGGCTGCCCTACTGGACCGGTAACCCTTTCAGGTAGTCGTGCTGGGCTCGTTTGATTGCGCCGTTTGACTGCAGCGTATCGATCGCGGTCTTCAGCTTCTCGACCATCTGAGGGTCGCAGTCCTTCGAGCAGGCCAGATAAAGGTCAGCAGTCATCAATGCCCCGCTCATTAACAACGGGCGGTCGCTGATCTGCTTCCAGATATAAAGGGTTTCCGGTACGCCGTTGAACCACGCATCCACCCGGCCCTTGAGCAACATCAGCGCCGGGTTCTCGCCAATCTTCAGCGGATAAATCTGAGCGGCGGAAAAACCTTCCTCACGTAGACGCGTTTCCTGCGCCGAGCCACTGCCGACGGCGATCATCTTGAAGGTCCTGCGCGCCTCTTCAAAACTCTCGACGTGACGATCGAGGCTGAAAAACGCCCGGTCCATCGTCATCAGCGGAGCGATCCAGGTGAAGTTGTTTTCCCGGCTTTGAGTGCGAGTCAGCGGCGCGATGAGCTTGTTCGACCCAAGCGCCACATCGCGTTGCGCGCGCGGCCAGGGAGGCGAGAGCAGGTGGGGGGAATATCCGGCCATCGCCATGGCCTGAAGGCTGATGTCGCCCGCGATCCCGTGCTGGTCGCCTTGACTGACCATGGTCAGCGGCGGCGCTTCGGCGAAGAACACGTCAACGACAGGGAGCGCATACGCCATCGACGAGCAGGCCAGAAGCGCGCCTGCCGCGCAGCGGATACAACAGGAAATCCATTTCATGACAGCAATGCTCTAAGGAAATAAGGCGCCAGGACAGTCCTTGTGCCAGGTGTTATTCAGTCTGGCATCGGTTTGTCATCTCTGCCGGGCGCAGTGCGCATCCTGCGCCAATTCCCGAGGAAATCCTGGTGGCGGAGAATCAGGTCTTGTTGTGCTCATTGGTGTAACGACCGCTCAGCACCCAGCCACACTCCAGCAATGTCTCGATCCAGTCCTCGTACGAGTCATCCACATCCAGCAAGTTCATGAATTGATCTTCGATATGGCAGCGAAAGGTCTGCTCCTCGACATTCCACTCGACATCCCGAATTCGCCAGACGCGCTGCATCGGCAGCTGAATGTTCAAGCCATGGAAAGGGACGAACGGCAGCTCCACTTCGTAGAGCAGCTTGGACCATTCAGACGAAATCTCCGGGGTCTGGTGGGTCCAGACGTACTTGATCAATCGGACTTTGTGCACGGTTGGGCCTTCTATCGTGATTCTGATGGCGGGTCGCTGTCCTGACGCAGACGCGAGGGCCCGTTGGATGGGTATACGTTACTAGATGGGGGCGGGATGGGGGAGGGGGGCGCTGAATCTTAGGGCGCCATATGAGGATAGCGGCTTGGCCGTTGATGAGTGGGCGTATGCCAGCAGCCGGGCTCAAAGCGCTGCTGGGAGTTTTGGTCCTCCTGTGGCTAGACCTGAACCCAAGTGCCCTGCCAAGCGGGAAGTTTTTTGTGGGAAAGCGATATCAAGATGTGGCGAACCCTATTGCTTAACTTCAGAAGGTTCCTACGTCACTGCGGGAGGGTCGGCCTATGGTGGGCGCACTGGGTCATGAAATACTCAGTTCCAAATTTCGTGCACTCTCTCAGCAATTATAAAAAGCGGGCGGTGCCCCAAGCTGGAGTTGTCAGGGAGACGTTGAATGTTCTTTTGGCATATCGTGCCCTCGTGGCATCAGATCGAAGATCAGATAAGGCAGGAAATGGGCTACCAAGGTGGTGTTCGATTTAGAAACCATTGGGGTGAGCCTGCCCCATCGCTTAGTCTGAATATCCGCCGTGTCGAGAGCGTCAGGTCGGCGTTTTATCAAGCTGAATGGTAGGCGGCGGACCTACTGCGCCGGCGTTTTGCCGACCTCGAAATTTCCATCATCATCGACGACCTGATTGATGTGGTGACCCAGATGGCAATGATCGTCGCAGGTAGCACCTTGACTGGAGCTGCCATCGGCGCGGGAGTGGGCGCTTTCTTCGGAGGTGCCGGCGCTGTTCCCATGGGTGCCGCTGGCGCTGCATTGGGTTTGCAGGTCAGCAGCTGGATATTGGCAATACTTGGCCTGCAGTCCATTGCGGAATTTTTCGTCGAAGGCCTACCTCGCGTTGGCGGGTATTACCTGACCGGTATCCACGCTGCATGGGAAGGCCCGCGAGGCGAGGAAGGACTGACTCCCCTCAGCCAGGATGACCCCTATGCTGTGAGCAGCGCTGCCCATAACATCGCACTCGGCCATGTAGAGGTAGTCGTTCTGCTGCTAGGTGCCATTGTTGAATACCTGACTCGTGGTCGGGGAAACGCAGGCAGGCTAGCTCAGGAGATGGGAGCCAGTCCGAAAGGCGCAAACATTGGGCAGTGGATGCTTAAGCATGAGGATGCGTTGAAGAGTAGGCCTGATCTGCAAAAGGCGGAGCCGCACAGAGGTGCGATGGGGCCACAACATCCGCAAGAATCTTCTTCCTCGACTAGCAATGATGCTAAACCCCCAAGGGAACTGGGACCTAGGCTAACTTATGAAAATCCTGGCAACCTAATACCGACTCAGACCAAATCGGAAATGTCTGGATCACAGATTAAGCGTCTCGCAAAAAGTATGGAGAGGAATGGTTTTGACCCCAGCTATCCAGTTGACGCTTGGAGAAATCCGAGTACAGGGCGACTTGAAATTCAGGATGGGCACCATAGGGCTCAAGCCGCAATTAAGGCGGGTATAGAAAAAATTCCGGTAGAAAATTGGGAGTAATGTGATGAAGAAAAAATATATGGCTGCTTTTTTGGTTCCTATCGGGGCGGATAAAGTGTTAGGTGAGGATGGTTGGGAGTTTGAGAGCTCTCAGCGACTATCTAAAGGTATTGTAGGGCACTTAATTGCGGCATTGAAGTTCGACTTCGTTGAGATGTATTCGGGGATCAAAAAATACGTAAGCGACGATATTGGTATGTCCATATTTTTCGATGACGATAACGAGGTGGAGAATATTTACTTTCAGGTTTCCGGGGATTCACTAAGAGCGCTTGCAGAGTTATGCCAAGGCCCTGAGGTTTCTTCTGAAGCAGAATTATTCGTTCCTCAACAAGGCTAAAGACTGTATAGGCATGTCGGTTCAATACCAGTTTAAGAAATTGATTTGGTATCAGGGACGAAGGCGGCGTTTTTCGGACACGGTATTCCCTGCTAAGCGGGCATATGTCGTGGGGCAAACTGATGATTAATTACGAGTATGCTTTTGATCTTGCTAGAAAGTTTATTGGAAACTCTGCGATACCCTTAAAGATATTCGGGGAAGGAGGTTTTCAAGGTGGCTGGTTTTCTTGCTACCAGTTAGTGGAGTATTTAAGAGCCGTCAATCGGTGTGATCAGTTAGCAGGAAATAGCCCATTTCTGATTGATCGGAACTCTGGCGAGTTGAATGAGTTGGGCGCGGCTAAGCCCGTTGCGGAATATCTAGACGATTACCTGTCTTTCATGAAACAAAAATCACACTCTGATTCCGATCCAGCCTGAAGTTTTCACACAAAGGTAGGGCCCCGCTAAACTTACTCATCAGGCGATCCCGGCACATCAAACTCTAGTGAAGGTAGCCCAAAGTGTCTGGCGGATAGCATCGAGTTTTGAGTTGGCCGCAATACGTTGCTCGACGTTGTCGCGGTCAATATAAAGGTCCGAAACCCCAGATTTAGATCCGGCCATTGTTCTGTACATCGAACCCGCTTGCTCCCATTCAGGAGTATTGGGCAGAGCGCCTTGGGAAAGCATGCTTAAGACACCATCAATGCCCCTGTCAAAATCTCTACACCCTTCGTCGTTATAGATTTTTTTAAGTTCTACAAGCTGGGCCATCAGTTCCGGGATATTCATGGTTGCGTTTTGTCTGGCGAGGAATCGAATTCTCGGTGCACGACAACATCAAGTCCTTCTTCCTGGTCGGGAGCCCGGAAGTAGCTAGTGATCAACTCAAACTCGGCGTCAGTCGCTGCAAACTCATGTTCACCGCGCTTGTTCCTAAGGTGCAGCCGGGCCCGGCAAATTTCGTCGTCGACGTCTAGGACGTGCAGGCTGTGCGAGGCCTGGGCGTGATCAGCCAGACTGCGCATCCACTGGCGGTCTGCAGGAGTGGTGGCTGGAAAATCGAGAACCACATTGACGCCAGCCGTCAGCATATCGATGACCAAGGGGCCGATGACATCTCTAAGCAGTCGCGCGAGCTTTGCGTAGTCAGCAACCGAGTGGATCTGGTCTGGGTAGAGTCTTGAGAGCCAATGGTCCTCAGTCAGCAAGACCGCCGCTTGCTCTTCTTTCAGAGCGTTCGCCAGGGTTGATTTCCCGGATGCAATCTTGCCGCACAGGAGATGGAGCGTGGGCTGTGCCATGGTGACGCATCCTTATGTCGGGCCATGATGATGCTCGTATGCTGTTGCCGTGACAATGAGGCGCTGCGTCGAGTCGACTGAAGCCTTTCAGTTGGTGAATGTGTTACTTGACGCCACTTTGAGAAGCGCAAACAAAAAAGGCCCACCTTTCGGTGAGCCTTTTTGCTAAATCTGGTGCCGGCACCAGGAGTCGAACCCGGGACCTACTGATTACAAGACAGATCGTTAATATATATATATCAATGAGTTACCTAAGTTCTTGTTACGTGGGCATGCGCCAAGACTGGCTAGGTATACGGGGCCTGTAGCCGTTGTTACGCTAGTGTTTGCTCAGTCTGTGGGCCTGCGAACCATGCGGGCTGATGTGGTCCGCGGTTGTGATAGCAGAAAAAACAACAGAGACGCCTGTTGCCGGCCAAGTGCAAATTTTAGGTGCGGCGAGGTTTTCAGAAGCATCACCTCCGACAGCGCACTTCGTCATGCAGCAGCACTGAGCACGCTTCCGCGGTACGAACGCGCGTGACGTTAACGGATAACCTCTAGGTATCCCACATGGGTTGGTTTAAAAGGAGGCGTTGTCACCCCCTTTCTAAAATCCTTATCAATCCATGTCATCGGCAGTTTCGACACTTAGATCGTCGTCACTGCCTTGTGAAAAATATGACTCCTCGGCTAAGTCCGTAATCGCGAACACGCGACGTCCCGCGTCGTTTTTTCCTCGCACTACGAGCCCTTTGTCATGTAGGTATCTTCCTCTGCGGCCAATGAGTTGGTAAGAACAATCCAACTCTGATGCGATGTCGCCAGCAAACATAGCATCGGTACCCAAGTGAAGAGTTTGTAGAATTCCGAGTTCTGCTGCCGGCAGCAACAGCGATTTATCCACGTCTCTTAATACATTTTCATACTTTTTAGAGAGGTTTACGACTTCGCAAATACCGCTGGCACATTCTCGGCATTTCATTTTATTCCATCGAATCGCTTCTAGATCGTCAATTGAATACTTGAACTCACACTCCTGACAGATTATCTCTTGATTTTTGGCCATATACTTATGGAGCAGGGGGGAGTAATCAAAGACGCGCTCAACAAAATAGAGTCTATACGCTCGTTCCCGGCCGGGGCGACCAAAAGCAAGAGTGTACTTTTGGCAAAGACCGTAATTCATCGCGTAGACGCTGACTTTTCTCCCATCTCTGTCGCTCATTTCATAGTACTTTGTAAGAAAAAAATTCAATTCTAACGTCTGAAGAATTGATTCATATGCCACCGAAACGTGAAAATGGCTTGTCGGGGGGCGACCATTGATCGAGTCAAATACGCTTGAGCTGTGGCTTCTAAGTTCTTTTGCTCTAACAACAAGCATTTCAAGAAGTTCTTTGAGTCCAAATATTGAAGATTTTTCACCGAATGATTCATGTAAAAACTTTGAAAGGCTGAAATAGCTTTCAATTTTGTCTTCATAATATTTTTTGGCGGCTTGCTGAATGGCCCGTACACCGATTTTTCGATCATAAATCAGATGAGATTCGTGACAGTAATGCAATAGGTAGCCTATGATCCTAGGGTTACCCATCGTCGCGTAGAACAACTCTTTGAGAATTTCATCAAGATTGGAATCAAAGTAGTCAGCTACTTTTCCGGCCTTGTAGACCTTTATTCGCATCATAACTAATCGACGAACAAATTCAGTAGCATTATCCTCCATGGTTGAAACGTCGTTAGATCCATAGAGCTTATAAATATCTAGATACACTTCGTCGATTTTTGTTTTGTCAATTTGGCCGTAATAGATTCGGCCTGGGTAAGCTGCAACCTTCAACTTGATAAACTCTTCGGACCAGTTGTTTAGAGGAGCAAGTAGAAGGTCGACCACAACCTTCATTGCGTCCTCTGGAAGCTCTGAAAAATCATCAACTAGAATGTATAGGTGGCGCACGCCCAAATTAGACAATATGGTCTTAAGCTTTGAAAGCAAGTCCTTTATGTCGAAAACGCTTATTAGGATGTCGCTATAGCTAATCTCTGACGCATCTTTTGTGCTAGAGGCGCGCTGTCCGCCTACAGTGAAATCTACCGGGTTTGGATCAATCTTTAATTTGATCTCCGCATTTCCACCGCTAGATCGGATGTTTTCTTCCTGCTGCTTACCCTGAACATGCTTTATGCCTAAAACGCTAATAAATTTTTCGACATCAATCTCTTCGATTAGCTCATCTAACTCTTCAAATAATTCGTCTAAGCTTCCGGAGAACGAATCTTTTATTGTTTCCCAAAATGAGCTTTCAGTTCTTTTCTTCAGTTCTTTCTTGATCTCAACGATAACCGATATAATAAATGATTTCAGCAGCAGAATTCGCTCGATCTCCTGCGGAGGAAGTGCGAAATCCATAGTTGCAATTTTTGCATGTGTACGGCTGTCAACTTGAGAGGATTCGAAAATTGTCTTAATGTCGACGTAGGCAGATGTCTTCTTCTTGTCCTTGGTTAACTCATACTGTAGGCGTTGAAAGATTGTGGATTTGCCGGTTCCCTTTCTTCCGATGATAAATGACGTGTTTGGCATTCTAACAGTTTCAAATACATGGTCATTTGGCAAAGGGTCTACATATAATTTTTCCACAATCGCGGAGTTATTGTCTTGTCCGGGCAATTCTGCTCTGCGATAAAGTTTAAGTGACTGAACGGCGTCGTGAAAATTGGTCAGCTTACTTGCCATAAAATATCCCTAGTTCAACCGGCATTAAAAAGAACAGCGAATAACCTGTAGGTAGCGTCTCTAACGCCTCAGACAATACCGTTTCAATTCCGAATTAGGAAGCGGTTAGGAAATTAATCCTTCACGGATATGACTGCTGAAGTCTCTTGCCCGTTGGAGGTCTGTCAGCTCATTTAACGGCAGCGCTGGGCCGAACTGCCGCAGATCGCTCTGACCTCAGGCGAGCAAATTCAGTCGGATGAAGGAGAGACAACCGGCAGACTGTGGTCGTAGATGTCCATCATCTTCGGGTCAGAACGCGCTCTGGTGCCTTGGTGCGGTACTTCTCAAGCCAGCCGATGTTTACATCTTCCAGCAATGGATGGGCGGCGCGGTCGGTGTCAGCGGCAACGGTTTTCCCGTTGAAGCCGATCATGATGCGGTCGAGTGCTTGCTGCCCGACGATCGCGCCCGACAAGCGTGCCTGGAAATCCTTGAACTTTGCCCAGGCATCGAGCAGTTGATACTTCACGTAGGTGTCGAAGTCGGTTTTCTTGCAGCTGTAGGTATCGCTCTTCAGCGCGCCAACGCTGCGCGGATCGCGAGCCTTGACCGACGTATCGGTACGGCCAGCAATCGTCGATCCCACGCCCAGCAGGATCGCTTCACCTTCCTGCTCATCGACGCCGATGACGTTGATCTGTTTCAGGAAATCGCTCGATTCCTGGATGGCGGTTTCGAGGGTTTGTTGCACCGTCGGAGTGACGGTGAATTTCTCAGCCGCCGAGGCGACGGCGTTGAGCAGTGCCACCTGCTTGCTGAAGCCGTTGAAGGCAAGTCGTGTTTCGTTACGCATGGTGTTCTCCAGGTAAACCTTTGGGTGAGCGGTTCGATCAGTAGGCAGTCAGCACAGCGCCGTCGCCGCCGACTACGGGTGGACGGCTCGTCTGGCTGTGGTCCTGGGTCTCGCCCAGGCGCTTGATCAGGTCGTTGAAGTCGGCGCTGAGCTTGTCGAAACTGCCCTGCAGGGAGCTGTGGGCTTCCTCGATCGAGGTAAACAATCGGGACTGCTCGGCAGCGTGGCTGGCAAGCGCACCCACGGCGTCGTTCAGCTTCGAAAACTTCCCGTCGTCGGTTTCGGGCTTCTCGATCTCGACCGGCTTGTCTTTTTCTTTGGTCGCGCCGAGCAGTTCGGCGATGCGTGAGAACAGCTCTTCGAATCTGCCGGGGGTCTCTTCGATCTCGTCGAATTCGAGCTTCGCTTCCAGGAGCTCGGAAAACAGGTTGTCCGGCTTGCTCTTGCGTGCCTTGAGCGGCGATGCGTCCGGGTTCTGCGCGCTGAAAGTCAGCATTTCAGTGCCCAGGCTCGCAGGCGAATCGGTGACGGCTAACCCGTCCAGGTAAGCGCGACCGGTATCGGCGAACTTGGGTGCGATCTCGATGCTGGTGTACAGCTTCTGACGCGCCTTGTTCATGGCGATCAGGTCCGGCGTGGTTCGATCTGGACGAACAGGGCCAGCTTTTTCGCGCCGTTGACGTCGACCTCTTCAGTCTTCGCGGCCAGCACGTCGCCGTAAGCACGGAACGGGCTGTCAGGCAGAACACTGCGGTAGTGCTCCATCCAGACGCGTGCTGCGTAGGTGTTGGGGTTGTAGGTCTCGGCGGCGTCCACCAGCCACTGGCGCTCAATCTGGCGGCCGTCGGTGGTCGCGCCTTCTACGGCGACGCGAAACCATTTGGATCGAAATTTCTTACTCATCGAGCGGGTCCTCAAAGCGTTGCTGCGGGTGCAGTTGCGTTGAGGTGCATCGTCGACATTGGCGCTTTTATGAGCAATCGGCGCCAGTTGTAACCCGGGGCGCTACACGGCCCGTCACTACGCCTTCACGCGCGCGTGGCGTCAGCATCGCCGCCATGACGACAACCGAAGCCACTCCCATCCGCGATAACCGCCGTCAGGCCAAATTCCTTTACTGGACCGGCCTGCGGATCTGCGCGATCGCCGAAATGTTGGGTGAGAAAGAAAAGACCGTTCACGCCTGGAAGACGCGCGACGAGTGGGACCGGGCTGACAACGTGGAGCGGATCGGCGGGGCTCTGGAAGCGCGCCTGGTGCAGCTGATCCTGAAAGACGGGAAAACCGGCGGTGACTTCAAGGAAATTGACCTGCTCCACCGTCAGCTGGAACGGCAGGCGCGCATTGAGCGGTACAAGGCGGGCGGCACCGACACTGATCTCAATCCGAATCTTGCGAAGCGCAACGAGGGGCCGAAGAAGAAAGCGGCGCGAAACGAGTTCAGCGAAGAGCAGATCGAGCAGCTGACCGAGGCGTTCAAAGACGGCTGTTTTGGCTATCAGTTGGACTGGTACCGGGCAAGCAATCAGCGCACCAGGGCAATCCTCAAAAGCCGGCAGATCGGCGCGACTTACTACTTCGCCCGGGAGGCGTTCATTGACGCCCTGGTCACTGGCCGCAACCAGATATTCCTGTCGGCTTCGAAGAACCAGGCGCACATCTTCAAGGCTTACATTCAAGGGTTTGCGCGTGAAGTGTGTGGCGTTGAACTGACTGGCGATCCGATCATTCTTGCCAACGGCGCCGAGCTGCATTTCCTCGGCACGAACGCCCGAACCGCTCAGGGTTATCACGGTAATTTCTACTTTGACGAATTTTTCTGGACGTTCAAGTTCAACGAACTGAACAAGGTCGCCAGCGGCATGGCGATGCAGAAACAGTACCGACGCACCTACTTTTCAACGCCATCGAGCATGGCGCATGAGGCGTACACGTTCTGGACCGGTGAGCGGTTCAACAAAGGCAAGCCGGCGGCGCAGCGGCTCAATCTGGACGTTTCCCACGACGCGCTGCAGCAGGGCAGGCTGTGCGAGGACCGGATCTGGCGTCAGATCGTCACCATCCTGGACGCCGAACAGCGCGGATGCGATCTCTTCGACCTGGAAGAGCTGCGGCTCGAATACAACGCGGATGCGTTCGCGAATCTGCTCATGTGTCAGTTCGTCGACGATGGGGCCAGCATCTTCCCGCTCAACGTCCTTCAGCCGTGCATGGTCGACAGTTGGGTCGAGTGGTCCGAGGACTACAAGCCATTCGCCTCGCGGCCGTTTGCCGATCGGCAGGTTTGGGTGGGCTATGACCCGGCGGAAACAGGAGACAGCTCCGGCTTGGTCGTTGTTGCTCCGCCGCTTGTGCCCGGCGGTAAATTCCGCGTGCTCGAGCGCCATCAGTTCCGGGGAATGGATTTCGCGGCGCAGGCCGAAGCGATCCGGCAGGTCACGCTGCGGTACTGGGTCACCTACATCGGCGTCGACATTACCGGCATGGGCTCGGGCGTGGCCCAGCTGGTGCGCCAATTCTTTCCGAACGTCACCACGTTCAGCTACTCGCCCGAGGTGAAGACGCGCCTGGTGCTCAAGGCATACGACGTGATTCACAAAGGTCGCCTCGAATTCGACGCCGGCTGGACCGACATGGCGCAGTCGTTGATGGCGATCCGCAAGACCATCACGGCCAGCGGCCGGCAATTCACCTATACCGCAGGCCGCACCGACGAGACCGGACACGCGGATCTCGCTTGGGCGCTCTTCCACGCACTGCAGAACGAACCGCTTGAGGGCCAGACCTCAACGAATACTGGCTTCATGGAGATTTACTGATGAGCAACCGCCGCAGCAGAAACACGCAAACCAGCGCCGCGACCCAGCCCCCGATCGAGGGGGATCTGCTGCCCGCGGCCGGCGGCAAGATGGAGGCGTTCACTTTCGGCGACCCCACGCCCGTGCTTGATGAGCGGGGAATACTGGATTACCTGGAGTGCTGGCTCAACGGGCGATGGTACGAGCCGCCCATGTCCCTTGATGGCCTTGCGAAGTCATCTCGGGCCAGCGTGTTCCTGCAGTCGGGGCTGAACTTCAAGCGCAACATGCTGGCTCGCACCTTCATCCCCCATAAGCTGCTCACACGGCAAACGTTCGAACAGTTCGCCTTGGACTTTCTCTGGTGCGGCAACGGCTATCTCGAAAAACGCGACAGCATGCTGCGAACCACGCTCGGCCTGCAGCCCGCATTGGGCAAGTACATGCGGCGCGGCGTTGATCTGGAAACCTATTACCAGGTTCGGGGATGGGGCGATGAACACGAGTTCCAGAAGGGGACCGTTTTTCATCAGCGCGAGGCTGATATCAATCAGGAAATCTACGGCCTTCCAGAGTGGCTCCCGGCGCTGCAAAGCGCGCTGCTGAACGAGTCCGCCACTCTGTTTCGACGCAAGTACTACAACAACGGCAGTCACGCCGGCTTCATCATGTACATGACCGACACGGCCCAGAACGAGACAGACGTTGCGGCCCTGCGCAGCGCGCTGAAGGCTGCAAAAGGGCCGGGCAACTTCCGCAATCTGTTCATGTATGCGCCTGGCGGCAAGAAGGACGGCATTCAGCTGATCCCTGTCAGTGAGGTCGCGGCAAAGGACGAGTTCGCCTCGATCAAGAACATCAGCCGCGACGACATGCTGGCCGCGCTGCGCATACCGCCGCAACTCATGGGCATCGTCCCGCAGAACGCTGGAGGCTTCGGCTCAATCAAGGAAGCCGCCCAGATCTGGGCCATGAACGAGCTCGAACCCGTTCAGGCCCGCCTGCAGCAGATTAACAATTGGCTGGGCGAGGAGGTGGTCCGCTTTCGGCCGTTAGAGGAGACGTCAGGCACCTCCGGCCTGCTCAATCCGTAATTCGAACGAAAACGGGCTAGCTCAACGCTGGCCCAGCTTTATGGGGACCTGTCTTCAAGCCTTACGAGCGCTGGGCCCAACGCGGCCAGCTTTCACCTTTACAGCCCCCATAAAACTGACACGCTGCCTCATGAGCTGAAAGCCCTTCGGGAATCCGCTCTGCAGCATAAAAGGCATCGTCCATATGGATAAGCATTACCGTTCCCGAATATTGATGCCGCTCTCTGCCCTCTTCATCATGTCTGGCGATGTTTACTGAGTTTGCCATAAGGGCAGCTTGAACCTCAGTGATGAACTGAAATTTTTTCCAATTAAATTCCGACAACTTTACGACCTCTTCGGATGTGTTTATTGATTTCTTGCGTCATGTCCAAGTCTTTAGAATTTGCTTCGGTTCAATCATCGAATAGACCCATTCATTGCCTTGCTTAGCTTTGCGAAACAGCTTCAAATCTACAAGTCCGTTCAGTACGGTTGAGGCTGTATTGTATGCGCAATTGAGATTTTCTTTTACGTTGTTAACAGTAAAGAATTTACTGTTGCCAGATCTGGCAACGTTAAAAACGACCCGTTGCTTTTCTGATAACTTCCCAAATAAACCAGATTCGTACAAGAACGTGTTAAACGCGTCGATAGAGGCTACGGCGTTGTCATAGTTTTTCTTGAATTGCCTAATTGCTCTCGCAATCACACGGCATTGGTAATCGATAAAATACGTCAGGTCCATTTCGTCGGTTTCGGTGTACAGATAGCTTTTCCCATATTTAATAGGCGCTATCTTCAATAGCGTACTGATGGCGATGTACCGGAAACCGCCAAAACCTTTCTTAAACAGATACCAGTAGAACAGAGACCTTGCTACCCGTCCGTTCCCGTCATGGAAGGGGTGCTCGTAGCCAATGATAAAATGCAAAATTATCGCCTTTATCATAGGGTGAATATAATTTTGGTTGTTGATGTCTGTATGGTTTGTATTTACCCATTCAATGACCTTGCTTAGCCGCGCCTCTAATTGCTCCGCAGGAGGTGGCTGATGAACGATGTTACCTTCACCATCTTCAACCACCACGTTGTCATCGTTACGAAATACACCCGGATAGTATCTTTCGTCGTCGATACCTTCTACGCCGACCTGATGTAAATCGGTGATTAGTTTTAGCGATAGGTCTCTGTCCCTGCACTCCCAAGCATGCTGCATCATCTTGAAATTGCCGATGATCATCTTCTCGTCTGGAGTTCTAGGGCCACGCTTTCTGCCCAATAACTCCTTTGCGACTTTAGTTGTTGTGGCAGCACCCTCTAGCTGGCTGCTGCTAATGGCTTCGTCTTCAACCAGATCGTTGAGCAAATACTGCAGCTGCTTCGACTCTCCAATCTTAGAGCACATCCATTCTAGCGCTGCGGTAGTCGTATTCTGGTCACAAGCCGACACTGCGATATGCATTGCTGGGGTGTAAAGAAACCTACACACCTGCGGTGGCTGTCCAAGGTTAATCACTGGGGCTAATTGCTTGTTCCTCGCGAATTTTACGACTGCCCATGCAAGTGCATGATCCAGCTCCTTTGGAAACCGGAAGCGCATTTTATCGAAAGGCAAATATCTGCCTTGACTGTCTAGGACCTGACCCACTTCTACATAGGCACCGATCTGATCTTTGTGTTCCGTGACGATGCGGCTGTACGGATTCCCGATCGGTTTTGGCGGTGACTTGATCATGATTTCAGTTTCTCTCAAATTTGAAATGGAGCATACATCCACATCTGACGCATTTCAATTTTTCTATAATTTGAAATGACGCCTCCACGAACCCCACATAGCCATCGAATCCCTAGATCAAGGGGCTGCTAACCCGGCCGTTACCGCTAGTGGTAGGAGCGGTACTACAGTGTCTACCTTGATGTCACTTGGTCATTGCGGCTGCGGGGCGTTTGTCCGGAACACCCAGCTTTTCACGGCTTTGCCTTCCTACCAGCACCATGCGTGGCATCGCCATGGAAAGTAACGGGCATCAGTCGGGTATTCATCGCTGTGTCCCCTCAGCCTCATATGCGGCGTTGATTGCCGGTAGCGGCTCGAATGACGCGGTTTAGATCAGTACAAATTCCGTCGAGAAAGCCTGCCAGCATTTGCGGCTGATACAGCCCGGGGTGATCGGCCTGTTGGGCAAGTGCATGCACCAAGGCAAGCGAGTCCCGCGCCCGTTCCAGATCGAACAGATCGTCTTCAGTGAGGCCGTAGGGCTTTCTCATTGGGCACCGCCGTGCGTCTCGAGAACGCGCACCTGCAGCATGTGATGGTTGTAGCGCTTGAGGCGGGTGGACAGCGAGGAGTCAGCGTGCAGCGCGGCGAGAGCCATGCGGCGATGGGCAAGTGCGCGGATTTTGGACGGAATGAGGGCGGTCATCGTGAAACTCCTTGATTTGAGGAGCTGCCACGTTCGTTACCAAGCGAATGGGTGGCAGCTGTGCGCGGGTTGGTAAACCGGGAATCAAGGAAACCGGCAGGCCCGAAGACCTCCCACACACAGCCGCCATAGCACAGGACTGAGAGCGTAAAAAAAGCGCTCGCAGTCGTGATCTGGGCGCTGTTGCGCCTTGAATTCGTCGGGTTACCAAGCCCGGTCGCTGAATTGGCAGCGACGGGCGAACTCTACTCTTCCGTATGCGGATAAACAACTATCCGCGTACATGCAGTCGCATTGTGATGGGAGGCGTCAGCCGCGCTGGATAGCCACCGGACTCGGCTCTAGCGGCGGGGTTGGCAGGCCCAGGGCGTCGTTCACCTGGCGCAGCCGGCTGTATAAGCCATGGCGTTCAAAGCTGCCCGATGCAGCGTCCAGCAACTTCTCAAAGTGGTGCGCCTGCTCCTGAAGGATGAGCAGCTGCTTGAAGTTGATGCCGTCCCGCGCGCTGCGCTTTACGCCTGGCAGGGGGAGAATCCGCGCCGCGCGCTCTTCCAGCATGGTTACGAGCTGCTTTTCCCGCTCGATGAAATAGCGGCGAACCTGACGGCCGATCTCACTGTTCTCGATCATGGCTAGCTCTTTAGCCATGTCCAGGGTGAGGAGGTAGTCAATGGATCGCCGGTCACCGCCTCGCTGCGAGATCAGATCCGTGCCCCCCATTCTTTGGACTGGGATCTGGCCCAGCCCAGTCAAAGTTTGATCTCCCCGATTGGGGAGATCAAAGCTCGTCTTGTCGCCGGACGTTTGATTGCCCCGATCGGGGTTATCAAAGCGCTCCCTTTGCGAGGTGTGGATGAAAAAGTCCTCTCCCTCCTCGAACCCATAAGCGTCGATCCGGCCATTGATCCAGCCATTGAAGCGGCGGCCAACCTGCAGCAACGCATGCAGGTTGCGAGCGCTACAACGCAAGGGACTTGCGGACGAGAAGGGATCTGCGCTGGTGATCAGAGTGGTGAGGCTCATGCTTAGTCCGTGCTGAAAGGGCCTCCCACTATAGATCTGGTGCATCGCTGGCCGAAAGGTCCAGGCGAGGCAATGCGTTGCCTTTGGCTGCTGTTAGCGACCGTCACCATCAAGGTTACGGTTCCATTGACGCGGGGCTCCGGCCGTGGGGAGGCGCGCTGCTGGTAGCGGGCGGAGTCGAGGTGCACTTTGATGGTGCAATTTCGCGCCCCAAAGCAGGGCGTCCAGAAGCCGACAGGGTGGGCTGCACCTGGCGCGCGCCGTCGTCCCCCCGCCACGCCTGCGGGCTAAATAGGTCTAGTTTTCTGCGCACCTGCAGACCTCTCCCCGCAGCCCGCGCCGAGCCTCTCCTACGCGAATTAGAGCTTAGAAAACCCTGCAGATCCCTGCACGGCCCTCTATTTTCGAAAGCCCTGCAGGCGCGATCTCTGGCGGCTGTTTCTAGGTTCAGCCACGGGAAAATGGTTAGGTTTTATTTGAGGAGTTGCGCAAGAGGCCAAACCCAATAACGACGGGGGGTAGACGCTTATTTCGCGAGGTTAGAATAGGGTTAGGAGAAATGGGGGGTAGTGGTTAGGTGATTGTTTTATAAGGATATTTTATTCGTGGTTTCTAACAGTTAGAAAAGGTTAGTTCCTAACTTATCCTGTTTATAAACCTAACCCTTCTCGAAACTCCACAGCCCTTTAATTCCGTAGGCTTCAGGAGGACGGGGCAAAACCTGCCTTTTCTAACTGGTTTCCCGTGGGTCAACATAAAATTGGCTGCGCCGCAGGCGGTGCGGTGATTTAGTGCTCAGCCATACAAAAGCATCCGCGTGCGCAGTTGTTATCACGCTTGCTTCGGGCCCTCGCTTTCACTCAAGCGCTTCCAGATGCAGGCTTTTGGGGTACTTACGCCGACCCTCCCACCTTCTGCCCACCCACAGGGTTAAAAGACCGCTTGCCGCCCCCGCCACTGTTGATAACGCGCCCATACTATCGGGGCGTGTGAGGAATGCCGGGTGAGGGCCGAAGACCGCGAACAGGAAACCTATAATCACGAAGACTGGCGGGGAAAAAATAACGTTGAGCGCTTTAAAGATTTTGCCTTTCGTTGCCTTCTGGGGCTTCGGCCGCGTGAACTGCCCATAGTTGCTGATACCTTGAGGCAGGCCCCTCAACGTCCCTTCAACACTTGGTTTACGATCGGTGCTGGTGTGCAAAATCTCGATTACGAAACCGTCGTTTGCATCCAGATAATCAAACGTAAGCAGAACCTGAGAGGGATGGTCCTGGTCAACCAGCTTAACGTCGATGACATCCCTGCTGGTCTTGATCACTGAAACGGACAGAATTTTGCCGTCATCCCCCACCTGCAACCGAAGCGGATCTTTAGTGACGATATCTGTACCAGGAATGATGTTTTCGCCGTCATTCCAGATGATGATTTGGCTTTTCGAAAGGCGAGGTATGCTGACCCCGTCGTACTGAACATCTATCGCCGCAGGAAGAGCATCTGTAGCGCTACCCAAAAGATGTTCGCCGAAGAAAACGTAAGCGAGCCTAGTGCGCCTGCGAGTCCAGACGTAAGTGAAAAAGGCAAAAACGATTCCGCCGATTCCGAGCAGCGTACCAAGCCATCCCTGTCCCAATACACTCAACGCGCTTTCGAGCACAGACGTATCCCCACTCTGCGGAAATTCCGAAATCACCAGCTTGTTACGTCGGTTGTTACGTCTGCCGCAAAAAACAAAGGCCTGCATCGCTGCAAGCCTTTGATTTGTATGGTGCCGGCACCAGGAGTCGAACCCGGGACCTACTGATTACAAGTCAGTTGCTCTACCAACTGAGCTATACCGGCGTTGTGGGCGCTGATTATAGGGATTTGATCTGGCGAGTAAAGCCCTAATTTCAGTTTTTTCGCCGCCCTTATGCCGGAAGGTGATTACCGTTATTCACAATCCGCACAAACCGAAGGCGACGATCGGTCAGATTCAGGAACCATTCTCAATCGTTCGCAAGCTACTGTTTTAGCGCCAATTTTACGCTGGCCAAAAAATGAACAAATGGTTACATCCCTTCCAAAGCAGGATTTCCGGGCGTTCGCTGGAATTTCATCAACAGACTTATCCACAGGCGCGCGCGTCAAAAAACGCTCATGGTCGGTCTGCAAGAATGAGGAGATTGCGCGGGGTGACTTTGCTGTCGCAGAAGGTGCCAATGTGCACCTCGTACCCGGACTCAGTCAGATAAAGCGCGCGGTCGACGATGAGCCACATTTCCAGGGGGCGGCGGAAGAGGTTGCGCAGCAATTCGAGGTTGCGCACTTCGGCCAGACGCGCCCAGCCCGCCGCTTCAAGGGCCGTCCAGTCCTGAGTGCCGGGGTAGGGCAGTTGCTTGAGTTCGGCGAGGTCGCGGCAGTAGTCGGCGAAGGGTTTGTCGAGCCAGGCACTGGGCAGCGATGGCGTTGGCAGATAGTCGTCGACGCCGCGCAGCTCTCGCTGTAGCAGGTCGAAGCCGAGGCGTCGGGCCATGGAGGTGTCGCGCTGGCGGCGCACGCGGGCGCCAGCGGTGACGGTTTCGCTGAGGGGCAGGCCGAGGTCGTCGATGGAGAGCATGAGCGTGGACGCTTTGCCCTGCCGGGATATCGGGCGGTAGTGCTCGCCGGTGATGCGGTTGTAGCAGCAGGGCGCGATGGCCAGTTGTTGGCAGCGGGCGTCGCTGGCGAGGTGCATGAGGCGCACATGAAGGTCGCCGCAGGCGTGGAGGGCGACTGGCGTGTGATGCGCTTCGAGGCGCGCGCCGGCATCGGCGGCCATGACGTCTTGATGCAGATGGTCCGCGGTGATGCCCAGTTTGTCGCTGAGTTGCCGTCCTGCTTCAACCAGTTGTGGGTCGTATTCCAGGCAGGTCAGTGCTTGACCCCTATGAGCGAGGCGCCGACCGAGGTGGCCTTTGCCAGAGCACCAGTCCAGCCAGTGGGTTGGCTGTCGCTGAAAGCTCAAGCGGCTGGCGAAGGCTTCGATCTGTTGCCACTTGCGGCCGGGTACGTCGACGCTCATGCGCGCTGACACAGTCTCCAGGCTCATGGGTGGCAGCGGGTCGATCTCGCTTAATGCCTTCGATAGCGAGGCCAGGTGAATAAAGGGCTGCGGCGCATCGAGCTGTTCGGGATGGTTGTGTGCCGCTTCCGCCTCTTCGAGCGAACGTTGTCGCAGCCAGCTCGCCAGCTCCGGGTGCTGCGATTCCCACGGCAGATGGCGATGGGTGAAGGGTCGCGGGCGCCACAGGTCCTGATGCTCCAGCAGGAAGGCATCGAGCGCGGTGAATCGGGATTGGAGTTGCGCGGGTGTGAGTGGCATTTGATTAGGGCAGTCGGGATATGCGTTGCAGCATACGGTGAATCAGTGCCTGAGCGCGTTTATCAGGCACAGCGATCTTTGGTGGCTGAGGTGACGCTTTCGCGAGCAACCTCACTCCTACAGGGACCGTATTCTCTGCGGGAGTGCGCAGCAGGCTCACCGCCCTTGGCTGGCGTCCACCCGCAAATAGCGCTCAAGCAGTTTGAAGCCTTGCACCAGCACGAACGACATCACCAGGTAGATCAACCCGGCGATGAGGAAAGTCTGCTCCGGCATGTAGGTTCGCGCGTTGATGGTGCGGGCCATGCCGGTGATGTCGAGCAGGGTCACGGTGCTCGCCAGCGCGCTGGCCTTGAGCATCAGAATGACTTCGTTGCTGTATGCCGGCAGGCCGATGCGTGCGGCACGGGGCAGGATGATGTACAGCAGCGCTTTGCCTCTGGACATGCCCAGTGCGCGAGCCGCTTCGATTTCGCCTGGCGGCACGGCCTGAATGGCGCCGCGCAGGATCTCCGCGATGTAGGCGGTGGTGTGCAGCGTCATGGTCAGCGCGGCGCAGAAGAACGGGTCGCGCAAATAAGGCCACAGCGGCCCTTTGGTGACGGCGTCGAACTGCGCCAGGCCGTAATAGACCAGAAACAGCTGCACCAGCAGCGGCGTGCCGCGGAAAAAGAAGATGTAGGCGTAAGGCAGCGCCCGAACATAGGCGTTACGCGACGCACGGGCGATGCCCAGCGGTATGGCGAGAATGAGGCCCGCAATCACCGCGACGGCGACCAGTTCCAGCGTCACAGTGGCGCCGTGCAGCAGTTTCGGTAGCCACTTGAGGACGAATTCCCAACTCATGACGCACTCCTCGCAAAACCCACAGACGCGCGTTTCTCCAGCCATGCCAGGCCGATCATCGACAGCGCGGTCATGCACAGGTACATCAGCGCCGCGACCATATAGAAGGTGAAAGGCTGCTTGGTGGACGTGACGGCGATCTGCGCGTGACGCATGACCTCTTCAAGGCCGATGACCGAGACCAGCGCGGTGTCCTTCATCAGGATCATGAACAGATTGCCCAGTCCCGGCAGCGCAATGCGCCACATCTGCGGCATCACCAGTTTGAAGAAGATCCGTGAGCGGGACATGCCCAGCGCCAGCCCCGCCTCGCGATGGCCCTTCGGGATCGACAGCATGGCGCCGCGAAACACCTCGGTGGCGTAAGCGCCGAAGCACAGGCCCAGGGCAATGACGCCGGCCGCGAAAGCACTCAGCGACAGATTCGGAATGTCGAACAGCTTGCCGATCGCCCGCATCGAGCTGACCGTGCCGAAGTAGATCAGCAACACCCACAGCAATTCGGGGATGCCGCGCACCAGCGTGGAATACGTGCCGCCCAGCCACTGCAAGGCACGATTCGGCGAAGTCTTCGCCAGCGCCCCGAGCAGGCCGAGGACCAGCCCCAGGCAGAGGGCCGACAGCGCAAGTTGGAGGGTCATCAGCATGCCGGCGGCCAGGGCCGGGCCGAATCCATAGAGATCGAAGTTCATGGCGTTGTTTGTCTAGAGGGCAGACGCCGCCGTCTGCGCGGGCAAACGGCGGCGATGGTCAGGCAGGTCAGAGGATGCTGAACGGGAAGTACTTGTCGTTGATCTTCTTGTAGGTGCCGTCGGCGATGATTTCTTTCAGGGCTTCGCTCAGCTTGTCGCGCAGCGGGTCGTCTTTGCGCACAGCGATGCCGATCTTGTCGTCAACCGGAAGCGGGTCACCTTTGAACTCGAAGCTCTGGCCTTCCTTGCCTTTGAGCCACTCGTAGCTCGCGTATTTGTCGCCAAGCAGTGCGTCGAGGCGGCCCGACGCCAGGTCGAGAAAGGCGTTTTCCTGGGAGTCGTACAGCTTGACGGTCACGTCGTCGCCCCAGTTGTCTTCCAGCCACGTGCCGGACAGGGTCGCGCGTTGGGCGCCGATGGTCTTGCCCTTCAACGTTTCCTTGATGGCGGCCAGGTCGCCGCTCAGATTCGTGGTTTTTGGCGCGACGAACTGCAGCTTGTTGGAGTAGTACGGAATGGTGAAATCCACGGCCTGCATGCGTTCTTCGGTGATCGACATCGACGAAATCAGGAAATCGAACTTCTGCGCGTTCAGCGCCGGAATGATGCCGTCCCAATCGGACGTGACGGTTTCGCAGGTCACTTTCATCTTGGCGCACAGTGCGTTGCCAATCTCCACGTCAAAGCCCACCACCTGACCGCTGGCGTCCTTGTTGTTGAACGGCGGGTAGGCGCCCTCGATGCCCATTTTCAGGGTGTCGGCAGCAAAGGCGCTGGAGGCCATGGCCAGGGTGGCGGCAGCGGCCAACAGAATGTTTCTCAGGGTCTGCATCGATGTTGCTCCGTTAGCGATTGCTGGACATGAATTGTTTGCAGCGCGCCGACCGTGGGTCATCGAAGACCTGGTCTGGCGATCCTTGTTCTTCTATCAGCCCACGGTGCAGGAAGATTACTTCGCTGGACACCTGGCGGGCGAAATTCATTTCGTGGGTCACCATCAGCATGGTCCGGCCTTCTTCGGCCAGGCCACGAATAACACTAAGCACTTCCTGCACCATCTCGGGATCGAGGGCAGATGTAGGCTCATCGAACAGAATGACCTTGGGCTGCATCGCCAGCGTGCGCGCAATGGCGGCACGTTGCTGCTGACCGCCCGACAACTGTGCAGGATAGGCATGACGCTTGTCGGCGATTCCCACTTTGGCCAGCAACGCTTCGGCGACTTCGGTGGCTTCAGCCTTGCTCTGCCCCAGCACTCGGCGCGGCGCCTCGGTGATGTTATCGAGGACGGTCATGTGCGGCCAGAGATTGAAATTCTGAAAGACAAAGCCGATCTCGCTGCGCAGGCGGTTGATCTGACGGTTGTCGGCGGCGATCAGTTCACCTTTGCGGGTGGCTTTGAGCTTCAGCTCTTCACCTGCCACGAGAATCTGCCCCTGATGGGGGTTCTCCAGCAGATTAATGCAGCGCAGCAGCGTCGACTTGCCTGAACCAGACGAACCCAGAATCGAGATCACGTCGCCATCGCGCGCACTCAGCGAGATGCCCTTGAGCACGTCGAGTTCGCCGTAGCGCTTGTGCAGATTGCGGATTTCCAGGGCGGGCGTGGCCTCGGCCATGTTCAGTCCTCGTATGTATGCGGTGGGCTCATCCGGTTGGCCAGTTGGACGCCGCCTGGGGGGCGCAACAGGCGCAGAGCGCGAAGGCTTATCAAAGATGAGCTTGATGGGCGCCGGCTCAGTGCCGTTGCGCAAAAAGGGCGCGATGGTGCCAGCTTTAACCGCCGTGGGGAAGGGTGTTTCGGCCACGGGAGGGATCGCAGGCCATTCTAGTGCGCTTATTTGGTGCCGTTTCGTCCTAAGTGTGTATTTTCGGTGCGGCCAATCGTCTCTCTCCTGTTGCGCTCGGTAACGTTTCCTACGCGGCTGGCGAATTGCTATTGCATTCATGGACTTGCGGAAATCGTCTGGAGCTGCCGTATCCCGCCGCGACGTCGTATCTGAAACATTCTGGCGCAATTCTTGCGTAAAAAATAAATAACAGACTGTTGTGTTCTCTTTACGAAGAGCCGACACGCGTCCTGATCCGTACAAAAATCCTTCTAAGGTTGGTTCCATGAGCAGTACACCCAACGCTTCAAACCTTGAACAAGGGCTCAAACCGCGGCACATCACGATGCTCTCTATCGCTGGCGTTATTGGCGCCGGCCTCTTCGTTGGCTCCGGCCACGCGATCGCCGAAGCCGGGCCGGCCGTGCTTCTGGCTTACGGCGCCGCAGGTACGCTGGTGGTGCTGGTGATGCGCATGCTGGCGGAAATGGCCGTCGCTTCGCCAGACACCGGTTCTTTTTCGACCTACGCCGACCGCGCGATCGGGCACTGGGCCGGCTTCACCATCGGCTGGTTGTACTGGTGGTTCTGGGTGCTGGTCATTCCGCTGGAAGCCAACGCCGCCGCGACCATCCTGCACGCGTGGTTCCCGAACGTGGCGATCTGGGCATTCACGCTGGTGATCACCCTGCTGCTCACCGCGACCAACCTGTTCAGCGTGAAGAACTACGGAGAGTTCGAGTTCTGGTTCGCTCTGATCAAGGTCATCGCGATCATTGGCTTTGTGCTGCTGGGCATTGCGGCGGTGTTGGGTCTGTTGCCGAACAGCCAGGTCAGCGGCGTGGGTCACCTGTACGACACGCAGGGTTTCCTGCCTAACGGTATGGGCGCCGTACTGGCGGCGATGCTGACGACCATGTTCTCGTTCATGGGGACTGAAATTGTCACCATCGCGGCGGCAGAATCGAAGAATCCTGGCGAGCAAATCACCAAGGCCACCAACTCGGTGATCTGGCGGATCTGCCTGTTCTATCTGCTTTCGATCTTCCTCGTCGTCTCGCTGGTGCCGTGGAACGACAGCCGTCTGGCTGAAGTAGGTTCGTACCAGACCGTGCTCGATCTGATGGGCATTCCGAATGCCAAGCTGATCGTCGACATCGTCGTGCTGGTCGCAGTGACCAGCTGCCTGAACTCGGCGCTGTACACGGCTTCACGCATGCTGTTTTCCCTCGGCAAACGTGGCGACGCGCCTGCTGTTTCCCAGCGCACCACCAAAGCCGGCACGCCTTACTGGGCGGTCCTGCTTTCGACCGGCGCGGCGTTTGCTGCCGTGTTCGCCAACTACGTCGCACCTGCGGCGGTGTTCGACTTCCTGCTTGCAAGCTCGGGCGCAATCGCGCTGCTGGTGTATCTGGTCATCGCCGTGTCCCAACTGCGTATGCGCCGCAAGCGTGAAGCAGCAGGCCAGGCCATCGACTTCCGCATGTGGCTGTTCCCCGGCCTGACCTGGGTGGTCATCGTATTCATCGTCGCCGTGCTGACCATCATGCTGTTCCAGGAAGGCCACCGCATGGAAATCATTGCCACCGGGCTGCTGAGCATCCTGGTCGTGGCGGCCGGTTTGATCGTGTCGAACCGTCGCAAGGCGGGGAAGGCAGGCAAGGTTGTGATGAATTGATGGGGGAGTAAGTCGGTTGTGACCGACCGCTGTTGAGAAGCCGCTATCAGGGATGATGGCGGCTTTTTTTGTGCTGATGATTGGGTCCTGAGGAGCGCGGGGATTGCTCGCGATAGTGGCCTCGCAGGCCCATCTCTATTGAATTTTGATAAGTCATCGCGGGCAAGCGCGCTCCTACACTGTTCCGCGCATTCTCCCTAACACCGACTTGCCCCGCACCTGATGCAGCACCACCGCCGCCAGATGCAGCGCCACCAAACCTGCCAACACCGCACACAAGACGTGATGGACCTGATGCAGCTCCAGCAGCGCGATCTTCGAGTGAATGAGCTGTGGCAGCGGCACCAGCGCCAGGAGCATCACAGGGTGGCTCATCATCAGCACCCCGGTAATCAAAACGCCGGCCACCGTCCCATAGATCGCCTTGTGCGCAGCGCTCGCCAGTCGCGCCTGAGCGTTTTTAGCGGTGGAAAATGAGGGCGCCTTGATCGCCAGCCACAACCGCCAGACAAAGAACGGAATGAAGAGGCTGGTCAGCTGCGGGTTGAACCACTCGACCCATTGCCGAATAGGGTCGCTCTGATCGAGCAATGCCACGCCGAATCCACTGAACGTCGCCCACAGGATGACGGTGGCAGACAGCCAATGCAGGAAAATTCGGGTTCGGGAGTAAGCGCTCGTTTCGCCTGAAGACTGTTCAGGCGAAGCGGTGTTTGGAGGTGTCAAAACGGCAGCCTTTAGTTGAGAAGGAGTTGCATTCTCGTAATGGCGCAAAGCTACCGTTTTGACCGGGGTCATGTAAATCAAAAAACGCTTTTAAGAACGCCCGCCTGCGCCTTTCGCATTCTTTTTCTGCAGGATCACGGACGCTTCGTTGTAGGCAGTCTGGAAGGCGTCGCTACCAATCCATTCAACAGCCGAGTCTTCATCTTCCTCATGGAAGAGCCCGCGGTAGGTAATCAGCAGGCCCATCATGAAGTCGGTCGCCGGCTCTTCGTCTTCTTCGGCGATCACCAACTCCAGCACCGGGTACTGCAGGAAGACCACGCACAGCGCCAGTAAGCTTATGGATTCGGCCTGCTTCATTGCTTCGAACAGGTCGTCGAAATCAGCAGGGTCGAAACCGTTTTCTTCGATGTCTTTGAAGTCGAACGTGCTCAGGTCGATCTCTACGTCATCGAAGGGCTCGTTGACGAACGCATGGTTGAGCACCGGGTGAATGACGCTCGGCCGCGCCTTGCCTGAACGGTTCTGCTTGGCCTTGGCCTTTGCACGCTGGGCGCGTTTTTGCTGTTTGTCGGGGGAGGCCATGACGGCGGTTCCTTGTGCGGTGCAGCCATTCGCATGGCCCAGGATCATCGGGCGCGTATTGTATTCAGTCTTTAGCCGGTTCGTCGTGCTTGTTGCGGTCGACCCCCAGCATCTCCAGTGTGGATTCCATCTCGATCTCGTCGAGAACCGCGCGGAAGGCCTCGTAGAAATCATCGTCGTGGATACGCGCACGAACGGCCGCCTCGTCCAGTCCGTGGGCCCACATCCAGTAGGCGCCAAGCGTGTTCACCAGGACGTCGAGGTAGTCGTCGAAGTTGATGTCGTAGAAAGCGTGGGCAGCTATGGGGCCTCTGGCAAAGGCGTCAAGCAGGTCCAGGGGCCCTTGCTGCTCGGCAAGCTTGAGCACTTCGTAATGGGCGAGTCGCTGCTCTTGAGACGGCAGTGGGGCAGGGGACTGGTAAACCTCCATCAGCAGCATTTCGTCTTCAGTGAGCGACATCTCGATGTCCTCGCCCCTGATCACCGCCGCCATCGCCTCCCGCGCTTCTTCGTCCATGGTTTCGAGGATGTCGGGCTCTACGAAATTCTTTAGCAGGGTATCGTCGTCCAACAGCGCCGCTTCGTCGTCCGACAAGAAGTCAGGCATGAAGTAATCTGGCACGATCGGGTTGACGGTCTGCGGATGCTGGCGGGCGACACGCTGCGCCTTGGCTTTGGTCTTGGCGCGCTTCGCGCGTTTCTGTTGCTTGCTGACAGATGCCATAACGGGCTCCTTGGTCGGCTCGGGTCAACGATGTTAATAAATCGCGCCCAATAAAAAACCCCTGAATCTTTCGATGCAGGGGTTTTTCGGTATTTATGGTGCCCAGAGACGGAATCGCAAGGGGCAAGTCTGATGCGAGGCTACATTTTCAATTGCTCAAACTTCCCGGGTGCTGAAAATCTCCAGGCAACCTTGAATGCCGCACCGCCCGATATCAGTTCCGCCTGTCGAATAATGGCAGGCCACCAGCGGACAAGATTTTCAGCCTTACTCCAGTAGGTTGTCTGGCCCCATCGCTTGGCAAGACAGAAAACCGGCAGGCCGCATTCTCTGAAGGCTTGCCGCTCGACGTTTCCTTTGGAGAACTTGTCTTGTGACGCCACAGCCCAACCGCGTTCGGCAGTGAGCTCGGTAATCCAGTGAATGTCACTTGTGTCGGCGGGGAATCTGTCCCTGAGCGGGATTACGACTTGGCCTTCGCCTCTGCACAGCTCGTGCAAGGCTCTGGCAATGGACGGTGGAAGATTGTTATCGATCAGAAAATTCAAGCAGCAATCCTGTGCTCATAGGTCACCGCAGCGTCCACTGCCGCGGTCGGAATTTCGAAAATCACAGACACACGTTTTGCGTCCTGGCCTTCCGCCAGATAAGCCTGATAAATCGACGCCGTATCGACACCAGCGGAGGAGAGCACCGGTTTTCCAAAGTTACGCTTCGGGTCGAGCACAATTGCCTTGCTGCGCTTGACCGGATACCAACGCTGCGCCTTTCCCTCGCCCGTGTAGTCAATGCCCTCATACAGCGAAGGCGCGATGACCTGCCTGAATGCGTACTGACGTTTCGCCAGATCCAGGATCGCCTCGTCGCCAGTCTCGTCAAACACGGTGGCGAATATGCTCCTGCCGTCAGTCTGGAATCTTCTGCAGGTGAACGGATAGTGCTGGTTAAAAATTTCCTTGGCTTGTCTTGATGCCGCGCGAATAGCTTGAAGGCTTACTCCGTGCTTTCGAAAGGCATGGACAAATCTGATCTCAAGCAGATCGTGGAAGCCAAGCAGCTTCTCGTCCCCGACACCCACTTCAGGTAGCCACAGACCGGAGTGCTCCACACCATCCGCCTTATAGCCGAACAGCCATCTGCGAATGTCCTTGGCGGGTATGCCTGTGTAGAGGGCTGCTTCTGAGGGCGTGTACACGCCGACCCCAATGAGGCGGCTCGACGTTTCGACAGTCTTCATGCACACCTCCCGTGTCCGCGGTTGCTTAAAAAAAATGCATTCTGAGGTTGAACAGAGTCTCGTTCAACTGATCTTGGGCGACTGCTCAGTGGAAAATTGTAAAAAAGGTGAGGGCGTGGAGGGGGGGCCTGATCATCGCGTTCTGCGTGCAGGGCTGCGACGCTGCCCAGGCGCTGTAGTTAATGGATTTGGCACCCAGTGAATCTTTGGGGGAGCGCTGCAATACCGGGCCTACGACGCCGGGCGTGTAAATATGGCTATCAGCGAGATTGCGGTGGCGGTAGGTACGCTGCAGGTGTGATGGGTGAGGGAAGGTTGCCATAAAGCCTCCGATAGCTCGGTAGCGAATAGGAATACCTTGTGCCTGTCCATCCCGGCGCTGGCCACCCGCCAGGAGGTCTACCCTATCAAGCTTTATCCACGGCAGCCGATGTGTGGGTATGAGCATACCGTTGGACATACTCTGAGTTGAATCTCCCTAGCCCCGTCCAGCGCAAACGTTTTAGTCCTGCTCGATGTTACTCCGAGGGACTACTTCACCCACTTGAGATTGAATCCATGCGAATAACTATACCGGTACTGCTTTTAGGAATGCTTGGCGCTCAATGCGCGCTGGCGGCTGGGGATGGAACGTCTGCAGTGGGCGGAGGCATAGGCGGCGCGCTCGGGAATGTCATTGGACAGCAAATGGGTGGAAGCACCGGCGCGGCGGTGGGTGCTGGTGTAGGTGGAGCCGCTGGCGGAGCTTTAGGCGCCAAAAGGGGAAGCAAGACCCAAGCGGCTATCGGCGGGGGACTTGGATCAGCGGGTGGGTCTGTCATTGGTAACCAGTTGGGTGGCTCAACAGGGTCAACCATAGGTGCCGGCTTAGGCGGCGCTGCCGGAGGCGCAGTGGGTAGCAACTTGGCAGATGACGGCGGCAACAGCCGATCTCACGGCAAGCGACATGGGCACAAGAAAAACAAACATGATCGATAGCCCGGCGATCTGCTCCCATATCTCCAATCGAGCGATTTGAGCGACGACACAGGTGCGTTTGTCGGAGACGCCGGCCAGCACCTGGGCGTCTTCACGCATACCCGGCGCTGAGCTCAAGAATCCATTCAAATCTATCCGGGCTAACAGGGGAGCGGTGGGGAACCATTGAAAGCAAAAAGCCCGCACGAGGCGGGCTTCTTGTGTGTTTTCAGATGTGCTTGGCATCACCTGAAAACGGAACGTGGTGCCCAGAGACGGAATCGAACCGCCGACACGGGGATTTTCAATCCCCTGCTCTACCGACTGAGCTATCTGGGCAACGGGGCGCATTAAACGTGTTTTTCAGGAGGTCGTCAAGCATGGTGTCGAAAAAAATCTGAATTATTTCCTCCGCTTACGACGAACACTGTCTGCGATGGGTTATTCGGCAGGGGGAACGTAGCCGTCGGCCTTGGCGTATTCCTCGCCGGACAGGTATTTGTCCATCTCGGTCTGCAGGAATTTGCGATCTTCGGCGTTCATCATGTTCAGGCGACGCTCGTTGATCAGCAGGGTCTGGTGTTTCTGCCAGTCGGCCCAGGCTTTCTGCGAGACATGGTTGAAGATGTCTTCACCTTTGGCGCCCGGATACGGCGGACGGTCCAGGCCAGGCAATTCTTCTTTGTATTTGCGGCACATCACGGTGCGGGTCATGAGGACTCTCCTGCATTCAATACGTCGGCTGCGTTTTTCAGCAGTTTCTTCACCGGGGCGGCAAGGCCCAGGCGCGGCGGGGTGGCGAGGTTATACCAGAGCCAGTCGTCCTCGGCCACGTGATGGGCGGACTCACGCACCCGGACCAGCCAGGGTTCGATGCTCAGCTGAAAGTGGCTGAATGTGTGGATCAGACCCGGCAAGGCTTGAGGCTCGCCCAGCTCGAGGGCGTGCTGATTGGCCAGGTGCTGCATGTCGTTGAAGTCGTCCAGCTCCGGCAGGCTCCACAGCCCGCCCCACAGCCCGGTGGAAGGGCGGCGATACAGCAGAATCGCGCCTTCGTCGTTGGCGAAGATGGGCATCAAGGTGCGCTTTTGCGGCACGACCTTGCGCGGTTTAGGGATGGGGTAGCGGGTTTCCTGACCCAGCATGTGCGCTTCGCAGCCACGCTCAAGGGGGCAGAGCAGGCAGCTGGGCTTGGTCCTGGTGCAGAGCGTGGCACCCAGATCCATCATCGCCTGGGTGTAGTGATTGACCCGGCTGTGCGGTGTGTAGCGCTCAGCCGTGGCCCACATCTGCTTCGCCACTTTGGGCTCGCCGGGATAGCCTTCCTGGGCGGTGAAGCGGGCGAGCACGCGCTTGACGTTGCCATCGAGGATCGGCGCGCGCAGGCCCATGCTGATGCTGGCAATCGCGCCTGCCGTAGAAAGGCCGATACCGGGCAGCTCTACGAGCTTTTCCACGTCGCGGGGGAATTCACCGCCGTGCTCGGCCACCACGATTTTCGCGGCCTTCTGCAGGTTGCGCGCACGGGTGTAGTACCCCAGACCGGTCCACAGATGCAGGACCTCATCTTCCGGCGCTTCGGCCAAAGCCTGCACGGTGGGCAGCGCTTCCATGAATTTATCGAAATAGCCCAGCACCGTGCTGACCTGGGTTTGCTGCAGCATGATTTCCGACACCCACACGCGGTACGGGGTGATGTCGTGTTGCCAGGGGAGATCGTGACGGCCGTGACGGTCGTACCAGTCGATAACGGCGGATGAGAACTGCTCGGGTTGCATCAAGGGTTCCGGTGATCAAGAAAGTGGGGTTGCATCGCTCACTTCAAAGGGCGCTTGCCAGCAAATGGGTTGGGGCAGCGACACAAATGGTCCCTGACCTGAAGCCTTCGCGGGCAAGCGCGCCCTACAGTTCGTTCTGCAGCGCCTGTTGAATGGGCTTAACGCTTGAACAATCCCTTGATCGCGTCCTTGAGCTCGGGACTGACCTTGTCCCCCAGCTTTTCATCAATCTTGTCGCCAATCCGGTCGCCTGCCAGTTTCGCAGCGACCTTGCCCAGACCGTCGTTATCCAGACGACAGGCCTTGGCGCCCATCTCAAGCGGGCCACGACAGAGCACCGGCCATTCGATGCCGACAAAGCGCGGGTTCACTTCGCAGGCGGGGTCCGGCATGTCGCTCTTGTCGCCTTCGATGATCACGCCGACGCGGTAATTCATGCCCATGACGCGCAGGTCGATGTCGCCATCGCCGTTGACGGTCAGGCCCGGGGTGCGGACTTTCAGATCCGGGTTGCTGGCCACGCCGTTGCGGAACACCAGATTCCCGTTGAGCTGCTGGAAGGGCGTGTCCTTGCCGCGCGGTTCGCCGCTCAAGGTCTTGCGGTTAAGCGTCGATATGCCACGGCAGAGCTGCTGCTCAAGGTTCGCGTTAACCAGCACGCCGTCGTTCAGTGCAAAACTGGCGGTACCGTTGAGGCTCTCGACCAGCGCCTTCTCGCTGTTGCCCTTGGCGGTCACGTCGCTGGTGAGGTTGAGCAGGCCGCGCAGAGGCGGCGTGGTGCCCTGGCTCTGAATGAAGTGCTCCACCGGCACCTTGGCGATGCGGGTCTGAACGCTCGCCAGCGGCACCTCGGGACGCGCGTCGAGATTTCCTTTGACCTCGAAGTTACCGTTGTACAGATCGCCGCGCAGGCTGTTGACCGTGATCACGCCGTCGAGCGCCGAGGTTTTCAGCGCCGCATTCTGGATCGGCAGTTTCTCCAGGGTCAGCTTGCCGAAGCTCAGATCGGCATCGACGTCCAGTTTGCGCAGGCGCTCGATCGGCAGCAGCTTCGCGTCACTCCAGGCGCCTTGGGTTGGCTGATTCGGCAAAGGGGAGGTGCCCGATGCAACCATGGCTTCGGCCTCGGCGCCCTGAACTTCGGCTTTGCGAGCGGCGCCTGCGCCCTTGGATTGTTCACTCTCGGGCATGCGATAGCGGTCGGCGTTGAACGTGTCGGCCTTGAGTTGAAGACGAAGGGACTGCTTGGCGAAATCCTCCACAGCGATGTGACCGCTGATGGTGCTGTCGTCGAGTTTCACCGTGAGGTCATCCAGCGCCACGCTGTTGGGCGTTGCCGCGATGCGGGTGACCAGTTCCAGTTTGTTCAGGCTGCCGTCGCCAAGGGTTGGCGCAGGCTGACCGATGTTGTCGAGGAAGTCGCGCAGGTTGAACTGGGCAATCGAGATACCGCCCGTGAGCTGCGGGGTCTTGTCCAGATCACGCACATGCAACTCGCCGAGGGCGCGCAGCTGGTTGGCGGACAGCTTCAGGTTGGTCCACTCCGCGACGTTGGCGGACATGTCTGCCAGCAACTGGCCCTGGGCAGAGAACGTCAGGGTCTTGCCCTGCAGCGGATCGCCCGTCACATCGCCGGAGAAACGCATGTCGTCGAGCTGGTAACGCTTGAGCGCGCGATCGAAGCGCAGCTTGCCGGTCAGTTCGGTTTTGGTGCGCACGACGGGTTGATTGGTGCTGAGGAAGGCAGTCAGTTTCAGCGGGATATCGGTCGCGTTGTGAATCGGGCCGGTGCTCAGCTGAATGCTCTCGGCGGTAAACTGCCGGGCCTTGGGAATATCGTTGAAGTCGATCCGCGCGTTGTTCACGGTCAGGCTGTCGATGTCCAGCTTGAGCGGCTGCCATGGCTTGTCAGGCTTGGCCGACGCGGTATCGGCCGGCGCATCAGGCGCGGCCGGCGGCTGGGCAGGATTGGCCACAGTGGCGGGGACCTTGCCGATGTCTTCCCAGTTGCCGTGGCCGTTTTCATCGCGGGTCAGCGTCAGATTCAGGCCCTCGACGCGCACGTCGCTCATCTGCACTTCCTTGCGCAGCAGCGGCAGCACGCGCACGGACAGCCCGAGCATCTGCAGGTCGGCGAAGGGCTTGGACGGCTCGCTCAAGGTGGCGACGCTGGCGTCGTGCAGCTCCAGGCCAAGCCACGGAAACAGACTCCAGCCGATATCGCCATTGAGCGTCAGCTCGACATGGGCGCGATCGCGAACCAGTTTTCGAATCTCGTCTTTGTAGTCGTTGGGATCAAAAAAGTGGGTCAGGGCAAAGCCGAGAGCCACGATGATCAGCAACAGCCCGAGAAGAGTGAGCCCCAGGATTTTGCCGAACGCTTTCATGGGCGAGTCCTTGTGTCGAGTCGTTCAAAATTTAGCCCGCGAGTATAGCGTCCTCACGCAGGCATCGGGTTCTGGATCGCCACAGACGCCGCCCATCGAGTTGTCAGGCGACCTGCACAGTGACAGACGGCGCTAAAAAGGTAATAGCAGAATGCTTTCTTTTAGGCCGCAAATGGTAATCTCGCGCCATTCGCCAGCTTTGCTGCGTCGAATTGTCACGTAAAGAGATGTGCTGCCGATAAACCACCAAGGCCTGTGTGCTTTAAGAGTGGTGGCGGAGCTATATCGCTGTTCTTGCGGGATAAAACTATAAATTGGGGGCAACAAATAAGATGACTACGAGCACTGCTCTGGGCGGCACTGCCGCTCAGCCTGCGTTCTTGTCCAAAGAGCGCATTATCGCCAAGCGCGGTTTCAACCGTTGGCTGGTTCCGCCAGCTGCATTGGCAATCCACCTGTGTATCGGCATGGCCTACGGTTTCTCGGTGTTCTGGCTGCCGCTGTCCAAGGCAATCGGCATCAAGACCGCTGTCGCCTGCCCGGCTGACATGGGTTTCTTCGAGCAGGTCATTTCGTCCAGCTGTGATTGGCCGATCTCCATGCTCGGCTGGATCTACACCCTGTTCTTCATTTTCCTGGGTTGCTCCGCAGCCATCTGGGGCGGCTGGCTGGAACACGCGGGCCCGCGCAAGGCCGGTGTCGTATCGGCACTGTGCTGGTGTGGTGGTCTGCTGATCTCGGCGCTGGGCGTTTATACGCACCAGATCTGGCTGATGTGGATCGGCTCGGGCGTGATCGGCGGTATCGGTCTGGGCCTGGGTTATATCTCGCCGGTCTCGACGCTGATCAAGTGGTTCCCGGACAAGCGCGGTATGGCGACCGGTATGGCGATCATGGGTTTCGGCGGTGGCGCGATGGTTGGCGCTCCGCTGGCAACCGCTTTGATGAGCCACTTCGCCACGCCTGACAGCGTCGGTGTCTGGCAGAGCTTCGCGGTGATGGCGGTGATTTACTTCATCTTCATGATCGGCGGCGCGCTGTCGTACCGCGTTCCGCCTACCGGCTGGAAACCTGAAGGCTGGACCGCTCCGGCGAAGAAAGCCAACAGCGCGATGATCACCAATCGCCACGTGCACGTCAGCGTTGCGTGGAAAACTCCGCAATTCCGTCTGGTCTGGCTGGTGCTGTGCCTGAACGTTTCGGCGGGTATCGGTATCCTCGGCATGGCTTCGCCACTGCTGCAGGAAGTGTTCGGCGGCAAGCTGCTGGGCACCGATCAGCCGTTCGGGCAGCTGGATGCTTCGCAACTGGCGGCCATCGCGGCCATCGCGGCGGGCTTCACCGGTCTGCTGAGCCTGTTCAACATCGGCGGTCGTTTCTTCTGGGCATCCTTCTCGGACTACATCGGCCGTAAAGCCACCTACTTCGTGTTCTTCGCGCTGGGCTTTTTGCTCTACGCGTCGGTACCGACACTGGGTCACCTGGGCAGCGTTGCGCTGTTCGTGGCGGCGTTCTGCGTCGTGCTGTCGATGTACGGCGGCGGTTTTGCAACCGTTCCGGCTTACCTGGCTGACCTGTTCGGTACGCAAATGGTCGGTGCGATCCATGGTCGTCTGCTGACCGCATGGGCTGCGGCCGGCGTGCTCGGCCCTGTGTTGGTGAACTACCTGCGTGAGTATCAGTTGAGCCACGGCGTTGCACGTGCCGATGCTTACGACATCACCCTGTACATCCTCGCGGGGCTGCTGGTGCTGGGCTTCATCTGCAATCTGCTGGTGCGTCCGGTGGCCGACAAGTACTTCATGACTGACGAGCAATTGAAGGCTGAGCAAGCTTTCGGTCACGATGTCGGCGCCGATCACAGCACTTCGCTGGAATGGAAAGCCGATCCAAGCACCAAGCCACTGGCGATTCTGGCCTGGCTGGCAGTGGGCATTCCGTTGGCATGGGGCGTGTGGATCACTCTGCAGAAGACTGCGGTGTTGTTTCACTAAGGCCCTGGCGGTGTCGGCCTGAAGATTCAGGCTTACCCCGCACCCTTTGGAGCCGGCTTGCTGGCGAACCGTGATGTGTCAGGCAAATTATTTGAACTGACGCACCGCGTTCTCCAGCAAGCCGGCTCCTTGTCCATTTGTACAGACATGTACATCCTCGTCAGTGCCATTCCCCTCGGTCCGGCATTGCTCGCTTCATGTTTCTGTTTCCCCGCCACACGCCTATAATGGCCGCCTTTTCGCCCAATGATTTTGCGGAGTTGGTGATGGCCGAACGTATGGTGTTCGTCGAGCGCGACACCCTGGAAACCCAGATCAAAGCCTCGATCAACCTGGATGGCACCGGAAAGTCCCGATTCGATATCGGCGTTCCTTTCCTTGAGCACATGCTCGACCAGATCGCCCGTCACGGGCTTATCGATCTGGACATCGAATGCAAAGGCGACCTGCATATCGACGATCACCACACTGTGGAAGATGTCGGCATCACGCTGGGTCAAGCGTTCAGCAAAGCCATTGGCGACAAAAAAGGCATCCGTCGCTACGGCCACGCCTACGTCCCGCTGGATGAAGCGCTGTCGCGCGTGGTCATCGACTTCTCCGGTCGGCCCGGCCTGCAGATGCACGTCCCTTACACCCGCGCTACCGTCGGCGGCTTCGATGTTGACCTGTTCCAGGAATTCTTCCAGGGCTTCGTCAACCACGCCAACGTCACGCTGCACATCGACAACCTGCGCGGCCACAACACCCACCACCAGATCGAAACTGTCTTCAAGGCGTTCGGCCGTGCGTTGCGCATGGCGGTAGAGCTCGACGACCGCATGGCTGGCCAGATGCCGTCGACCAAAGGCGTGCTGTAATGCAGACCGTTGCCGTTATCGACTATGGCATGGGCAATCTGCACTCGGTTGCCAAGGCGCTGGAGCACGTCGGCGCCGGTCGCGTGCTGATCACCAGCGATGCCGACGTGATCCGTGAAGCTGACCGCATCGTGTTTCCCGGTGTCGGCGCGATTCGTGACTGCATGGCGGAAATTCGTCGCCTGGGCTTCGATGCCCTGGTGCGTGAAGTCAGTCAGGACCGGCCATTTCTCGGCATCTGCGTGGGCATGCAGGCGTTGATGGAGCGCAGCGAGGAGAGTGGCGGCGTCGATTGCATCGGCGTTTTGCCCGGCCAGGTGCGCTTCTTCGGGAAGGATCTTCACGAAGACGGCGAGCACCTGAAAGTCCCGCACATGGGCTGGAACGAAGTGGCGCAGGCCGTCGACCACCCGTTGTGGGCCAACATTCCGGACATGGCGCGGTTCTATTTCGTACACAGCTACTACATCGAATCGCCGAACGCGCAGCAGATCGTCGGTCGTGGCCATTACGGTCATGACTTCGCCGCTGCATTGGCCGATGGCTCACGCTTCGCCGTGCAATTCCACCCCGAGAAGAGCCACACCCATGGCCTGCAGTTGCTGCAGAACTTCGCGGCGTGGGACGGCCGCAGGTAATGAGCAAGAAGAGCAAACCGCCGATTCTGACCCTCACTCCCGAGCAGGAGAGCGAGGCGTGCCACACGGTCAAGCGGTTCATGGAAGACCGTTTCGAGCTGGACCTGGGTTCGTTCGAAGCGGCTGAAATTCTGGAATTGTTCACCCGCGAGATCGCGCCGCATTACTACAACCGGGCGATCTTCGATGTTCAGACGCACCTCAAGGAGCGTTTCGAAAGCATCGAAAGCGACCTGTGGGCGTTGGAGAAGAGCAGCTAGAAACGCCAGGTTTCGAGCTGCAAGAATTGATAGATGCGCAGTCTTGCAGCGTAAAGCGCGCGGCTCGCAGCTCTTTTGACGAAGGAAAAAGCATGCTCATTATTCCCGCGATCGACCTAAAAGACGGTGCCTGTGTACGACTGCGCCAGGGTCGGATGGAAGATTCCACGGTGTTCTCCGATGATCCGGTGAGCATGGCTGCCAAATGGGTAGAGGGCGGTTGCCGTCGCTTGCATCTGGTTGACCTGAACGGTGCGTTCGAAGGCCAGCCGGTCAATGGCGACGTCGTGACGGCGATTGCGCGTCGTTACCCGAAACTGCCGATCCAGATCGGCGGCGGGATTCGTTCGCTGGAAACCATCGAGCACTACGTCAAAGCCGGCGTGAGTTACGTGATCATTGGCACCAAAGCGGTCAAGGACCCTGACTTCGTCGCCGAAGCCTGCCGGGCGTTCCCGGGCAAAGTGATCGTGGGCCTGGATGCCAAAGACGGCTTCGTCGCCACCGACGGCTGGGCTGAAGTCAGCACCGTGCAGGTGATCGATCTGGCCAAGCGCTTTGAAGCCGACGGCGTCTCGGCCATCGTTTATACCGATATCGCCAAAGACGGCATGATGCAGGGCTGCAACGTCCCGTTCACCGCCGCGCTGGCCGCCGCGACCCGCATTCCGGTAATCGCCTCGGGCGGCATTCATAACCTGGGCGACATCAAGGCCCTGCTCGACGCCAAGGCACCGGGCATCATCGGCGCAATCACCGGCCGTGCGATCTATGAAGGCACGCTGGATGTGGCTGAGGCCCAGGCGTTTTGTGATTCGTACAAAGGCTGACTGGCACGCTCCCCTGTAGGAGTGAGCTTGCTCGCGATGCCCCGTGTCAGTCAGCAAACGTAAGCCTGACAGACTGCTATCGCGAGCAAGCTCACTCCTACAAAAGCGGGCTCCAAATTCAGAAGCTGTGATGTTGGGCAGATTCCCAACCGTTTTCGGAGAACCGGCCCATGGCCCTCGCCAAACGCATCATCCCTTGCCTCGACGTCGACAACGGCCGTGTGGTCAAGGGCGTGAAGTTCGAGAACATCCGCGACGCCGGTGATCCGGTCGAGATTGCCCGGCGCTATGACGAGCAGGGTGCCGACGAAATTACCTTCCTCGACATCACCGCCAGCGTCGATGGCCGCGACACCACGCTGCACACCGTCGAGCGCATGGCCAGTCAGGTGTTCATCCCGCTGACCGTGGGCGGCGGCGTGCGCACCGTGCAGGACATTCGAAACCTGTTGAACGCCGGTGCGGACAAGGTTTCGATCAACACCGCGGCGGTGTTCAACCCCGAGTTCGTCGGTGAAGCCGCTGCCCGCTTCGGCTCGCAGTGCATCGTGGTAGCCATCGATGCCAAGAAGGTCTCGCTTCCCGGCGAAACCCCGCGCTGGGAAATCTTCACCCACGGCGGTCGCAAGCCGACCGGTCTGGACGCTGTCATGTGGGCGAAGAAGATGGAAGACCTGGGCGCAGGCGAAATCCTGCTCACCAGCATGGACCAGGACGGTATGAAGAACGGCTTCGACCTGGGTGTGACCCGTGCCATCAGCGATGCCCTTGGCATCCCGGTCATTGCTTCCGGCGGCGTCGGCAATCTGCAGCATCTGGCAGATGGCGTGCTGGAAGGTCATGCCAGCGCGGTGCTGGCGGCGAGTATCTTTCACTTCGGCGAATACACCGTGCCGGAAGCCAAGGCGTTCATGGCGGCGCAAGGGATCGTGGTTCGCTGAATGGCTGCGTGGTTCAGAGCGACGAGGCACGTTCGCTCTGAAACCGACCACGCCCGCCGCAGAACTGGACTTTGCAGGCCGTTAGCGGCACTCTTTTGCCGTCGTCAGGATCAGGTGCCAGGGATATGTTCAAAGGTGTTTTTCTCGCACTGATCAGCGTCGCGACGTTGCTGTCAGGAGCCGTCCGGGCCGACGATACGCCTGCCTATTCAATGGTCCTGCTGACCGAAAACTTCCCTCCTTACAACATGGCCACCGACGGCAAGAATTTCGCCCAGGAAGCCAACATCAAGGGCATCGCCGTCGAGGTGGTGCGCGAAACCTTCAAGCGCGCCGGCATCGGCTACAACCTGACCCTGCGCTTTCCCTGGGATCGCATCTACAAACTGGCGATGGAAAATCCCGGTTACGGCGTGTTCGTGACCGCGCGATTGCCCGAGCGCGAAAAGCTCTTCAAGTGGGTCGGACCGATCGGCCCCGACGACTGGATTCTGCTGGCGCGCGCTGACAGCACGATCCAGCTGAGCACGCTTGAGGCAGCGCGGCCTTACCGCATCGGCGCCTATAAAGGCGACGCCATTGCGATGGAGCTTGCGCGTCAGGGCATGAAGCCGATCACGGTGCTCAGCGACAAAGACAACGCCAGAAAACTGGTCGACGGTCAGCTCGACTTATGGGCCACTGGCGATCCGGCGGGGCGATACCTGGCGCGGCAAGAAGGCATCACGGGATTGAAAACCGTGCTGCGTTTCAACAGTGCTGAACTGTTTCTGGCCCTGAACAAAGAAACCCCGGATGCAGTGGTCCAGCGGCTGCAACGTGCGCTGGATCAGCTGCGCAAGGAAGGCGTGGTCGATTCGATTTTCGCCAAGTACCTCTAATGACTTCCAGCACCTCTGGCGAAACGCCTTCGGCCTAGCGATAACGCCCGTTCTTGCCATGGCCGGCCATCGCCTCATTTCCGCGCTCAGTGACCATGTGGCGGATCTCGATCAGCTCTATCCCTTGGGATTTAAGCGTGGGCAGCTCGCGCTCAAGCACATCCAGTGTTACCGGATAGGGATGGCCGATCATCACCGCCGAGCCTTGCTTATGCGCCAGTTTAATTGCCGTCTGAAGCTGGCCGCTAATGGCCTCTGCAGTGCGCTCGTCGTCCAGGAAGACGTCGCGGGACACGCTCGCCAGACCGATTTTCTGCGCCTCGGCGGCGGCAACGGTTTTGGCGCTGGTGCGGCTATCCACCAGAAACAGGTGGCGGCGCTGCAACTCGCCCACCAGCCAGCCCATGGCCACCGGCTCCGCCGTCATACGGCTGCCCATGTGGTTGTTGATGCCGGCGGCGTAGGGGACTTTCAGCAGCGCGGCGTTCAGACGCGATTCGAGTTCGGGCAGCGGCAGTTCGGGATGCCAGGCGTATGGCCCGGTCGCCGGGTCCATGGGCATGTGCAGCATGACCGTCTTGCCAGCCTTGTGCGCCTGACGGGCAAATTCGGTGGCATGGGGCGTGTCGGGCATGATCGCCAGCGTCACGGGGCCGGGAAGGGCCAGCGCGCGGCTGTCCCGTTCAGGGTTTTGTCCGAGATCGTCGATGATCAAGCTGAGATAAGCGACCTTCGGCGCTTTGCCGCCGGTCGCTGAGGATTCGGCGGGCGCTGCGTGTGCAGCACCCGTCGTCACGGCAAGGGCGCAGATGAGCCCGGTTAACCAGACGCGCACCTCAATTGCCGCGCGTGACACTCAAGCCCTTGAGCAAGCTGAGCGCCTGGTTCATCTGGTAGTCATCGTCCTGCGGACGCGCCTTGCCAGCCTTGGCTTTGGTGGTCGGCTTGTCCGCGCCGCCGTTGCCGTTGCCCAGGTGGCCGAGCAGATCGGCCTCTTTGTAGTTGTCGCTATCGGCTTCGGCGGTGAGCTTCGCGCGTTTGACCTCGATGTCCGGGTTGATGCCCTGGGCCTGAATCGAGCGACCGTTAGGCGTGTAGTACAACGCCGTGGTGATCTTCAGTGCGCGGTCGTTGGCCAGCGGCAGAACGGTTTGCACCGAGCCTTTGCCGAATGTATCGGTGCCCATCAGGATGCCGCGCTTCTGGTCTTGCAGGGCGCCGGCGACGATTTCCGACGCCGAGGCGCTGCCACCGTTGATCAGCACGACGAGAGGTACGCCTTCGCTGGCGTCGGCGGGATCTGCCGAGAAGCGCAGTTCCGAGTTGGCGATGCGGCCTTTGGTGTAAACGATCAGGCCCTTGGTCAGGAAGTGGTCAGCCACTTCAACCGCCGCCTGCAAGACACCGCCCGGGTTGTTACGCAGGTCGAGGATCAGGCCGCTCATCTTCTTGCCGTTGTCCTTGCGCAGCTTGGCCAGTGCCTTGCCGACTTCTTCACCGGTCTTGACCTGGAACTGGGTGATGCGGATGTAGCCGTAACCCGGCTCCAGCATTTGCGCCTTCACGCTTTTGACCTGAATGGTCGCGCGCGCCAGCGTCACATCGAACGGGGTGCCGCCGTCACGCACCAGCGTCAGGGTAATCTTCTCGCCGAGCTTGCCGCGCATCTTGTCCACGGCTTCCTGCATCGTCTGGCCCTGGGTCGGCGTGCCGTTGATCTTCACGATCAAGTCACCTGCCTCAATGCCGGCCTTGGACGCAGGGGTGTCATCAATAGGGGAGACCACTTTGACGAAGCCGTCTTCGACGCCCACTTCGATACCCAACCCGCCGAACTCGCCGCTGGTGCTTTCCTGCAACTCCTGGAAATCTTCCGGGCCCAGATAAGCGGAGTGAGGGTCGAGGTTGCTGAGCATGCCCTTGATGGCATTTTCCAGCAGGGTCTTGTCATCCACGGGTTCGACGTACGCCGCTTTGATCCGGTCCATGACCTCGGCGAAGGTGCGCAGCTCGTCGAGCGGCAGCGGCGCCTTGATGTTCGCGGCGTTGGCGGGCGCAGTGGCGGCGGGCGCAGGAGCAGGGGCGGCACCGGCAGCCTGGGCCAGAGGAGCGCCGATAACCACGGCGATAGTCAGGGCCAGCGAGGTGAGGCGGGACGAAAACAGCATGTCTTACGAACTCCTGAGTGAGGTGTCGACTTATCCTTGAGTGCGACACCATTGGGCCGGATCACTAGGGCGACCCTGCTGACGAATAGCGAAATACAACGCCGGAGTGTCCTGACCACCACCACTGTTACCGACAGTGGAGATCGCTTCTCCGGCTTTTACGACGTCACCGGCCTCTTTCAACAGGCTCTGGTTGTGACCGTACAGACTCAAATAACCATTGCCGTGGTCGAGGATGACCAGAAGCCCGGCGCCACGCAACCAGTCGGCGAAGACCACCCGACCACCGTGCACCGCGCGGACCTGGCTGCCTGCAGCAGCACTGATCATCACGCCATCCCACTTGGTGCGTTCGTCATCGCCACGGCTTTCGCCGAATCGCGCCAACAATCGACCATCGACAGGCCAAGGAAGTTTTCCCTTCGCTTGCTCAAAAGCCCCGCCGTAGGACTGACCGGCACTGGAAACCATCGCGCCGGGCGCCTTGGTGGGACGACGAGGCGCTTCATCGCGGTCGTCCTTCCCGTCGTCTTTAGCCCGGTTTTTCGCCAGCGCTTCCTGCTCGCGCTGGCGTTTTTCGGCTTCCTGTTGCGCAAGCAACGCCTTCTGGCGTGCCTCTTCGGCTTCGCGGGCCTGACGGGCGAGGGTTTCTTCGATGGTTTTGAGGACATTGGTCAGATCGGTTTGATCCTGCTGTCGCGATTGCAGCTTCTGGTCGCGGGCTTTGTAATCCTGATTCAGCTTGGCCAGCGCGACCTGACGTTCCTGGCGGACGGTGTCGAGCTGGGCCTTCTGGTCATCCAGCGAACTCTTCTGCACCAGAAGCTGCGCTTGCTGCAGGTCGATGTTTTTCTCGACGTCGGCCAGCTGGCGCAGGGTTTCGTTGAAGCTGCGCAACTGCTCCAGGCGGGCCTTGCTCAGGTAATCGTAATAGGTGAGGGTGCGGGCGAATTTTTCGGGGTTCTGCTGATTGAGCAGCAGTTTGAGGTATTCCTGGCGGCCGCTCTGATAAGCAGCGCGGGCCTGGATGGCGATCAATCGTTGTTGTTCAACGCGTGCGCTCTGGAGTTTTTTTTTCTCCTGGTCGAGCCGTTGCAGCTCGCTTTCACTCTTTTTTAGTTCCTTTTGCAGGGCCTCCACCTGCTTTTCCAGCTTGCCCATTTCGGTTTCAGTGGAGCGCAGGTCCTTCTGGACCCCGGACTTTTCTTCCTGCAACTGGCTCAGCGCTTTCTTCAGTTCGGTGATGTCCTGACGTGTGGCATCCAGCTGTTTCTGCGTTTGTGCGCGATCGTCGTCGGCGAAGGCCGGATTGAGCAGACAAATCAAGGCGAGGGTGATCAGGGCGCGAAGCATGAGGTTGGGCGATACCAGGAGTAAAGACGGGCCTAGTATGCCCGGCGGTGGCTGCAAAAAAAACGCTCGGACGACGTGGCCGTCAGACATTTCATACAAAACCGGCCCGCCAGCGACTGACGGGCCGGTTTGAGGGGCTTACTTGGCGACCAGAATCGGCGTGCCGGTCATTTCTTGCGGGATTTCCATGCCAAGCAGCATCAGCATGGTCGGCGCCACGTCTGCCAATACACCGCCTTCACGCACCTTCAGGTCACGCTTGCCTACATAAACGAAAGGCACCGGCTCTGTGGTGTGGGCGGTGTGGGGCTGGTGGGTCTCCTCGTTGGTCATCTGTTCGACGTTACCGTGGTCGGCCGTGATCAGCGCTTCGCCGCCGACTTTTTCCAGCGCCTGGGTGATGCGGCCAACGCATACGTCCAGGCATTCGACGGCCTTGACCGCTGCTTCCATGATCCCGCTGTGGCCGACCATGTCGCCGTTGGCGTAGTTGACGACGATCACGTCGTAACGCTGATGCTCGATCGCGTCGACGATTCTGTCGGTGACTTCCGGCGCGCTCATTTCCGGCTGCAGGTCGTAGGTCGCGACTTTCGGGGACGGGATCAGGATGCGTTCTTCGCCGGGGAACGGTTCTTCACGGCCGCCCGAGAAGAAGAACGTCACGTGGGCGTACTTCTCGGTCTCGGCGATGCGCAGCTGCGTCTTGCCGTTGTTCGAGAGGTATTCACCCAGCACGTTGTGCAGGCCGGCTTTTTCGAACGCCGCAGGCGCGTCGATGTTGGCGGCGTACTTGGTCAGCGTGACGAAACCGGCCAGTCTGGCCTGACGCCGACGGGCGAAGTCCGCGAAATCGTCTTCGACGAACACGCGGGTCAATTCGCGGGCACGGTCGGAGCGGAAGTTCATGAACACCACCGCGTCGCCGTCTTCCACTGTCACCGGCGCACCGATGCTGGTGGCTTTGACGAATTCGTCGTTTTCGCCACGCTCATAAGCGGCGTCCAGCGCGGCCTTGGCGGTGTCGGCGTGGAATTCCGATGTGCCGTCGACGATCAGGTTGTAGGCGGATTCGACACGGTCCCAACGATTGTCGCGGTCCATGGCGAAGTAACGGCCGATGATCGTGGCGGTGCGACCTTTGCCCAGGCGCGCGTAGGCGGCTTCCATGGTGGCGAGGTATTGATGCGCGCTGCGCGGTGGCGTGTCGCGGCCATCAAGGAAGGCGTGCAAGTAGATCTTGTCGGCGCCGCGCTGGGCAGCCAGCTCAACCATCGCCACCAAGTGATCTTCATGGCTGTGAACGCCGCCGTCGGACAGCAGGCCGAGGATGTGGACGGCCTTGCCAGCACCAACGGCCTGATCGACGGCTTTGCAGATGGCGGGGTTTTCGAAGAACTCGCCGTCGCGGATTGCTTTGGTCACGCGAGTGAAGTCCTGATACACCACGCGGCCGGCGCCCAGGTTCATGTGGCCGACTTCGGAGTTGCCCATCTGCCCGTCAGGCAGACCGACATCCATGCCGGACCCGGAGATCAAACCGTTCGGCATGGTCTGGTACAGGCGATCAAAGACCGGCATCTTCGCTGCGTAGACCGCATTGCCGTGGTGGCTGTCGCTGTGACCGAAGCCGTCCAGGATGATCAGAACCAAAGGTTTAGGCGTGGTAGTCATGAATCCCACTCTTGGCTAATAGGTGAAGTAGAAAAAAGATCGACAGTTTAGGGACAAGTTCAAATCAGCGACAAGCTAAACGGAGTGACTGCCGTACGGGCTTTGGCCGACCTTGGGGGCTGTGTATACTGGCCGACATTTTAACGCCCTGGAACCTGATGATGGTTGCTCACCTGATTGAATTTGCCACGAATCACTATTTGCTGACGGGTGCTTTCGTCATCCTGCTGGGCCTGCTGATCGCAACGGAGCTCAGCAAAGGTGGCCGCAGCCTGAGTACCGGCGAATTGACCGCGATGGTCAACCGCGATGAAGCCGTTGTCATCGACGTTCGTGCCAAGAAAGACTTCACTGCCGGCCACATCGTCGGCGCCGTGAATTTCCCCCAGGACAAAATCCTGACCCGCACAGCGGAACTGGAGAAGTTCAAGCCTAAGACCCTGATCATCGTCGACGCCGCTGGCCAGCACGCCGGCCATACCGCTCGTGAACTGTTGAAAGCGGGCTTCAACGCCGCCAAGCTGTCCGGTGGTGTTTCATCATGGCGCGGCGACAATCTGCCGTTGGTGAAGTGACATGACAGACGTCGTCGTCTACTCCAGCGATTACTGCCCTTATTGCTCCCGCGCGAAGTCGCTGCTGGCGGGCAAGGGCGTTGGCTTCCAAGAGATCAAGGTCGACGGCAAGCCACAGGTTCGCGCTGAAATGACCAAGAAAGCCGGGCGTACCTCGGTTCCGCAGATCTGGATCGGCTCGATCCATGTTGGCGGTTGCGATGACCTGTTCGCCCTGGAGCGCGCCGGCAAGCTGGATAAGCTGCTGAGCGCCTGAATTCGAGCCGGGATGTGGAAGCAATGGTTTGTTGCACAGCCCGGAAGCCTACAAGACCTCAATGCAAGGATTTGAGATGACTGATCAACCGAATAACGGCGCCATTTCCAACGAAGAAGAAGCACCGCAGTTTTCCCTGCAACGCATCTATGTTCGCGACTTGTCGTTCGAAGCGCCAAAAAGCCCGGCGATCTTCCGTCAGGAATGGACCCCGAGCGTCAGCCTGGACCTGAACACCCGCCAGAAGCAGCTGGAAAATGACTTCTACGAAGTCGTGCTGACCCTGTCCGTTGAAGTGAAGAACGGCGACGAAATCGCCTTCATCGCTGAAGTCCAGCAAGCCGGTATCTTCCTGATCAAGGGCCTGGATGCCAGCTCGATGAGCCACACCCTCGGCGCGTTCTGCCCGAACATCCTCTTCCCGTACGCTCGCGAAACCATCGACAGCCTGGTTGTCCGTGGTTCGTTCCCTGCGCTGATGCTGGCCCCGGTGAACTTCGACGCCCTGTACGCGCAAGAACTGCAACGCATGCAGGAAAGCGGCGAAATGCCAACGCCTACCGTCCAGTAAGCGTTGTCGCTGCAATAAAAAAGCGCCTGTATGGGCGCTTTTTTGTGGGCGGCGTATGAGGTACGGGCCGGGGCTGCTACTTGAACCCCAACTGCCGCCAGCCTTCATACACGGCAACCGCCACAGTATTCGACAGGTTCAGACTGCGGCAGCCTTCGCGCATCGGCAGGCGCAGGCGTTGGTCGCTCGACAGCGGATCCAGAACCTCCGGCGGCAGGCCCCGGCTTTCCGGGCCGAAGAGGAAGGCATCACCTTCTTCGAATTGCGCATCGTGGAAAACCCGCGAGCCCTTTGTGGTAAAAGCAAACAGCCGCGGGTGGCCAATGCTTTCAAGGCAGCTCGGCAGGTCGGCGTGACGATGCAGCGTGGCGTATTCGTGGTAATCAAGGCCGGCTCGACGCAGGCGCTTGTCATCCAGCTCGAAGCCCAGCGGCTCGATCAAATGCAGGCTGCAGCCGCTGTTGGCGCAGAGTCTGATGATGTTGCCGGTATTCGGCGGAATTTCTGGTTGAAAAAGGATCACGTGAAACATGCACGGCTCCGAACGAAAGGACGGGATGCATTCTACCCCTGAAGAAGACCCCAGGCCGAAGCTGTGGCCCAAGTTTCTGGGGTCGGTGGCGATCGTCGGTGTGATGGTAGGGCTGATGATCGGCCGCGTGACGACCCCGGACCCCATCCAGTTGCAAACCATTGAAGCGCTGCCGAACGGCGTTGCCGTGTGGTTCAACCGCGAACCGCAGCTCCATGGCGAACACATCGACGGCGCGGTGGCGTTGCTGTTTAACGCCCAGGGCCAGCCGCAGAAAGGCGAACTGAAGCTCAACGGCAAAGACGTGCGCTGGAGGGTGCAACGAAGTGATAAGGGGTTGTTGCTGAACCTGCTGGCGGCCCGTCCTCTGCACGGCGACTGGCGCGGTGCAACCCAGGACGGGCGCTGGAGACTGGAGGTCAGTCTCCGAGAGGAATAAAAGAGGGGAATCCCCGGCCTGCCTGTACCAAGGTCCCCAAAACTGGTGATGTATAACCCATTGCAGCGTGCGTGCCAGTTTTGAGAAAACTCTGTAGGAATATTCGTAATGTCCTGCAGGTGTCCGGTTTAGGGCCTTGTAGACTCTGTTTTTTCAGTGCCTGCGTGGAGCTTAGGTTCGAATCGGCTTTCGGAGTTGGACGTTTGGTGAGCGTTTTTGCACGCTATTCGCGCATTTTCCGCACTTAAGTGACCAAAGTGATGCACGCAGGAAGGGTGGCCTCCGTAAGCGCACCTTAAATCATTGACCATGGGTAGTTGACTGGCGTGGTTCGCATACGCAACCGCCCACGCAGTGGCTCCATCGAAAGAGCGTGTTCCCCGCTGGCGTTTCATCGAAACGTCACAATTTGTAAATACGATCGCGACGCCCGCTCAGAGATGATCTTGCCGAATCGTAGGCTGCCCTGCGGGCAGATCTGGAGGGCGGCAGGTGGAAAGCGGCGAATGTGAGGTTCGATTCGAGCGCGGAAGACATTTTTCGGGACGTTTGCAAAAAACAGACGGACTGCAGGGTGACAACTGCAATATTCCCGACTACCCAAGCCGAAAAATCATTGATTTCAGTAGCTTATAACCGTATTTCTCAACCGGTTTCGCACGCAGACCGTGACTTGCCGGTCAAGTTCCAGTTGTACGACGGCTCCAAAGTACCGATCTGACGAACGGCACTGAAATATGATTTGGGAATTACGGATTAGGGCCGATACACTCCGCAACGGACGGCTGAAACGGCTTGTGACATATAACTGCCTGGCATAAAGGCAGGTCTCAAAAGTCGTTTTGGGTTTAAAGGATTTACCTTACCTCGCAGCCAGTTGTAACGCGGTCTAGTCAATTAGTCTTGGGGCCATTGACTCACCGAGTCAGGTCCGGCGCTAATCGCGCATCCTCGGTTTTGAGCCTTAGGCTCGGGCCCGGGAACTACAAAAATTAGATTCATGAGGAGCGATACACAATGAAGAAGTCCACCCTGGCCTTGGCCGTATACGCAGGTGTCTTGGCTACTCAGGCCGGTGCAGCTGGTTTCCTGGATGACAGCAAAGCGACACTCAGTTCTCGTACTTTGTATTTCGAACAAGATCCTCGCGAAAACCCTAGCGCCAGAGCCAAAGCGCAAGATCAGCGCCAGACCGCCCAGGGTTTTCTGTTCAACTTCATTTCTGGCTACACCCCGGGTACCGTTGGCTTCGGTCTCGACGTGCAAGGCATGTACGGCATCAACTTGAGCGGTGGTATCGACAACCGCCTTCCAACGACCGCCAACACCGTGTCTCCAACCAGCTCCGACGGCTCGCCAGTTGCTGACTGGGCCCGTGCTGGCGCCAACGCCAAGGTCAAACTGTCCAAGACCGAGCTGAAGATCGGTAACGCTCTGCAGCCAAACCTGCCGATCCTGGTATCCAACGACAGTCGTCTGCTGCCGCAAACCTTTGAAGGTGGCATCGTCACTTCCAAGGAAATCGACAACCTGACGCTGACCGCCGGTAAGCTGACCCAGGCTGCTGGTCGTGCGTCCAGCAACTATGCTGACATGTCCCTGGCAGGTGGTTACAAAGGCTCCAACAACTTCCAGTTTGCGGGCGGCGATTACAAAGTCACCAAAGACCTGACCGTTCAGTACTACTACGCCAACCTGGAAGACTACTACAAGCAGCACTTCCTGGGCCTGGTACACGTTCTGCCGATTGCTGAGGACCAGTCGTTCAAGACTGACCTGCGTTATTTCCACAGTACCTCTGATGGTGAGAACTCGAACCAGCGCGTCAACACGGGTTACCGCTTCGCCAACGGTTATAGCGACAACGGTGAAGTCGACAACAACACTTGGACTGCAATGTTCACCTACACCTTGGGTGGCAGCGCATTCCTGTTGGGTTACCAGTCTGTGAGTGACGATGGCGGCATGCCGATCATGAACAACACCAGCGTGACTCGCGACAATGTTAATGGCGGGCGTAACGAAGGCGAAGGTGGTAACTCCGTTTACCTCTTCACCGACAGCATGATCACCAACTTCACCCGCGCCGGTGAGAAGACTCGCTTCGGCCAATACTCGTACGACTTCGCACGTTTGGGCGTTCCTGGCCTGAAAGCCGCTGTTGCCTACTTGCACGGCGATCAGATCCGTACCAGCGCTACCGCTGAACGTTCTTCCGAGTGGGAACGTGACATGCGTCTGGACTACGTATTCCAGGACGGTTTAATGAAGGGCTTCGGCATCACGCTGCGTCGCGCCAACCTGCGTACCGACCTGCCAGTCGCTAGTCAGGCTGACACCGACCAGACCCGTGTGGTCCTCAACTACACCTACGCCTTCAAGTAAGCGTGATGTGTTGAACAGAGCCCCGCTTCGGCGGGGCTTTTTTATGCCTGAAACCCTGCCATTCAGCACGAATCGTTCCTTTTGTTTTCAGATGTCGGGATGCACAGTGATTGATAACTCATCATCCAAGGAGCACGACTAAATGGGCCTTAAACTCGGCGACATCGCACCCGACTTCGAACAGAACTCCAGCGAAGGACCGATCAGGTTTCACGAGTGGCTGGACGGCAAATGGGCGGTATTGTTTTCGCACCCCGCTGACTTCACCCCCGTCTGCACCACCGAGCTGGGCTTCACCGCAAAACTGAAAGACGAATTCGACAAGCGCAACGTCAAGGCGATTGCCTTGTCCGTTGACTCGGCCGAATCCCACACGCAGTGGATCGGCGACATCAACACCACGCAGAACACCCTCGTGAACTTTCCGATCCTGGCGGACGAGGATCGCAAGGTCTCCGAGCTTTACGACCTGATTCACCCCAATGCCAGCGAAACCCTGACGGTGCGTTCGCTGTTCGTGATCGACCCGAACAAGAAGATCCGCCTGACCATCACCTACCCGGCCAGCACCGGCCGCAACTTCCACGAGATCCTGCGGGTAATCGACTCGCTGCAGCTGACCGACAACTACAAAGTCGCGACGCCGGCTAACTGGAAGGATGGCGAAGACGTTGTGATCGTGCCGTCGATCAAGGACGAAGCAGAGATCAAAGAGCGCTTCCCCAAAGGCTATAAAGCCGTTACGCCTTACCTGCGTCTGACGCCACAGCCGAACCGCTGACACACACGTTTCAACCACGACATGAGGGCCGACTTGTCGGCCCTTTTTCATGAGTCCTGTGTTCGATCAACTGCGTTCAATTAAAGAAGCCGCGTGATGCTCTCACCTGTAGGAGCGCGCTTGCCCGCGATTGCGGTCTTCCTGTGACATGAGCATCGTCTGAAATGATGCATTCGCGGGCAAGCGCGCTCCTACAGGGTAGGGCGTCGGGCCACGGCAGCTCTTATATTCTATTTGGTGCTAACCAAATGAATAAATATGATTTTAGAGAATAACAATCCCCTGTTATGGTCTTTCCGTCCTGGCGAGATCGCCGGCCATGAATCCCTTTCTGCCTTACTGGTCCGCCATCGGACGAGCAGGTGCCACCTCTTAGCTACACACCAAAGGAGCGTGCCATGGGCACCGTTATTTTGCGTCGAGGCCTGGTCGCTCTGTTTGCTGCGGCGGTTTCCTTCGGCGTCCTTGCTCAGGCGCAGGCCGACACCTTGCGCATCGGTTATCAGAAATACGGCACGCTGGTGCTACTCAAGGCCAAAGGTTCGCTCGAGAAAAAACTCGCCGATCAAGGCGTGCAGGTCCAGTGGACCGAGTTTCCCGGTGGGCCGCAGCTGCTTGAAGGCCTGAACGTGGGCTCGATCGACTTCGGCGTAACTGGCGAAACCCCGCCCGTGTTTGCCCAGGCTGCCGGCGCTGATCTGCTGTATGTCGCCGCCGAACCGCCAGCGCCCACCAGCGAAGCGATCCTGGTGCCCAAGGATTCGCCGATCACTTCGGTCAAAGACCTCAAAGGCAAGAAAGTCGTCCTCAACAAAGGCTCCAACGTGCACTACCTGTTGGTGCGCGCCTTGGAAGAAGCCGGCTTGAAGTACACCGATATCCAGACCGTTTTCCTGCCGCCCGCCGATGCCCGTGCAGCCTTCGAACGCGGTAGCGTCGATGCCTGGGTGATCTGGGATCCTTACCAGGCCGCCGCCGAGCAGCAACTTCAGGCCAAGACCCTGCGCGACGGCAAAGGCATTGTCGACAACAACCAGTTCTACCTGGCGACCAAACCCTATGCGCAGCAGCATCCCAAGGTGATCCAGACCCTGGTTGGGGAAGTGCGCGCCGTTGGCGAATGGTCCAAGGCCAACCCGGAAGAGGTCACCAAGCAGGTCGCGCCGCTGCTCGGCCTGCCGGAAGACATCACGCGCACGGCGGTGAAGCGTCAGGGTTACGGTGCCGTGTTCATCACACCCGAGACGGTCGCGGCGCAACAGAAAATCGCCGACACCTTCTACCAGCTCAAGCTGATCCCTAAACCTTTGCGCATTGCTGATGTGATCTGGACGCCACCCGCTGCTGTCGCGAAAGCGCAGTAAGCCCGGCAATTGGAAGGAGACAACTCCATGAGCGTTGAAAGAGTCACCCACAGACTGGCGCCTTGGTTGCTACCGGTCCTGTTGCTGGCGATCTGGCAGCTGGCGGTCAGCGCGGGCTGGCTGTCTACCCGCATTCTGCCAGCCCCGAGCGCAGTGATTGAGGCCGGCGTCACGCTGGTGCGCAGCGGCGAAATCTGGACCCATCTGGCGATCAGTGGCTGGCGTGCAGGGATTGGGTTTGCCATCGGCGGCGCGATCGGTCTGGCGCTCGGCTTCATTACCGGGCTGTCGAAATGGGGCGAAAGGCTGCTCGACAGCTCGGTGCAGATGATCCGCAACGTGCCCCACCTGGCGCTGATTCCGCTGGTCATCCTGTGGTTCGGCATCGACGAGACCGCGAAGATATTTCTGGTGGCGCTGGGCACGCTGTTCCCGATTTACCTGAACACGTACCACGGTATTCGCAATATCGACCCGGCGCTGGTGGAGATGTCCCGCAGCTACGGTTTGAGCGGCTTCGGACTGTTCCGCCACGTGATTCTGCCGGGCGCGATGCCTTCGATTCTGGTCGGCGTGCGGTTCGCGCTGGGCTTTATGTGGCTGACCCTGATCGTCGCGGAAACCATCTCGGCCAGCTCCGGCATCGGGTATCTGGCGATGAATGCTCGGGAGTTTCTGCAGACCGACGTGGTGGTACTGGCGATCGTCCTCTACGCCGTACTCGGCAAACTGGCAGACCTCGCGGCGCGTGGTCTGGAACGGGTCTGCCTGCGTTGGCACCCGGCGTATCAAGTAGCTAAAGGTGGCGCGCAATGAGCAATCTCCAACAACCGGCGAACCTGTTGCGCGGAATTCCCTTGCAGGTCCGCAAGCTGAAGAAGACCTTCGGCTCGCGGGAGGTCTTGAAAGATATCGATCTGCACATCCCGGCCGGCCAGTTCGTGGCGGTCGTGGGCCGAAGCGGCTGCGGCAAGAGCACGTTACTGCGCCTGCTGGCGGGCCTTGATCAACCGTCGAGCGGCCAACTGCTGGCCGGTAACGGCTCGCTGGCGGATGCACGGGAAGACACCCGACTGATGTTCCAGGAAGCGCGTTTGCTGCCGTGGAAAAAGATCATCGACAACGTCGGCCTTGGCCTCAGCGGCGACTGGCGTGGCAAAGCGCTGGAAGCGCTGGAGGCAGTGGGTCTGGCCGAGCGCGCCAACGAATGGCCGGCGGCGTTATCTGGGGGGCAAAAACAACGGGTGGCGCTGGCCCGTGCGCTGATTCACCAGCCCCGCCTGTTGCTGCTCGACGAGCCCCTTGGCGCGCTGGATGCCCTGACCCGAATCGAGATGCAGCAGTTGATCGAAAACCTGTGGAAGAAGCACGGCTTCACCGTCTTGCTGGTCACCCACGACGTCAGCGAAGCCGTCGCCATTGCCGACCGGGTCTTGCTGATCGAAGAGGGCCGCATCGGTCTTGATTTGCAGGTTGATCTGGCCCGTCCGAGGGCGCGCGGCTCCTACCAACTGGCCGCGTTGGAAACCGAAGTGCTCAACCGCGTGTTGTCGCTGCCAGGCAACCCGCCCGACCCCGAACCGACTTCACCGCTGCCCACGCAACTGCGTTGGGCCAACTAACTCCAGAGGCAATCTTGCCCTCGGAACTGATCTCACAAAGGAAGCCTTACCATGACTATCAAAGCCATCAACGTGCGTAACCAGTTCAAAGGCACCATCAAGGAAATCGTCACCGGCGACGTGCTGTCCGAGATCGACGTGCAGACCGCGTCGGGTGTCGTTACCTCTGTCATCACCACCCGCTCGGTGAAAGAGCTGGAGCTGGTGGTCGGCAGCGAAGTGATCGCGTTCGTGAAATCCACCGAGGTGTCGATCGCCAAGTTGTGATCGATGCTGGATCGCAAGCGACGTCGGTACGTGTAGGAGCGCGCTTGCCCGCGAATGTGGGGTGTCAGTGACTGGATATTTAGCTGACCCACCGCATTCGCGGGCAAGCGCGCTCCTACAGTGGATCTTGGCCACGCACGCAATCGTTGGGGCACACAAAATCCGTAGGAGTCGGCTTGCTGGCGAACGCGGTGGGTCTGAAATGGAGATTGTTGACTGATACACCGCAATCGCGAGCAAGCTCACTCCTACAGTTGATCTTGGCCACGCACGCAATCGTTGGCGCCTAGCGGATCGGTGAGTCCACAGCCTCTGTGTGGTCTAACCAGATTCAGATTTGCCGGGGCCTACAGGTTTTGTGAGCGCTTTGGCAAATACGGCGGCAGGTACAACCCCAGATACGCATCAAACACCCGCAATCCTTCCTCGGCCATGCGCGGGGTGATCGCGTTGTGCAATTGCACCGAGCGCGCGTACACCCGATCCGCAAGTTCCAGCGCCAGGGCAAACACCTCGACATCATCAGGCAGCGTCGGCAGTTGGAAATGCCGGGCGAACAGCTCATGCATGAGGTTGCCCAGTTCAATGTCGTGCTGACGATCCGCCTGAGTGACTTCGGTCAAACCGTGCTGGGCGAGGATCAACTGTCGCGCGGCAGCGTCATCGCTGTAGATCGCGAGCATGCGCGATTCCACCACGTGGGACAGGTCGCGCCACTGGTTTAACTGATCATGATCGATGGGCTGCTGCAGGCTTTCGCGAAACGCTTCGTGGACATCGGCCGTGAGCGCTTCGAGCAGCGCCGGCACGCTGGCGAAGAAGTGATACACGGAAGAGGGCGGGATCTCGGCCCGTTCGGCGACGCTGTAGATGGAAAGGCTCCCCACGCCGTGCGAGGCCAGCAGCGCACGTGCGGCATCAAGGATCGAGTCGATCCGCGCCTGACTGCGTGCGCGAGGTTTGCGGGGTGGGGCAAGGCGGGTCATCAGTGCTCTCTCGGTCGGGGCCGACGGCATTCTACAGTGGCAGCCGGGAGATTGCCTTCCCGGCTGAAGCCGGTCCCACAGGGTGTCCGCGCAGCTCATGAATGAAAAACGCCACCGATTCTCTCGAAAAGGTGGCGTTTTCTTGACCGTGCAGCCATCAAACCGTGTGCAGGTACCAGTTGTATTCAAGGTCGGAGATGGAGTGCTCGAACTCCTCCAGCTCACTTTCCTTGCACGCAACGAAGATATCGATGTACTTCGGATCGATGTACTTGGCCATGACTTCGCTGTCGTCCAGCTCGCGCAGTGCATCACGCAGGTTGTTCGGCAAGCTCTGCTCGTTCTGCTCGTAGGAGTTGCCTTCTACGGGCGGACCGGGCTCGATCTGGTTGGTCAGGCCATGGTGAATGCCTGCCAGCACCGAAGCCATCAGCAGATACGGGTTGGCATCCGCACCGGCAACCCGGTGTTCGATGCGTACCGAGTCGGCCGTTCCGGTAGGTACGCGCACGGCCACGGTCCGGTTATCCAGACCCCAGCACGGCGAGTTCGGAACGTAGAACTGGGCACCAAACCTGCGGTATGAATTGACGTTCGGGCACAGGAACGCCATCTGCGCGGGTAGGGTCTCGAGCACACCGCCGATCGCATGACGCAATGCGGCGTTCTGCTCGGGATCCTCGCTGGTGAAGATGTTTTTGCCATCACGATCAAGGATCGAGATGTGCACGTGCAGACCGTTACCCGCCTGGCCTGGATAAGGCTTGGCCATGAAGGTGGTGTCCATCTCATGGTCGTAGGCGATGTTCTTGATCAGGCGCTTGAGCAGTACTGCGTAATCACAGGCTTTCAGCGCGTCGGCGGTGTGGTGCAGGTTCACTTCGAACTGCGCCGGAGCACTTTCCTTGACGATTGCGTCGGCTGGAATGCCTTGCTCTTTTGCACCTTCCAGAATGTCCTGGAGGCAGTCGACGTACTCGTCCAGGTCATCGATCAGGTAAACCTGCGTCGAGTGTGGACGTTTGCCGGAGATCGGCGAGCGCGGCGGTTGCGGACGGCCGTTCACGTTTTCCTGATCGATCAGGTAGAACTCAAGCTCGAATGCAGCGCAGATGGTCAGGCCCATCTCGTCGAACTTGCTGACAACCTGGCGCAGCACTTCGCGCGGATCCGCGAAGAAGGGCGTGCCTTCCAGTTCGTGCATGGTCATCAGGAGTTGTGCGGTAGGACGCTTCTGCCAGGGCTCATTGCAGAGAGTGTCGGGGATTGGATAGCAGATTCGGTCAGCGTCACCGATGTCCAGACCCAGACCGGTGCTTTCCACCGTCGAGCCGTTGATATCCAGTGCGAATAGGGAAGCTGGGAGGTTGATGCCTTTCTCGTAAACCTTATGAAGGCTGGTGCGTTCGATGCGCTTGCCGCGCACCACTCCATTCATATCTGCAATCAGAAGGTCAACGTATAGAACCTCAGGATGTTCCTTAAGGAACGCGTTCGCTTCGTTGAGCTGAACGGCACGCGGGGGTACCGACATGATGCAACACCTTTGTTGTTGAAAATATCAATCATCGAGCATTACGGGTTTCAGTCAATCCGAAAGGCCAGACGAAGTCAAGGGACCCCTGATTTGCCCTAAAAGGGCGCCGGGACGCCACTTTCGCCGCACTTTAGGGCAGGTTTTGTGCGCTGAGCGTCATGGAAACTGCGGGCTTGAGCAGGGCGTTTTTTATTTTTTACGGGTGTGTTGTGGAAAAAAATGAACAACGCTAAGCTCGATTGCAACCCATAACAGCAATAATACCGGGGGTCCCATGCTTCGCCTTCCGCTGATCGGCCTTACCGCCTGCACTCAGCCATTCGGGCGCCTGTTTTTCACATCACACGCTTTCAGTGTAGCGGTCCGGCAGGCTCGCCGGGCATTGCGAATGCCTCTGCGTGGCACCTCGACACCTTACTCTTTATCCACGCACCCATTCCACCGGGCGCGCCTTTTGCTTCGGCTGACTAACCCGGCCAGAGCTCTCTGCGGCATCCGCGGCCGCGCGTTTTGCACAGGCACGACTATCTTTGAGTCTTCCAGGCAGTGGGCGATTGCAGGACCGGCTTCAGCCGGGAAGGGGCCGGTAACTTAGACGATGCCTGCTGAAAACCAGCAGCACCGCCAGCGCTTCAAAGAACGCCTGACCGCCATGACGGCGACCAGGAATTAAAACCCTGAGGTATTTATGAGTACCAACCTCGACCAGCTCACCGATTGGTTGAAAGAACACAGGATTACCGAAGTCGAATGCATGATCGCCGACCTCACCGGTATCACACGGGGCAAGATTTCACCGACCAACAAGTTCATTGCTGAAAAGGGCATGCGCTTGCCGGAAAGCGTACTGCTCCAGACCGTGACGGGCGATTACGTCGAAGACGACATCTACTACGAATTGCTGGACCCTGCAGACATCGACATGTTCTGCCGTCCTGACCAGAGCGCGGTGTTTCTGGTCCCTTGGGCCATCGAGCCGACTGCGCAGGTGATCCACGACACCTACGACAAGCAAGGCAACCCCATCGAGCTGTCCCCGCGCAACGTCCTCAAGAAAGTACTCAAGCTCTACGCCGATCAAGGCTGGCAGCCGATCGTGGCGCCGGAGATGGAGTTCTATCTGACCAAGCGCAGCGACGACCCCGACTACCCGCTGCAGCCACCGGTGGGTCGCTCGGGTCGTCCGGAAACCGGTCGTCAGTCGTTCTCCATCGAAGCCGCCAACGAATTCGACCCGCTCTTCGAAGACGTCTACGACTGGTGCGAACTGCAAAACCTCGACCTGGACACGCTGATTCACGAAGACGGCACCGCGCAGATGGAGATCAACTTCCGTCACGGCGACGCGCTGTCTCTGGCGGACCAGATTCTGGTGTTCAAGCGCACCATGCGCGAAGCCGCCCTCAAGCACGATGTGGCCGCGACTTTCATGGCCAAGCCCATGACCGGCGAGCCCGGCAGCGCCATGCACCTGCACCAGAGCATCATCGACATCGAGACGGGCAAGAACATCTTCTCCAATGAAGATGGCACGATGAGTCAGCTGTTTCTGCAACACATCGGCGGTCTGCAAAAGCTGATCCCCGAGCTGTTGCCGCTGTTCGCGCCCAACGTCAACTCGTTCCGCCGCTTCCTGCCGGACACCTCCGCGCCGGTGAACGTTGAGTGGGGCGAAGAAAACCGCACCGTTGGCCTGCGCGTTCCCGACGCCGGCCCACAGAACCGCCGTGTGGAAAACCGTCTACCCGGTGCCGATGCCAATCCATATCTGGCCATCGCCGCCAGCCTGTTGTGCGGTTTCATCGGCATGGTCGAGGGCCTGAACCCCAGCGCCCCTGTGGTCGGACGTGGTTACGAGCGTCGTAACCTGCGCTTGCCGTTGACCATCGAAGACGCGCTGGAGCGCATGGAAAACAGCAAGACGGTCGAAAAGTACCTCGGCAAGAAATTCATCACCGGCTACGTCGCGGTCAAGCGCGCCGAGCACGAAAACTTCAAGCGTGTGATCAGTTCGTGGGAGCGGGAATTCCTGCTCTTTGCCGTCTGACGTCCCGGGGCGTCGCTGGATCCGAATGAATCCCGAGCGGATCGACGGCGCCCCACACGCGATACCAAAATGGAGTGATTCATGAGTTCCAACAACCCGCAAACCCGCGAATGGCAAGCCCTCAGCAGTGATCATCACCTGGCGCCGTTCAGCGACTTCAAGCAGCTGAAAGAGAAAGGCCCGCGCATCATCACCAAGGCCAAGGGCGTTTACCTCTGGGACAGCGAAGGCAACAAGATCCTCGACGGCATGGCCGGGCTCTGGTGTGTTGCCATCGGGTACGGTCGCGAAGAACTGGCCGATGCCGCCAGCAAGCAGATGCGCGAGCTGCCGTACTACAACCTGTTCTTCCAGACCGCTCACCCGCCGGCGTTGCAACTGGCCAAGGCGGTCTCCGATATCGCCCCCGAGGGCATGAACCATGTGTTCTTCACCGGCTCTGGCTCCGAGGGCAACGACACGGTGCTGCGGCTGGTGCGTCACTACTGGGCGATCAAGGGCCAGCCGAGCAAGAAAGTCATCATCAGCCGCGTTAACGGTTACCACGGCTCGACCGTCGCTGGCGCGAGCCTGGGCGGCATGACCTATATGCATGAGCAAGGCGACTTGCCGATTCCGGGCATCGTCCACATTCCGCAGCCTTACTGGTTCGGTGAAGGCGGCGACATGACCCCCGACGAGTTCGGCGTCTGGGCGGCCGAACAGCTGGAGAAGAAGATTCTCGAACTGGGCGTGGACAATGTCGGCGCGTTCATCGCCGAGCCGATTCAGGGGGCTGGCGGCGTTATCGTTCCGCCCGACACCTACTGGCCAAAGATCAAAGAGATCCTCGCCAAATACGACATCCTCTTCGTGGCCGATGAAGTGATCTGTGGCTTTGGTCGCACCGGCGAATGGTTCGGCAGTGACTTCTACGACCTCAAACCTGACCTGATGACCATTGCCAAGGGCCTGACCTCCGGCTACATCCCCATGGGTGGCGTCATCGTGCGCGACGAAGTGGTCAAGGTGCTGAACGAGGGCGGCGACTTCAACCACGGCTTCACCTACTCGGGTCACCCGGTGGCAGCAGCAGTGGGGCTGGAGAACATTCGCATTCTGAGTGAAGAAAAGATCGTCGAACGGGTCAAGTCTGAAACGGCACCCTATTTGCAAAAGCGTCTGCGCGAGCTGAGCGATCACCCGCTGGTGGGTGAAGTGCGGGGCGTCGGCATGCTGGGCGCCATCGAACTGGTAAAAGACAAGGCCACTCGTCAGCGTTATGCCGGCAAAGGCGCAGGCATGATTTGCCGCACTTTTTGCTTCAACAATGGCCTGATCATGCGGGCCGTGGGCGACACCATGATCATCTCGCCGCCGCTGGTGATTACCTTCGCCGAGATCGATGAACTGATCGAAAAGGCGCGCAAGTGCCTGGACCTGACGTTTGAGTCATTGCAGGGCTGAATTTTTACCGGGAAATTGCCAGACTATCCGCCGTCTAGACGCCGCTTACATAAAAACACTGGAGCCGTACGAATGAAGAAATTTGGCAAAACCCTCCTGGCCTTGTCCCTCATGGGCGCAGTGGCCGCCGCTGCACACGCCGATGACAAAGTGCTGCACGTCTATAACTGGTCCGATTACATCGCACCGAACACCATCGCCGACTTCGAAAAAGAGTCGGGCATCAAAGTGGTGTACGACGTGTTCGACAGCAACGAGACCCTGGAAGCCAAGCTGCTGGCCGGTAAATCGGGTTACGACATTGTTGTTCCGTCGAACAACTTTTTGGCCAAGCAGATCAAGGCCGGCGTCTATCAGGAGCTGGACAAGTCCAAGCTGCCAAATTACAAAAACCTCGACCCTGCGCTGTTGAAGGCCGTGTCGATCAGCGACCCGGATAACAAGCACGCATTCCCCTACATGTGGGGCTCGATCGGTATCGGCTACAACGCTGAAAAGGTCAAAGCTGCCTTGGGCGCTGATGCACCGGTCAACTCGTGGGATCTGCTGTTCAAGCCTGAGAACGCCGCCAAGCTGAAAGGCTGCGGTATCAGCTTCCTCGACTCGCCAACCGAAATGCTGCCAGTGGCGCTGCATTACCTGGGCCTGCCGACCGACACCCAGAAGAAGGAAGACCTGCAGAAGGCTGAGGATCTGTTCAAGAAGATTCGTCCTTCGATCACTTACTTCCACTCGTCCAAATACATCTCGGACCTGGCCAACGGCAACATCTGCGTAGCCGTGGGGTACTCGGGTGACATCTACCAGGCCAAGGCGCGCGCTGAAGAAGCGGGCGGCAAGGTCAAAGTCAGCTACAACATTCCGAAAGAAGGTGCAGGCAGCTTCTACGACATGGTCGCCATCCCGAAAGATGCCGAAAACGTCGAAGGCGCCTACAAGTTCATGAACTTCATCCTGCAACCGAAGGTGATGGCTGAAATCACCAACTCCGTTCACTTCCCGAACGGCAACAAGGCGGCCACCGAGTTCGTCGACAAGGACATCACGTCTGACCCGGGCGTTTACCCACCAGCCGACGTTCTGGCCAAGTTGTACGCGATCGCCGACTTGCCGGCGGCGACTCAGCGTTTGATGACCCGCAGCTGGACCAACATCAAATCCGGTAAATAAGGCTGACCGGGTGGGTCAAATGCCCCACCCAAACTGTGGGAGTGAGCTTGCTCGCGATGACGGCAGTGCATACGACGTTGATGTCCGCTGACACCCCCTCATCGCGAGCAAGCTCACTCCTACAGGTTTTGCGTTAGCCGTCATGACACCCGCGTCACAAAAAGTTTTTTTGCGAGAAGGGTTTATCGAAGGTAAGTTGCGCGCCGGATGTGTCACAGGCAGTCGTCACTGTCATCGGTACGGGCAACAGGCCCACCTACTAAAAAAGGACTGCACACGTGTCTATTTCTTTATTTTCAAAAGGCTTGCTACTCGGGGCCGGGCTTACGCTCGCTGCCGGTGCCTACGCGGATTCCACCGTTCGCATTTATAACTGGTCCGATTACATCGGCACCACAACGCTGGAGGACTTCACGTCCGCCACCGGGATCAAAACCAAGTACGACGTTTTCGACTCCAACGAAACCCTGGAAGGCAAGCTGCTGGCCGGCCACACCGGGTATGACGTGGTCGTGCCGTCCAATCACTTCCTCGGCAAACAGATCAAGGCCGGGGCGTTTCAGAAGCTCGACAAATCCCAGCTGCCCAATTATTCCAATCTCGACCCCGAACTGCTCAAGCGCCTGGAGAAGAACGACCCGGGCAACCAGTACGCCGTGCCGTATCTGTGGGGCACCAACGGCATCGGCTACAACGTCGACAAGATCAAGGAAGTGCTGGGCGTCGACACCATCGATTCCTGGGCCACGCTGTTCGAGCCCGAGAACATCAAGAAGCTGCAAAAGTGTGGCGTCGCGTTCCTCGACTCCGCTGACGAGATGCTGCCCGCCGTCCTCAACTACATGGGGCTGAATCCGAACAGCACCGACGAGAAAGACTACAAGGCCGCCGAGGCCAAGCTGCTCAAGGTCCGCCCGTACGTGACCTATTTCAACTCGTCCAAATACATCACTGACCTGGCCAACGGCGACATCTGCATCGCTGCCGGTTTCTCCGGTGACGTCTTCCAGGCCAAGGCCCGTGCCGCAGAGGCCGGCAAGGGCGTCAAGATTGCTTACTCGATTCCTAAAGAGGGCGGCAACCTGTGGTTCGACATGCTCGCGATCCCTTCGGATGCGCCGGACGTGAAGGCCGCTCACGCGTTCATCAACTACGTCCTCAAACCCGACGTCATCGCCAAGGTCAGTGACCAGGTGGGTTACGCCAACCCGAACCCGGCTTCAGGCGCGTTGATGGATCAGGCCATTCGTAACGACGGGGCGGTTTATCCTTCGAAGGAGATACAGGCGCGCCTGTACGTCAACTCCGAGCTGCCGCCCAAGATCCAGCGCGTCATGACGCGCAGCTGGACGAAGATCAAAACCGGTAAATAAAGACCTTGGCGCCCGGCCCCATTGGCCGGGCGCAAAAACAGTTGGGAGTTTCACCCATGGCAGTTGCCTCCGGCGCCTACAAGAAATCCCTTGAGGGTGGTCAGCAACCGAAACAGGTGCTGGTCAAAATCGATCGGGTCACGAAAAAGTTCGATGAGACGATTGCTGTGGACGACGTGTCTCTGCAGATCAACAAGGGTGAAATCTTCGCCCTGCTCGGCGGGTCCGGCTCGGGGAAATCCACCCTGCTGCGCATGCTTGCCGGCTTTGAACGCCCGACCGAAGGCCGCATTTACCTCGACGGCGTCGACATCACCGACATGCCGCCGTACGAACGTCCGATCAACATGATGTTTCAGTCCTACGCGCTGTTTCCGCACATGACCGTGGCGGACAACATCGCCTTCGGCCTCAAGCAGGACAAGCTGCCCAAGGCCGAAGTCGAGGCCCGCGTGGCCGAGATGCTAAAGCTGGTGCAGATGACCCAGTACGCCAAGCGCAAGCCGCATCAGTTGTCCGGCGGACAGCGTCAGCGCGTGGCACTGGCTCGCTCACTGGCGAAAAAGCCGAAGCTTCTGCTGCTCGACGAGCCAATGGGCGCACTGGACAAAAAACTGCGTTCGCAGATGCAACTGGAATTGGTGGAAATCATCGAGCGCGTCGGCGTGACCTGCGTGATGGTGACCCACGACCAGGAAGAGGCCATGACCATGGCTGAGCGCATCGCGATCATGCACCTGGGCTGGATCGCCCAGATCGGCAGCCCGATCGATATTTATGAAACACCCACCAGCCGCCTGGTGTGCGAGTTCATCGGCAACGTCAACCTGTTCGACGGTGAAGTCATCGAAGACATGGAAGGCCACGCGCTGATCAGTAGTCCTGAGCTTGAACGCAAAATCTACGTCGGCCACGGCGTCACCACGTCAGTGGAAGACAAGCGCATTACCTACGCGCTGCGTCCCGAAAAGCTGCTGGTGACCACCGAGCAGCCGTCGTTCGAACACAACTGGTCCCGGGGCAAGGTTCATGACATCGCGTACCTGGGCGGTCACTCGGTGTTCTACGTGAAGCTGCCGTCGGGCAAGCTGGTGCAGTCGTTTGTCGCCAACGCCGAGCGTCAGGGCACGCGACCGACCTGGGACGACGAAGTCTTCGTCTGGTGGGAAGACGACAGTGGCGTGGTATTGCGCTCATGAAAATCCGAAAAATAAAACGGGCTTTCAATCGAATAAAACCCACCGGGCGCCAAGCCGTTATCGGCGTGCCGTTCCTGTGGCTGTTCCTGTTTTTCGCGCTGCCGTTTCTGATCGTTATCAAGATCAGTTTCGCTGAAGCCGATGTAGCGATTCCGCCGTACACCGAGATCTTTACCTACGTCGAGCAGAAGCTCGATATCGTGCTCAACTTCGCCAACTACGCGCTGCTGACCAGTGACGATCTGTATATCTCGGCGTACCTGGGTTCGTTGAAGATGGCCTTCATCAGCACCGTGCTGTGTCTGCTGATCGGCTATCCGATGGCGTACGGCATCTCCATCGCCCGCAAAGAAATACAGACGGTGTTGCTGCTGTTGATCATGATGCCGACGTGGACCGCGATCCTGATCCGCGTCTACGCGTGGATGGGCATCCTCAGCAACAATGGTCTGCTCAACGCTTTCCTGATGTGGCTGGGCGTGATCAGCGAGCCGTTGCAGATCCTCAACACCAACCTCGCGGTGTACATCGGCGTGGTCTATTCGTACCTGCCGTTCATGATCCTGCCGCTGTACGCGAATCTGGTGAAGCACGATCAAAGCCTGCTGGAAGCCGCATCGGACCTGGGTTCGAGCACCTTCAACAGCTTCTGGAAAATCACTGTGCCGCTGTCCAAGAACGGCATCATCGCGGGCTGCATGTTGGTGTTCATTCCGGTGGTGGGCGAATTCGTCATCCCTGAATTGCTGGGCGGCCCCGAGACGCTGATGATCGGTAAAGTGCTCTGGCAGGAATTCTTCAACAACCGTGACTGGCCGGTAGCGTCGGCGCTGGCGGTGGTGATGCTGTTGATACTCATCGTGCCGATCATTCTGTTCAACCGCAGTCAGGCCAAAGAACTGGAGGGCAAGGCATGAGAGGCTTCCGATTCTCGAACCTGATGTTGGTACTGGGCCTGATCTTCATCTACGCGCCCATGGTCATTCTGGTGATCTACTCGTTCAACGCCTCCAAGCTGGTGACGGTCTGGGGTGGCTGGTCGGTCAAGTGGTACGTCGGGCTGCTCGACAACACCCAACTGATGAGCGCGGTCATGCGCTCGCTGGAAATCGCGCTGTACACCTCCGTTGCGGCGGTGGCGCTGGGCACCATGGCGGCCTTCGTGCTGACACGCATCACCCGCTTCAAGGGCAAGACGTTCTTTGGCGGTCTGGTCACGGCGCCTTTGGTGATGCCCGAAGTGATCACCGGTCTGTCGCTGTTGCTGCTGTTCGTGGCGATGGCGCAGTTGCTCGGCTGGCCCGAGGAGCGCGGCGTTGTCACCATCTGGATCGCTCACACGACGTTCTGTGCGGCGTATGTGGCGGTGGTGGTGTCGGCGCGTCTGCGTGAGCTGGACATGTCCATCGAAGAAGCGGCAATGGACCTTGGCGCACGGCCGTGGAAGGTGTTCTTTTTGATCACCATCCCGATGATCGCGCCATCGCTGGCGGCGGGGGCGATGATGTCCTTCGCGCTGTCGCTGGACGACTTGGTACTGGCGAGCTTCGTCTCCGGCCCGGGCTCGACGACCCTGCCGATGGAAGTGTTCTCGGCGGTGCGCCTGGGCGTAAAGCCGGAGATCAACGCGATTGCCAGTTTGATTCTGCTGGCCGTGTCGATCGCGACCTTCCTGGTCTGGTTCTTCAGCCGCCGCGCGGAAAACAACCGCAAACGCGCGATCCAGCAAGCCATCGAAGAAGCTGCGGCAGACGGCTGGAAACAGCCGGACATACGCCGTGCGAAGGCGGTCGAGTCGGTTTAATCCCGATCACTGCTCCAGTGAGATGTTCCCACTGAATGCACGCGATGCTTTTAGTGGGACCGGCTTCAGCCGGGAAGAGGCCGGTGAGTACGCCGTAGATGCTGCGGTGTAACGCCTGACGCCTTCCCGGCTAAAGCCGGTCCCACAGTCGAGTTCACTCTCACTGATTGATCTCACCGGACTGATACCGGCCGCTGATCGTTCCCACGCTCTGCGTGGGAATGCATCTCCTGACGCTCCGCGTCACAGCGATTGACGCGGAGCGTCCCGGGCGGCATCCCCACGCGGAGCGTGGGGACGATCATCACTCACACAGGGTTAACGCCCCGGCACCAGCTTCAACACTTCTTTGCTGTTCCCCGCCACATCCCCTTCACTGAGCCGCTCGGGCACGTACTCGCCGTTAATGTAGCGCTGCGCCTGGTCGGCGTAGTGCTTGTCGAACAGCACGCCGCTTTGGCCCACCGGGTTGATGCCCAGTGCATGCGCCGGGTCTGCGAAGTCGATGAGGCGGCGCGTCGATGGCCCGTAAGTAACCGGCCACGGCGCGGGGCCCATGCTCGCTGACAGATTGTTCGGGACCTCATGGGTACCCGGCGCCGCGAACGGTCCGACATTGAACAGCATGTCCAGCGGCGGCTGTTTGCCCAGAGGATGTTCATGGGTCAGCGTGTGCGCCTTCCCCCACGTCCACTCATCCGGATTCTGCCCGTACAGCGATTTCAAATGCGAGACCGCTGCATGCCAGGCGACCTTCACCGTGTTGTCGCGACTTTCGGGTTCCCGAGAATGGCGATTGTTCCACCATGGTGAGTTCGCGTCGGCGGCCAGTCGCGGCAGGGCCATGTCAATAAGGCGGGTCGACAGCAGCGTGGTGAACAGACCATCGCTCAGCTCGTCATGGAACACCTCATCGGTCAGGTTGAACAGGAACTGATTGAACAGAGTGGCCCCCACCGAATCCACTGAGTACTCACCGTTCCACGCCGCCAGGCGCTCAAGCAGATCGTGCTCCTCTGGCTCACTGACCACGCGGCGCAGCACTGGAATCAGCGGCGTCAGAATCTGCGCGGCGTAGTCCGTCCGGGTCCCGAGTTGCAGCGCCTTGCTGTTCTCAAGATTCCATTTCACCGTGTCGTCGCTCAGCTGGCGATTCAACTGGCGACCGCGCTCGGCGAGGTTGTAATAGCCCGGAATCTCCATGCCCGTAGGCGACACCGGCTGGAAGTTCGCCGAAACGATATAACCCCGTGTCGGGTTTTCTTCCTGCGGGTTTGCGCTGAAAGGGTAGAAGCCATTCTTGTCGGCCTGTTCAGAGCTGCCATCAAGGATGAACGTTGGATTGACCCCCACAGGCCGCTTGGGCAACTGCGCCGCAGCCCACCAGCCGATATCGCCCTTGGCGTTGGCGTAAACGATGTTCAGGCCCGGCGACTGGATCTTCTCAGCAGCGCTGCGCATCTTGTCCAGCGTGTCGGCGCGGTTGGCTTCATAGAAGCCCTGGAGGATCGGGTTGTCCGACTCAAGGAGCGACCACCACATCGCAATCGGGGTATCGCTCGGCTGCTGCGCCCCGTTGGCGCCCAGCGCGTCATTGACGATCGGACCATGGGGTGACTGCCGCAGGGTAAGCGTGACGGGGGATTCACCCTTGACCGCGATCTGTTCGGTGCGGGACGTCATGTCCACCCAGGCGCCGTGGTACCAGATTTGATCGGGATTGTCGGGGTTAGTCTTCTCGGCGATCAGGTCCAGATCATCGTTCTGGAACATCGTCAGGCTCCAGCCGAAATCCGGATTGTGGCCGAGCAGGGCGAAGGGATTGAGGGCCTGAAAATGCCCGTACAACTCAAAACCCGGCGCGGTCAGCTGCGCTTCGTACCAGACCGCCGGCACCGAGAAACGAATGTGCGGATCGCCCGCCAGCAGCGGTTTGCCACTCTGGGTGCGGCTGCCAGACACTGCCCACGCATTGCTGCCCTCGAACTGCGGCAGGCCGGCTTTCTCCAGCGCCTGCTGGCTGAGCAGTGCCAGGTCATTGAGGCCTTTCCAGTCGTTGCCGGTCAGCGCAGGGGTTTGACTGACCCCTGAAGATTGTCCGAGCGCGCCTTTTGGCTGCCAGCCCGGATCGAAGACTTTCAGGTACTCCGGGCCCAGTTGATCCCGCACATAGGTCATCAGCGGCTCAGTGCGAAACGCCGCCGCGAAGCTGTACGCCAGATACCCGCCGACGCTGAGAGTGTCCTGCGCCGTGAACGGCCGCTCGTGAATGCCCAGCACGTCGAACTCGATCGGTTTGGGATGCGTCGCCTGATATTGATTGATGCCGTCCAGATACGCTTGAAGCGCCTTCCACGCCGGCGTGTTCTTGTCCTGACGCGCGACATAGGCATCGGCGTGCTCGCGGATGCGCAGGCTGCGGAACAGCTTGTCGGTGTTGACCAGCTTGGGGCCAAGAACCTCAGCCAGCTCGCCGCGCGCCAGCCTGCGCAGGATTTCCATCTGAAACAGACGGTCCTGAGCGTGGACGTAGCCCAGGGCGCGGTACAGATCGTCCTGGTTGTCGGCACGTATATGCGGCACGCCGCGCTCGTCGTAAGCCACGGTGACCGGGGCCTGCAGCCCGGCGAGGCTCATTTCGCCATCGCGGAACGGCTGCTTGCCGTGGATGTACCAGGCACCCGCGCCCCCGATGAGCACCAACAGTGCGATGACGACGTAAAGGCTGCGTTTCATGCAGTGGCTCAAATGAGAATCGGAAAGTTTTGCAGGCTACAGATTTGTCTCGCGACTGGGTAGACGGACCGCCCATGGATTTAAGTCGCGTAACTTGCCACGCCGCAGCGGACAGATGACACTTCCGTGCGGCCGCTTCCTACACACTCTCATCTGGAATTCCGATGTCCGACAAGTTTGACCCTGACCACCTGCGTGCTGAGCTATTGCCGCTGAGCGCGTCGCAAGCGCCGTCTGAAGAGGCCCGGGCTTATCAGCGTTTCTATGGTTTGAACGCGCTCGGCTCGGATGGCTCGATCAGCAGCCGGATCGGGCGCGTTGAAGTGGGCGGCTATGACATCGTCACGCAGTTGTGGAGCCCCGATAAACCCGTTGGCACGCTGGTGCTGATGCATGGCTTTTACGATCACGTCGGGCTGTATCGTCACGTCATCGACTGGGCGCTGGGCCTTGGGCTGGCGGTGATTGCCTGCGACTTGCCGGGCCATGGACTGTCCAGTGGGGCGCGGGCAAGCATTACTGACTTCGCGGAATATCAGGCAGTGCTTGATCGGCTTTTTGTGGAAGCCGAGAGCCTCAACCTGCCGCAGCCGTGGCACCTGTGCGGGCAAAGCACCGGCGGCGCGATTGTCATCGACCACGTGCTGCATCATGGCGATGCCAGCCCGGCGCAGGGCCAGATCATTCTGCTGGCGCCGCTTGTGCGGCCGCGTGGCTGGGCCCTGTCGAAACTCAGCTATCACCTGCTGCGTGGCTTCGTAAAAGCCATTGACCGACGCTTCAGCGAAAACTCAAACGCCCCGACTTTTCTCCCCTTTCTACTGGCGGATCCGTTGCAGCCGCGACGCCTGCCGACGGTATGGGTGGGCGCGCTGGCCAAATGGATCGAGCGTATCGAATGCGCGCCGCGAAGCTGTCGCAGCCCGCTCATCGTGCAGGGCGAGTCGGACATGACCGTGGACTGGAAACACAATCTGCCGGTACTCAAGGACAAGTTCGCCGAGCCGCAGATCTTCATGTTGCACGAAGCGCGTCACCATCTGGTCAACGAGTCACCCGAGTTGCGCGCGCGGTTTTTTGAGTTTCTGACCCAGCGGATGGGGTAGGGGCTATCTAGTCTGTAGGAGCGTGGCTTGTCCCGCGATCTGCCGCGCAGCGGCAGCAGGTGTGGTGATTACGGCATGTCAGGATGATCGGGTTTCCGAACTTACGGCCGGTTCCCGCCCGATCGCGGGACAAGCCACGCTCCTACGCTTCCCGCAGCAGGCGATAACGTTACTTCACAGTCTGCCCGACCGCCAATCCCGCGCGAACAGCGGCCAGCGCTGCCTGGTAATAGGCCTTGCCTTCGTTTGACTCGGCGAAGGTGGCGAACTCGTCCAGTTCTCCATCCGACAGGTCGCGGTAAACATAAAGCAGCGTGTTGTTCACGTCCTTGCCGATCTGACCCATGAGCCGCTGACGCTGACTGTCGAGCATCGCCTGGGTCGTTCCGCCGCCCATCAGGCCTGGAATCATCGAACTCAGGCTGTCGGCGGCGACGCCAGCAATCGCCATGCTGACCTCGGCACCAGCTTCCTTGGCGGGGAGCGCGTTGGCCAAGTGACCGATGATCAGCAGACGATTGTCGTCCGCCTGAATGTGCGGCAGGCCTTGAGCGTTTTTGGCCAGTTGGTCCGGGCGCGTGGCGGTGAGCTCGGCGTTGACGATCTTGCGACCCAGCGGCGACTGGAAAAACTGCAGCGCAGGATTGGGGTCCTGCAGCGTCTGGCGCAGCATTTGCTCCCCGCGCTGGTCCATCGCCTGCGGCGCGAAACGCTGATTGCTGTTGCTCACCAAGGCGTCGAATACGGCGGGCGGAAGGCTGTTGCGGTAACGCTGCTGAGCGGCTTTCAAGGCATCGACAAAATGAGCGCGTTGTTCCGGCCAGCCGGCGAGCTTGTACAGCTGATCGTGGCCGTCTGCCCAGGCGGGCAAAGTGCAGAACATCAACAGCAGGAAAAACAGACGGCGCATTAGAGACTCCTGTCGGCAGGCCGCCATTCTCGGTGGGTCAGCGGGGATTTGTCGAGTTAACACTTGCCAGACCCCGCTAAAAACCTCGGGTTCGATCAGCGGCAGGACAAAACCGCCGGGCGTATTCAAACCCGCAAAAATATTCCTCATTCGCCGGACTGCAGGCTCTGTCGGATTAATCGGGGTATGGATACTATGCGCGCCATGCGCATATCCCCTGATCACCCGCTTCTGTTGCGAATTGTCGACGACCTGGCCGAGCGTGGCTGGTCGCAGCAGAACATCTTCCTGCCCGACACCCTGACCGGTGAACTGGCGCTTGAATGCCGCACGCGTGCCGTTCAGGGAGAGCTCGCGCCTGCAGCAGTGGGGCGAGGGCCGGCGCAGGAGGTTCGCGAGGGGATTCGCGGCGATCACATTCAGTGGCTGGAGGCGGGGCAGGCCGAGCCCTGCGATCGTTATCTGGATCTGATGGAGAGCCTGCGTCAAGCGCTGAACCGGGGCCTGTTTCTGGGCCTTGAGGATTATGAAAGCCACTTTGCGCTCTATCCGCCCGGCGCCTTCTACCTCAAGCATGTCGACCGCTTTCGCGATGACGACAAACGTATGGTTTCGGCGGTCGTCTACCTCAACGACGGCTGGTTACCAGAGCATGGCGGTCAGTTGCGGATGTACCTCAAGGACGGCGTCGAGTATGACGTGCAGCCCACCGGCGGCTGCCTTGTGGTGTTCCTCTCGGGTGACATGCCCCACGAAGTCATGCCCTCGACCCGCGAGCGGCTGTCGCTGACCGGCTGGTTCAGACGGCGCGGGAACGAACCCTTCGAGCTGTAGCATCGGTCCAACATGAAATCTTCTACATCCCGCCACTCAGCGAAACACTTCGCGGCCAACCGCAGCTAAGGTAAAGGCTGTTCCTGAGCGGTTGTCTGTCGGCAACGAGAAGCTTCAATCCCCGAACCCGCCAGCCGCACATCGATAAAAACGGAGAGATCATGAAGACGTTATTTGCGAGAACTGCCCTGACCGGACTGCTGTTGGGGGCGAGCTTGCTGGCCCAGGCCGAGGACATGCCACGCACGGCATCCCCTGCGGGCGCCGAGGTTTACATCATCTCACCGAAGGATGGCGCGACCGTCAACGGCGCATTCAAGGTGCAGTTCGGCCTCAAGGGCATGGGCGTCGCCCCGGCCGGCGTTGACGTCCCGGACACCGGGCATCATCACCTGCTCATCGACGTCAAGGATCAGCCCGACATGAACGCGCCGCTGCCGACCACTGACAACATCCGCCACTTCGGCAAGGGCCAGACCGAAACCGAGCTGAACCTCACACCGGGTCAGCACACCCTGCAACTGTTGGTCGGCGACAAGAACCATGTCCCGCTGAACCCGCCAGTTGAATCGCAGAAGATCACCATCACGGTGAAATAACGCGTATCGCGTACCGGCAGATGCCATGGATGGCTTGGGGCACGCCGCATAGGCGTGTGTCGCCGCAGTCCCGTTGTAGGAGCGCGCTTGCCCGCGAATGCGATCTGTCTGTGCCATACATGTTGGATGACTCACCGCCTCTGCATAATTCGCCCCCGCGGCGCACAAAAAAAGGAGACCCGAAGGTCTCCTTTTTATCACCCCGAAACCAATGTCTTAGAACAAAACGCGGCTACGGATGGTGCCTTTGATGTGCTGCAGTTTCTCTTGCGCCAGATCGGAATACTCGGCGTCGACGTCGATGACCACGTAACCGACCTTCTCGTTGGTCTGCAGGAACTGACCGGAGATGTTGATGCCGTTTTCAGCGAAAACCTTGTTGATCTCCATCAGCACGCCCGGGATGTTCTGGTGGATGTGCAGCAGGCGGTGCTTGCCTGGGTGAGCCGGCAGGGCCACTTCCGGGAAGTTGACCGAGGAGACCGACGTACCGTTGTCGCTGTACTTGACCAGTTTCTCTGCCACTTCCAGACCGATGTTGGCTTGGGCCTCAGCGGTCGAGCCGCCGATGTGCGGTGTCAGGATCACGTTGTCCAGGCCACGCAGAGGGCTTTCGAACACGTCGTCGTTGGAGCGTGGCTCGACCGGGAACACGTCGATGGCCGCGCCGATCAGGTGCTGATCCTTGATCGCGTCAGCCAGGGCGTCGAGCTCGACCACCGTGCCGCGTGCCGCGTTGATCAGGATGGCGCCCTTCTTCATCGTGCGAATTTCTTTCTCGCCGATCATCCACTGGGTTTCGTTGGTTTCCGGAACGTGCAGGGTGACGATGTCGGCCATGCCCAGCAGCTCGTTCAGGCTAGACACCTGAGTGGCGTTGCCCAGCGGCAGCTTGGTCAGGGTGTCGTAGAAGTACACCTGCATGCCCAGGCCTTCAGCCAGGACCGACAGCTGAGTGCCGATCGAGCCGTAGCCGATGATGCCGAGCTTCTTGCCGCGAATCTCGAACGAGTTGGCCGCGCTCTTGATCCAGCCGCCACGGTGGCAGGAAGCGTTCTTCTCCGGGATACCGCGCAGCAGCAGGATGGCCTCGGCCAGCACCAGCTCCGCCACCGAACGGGTGTTGGAGTAGGGGGCGTTGAACACAGCGATGCCGCGTTCGCGGGCTGCGTTCAGGTCAACCTGGTTGGTACCGATGCAGAAGCAGCCGACCGCGACCAGTTTCTTGGCGCTGTCGAACAGTTCTTCAGTCAGTTGGGTGCGGGAACGAATACCGATGAAATGAGCGTCGGCAATCTTTTCCTTCAGTTCGGCTTCCGGCAGAGACTTGGTGTGGTACTCAATGCTGGTGTAACCGGCGGCCTTCAGGACGTCGACCGCGGACTGGTGGACGCCTTCGAGAAGAAGGAACTTGATCTTGCTCTTGTCGAGGGAAGTCTTGCTCATCTGCGTAAACCTGTGTCCCGGAGAGAAATGGCAGTAAGTGAAGCGCGCGCAAATCGGCCGAAAGCTCGATTGGCGGGGGGCGTATGCTAGCATATGCACCCCGCGAAACACCCCATTCCTGGACGTGAGCCGTTCTCAGGATGACCATGAATTGTTCGAGAGTTCTGTTGATGACCCATCCTGCGCTGATAGATGAGCTGAAGACCCTGGTTGAGCCTGGCAAGGTCCTGACCGACGCCGATTCCCTCGAAACCTACGGCAAGGACTGGACCAAACATTTCGCGCCCGCACCCACTGCCATCGTCTTCCCCAAGACCACCGAACAGGTCCAGGCGATCGTCCGCTGGGCCAATGATCGCAAGGTTGCGCTGGTCCCTTCGGGCGGCCGCACCGGGTTGTCCGCCGCCGCCGTTGCCGCCAACGGTGAGGTGGTCGTCAACTTCGATTACATGAATCAGGTGCTCGAACTCAACCTGACAGACCGCACTGCCATCTGCCAGCCAGGCGTGGTCACCAAGCAGCTGCAGAATCTCGCCGAAGAAAACGGCTTGTATTACCCGGTGGACTTCGCGTCGTCGGGCTCCAGCAACATCGGCGGCAACATCGGCACCAACGCCGGCGGGATCAAAGTGATTCGCTACGGCATGACCCGCAACTGGGTCGCGGGCCTCAAGGTGGTCACCGGCAAGGGCGACCTGCTCGAACTGAACAAAGACCTCATCAAAAACGCCACCGGCTACGACATGCGTCAGCTGTTCATTGGCGCTGAAGGCACGCTGGGCTTCGTGGTCGAGGCGACCATGCGTCTGGACCGTGCGCCGAAAAACCTCACCGCGATGGTTCTCGGGACCACCGACTTCAACGCCATCATGCCGGTGCTGCACGCGTTCCAGAGCAAGCTGGACCTCACCGCATTCGAGTTCTTCTCGGACAAGGCGCTGGCCAAGGTCATGGCGCGCGGTGACGTGCCTTCTCCGTTCGAAACCGAATGCCCGTTCTACGCGCTGCTGGAATTCGAAGCGACCACCGAAGAAGTGGCGAACCACGCGCTGGAAACCTTCGAGCACTGCGTCGAGCAGGGCTGGGTGCTGGATGGCGTGATGAGCCAGAGCGAACAGCAACTGCAGAATCTGTGGAAGCTGCGCGAATACATTTCGGAAACCATCTCTCACTTCACGCCGTACAAGAACGACATCTCGGTCACCGTTTCGAAGGTCCCGGCGTTTCTCGCTGAAGTGGACGCGATCGTTGGCCAGCATTACCCGGATTTCGAAATCGTCTGGTTCGGCCATATCGGCGACGGTAACCTGCACCTGAACATCCTCAAGCCGGAAAACCTGAGCAAGGAGGAGTTCTTTGCCAAGTGCGCGACGGTGAACAAGTGGGTGTTCGAGATCGTGCAGAAGTACAACGGCTCGATCTCCGCAGAGCACGGCGTCGGTATGACCAAGCGTGACTACCTGCACTACAGCCGCTCGCCGGTGGAAATCGAATACATGAAGGCCGTCAAAGCGGTGTTCGACCCGAACGGCATCATGAACCCCGGCAAAATCTTCGCGGTGTAAGCGGTTCCCCCATTACAACAAGCATTTCAGGAGCGCTCATGAGCTATCAGCACAAGTACGTCGACGGCACCAAGGTTCACTTTCCGCTGGGTAAAGTCGTCTGCATCGGCCGCAATTACGCCGAGCACGCCAAGGAACTGGACAACCCGGTACCGACCGAACCATTGCTGTTCATCAAGCCGGGCAGCTGCGTGGTCGGAATCGAGGGGGGCTTCAGCATTCCTCAGGACCGGGGTTCGGTGCATTACGAAGCCGAGATTGTCGTGCTGATCGGCAAGCCGCTGAGCAAGAACCCGAGCCGCGAAGAAGTCCTCGACGCGATCTCCGGCTTCGCTCCGGGCCTGGACCTGACGCTGCGCGACGTGCAGTCGAAGCTGAAAGAGAAAGGCCTGCCGTGGGAAATCGCCAAGTCGTTCGACGGCGCGGCGGTCATTGCGCCGTTCGTATCCGCTGACGCCTACCCCGATCTGACCGACATCGCCATTCGCCTGACCATCAACGGCGAAGTCCGTCAGGACGGCAACAGCAGTCACATGCTCAACCCGATCGTGCCGATGATCCAGCACATGGCGTCGCAGTTCTCGCTGCAGGCCGGTGACCTGATCATGACCGGCACGCCCGCAGGCGTAGGACCATTCACTGTTGGCGATGAGATCGTGCTGGAGCTGACAGGCCAGAGCCGTTTCGAAAGCGACGTTCGCGGATGACACAGCGTAAAAGCCGTCTGCGTTTCCGTTGGTGGTGGCTGCTCGTTGCAGCGCTGGTGATCCTGGCTGGTCTGTCGTACGCCTGGCACTGGGACGACCGCGGCGTGTTGTGGCTGAGCGAGCGCAACGTCACGCCGGCCGAGCGCGCGGCGGGTATCTGGCTGCCGGATTACAAGGTCGATATCGACGCCAAGCCGCTGGCCGGCATGGAAAAGGACGAGGCCTCGGATCTGTCTTACGACCCGGCGACCAAAACCCTGTACTCGGTGATGGGCAAAAACCCTTTCCTTTCCGAGATCACGCTGACCGGCGATGTGATTCGCAAGATTCCGCTTGAAGGCTGGGGCAACCCTGAAGGTGTTGCCGTTCTGGGCGACGGCCTGATTGCCATCGTCGATGAGCGCCAGCACTTGATGACCATCGTCCACGTCACGCCCGAAACCAAAACGTTGAACATCGCCGACTTCCCCAAGTACGACCTCGGTCGGTCGAAGGATCAGAATAAAGCGTTCGAAGGCGTGGCCTGGGACCCACGGGATCAGCAGTTCCTGTTTGGCGAAGAGCGTCCGCCAGCGCTGTACAGCTGGAAAGCCGATGGCAGCAGCGAAGTGAAAGGCGAGAAGCGCAAGCTGATCAATGACAACCTGATCGTGCGCAATCTGTCGTCCCTGTACGCGGACCAGAAGACCGGGCATTTGCTGGTGCTGTCCGCCGAGTCACACATGCTGCTGGAGCTGGACGGCAAGGGTAATCAGGTCAGCTTCATGACGCTGCTGCATGGGTTCAACGGTCTGAGCGACACTATCCCGCGCGCGGAAGGCGTGGCGATGGACGAGAACGGCACGATTTACATGGTCAGCGAGCCCAACCTGTTTTACAGCTTCAAGCGGCAGTGACGCCGGGCCGGTTTCGGCTTGAGCGTCTTCGCGTTCCCGCTTGAACCTGAAAAGGTCGAACGAGATGTCACATCGCTTTCAGTTTGGCTTCAGAATACGGTGCTATTAAATTCGCCCCACTGAAGTCGAGCCCCCTGCATGCGTCGTGTCACCCCGTTCCAGAGCGTCGCGCTCACGTTACTTGTCCTGTTGATACTGACCGCGTCGTTTTTTGTGGCGCGCGAATACCGGGTCATCGAGCGGCTCTGGTTCAACTGGTACGTGCTCTGGCAATCCAGTGACGCTCAAGCGCTGGGCCTCGACGCCTATGAGGTCGAGATTGAGGCGCGGGCCATCGACGGTTTGGAGGCGAACGTCTCGGCCCTCAGCTTTGATCCGCAGCGCAAGACCCTCTTTACCGTCACCAACAAAAACCCCGAGTTGGTCGAGCTGAGCCTGGAAGGGCGGATTCTCAGACGAATTCCCCTGACCGGGTTCGGGGACGCCGAAGCGGTCGAGTACATCAGCCCCGGAATCTACGTTATCAGCGACGAGCACAGTCAGAGGCTGATCAAGGTTCACGTGGATGACGACACGACTTTCCTCGACGCGGCCGATGCCGAGCAGCTGACCCTGGGCATCGACGCCGGCGGCAACAACGGCTTTGAAGGCCTGGCCTACGATAATCAGGGCCGCCGCCTGTTCGTCGCCAAAGAGCGGCGGCCGGTGCAGATCATCGAAGTGCGCGGCTTTCCCGACGCGGGAACCCACTCCCCCAACATCCTTGAAGTGACGTCCAGCAAGCAGCGGGATGCGGGCCTGTTCGTTCGTGACCTTTCCAGTCTGCAGTTCGATGAACGCAGTGGGCATTTGCTGGCGCTGTCGGATGAGTCGCGGCAGATTCTCGAGCTGGACACCGAGGGTAAGCCGGTCGCCAACGTGTCACTGACCAAGGGCAGCATGGGCCTGAGCAAAAGCGTGCCCCAGGCCGAGGGTATCGCCATGGGGGACGACGGCACGTTGTACGTCGTGAGCGAACCGAACCTGTTTTATGTGTTCAAGAAACGCTAAGGGCAAGGCATCCCCGCTTGGGTTCGCCTTGCCCCGCAACCATTAGCGCTTGAGGGTTTTCACGCCTTCTTGAGTGCCCAGCAGCAGCAGATCCGCCGGGCGCGCGGCGAACAGGCCGTTGGTGACGACACCGACGATGTTGTTGATCTGCGCTTCCACTTCCGACGGGTTGGTGATGTTCATGTTGTGCACATCGAGGATGATGTTGCCGTTGTCCGTCAGCACGCCCTCGCGGTAAACCGGGTCGCCGCCCAGCTTCACCAGTTCGCGGGCCACGTGGCTGCGAGCCATCGGGATCACTTCGACCGGCAGGGGAAACGCGCCCAGCACCGGCACCAGCTTGCTGGCGTCAGCGATGCAGATGAAAGTTTTCGCCACGGCGGCAACGATCTTCTCGCGGGTCAAGGCTGCGCCGCCGCCTTTGATCAGGTTCAAGTGCTCGTCGCTTTCATCGGCGCCGTCGACGTAAAACTCCAGGTCGCTGACCGTGTTCAGTTCATACACCGGAATGCCGTGGGCCTTGAGGCGTGCGGCCGTTGCGTCGGAGCTCGCGACTGCGCCGTCGAACGCGCCTTTGTGCAGGGCCAGCGCGTCGATGAAGCAATTGGCGGTAGAGCCGGTGCCCACGCCCACGACGCTTTTGTCGTCGAGTTTCGGAAGGATGAAATCGACGGCGGCCTGGGCAACGGCCTGTTTGAGTTGATCCTGGGTCATGCGAGGTGGGCTCCGGTTACAGGGAATAGCGATAGGTCCGAGGGCCGGCAGTATAACGACATGCCGTGGTCAAAGCCTGAGTCTTGATGTGGTCGTGCGACGGGGCGAGGGGTAGACTTCCGGGTCTTGCCCCTTCGCCAGCGATTCTTCCCCGATGCTCGAGCACTACGTCAAAAAGATTCTCAACTCCCGCGTCTATGACGTTGCCGTGGAAACCCCGCTGCACGCCGCACGCCAGCTTTCCGCGCGCCTGGGCAACAACGTGCTGCTCAAGCGCGAAGACTTGCAGCCGGTGTACTCCTTCAAGATTCGTGGCGCGTACAACAAGTTGGCGCAGCTGGGCCCGGAAGAACTGGCGCGGGGCGTGGTGACGGCATCGGCGGGCAATCATGCCCAGGGCCTGGCGCTGGCGGCGAAGACGCTGGGAGTGTCGGCGACCATCGTGATGCCGAAGACCACGCCGGAGATCAAAGTCGAAGGCGTGCGCTCCCGGGGCGGAAAAGTCGTACTCCATGGCGACTCGTTTCCCGAGGCGCTGGCGTATTCGCTGAAGCTGGTTGAGGAACACGGCTACGTCTACGTTCATCCGTACGACGACCCCGACACCATCGCCGGGCAAGGCACGGTGGCGATGGAAATCCTGCGTCAGCATCAGGGGCCACTGGATGCGATCTTTGTCCCGGTGGGTGGTGGCGGGCTGATTGCCGGCATTGCTGCGTATGTGAAATACCTGCGCCCGGAGATCAAGGTGATCGGCGTCGAGCCGGATGACTCCAATTGCCTGCAACAGGCCATGGCCTACGGCGAGCGCGTGGTGCTGCAACAGGTCGGGCTGTTCGCAGATGGCGTGGCCGTGGCGCAGATCGGTCAGTACACCTTCGAGATCTGCAAGGATTACGTCGACGAGGTGATCACCGTCAGCACTGACGAGATTTGCGCGGCGATCAAGGACATTTACGACGACACCCGCTCAATCACCGAACCCTCTGGCGCGTTGGGCGTGGCCGGGATCAAGAAGTACACCGAACAGTACGAAGTGACCGGGCAGACGTTTGTGGCCATCGATTCCGGCGCCAACGTAAACTTCGACCGTCTGCGCCACGTTGCCGAGCGCGCTGAACTGGGCGAAGGCCGCGAGGCAATCATTGCCGTGACCATTCCGGAACAGGCGGGCAGCTTCAAAGCCTTCTGTGAGGCCATCGGCAAACGACAGATCACCGAATTCAACTACCGCTACCACACTGACCGCGAAGCGCACATCTTCGTCGGCGTGCAGACCCACCCCGACACCGACCCTCGCAAAGCGCTGATCGCTAGCCTGACGGAACAGGGTTTCCCGGTGCTGGACCTGACCGACAACGAACTGGCCAAGCTGCACCTGCGACACATGGTCGGCGGGCATTCGGAGCGGGTCAGCGATGAGGTGGTGCTGCGCTTTGAATTCCCGGAGCGTCCGGGTGCGCTGTTCAATTTCCTGAACAAACTGGGCGGGAAATGGAATATTTCGATGTTCCACTACCGCAACCATGGCGCGGCAGATGGCCGAGTGGTGGCGGGGTTGGTGGTGCCGGAAGATGAGCGGCATCTGGTGCCGCAGGCGCTGGCAGAGATTGGTTATCCGTATTGGGACGAGACCAAGAACCCGGCGTACAAGCTGTTTCTGGGGTGAGCTCCGAAGACTGACACTGCTGACTTCAGCGGTTCATGCCCGGGACTGTAGGAGCGAGGCTGGTCCCGCGATCTGCCGGGAACGGCAGCAATACGGTGCATGCAGTCTCCGGACTGAAGAAGCAAGGTCGCTCATGGGCTGCGGCTTCGTGCCAGCTCGCGGGACAAGCCACGCTCCTACAGGATCAACAGCGGCGGCGATATGCAGCCGGCTGCTAATCTTCAAATACCGCCAGACACAGGGACACGAACACAATGGAACACTTCGCTGCACTGAAAATCCTGCACGTCGTCAGCACGGTGCTGCTGTTCATCTGCGCGCTGGGGCTGATCGTCTGGATTGTCCGTGGACGTCGGGCCGGCGATGCGACGGTTCAGAACCGCGCCATGCAACGGCCGTGGGCATTTGTCTGGGTGCTGATGGGCGTGTGCCTGATAACCCTGCCGATCAGCGGTTGGTGGCTGGTGCACTACGCTGGCTGGCCGCTGGGACAGACCTGGCTGCTGGCGGCGAGTGTGCTGTATCTCTTCGGCGCCTTGAGCTGGGCGTGGCTGGCGGTGCGGGTCAATCGCCTGCGCCGGCCGGTGATCGTGGGTAATTCCCGCTTCACACTCGCCCTGGCCATCTTCAGCGTGGTCTGCTTCGTGGCGATTGCCGGTCTGATGGGTGCCAAACCGGTTTAAACCTCATTTCGCAGTGACACCAGAGGCAGACCATGGATTGGGGTTGCCTGACCCATTTTTTCGCGGGCAAGCGCGCTCCTACAGAGGCGCGGTGACTTGTAGAAATGAGCTTGCTCGCGAAGGCTTTTCAGTCGCGCAGTGAAATCACCGGCCAGCCGCGACGGGTGGCCTCGGCGCGCAGCTTTTCATCAGGATCGACCGCGACCGGGTGGGCGACCTGCTCCAGCAGTGGCAAATCGTTCATAGAATCACTGTAGAACCAGCTGTCATCCAGGTTGAAGCCGTTCTCTTCGATCCAGCGGTTCAGGCGTGTCACTTTGCCCTCGCGGAAGCACGGCACGTCAGTGGTGCGCCCGGTGTAGCGGCCATCGACGATCTCGCACTCGGTCGCCAGCAACGTGTCGATGCCCAGCCGGGCCACGATCGGTGCGGTGACGAAACGGTTGGTCGCGGTGATCACCACCAGCTTGTCGCCAGCCTCGCGGTGTTTGGCGATGAGGGCCATGGCTTTCGGCAGGATCAGGGGCTCGATGCAGTCGCGCATGAATTCCCGGTGCCATTCGTCGAGCTGCGCCATGTCAGTGCGGCCGAGAATCTCCAGGCTGAAATTCAAGTAGTCGGTCAGGTTCAGCGTGCCGGCCAGATAGTCCTGATAAAAGGCATCGTTGCGTGCCTTGTAGGCAGCGCCGTCCAAGATGCCCCGTTCGCACAGGTAATCGCCCCAGGCATGGTCGCTGTCGCCGCCGAGGAGGGTGTTGTCGAGGTCGAAGAGGGCCAGACGCATGGGCTTTACTCGCTGAAATATCAGAAAAAAGAGCACAAGAATACGAGGTTTGCCTAAGAGATCGCATCTATTAATGCAGTTGTCACGATAAGCTGTCGCAGCCTCGTTGCTGCCTTCACGATCTTTGTGGAACAATGCGGCGACATGCGTTTGCGAGGTTGTAGCCGTGATCGACCCCGATGGTTTTCGCCCTAATGTCGGGATAATTCTGACAAATGATGCTGGTCAGGTCTTATGGGCTCGGCGCATCAATCAAGACGCCTGGCAGTTTCCACAGGGGGGTATCAACCCTCAGGAGACCCCGGAAGACGCGCTTTACCGTGAATTGAATGAAGAAGTCGGGCTGGAACGGCATGATGTTGAAATTCTTGCCTGCACCCGGGGTTGGTTGCGCTATCGTCTGCCGCAACGTTTGGTCCGTACCCACAGCCAGCCGCTGTGCATCGGCCAGAAGCAAAAATGGTTTCTCCTGCGCCTGATCTCCAACGAGCAGCGGGTGCGGATGGATTTGACCGGCAAACCGGAGTTCGATGGCTGGCGTTGGGTCAGTTATTGGTACCCGTTGGGCCAGGTGGTGACATTCAAGCGCGAAGTATATCGCCGCGCACTCAAAGAGCTTGCCCCGCGCCTGTTGGCGCGCGACTGACACGGAGTTCGACCCCGAGCCATGCTCAATACGCTGCGCAAGATCGTCCAGGAAGTTAACTCCGCCAAGGATCTCAGGGCGGCGTTGGGCATTATTGTATTGCGCGTAAAAGAGGCCATGAGCAGCCAGGTCTGCTCGGTCTATCTGCTCGATCCTGAAGCGAATCGCTTCGTGCTGATGGCCACCGAAGGCCTGAACAAGCGCTCGATCGGCAAGGTGAGCATGGCCCCGAACGAGGGCCTCGTGGGTCTGGTCGGTACGCGTGAAGAACCGCTGAACCTCGAAAACGCCGCCGATCACCCTCGCTATCGTTACTTTGCCGAAACCGGTGAAGAACGCTACGCCTCTTTCCTCGGTGCGCCGATCATCCACCACCGCAGGGTAGTGGGCGTCCTGGTCATCCAGCAAAAAGAGCGCCGTCAGTTCGACGAGGGCGAAGAAGCCTTCCTGGTCACGATGAGCGCGCAGCTCGCCGGCGTTATCGCCCACGCAGAAGCCACCGGCTCCATTCGCGGGCTAGGTCGGCAGGGCAAGGGCATTCAGGAAGCCCGATTCGTCGGCGTGCCGGGTTCACCGGGTGCTGCCGTCGGCACCGCGCTGGTCATGCTGCCGCCGGCTGACCTAGAAGTCGTGCCGGACAAAACCGTCACCGACATCACCGCTGAGCTTAAACTGTTCCAGACTGCACTTGAAGGCGTTCGCAATGATATGCGCACCCTTTCGGCGAAGTTGGCGACACAATTGCGTCCTGAAGAGCGCGCGCTCTTTGATGTATACCTGATGATGCTCGACGATGCTTCGCTGGGCAGCGAAGTCACCAACGTCATCAAGACCGGCCAGTGGGCCCAGGGCGCGTTGCGTTCGGTGGTCAACGAGCACGTCAAACGCTTCGAGCTGATGGACGACGCCTATCTGCGTGAACGCGCATCGGACGTCAAAGACCTGGGTCGCCGCCTGCTGGCCTACCTTCAGGAAGCGCGCCAGCAAACACTGGTCTACCCCGACAACACCATTCTGGTCAGCGAAGAGCTCTCGCCCGCCATGCTTGGCGAGGTGCCGGAGGGCAAGTTGGTGGGGCTGATTTCGGTACTCGGTTCGGGTAACTCCCACGTCGCCATTCTGGCCAGGGCCATGGGCATTCCCACGGTCATGGGTGTGGTGGACCTGCCGTACTCGAAAGTCGACGGCATCCAGCTGATCGTCGACGGCTACCATGGCGAAGTCTTCACCAATCCCTCCGAGATCCTGATCAAGCAGTACTCCGTCGTCGTCGAAGAGGAGCGTCAGCTCTCTCAAGGCCTCGACGCGCTGCGTGAGTTGCCGTGCGTGACCCTCGACGGTCACCGCATGCCGCTGTGGGTCAATACCGGTCTGCTGGCAGACGTGGCCCGTGCGCAACAGCGAGGCGCGGAAGGCGTCGGCCTGTACCGCACCGAAGTCCCGTTCATGATTCAGCAGCGGTTCCCGAGCGAGAAAGAACAGCTCGCCATCTACCGTGAGCAGCTGGCGGCGTTCCACCCGTTACCGGTGACCATGCGAACGCTGGACATTGGTGGCGACAAGTCGCTGTCGTACTTCCCGATCAAGGAAGACAACCCGTTCCTCGGCTGGCGCGGCATTCGCGTGACGCTGGATCACCCGGAAATCTTTCTGGTGCAGACCCGCGCCATGCTCAAGGCCAGCGAAGGCTTGAACAACCTGCGGATTCTGTTGCCGATGATCTCCGGCACCCACGAAACCGAAGAGGCGTTGCACCTGATCCACCGGGCGTGGGGCGAAGTGCGCGATGAAGGCACCGACGTGCCGATGCCACCGGTGGGCGTGATGATTGAAGTCCCGGCGGCGGTCTATCAGACCCGTGAGCTGGCGCGTCAGGTGGATTTCCTGTCCGTCGGCTCCAACGACTTGACCCAGTATTTGCTGGCGGTCGACCGCAACAACCCGCGCGTGGCGGATTTGTACGACTACCTGCACCCGGCGGTGCTTCAAGCTCTGCAGAGTGTAGTGCGCGATGCCCACGCCGAAGGCAAGCCGGTGAGCATCTGCGGCGAAATGGCCGGTGATCCTGCGGCGGCGGTGCTGCTGATGGCGATGGGCTTCGACAGCCTGTCGATGAACGCCACCAACTTGCCGAAAGTGAAGTGGATGCTGCGCCAGATCAACCTGAGCATGGCCAAAGACCTGTTGGCCCAACTGATGAAGAACGATAATCCCCAAGTCATCAGCAGTTCGCTGCAACTGGCGCTGAGGAATCTGGGCCTGTCGCGGATGATCAATCCGGGGTCTGTGAAGGGGCATTGAGGGCTGGCGCTGCGCTGCTCTTAGTGGGACCGGCTTCAGCCGGGAAGAGGCCAGATCAGTCGCCCTCAAATGTGCGGTGTGACACAGGACGCTTTCCCGGCTAAAGCCGGTCCTACAAGGGTAAGCCCGCCGCACCAGCAGACGCGCAGCAGTTTATGTAGGACCGGCTTTAGCCGCGAAGAGGTGTAGTCAAATCCTCAGATCCACCTCTCCCAATCTCCCGCCATACGGCCCAAAGCTGCGCTCGATCAGGCGCCGGCTGCCATCCGCATTAACCAGCAATACCGTGCTCGCCCGCGTGCCGTAATTGGGGCTGGCGATGAACACGCTCGACAGCAATTTCTCCGTCGCGAGCCCAACGCCGGTGCTCGGCAGTTCAGCGTCCGGCGCAGGCGCGTGGTCGGCAAGAAAACCAAACAGCGCTTCTGGATCAGGCGTATGCAGCTGTTCCGACAGGGCGGCTTTGGCTTTCACCAGCTTCGGCCATGACGTATCGAGCCCGGCGTTGGACACACCGTAAACGCCTGCTTCCAGGCGGCGGGGTGTCGGGTCGTTTGCATTGAGGAAGTGCAACTGGTGAAGATCACCCACCAGCAAGTTGAACCCGCCGTACTCCGCCGAACGCGCGGCGACATCACGCAAATACTCGTCAGTCGCAATTTCATTGTTTAAAAAACCAGCAACCAATTCGCCCCGCGAACGACGGCCAGGTGGCTTGCCCGGCTCGCGGATATTGGTCAGCGCTGCGAATCGTCCGTCAGCATTGATCCCCAGCCACGTCCCGCCCGCTTCAAGATCGCGCCCCGCATACACTTGCGGCGCGTCTTCCCACTGGGCCAGCGGCAGCGTAGGGCGGGCGTAGAACTCGTCACGATTGGCCGCCAGAATCAGCGGCTGAGGGTGCGACGGTCGCCAGGCGAAGACGATAAGGCACATGGATGACTCCTTTTTGAGCCACTTTACCCACCCCGCACGCCGACATCCATCGCACGCTGCTAGAGCGGATCGGCGCGGTCCGGTAACATGCCGCACTGTTTTTGAGAGATGTCCGCGCCAGCCGGGGCGACATCGTCGGCGTGCGGGTTTGCCAACGCGGTCGCTCTTGCACCAAGTTTCATCATTATTGGGTGGCACCACCTGCTACCGCCGCCGCATAGTTCTGCTTCGTCGCTCAATGAGCGCTTCTATTTCAAGGAGTCGCAATGCTGCCTTACCCGCAGATTGACCCGGTAGCCGTGGCCATCGGTCCGCTGCAAATTCACTGGTACGGCCTGATGTATCTGGTCGGTATCGGCAGTGCCTGGTACCTGGCATCCCGTCGCCTGAATCGCTTTGACCCGACGTGGACCAAAGAAAAGCTCTCGGACATGATTTTCTGGGTCGCCATGGGCGTCATCGTCGGCGGGCGTCTCGGCTACGTCCTGTTCTACGATCTGCCCAACTACATCGCCAACCCGCTGCTGATCCTTGAAGTGTGGAAGGGCGGCATGGCGTTCCACGGCGGCTTTATCGGCGTGATGATTGCGACTTACTGGTTCGGCAAGCGCAACGGCAAGTCGTTCTTCCAGCTCATGGACTTCATCGCACCCATGGTGCCGATTGGTCTGGGTGCCGGGCGCATCGGCAACTTCATCAACGCCGAACTGTGGGGCAAGCCGACTGATCTGCCTTGGGCCATGGTGTTCCCCACCGACCCTGCGCAACTGCCGCGCCACCCGTCACAGCTCTACCAGTTCGCGCTGGAAGGCGTGGCCTTGTTCGTCATTCTCTATTTCTTCTCCCGCAAGCCGCGTCCGACCATGGCCGTGTCCGGCATGTTCGCGCTGTTCTACGGCATCTTCCGCTTCGTGGTGGAATTCGTCCGCGTGCCGGACGCCCAGCTGGGTTATCTGGCCTGGGGCTGGGTCACCATGGGGCAGATCCTCAGCCTGCCGATGATCATTGGCGGTCTGGTGCTGATCTGGCTTGCTTACCACCGCGCGCCCGCTGCCAACAACGCTGCAGCGTGACGCGCCGGCTACATTTGCTGAACGCCGGGCCTGTAGGGTTCGGCGGATTCACCGAAACAGAGGGCCTTTGGTCATGAAGCAATACCTTGAACTGCTGCAGGACGTCATCAACAACGGAACCCGCAAGGGCGACCGCACCGGGACCGGCACCACGGCCGTGTTCGGTCGGCAGATTCGCCACAACCTGGCCGATGGCTTCCCGCTGCTGACCACCAAGAAGCTGCACTTCAAGAGCATCGCCAACGAGTTGATCTGGATGCTCAGCGGCAACACCAACACCAAATGGCTGAACGAGAACGGCGTGACCATCTGGGACGAGTGGGCCACCGAAGACGGCGACCTGGGCCCGGTGTACGGCGCACAGTGGACCGGCTGGCCCACCAAGGATGGCGGCAAGATCAACCAGATCGATTACATGGTCGATTGCCTGAAGAACAACCCCAACAGCCGCCGCATCCTGTTCCACGGCTGGAACACCGAATACCTGCCGGACGAGAAGCTGTCGCCGCAGGAGAACGTCAAGGCCGGGCGCCAGGCCCTTGCGGTGTGTCATTTGCTGTACCAGGCCTTTGTGGCCGACGGCAAGCTGTCGATGCAGTTGTACATTCGCAGTTCCGACGTCTTCCTCGGCCTGCCGTACAACATCGCGGCGCTGGCGTTGCTGACCCACATGCTGGCTCAGCAATGCGACCTGATCCCCCACGAGATCATTGTCAGCCTGGGCGACACCCACGCCTATTCCAACCATGAAGAGCAGATCGCGACGCAGCTGACCCGCACGCCACGACAGCTGCCGCAGCTGAACATCAAGCGCCGCCCGGAGAGCATCTACGACTATCGCTTCGAAGACTTCGAGATAGTGGGTTATGACGCGGATCCGAGCATCAAGGCGCCAGTGGCTGTTTAAGCGCTGATCCGAAGCCATTCGCTGGACCTGTAGGAGCGCGCTTGCCCGCGATTGCGATTTGTATGTGTCAGGACATCGCCTGACACACTGCATTATCTGGTCGGCTGTGACCGTGAGTGGCGCCTTCCAGGAACAGCCGGATTTCAGAGAGCCGCCGCTGTCCATCGAAGGCGTGGCCGCTCACTGGAACCATCGCGTGGATGGCGACTATTACTCGCAGCCGGGCAACCTGTTCCGCCTGATGAACGCCCGGGAGAAACAGCCGCTGTTCGACAACACCGCCCGCTCCCTGCGTGGCGTGTCGGCGCCGAGCATCCAGCCGTACATCGAACATTGCTCAATGGCCGGCCCCGAGTACGGGATTGGCGTGGCGGCTGCGGCTGAGCGTATTCACAACGCCTGATCCCTGTGGGGCAGGCTTTAGCCGGGAAGGCGGCGGGTGCC
>NZ_FOHW01000012.1 GCF_900111735.1 Pseudomonas graminis | reverse complement strand
CCTTCCCGGCTGAAGCCGCTCCCACTAACAGCAGCGCGCGCATGCAAGATTGATCGTGCCTGAAATGGCCCCTTCCCGGCTGAAGCCGGTCCCACTAAAAAAGCACACCGCGTATCGTCAGTGGGACCGGCTTCAGCCGGGAAGCTTTTGATCTGCTTTTGATCTTCGTACGCAAGAAGTCCGGACACCGTAAATCGCGACTTTGGTGCAGGCTGAACGCAGGTCTCGCTCCGTGGGCCGAGCGGCATGGATGCCGCGAGAGCCGCCCCCCGCCATGGATGGCGGATGGCGGCGGGCCCACGGAGCGAGACCGGAGTGAAGGAACCCGACGAAGTCGGGCCCAACCGAGAGCAAGCACCCTTGGTTACTTGGGGTGCTTTTCCAAGTAACTCGGCGAAGCCGAAACAGTCGAGCCGTTAGGCCGACGCTCTTGCCCCTGATCTTGATACTGATCCCGATCTCAGAAAGGCGAACCGAACTTCTGCGCCCCGCCACCGCTCTACCTGACAAGTCCCCAAACCCGGTCAAACCATGGATCTCGTCATTGCCCGCCCCGAAGGCCTCTACTGCCCGCCCGGTGATTTCTACATCGATCCGTGGCGCCCGGTCGAACGCTCCGTCATCACCCACGCCCACGGCGACCACGCCCGCACCGGCAATGAACACTACCTCGCCGCCGCCCCCGGCGAAGGCATACTGCGCTCCCGACTGGGCCAGGACATCAACCTCCAGACCCTCGCCTATGGTGAAACCATCACCCACCACGGCGTCAAACTCAGCCTCCACCCGGCCGGCCACGTCCTCGGCTCCGCCCAGGTCCGCCTCGAATACCAGGGCGAAATCTGGGTCGCCTCAGGCGACTACAAAGTCGAACCCGACGGCACCTGCGAACCCTTCGAACCCGTGCGCTGCCACACCTTCATCACCGAATCCACCTTCGGCCTGCCGATCTACCGCTGGCAGCCCCAGGCGGAAATCTTCGCCGGCGTCAACGAATGGTGGCGCGCCAATGCCGCCGCCGGCAAAGCCAGCGTCCTGTTCGCCTACTCATTCGGAAAGGCTCAACGCATCCTCCACGGGATTGACCCCAGCATCGGCCCGATCCTCGTCCACGGCGCCGTCGAACCGCTCAACCGCGTCTACCGCGAAGCCGGCGTGCGCATCCCCGAAACCCACTACGCCGGCGACTTCAAAAAAACCGACCCCGCGTTGCGCAGCGCCCTGATCATCGCCCCGCCCTCTGCCGGCGGGAGCACCTGGATGCGCCGCTTCGGCGAATTCAGCGACGCCTTCGCCAGTGGCTGGATGATGCTGCGCGGCACCCGACGTCGGCGCGGCGTCGACCGCGGTTTCGCCCTCTCCGACCACGCCGACTGGCCGGGCTTGCTCTGGGCCATCGAAAACACCGGCGCCGAACGAGTCATGGTCACCCACGGTTCGGTGGCCGTGCTGGTGCGCTACCTGCGGGAACTGGGCCTCGACGCCCAAGGCTTCTCCACCGAATACGGCGACGAAGAAGACGACGCAACGGCCAAGACCGAACCAGCCCCCGAACCCGCATCGACAGGCGAGGCGTCGTCATGAAGGCCTTTGCCGAACTCTATTCAGACCTCGACGCCACCACCTCCAGCAACGCCAAGCTCGCGGCCATGCAAGCGTATTTCAGCAAGGCGGCTCCCGAAGACGCCGCGTGGGCGGTGTACTTCCTGTCTGGCGGACGCCCCCGGCAACTGGTGCCGACGCGCATGTTGCGTGAGCAGGCGCTGCTGCTGTCCGGATTACCGGAATGGCTGTTCGAGGAGAGTTACCAGGCGGTAGGCGATCTGGCGGAGACGCTTTCACTGTTGCTCCCCAAAGCCGAGCACAGCTCCGAAGAAGGCCTGGCCAGCTGGATGGAAAATCATCTGCTGCCCCTGCGTGGCCTGCCCCCGGAAGAATTGCTCGAGCGCCTGCCGACGTTCTGGTCGCAACTGGACCCGCAAAGCCTGATGGTCTGCCTGAAACTGATCACTGGCAGTTTCCGCGTCGGTGTCTCCAAGCTGCTGGTGACACGGGCCCTCGCCGCCCTGGCCGATATCGACAGCAAGCGCGTGGCCCAGCGACTCGTCGGGTACACCGATCTTTCCCATCGCCCAAGCGCCGAAGGGTATCTAAAACTCATCGCAGAAGAGTCGGCCGACGAACACGCCCAACGCGGTGGCCAGCCCTACCCTTTCTTCCTCGCCCACGCGCTGCAGCAGCCGGTCGATCAGTTCGAGACCCTGCTGGGCGCCGCCGAAAACTGGCAGGTGGAATGGAAGTGGGACGGCATTCGCGCCCAAGTGGTCAAGCGTGAAGGTCGCTTGTGGATCTGGTCGCGGGGTGAAGAACTGGTCACGGATCGGTTCCCGGAACTGCACAGCCTGACCCAATGCCTGCCCGACGGCACGGTGATCGACGGCGAGATCGTCGTCTGGAAAGCCGCGCCCCCTGAGCATCCCGAGGATGGCGAATTTGCCCTGGACACCCCCGCACCGGGCACGCCTGGCGAAGCAACGCCGTCGGTGCAGCCATTCGCCCTGTTGCAACAGCGGATCGGCCGCAAAACCCTGGGCAAGAAGATTCTGGAAGACGTGCCGGTCGTGGTGCTGGCCTACGACCTGCTGGAATGGGAAGGCCACGACTGGCGCAGTCGCCCGCAACATGAGCGCCGTACGCAGATGGAAAAAGTCATCGCCAACGCCCAAAGCCCGGTGTTGATGCCCTCCCCGGTGCTTACCGGCACCGACTGGCTAGACCTGGGGCGGCAGCGCGAGGCGTCCCGCAGTCTCGGTGTGGAAGGCATGATGCTCAAGGCGCGAGACTCGATGTACGGCGTCGGGCGCACCAAGGACATGGGCGTCTGGTGGAAATGGAAAATGGACCCGTTCAGCGTCGACGCTGTGCTGATCTACGCCCAACGCGGTCACGGCCGCCGCGCCAGCCTCTACAGCGACTATACGTTCGCGGTCTGGGACGGCCCGCCGGAGTCCAGCGAACGGACATTGGTGCCCTTCGCCAAAGCGTATTCAGGACTGACCGACGAAGAGATGCGCAAAGTCGATGCAATCATCCGCAAGACCACCGTCGACAAGTTTGGGCCGGTGAGAAGTGTTACCCCGACCCTGGTGTTCGAGTTGGGCTTCGAAGGTATCGCCCTCTCGAAACGGCACAAGAGCGGCATCGCTGTCAGGTTCCCGAGGATGCTGCGGTGGCGGCTGGACAAGCCCGTGACCGAAGCCGACAGCCTGGCGACGCTCCAGGACCTGCTGGCCTGAGCACCGTCGCGGTGCGCGGGCTTGACTCCAGTCCGCGCGCGATGCACTGAAGTGGAGCGCGCCGACAACCGCAGCCCCTCACCGACAAGCCCCAGCGGGCGTTTCGAATATCCCCGCTGCCGAAACAAGCCTCGCTGGACACCCCAAAAGCTGCAACTTTTTCGCCCACTCTCAACGAGATACGGCTACTCTGCCGGTGCCTGCGGGGCCTCAAAGAAAGACAAAAGATGGCTCTAAGTCATCATTGCGACAACTCCGTACATTTAAAACGCGCGTTCGTTTGTTTGGTTCGGAAATTGCTGTCTATTTGCGGTCTGGCTTTTGCCGGTAGCAAGCCTTCGCGTGTTCCCAACGCTCAATTTGGTTTTAAGGACTGAACGATGAAAAAAGCATGGCTGACCCTTTCCGCACTCGCCATCTGTCTGGCCGCCGGTAATGCAATGGCCAAGGACTACAAGGAGCTGCGTTTCGGCGTCGATCCTTCCTACGCGCCATTCGAATCCAAAGCCGCCGATGGCAGCCTGGTGGGCTTTGATATCGACCTGGGCAACGCGATCTGCGCTGAACTGAAGGTCAAGTGCAAGTGGGTCGAAAGCGATTTCGACGGCATGATCCCAGGCCTGAAAGCCAAGAAATTCGACGGCGTGATCTCCTCCATGACCGTGACCCCGGCTCGCGAAAAAGTCATCGACTTTTCCAACGAACTGTTCTCCGGCCCTACCTCGCTGGTTTACAAGAAAGGCTCCGGCCTGAGCGCTGACACCGCGTCGCTCAAAGGCAAAACCGTGGGTTACGAGCAAGGCACCATCCAGGAAGCCTACGCCAAGGCCGTCCTGGACAAGGCTGGCGTGAAGACCCAGGCCTATGCCAACCAGGACCAAGTTTATGCCGACCTCGTTTCGGGTCGTCTGGACGCCTCGGTTCAAGACATGCTGCAAGCCGAACTGGGCTTCCTGAAGTCGCCACAGGGCGCTGGTTACGAAGTCAGCCAGCCAATCGAAGATCCCCTGCTGCCAGCCAAAACAGCCATTGGCATCTCCAAGGGTGACAAGGAGCTGAAAGCGCTGTTGGATAAAGGCATCAAAGCGTTGCACGATGACGGCAAGTACGCCGAGATCCAGAAGAAGCACTTCGGCGATCTGAATCTGTACAGCGGTAAATAAGCAAACGGACGCCCGTTGATTTCAGCCAGAATCCGCCGCTGAAGTTCACGGGCGTTTTTATTGACTGTATAGGTTGCACATGTTCGAAACTCTCCTGCAAAACCTGGGACTGTCAGCATTCAGCCTGAAAGGCTTCGGCCCGCTGTTGCTGGAAGGCACCTGGATGACCGTCAAATTATCGGTAATGTCGCTGCTGCTGGCCATTGTGCTCGGCCTGCTGGGCGCCAGTGCCAAACTGTCGAAAGCCGCTGTACTGCGCGTTCCGGCCCAGATCTACACCACGCTGATCCGTGGCGTACCGGACCTGGTGCTGATGCTGCTGATCTTCTACAGCCTGCAAACATGGCTGACCACGCTCACCGAAGCGATGGAATGGGATTACATCGAGATCGACCCTTTCTCTGCCGGCGTCATCACGCTGGGCTTCATCTATGGCGCGTACTTCACCGAGACCTTCCGCGGCGCGATTCTCGCCGTACCGCGTGGTCAGGTCGAAGCCGCCACGGCCTACGGGCTCAGCCGCTCACAACGGTTTCGCATGGTCGTATTCCCGCAGATGATGCGCTTCGCCCTGCCCGGCATCGGCAACAACTGGCAAGTGGTGCTCAAGGCCACCGCGCTGGTGTCGATCATCGGTCTGGCCGACCTGGTCAAGGCCGCGCAGGACGCGGGTAAAAGCACGTATCAGCTGTTCTATTTCCTGGTACTCGCGGCACTGATCTATCTGGTCATCACCAGCGTGTCCAACTTCGCCCTGCGCTGGGCCGAGCGGCGTTATGCCGCTGGCAGCCGGGAGGCCCAACGATGATCGAGTTGCTGCAAGAATACTGGCGCGCCTTCCTTTATACGGACGGCCAGAACATCACCGGCCTGGCCATGACGATGTGGCTGCTCAGTGCCTCCATTGCCATCGGTTTTATCGTCTCGATTCCGCTGTCCATCGCACGCGTGTCGCGCAATCCGCTGGTGCGCTGGCCGGTGCAGTTCTACACCTACTTGTTCCGCGGCACGCCGCTGTATATCCAGTTGCTGATTTGCTACACCGGCATCTACAGCATTGCTGCCGTGCGTGAGCAACCCATGCTCGGCGCGTTCTTCCGTGACGCGATGAACTGCACGATCCTCGCCTTCGCCCTCAACACCTGCGCCTACACGACCGAAATCTTCGCCGGTGCGATTCGCAGCATGAACCACGGCGAAGTCGAGGCGGCCAAGGCTTACGGGCTGACCGGCTGGCGCTTGTACACCTACGTGATCATGCCGTCGGCCCTGCGCCGCTCGCTGCCTTATTACAGCAACGAAGTGATCCTGATGCTGCACTCGACCACCGTGGCCTTCACCGCCACCGTGCCGGACATCCTCAAGGTCGCGCGGGACGCCAACTCCGCTACCTTCCTGACGTTCCAGTCGTTCGGCATAGCGGCACTGATCTACCTGACCGTCACGTTCATTCTGGTGGGCCTGTTCCGATTGGCTGAACGCCGCTGGCTGGCCTTCCTCGGCCCGACTCACTAGGAACCCTGCATGCGACACCAGACCCATGATCTGCTGGCCCCGGTGCCCGGCACCGCGCGACAGATCCACAGCTTTCACTACGGCCCGGAAAACGGCGCCTGCAAGGTTTACATCCAGTCTTCCCTGCACGCCGACGAGCTGCCGGGCATGCTGGTGTCCTGGTATTTGAAGCAACGGCTGGCCGAGCTTGAAAACGCCGGTCAGTTGCTCGGCGAAGTCGTGGTCGTTCCGGTGGCCAATCCCATCGGCCTGGAGCAGGTCCTGATGGACATGCCGCTGGGCCGCTACGAACTAGAGAGCGGGCAGAATTTCAATCGTCGCTTCGTCGACCTCGGCCAGCAAGTGGGCGATGAAATCGAAGCGCTGCTGACCGATGACCCCAAGGGCAACGTCACGCTGATTCGCAAAACCTTGCTGGCTGCGCTGAATAACTGCGTCGGTAGCACCCAGCTGGAGTCCCAGCGCCTGACGTTGCAACGCCTGGCCTGTGACGCCGATGTGGTGCTGGACCTGCATTGCGATTTCGAATCCGTCGAGCACCTTTACACCACGCCTGAAGCCTGGCCCCAGGTCGAAGCGTTGTCGCGTTATCTCGGCGCACAGGCAAGCCTGCTGGCGACCGATTCCGGCGGGCAGTCGTTCGACGAATGCTTCACGCTGGTCTGGTGGCAACTGCAGCAACGATTTGCCAAGCACTTCCCGATTCCGCTGGGCAGCTTTTCCGTGACCCTGGAGTTGCGCGGTCAGGGGGATGTCAATCACGCCCTCGCCAGCCGCGACTGTCAGGCGATCATCAGCTACCTGATGCACCACGGCGCCATTGCCGGCGAGCCGGTTGCACCACCCGAACTGATTTACCCGGCGACCCCGCTGGCAGGCGTCGAACCGGTCGCCACGCCTGTCGGTGGTCTGCTGGTGTTCTGCACACTGCCCGGCGAATACGTCGAGGCGGGGCAATTGATCGCTGAGGTCATCGACCCGATCAGCGACGCAGTGACCCCGATCCACACGGCCAACGCTGGCCTTATGTACGCCCGCTCATTGCGACGCATGGCGACTGCCGGCATGGTCATCGCCCATGTCGCCGGCACCGAAGCCTATCGCAGCGGCTATTTACTTTCTCCTTGAGGACTGCCCTTCATGTACAAACTGACCATCGATGGCCTGCATAAAAGCTACGGTGACCACGAGGTGCTCAAAGGGGTGTCGCTGAAGGCCAGTGTCGGCGACGTGATTTGCCTGATCGGCGCCAGCGGCTCGGGCAAGAGCACGTTCCTGCGCTGCATCAATTTTCTCGAGCAACCCAATGACGGCGCCATGAGCCTGGACGGCCAGCCCGTGCGCATGGTCAGCGACGCCGGCGGGATGCGCGTTGCCGATCCTGACGAGCTGCAGCGGATCCGCACGCGGCTGGCGATGGTGTTCCAGCATTTCAACCTGTGGAGCCACATGACGGTGCTGGAAAACATCACCATGGCCCCGCGGCGGGTGCTGGGCGTGTCGAAGGTCGAAGCTGAGGCTCGCGCGCGCAAATACCTGGACAAGGTGGGGCTGCCCGCGCGCGTCGCCGATCAGTACCCGGCGTTTCTGTCCGGCGGCCAACAGCAGCGCGTCGCCATCGCCCGGGCGCTGGCGATGGAACCGGAAATCATGCTGTTCGACGAGCCCACTTCAGCGCTCGACCCTGAACTGGTCGGCGAAGTCTTGAAAGTGATTCAGGGCCTCGCCGAAGAGGGTCGGACCATGATTCTGGTAACTCACGAAATGGGCTTCGCCCGCAAGGTCGCCAATCAGGTGGTGTTCCTGCATCAGGGCCAGATCGAGGAGATGGGCCACCCGGACGACGTGCTGGGCAGCCCGAAGAGCGAGCGCTTACAGCAGTTTTTGAGCGGTAATTTGAAATAATTTCGCAGCGTCCTGATCTCCTGCCGCATTCATTACATTGGCAAATGCAAATCCTGTAGGAGCGACCGGGGTGGCGCTCCACCTTGCCCGCGAAGGCATTCTGTCAGTCAGACTATTTGTTGCTGACCCACTGCATTCGCGAGCAAGGTGGAGCGCCACCCCGGTCGCTCCCACAGGCTCAGCGCCGGGTGATAAATCCCGACCAAACTAAACCCCTCCCCCAGCGGTCTCTGACTTACCCCCTTCCCAGAGCCTGCGCATGCCAAGAGCTGTCAATTTCGCCAAGCGCTGGTTTGCCGAGCGCGGCTGGAAACCATTCCCCTTCCAGAAAGAAGTCTGGGCCGCCGTCGCCCGCGGCGAGTCGGGCCTCCTGCACGCCAGCACCGGCGCGGGCAAGACGTACTCGGTGTGGTTTGCCGCCCTCAACCAGTTCGCCCGACCTGCGCCCGAGCCCACGGAGCTGAAGCCGCGCAAGCGCAAGCCCGTGGCGGCGCCCCTCAGCGTGTTGTGGATCACGCCCATGCGCGCCCTCGCTGCCGACACCGCCCGCGCACTCGAAGGCCCCCTGCAGGATTTGCAGATCGCGTGGAGCGTCGGCCTGCGCACCGGCGACACCAGCAGCAGCGAACGCGCCAAACAGGGCCGCCGCCTGCCCTCCGCGCTGATCACCACACCGGAGAGCCTGACGCTGCTGCTGACCCGCGCCGACGCCCAGGCGACGATGTCGACGTTGAAAATGGTCGTTGTCGATGAATGGCACGAACTGATTGGCAACAAGCGCGGCATTCAGCTGCAACTGGCGCTGGCCAGGCTGCGTCAGTGGAATCCCGAGCTGGTCATCTGGGGCCTTTCCGCGACCCTCGGCAATCAAGATCACGCGCAACAGGTGCTGGTGGGCGATCACGGCACCACCGTTCACGGCAAAGTGGTCAAGAAATTGATCGTCGACACGTTGCTGCCGCCCTCCATCGAACGCTTCCCCTGGGCCGGACATATGGGGCTGCGCATGCTCCCGCAGGTGCTGGCCGAAGTAGATAGCTGTTCCAGTTGCCTGCTGTTCACCAATACCCGCGCGCAGTCGGAAGTCTGGTATCAGGCGTTGCTGGAGGCGCGCCCCGACTGGGCCGGACTGATCGCGCTGCACCACGGCTCACTCTCCCGCGAGGTCCGCGACTGGGTTGAGCGCGCGTTGAAAGAAGGCCACCTGAAAGCCGTGGTCTGCACCTCCAGCCTCGATTTGGGCGTGGATTTTCTGCCGGTCGAGCGTGTGCTGCAGATCGGTTCGGCCAAGGGCGTCGCGCGGCTGATGCAGCGTGCGGGGCGCTCGGGCCACGCGCCGGGCCGCCCGTCACGGGTAACGCTGGTGCCGACCCATAGCCTGGAGCTGGTCGAAGCTGCCGCTGCCCGCGACGCCGTCGACGCGCGTCTGATTGAACCTCGCGAATCACCCTACAAGCCGCTGGATGTCCTCGTGCAGCATCTGGTGAGCATGGCCCTCGGCGGCGGCTTTATGCCCGACGCGCTACTGGCCGAAGTTCGTACAGCCTGGGCCTATCGCGACCTCACCTACGAAGAGTGGGAATGGGCATTGGCGTTCGTGCGTTACGGCGGCCTCTCTCTGACGGCTTACCCTGATTACCGACGGGTCGAGCCTGACGAAGACGGCATCTGGCGCGTCCCCGACGCCCGCCTCGCCCGCCGCCACCGCATGAGCGTGGGCACCATCGTCAGTGAAGCCAGCATCAACGTGAAGTATTGGAGCAAGGGCGGCGGAGGCGGATCCCTCGGGAGCGTCGAAGAAGGCTTCATCGCCCGATTGAAACCTGGAGACGGGTTTCTGTTCAGCGGTCGCCTGCTGGAACTGGTCCGCGTGGAGAACATGACCGCGTACGTGAAAAAGGCTACGGGTAAAAAAGCCGCCGTCCCGCGCTGGAATGGCGGACGGATGCCGCTCTCCAACGAACTGGCAGACGCCGTCGTCGAAAAATTCGATGCCGCTGCCCGGGGCGACTTCAGCAGCCCCGAGATGCACATCGTCAGCCCGCTGCTGGAAGTGCAACGGCAATGGTCGGCGTTGCCGCGCAAGGACACGCTACTGGCAGAAGTTTTGAAGTCCCGCGAAGGCTGGCATTTGTTTTTGTATCCCTTCGCCGGCCGGCATGTGCACTTGGGGCTGGCGAGCCTGCTGGCCTGGCGCCTGAGCCGTGACACGCCGCTGACGTTCTCCATCGCCGTGAATGACTATGGCTTTGAACTGCTCAGCGCCACGCCCATCGACTGGAATGAGCGCCTGACGACTCAGCTGTTTTCCGAAGATGAACTGCTGGCCGATATCATTGCCAGCCTGAACGCCGGCGAACTGGCACTGCGCCGCTTTCGCGAAATTGCCCGCATCGCCGGGCTGGTGTTCTCCGGCTACCCTGGCGCGCCGAAGAGCAACCGACAGCTGCAGGCTTCCAGTGGCTTGTTCTTCGAAGTGTTCAAACAGTACGACGCCGGCAACCTGCTGCTGACCCAGGCCCAGGAAGAAGTGCTGCGGCAGGAACTCGATGTCGCCCGTCTTGAACAGACCCTCAGCCGGATCAACAACCGAACCCTGGATTTGCACGTGATCAAACGCCCCACCCCGATGGCCTTCCCGCTGCTGGTCGAACGCATGCGCGAAAGCCTCAGCACCGAAAAACTCTCCGACCGTATTGCACGCATGGTCAGCGACCTCGAAAAAGCCGCCGGGCCTGAGGTCATGACGTGAGGCCGTATCTTTCGATTCAGCTGGCAGGTGCGGAGCTATGGTTGCTGGCGGACAAAGCCATCTACTACCCGGCAGAGCGTGCGCTGCTGATTGCCGACGCCCACTTTGGCAAGGCTGCTGCCTACCGACGGCTGGGTCAGCCAGTGCCCCATGGCACCACTGACGCCAACCTTCAACGCCTGGACGCATTGCTGGCGAGCTATGACTGCGACCGGCTGATCTTTCTGGGGGACTTTCTTCACGCCCCGGAATCCCATGCGGCCGGCACGCTGTCGGCCATTCAGGCATGGCGGGACAAACATCATGGTCTGGCGATCACCTTGATCCGGGGAAACCACGATAAGCGTGCAGGTGATCCGCCGCCGGAACTGCGCATTGAAGTCGTCGAGGAACCCATGTTTATGGGGCCCTATGCCCTTCAGCACGAACCTGACCCGCACCCTGATTTTCACGTCCTGGCGGGCCATGTGCATCCGGCCTACCGGCTCTACGGACGCGGACGCCAGCGCCTGCGATTGCCGTGCTTCTACGTGCTGCCACGCGTCAGTCTGCTGCCAGCATTCGGCGCTTTCACAGGGGGCATGAATATTGATCGGGCTGAGAACAGCAAGATTTATGTGGTGGGGGATGGGGCGGTGTGGGAGGCGGTTTGAACCGGGAGAACGGCGGGATCAATCATGAAAGAGATGGCTGCAGGCGCCCCTAAAGCGCAGGGCCAGGTGCGACACTCAACAGCCCCGCCGATGCTGAGGCACCGACGGGACTTGAATCAGGCAACCGGTGCGGGTGGTGGCTCGTCCGGTATTGTCGGCACGCCGCCTTCGTCAGGCTGAGGGTACTCGTTTGGACTGTCTGGGTCTGGCTGCCCGGGAATGCCCCCGGCGACCATATTATTGAGGTGTGGATGCGCTAACAGCGACCAAGCCAGCAAACCAACCTGATTGGCACTCGGGTCGGGTTCCTTGCTGCTGGTGTTGATGTGTCTCTTCATAGGGCACTCCTGAGCGTTGGCCCCACCCGCATGGTGCGGATGGGAACAGTTCAGTCAATAGAGTGCGAATTGCGAGACAAATTCAGTGCCTGGCTGACAAATGGCGCGATTAGGTACGGGGCAGCGTCACACCGCGCTGGCCTTGGTACTTGCCACCACGGTCCTTGTAGGACACTTCACACTCTTCGTCGGATTCCAGAAAGAGCATCTGTGCGACGCCTTCATTGGCGTAGATCTTCGCCGGCAGTGTGGTGGTGTTGGAGAACTCCAGGGTCACGTGCCCTTCCCATTCAGGCTCAAGGGGCGTCACGTTGACGATGATGCCGCAGCGCGCATAGGTGCTTTTGCCAAGGCAGATGGTCAGCACATTACGCGGAATGCGGAAATATTCGACGGTGCGTGCCAGCGCAAAGGAGTTCGGCGGGATGATGCAGACGTCGCTTTTGACGTCTACAAAACTTTTTTCATCGAAATTCTTGGGGTCTACGGTGGCCGAATTGATGTTGGTGAACACCTTGAATTCGTCGGCGCAACGCACGTCGTAGCCATAGCTGGAGACACCGAAAGAGATCACCCGATCAGCGCCTTCGCCGCGCACCTGACGCTCCACGAACGGCTCGATCATGCCGTGTTCCTGCGCCATGCGGCGAATCCACTTGTCCGATTTGATGCTCATGGCGGTGTCCTGAATAGCGAGGTGAAAAAGATGTCCGGCATCTTACCGGTCGAACGCCCCGGGTTCAAAGATTGCGCACCGCGTGCATTAACGGCGTTGAGCCACCTCAAGAAAAAATCGTAGACAGCCCCTTTGCACATCCGAGAAAAAGGGGTAAGGTGGCTCCACTGTGTTGCTTGTGTCACTGAGAATATCTACACGATGTTGAATTTCGATCCAACCATCTCCAAGAATTTTTCCTGCTCTTTGCACTCAGTCTCGGCCAGGGCACTTCCTGAGTCGCAGTTAACTTTGTCCAAGGAGATACACCATGTCTAATCGCCAAACTGGTACCGTTAAGTGGTTCAACGATGAAAAAGGCTTCGGCTTCATCACTCCACAATCGGGTGACGACCTGTTCGTTCACTTCAAAGCTATCCAATCTGACGGCTTCAAAAGCCTGAAAGAAGGCCAACAGGTCTCTTTCATCGCTACCCGCGGTCAGAAAGGCATGCAAGCTGAAGAAGTTCAAGTTATCTAACTTGTACTGATTAGCTTAAAAAACCCCGCCATCAAAAGTGGGGTTTTTTTATGCCTGTAGAAAGGGCATTTCTGCACATCCCGCCTGCAACCTTTGCCTCAATGCTTACTACCGCGACATGCCGAGCATCCGGCACATCGCGTCTCCAGCCTTACGCCTCAGCGCATCAGTCGTCGCTCACAGAGATGCTCGGCATCTCCGCAGTAGCAGCTTCCTGCAGCACGATCCGCGCGCCGACATGACGCGCCAGCTCCTGATACACCATCGCAATCTGACTCTCAGGCTCGGCAATCGCGGTTGGCTTGCCACCATCGGCCTGCTCTCTGATGAGCATGGACAGTGGCAGCGAGGCCAGCAGCTCGACGCCATATTGCGTCGCCAGCTTTTCCCCTCCGCCTTCACCAAACAGATGCTCGGCATGGCCACAGTTCGAGCAGATATGCACGGCCATGTTTTCAACGACACCCAGCACCGGGATGTTGACCTTGCGGAACATCTCCACGCCTTTCTTCGCATCCAGCAATGCAAGATCCTGCGGGGTCGTGACGATCACAGCGCCTGCGACCGGGACCTTCTGCGCGAGGGTCAGCTGGATATCACCAGTGCCTGGCGGCATGTCGATGACCAGGTAGTCCAGATCATTCCAGGCGGTCTGGGTCACCAGCTGCAACAGTGCCCCCGATACCATCGGCCCTCTCCAGACCATCGGCGTGTTGTCGTCGGTCAGAAACGCCATCGACATCACTTCGATGCCGTGGGCTTCGATCGGTACGAACCACTTCTGATCCTTGATCTTCGGACGGGTGCCTTCGGCGATACCGAACATAACGCCCTGGCTCGGACCATAGATATCGGCATCAAGAATGCCGACGCGCGCGCCTTCCCGGGACAGCGCCAGCGCAAGGTTGGCAGCGGTCGTGGATTTACCAACGCCGCCTTTGCCCGACGCAACGGCCACGATGTTTTTCACATTGGCCAGGCCGGGGATCTGACCAAGGGCTTTGTGAGGATGAATGACCGAGGCGATCCGGACACTGGCCGACGCGACGCCATCCAGTCCTTCAATCGCCATCTGCAGCATCTGCGCCCAGCCGTTCTTGAACAGCGCGGCCGCGTAACCCAGTTCCAGCTGGACACTCACGCGGTCACCGTCGATATCGATGGCGCGGACACAACCGGCGCTGACCGGGTCCTGATTCAAGTAAGGATCGGTGTACTGGCGAAGGACGGCTTCCACCGTTGCGCGATTGACAGCGCTCATGGGTGACTCCCTATAAAGACTGACTAAAACAGGCGGCCATCCTACCTTGTATGCCTGATAAAGAACGCAACGACGTTTCCTTTCAAGCACATCGGCAGATTCCGACATGCAGCGCGGGATGAAAAAAAACGCTCAGGCCTTTATAGTGGCCGACCTCCGTTTCACTTCAAGTAGCCGAGCCCAATGTCCGAGCCACGCAAGATTCTCGTCACCAGCGCCCTGCCCTATGCCAATGGTTCCATTCACCTTGGCCACATGCTCGAGTACATCCAGACCGACATGTGGGTGCGCTTTCAAAAGCACCGCGGCAACCAGTGCATTTACGTGTGCGCGGACGACGCCCATGGTTCGGCGATCATGCTGCGCGCCGAGAAGGAAGGCATAACGCCGGAGCAACTCATTGCCAACGTGCAGGCCGAGCACAGCGCCGACTTCGCTGACTTCCTGGTGGATTTCGACAACTTCCATTCGACCCACGCCGAAGAAAACCGCGAGCTGTCGAGCGAGATCTACAAGCGCCTTCGCGACGCCGGGCACATCGCTACGCGCTCCGTGACGCAATATTTCGACCCGGAAAAGAAAATGTTCCTGGCCGACCGCTTCATCAAAGGCACCTGCCCGAAATGCGGCACTGAAGACCAGTACGGCGACAACTGCGAGAAGTGCGGTGCGACCTACGCCCCGACTGACCTGAAAGACCCAAAGTCCGCGATTTCCGGTGCAACCCCGGTACTCCGGGATTCGAAGCATTTCTTCTTCGACCTGCCGGCGTTCGACGCCATGCTCAAGAGCTGGACGCGAAGCGGCACGTTGCAGGACGCCGTGGCTAACAAAATCGCCGAATGGCTCGATTCCGGCCTGCAGCAGTGGGACATCTCCCGCGATGCGCCGTATTTCGGCTTCGAGATCCCCGACGAGCCGGGCAAATATTTCTACGTGTGGCTGGATGCTCCCATCGGCTACATGGCGAGCTTCAAGAATCTGTGCGCGCGCCGCCCGGAACTGGACTTCGATGCGTTCTGGCGCAAGGATTCGACCACTGAGCTTTACCACTTCATCGGCAAGGACATCGTCAACTTCCATGCGCTGTTCTGGCCAGCGATGCTTGAAGGCTCAGGGTTCCGCAAGCCTACCGCCATCAACGTTCACGGCTACCTGACCGTCAATGGCCAGAAGATGTCGAAGTCCCGTGGCACCTTCATCAAGGCACGCACCTACCTTGAGCACCTGTCGCCTGAGTACCTGCGCTATTACTACGCGGCCAAGCTGGGCCGTGGCGTCGACGATCTCGACCTGAACCTTGAAGACTTCGTGCAGAAGGTCAACTCTGACCTGATCGGCAAGGTGGTCAACATCGCCAGCCGTTGCGCGGGCTTCATCCAGAAGGGCAACGCAGGTTTGCTGGTGGCCGGCAATGCCGAGCCCGAACTGACCGACGCCTTCCACGCAGCAGCGCCAAGCATTGCCGACGCCTACGAGGCACGTGACTTTGCCCGGGCGATGCGCGAAATCATGGCGCTGGCCGACCGCGCCAATGCCTGGATCGCCGACAAGGCGCCTTGGTCGCTGGCCAAGCAGGAAGGTAAACAGGATGAGGTTCAGACGATCTGCGCGCTGGGCATCAACCTGTTCCGTCAACTGGTGATCTTCCTCAAGCCTGTGCTGCCGAATCTGGCTGCGGACGCCGAGCAGTTCCTCAATGTCGCGCCACTGACCTGGGATGACCACCAGACGCTGCTGAGCAATCATCAGCTCAACCCGTTCCAACCGCTGATGACCCGCATCGACCCTGTAAAAGTGGAAGCCATGACCGACGCATCGAAAGAAGACCTGGCCGCCAGCGCCACCGACACTGGCGCGGCAACTCAAGGCAACGGCGAGCTGACGAAAGACCCGCTCTCGCCGGAGATCGACTTCGACGCCTTCGCGGCGATCGACCTGCGTGTCGCGCTGATCGAAAAAGCCGAGCACGTCGAAGGCGCCGACAAGCTGTTGCGCCTGACGCTGGATATCGGCGACGAGAAGCGCAATGTCTTCTCCGGCATCAAGAGCGCCTACCCGAAACCGGCGGAGCTGGAGGGTCGGTTGACCATGATGATCGCCAACCTGAAGCCGCGGAAAATGCGCTTCGGTATTTCCGAAGGCATGGTGATGGCAGCGGGCCCTGGCGGTGAAGAGATTTACCTGCTGAGCCCTGACAGCGGCGCCAAGCCCGGCCAGCGCATCAAGTAACCCGACCCCAAACGCAACATTCTGCACGTTATCGGCGGCCCGCTCGGGCCGTCGATCTGGTCCAAGCATGAGCCTGATTCAGCGCATAGACGCCTTGTTGCCGCAAACCCAGTGTGGGAAGTGCGGCCATCCAGGCTGCCAGCCCTACGCCGAAGGCATTGCCAGCGGCGAAGCCATCAACAAGTGTCCACCCGGTGGCGACGAAACCATTGAGGCACTGGCTCGACTGCTGAATGTACCGGTCCTGCAACTGGACACCGAACGAGGCAGCGCGCCGGCGCAAGTTGCGTTTATTCGCGAGGCCGAGTGCATCGGTTGCACCAAATGCATCCAGGCCTGCCCGGTGGACGCGATCGTCGGCGCCGCCAAGCTGATGCACACCGTCATCGTTGAGGAATGCACGGGCTGTGACCTGTGCGTTGCCCCCTGTCCGGTCGACTGCATCGACATGCTGCCGCTGCCGATGACCTCGGTGCCGTTCATTGGCGATGGGGCGATGGATGAAATGCAGCGATCAGTCAGAGCGGTCAAACGCAGTCGGGCACGGCAACGCTTTGACGCGCGCACGGCCCGCATGCAGCGCGATGAGCAACGACGCCAGACCGAACGCCAGGCTCGCCAGTCACGGACCGTCACGCCTGCCGTTCTCCAGCCAGACCCGGCACAAGCCGCCCTGGCGCGCATCCGCTCGACACCTTCGGCAGGCGGCGACGCGGCGTTGAAACAGGCACGCGCCCAGGTCGCCATGAGCAGAGCTCAATTGCTGAAGTCGCTGAAAGCCTTTGGTCACCCGCCAATTGCCGAACAAGCCGCACAACTGGTGCAGTTGCAGCGCGGCCTCGACGAGGCAGAGCGCGCGCTCGCCCAGTTGCAGAATCCTGCGCCCGCCGCATCGTCTTCTCAGGAACCCCCCGCCCCATGAACGCCGCCAAACGCCTCGAGATCTTTCGTCGCTTGCACGAAGACAATCCCGATCCCAAAACGGAACTGGCCTACACCACGCCGTTCGAGCTGTTGATCGCCGTGATTCTCTCGGCGCAAGCGACCGACGTCAGCGTCAACAAGGCCACGGCGCGTCTGTACCCGGTGGCCAATACACCTCAGGCGATCTACGCGTTGGGCGTCGAGGGTTTGTCTGCCTATATCAGGACCATTGGCCTGTACAACAGCAAGGCGCGGAACGTGATCGAAACGTGCCGCCTGCTGACTGAACTGCACGGAGGGGAAGTGCCGCAAACCCGAGAGGCGCTTGAAGCCCTGCCCGGCGTGGGCCGCAAGACCGCGAACGTGGTCCTGAACACCGCGTTCCGCCAGTTGGCAATGGCGGTCGACACGCACATCTTCCGCGTCAGCAACCGCACCGGTATCGCGCCCGGGAAGAATGTGGTGGAAGTTGAACACAAGCTGATGAAGTTCGTGCCCAGGGATTACCTCATGGATGCGCACCACTGGCTGATCCTTCACGGCCGTTACGTATGTATTGCGCGCAAGCCCCGGTGTGGCAGCTGCCGGATCGAGGACCTGTGCGAGTACAAGGCGAAGACCTCTGACGATTGAACGATAGCTTCGCCAGGCTTTAATCGATTAAAAAAATCTTTTTTACCCGCGCGGGGTTTGTCGCTATAAGGAGCGCCAACGACTGTTCACGCCTGAGGCTGAATCATGAGCGATGAAAAAGACACCCTCGAAGTGGATGACGACTTCGTCACCGAAGAGCCGGAAGAAGCCCTGCCCGTCCCGGTAGAGACCGCCAAGACCAACCTCAGCAAGCGCCGCACCATCGATAACCTGCTGGAAGAGCGTCGCCTGCAAAGGCAGCTTGCAGACTACGATTTCGATTTCTGAACACTGCTTGAAATGCTCTGCCTCAAGGCCTCTCCCTGCAGAGAGGCCTTGGCAGAAAACGCATGAGCGGAAAACGCCGCCTGAAGCACCGTTGCCTCTCGGCCATCAAACCAGTCCATTACGCTGCGCGAGCTCAATGAGGTCCACCAGCGAATGCGCATTGAGCTTGAGCAACAGACGCGTTTTGTACGTGCTGACGGTCTTGTTGCTCAGAAACATGCCGTCGGCGATTTCCTTGTTGGTCTTGCCACGGGCCAATTGCTGCAACACCATCATTTCCCTCCCGGACAGACGATCCACCATCTCCGCCTCACTGGCATTGCCAAGACTGGAGCGCACCGTGTGCAGTGCCTGATTGGGGAAATAACTGTAGCCGGACAACACCGCCTTGATGGCGCTGAGCAATTCGGTCAAATCCTGCTGCTTACAGACATAACCCGCCGCCCCCGCCTGCATGCAGCGCATTGAAAAATGCCCCGGCGCCTGGGAGGTGAGGATCAGCACTTTGAAGGCCAGCGTCATTGCCGACAATCGAGCGATGACCTCCAGGCCATCGAGCTTGGGAATACCGATGTCCAGAATGACAATGTCCGGCAAATGCTCGCGCGCCAGTTGTAACGCATCCACGCCGTTATCCGTCTCGGCAATGACTTCGTAGCCATGGCGTTCCATCAACATGCGTACGGCGAGCCTAATGACTGGGTGATCATCCACGATCAACACTTTATTCATGAGCAGTCCATTTTTCGCTGTTCGAATTTTCAGAGCCCGCACAATAGCTTAGTCGTTTAGTGCTTTGCATGGCGCTCCTCCCTGCAGACCAGCAGGCAAAGACCTTTCTCACTCAACCAACAGAAAAATCCTACAAAACCTGCCCTATCCGCTCTGTTTTTTATGAAGTGCAGTCCTGTCTCAGTACGTGACCGCATAATTTCCGAGATCGCAAGTGGTCATTTGTGAATCCTGAATACGCTGAGCATTTCTGACGATATGAACGCGGTTTAATAGCTCGCTTTGTCATAAGGTCCATCGGCGCCCCTTTGCTCCGCCCACCGGTTTGAATGTGCGGACATCCATGGCTTTGCGTGACGCCCATCAAAAAAGGCTTCCTCTTTGAAGCACTGCCCCAGGGTAGCGGGTGACAACCTGCTCACCACGACCGTCATGACTTCAGCATATGCCCATCTGGCCAGGCTGCCAGTAAACAAAAATCATAAAATATTGCGGACCATGGGAGACGTGGACGGCCGCACACATTTGCTTAAAACACAGGTGTGCGCCCGACGAGTTTCATTACATATTAAATACTCGAAAGGACCTACAGCGGGTTAAGAAATTTCTGAACAGCCTGAACTAACTTTCAACTGTTCTTACCCAGATACCGGGCCAGGAACGGGATAAAAAGTTTCGCCACGTAACCTCCTCCACCGGGTGCTGCCCCATTTAATAAAGCCTGCGTCAGATCACCCTATTAAAACGGGGGGCTGCCCCGCCTTTCACGTAATACTATTCAGCCCATAACATCCAGCACCATCAAGTCATTCCAGAAAAATACTACATAACTAACGGACTATTATTACCGCCAAAAACATCACCCAAAGAGATTAAAAAACAAACTGCATATTTTTTGGCTTTTTACTTGCCAAACCTATTACCACTCGTTACTTTTTGATGAGCGAATGGTTCAGCCCACTGTTAGTTAGTGGCGTCTCTCACGATATAAGATTATTGCGCCTATAAAGGCTGGTGTTTCTTGTGCCAGCAGTCCGTGCGCAGGCCACTCTTCGGCATGAATAAGCCATTCAGTGTTTAAACACGCTTAAGCGTGAACGTCCCGGCAGTGCAGGCTGTTTAGTTGATATGTTCAAAGGAACCTACCATGACCAAGAAAATAAAATACTCCATTGGCGCGAGCAGCGACCCTCTTAAGCTGGCGGAAGCGGTAGAGCGCTACGTTTCAGAAGGCGGCGTCATCAATGTCATTGCAGAGGGAGAATCACGGGAGACCGAAGCATCGCGGCAAACCCGGGACGCCGATCCTGAGGCGGAGCTGTCCACCAAGGTCGACCTTCTCAAGGGGCTTGTTGCCAAGGGAGCGGGTGTCGCCGCGCTGCAATACTCGCTGCGCATGAACCAGAAGGACATCAAGCGCCTGGCCAGCGAGAACGGTCTGAAGATCCGCTACTGCCAGCCTGTTCGGCGGTCACGCACGTCCCGGCAAAGAGAGCCGGCAACCGTGGACGACGCCACCGCCGGGCATGCCATGCATTACTCGGCATTGGGCTATACGGTTCCCGAAATCGCTCAACTATTGGGCGTGGGAATCCGCGATATCTGGGACATTGGGAAAGCCTATCGCTTTGAGTTTCGAACAACTTCGCAGGGGGATACGGCTGAGAACATCGCTGATAAAGACACAGATTTGCCAACATGATGCAGGAGATGAAACGAAGCCCAGTCGCGTCCTTTACCGCCCGTAAACGGGGGCAATAACCGACGACCGAGGAAGCGGGAAAAGTTTCTGATGATCCGCCAGGGGCACAACGTGAACAGGCAGTGAGTGCAGCCCCGGACAGGGCTGCACGTCAATCATGACAGCAATCAGAACAACTTGCGGCCCTTGTTCGCGGCAATGCGCATGCGCAACGCGTTGAGCTTGATGAAGCCGGCAGCATCTGCCTGATTGTAGGCGCCGCCGTCTTCTTCGAACGTCGCGATGTTGGCATCGAACAGCGACTCGTCGGACTTGCGACCGGTCACGATTACGTTGCCCTTATAAAGCTTCAGGCGCACCACACCATTCACGTGTGCCTGCGAAGCATCGATCATCTGTTGCAGCATAAGACGCTCAGGGCTCCACCAGTAGCCGGTGTAGATCAGGCTGGCGTACTTGGGCATCAGCTCATCTTTAAGGTGCGCGACTTCGCGGTCCAGAGTGATCGATTCGATCGCACGGTGACCACGCAGCATGATGGTGCCGCCCGGGGTCTCGTAGCAGCCACGGGACTTCATGCCGACGTAGCGGTTTTCGACGATGTCCAGACGGCCGATCCCGTGTTCGCCGCCGATGCGGTTCAGGGTGGCAAGAACGGTGGCCGGGGTCATCTCGACGCCGTCCAGTGCAACGATGTCGCCATTGCGGTAGGTCAGCTCCAGATACTGCGCCTTGTCGGGCGCGTTTTCCGGCGACACTGTCCACCGCCACATGTCTTCTTCGTGTTCGGTCCAGGTGTCTTCCAGCACGCCGCCTTCATAGGAGATGTGCAGCAGGTTGGCATCCATCGAATACGGGGATTTTTTCTTGCCGTGGCGCTCGATCGGAATCGCGTGCTTCTCGGCGTAGTCCATGAGCTTCTCGCGGGACAGCAGGTCCCACTCACGCCAAGGCGCAATCACTTTCACGCCAGGCTTGAGCGCATAGGCGCCCAGTTCGAAACGAACCTGGTCGTTGCCTTTGCCGGTAGCGCCGTGGGAAATGGCGTCAGCGCCGGTTTCGTTGGCGATTTCGATGAGGCGTTTGGCGATCAGGGGACGCGCGATGGAAGTACCCAGCAGGTACTCGCCTTCGTAGACGGTGTTGGCGCGGAACATCGGGAACACGAAATCACGCACGAACTCTTCGCGCAGGTCGTCGATGTAGATTTCTTTGACGCCCATGGCTTGCGCCTTGGCGCGTGCTGGCTCGACTTCTTCGCCCTGACCCAGGTCAGCGGTGAAGGTCACCACCTCGCAGTTATACGTGTCTTGCAGCCACTTGAGGATTACCGAAGTATCCAGGCCACCGGAATACGCGAGAACTACCTTGTTTACGTCCGCCATGCCATCACTCCAACGCGTTGTACGGAAAACCGACGAGTTTACCGTTCACGCGCGGGAATTTACAGTGTCGCGACAGCTTCTGACGACAAAGCGACAGATTCTTTCAGTCAGACGACTTGGCTGCCCATCATCAAGAGGCCTTGGCGGGCGTCGTACTTGCCGCTGTGGCAGGCGCAGCGCCAGGGGTTGGCGATGCCGCAGGCCCTGGCAACGGAGCCGGTGCAGGTGCAGGTGCAGGTGCAGCGGATGGCGGCACGGTTGGGGTCTGCTGCGCCACACGCTCCAGGTGAATATTCACCCGACGGTTGCGCGCGCGATTGGCATTGTTGGTGTTCGGCGCCAGCGGATATTGCTCGCCGTGGAAACGCAGGGTGATCTGCTCTTCCGGGATGCCCTGGGCTTTGAGGTAGTCCATCACCGACAGCGCACGACGCCGCGACAGATCGCGGTTGGTCAACCGGTTGCCGCTGTTGTCGGAGTGGCCGTCGAGTTCGACGTGATTGACCGTCGGATCAGCCTTCATATAAGCCAACACGGTGTCCAGCTTGCGCTTGGCCGTAGCGTCCAGCTCGATGCCGCCACCCGGGAAGCCGATCTCGGACTGTCGGACTTGCTCGAAATTCATCGGCAACAGCTTCGCGGTACAGACTTGGAAGTCACCGTAGGCCTTGCTGAATTTCACCGGTAACAGCCGCACTTCCATCGCACCGCCGCCATCGCGCAAGGTGTGACGAATGGTCGGGCTGCGCCCTTCCATCAAACCGGCGATCAGACGCGTCGCCTGGGCCTGATTGGTATTAAAGGGAATCTCGCCGCTGCCGACTTTCACCGCACCAAGATTGAGATCACTGCGACCCGGCTGCCAAGGCGCCGCAGCGGCAATCAACATGGCCGAACCGGACGCCAGACTGTAGCCATTTGCTTTCAAGCGAAACGTCGGCTGCTCACCCGCGCGCCGCACGAACTCGCCGGCGCCGAAATCGGCGATCGGTTGAGTCAGTCTGCACTCGAACTGGTCGCCTTCCACCTTCCACTCAATATTCTCCAGACGGGTCTGGAAGGTGAGCGCCACGGCCGGCAGGCTGGCAAACACGCTGAGCAGGGCTAGATATCGCTGGCGCACGGGAGGCTCCACTAAATTCACGCGTAACAAGATTAATGACTTACACGTGGCTATCGGTAACTTCCCGCAAAACTTGATAGCGAGTGCCTGGAGGAGTCTTTTCCGGTAGCATTCCCAGCGAGTTTGACCCGCCTGGAATCCCCAATGTCCGAACGCCTGACCCTCCTGCGCCCCGACGACTGGCATATCCATCTTCGAGATGGCGCTGTTTTGCCCCACACCGTCGCCGACGTAGCGCGCACTTTTGGCCGCGCGATCATCATGCCGAACCTCGTGCCTCCGGTACGCAACGCGGAGCAAGCGGACGCCTATCGTCAGCGCATCCTCGCTGCACGTCCGCACGGCAGCCGCTTCGAGCCGCTGATGGTGCTTTATCTCACCGACCTGACGCAGCCCGAAGAGATTCGCGCCGCGAAGGCCAGTGGCTTCGTGTATGCCGCCAAGTTGTACCCGGCAGGCGCGACTACCAATTCCGATTCGGGCGTGACCAGCGTCGACAAGATCTTTCCGGTGCTCGAGGCGATGGCTGAAGTGGGCCTGCCGCTGTTGATTCACGGCGAAGTGACCCGCGGCGACATCGACGTGTTCGACCGCGAAAAGATTTTCATCGATGAACACATGCGTCGTGTCGTCGAGCGTTTTCCGACGTTGAAAGTGGTGTTCGAACACATCACCACCGCCGACGCCGTGCAGTTCGTGAATGAAGCCTCGGCCAATGTCGGTGCGACCATCACTGCGCACCACTTGTTGTATAACCGCAACCACATGCTGGTGGGTGGCATCCGTCCCCACTTCTACTGCTTGCCGATTCTCAAGCGCAACACCCACCAGGTCGCCCTGCTCGATGCCGCCACCAGCGGCAGCAGCAAGTTCTTCCTCGGAACGGACTCCGCGCCCCACGCGCAGCACGCCAAAGAAGCGGCATGCGGTTGTGCCGGCTGCTACACCGCATTCGCCGCCATCGAGCTGTACGCCGAGGCATTCGAGTCACGCAATGCGCTGGACAAGCTGGAAGGTTTCGCCAGTCTCCACGGCCCGGCGTTCTATGGCCTGCCGACCAACACCGACACCATTACTCTGGTTCGTGACGAATGGACGGCCCCCGCCAGCCTGCCGTTTGGCGAGCTTTCTGTTATCCCGCTGCGCGCCGGTGAAAAACTGCGCTGGCGCCTGCTGGAGGAACACGCGTGAGTGAAGAACATTACGAAGACGAGCAAGAAGGTTCCGGTGGCGGTACAGGGTCCCGGCACCCGATGGCTGCCCGTTTTCGAGGTTACCTGCCCGTTGTGGTTGACGTAGAAACAGGCGGGTTCAACTGCGCCACTGATGCGTTGCTGGAAATCGCAGCCACGACGATTGGCATGGACGAGAAGGGCTTTGTCTTTCCTGACCACACGTATTTCTTCCGTGTCGAACCCTTCGAAGGCGCTAATGTTGAAGCGGCGGCGCTGGAGTTCACCGGCATCAAGCTGGACCACCCGCTGCGCATGGCCGTGAGCGAAGAAACCGCGCTGACGGACATCTTCCGCGGCATCCGCAAGGCGCTGAAAGCCAACGGCTGCAAGCGGGCAATTCTGGTCGGCCACAATGCCAGCTTTGACCTGGGCTTTCTCAACGCAGCGGTTGCGCGGCTCGACATGAAGCGTAACCCGTTCCATCCGTTCTCCAGCTTCGACACCGCGACGCTGGCGGGCCTGGCGTACGGTCAGACTGTTCTGGCAAAAGCCTGCCAGTCGGCGGACATCGATTTCGACGGCCGCGAGGCCCATTCGGCCCGTTACGACACCGAAAAGACTGCCGAGCTCTTCTGCGGCATCGTCAACCGCTGGAAAGAAATGGGCGGCTGGCACGACTTCGATAACTGAGTCGATGCGGCTGCGCGATACAAGAACCGGCCCATGTGGCCGGTTTTTTTATCGCTAGCCGGGGACTGATTAATTTACGGAGAAGCGTGTAAATAAATCAGTCCCCTCCAACACTCTGCGTCCCGACTGGCCCCTTCCCGGCTAAAGCCGGTCCCACTAAAAAGCAGGTCGCGTACAACCCGTGGGACCGGCTTCAGCCGGGAAGCTTTTGATCCGCTTTTGATCTGCTTTTGATCTGCTCTTGATCTGTTTTTGATCTTCTTACGCAAAAGGTTCAGTCACCGCAGAACGCGACTTGGGTGCAGGCTGAACGCAGGTCTCGCGCAGTGGGCCGAGCGGCATGGATGCCGCGAGAGCCGCCCCCCGCCATGGATGGCGGATGGCGGCGGGCCCACGGAGCGAGACCGGAGTGAAGGTATTCCGACGAAGGAGGAACCCAACCAGGAGCAGGGCCTTTTTGGTTACTTTTTCGGCTCTTGGAAAAAGTGACCCGCCGTAAGGGCGGAACCGTAATCAGCACCACCGCCGATAATGGATACACACACAACCCTCACAAGCGATCATGCCTATCGCCGCAGCCGACCACTCATCGGTAGCCACGCGAAGAAGCCTGAGTAGTTTTGACAAGCATTCTCATTAACATTAGTATCCCTCGCATTGAGCCAATCACTCAGCGACGGTTTCTTATATGTATGTCTGCCTCTGCCAAGGTGTTACCGACGGACAAATCCGTGAAGCAATCATGGAAGGATGCTGCAGCTATCGTGACGTCCGCGAGACCCTCGGTGTCGCCAGCAAGTGTGGGAAATGTGCCTGCCTCGCCAAGGAAGTGGTGCGTGAAACCCTGACCGAGCTGCAAACCAGCCACGCCGCCCTCGCCTATCCCGCAGAATTTTCAGCTGCCTGAAAGACCGCTTTCAAACAAAACCGGGCCCTGTCCGGTTTTTTTATGCCTTTAATTCAATCGCTTAGCAACAAGATGCGGAACACAAACATTCTTATTCCTATTTATTTTCACTTATTATTCAATAACTTAGGTTTGACAGAGTTATAGGCTGGGCTCAGACTTCCCGCCTGCATTACCTATATCTTCGACAGGACCCGATCATGAAAGGCGACATCACAGTCATCCAGCATCTCAACAAGATCCTCGGTAACGAGCTGGTCGCGATCAACCAGTACTTCCTGCATGCGCGCATGTATGAAGACTGGGGCCTGAACAAGCTGGGCAAACACGAGTACCACGAATCCATCGACGAGATGAAACACGCTGACAAACTGATCAAGCGCATCCTGTTTCTGGAAGGCCTCCCGAACCTGCAGGACCTGGGCAAGATCCTGATCGGCGAGCACACCAAAGAAATGCTTGAGTGTGACCTGCGCATCGAGCGCAAGGGCCACGCCGATTTGAAAGCCGCCATCGCGCACTGCGAAACCGTCGGCGATTTCGGCAGCCGCGAGATGCTGGAAGACATTCTGGAATCGGAAGAAGAGCACATCGACTGGCTGGAAACCCAGTTGGGCCTGATCGACAAGGTCGGCATCGAGAACTACCTGCAGTCTCAGATGGGCGAAGAGGACTGATAGTCGTCCCTGACACCGCTCAATAAAAAGCCCCGCTTCTCGGCAGAGAGCGGGGCTTTTTTACGACTGCGGAAATCAGGCAGTGGCGTTTTTCGCAACAGCGGCTTTCACCAGTTCCTGCAGCGAACCGTCAGCCTGCATTTCAGTGATGATGTCGCTACCGCCGACCAGCTCACCACCGACCCACAGCTGCGGGAACGTTGGCCAGTTGGCGTACTTCGGCAGGTTGGCGCGGATTTCCGGGTTCTGCAGGATATCGACGTACGCGAACTTTTCGCCACACGCCATCAGTGCCTGAGAAGCCTTGGCCGAAAAGCCACACTGCGGGGCATTCGGAGCGCCTTTCATGTAAAGCAGAACGGTGTTGCTGGCAATCTGGTCTTTGATCGTTTCGATAATATCCATGGAGCACCTCGGCTAAACTTTACGACTGTATGTGTCGACACGGTGGCGCATTCTAAACGATTCCCGAGCATAACGCTTGGTCTTGGCCATGGCGGCTCCTCGGGAAATGAAGGCCGTCATGCCGCTGCCACGGTCACCGGCACCCCGTTGAGCACGGCGTTCCCGGAAATCCCGTCCAGTGTCCGCTCGTCAGTCAGGTCGTTGGCGCTCTCACCTGGCTGGGCCGCCGCGGTTTCCATTTTCACGCCCGGACGACCGTGACCCCAGCCGTGGGGCAGGCTGACAACCCCGGGCATCATGTCCGCGCTGCTCATCACTTCGACCTCGATCGCGCCGACCCGAGAGCTGACCCTGACTCGCTGACCGTCCATCAAGCCCCGGCTGAGCAAGTCGTCGGGGTGCATCAGCAACTGATGCCGCGGCTTGCCTTTCACCAGACGATGGTAATTGTGCATCCATGAATTATTGCTGCGCACATGGCGCCGACCGATGAGCATCAGGCCATCAGCGTCAGGCGCAAGCACTCCGGCAAAGCGGGCAAGGTCAGCGAGAATCAATGGCGGCGCGGCTTGCACGCGCTGGTTGATGGTTTTGAGGCGCGCAGCGAGATTGGGCTTGAGCGGGCCTAGGTCCAGACCGTGGGGATACTGCGCCAGTGTCTCCAGGGACAGCTTAAACGGCGAAGCATCACCGTACAGCCCGGCGCGCAAACCGCGATCGACCATCTGCGCCGGCGGCATCGTCGGTTTCAGCTCGCGGCCGGTTTTCAGCGCGAAGGCCTGGGCGAGCCCGACAAAGATTTCCCAGTCGTGCAGTGCGCCCTCTGGCTTGGCGAGGATCGCGCGGTTGAACCGGGTGACGTTGCGCACGGCAAACATGTTGAACGTGGTGTCGTAGTGGTCATTTTCCAGCGCCGACGTCGACGGCAGAATAAGGTCCGCGTGCCGCGTGGTTTCGTTGATATACAAATCGACGCTGACCATGAATTCAAGGCCTTCGAGCGCAGTATCAAGCTGACGTCCGTTGGGCGTCGACAACACCGGATTACCCGCAACGGTGATCAGCGCCTTGATCTGCCCTTCTCCCGGGGTCAGCATTTCCTCGGCCAGCGCAGAAACCGGCAGCTCGCCGCCGTACTCCGGCAGTTGGGAGACGCGACTCTGCCAGCGATTGAAGCTGCCTCCTGACGTCGACGCCACCAGATCCAGCGCGGGCTCGGTGCACAGAGCACCGCCTTCACGGTCAAGATTACCGGTGACCAGATTGATCAGTTGCACCAGCCAGTGGCACAGGGTGCCGAACGCCTGGGTGGAAATGCCCATGCGCCCGTAACACACACCGCTTTTGGCAGCGGCGAAATCCCGAGCGAGCTGCCTGATCTGCTCGGCGGGCACGCCGCATCGAGGGCTCATGGCGTCGGCGTTCATCTCGCTGACGGCGGCGCGGACTTCCTCAAGACCATCAACCGCAAGGTGGCTCTCACGGGTCAGGCCTTCGGCAAACAGGGTGTGCAGCAGGCCAAACAGAAACGCCGCGTCGCCGCCCGGCCGGATGAACAGGTGCTTATCGGCTATGGCGGCGGTTTCGCTGCGGCGCGGATCGACCACAACGACTTTGCCGCCACGGGCCTGAATCGCTTTCAGACGCTTCTCAACGTCAGGCACGGTCATGATGCTGCCGTTGGACGCCAGCGGATTACCGCCGAGGATGAGCATGAAATCGGTGTGGTCAATGTCGGCGATGGGCAGCAGCAGGCCGTGGCCGTACATCAAATGACTGGTCAGGTGATGAGGCAGCTGGTCCACGGAGGTTGCGGAATAGCGGTTACGGGTTTTCAGCAGCCCGAGAAAATAGTTGCTGTGGGTCATCAGCCCATAGTTGTGCACGCTGGGGTTGCCCTGGTACACCGCCACCGCGTTCTGCCCGTGACGTGCCCGAATGTCGGCCAGGCGCTCGGCGATCAGATCAAACGCGGCCTGCCACTCGATCGGCTGCCAGTCATTGCCAATGCGCTGCATCGGCTGGCGGAGGCGATCGGGATCATTCTGGATGTCTTGCAGCGCGACGGCTTTGGGGCAGATATGCCCGCGACTGAAGGTGTCCTGCGCATCGCCCTTGATCGAGGTGATCAGGGTGCTGGCGTCGTCCTGCAGGGTGGTTTCGAGGGTGAGGCCGCAAATCGCCTCGCACAGGTGACAGGCACGGTGGTGGAGAGTCTTGGTCATCGCCAGTCTCGAGTTTTTATAGGGCGATCAAGCGATCGCGGATACAAAACTATGGGACCTGTCCGGGCGATGCGCCAGAAATGTCAGTGCCGTGAATCGGGCGGCATCAGGCGAGCCGATAGCTCACCCGATGAAGGACACGCGACTCAGGAAGCGGTGCCACCGATAGGCGTGACCACCTTGCGCTGCATCTGCACCTCATGAACCGTTTCGATCTGTTCCTGAGACACCTGAATGCCGGTGAGTTCGCCGATCAGCCGCCAGTGCTCGTCGAGTCCTGCGCTGATGGTTGCCATGCGATCGATCATCCGGCGTCCCGCAGAACGGGTCACTTCGTCTTCGCTGCGCATCAGTTCGAACGACATCGACGTCATGGACGCCGTGAGGTGCGTAAGGGTTCGAGCCGTCAGCCCGAGCAGTTCCGTCAGTTGTTGCTCTTTTGAATCCATTCCCCACCTCTTTTGGAGGACATAAGCCGCCTTTATAACCCACGCCGATGGTTTAGGAAACGTCCGGGTTTCCGCGGCGTGAAGCATGTCGCATAAGGCTGCACAGTGGTTTGCGACTGTTGCGGATCGGGCAGTCATCGCGGCGACGCCAAACAGCGCTACAAGCGGACTGTCCAATCAGGACTAATGCGATGGCGAATGGCCTGCGCAGAATGATGACTGTAGCACTTCGTTACATGAAAAGCGTCCTGCGAACGCCGTTTTCAGGCTACCGAACGTCCGACGACGATTTTCCGTCACGGCGGGCCTTGGCATCAGGCGACATTTTCTTATACCCTCGCGCCTTCCCTATTCGTCGCCCCGTGCGGCTTTCGCCGCAGGTCTCGCCCGTTTTTCCGAAAAAACCCGGCTTTGAGGATCTGCGGTCTGTTGCAGACAAGGTAGTTAATGATGAGCGCAAGGCACTTTCTCTCGATGATGGACTACACCCCCGCTGAGCTGGTCGGGGTGATTCGTCGTGGCGTTGAGCTGAAGGACCTGCGAAATCGAGGCGTGCTTTTCGAGCCATTGAAGGGCCGCATCCTGGCGATGATCTTCGAGAAGTCCTCGACCCGGACCCGCGTCTCGTTCGAAGCCGGCATGATCCAGCTGGGCGGCCAGGCCATTTTCCTCTCCCCTCGGGACACCCAGCTGGGCCGTGGCGAGCCGATCGCCGATGGCGCGCGGGTCATGTCGCGGATGGTCGATGCCGTGATGATCCGGACCTTCGCCCACAGCAACCTTACCGAGTTCGCCGCCCACTCCCGCGTACCGGTGATCAACGGCCTGTCAGATGACCTTCATCCCTGCCAGTTGCTGGCCGACATGCAAACCTTTCTCGAACACCGCGGCTCCATTCAGGGCAAGACCGTGGCGTGGATCGGCGATGGCAACAACATGTGCAACAGCTATATAGAAGCAGCGATTCAGTTCGACTTTCAGCTGCGTGTCGCCTGCCCGAAAGGCTACGAACCCAGTGAGCATTTCCTGACCCTGGCGGGCGATCGCGTGACCCTGACCCGTGATCCCCAAGAAGCGGTGAAAGGCGCGCACCTGGTCTCCACCGATGTCTGGACGTCCATGGGCCAGGAAGAAGAAGCTGCCAAGCGCCTGGCCCTGTTCAAGCCTTTCCAGGTCACCCGCGAGATGCTCGACCGCGCTGCCGACGATGTGATTTTCATGCACTGCCTGCCGGCGCACCGTGGTGAAGAGATCAGCGAAGACCTGCTGGATGACCCGCGTTCGGTAGCGTGGGATCAGGCGGAGAACCGGCTGCATGCGCAGAAGGCCCTGCTCGAATTCCTCGTGGCCCCGGCCCTCACTGCCCCATGAGTCAGCCCCTGCTGCTGACGCTGCATAACCTCGCCTGTGGTTATCAGGACCAACGCGTGGTGCAGCACCTCAATCTGCACCTGAATGCGGGCGACATCGGTTGCCTGCTGGGGTCGTCCGGCTGCGGCAAGACCACTACCTTGCGCGCCATCGCCGGTTTCGAGCCGGTCCACGAAGGCGACATCACGCTGGCGGGTGAAGTCATTTCCCGCCCCGGGTTTACCCTGGCCCCGGAGAAGCGCCGGATCGGTATGGTGTTTCAGGATTACGCCCTGTTCCCCCACCTCACAGTCGCGGACAACATCGCCTTCGGCATCCGCAATCACCCGCGCCAAAAGCAGGTGGTTCAGGAAATGCTGGAGCTGGTCAATCTCGGCGCGCTGGGCACACGTCATCCCCATGAGCTGTCCGGTGGACAGCAGCAAAGGGTGGCGCTGGCCCGTGCGCTCGCCCCTGAGCCACAGTTGTTGCTGCTCGATGAACCGTTTTCAAACCTGGATGGCGAGTTGCGTCGACGCCTGAGCCACGAGGTGCGCGACATTCTCAAAGCCCGTGGCACCAGCGCGATTCTGGTGACCCACGACCAGGAGGAAGCCTTTGCCGTGAGTGATCACGTCGGTGTGTTCAGGGACGGTCGGCTGGAGCAGTGGGACACTCCCTACAACCTTTATCACGAGCCGGCGACGCCTTATGTCGCCAGTTTCGTCGGTCAGGGTTATTTCATTCGCGGGCAAATGATCGATGCCGAATCAGTGCAGACCGAGCTGGGCGTGCTGCGCGGCAATCGTGCGTACCCCGGCGCGCCAGGCACCCCAATGGATGTGTTGCTGCGACCTGACGACATCGTTTATGCGCCCCACAGCCCGATCAAGGCTCGCGTCGCGAGCCTGACGTTTCAGGGCGCGGCCACCCTGTATCGCCTGCAGTTACCGACCGGCACGCAACTGGAAGCGTTGTTCCCCAGCCACGTGGATCTGCGCGCGGGGGATCAGGTCAGCTTCGAAGTGTCAGCCGAGCATCTGGTGCTGTTCCCGGCTTCGGGCAGCGTGCCGGTGCATCGGAGCGTTCCGGTGCATCGGGACGTGGCGATCTGAAGGCCTGCCACTCACGCTCATGCACTAGTTAGCCCAATAGCAACTAGCTCAGGATCAAGGCGCAGCTGGCCACCAGCGTCGCGTGCCCGCCGATTTTCACGCGTTCCCCCTCCAACCGACAGAACAGCTCCCCTCCCCGCGCCGACGCCTGATAACCGGTCAGGCTGAATTTGTTCAGCCGGGCCGACCAGTAGGGAATGAGGCTGCAGTGCGTCGAGCCCGTGACCGGGTCTTCGTTGATGCCGATGCCCGGCGCAAAGTAGCGCGAGACAAAATCGTAGCGTTCGCCATCCGCCTTGGCGGTGACGATCACCCCAGGCCACGGCAGACGCGCGATGGCGGCGAAGTCGGGTTTGCAATCGCGAACAGCCTGTTCTGACTCCAGTACCACGAGCAATTCAACCGCACTCAGCACATCGACGACGGAGACGCCAAGGGCGCGTTCGATCTCCACCGTCACACCCTTCTCGGCGGGTGGGATCGATGGGAAGTCCAGCACAAGCCGATTGCCTTCACGGCTGACACTCAACTCGCCTGATTTACTCACGAAGTGGATAACCTCGGCCTTCTCGCCGTACTTCTCGAACAGCACGAAGGCGCTGGCCAGGGTCGCATGCCCGCACAATGGCACTTCGTGGGTCGGGGTGAACCAGCGTATGTGCCAGCCCGCGCCTTCACGGACCAGAAAGGCGGTCTCCGACAAATTATGCTCTGCCGCAATGTGCTGCATAAGTGGGTCGGAAAGCCAGGCGTCCAGGCGGTAGACCATCGCCGGGTTGCCTGAGAACGGGCGGTCGGTGAAGGCATCGACCTGATGGAATTCAAGCTGCATGGAAGGCATCCCCGAGTAAAGAAATGCAGCGACCCGGTTCGGGCGCTGCCGGTCTGCGGTCAATTTCCCCGCATGAAAGGGTCAGTCATTTCTGACGTACCCGGCGAATCATTCCCGGCCGATCCGGGCAAAGGTCGCACTGGTGTGTTGCGCAAGTACCGCGGCGGGCAGTTCGACTTCAAGCCCGCGCCGACCTGCGCTGACAAAAATCGTCGCGAACGGTTGAGCGGACTCATCAATGAAAGTGCGCAGCCTTTTCTTCTGCCCCAGCGGGCTGATCCCGCCCAGCAGATAGCCCGTGGCACGCTGGGCAGCGGCCGGGTCCGCCATTTCAGCCTTCTTCGCGCCTGCCGCATGGGCCAGGGCTTTGAGGTCCAGCGATCCCACCACCGGGACCACGGCGACCAGCAACTCGCCTTTTTCAGTACTGGCCAGCAGCGTCTTGAACACCTGAGCGGGGGCCAGATCGAGCTTCTCTGCCGCCTCCAGGCCATACGAAGCGGCTTTGGGATCGTGCTCGTAACTGTGGACGCGATGTTCGGCGCGAACCTTTTTCAGTAAATCCAATGCAGGGGTCATGCAGCACTCCAGACAGCCAGATACTTTCTCTTTTGCTGACGATACTTTAGGCCATCAGTTATCGAAATGCCTGCATTCGAGAAGGACTTATCCACTAATATCGGCGTCTTGGAACATTCATCGACAAGGTTCGTTTTCGACCTTTGACAAGGTTCGTTTACGTCTATATTTTTTCGAATACGAATATCCCGCTTGCTTCCTTGACGCCATCCCGGTATTCAGTGCGCAAAGGCACCTCGCACAGGCAACAAAACGGACGGCCGTTTCCGGAAACTCGCTACATCACCAGGCATTCACCATGACCGACACCGAAAATAAGAATTACATCATCGCTCTGGATCAAGGCACCACCAGCTCCCGCGCCATCATTTTTGACCGCGACGCCAACGTGGTCAGCAGCGCCCAGAGCGAGTTCGTTCAGCACTATCCCCAGCCTGGCTGGGTCGAGCACGATCCGATGGAGATCTTCGCGACCCAGACCGCGTGCATGACCAAGGTGCTGGCGCAGGCGAATCTGCATCACAACCAGATCGCCGCGATCGGTATCACCAACCAGCGTGAAACCACGGTGGTCTGGGAAAAGGACACCGGCCGGCCGATCTACAACGCCGTGGTCTGGCAATGCCGTCGCAGCACCGAGATCTGCCAGCAACTCAAGCGTGACGGTCTGGGAGACTACATCCGGGACACCACCGGGCTGGTCATCGATCCGTACTTTTCCGGCAGCAAACTGAAGTGGATTCTTGATCACGTTGAAGGCAGCCGCGAGCGCGCCCGCCGTGGCGAGTTGCTGTTCGGCACGGTCGACAGCTGGCTGATCTGGAAATTTACCGGCGGCAAGGTGCACGTCACCGACTACACCAACGCCTCGCGCACGATGATGTTCAACATCCACACGCTGGAGTGGGATCAGCGCATGCTCGACGTGCTCGACGTGCCCCGGGAGATGTTGCCGGAGGTCAAGTCGTCATCTGAAGTGTATGGCCACAGCAAAAGCGGCATCCCTATCGCCGGGATCGCCGGCGATCAGCAATCGGCATTGTTCGGCCAGATGTGCGTCGAGCCGGGTCAGGCGAAGAACACCTACGGCACCGGCTGCTTCCTGCTGATGAACACGGGCAAGAAAGCCGTCAAATCCAGCCACGGTATGCTCACCACCATCGGTTGCGGTCCGCGCGGCGAAGTGGCGTACGCGCTGGAAGGCGCGGTATTCAACGGCGGGTCTACCGTGCAGTGGCTGCGTGACGAGCTGAAAATCGTCAACGACTCCATGGACACCGAATACTTCGCCACCAAGGTGAAAAACAGCAATGGCGTCTATCTGGTACCAGCCTTCACCGGTCTGGGCGCGCCCTACTGGGACCCCTATGCACGGGGCGCCTTGTTCGGCCTGACCCGTGGCGTGAAGGTCGATCACATCATTCGGGCCGCGCTGGAGTCCATCGCCTACCAGACCCGCGACGTGCTCGACGCCATGCAACAGGATGCCGGCGAGCCGCTCAAGGCCCTTCGCGTTGACGGCGGCGCAGTGGCGAACAACTTCCTCATGCAGTTCCAGGCCGACATTCTCGGCACGCCGGTGGAGCGCCCTAAAATGCGTGAAACCACGGCATTGGGTGCGGCCTATCTGGCGGGCTTGGCGATCGGGTTCTGGAGCGGGTTGGACGAGCTGAAGGGCAAGGCGGTCATCGAGCGCAAGTTCGAGCCGCAATGCGATGACGCCGAGAAGGAAAAGCTCTACGCCGGCTGGCGCAAGGCAGTAGACCGCACGCGCGACTGGGAACCCCACGAAGAGGTCGAATAAGCGCGATCCCGAACGGGGCGTCAGGGGCATTTTTTCCGGCTGACAGGTAATGGCTGCCTGCGGCATCATGGGCGCCCGTGCCCGAAGGATAAAAAATGAATCTGCCACCCCGTCAACAGCAGATCCTCGAGCTGGTCCGTGAGCGCGGCTACGTCAGCATCGAGGAAATGGCGCAGCTGTTCGTCGTGACCCCGCAAACCATCCGCCGCGACATCAATCAGCTCGCGGAAATGAATCTGCTGCGTCGCTACCACGGCGGTGCGGCCTATGATTCCAGCATCGAAAACACTGCCTACGCCATGCGCGCCGATCAGATGCGCGATGAGAAGCAACGCATCGCCGAGGCCATTGCCGCGCAGATCCCGGATCACGCGTCGCTGTTCATCAACATCGGCACCACCACCGAATCTATTGCCCGCGCGCTGCTCAACCATAACCACCTGAAGATCATCACCAACAACCTGCACGTGGCGTCGATTCTCAGCGGCAAGGACGACTTCGAGGTACTGCTGGCGGGCGGCAACGTGCGCCGGGACGGTGGCGTGGTCGGTCAGGCGAGCGTGGATTTCATCACGCAGTTCAAAGTCGATTTCGCTCTGGTGGGCATCAGCGGTATCGATGAGGACGGCAGCCTGCTGGATTTCGATTATCAGGAAGTGCGCGTTTCCCAGGCGATCATCGCCAACGCGCGTCAGGTGATCCTGGCCGCGGACTCCAGCAAGTTCGGCCGAAACGCGATGGTTCGACTGGGACCGATCACGCTGATCGACTGCCTGGTGACCGACCAAACGCCCGTGCCTGCGCTGGCGCAACTGCTGACGCAGAACAAGATTCGGCTGGAAGTGGTTTAACCCCCGATCCATGAGCGAGCGCGATTGCGGCGCTCGCTCACCCTCCGATGTTCGCTTTTGTTCCTTTCCCTTCCCTCTGATCAGTATTTTCAATGAATACTGAGTGGCTGCGTGCGCCTTATTGCGCTACTATTTTCGGAAATGAACATAAATGTTCGAATTCGCCCTCCGTCTAAGGCAACATTCGAACGCGATCGAACACTCAGGAGGCCCCGATGGCCCAGTCCAGTTTGCCGACCCCACCCCTTTCCGAGGTCTATGACGTTGCCGTGATCGGTGGTGGCATCAATGGTGTCGGCATCGCGGCAGACGCATCGGGCCGGGGCCTTTCGGTCTTTCTCTGCGAGAAGGACGACCTCGCCAGCCACACCTCGTCAGCCAGCAGCAAGCTGATTCACGGTGGCCTGCGCTACCTTGAACATTACGAATTCCGTCTGGTTCGCGAAGCGCTTGCCGAACGTGAGGTGCTGCTGGAAAAAGCGCCGCACATCGTCAAGCCGATGCGCTTTGTGCTGCCTCACCGCCCGCACCTGCGCCCCGCGTGGATGATCCGTGCCGGTCTGTTCCTCTATGACCACCTTGGCAAGCGCGAGAAGCTGGCCGCATCGAAGACCATTCGTTTCGGCGCCAGCAGCCCGCTGAACAGCTCGATCACCAAGGGTTTTGAATACTCCGATTGCTGGGTTGACGATGCCCGTCTGGTCGTCCTCAACGCCATGGCCGCCCGTGAAAAAGGCGCGCACATTCATACCCAGACCCGCTGCCTGGGCGCCCGTCGCAGCGGCGGTCTGTGGCACATGAACATGGAGCGCGCGGACGGCAGCCTGTTTTCCATTCGCGCCAAAGCGCTGGTCAACGCAGCCGGTCCATGGGTCGCCAAATTCATTCGTGAAGACTTGAAGCTCGAATCGCAGTACGGCATTCGCCTGATTCAGGGCAGCCACTTGATCGTGCCAAAACTGTACGAAGGCGAAAACGCGTTCATTCTGCAGAACGAAGATCAGCGCATCGTGTTCGCCATTCCGTACCTGGAGCGCTTCACCATCATCGGTACCACCGACCGTGAATACTCTGACGATCCGGGTAAAGTAGCGATCACCGAAGGCGAGACCGATTACCTGCTGAAGATCGTCAACGATCACTTCAAGAAGCAACTCAGCCGCGCTGACATTCTGAGCACGTGGTCTGGCGTGCGTCCGCTGTGCAATGACGAGTCGGACAACCCGTCGGCGATCACCCGTGACTACACCTTGTCGCTGTCGGGCAGCGCTCAGGAAGCGCCAATCCTTTCCGTGTTCGGCGGCAAGCTGACCACCTACCGCAAGCTGGCAGAGTCGGCGATGCAGCAGCTGGCGCCGTTCTTCCCGCAGATGAAGCCAAGCTGGACCGCGAAAGCCAGCCTGCCGGGCGGTGAAAGCATGACCACGCCCGAGGCACTGGCCACCGAGTTGCAACAGCGTTGCACTTGGCTGCCGGCGGAGATCGCCAGGCGTTGGGCCATTACTTATGGCTCACGCAGCTGGCGCATCGTCGAGGGCGTCCAGGGCCTGAGCGAAATGGGCGAACACTTGGGCGGTGGCCTGTACAGCCGTGAAGTGGATTACCTGTGCAGCGAGGAATGGGCGACAAAGGCCGAAGACATCCTGTGGCGCCGGACCAAGCTTGGCTTGTTCACTACTCCGGAAGAGCAGCAGAAGGTTCAGGTGTACCTGGATAAAGTGGCTGGCAGCATTAACCCCATCGACCTGATGGTCGTCACCGCCCCCCTCACAGCCTGATCAGGGTGCACTGATCTCCTGTAGGAGCGCGCTTGCCCGCGATGGCATTGGGTCAGTTGATGGAGACGTTGACTGGCACGACGCTTTCGCGGGCAAGCGCGCTCCTACAGGTGACTCAAGCCCCAGCCTCATTCGGATTCCCGAACACCCTGCCCCACCCGATTCGGAATCCCGGACGGCCGAATCTCCCCTCTGACATCCTTCCTGCGTAAATCTCCAGCACTTTCATGCGCTTAGCCTCTGCCACATCTCTGGCATGACTCATGCTCTACACTCTTGCACGATTGCTTCGATGTAGCGTGTCGCCTGACTGGGCCGCCGTTGAAGCGCTCTGAAACGATAGGGCCGTCCAACACCGGCCCAATAAAAAAAACAATGTCGAGGAAAACCAGATGCGCATCGTTCCCCAACTCCTGGGCGCAGCCATTGCTGCCGCTCTGATCACCACTCCCGTTTTCGCCGCCGAACTCACCGGCACTCTGAAGAAAATCAAAGAGTCCGGCACCATCACCCTCGGTCACCGCGACTCCTCCATTCCTTTTTCCTACATCGCTGACGCTTCCGGCGTGCCAGTGGGCTACTCCGCTGACATCCAGCTGAAGATCGTTGAAGCGATCAAGAAAGACCTGGACATGCCCGACCTGAAGGTCAAATACAACCTGGTCACCTCCCAGACCCGTATCCCGCTGGTGCAGAATGGCACCGTCGACGTTGAATGTGGCTCCACCACCAACAACGCCGAGCGCGCCCAGCAAGTCGACTTCTCCGTCGGCATTTTCGAAATCGGCACCCGTCTGCTGAGCAAGGCTGACTCCTCTTACAAAGACTTCGACGACCTCAAGGGCAAGAACGTCGTGACCACGGCGGGCACCACGTCCGAGCGCATCCTGAAGGCGATGAACGCCGACAAGCAGATGGGCATGAACGTGATTTCGGCCAAAGACCACGGCGAGTCGTTCCAGATGCTGGAATCGGGCCGCGCCGTTGCCTTCATGATGGACGACGCCCTGCTCGCAGGCGAAATGGCCAAGGCCAAGAAGCCGACCGACTGGGCCGTTACCGGCACTCCTCAGTCCTACGAAATCTACGGCTGCATGGTTCGCAAGGAAGACCCTGCGTTCAAGAAAGCCGTCGACGACGCCATCGTTGCGACCTACAAATCGGGCGAGATCAACAAGATCTACGACAAGTGGTTCACCCAGCCGATTCCACCAAAAGGCCTGAACCTGATGTTCCCGATGAGCGAACAGCTCAAGGCGCTGATCGCCAACCCGAACGACAAGCCGGCGCCGGACAAGAAGGCCTGAGTCCTTCGCTCCGCCATTCTGAAAACGTGAAAAGCCTGACTTCCGGAAACGCCCTGCGTTTCCGGAAGCCGCTACCTGGCGCGTGCGTGCATAACGATCGATAAGAGGGGAGACCCTGATGAATTACAACTGGGACTGGGGCGTGTTCTTCAAGTCCACGGGCGTCGGCAGCGAAACCTATCTGGACTGGTACATCACCGGGCTGGGCTGGACCATCGCCATTGCCGTCGTTGCCTGGATCATTGCGTTGCTGCTGGGCTCGGTGCTCGGTGTCATGCGCACGGTGCCCAACCGCATCGTTTCTTCAATCGCCGCGATTTACGTGGAAATTTTCCGTAACGTGCCACTGCTGGTGCAGCTGTTCATCTGGTACTTCCTGGTGCCGGATCTGCTGCCTGAAAACCTGCAGGAGTGGTACAAGCAAGACCTTAATCCGACCACCTCGGCGTTCCTGAGCGTTGTCGTGTGCCTGGGCCTGTTCACCGCCGCACGTGTGTGCGAGCAAGTGCGCACCGGTATTCAGGCGCTGCCGGTGGGACAGGAGTCCGCCGCCCGTGCCATGGGTTTCAAGCTGCCGCAGATCTACTGGAACGTGCTGCTGCCCCAGGCTTACCGGATCATCATTCCACCGCTTACCTCCGAATTCCTCAACGTGTTCAAGAACTCGTCCGTGGCGTCGCTGATCGGCCTGATGGAGTTGCTCGCGCAGACCAAACAGACCGCCGAGTTTTCCGCGAACCTGTTCGAAGCCTTCACCCTGGCGACGCTGATCTACTTCACCCTGAACATGAGCCTGATGCTGCTCATGCGTCTGGTCGAGAAGAAGGTCGCGGTGCCGGGCCTGATCTCCGTGGGAGGTAAGTAATGGACTTCTCTGGAGTGATTCCCGCCATCCCGGGCATGTGGAACGGCATGCTCATGACCTTGCAGTTGATGGCCATGGGCATTGTGGGCGGCATCATCATCGGCACGATTCTGGCGCTGATGCGGTTGTCGTCGAACAAGCTGGCGTCACGTGTTGCCGGCGCCTACGTCAACTATTTCCGGTCTATCCCGCTGCTGTTGGTCATCACCTGGTTCTACCTGGCGGTGCCGTTCGTGCTGCGCTGGATCACCGGCGAAGACACGCCGATCGGCGCGTTCACCTCCTGCGTCGTGGCGTTCATGATGTTCGAGGCGGCCTACTTCTGTGAAATCGTGCGGGCCGGCGTACAGTCGATTTCCCGCGGCCAGATGGGCGCGGCTCAAGCGCTCGGCATGACCTACGGCCAGATGATGCGTCTGATCATCCTGCCCCAGGCGTTCCGCAAGATGACCCCGCTGCTGTTGCAGCAGAGCATCATCCTGTTTCAGGACACCTCGCTGGTCTACACGGTCGGTCTGGTCGACTTCCTCAACTCGGCACGCTCCAGCGGCGACATCATCGGGCGCTCCAACGAGTTCCTGATTGTCGCCGGTCTGGTGTACTTCACGATCAGCTTCGCCGCGTCGCGCCTGGTCAAGTTCATGCAAAAAAGGTTAGCCGTATGATTTCCATCAAAAATATCAACAAGTGGTATGGGGACTTCCAGGTGCTGACCGATTGCAGCACTGAGGTCAAAAAGGGTGAAGTGATTGTGGTCTGCGGCCCGTCGGGCTCGGGCAAGTCCACGCTGATCAAGTGCGTCAACGCGCTGGAGCCGTTTCAGAAAGGCGATATCGTGGTCGATGGCACCTCAATCGCTGACCCGAAAACCAATCTGCCGAAGCTGCGTTCGCGCGTGGGCATGGTGTTCCAGCATTTCGAGCTGTTTCCGCACCTGACCATCACCGAAAACCTGACCATCGCGCAGATCAAAGTGCTGGGCCGCAGCAAGGAAGAAGCCACGAAAAAAGGCCTGCAACTGCTCGAACGTGTCGGCCTCTCGGCCCATGCCCACAAGCACCCGGGGCAATTGTCGGGCGGTCAGCAACAGCGTGTGGCGATTGCCCGCGCGCTGGCGATGGACCCGGTGGTGATGCTGTTCGACGAACCCACCTCCGCACTCGACCCGGAAATGGTCAACGAAGTGCTCGACGTGATGGTGCAGCTGGCCCATGAAGGCATGACCATGATGTGCGTGACCCACGAAATGGGCTTCGCCCGCAAAGTGGCGGACAGGGTGATCTTCATGGACAAAGGCCAGATCGTCGAAGACTGCCAGAAGGAAGAGTTCTTCGGCGACGTCAACGCGCGCTCCGAGCGGGCTCAGCAATTCCTCAACAAAATCCTGCAGCACTAAAAAGCATTAGCCCTTTGAGGGCGCAATAACCACCGGCCGCTCGTTCATGAATCATGAAACGGGCGGCTGGCCGGTCCAGGACGACTGTGATGAAATGCGACCCCCCTCTCTACCGCGCCGCGCCGCCATCACTCGCCGTGAAACCTCGACTGATTCGCCATCTGTTCGTGCCGCCGCTGATCATCCTGCTGATGATTGCGCTGGGATACGTCACGTATTTGTACAGCGAGACGAACGCCATCAAGGCGCTGGGTGAAAACGGTCAGCGTCAGCTGGAGCTGCACGCGCGCACCGTCGAGAGCGAGATCAACAAGTACAACTACCTGCCCAGCGTGCTGGAGCTGGAATCCAATGTTTCCGACCTGCTCAACCATCCGTCTGGGGAGTTGCGCTCCAAGGTCAACGATTATCTTGAAGGCCTGAATCGGCGCAGCCGCAGTCGGGCCATTTATGTGCTGGACACCACCGGCCGGGTGCTGGCGACCAGCAACTGGCGCGACGCCGACAGTTACCTCGGTGAGGACCTGTCTTTCCGCGCCTATTATCAGGACGCGATTCGCGGTCTGCCGGGCCGTTTCTACGGCATCGGCAGCACCACCGGCGAACCGGGTTATTACCTGGCCCACGGGCTGGAAGAGAAAGGCAAGATCATCGGCGTCGCGGTGATCAAAGTCCGGCTCGAAGCGCTGGAAGAACGCTGGCAGCGCGCGCGCCTGGAGGCGTTTGTCAGCGACGAGAACGGCATCATCATCCTCTCCAGCGACCCCGCGCGACGGCTGAAATCAGTCCGCCCGCTAACCGCCGAGATCAAGGAGCGGCTGGCGCGCAGCCTGCAATATTACTGGTGGCCGCTCAACGAACTGGTGCCGCTGGAACGTGAATCGATTGCCGACGGGGTCGAGAAGCTGACCTTTCCTGCCAACACCAGCGTCGACCATGAGCACACGGTGGTGAGTTATCTGGCGCAGACCCGGGAACTGGCTGACACGCCTTGGCACCTGACCCTGCTGACACCACTGGAAGACCTGCGTAGAGAAGCCGCCAATCAGGGAATGCTGGTCGCCGTTGCCTGCGCGCTGGTGGCGTTTCTGCTGATTGCCTGGAACGAGCGGCGCAAGGTGATTTCCACCCGCCTCGCCGCACGGGAAGCGCTGGAGCAGGCGAACAACGAACTCGAACGGCGCATCACCGACCGCACCGCCGACCTGCGCGCCAGCAACGAACGCCTGAAGGGCCAGATTCGTGAACGTCGCCAGGCTGAAGAAACCCTGCGCCAGGCCCAGGACGAATTGATCCAGGCCGGCAAACTCGCGGCCATCGGCCAGATGTCCACCAGCATCGCCCATGAACTGAATCAGCCACTGGCGGCGCTGCGCACCTTGTCGGGCAACACCGTTCGGTTTCTCGAACGGGGCGCGCTGGACACGGCGAGTGCGAACCTGCGCACCATCAACGATCTGGTGGATCGCATGGGCCGCATCACAGCCAGCCTGCGCGCCTTTGCCCGGCGCGGAGAAGACAAAGGTCAGGCGTCCCTGGGCAAGGCAGTCGAAGCTGCATTGCAGTTGCTCGCGGCGCGCCTGGACAATGCGTCGCTGAAGTTGCATCAGCAGATCGACGACGTTGAGCTGGGGATCGACCAGACCCGCCTTGAGCAGATTCTGGTCAACCTGATCGGCAACGCGCTGGACGCCATGCAAGCGCAGCCGTCGCCGATTCTGTGGCTGGAAGGTGAGGTGTTCGAGGGCCGCTACCGGTTGCGCGTGCGAGACAACGGCCACGGCATCGACGCTGAAGCGCGCAAGCACCTGTTCGAACCCTTCTTTACCACCAAGCCTGGTGAACAGGGGCTGGGATTGGGTTTGACGCTGTCCGCCAGCCTCGCCGCAGCGGCAGGCGGCACACTCAACGCTGAAGACCCGGCCGAGGGCGGCACGATGTTCGTGCTGGTGTTACCTCTGGTTGATCGCGGGGCGGCGGGTGTATGAGAGATCAACGCATCGCCGGGCACCGGGGCGGCGAGCCTGCCCGCGAGAGCACTGGGGCAGTCACCTTGTTCAAACCTGACACACCGCTTTCGCGGGCAAGCGCGCGCCTACAGGATTGCGCACTTCGGCCACGGGGTCCTATCGCGATGAACGCAACGCTGTCGTACTGGAATACACCATGAACACTGATCTGACGGTCCTCATCGTCGAAGACGACCCGCATGTCCTGCTCGGCTGCCAGCAGGCGCTGGCGCTGGAAGACATTCACAGCCAGGGCGTGGGCAGCGCCGAAGAGGCACTGGCGTTGGTGAATGAGAACTTCGCCGGCATCGTCATCAGTGACATCCGCCTGCCCGGCATGGACGGCCTTGAGCTGCTCAAGCGCCTGAAAGAACGCGATCGGACCCTGCCCGTGGTGCTGATCACCGGTCACGGTGATGTGTCGATGGCCGTCGGCGCGATGCGCGACGGCGCCTACGATTTCATGGAAAAGCCCTTCTCCCCCGAGCGGCTGGTCGACGCCGCTCGCCGCGCCCTGGAGCAACGCGGGCTGGCCCGGGAAGTCTGGTCGCTGCGTCGGCAACTGGCCGAGCGCGATTCTCTGGAAGGCAAGATCATTGGCCGTTCCCAGGCGATGCAAACCCTGCGCGCGCTGATCGCCAATGTCGCGGACACCTCGGCCAACGTGCTGATCGAAGGTGAAACCGGCACTGGCAAAGAACTCGTCGCCCGCTGCCTGCATGACTTCAGCCGCCGCCATGACCATCAATTCGTCGCGCTGAACTGCGGCGGCCTGCCGGAAAGCCTGTTCGAGAGCGAGATATTCGGTCACGAGGCCAACGCCTTCACCGGCGCCGGCAAACGCCGCATCGGCAAGATCGAACATGCGCACAACGGCACGCTGTTTCTCGATGAAGTGGAAAGCATGCCGATCAACCTGCAGATCAAATTGCTGCGGGTGCTGCAGGAGCGCACCCTGGAGCGACTGGGTTCGAACCATAGCGTGGCGGTGGACTGCCGGGTGATCGCGGCGACCAAGTCGGAGCTCAATGCCCTGAGCAAGGCGGGCCAGTTCCGCAGCGACCTGTATTACCGATTGAACGTGGTGACCCTCGAACTGCCGCCCTTGCGGGAGCGGCGCGAAGACATCCTGCAGTTGTTCGAACACTTTCTGCAGCAGTCTTCGTTGCGCTTCGACCGTGAATCGCCGCAGCTGGATGCCCATACCCGCTCGGCGCTGCTGGCCCACGACTGGCCAGGCAATGTGCGCGAGCTGCGCAACGTCGCCGAGCGCTACGCATTGGGACTGCCTGCGTTCAAGACCGCCGGTGCGGAAGTGGCCACTCAACGCCTGGATTTCGCTGAGGCCGTGGAAGCGTTCGAGAAGAACCTGCTGAGCGAGGCGTTGCAGCGCAGCGGCGGGAATCTCAGCCAGGCGAGCCAGGAACTGGGCATGGCCAAGACCACGTTATTCGACAAGGTGAAGAAGTACGGGTTGGGGTGACCAAGCTCGCTGTTTGATTCTGGCCGCAGGCCGTAGGAGCGTGGCTTGTCCCGCGATCGGCTGCGCAGCAGTCGTAAAACCGGACGACTCGGTCCTTCCTGAGGAACCGCAGTCAGCGGATTGGCTGCCGCTTCGCGCCAGACCGCGGGACAATCCACGCTCCTACAGGTTATGCGATGGCGGGGATCATCAGGGTGCTAGGGGAAATTCGCTGCTGCCGACTAACTCATCCACTTCTGCCGCCGTCGGTGCGGTCGCCGGGCCCCAGCGGGTGACGGCGATGGCCGCGGCCGCATTGGCGCGCAATGCCGCCTCCGGAGCTGAAAGCCCTGACGCCAGCCCGGCCAGCAACACGCCCGCATGGGCATCGCCGGCGCCGTTGGTGTCGATGGCCGTCACCGGGAAGCCACGCACGTGTCGGGTCTCGGCGCCCTCGCGGATCCAGCAGCCATTCGGTCCATCACGTACCACCAATAACGCGTCGTCGCGCACCCAGTGCGCCAGTCTGTCGAGGGCCGCTTCGATCCTCTCGCACCCGGTGAAGCGCAGCGCCTCTTCGGCATTGCTCGTCCACAGCGTGATCAATGGCAACACCGCCTGCATCCCGGGCGCCTCGGGCGAATCGATCAGTGGCCCCGGATCGAACACCACGCCCGCCCCCGCCGGCAACCGCGCGAGCCAGTCCTGCAGCGTCCACACCTTGCCTTCGTGCAGCAAACTGTAGCCGCTGACGAAGACGTAATCCTCAGGCTGTACATCGACACCCTGCAGATCTTCAGCCGACAAACCGCCCTCGGCACCGACGTAGGAAATGAACGAGCGCTCGGCCGAAGGCTCGATAAGCGCCACTGACAGGCCAGTGTCCTGAACCGTCGACGCCGCCGCCGCGATGTCGATGCCTTCTGCTGCCATGGCCTGCCGCGCCAGATCGCCGAAACGCCCCGCGCCGTGGCGACCGAGATACAGCGTTGGCATGCCACTGCGTCGTGCGGCGGCCATCACGTTGAATCCTCCGCCCGTTTCAAAGGCCGCCGAGCGGGCGAGCACATCACCGCCGGAGCGAGGCAAGGCGTCCAGGGCCATGACCAGATCGACAACGACCTGGCCGGTGTAAAGCAATCTAGCGGGCATGAACAACCTCTTCTGCAACAACACGACGGTCACGGGCACCGCCCAGCAAGGCATAAACACCGCCCGCTACCAGGAAGGTGACGATCCAGCCCAGCCCGTTATGGCCGAACCACGAGTCGGACAGCAAACCTTTGAATATCACGTTCTCCGGCGTCGTCGCGACTGTGGTGAAGCTGTAACCGAGCACAATGGCCAGGGCCCACGCACCCAGCGCACGCCACTCGATACCACCGCGATACCAGTAAGCACTGCGCGGCGAGACGTCCATCAAGTCAGCCGGTGAGTAATAGTGGCGACGCATCAGGTCGACGATGAAGATCCCGACCCACGCAGTGATCGGCACGGCGAGCATCGAAATGAACGTGATGAACGGGCCGTAGAAACTGTCGGCGATCAGCATGAAGTAAATCGAGCCGGCGAAGATCGCCACGATGTCGACGATCACGGCGTGCACGCGCTTGATCTTGAGGCCCAGCGTCAGCGTGGTCAGGCCCGCCGAGTACACCGACAGGTTGTTGGAGAGCAGCAGCCCGCCGAACGCCGTGATCAAGTACGGCACGGCCATCCAGGTCGGCAGCAGTTCGCGGATCGCGATGATCGGATCAGTGGCCGACGCCAGGTGGTCATTGCCCACCGACAGCAGCCCGCCCAGAGTAATCAGGAGCACCAGCGGGATGCCCGCGCCGAAAGCGGCCGACGCCACCAGCCGCGTGGCCTTGACGCTGCGATGCTGATAGCGCGACATGTCGGCGCCCGCGTTGGCCCAACCGATGCCCGTGCCGGCGGCCATGGTGCCGATGCCGATGATCATCGCGCTCGCCGGTGCAGGCGCGGCGTTGAATACAGCGGGCCAGTCGATGTGGGCGATCAGGAACCCGCCGACGATGACGTTCAACGCGCCAAAAATGTACGTCGCCCATTTCTGAATGACCAGCAAGGTGGCGTGGCCGAGGCCGGAAACGGTCAGCGTCATCAGCACAAAAATGGCGATGAACACGAGGGTCAGGCCCGGCGCACTCTTGGCTTCCACCGGCGTGGCGAAGAGGATCGAGCACAGCGACAGCAGTACGAAAGCGGCGGTCGTGGTGTTCACGGTTTCCCAGCCCAGACGCGACATCAGCGAAACGATGGTCGGACCGATATTCCCGCGCACGCCGAAAATCGCCCGCGACAGCGTAAGACTGGGCGCCCTGCCCCGGCGACCTGCGATGGAGATGACCCCGACCACCGCAAACGAACCGGCCGCGCCGAGAATCGCCACGATGATCGCCTGCCCGATCGACAGCCCGCGAAAGGCCACGAGCGTCGCCCCCAGCGGCAGGCCGAGGATGCTTATATTGGCCGCAAACCACACCCAGAAAAGCTGCAACGGGTGGCCGTTGCATTCGTTTTCCGGAACCGGTTCGATGCCGCGTGTTTCAAGCTGACCTGCGCCTTGAGCGGCGTTGGATGACGTCATGGGAATGCTCCTGTGCCATTTGTTCTGGTTGTGGGCAGTACGCAAAGCAAACGACATCCTTGTCAGCGTGGGCTTCTGCAGGCTGCAAAAACCCTGACTCGCCGCTGCATAGAGCCGCGAGGTAGGTCTTGTTCTCTATATGGGCTGGCGTCGGTCGGGTCAGACCCCGCGCAGGGACAGCAACTGCTCGACCACGGGATAGAGGTCGAGTCCGTTAACGGTCTGGATCTGTTTGATCAGCGGCTCGGGCCACGCGATCATGCCTTCACAGGCACCGAGCATCGCCCCGAGAATGGCGGCGATGGTGTCGGTGTCGCCGCCCAGGCTGGCAGCCATGCACAGCGCATCGAATGCCGACAACTGCCCGCGAGCCACTTGATGCGCCACGGCGAACGCTGCGACCACCGATTCCTGGGAGGCGACCGACGTGCCGATCACGTCATAAATCAATTCGGGCAGTTGCTCATTGCTGCAGTCGGCGCACAGCCGTTTAGCCCAGCGGATTCGAGCGGCAATGCGGCCACCGGCGATCCAGTATCCGTGGCGCTCCGCCTCATGGGCGATCCGGGCGCCGACTTCGAGGGCTTCGCCGAGACCGGCACCGCTGATGCCCGCCGAGACAACCGCCGCTACCGCCGCTGCGCTGGAGATGCCGAGATTGGTGTTGTGGGTGACCTGGCAGGCCTGCTTGACCGCCTCGATGAAGGGCGCTTCTTCGCGCACATCACAGGCAATGCCGACCGGCGTAATGCGCATGGCGGCGCCGTTGGTGGTGCCGAAACGGCCGGCTTCTTCAGGGCTGTGCCCGGCCAGAATCATCTCGATGGCGCGTTTGGTCGAGGGGCCGAGCAGGTCTTGGGACCCCTTGGCCTGCATCACCGCTTCCCAGTCGATCAGGCTCTGTGCCAGATCCGAAGGTTCAATGCGCCCGCCTCCGGCCACCAGCAACTCGGCGACCAGGATCGCCTGTTCGGTGTCATCGGTGATCGACCCTGCGGGCATGTTCGGCGCAATGGGCTGATCGGCACCGGCGGCCTGCAACTCGGTGATTCGGTCGAATCGCTGCCTGATCTGCTCGCGACTCAAGGACTGCGTCGGCATCCCCAACGCGTCGCCCAGTGCCAGTCCGTAGAAAGCGCCCAGGCCTCGGTCGCGCGTGTCGATCAGTGCAGTCATGTAGGTGATCCAAAAGCCAGATGCAGACGAAAATGCACGGGATCCAGAAGGCTTTCCACGTGCTCCATGAAACGTTCCCGGCGATCAAAAGTGGTGCGCGTCGCCTTGAGAAACACCGAGCCCGGCTGCCGTAACATCAGCACCGCGTCGTCGTTGCTCAGGGGCTCGGCGCCGATCCACTGATCGCCGCGATCACCGACATAGCCGTGGGCGGCCAGCGTGACCGTCAGTGAATCATCGATCAGCCCTTCGCGGGGCAGGTTCTCCAGGCCATCGCAGGCCGGAATAAGCACACGCTCCAGGGACACCACGCTGCCATCGCCTGCCGTTCGACGGCGATCCAGCGCGATGAAATCGGCCGTGCCGAACCGACCCGCCAGGTCAGGCCGTTGCACCGCCACCAGACGCAGAACCTCGGTACTGACCCTGGCGCCCGTGTCTGCCAGGGCCTGGGCCCACCCGGCGCGCTGATCCAGCGAAATGCCGTCGTAGGTCACGATTGAGCCCACCCCGGTTTGCGTGGCGATGTAGTTGCGTCGCTTGAGCTCGGACAGCGCCTCGCGCAGCGTGCCACGGCTGACATTGAATTCCTGTGCGAGCAGATTCTCGCCGGGCAACAACTCGCCCGAGCCCATCTGGCCGGACTCGATACGTCGAGCCAGCTCATCCACCACACGTTTTTTCTTGTCGAACCGAACCTGTCTAATCATGTACAAATTGATATCCGAAAGTGGCTGGGGGGAGCAAGTGTTTTTTGAAATGCAACGAACGATGCGTAACAGCCGATAGCGCAGCGCAATCAACAGCCGTCCAGGACAGAAGAGCCTCGGAGCAACCGCCTGCGCGCTGCGCGTCAGGGAACATCTCGCTTGTCAGTCGGCCCGGTTAACCACGCTCGACTCTTCGCCCACGATCTGACGAATGGCGCTGACGAACACGTCGACCGGCTGCCCGCCGGACACGGCGTATTGTTCATTGAAGACGATCGTCGGCACCGAACTCACGCCCCGCGACACCCACAACTGCTCCAGTTCGCGAACTTCGCTGGCGTACTGGTCGCTGCCCAGCAAGGCCTCGGCACGCACTCGGTCCAGGCCCACTTTTTGCGCAACATCTGCCAGCACCTGGTGGCTGGAGACGTTTGCGTGGTGGCTGAAATACGCCGTGAACAGCGCTTCTTTCAGCGCGTGTTGCTTACCTTCCAGCCCGGCCCAGTGCAGCAGTCGATGGGCGTCGAAGGTGTTGAAGATGCGCCGGTCGCCCTGCTTGAAGACGAAGCCGAGCTCAGCACCTCGCTCGCGGATATTCTCGGCATTGGCCTGGAATTGTTCCGGCGTCGAGCCGTACTTTTCGGCGATGTGCTCAAAGATGTCCTGGCCTTCAGGCGGCATCTGCGGGTTGAGCTCGAAGGGCTGGAAGTGGATGTCGGCCTGGATTTCATCGCCCAGATGTTCGAGCGCCTGGTCCAGCGCGCGCAGGCCGACGATGCACCAGGGGCAGGACACGTCGGAGATGAAATCGATTTTCAGCGGAGTGCTCATGGCAGCCTCGTGCAAGAGAGGAAAAGCACCACGATACGCCGATCACGTCGGCGCTCAAACCCTACACCGGCACGCACCCCCTCAATGGGCGGGTCAACCCCGCCGTCTCATCAGAGCTGCGCGACGTGGGACGCGTCTTCACGATGCTCTCGCAAATAAGGCAACACGGCCGCCAGCAGCGGGGCTTTGAAGGCTTCCTGAAAACGGTGGGCCAGGCCGGGAATAAGCTTCAACTGGCTGCCCTGGATATGCGCCGCCACATGAATCCCATGCATGACCGGCAGCAGCGGATCAGCCGTGCCGTGGACGACCAGCGTTGGCACGCGCAGACGATTCAACAGCTCCACTCGGCTGGGCTCGGACAGGATCGCCAGAATCTGACGCTTCACGCCTTCAGGATTGAACGCCCGGTCGTAGGAAACCGCCGCCTGATGCAGCAGCATCTGCCGATCATCCTTGACCTCCGGGCTGCCCAGCGCCGCCAGAAGATCGGCCTGCTGCTCAAGGGCAGTCTGCCGGTCCGGGGCGCCGCGACGGGCCAATAGTTGCAACAGCGCCGGGCTGGGCATCGGCAGCCCGGGCGCGCCGGAGCTGGTCATGATAAGCGTCAGGCTCTCCACGCGCTTGGGCGCCATGTCCGCCAGATGCTGCGCAATCATGCCGCCCATGCTCGCCCCCAGCACATGGAATTGCTGAACGTGCAGCGCGTCCATCAGGCCCAGCGCATCCTGAGCCATGTCGGTCAGCGAATACGGCGCCGACACCGGCAGGCCGATTTTGTAGCGCAGCACTTCGTAGGTGAGGTTGGGGCTCGGCGGCGCCTGGACCCAGGTCGACAAGCCGACATCCCGGTTGTCGTAGCGAATCACGCGAAAGCCCTGCTGACACAGCGCGACGACCACTTCATCCGGCCAGTGGATGAGCTGCCCGCCGAGGCCCATGACCAACAGCAGCGCCGGATCGGAATCACGGCCAATGCTTTGATACGCCAGGTGCACGTCATCGAGCTCGGCCACCTGCGTGGGAACGTCAACATCGCATCGAGAGGCCGCAAAAGACGGCAGGCTGCACAAGAGCGCAGCCAGAAAAAGTAAAACCCGCATGGAAAAACACCGACACACAGAACCCCAGTAGGCCGCGAGTCTGATGAAGTTTTCTCAAGCGCGCTGCCACAGTTGCGTGACAGTTTGATGAAGAGGGCTGAGCGGTAGCAAAACGGTCATCTCAACGTGTATTCACGCGGCTGCAGTTGTCGGCGTGTTGATCGAATCTGAGACCCACAGGTTATCGGCGAAGCGCAGTTGAGCTTCCTTCACCACCTCAAGGGCGGCTTCACCGTCAGCGCCAGCGGGATCAAGTTCGCCAGCGACACCCAGTGAAAGCACCTTGTAAATGGGCAGGCGGTCCAGCACCAGGGGCATTTGCTCCGGCGCACTCAGCACGTCGACATGCAGGCCTTGCACAGGCAAACACACTGCAAGGCCAAGGTTGCTGCCCAGTCCAAGCCCGCCGCAGGAGACGGCGAGCAGCTTTTTAAGCGGCGAATATTGCAGGGCGTGGTAAGCGCGCTCGAAGGCGTTCTTCCAGTCCTGAGGCAGATCGAGGGTCAGGATCGGCTCGTCGATCTGCACCCACTCGACGCCCTTGCCCGCGAGCCGCCCAAGGATTTCCCCGTAAACCGGCAGCAGACGATCGAGCAGCTCAAGCTTGTCGAAGCCCTCGCCTTCCGCTTGCCCAAGCCACAGGTACGTCAGCGGGCCGATGATTTCGGGGCGGACGGTGTTGCCCAATGCGCGGGCCTGGTCGACCTCATCGAACAGCGGCGCCCAGCTCAGGTTGAAGCGCTGGTCCTGGGTGAACGTCGGCACCGAATCCACATCAATGCCGTCACCCAGGGTTTCGAGGATGTGCTTGAAGTCCCTGGCGACGCCGGTGTGAGGAAAATTCGAGTTGTTGACCTGGCCCATGCTGACTGCTTCCTTCAAAAGATGGCGCCATTGTCGACACTTACGTCTGCATGAGACAAACTCATTAAATTCGTGTTGATCACAAAATTTACTCATGGAGCGCCGTCGGTGCTGGAAATTCGCCACCTGAAAACACTGCATGCACTACGCGAGGCAGACAGCCTCGTTGATGCCGCCGACCGTCTGCATCTCACGCAATCGGCGCTGTCGCACCAGTTCAAGGAGCTGGAAGAGCGCATGGGCATGCCACTGTTCGTGCGCAAGACCAAACCGGTGCGGTTCACCAGCGCGGGCTTGCGACTGCTGCAACTGGCCGACTCGGTACTGCCGCAGCTGCGTCACGCCGAGCGGGATATCTCGCGGCTGGCCGGCGGTGTCGCCGGGCGCCTGCACATGGCCATCGAATGCCACAGTTGCTTTCAGTGGCTGATGCCGACAATCGATCAGTTCCGCGATGCGTGGCCGGAGGTAGAACTTGATCTGGCGTCAGGCTTCGCTTTCGCGCCCCTGCCCGCCCTGGCCCGTGGCGATCTGGATCTGGTGGTGACATCGGACCCTCTGGAACTGGCAGGCATTACCTATGTGCCGCTGTTCACCTACGAGGCCATGCTCGCGGTCGCCAATCAGCATCCGCTGGCGGCCAGGCCTTATGTGGTGCCGGAAGACCTGATCAATGAAACCCTCATCACCTACCCCGTCGAGCGCGACCGACTGGACATCTTCACGCGCTTTCTCGAGCCGGCCGACATCGAACCGGCGCAGGTGCGCACGTCCGAGCTGACGGTAATGATGATGCAACTGGTCGCCAGCGGCCGCGGCGTCTGCGGGATGCCGCACTGGGCGCTGCATGAATACAGCTCACGCGGGTACGTGAAGGGGAAGCGGTTGGGGGAGAAAGGATTGTTCGCCACGCTGTACGCGGCGATTCGCGCAGACATGCTGGACGCGCCCTACATGCGTGACTTCCTGCTGACGGCAAAGGACACGTCGTTTTCGACACTGGATGGGGTGAGTGCGGTTCGTTAAACGCCGTGCAATCGGCAAATTGTAGGAGCGCGCTTGCCCGCGAAAAGGGTCACTTACAACACACCTTTGTGGCCTGACACGTTCCTTCGCGGGCAAGCGCGCTCCTACGGTTTATGGTGCAGTACTCAGGCCGTCGCCAGGCTTCGGTACAGCGGCAATATCGAGTCACGTGTCAGCGGCGCCAGGTGCAGCTGCTCAATATTCCTGCCGTCGACCCAGATCGCTTCCTCGATCTCGGCGGCGGGCCTGACCGCGTCCTCAATGTGAACGCCATACAGCTGGCAATTCACTTCGAAGCCGGGTTCGTTCGCCGCCACTGCCGAAAACTCGCCCAGAAATCGCGCGTGTTCAGGCGAGATGACCAGACCCAATTCCTCGTTCAGCTCACGGGCCAGCGCATCGAGCGCCGACTCCCCTGCGTCGATCTTGCCCCCCGGCTGCATGAACGCTTCAGTCCCGCGCTTGCGCACCAACAGTGTCTTGCCATCGGCACGCGTCAGCAGCGCGGCGGCGATACGAAGCGTCTTCACCGTCACAGCACCACCTCGGTTTTCAGCGCGCGGGTTTCTTCAGCGCGTTCAAGCGCCAGGGTGATCAACCGGTCGATCAGTTCGGCGTAGCTCAATCCGCTGGCCTGCCAGAGTTTCGGGTACATGCTGATGGAGGTGAAACCGGGAAGCGTATTGACCTCGTTGATGATGATTTCCCGTGCCTCGGTGACAAAGAAATCCACCCGCGCCAAACCGGCGCAGCCCAGCACGCGATAGGCCTGCAGCGCCACTTCACGCACGGACTCGCTCATGTCTTCGGGCATCTGCGCGGGGATCGCGATGCGCGCCTGACCGTCGTTCAGGTACTTGGTGTCGTAGGCATAAAACTCGTCATTGGCCACGACCTCACCGCACACACTGACTTTCGGCTCGTGGTTGCCCAGCACAGCGCATTCGACTTCACGACCGACGATCCCCTGCTCGATCAGCACTTTGTTGTCGTAGTCGAAGGCCAGCTTCAGCGCCGCGGCATAGCCAGGTTCGTCGATGACCTTGCTCACGCCAACCGACGATCCCTGGCACGCCGGTTTGACGAAAAGCGGCAGGCCCAGCTGTGCGGAAACGCTGACAAAATCCACCGTCTCGCCACGCTGCAGGACCACAAACGGCGCCACCGAAATACCCGCATCGCGCAGCAACCGCTTGGTCACGTCCTTGTCCATGCAGGCCGCCGAGCTCAGCACATCCGGGCCCACGAACGGAATATCCAGCAGACGCAGCATGCCTTGCAGGCAGCCGTCTTCCCCGAAACTGCCGTGGATCAGCGGGAACACCACGTCGATGCGCGGCACCTCCTGCCCGGTCTGCACTTCCACGAACTGCGGCCCGCTGGCGCCCGGCATCAGCGAAAGCAGACGGCCGGACTCACTGATTTTGATGTGCGCGGGGTCGGTGGGGTTCTGCAGGTAATCCTGCTCGTCGAAGCGCAGCCAGTGGCCCTGCTTGTCGACGCCAATGAGGGTGATGGAAAAGTTGTTGCGATCAATCGCGTTGATCACGTTGCGCGCCGATTGCAACGACACTTCATGCTCGGAGGATTGCCCACCGAAAACGATGGCGACTGACTTTTTCAAAGGGGGATGCTCCTGAATTTCAGGTCGCAGAGCTAAAAGCAATTTGGCCCGATAGTCCAGTGCCAAGGTGGGGTGCGGGACCGAATACAGGAAAAACGGGCAAAAAAAATCCCGCGCCCGGGTGATCGACTGGCGATGCCCGGAGCGCGGGAGGTGCCGCTGTCATTCCTCTTTCTTGGCGCCGGAGCCGAAGGTGGCGAAGCGCTTGTTGAACCCGGCGATACGGCCTTCGGTGGTGGTCTTGCGCTGCTGACCGGTGTACATGGGATGCGACGCGCTGGACACGTCAAGGGCAACGTATGGGTACGAGTTGCCATCGGTGTGGGTGTGCGTGCGGTCGGTATCAACTGTGGAGCCGATCAGGAAAAACACATCGGCAGCGGTGTCGTGGAACAGCACTTTACGGTAGTCGGGATGGATGTCGGCTTTCATCGTCTTTCTCCAGAATGTAAACAATCATGTAATACGTTATACAGTATCAATTCGAGATAGTTCAACCCGAACCCATTTTGTAACGGTTACAACTTTTGCCTTTTCCGCCGCCTCCCCTGCCGCTAACGTTCGCGCCGCTGACGACCCAGCCCGGTCCTCAACGGGAACGGAATGAACAACAACAACACCAGGAGGTAGTGCCATGCACTTGATCGATCGATACGAAATGAGCGTCCCCGGACACATGAAGCTGATTGACGCCCGCAGCGCGTTGAATCACCTGCAGCGCCTGGTTCAGGCAACCGACGGCAAGCCTGAATCCGAGCAACTCGTCAGCCTGATCGCAACGATCGTGGAGGCTTTTCACGAAGCCGCTGACGACGTCATGCCGGTCAACGACCACGACGTATTCATGCGCCAGGCCTGCGAATGGAACTACATCGGGCTGTCTACCAAAGAGCGCGAAGTGCTTCACGAAATCCGTTGCTGCAATGACGACGGCAAGGAAGACATCTATCGAATGATCAGCGAGACACTGGACCGCAAGCCGATGCTGATGCCGGAAGCTCAGTAATCCACGGTTGCATTCAGGATCTGCGCGCGCAAAAAGGGGCGCCGTCGACAGCGCCCTCCCTTTTTTACTCCACCTGTCCGTATCCACCCTTTGCTTTTACCCCGCAAACCCGCCACCCTGCGCGCCGCCGATCAGACCCTGCTGACGGCAGGAACCACGGCCCCACTGGCCCCTCTTCTATAAACACCTTTGCAAGGCCCACCGTCATGACGAATGGACGCGACCATCGGATCGACTTCTTTCGGGGTCTGGCGCTGATTTTCATTTTTTGGGATCACGTGCCGGCCAACCCTTTCGCGCAACTGACGCTGCGCAATTTCGGTTTCAGCGACGCCGCTGAGGTGTTTGTGTTTCTCGCAGGCTATGCCGCTGTGCTCGCCTACGGTCGCGTAGCCCAGCGTGACGGTTACGTGGTGGCTTGCCTGCGTATCCTCCGGCGTACATGGGTGCTGTATGTCGCGCACATCTTCTTGCTGACGCTGCTGATGGGCATCGTTTTCGTCGCCAACAATCACGTCGAGACCCGTGACATGGTGCGGGAGATGGGCCTGGAGTATTTCGTCGGCAACCCGCAGCAGGCCCTGGCCGATGAATTGTTGCTGCGCTTCAAACCCAACCTCACAGACCCGCTGCCGCTGTACATCCTGCTGATGGGTTCGTTGCCGTTGATCCTGCCAATCATGCTGCGCAACGCGGCGCTGGCGATCGGCCTGTCGATTGCGCTGTACCTGATGGTGCCGCTGCTCGGCTGGAACTTACGCGCTTACGAAGGCGGCGGTTACTGGTATTTCAACCCGGTCGCCTGGCAGTTGATCTTCGTGCTCGGCGGGGCTTTCGCCTTGCATACCCAACGTGCGCCCATCGCAAAGAACCCTATTCGCCCGATTTGGCAACAGCCGCTGTTTCTGGTTGCTGCGGCTTACCTGCTGATGGCCGGCGTCATCACCGTATTATGGAAATTCCCCGACGTGCACAATGCGCTCTTGCCTACAGCGCTCGCCGAATTGATCTACCCCATCAGCAAAACTGACCTGTCGCCGGTTCGGCTGTTGCACTTCCTGGCACTGGCGTATGTCGTCGCGAAAATGCTGCCGACGTCGCTGTACTGGCTCGACAACTGGCCCGTCCAGCAGACCTGCCGGATGGGCCGCTATTCGCTGGAAATCTTCTGCCTTGGCGTCCTCCTCGCCCCGCTGGCCGACATGGCCAACGCGCTGGCGGACGATGCCTGGCAAATGCGTGTGATCACCGCGTTGCTCGGCCTTGGGTTGATGCTGCTGTTGTCGAACTGGCTGGAGTTGAACAAGCGGTTGGGCAGTCCGAAGGCGGCGCGGATGGTGGAGGTTTGATGGGCCCCTCACCCGCCAGTTAGCGGCCGGCACCTCACCCCGCTTCAAACGGTTCCAAGCCTCCATCCTCTCCTTCGATCGGATCCAGCGCGGTCCGGGACGGAGGTTGTACATCGGAAAGATTTCACGCCCCAGCGCACAAAATCCCCTCCGCGCCCACCAGCGTCTACGCTTGTATCAGTGCGATGTGCAGGCTGGACCGGGCTTACGATATGGGCGCTTTTTGGCATTCCGATACGAAGAAGGCTGTGGTCAAGGCTGACAGTCAGGGGAACGGATCAGTGCCAGCCCATGCTCGCCCACGGCGTTACGTGTGGCGATTTCTGCTGGTGGCGGTGGTGATGGCAGCGGTGATCCTGGGATTTGTGGTCTCGACCGAGGTGCGCAGCTCCCGTTTGCAGGCCCAGGAGTTCAGCCATCTGGCCCAAGGCCTGAGCTACTCCGTCGAAGCCGGTCCCAGTGGCGCGATTGTGTATCCCGGTGACGGACCTTTTGACAAACGTCTGGGCTATTCCGCCCTCGGCGAATTCCTGCCGCGCCTGCTCAAACGTGACTACCTGATCAGCGCCCAGGCGCGGTTTTCCCCTGAGCTTCTGTCCTACGCCAAGCGCGGTTTCTTCGTGCCGTATCAGGAGAAGATTCAGTCCGGCCTGACCATTTCTGACTGTCGCGCCGCGCCCCTGTATCAATACACCTACCCGCAGCAGTTGTATCCGAGCTTCGCCGCCATCCCGCCAGTGCTGGTTAACAGCCTGCTGTTCATCGAGAACCGCGACTTGCTGGATGATCAGCGGCCGCTGGCCAACCCGGCGGTGGACTGGCCAAGGTTCTTCAAGGCGGCGCTGTCCCAACTGGCGAAGATGGTGGGATTGCCGGGGCAATCGGCCGGTGGCAGCACCCTGGCCACTCAGTTGGAGAAGTATCGGCACTCGCCGGATGGCCTGACGCTGTCGGGCAGCGAGAAGATTCGTCAGATGGTGTCCGCCAGCGTTCGCGCCTATCAGCCGGGGCAGCAGACCCTTGAGGCGCGGCAGCGGGTGGTGCGGGACTATCTCAACAGCGTGCCGCTGTCGGCGGTCCCCGGTCATGGCGAAGTCCACGGCATGGCCGAAGGATTGCGGGTCTGGTACGGCGCGGACTTCGACCGCACCAACCAGTTGCTGGCCTCGGCGGCGAAGGACGAAAAAACCCTGGCGGCGCAGGGGCTGGCGCTGCGCGAAGTTCTGTCGCTGGTGATCGCCCAGCGCAGGCCCTCGCACTTTCTGGCGAAGGGCCGCAAGGAACTCGCGGAGTTGACTGACAGCCATCTGCGCGTGCTCGCACAGAATAATGTCATCGATCAACCGCTGGCCGACGCCGCTCTGGCCGCCAGCGTGACCTATCGCGACTGGGTGCAGCAGCCGACCGTGCAGCCGATTGAGAGCAACAAAGGTATCACCGTCGCGCGCACCCGGCTGTCGAACATGCTCAACCGCTCCCTTTATGACCTCGATCGCCTGGACCTGTCGGCCACCAGCACGCTGCAAAACGACCTGCAAGTTAGCGTCGGTCAGTACCTGCGCGACCTCGCCAAGCCTGAATTTGCCGGTCAGATGGGTTTGCTCGGCGAGCACCTGCTGACACCCACCAGCACCCAGGCGGTGCGTTACAGCTTCACCCTTTTCGAGCGCGACCCGGATGGCTCGCGGGTGCGGGTGCAGACTGACAGCACCGATCAGCCGTTCGACATCAACGAGGGCAGCAAGCTGGAGTTGGGTTCGACGGCCAAGATGCGCGTACTGACGACGTACTTGCAGATCATCGCCGAGCTGCACGAAAAGTACGCCGCTCTGCCCAACAGCGCTCTGAAGAAAGCCCCGGTCGAGGAGTCCGACCGTCTCAGCCGCTGGGCAGTGGATTACCTGGTCCAGAACAACGATCGCGACCTCTCGAAGATGCTCGCTGCCGCCCTCGATCGGCAGTATTCGGCCAGCCCCGGCGAAAGTTTTTTCACCGGCGGCGGCCTGCACCATTTCAATAATTTTCGCCGGGAGGACAACGCGCGCAACCCCACCCTTCGCGAGGCATTGCGCGAGTCGATCAACCTCCCGTTCATTCGCCTGATGCGTGATCTGGTGCGCTACACCACCTATCAAGGGCCCAACAACAGCGCGGTGTTGCTCAAGGACGACAGTGATCCGAGGCGTCAGGAATACCTGGCCGATTTCGCCGACCGCGAGGGCAAGTCATTCCTGTTGCGCTTCTGGAAGCGCTACAAAAACAAATCAACACAGGACCGGCTCGATACGTTTCTCGACGGCGTGCATCCCGCGGCAAGCCGTCTCGCTGCGGTCCATCGCTATCTACTGCCGGACGCCTCGCAAAGCGCGTTCAATGCGTTCGTGAGGGCGCACATGGCCGGGGAAAAGGGCAAGACGGCACTCACCGAAAAGCGCCTGGACGAACTTTATTTCGCCTACGGGCCCGGCAAGTTCGACCTGCCGGATCAAGGCTACGTCGCCCGCGTTCATCCGCTGGATCTGTGGTTGGTGGGGTATCTGCTGCAGAACCCGGACGCCACGTTCAAGGACACCGTCGCGGCCAGCCGTTTTGAGCGTCAGGAAGTCTACAGCTGGCTGTTCAAGAGCCAGCACAAGAGCGCTCGCGACAGCCGTATTCGCACAATGCTGGAAATCGAAGCGTTCCTGGATATCCACCAGCGCTGGCAACGGCTCGGGTATCCGTTCGATCATCTGGTGCCATCCCTGGCGACTGCGATTGGCAGTTCTGGTGATCGACCCGCCGCGCTCGCCGAACTCATCGGCATCATTCAGAACGATGGCATTCGCCTGCCGGTGCTGCGCATCGACAGCCTGCATTTTGCCGCGCAGACGCCGTACGAAACCCAGCTGATCAACAACCCCGAACTAGGCAAGCGTGTGCTGCCGTCGGAAGTCGCTGCGGCGATGCGCGAGGCGCTTTCGCAGGTGGTCGATGCCGGCACGGCAAGGCGCGTGTCCGGCAGTTTCAAAACCCATGACGGCAGCGTGCTGGCCATGGGCGGCAAGACAGGCACGGGCGACAACCGTATCGAAAGCATTGGCGCAGGCGGGCGCATCCTGGCGTCCAAGGCTATCAACCGCACCGCGACTTTCGTGTTTTTCATCGGCGACAACCACTACGGCACGTTGACCGCGTACGTCCCGGGACGCGCCGCCGAGAGCTTCAAATTCACCTCCGCCCTACCGGTGCAAGTGCTCAAGGGTATGGCGCCAATCCTCAATCCCTATCTGGAGCCGGGCACTTTCACCCAGTGCAAGGCCCCCGTTCCTACGCAGGTGGCGTCGCGCCTGTAGCCCGAAGTCACCGAGTTCATCCGTGGAAACCGGCCAACAACCGTTCGTCTTAACGCGTCTTGCGGAAACAATAAGATATATCTTAAGGTATATCTAACTTGTACCCAGAGATGAAAAACATGAAAGACCATTCACACGATCACCCTCACCACCACCGCCCTCACTTCGGCGAACACGGCGATGGCCGCGATGGTTTCGAGAAACGTACCGGCCGTGAACGCGGCGGCCGTGGGCCTCGGGTATTCGCCCCGGGCGACCTGAAATTGATGCTGCTGGCGCTGATCGCCGATCAGCCGTGCCACGGTTATGACCTGATTCGCCAGATCGAAGCGCTGTTCGACGGCGCCTACAGCCCGAGCCCGGGCGTGATCTACCCGACGCTGACCTTTCTGGAAGAGAGCGAGTTGATTCAGGGCGATGCCGATGGCGGCAAGAAACGCTATCGCATCACCGAGGCAGGCCAGCAGTTCCTGACCGAACAGGCCGTCGCGCTGGATGGCGTGAAAATGCGCATCGAAGTCAGCAAGCGCTCGCTGCGCGGCCATGATCGGCCGCCGGAAATCCACGAGGCCGTGCACAACCTGCGTCACTCGCTGCAGATGCACCACGGCCGCTGGAACCCTGAAGAAATTCTGCGGGTTCGCGACCTGCTGAACGACACCGCAAAAGCCATTGTCGACGGCCAACAACCTGCTGCGGAGAAATCTGAATGAATGCACCCCTGGGAATTCACCGCGTCAGCCACGAGATCAAACGTCGCACGCTGCAGGTGCTGAGGGTGACCGACATCACCCCGCGCATGCGCCGCATCACCTTGCACGGGCCGGAGCTTGAGGGGTTCATCAGTCTGGGCACCGATGACCACGTCAAACTGTTGTTCGCCACCACGCCCGAAGAGCAGGGGGCGCTGGACAGCAATGCGCCCCTGCAAAACGCTGAAGGCCCGCGCCCGGCGATGCGCGATTACACGCCTCGTCGTTACGACCCGCAGTCCGGCGAACTGGACATCGATTTCGTGCTGCATGGCGACGGTCCGGCGGCGACCTGGGCGGCTCAGGCTCAAGCCGGGCAAACGCTGAATATCGCCGGGCCTCGGGGTTCGATGATCGTGCCGGACATGTTCGACAGCTATGTGCTGATCGGCGATGAGACGGCCCTCCCCGCCATCGGTCGCAGGCTGGAGGCATTGCCGGCCGCTCGGCGTGCGTTGGTGGTGGTCGAAATCGATAACCCGGCGGAGCGCCAGGCGCTGACCAGTGATGCGCAGATCGAGGTGATCTGGGTGGTACGTGGCGAGCAGGATCTGGTTGAAGTCACGCGCCAATTGACCCTGCCGCAAGGCAGCTTGTATGCCTGGGTGGCGACCGAGTCGTCCTTGTCGCGCAAAGTGCGGCGGGTGCTGCTGGATGAGTTCAAGCTGGACGAGGCGGCCGTCAAAGCAGCGGGCTACTGGCGCGCGGACGGTTCGGACGAAGAATGAGGCCTACGCGCTACGAGAGGATAGTTGAATGCATCTGATCCCCCATTGTAGGAGCGCGCTTGCCCGCGAATGCGTTGGGTCAGTGCATGCAGCAGCGTCTGGGATTCTGCGATCGCGGGCAAGCGCGCTCCTACAGGATGGAAGTCAGCAATAAAGCTTGCGACTACTCTCTGCGGCCCAAAACCTTGTCTATGCCGAAAACGACCAGCCCGATCCCCACGAACCCGGCCAGCACGCCCAACGCGTTGGTCAGGGCTTTAGCGACGCCCAGCGTGCCGATATCGAGAAACGGATAGAGGTAGTCGCCGAAGGCATTTCCGCGTAACAACAAATAGCCGAAATAGAAGACGGGATACAGCATCCACATCAGCACATGTCGGGGCTTCAGCAGGCCTTTGGGCACGAAGAACAACCAGTAGCCGAGGAACAGCAGCGGCATGACGTCGTGCAGCAATTCATCGGCGACCCACTGCCAGCCCTCGGGCGTCCACAGATGGCGCAGCAGCAGGTTGTAAGCAAGGCTCACCAGAATGATGCTGGTGGTGATGCCGGCGCAGACAATCGGGGAACGGAAGAACCGATAACCCGCCGAATGCCGGTCAATGACGGCGCAGCTGAGCGCCACCGCCACCAGGGTGTTGGTCACCACGGTGAAGAAGCTGCAAAACCGGACGAGTCCGCCGAGGAGGCTGGCGTGGTCGATCCATCGCCCCCAGAGAATCAGATAGAGCTGCACCGCAAGCCCGAGCCAGCCGAGCATGGCGGCCGTGATGACAAAGCGGCGCCCGCCTGGAGATAGCTGCAACATGGGGCTGGGCATTCGGATCAGTCCTTGGCAATCGGCGATTCAGGTCAAGTCAGGGCCGCTTGGTGCGCGCCAGCTTGATGTACAACCCTTCGACCTTCTCCCGCGCCCAGGGTGTCTTGCGCAGGAACGTCAGGCTGGACTTGATGCTCGGGTCGCTCTTGAAGCAGCGAATGTCGATCCGCTCGGCCAGGCCCGACCACTCGTAATGCTCGACCAGCGCGATGAGGATCTGCTCCAGGGTCACGCCGTGCAGCGGGTTGTTGTTGGGTGTGGTCATGGCGGGCCTATGGACGCTGAGGGGACGGGCTGGTTGGACAAGAGGTTTCGCGAGCTGCGCACCTTAACGGACGCCGTAGTCAGTGTGAAGACTGCAAGCAGCCGACGAGGGCGACCGATTTCAAAATGATTGCTCTTTTGATGTTATGTTATAACACTTACAAATCGCATCTTTTGAATCGTTGTTCAAGGAAACGTCGCATGTCCCGTCTCTCACAAATCCGTCCGTGGCGCCTGACGCCGCTTGCTGCCGCATTGCTGATCACCTCACCTGCGTACGCCATCGAGGTGGAGCCGCAAATCATCACCGCCAACCCGCTGGGCAGCGATCAACTTGCCTCGCCAAGCACTGTACTGACCGGCGATGCGCTGACCCTGCAACAGAAAGGCAGCCTGGGCGAGACGTTGAACAAACAGCCCGGCGTCTCATCCTCCTATTTCGGACCGGGCGCGAGCAGGCCGATCATCCGGGGGCTGGACGGCGATCGCATCCGGCTTCTGCGAAACGGCGTCGGCGCGCTGGACGCCTCCTCGTTGTCTTACGATCACGCGGTGCCGCTGGATCCGGTCAACGTCGACCGCATTGAAATCGTGCGCGGCCCTGCAGCGCTGCTTTACGGGGGCAGCGCCATCGGCGGCGTGGTCAACACGTTCGACAACCGCATCCCAAGCGAAGCCATCGAGGGCATTCAGGGCGCGGGTGAGTTGCGTTATGGCGGTGCCGACACAACCCGCAGCAGCGCGGGCAAGCTGGAAGCGGGCAATGGCACTTTTGCGTTGCACCTGGACGCCAACGCGCGGGAGTTCAACGACCTGAAGATCCCGGGGTATGCCCGCACCGCCGATGAACGCGCGCGGGATCCGCAAGACGGCGACAAAAAACACCGCCTTGGCAACAGCGATGGGAGACAGGACGGAGGCGCGGTCGGAGGCTCCTACACTTGGGACGACGGTTACGCCGGGCTTTCCTACAGCAATTACGACTCCAATTACGGGTCGCCTGCCGAGCAAGGCGTGCGCATCCGCATGAAGCAGGACCACTACGCATTTGCCTCCGAGATCCGCAATCTCTCCGGCCTGTTCAGCTCGGTAAAACTCGACGCCGGTTATACCGATTACAAGCACATGGAGATCGAAGACGGCGAAGTCGGCACCACGTTCAAGAACAAGGGCTATGAAGCCCGCGTCGAAGCCCGGCATCAGCCAATCGGCCCGGTTGAAGGCATCGTCGGCGCCCAAGTGACGCGCAGCGAGTTTTCAGCACTTGGCGAAGAGGCCTTCGTCCCGCAGACCGATACTGACGCCGGTGCCTTGTTCATTCTGGAAGAGCTGCAGGCCACTGACCGCCTGAAGCTCAGCCTGGGTGGCCGCATTGAACACTCCACCGTGGACCCGGACGGCGGGGGCAACGAGCGATTCGCCAACGCCAACAGCTCAAGCAGCTTTACTGCAGGGAGCGTTTCGTCCGGTGCCGTTTACACGCTGACGCCGATCTGGTCGCTGGCGGCGACCCTTGGCTACACCGAGCGAGCGCCGACGTTCTATGAGCTCTATGCCAATGGCGCTCACGTCGCCACTGGCACGTACGAAGTCGGGGATGCCGACCTGTCCAAAGAGAAAGCCGTTTCCAGCGATCTGGCGCTGCGCTTCGACAACGGTATCCATAAAGGAAGTGTTGGCGTGTTTTACAGCCACTTCTCCAACTACATCGGACTGCTGGGCAGCGGCCGGACCTTAAACGATGAAGGCGCTGAAGACCCTGATGGCATCCCCGAATACACCTACTCAGGTGTGCGCGCTCGGTTTGCCGGTTTCGAGGCCAAGGATCACTGGAAGCTCGGCGAAACCCGGTATGGCAATTTCGCCCTGGAGCTGTCCGGCGATTACACCCGTGCCAAGAACCTGGATACCGGAGAGGCCCTGCCGCGCATCGCCCCTTTGCGGCTCAACAGCGGATTGTTGTGGGAAGTGGACAAGTGGCAAGCGAGGATCGACCTCGAACACGCTGCTTCGCAACGGCGCGTGCCGGATAACGAAACCGGCACCGACGGGTACACGACGCTGGGGGCCAGTGCCGGCTACACCTTCAAGGTGGGTGGCAGTCAGTGGCTGGCGTTCGTCAGCGGCGAGAACCTCACCAATCAGACCGTGCGCTACGCCAGCTCCATTCTGCGCGACATCGCCCCGGCTGAAGGCCGCAGTGTCGAAGTCGGGCTCCGGACGACATTTTAGAGCGCACACCTGAACGGTAACGCCGCAACTTGAGCGGCCCCAACGGGCCCCTCACTGAGTAGGACCGGCCTCAGCCGGGAAAGCATCATCTGCCACGCCGTACATCTACGGTGTTCGAACCGGTCTCTTCCCGGCTAAAGCCAGTCCTGCATTTGGGTCGCGCCAGCCGCCACGCCGCAAAATCCTACAATCTGGAGACCCCTTTTCTAAACCCCCATCCCCGCTCCCTCTGTAAGGGTCGGCGGGACATCAACCTGCTCTCTTACAAAGCATACACCCGGGCCAGACGATGGACAGCGCTACCCGGACTCCCCGCCACTATTACGCCGATCGCAACGATCCATGTCGCAATTTTGACTTTTTAAAAAATCGTTAGCGTCCTATCATCGCCGCCCTAAACGCTGAAACGGTTAATTCGTCATTTGTTAAGACCTTGCAATGCGCCTCCAAAGCGTTGCGAGCGGCATCGCCTTTTGCTCTCGAATAACTCAGAAAAGACCTCACGCCCTATGCCCCGTCATCTGAAACGCCCGATCTGCACCCCGACCTGCACATCGTCCCGAGCCCTTCGTCATGCCAGCGCGCTGAGCCTTGCCGCGCTGGGGTTTGCGAGCTGCGCCCATGCCGAGCCGGCGTTCGATAGCACGTCACCATGGATGCTGGGTGACTGGGGCGGCAAGCGCAGCGAGCTCTCCGAACGGGGCTACGACTTCAAGCTCGATTCCGTGGTCGAGGTGGGCTCAAATCTGCACGGCGGTTACAACCATGACAAGGCGACCCGTTACAGCGACCAGTTCGCCCTCGGTGCGCACATGGACCTGCAGAAGATCCTCGGCTGGCACGACGCCGAATTTCAGCTGACCCTGACTAATCGCAACGGCGATAACATCAGCAATGACCGCGTGGGCGATCCCCGCACCGGCACCATTTCGTCGTCCCAGGAAGTCTGGGGCCGAGGCAGCGTCACGCGCCTGACCGACCTCTGGTACCAGCAGAAATTTCTCGACCAGACGCTCAGCGTCAAGGTCGGCCGGTTCAACGAAGGCGAAGATTTCAACACCTTTCCGTGCGACTTCCAGAACCTGGCGCTGTGCGGCTCCCAGGTCGGCAATTGGGACGGCGGGATCTGGTACAACTGGCCGGTCAGCCAGTGGGCAATACGCGTCAAATATCAGCTGAGCCCTGAACTGTTCGTGCAGGTTGGTGCGTTCGAACAGAACCCGTCGAATCTTGAAAACGACAACGCCTTCAAACTCAGCGGCAGCGGCACCAAGGGCGCCGTGTTGCCGGTCGAGGTGGTCTGGTCGCCGAAGGTCAACGGCCTGCCGGGCGAATACCGCGCCGGTTACTACTACAGCACTGCCGACAGCAGCGACGTCTACAAGGACAGCAACGGCGGATACGCCGCCCGGAGCGGCGATGACTACGCCCCGTCGTCCAGCAAACACGGCATGTGGCTGACCCTGCGCCAGCAAGTCACCAGCGAGGCCAGCGACAACAGCCGGGGCCTGAGCCTGTTCGCCAACGGCACGCTGCACGACAAGAAAACCAACATGATCGACAACTTCGTTGCCCTCGGCGCGACGTACAAGGGCCCGTTCGACGCGCGCCCCGAGGATGACATCGGCGTCGGCATCAGCCGCATCCACGTCAACCCGGCGTACCGCAAGAACATCAACCTGCGCAATCAGGCCGAAGGCGTCTCGGACTACAACGATCCGGCGTTCCTGCCTGTGCAGGACACCGAATACAACGCCGAGATCTACTACGGCGTGCACGTCGCCAACTGGCTGACCGTGCGCCCGAACCTGCAATTCATCCGTCATCCGGGCGGCGTGAATCAGGTTGATGACGCACTGGTCGCGGGGTTGAAAATCCAGTCCTCATTCTGATCAGCACTCGTCCGTCTGCATCCAGGCATCGGCATTGAAGGCCTGGCTTAACCGCCGCGCCTTCACGCCAACACGCGTTAACCACCACATCGTTACGGAGTACAACACTTATGAGCACTGAGGGTGCTTTCGGTAAGGGTCGCCTGCTTCCGAGCTTGCTCGGGCTGGTGATTCTGATAATGGGTCTGGCCTTGCTGGTCGGCGGCATCAAACTGCTGACGCTGGGCGGGTCGCTTTACTACCTCCTGGCCGGCATCGGCTTCGCCATCACCGGCGTCCTGCTGATGATGGGTCGCAGCGCGGCATTCGGTCTGTACGCACTGGTGTTGTTCGCCAGTACCGTGTGGGCATTGTGGGAAGTGGGCCTGGATTGGTGGCAGCTGGTGCCGCGCCTGGCACTCTGGTTTGCCTTGGGCATCGTGATGCTGCTGCCATGGTTCCGCCGTCCGGTCCTGCGTGGCCAGGTCGGCGATGCCGGTACGCGCGCATTGGGCGCCGCCGTGATTGTCGCGGGCATCGCCGCATTGGCCAGCCAGTTCACCCACCCGGGTGAAATCAAAGGCCAGCTGGACCGCGAAACCGCCGGCACCACCAGCGCCGCGCCGGCCATGCCTGACGGCGACTGGCAGTCCTACGGCCGCACCGCCTTCGGTGATCGCTACTCGCCGCTGTCGCAGATCACTCCGGACAACGTCAGCAAGCTGGTCCCGGCGTGGACCTATCGCACGGGCGACATTCCGGGTCCGAACGATCCGGGTGAAACCACGGCCGAAAACACCCCGCTGAAAGTCAACGGCATGCTCTACGTCTGCACGCCGCACAGCCAGGTCATCGCACTGGACCCGGACACCGGCAAGGAAATCTGGCGCTTCGATCCGAAGATCAGCAGCGGCAAGGCGGCCAACTTCAAGGGTTGGGCGCACATGACCTGCCGTGGCGTGTCGTATCACGATGACGCCGCCTACGCTGCCACCGCGCCGACCGACGCTGCCGCACCTGCGCAAAGCCCTGCTGCTCCAGCGGTTGCCGGCGCAGCCAATGCCTGCCCGCGTCGTATCTTCCTGCCGACCGCCGACACCCGTCTGATCGCCCTGAACGCCGACACCGGCAAGATGTGTGAAGACTTCGGCACCAACGGCTCCATCGACCTGAGCGCCAACATCGGCACTTACGCACCGGGCGGTTACTACTCGACGTCGCCACCGGCAGTGACTAAAGACCTCGTGGTCATTGGCGGTCACGTCACCGATAACCTTTCCACCGACGAGCCTTCGGGCGTGATCCGTGCGTTCGACGTGCACACAGGCCGTTTGGTCTGGAACTGGGACAGCGGCAATCCGGACGACACCACGCCGCTTGCCGAAGGCAAGACCTACACCCGCAACTCGCCCAACATGTGGTCGATGTTCAGCGTCGACGAAAAGCTGGGCATGCTCTACCTGCCGATGGGCAACCAGATGCCTGACCAGTGGGGCGGCAACCGCACCGAGGCGTCCGAGAAATTCAGCGCAGGTCTGGTCGCACTGGACATCGCCACCGGTCACGTGAAATGGAGCTTCCAGTTCACTCACCACGACCTGTGGGACATGGACGTCGGCGGTCAGCCAACGCTCATGGACATGAAAACCGCTGACGGCGTGAAGCCTGCTGTTCTGGCCTCGACCAAGCAAGGCAGCATCTATGTGCTGGACCGCATCAACGGTCAGCCCATCGTGCCAATCAATGAAATCCCTGTACCCCAGGGCGCTGTTGCCGGCGATCACACGTCGCCCACCCAGCCGAAGTCCGATCTGAACTTCATGCCGCCGCCGCTGAAAGAGCGCGACATGTGGGGCGTGACGCCGTTTGATCAGATGCTCTGCCGCATCGACTTCAAATCCCTGCGTTATGAAGGCCCGTTCACTCCACCGTCGCTGCAAGGCACGTTGGTCTATCCGGGTAACTTCGGCGTGTTCGACTGGGGCGGCATTTCGGTCGATCCGGTGCGTCAGATTGCTTTCGTGAACCCGAGCTACATGGCGTTCCGTTCAAAACTGGTACCGGCGGCCGAAGTCGAAGGCGGCCCGGGTCGCAAGAGCGAAACCGAAGGCGTGCAGCCGAACAAGGGCGCCCCTTACGGTGTGATCCTCGAAGCGCTGTTGTCGCCAATGGGCCTGCCTTGCCAGGCGCCAGCATGGGGCTACGTGGCAGCGGTCGATCTGACCAACCACCAGACCATCTGGAAGCACAAGAACGGCACCGTGCGTGACAGCGCGCCGGTTCCGATCCCGCTGACCATGGGCGTTCCAAGCCTGGGCGGCACGTTCATCACCGCCACCGGTGTCTCGTTCCTCAGCGCAACGCTGGACCAATACCTGCGCGCCTACGACGTTCGTAACGGCAAGCAGTTGTGGGAAGGCCGTCTGCCAGCAGGCGCTCAAACCACGCCGATGACCTACACCGGCAAGGACGGCAAGCAATACGTGCTGGTCGTTGCAGGCGGTCACGGTTCGCTGGGCACCAAACAGGGCGATTACGTTATCGCCTACAAACTGCCGGATTGATCCGCGTCACTGATTAGCGTCGTGCAGTAACAGAAAAGGCGGTCCCGTGAGGTGACCGCCTTTTTTTCTGCGCATTGAAAAGTGGTTTCGCTAAAGGGGACTCACCGCTAAAGGGGACTGATTTATTTACAACGCTTCACCGTAAATTAATCTGTCCCCTTTCACTCGTCCCCTTTCACTCCTACTTCTCGATTACCTCCCCACGCTGAGGCGCGAGTCGAGCAATGAAGCGGTTCTGCGTCGGGACCGGAATGTGCTGCTCGTTCATCGCAGCAATGAGGTCCTCAACCAGCGCGTTGAAATCGCTGCGGCTGAGTTTCATGCCCTTGTGCACTTCCTCCAGGGAGTCACCGGTGTACGTGCATGGCCCGCCTGCCTCGACGCAGAACCGCTCAACCAGCTTGTCGCGCACCCTGACGATGTCGACCTTGGCGAAGTATTTATAGATGCGGTCATCCTGGGCGATGTGCAGCAGCATGCCTTCGACGATTTTCTGGATGCCGGCGCGCTGGCCCAGGTCCTGATAAAGGCTGTCGTCCTTGGGCGGCTGTTGGGCGCACCCCACCAGCAACGACAGACTGAGCCCGACGACCAGCCACAAAGACCGTCCCATCAAAAACTCCCCTGCACAGAAAGGTAGGTGCCGTTCTGGTTGTCCAGCGTGGCGATTTCACCGAGCCGGGCGTAGGCCAGCACTACGGAAACATGCTTGCTGGGAAACCAGCCGACAAAGAAGTCCGCCCAATCGCTTTCGCCGGCGAACGACAGATTATCGGGCTTCTCGCGGTAGTCCATGCCCACCGCCCAATGCGGGTTGAACAGGATGGCTGCGCCGCCCTCTTTCAGCACGCTGCGGGTATCGCGCCGGTCGCCGCCAAAGCCCATCAAACCGGTTTCGTTGGCGCGGCTGTACCGCAAGCCGGCGTTGACCACCACGTTGTAGCCAAAGGCCGCGCCCATGAACAGACGGCTCGCCGTGACGTAGCCCTCGACATCCGAATCCCGCTTGGCGCCGACCAGACTGGGGATGAGGAAATCGTTCTGGTGTTTGTATTCCAGGCCCGCTGAAACCTGCGGCAGCTGATCGTAGATCAGGTCGCCAAACAGGCGGACCTTCACGCCGAAGATGTCCTGGGTGAGGTTGTCTTCCGGAAGGTTGAGCTTGCTGACCAGTGATCCCAGATCGAAGCGTTGGTGGGCGTAGGAAATCTCGACGCGATTACCGTAGGACGCCGCAGCGCCGACCACATCCAGCGTGTAGTCCGGCAAGTCGACATGGGTCGCGAAAGCGTTGCCGCCCCACTCGCCCTGCTCGTCATACCCGGCCAGCATGGCCCAGGGAATGATTCCGCCGCCTGCGCCGCCTTCAATGCTGCTGGCGCCGCCGGTAGCAATCAGCCGGCCTTGCTCGGCCTCGGCCGCTGGTGAAGCCCACGCCGCGCAGGCCCCAACCACACTGGCCAGTACCACGGGGCTCAAACACGTCGAAAGAGTTCGTGCCATAAATCCCTGTTCCATCAATGCATCGTCATACGAGGTGGGAGCTGGGCCTGCGCAATCCAGGCTTCGAATGCGCTCGCACTCAGCGGCCGACTGATCAGGTAACCCTGCGCGGTGTCGCAGTGCCAGCGCTCCAGCAAGCGCAGGCTGTGTTCGTACTCGACGCCTTCGGCGACCACCTTCAGGCCCAGGTTGTGGCTCATCTCGATGGTCGACCGCACGATCACGGCGTCTTCACTGGTTTCATCCAGATCGCGCACGAAAGACTGATCGATCTTCAATTCCTGCACCGGCAGCCGCTTGAGGTGCGCCAGCGAGGAGTAACCGGTGCCGAAGTCATCCACCGACAGGCTGATGCCGAATTCGCGCAGGCGATTGAGCACTTTTAGAGACTGCTCGGGCTCGCGCATGATCGCGCTCTCGGTGATCTCGAAAATCAACTGTTCAGCCGGCACGCGGTACAGCTTGAGGAGCGCAGCAACGCGGTCAGGCAGATTGCCGTCCAACAGGTCGTCCGCCGAGATATTCACCGAGACCTGCAGAACCAGACCGCGCTGTGCCCACTCGGCCAATTGACGCAGCGCTTCTTCGATCACCCAGTTGGTAAGGATCTGAATACTGCCGGTGCGTTCTGCCAGCAGGATGAACTCGGCCGGCGATACCGATCCGAATTGCGGGTGCTGCCAGCGCAGCAAGGCTTCGGCCTGAGTGACCCGGCCGTTGCGGATGTCCAGTTTGGGCTGGTAATGCAGCGACAGTTCACCGTTGCGCGCGGCCTGACGCAGGTCGCGGATGAGGCTGATCTGGCGCAAGTGGGCGACATCCCGACCGTCCACATAGACCTGCAGGCGCCCCGGCAACTGCGCCGCGTCCTGCCGCGCAATAGACGCTCGCCTGAGCAGTTCGGTCGCCGAATCGCCATTGGCCGGATAGGCCGCGATGCCGATGCAGGCATCCATCGCGATGTCCTGCTCGCCGATGCGCTGGGGCTTGACCAATAAACGCTGCAGCCGGTCAGCCACCGCGACGGCGCTGTCGGTCTCGGCGTTTTGCACCAGCAGCAGAAATTCGTTGTCGGACAGCCGCGCCACCGTATCGCCGGGACGCAGCGGCTCTTGCAGTTGCTCGCTTATGATCCGCAGCAGTTGCTCGACGCCCTCAAGACCGACGTTGGCACTGATCGCGCGGAAGTTATCGATGCCCAGATAAAGCAGCGCCACAGGCCGTTGGGCAACCACTGCGCTGCCGAGGCGCTCCATGACCAACGCGCGATTAGGCAGACCGGTGAGTGAATCATGCAAGGCGTTGTGCGCCAGCTGCAGCTCACGCTCGGCGATCCCGCTCTGCATCGAATTGATAGCGCTGGCGAGCAGGCCCAGTTCGTCCCGCCGATCCATCACCACCGGCGTGGCGTAATCACCTTCACCAATACGCCGGGCCGCCTGGGCCAGGGCACTGACCGGCCGCGACAGGCTGCGCGCCAGTAACAACGCGCCGACCAGCGAACAGGCCAACGCCACGACAGTGATCCAGAACAGCGTCTTATCCAGCGGCGCGAATGCCTGCATGGCCTGATCCAGCGGGCTCTGCAGCAGGGCCACAACCTCGCTGTCGCTGTTGCTCCCCAGCCGCAGGGTTTTGCTCAGAAAACTCTGACTCTGATGCTCGGTCATCTGCATCTCGTCGCTGGGCGGGTTCATCATCACCCCGCGCAGGCTGTCGAACAGCGGAGCTGGCTGGGTGCTGATCATCTGGCCCGGCTGCTTTTGCACGATCGACAGAAACGACACCTGCAAACCGCTCAACGAGCGCAGTTCCTGTGCCAGATCACCGTCCATGCTGAAGCCCATCACCACGCGGGCGATCGGCAACGGCGCGAGCACGGTGCTTTCCACCAGCAAGTGAGGCTGGCCCTGCAACGGCACGATCAGCATCGACTGGTTCTTGCCCTTGAGCTCACGCAACGCCTGAATGTAGGGGAACGGCGAGCCTTCGGGGATCTGCGCGACGGTGCTGGCCATGACCGTGCCGTCCATGCCCAGCAGAAACATGTCATTGGCGTTGATTCTGGCGCCGTGGTTGAGCAGCACCGAGCGAATGGTCGCCGAATCTGCGGACGCCACGGCGTCACGGAAGCCAAAATCGGTGGACAGCAACTGCACGGCGTCGCGCAGCCGTTTGCCACGCATTTCCAGCAAGCCTTCAAACACCCGGGTGCCGACCTCAAGCTGCGCCTGGGCCTGTTTGCGCACCGCGTCCTGGGTCGCAGCTCTCACCGCAATAAACACGGCGAAGACCACGATCAGCAGCAGCATGATCAACACGCCGGCAATCCGCGCCTGGAAGCTGATGCGCACCTTCATTCGTGGGCCGCTTTATGAAAGGCATCGCCGAACGCGCTGGACGGTGGCGCGGCGGGGGTGTTATCGGCGTCGGGCTGCACGGCAATGCTAAACCGTTGCTTGAGGCCGCCGGCGGGAATGTCGATGTCGCCACCGGACACGGGCAGCATGTCGGCGGCCTGGGGATGCCAGAGGGTGACGGTGTAGTGACCGGCAGGCACTTGATCCAGGCTCAGCATGCCCTTGTCATTGCTCACGCCGAACCACCCATCGTCGGTGACGTACACATACCCGAGCATGTTGTCGTGCACGTTGCAGCCGAGCACGACCACGCCCGGCTTGTCGAAAAGCACAGGGGCCGTCGGAGTATCTTTATACAACCGTAGTTCGAAGCGCTTGGGCGTCGAGAACGAATACACTTGATGGCGGATTTGATCGCTGTTGGGGAATCTGATTTCCGTACCAGTTCGCACCGCCAGCACGTGGGGGGCAAATTGCACATCGCGCTGGTCCATGTCGGCTTTCAGCGTCCCGGCCGTCGGCGCAGTTTCGCCGCGCAGGGTGAGCACCGCATCGGGGAGCGGCTTGCCCTGCGCATCGACGAATTCCGCGGTCAGGCTCGCCGCACCGGCGAGATTGCCATGCAGCGCGGTTACAACCAGCAACAATGAAATAAAAACGTGGCGCATGACAGGTGTTCCAGACAACGAGGCCCGCAGAGAGCCTACTTGGCAATGATTTCCAGCGTAGCCCACAGATCGACGGTCAGCGATTTCAGACGGACTTCCAGCAAAGCACGTGGCGATCACTTATGGGATACCACGGCCTGGTGCAACGCCACACAAGTTTTTAAATCAGCGTGCTTAGTCATTGCTATCGACCGACGCTATTGAAACCTGAGGCCTTGCGCCCCATCTAAGGCTCATCTCCATTTATGCAGGTGCCCCATGAGCGACCAGCAATCCGACGCCAACCAGCCGCACCCGGACGACGATCACGAGCACGAAATCCTCGGCTCCGACAGTAAGCGTCTCGCCCTTCCCGGCCAGAATCTACCGGATCAGGTGTACATCATCCCGATCCACAATCGTCCCTTCTTTCCCGCACAAGTGCTGCCGGTCATCGTCAATGAAGAGCCCTGGGCCGAAACGCTGGAGCTGGTCAGCAAGTCTGATCACCACTCGCTGGCGCTGTTTTTCATGGACACCCCGCCCGACGACCCCCGTCATTTCGACACCAAGGCGTTGCCGGAGTACGGCACGCTGGTCAAGGTGCACCACGCCAGCCGTGAAAACGGCAAGCTGCAGTTCGTCGCCCAGGGCCTGAGCCGCGTGCGCATCAAGACCTGGCTCAAGCATCACCGCCCGCCGTTTCTGGTGGAGGTCGAATACCCGCACCAGCCTAACGAGCCGACCGATGAGGTCAAGGCCTACGGCATGGCGCTGATCAATGCGATCAAGGAACTGCTACCGCTCAATCCGCTGTACAGCGAAGAATTGAAGAACTACCTCAATCGCTTCAGCCCCAACGATCCTTCCCCGCTCACGGATTTCGCCGCTGCCCTGACCTCCGCCACGGGCGTCGAACTGCAGCAGGTGCTCGACTGCGTGCCCGTGCTCAAGCGCATGGAAAAAGTCCTGCCGATGCTGCGCAAGGAAGTCGAAGTTGCTCGCCTGCAGAAAGAAATCTCCGCCGAAGTGAACCGCAAGATCGGCGAGCATCAGCGCGAATTCTTCCTCAAGGAACAACTGAAGGTCATTCAGCAGGAGCTGGGTCTGACCAAGGACGATCGCAGCGCTGACATCGAACAGTTCGAAGAGCGTCTGGTGGGCAAGACCCTGCCGCCGCAGGCACGCAAGCGCATCGACGAAGAGATCAACAAGCTGTCGGTGCTGGAAACCGGCTCGCCGGAGTACGCCGTCACGCGCAACTACCTGGACTGGGCAAGCTCGGTGCCGTGGGGCGTGTTCGGTGACGACAAGCTCGACCTGAAACATGCGCGCAAGGTGCTCGATCAGCACCACGCCGGCCTTGATGACATCAAGAGCCGCATTCTCGAGTTCCTCGCCGTCGGCGCCTACAAAGGCGAAATCTCCGGTTCCATCGTGCTGCTGGTCGGCCCGCCGGGCGTAGGTAAAACCAGCGTTGGCAAGTCAATCGCAGAATCCCTGGGCCGTCCGTTCTACCGTTTCAGCGTCGGCGGCATGCGCGACGAGGCCGAGATCAAAGGCCACCGTCGCACCTACATCGGCGCCCAACCGGGCAAGCTGGTGCAGGCGCTGAAAGACGTGGAAGTGATGAACCCGGTCATCATGCTCGACGAGATCGACAAGATGGGCCAGAGCTTCCAGGGCGACCCGGCCTCGGCGCTGCTCGAAACCCTGGACCCGGAGCAGAACGTCGAATTCCTGGACCACTACCTCGACCTGCGTCTGGATCTTTCGAAGGTGCTGTTCATTTGCACCGCGAACACCCTGGATTCGATTCCCGGCCCGCTGCTGGACCGTATGGAAGTGATTCGCCTGTCCGGCTATATCACCGAAGAAAAGCTCGCCATCGCCAAACGCCATCTGTGGCCCAAGCAACTGGCCAAGGCCGGTGTCTCGAAAAACAGCCTGATGATCAGCGACAGTGCACTTCGCGCGGTGATTGAAGGGTACGCGCGGGAAGCCGGCGTGCGGCAGCTGGAAAAACAGCTGGGCAAGTTGGTGCGAAAGGCCGTGGTCAAGCTGCTGGACAACCCGGACACCGTGGTCAAAATCGGCCCGAAAGAGCTGGAAGCCTCGCTGGGCATGGCGGTGTTCCGCAATGAGCAAGTGTTGTCGGGCACCGGCGTGATCACCGGCCTGGCCTGGACCAGCATGGGTGGCGCGACGCTGCCGATCGAAGCCACGCGCATCCATACGCTCAACCGCGGCTTCAAGCTCACCGGCCAGTTAGGCGACGTGATGAAGGAATCTGCCGAAATCGCCTACAGCTACGTCAGCTCGAATCTGGCGAAGTTTGGCGGCGATAAGAGCTTCTTCGACGAAGCCTTCGTTCACCTGCACGTGCCAGAGGGTGCGACGCCCAAAGACGGGCCAAGTGCCGGCGTGACCATGGCCAGCGCGCTGCTGTCCCTGGCGCGTAATCAGGCGCCGAAAAAAGGCGTGGCCATGACCGGCGAACTGACCCTGACCGGGCACGTACTGCCGATTGGCGGCGTGCGGGAGAAGGTGATCGCGGCGCGTCGGCAGAAGATCTACGAACTGATCCTGCCGGAAGCCAACCGCGGCAACTTTGAAGAACTGCCGGATTACCTGAAAGAAGGCATCACCGCGCACTTCGCCAAACGCTTTGCGGATGTGGCGAAGATATTGTTTTAAGCACAGCCTCCGCGACTGCGCAGCGGCGACGACCGGCCAACGCCGAACGTCAGCGCTGCGCTAGCGCAGAACTTGTAGGAGCGCGCTTGCCCGCGAAGAGGCCGGCTGATCCGACGCATATTCGTCGTTCGTGCCTGCGTCTTCGCGGGCAAGCGCGCTCCTGCAATTTGTACTGCGTCACCCGCCAGCTCCGCATGTACACCAGGCGACCTTCTGCCAGGTTTCTGAATCTTCGGTTATGCTCCCTCCCATGTTGCCTATGACCGGAGCCTTCATGACCCCCGCCCGCCTGCTCGTCCCGCTCAGCCTTTCCCTCCTTGCCGCCTGCGCCCAGACGCCTAGACAAATCGTTTCCCTCGACGATCAGCAAGACTGCCCCCTCACCCTCAAAACCGGCCAGACCCTCATGCTGATGCTGCCCAGCAATCCCACGACCGGTTACCGCTGGCTGGTGCAAAACCCGGCGCCGTCGATACTCGGCAGCCTCGGGCCTGAGGTATTTAATTCTTCCAAAGACGTCGGATTGGTCGGTGAAGGCGGTCAGTCAGTCTGGCGCTACCGAGCCGCCAATCCCGGCACGGGCCATCTGATGATGGTCTATCGACAGCCCTGGGCTCCAGAAGTAGCGCCAGAGCGCAGCTTCGATTGCGTCATCACGGTGAACTGAGCACCTGCTGACGCCACGCTCGCCCGCGCAGGAACGACGATGCCCGCGACCGGCTGATCAGTCGCTGGGCATTGGCGTGGGTCGCTGTTATTCGGCCAGTAATTGCGAGGCATCGAAGCCCATGCGCAAGTTGCCCCAATGACGACCGTCGAAGAAGAACGGCACGTCGATTTCGGTCATGATTTCGCCAGTGTCGCGCAGGTACGTTTGCAGCAGGAAGCGCTGTTTGTTAGCCGCTGCGCGCAGGCCGATGGGGTCGGAAAACATGCGCTTGTTCCGGCAGACCGGTAGGTCTATAGCCCGATCGCCCGTAGGTTTTTTCGACACCCAGCTGTTATTCACCGGGCAGTAGCCCTTGGTGTCGACGATGAAGGTGACCTTGCCCCCCAGCGTGCCTTTAGTCAGCGCGTCGCACTCTTCCTGACAGATCTGGGCGAAGCGCTCGCTGTAGCTGGTCGTGTATTGCTTGGGATCGGTACCGGGAATCAGTTTGTAGTTCTGATCGAACAGGTTAACGCCCTCACGTTGCAGCGCGGCCAGACGCACCTGGAGCCGGTCACGGCAATGACTGGCGCGGGTAATGCCGGCGTCCAGCGCGCCATGCCCAAGGACAAACCGGCCCAGCAGCGCCTGGACCTTTTCAGCCACGCCCGACAGATCGCGGGTGGCGGTGGCGGAATGCTGCATGCGCTGGTCGATGGACTGGCTGTCCGCGTGAATCTGGGTGACGCGGTTGTTGATGCCGGTGTTGCTGTCGGCGAACTGCAAGATGTGCGAGGCGATGTCCTCCAGCTTGATGTGGGTGGATTCAAAGTCGCCGATCATGCTTTCAAAATGTCCCGACGCGCGCTCGACCACTTTCTGGGTTTCCCGGGCGCTATGACTGATCTGAGTGGTCTGCTCGTGGGTCGAGCTGACTTCCAGCAACATGGCGTCGATGTTCTGGGAAATGTCCTCGGTGGCGCGGCTGACGTTCTGGGCCAGGGTCCGGACTTCGTCGGCAACCACCGCGAAACCACGCCCGCTCTCCCCCGCACGCGCCGCCTCGATCGCCGCGTTGAGCGCCAGAAGGTTGGTCTGCGAGGAAATCTGTTGAATCAGCCCGACGATGGATTTGATGCTCGATGAGCGTTGGTTCAGCGCCGAAACCAGCGTGCCGAACTCATTCAGGCTGGTGGAAATCTCACTGATGTTGCCCGTGACTTCCAGCAGTTCGGTATAGGAATCGCGGGCCATGCTGAGGTTCTGCGCGGTGGTCCCGGAAATGCCCTGGGTCTGCCGGGACACCTCGGCAATCCGCCCGACTGCGTCGTTGCTCTGCTCCATGACTTCCCTGGCGAAGCGCGCCTGATGGGTCGCACTGTCGCTGGAATCACTGATGTTTTTCAACGAGCGCGCGGACTCCACGGCAATGTGCACGGTCAGCGCCTGAACGCTGCTGATGATCTCCCGCTGCTTGGCGAGAAAGCGGTTGCAGGTGCTCGCCAGCACGCGAATTTCATCGTGGGTCAACAGCGGCAAGTCCTTGGACAGGTCGCCCTCGCCATTGGCAATGCCTTCCAGCGCCAGGGTCATCTGGGTCACCGGCCGCACGATCAAGTGCCGGAAATACCAGACCATGAAGCTGACCAGACACAGGGTAAACAGCGTGCTGCCTAGAATGGCATTGCTCAGCACATCGAGTTTGCCCTCGATAACGCTGAGGGTCCCCGCCGGCAGCTGCGCGCTGCGCAACTGCAGCAGAATGTCCGCGCGCAGGCTCACAGCCACCCAGTACACCACGGCACTCACCACCACCATCAGAAAAAGGCTCGACAGCTTCTTGGTCAAAGAATCGAAAAACTGCCGCTCGATGGACTCGTACAACGCCTTGAACGCATGCATGCCACGGTTCCCTGTGCCAGGTAATGAAATGGGTTGCGAATTATGGTGTTTCGACTGACGGGGCCAAAGCTTTAATGCTGCGGGTTAAGGGCACGCGATCATGGTCAGCGCTACAAGCAACACCTGCGCAAGGAATAAATGACATTGATTCTCAACATTAACTTACCGATAATTGAGAACCATCATCATTTGTTACATTCGCCGGAGCTTTGCCCGCCATGCGTCACTCGATCCCCTTTTGCCCAAAGGCCCTTTCGTTAATTGCCCTGAGCGTGCTCAACACAGCGAATGCAGAAGAGACAGCGCTCAGCCTGCCAGCTACTGACGTGACGTCAACCGCCACCTACGGCGACACTGGCAACCCGCAGGGATACCAGGGTAAACCCAGCAGCACCACCACTCGGCTGGACCTGACCAACCAAGAAACACCCCAGGGTGTGACCAACATCAAGCGCGGGCAAATGGATGACTTCAAGCTCAACAGCATCCGCGACGTATTGACCAGCACCCCCGGCGTCAATGTGCAGAAAGTCGAAACAGACCGCACCTACTTCACCGCCCGCGGTTTCGACATCAACAACTTCCAGTACGACGGCACGGCCATGCCGATGACCAATGGTTTGCTGGTGGGCGACATCGACCTGGCGCCCTACGAACAGGTGGATATCGTTCACGGCGCCAACGGCTTGATGTCCGGGGCCGGCAACCCCTCGGCCACGGTCAACTTCATCCGTAAACGCCCGACTTACGATCCCCAGGCAAAGATTGATGTGACCGCCGGTTCCTGGGACAAACGCCGGGTGGACATCGACGTCTCAGGCCCTCTGACCGACTCGGGCAACGTGCGCGGGCGCGTCATCTACGCCAACGAAAACGGCAACTCATACCTTGATCGTTACTCCCGCGAGAAGAACATCTTCAGCGGTCTGCTGGCGTTCGACCTGAGCGACAGCGACACGCTGACCCTTGGTTACGAAGACCAGAAAACCAACGCCAATGGCTCAAGCTGGGGCGCACTGCCGCTGGTCGACGGCAATGGCAACGCCATTCATTACAGCAGTACCCACGCCAATATTTCCCAGCCGTGGGTGCATTGGGACGTTCACACGCAACGTGCGTTTGCCGAGTGGGAGCACACCTTCGCCAACGACTGGAGGTCGAAGCTGACCGTCGCCGGCGCCGAGCACCGCGAAGACACCGAGATGTTCTACATGTACGGCGACAGCACCTCACCCACCGGTTACACCGGGCTGGGCTCCAAATACAAGGACAAGAGCCTCGAACTCAGTGGCGACTACTCGCTGAGCGGGCCGTTCACGCTGGGCGGTCGAGAACATCAACTCACGCTGGGGGCGAACGCTGCACGCCAGCGCAATCGCGAATCCTCGCAGTACGGCGACGTCCTCAACTACTCGCCTGTGAGCCTTGAAGATGCCCTGCACGGCTACCTGCCGCGGCCGACCTACGCCGCCGCGTTACCCGCTGCGACGTCGAACTACACCGATCGCCAGAAGAGCGTTTACGCCGGCGCGCGTTTCAGCCTGACTGACGACCTGCATGTGATCACGGGCGCACGCATGCTCAGCGCGGACAGCAATGGCGACAACTATGGCTCGGCGCGGGAGGTGCGCATTCACGGCAAAGTCACGCCGTATGCCGGTATCGTCTACGACCTGACCCCCGAATACGCGCTGTACGCCAGTTACACCGAAGTCTTCAATCCGCAGTATTACCTCGACGGCCAAGGCCGGGTGCTCGATCCGCTTGAAGGCAAAAGCTACGAAGCGGGCATCAAAGGTCAGTTGCTGGACAAGAAGCTCAACGTCAGCGCAGCGGTGTTCCATGCCAAGCAGGACAACGTGCCGGGCAGTTCCACCTATGACGCCAACCTGGGCGGCTATGTGTACGAGGCGATGTCCTACGACAGCAGCGGCCTTGAGCTGGAAGCGTCGGGCGAAGTGGCGCCAGGCCTGCAAATCAACGGCGGCTACACCTACGTGTACATCACCGACGACAACGACAGCCGTGCGCGCAGATTCATCCCGCGCCACGCCCTGACGTCGTCGATGACCTACCAGTTGCCGATGGCACCGAAGGTCAAGGTCGGCGGCAGCCTGAGCTGGCAGAGCAAGACTCAGAACGACGACTCGCCGGCCGCCCGCCAGGACGCCTACGCGCTCATCGGCCTGATGACCCGCTACGACATCGATCAGCACTGGAGCACCCAGTTCAACCTCAACAACCTCACCAACGAGAAATACCAACAGAGCCTGCGCTACAACCAGAGCAACTTCGGCGATCCACGCAACCTCACCGCATCGGTAAGCTGGAAGTACTGATTGTATGGCTTGAGTCCTGGCCGCGCACCCGTAACCGGGCGCGGCTTTCAAGCGGCGGGGGCACGGTCGGCACACGAGCGATGAGATGAGGTTCCAGCCAAGGGCTGGAATTGGCTAAAATGCCGCACTTTTCGCCTTGTCCCCCCGGAATCGCCGTGAGCCCAGAACCCGATCGCCTATTCGCCCATCCGCTGCCCCAAGTGCCCGACTTCGCCTTCAACGAAGACGTGGTGCGGGTGTTCCCGGACATGATCAAGCGCTCGGTGCCGGGCTACCCGACCATCGTTGAAAACCTCGGCGTGCTCGCGGCGCAATTCGCCCAGCCCCACAGCGTACTCTATGACCTGGGCAGTTCGCTGGGCGCCGTCACTCAGGCGTTGCGCAGACATGTGCGCACTGAAGACTGCCGGGTGATTGCCATCGACAACTCATCGGCCATGGTCGAGCGCTGCCGGGAATACCTGAACGCTCAGGACTCGATGTACCAGGAGCTGCTGCCTGTGGAGGTCATCGAAGGCGATATCTTGAATCTAGCGTTTGAGCCGGCTTCGGTGGTCGCCCTGAACTTCACCCTGCAATTCATCGCCCCCGAACAACGCGTGACCCTGTTGACTCGAATCCGCCAGTCGCTGCTGCCCGGCGGCGCGCTGATCCTGTCGGAGAAACTGCGCTTTGATGACACCGAAGAGCACGCGCTGCTCACCGATCTGCACGTCGCCTTCAAGCGCGCCAACGGTTACAGCGAACTGGAGATCGCGCAGAAACGCAGCGCGATCGAAAACGTGATGAAGCCCGACAGCCTAGAGCAGCACCGCGAACGCTTGCTCGCCGCTGGTTTCAGCAAAGTCGTGCCCTGGTTCCAGTGCCTTAATTTCGCCTCGTTGATTGCCCTGCCATGATTGATCTCGCTCCTCTGGTCCGCCGTCTGGCGGGCACGCCACTGTATGCCTGGGCCCAAGGGCTGCAGGCGCAACTCGACGCGAAGATGGAAAAGGGTCACGGCGACCTCGAACGCTGGCAAGGCGCCCTGAATGCCTTGCCTGACCTGACGCCGAGCCGCGTCGAGCTCAAGGACGATTTCATCCTCGACGCCGACTGTGACGATGCCACTCGCGAGCAGACCCGCGCCGCACTGATGGGTCTGTCACCATGGCGCAAAGGCCCTTTTGAGGTGTTCGGCGTGCACGTCGACACCGAATGGCGTTCGGACTGGAAATGGTCCCGGGTGTCGCCGCACCTTGATCTGAAAGGCAAGCGCGTCCTGGATGTGGGCTGCGGTAACGGCTATTACCAGTGGCGCATGTTGGGCGCTGGCGCAGACAGCGTGATTGGCGTCGACCCCAACTGGCTGTTCTTCTGCCAGTTCCAGGCCATGCAGCGTTACCTGCCGGATCTGCCGGCGTGGCATCTGCCATTTACCCTGGAAGATCTGCCGGCGCGGCTGGAGGGTTTCGACACGGTGTTTTCCATGGGCGTGCTCTACCACCGCAAATCGCCCATCGATCACCTGCTGGCGCTGAAGGATTGCCTGGTCAAAGGCGGCGAACTGGTGCTGGAAACCATGGTGGTGGAAGGCGACGCGAATCAGGTGCTGGTGCCGGAAGACCGCTACTCGCAGATGCGCAACGTGTGGTTTCTGCCGTCAGTGCCCGCGCTGGAACTGTGGCTGCGCCGCGCGGGTTTCGTCGACGTGCGCTGCGTCGATGTCAGCACCACCACGGTCGAAGAACAACGGGGCACTGACTGGATGCGCTTTCAGTCGTTGAGCGACTTCCTCGATCCGGCGGATCACAGCAAGACCGTAGAAGGACTGCCGGCACCGAGGCGTGCGGTGATCGTGGGGCGCAAGCCTTAACTGCTGAAAGTCGCCACCGCGCGCCGATCAAAGATGACAACACCGCAGATATAACTGCCGACGCATTACCTGTAGGAGCGCGCTTGCCCGCGATTGCGGTGTATCAGGTTAGTCTTCACTCACTGACAGAACCCAGTCCCGGGCAAGCGCGCTCCTACACGTATGGCGTCAGGCCTTCGCTGCAGCCGCCAGAATCAACGCCTTCATCTCTGACACCGCCGACTTGAAACCGACAAACAGAGCGTGGGCCACCAGCGCGTGGCCGATGTTCAATTCGTTGATGCCCTTGATCGCAGCGACGGCTTCAACGTTGTGATAGTGCAAGCCATGGCCGGCGTTGACGATCAGGCCCTGGGCCAGCCCAAAAGCGACGCCATCGGCAATACGCTTGAGCTCTTCGGCCACTTCCGCCGGGGTTTCGGCATCGGCATAACGGCCCGTATGCAGTTCGATGGCCGGCGCGCCGACCCGGGCCGACGCTGCAATCTGGCGCTCATCTGCGTCGATGAACAACGACACCTCGCTGCCGATGGCCGACAACCGCTCGACCGCCGCCTCGATGCGCGCTTCCTGACCGGCCACATCCAGCCCGCCCTCGGTGGTCAGTTCCTGCCGGGTTTCCGGCACCAGGCAAATGTGCGCAGGCCGGATGCGCTCGGCGAATGCCATCATCGCTTCGGTGACGCCCATCTCGAAATTCATCCGGGTCTGCAGCACGTCTTTGAGCAGCAACACATCGCGTTCCTGAATGTGCCGGCGGTCCTCACGCAAATGCACGGTGATGCCGTCGGCACCAGCTTCCTCGGCATCCAGCGCTGCCTTGACCGGATCGGGATAGCGCGTCCCTCGGGCCTGCCGCAGGGTAGCAACGTGGTCGATGTTCACGCCGAGCAGAATGCGGGTGCTATGGGTCACGGGGTTCTCCTGATAACTGAAGCGGTGCCAGCCAGTAGCGGCTGATTGCGCAAGCGAGGAAGGATTTTCTAGGTTTGCGCCGCAGGACGCTAGAGTTTGCGAAACAATTCACGGCTGACCAGCGGGCGCCCGCCCAGATGCACCGCAAGCGCCTGGCGCATCAGACGCTTGGCCGCCGACAGTGCGCCCGGCGAAGTCCAGTCCGCTTCAGACATCGCATGCAATTCGGCACCTTGAAACAAGCCCGGCTGGAACAGATAAACCCGCTCAAGGCCTGCATCCACCTGAAGCCGGTACATGCCGTCGCTGGCCAATGGGTCGCCGTTGACGTCCGCGTCCAGCGCAAAGCCGTAACCGAGATCGTCCAGCAGCCGCCACTCGAAAGAGCGCAGCAATGGCTCCAGCGCGCGTCCTTCGGCCAATGCAACGAGCGTCGCGGCGTAATGTTCGAAGACCCCAGGGTGCGGGTCTTCGGCGGGCAACAGGCGAATCAGCAATTCGTTGAGATAAAGACCGCTGAACAGCGCCTCGCCTTCCAGCCATGCGGCAATCCCTGCGCCTTCCATCCGCCCCACGTTCTTCAACTCGCCCCGCCCGCGAAACTCGACTTCCAGCGGCACGAACGGCCGCGCCATCGTCCCCGCCTTACCCCGAGCGCTGCGCAACACCGCACGCAAGCGACCCTGCGGCGTGATGAAATCGACCAACGCGCTGTTTTCGCGGTACGCACGGCTGTGCAGTACATAGGCGCGCTGACCGACGGGAGGGGTCTGTGACATGACTATCTCGATGAAAGAACGCGGCGGAACGGGCAATCTGAAACGACTGTGGGAGTGAGGTTGCCTGCGAACAGGCGATCCCACCCAACATCAAATGCTGAATGTCACATCCTCTTCGCGAGCAAGCTCGCTCCCACAAGTGTTCGGTACGACCAGACGGCTCAGATTACAAGTCGCCGTAACCCAGCGAACGCAACGCACGCTCGTCATCGGACCAGCCGCCTTTGACCTTGACCCACAGATTCAGCATGACCTTGGAATCGAACAGCACTTCCATGTCGCGGCGCGCGTCCGAGCCGATGCGCTTGATGCGCTCGCCCTTGTCGCCAATGATGATTTTCTTCTGCCCGTCACGCTCGACCAGAATCAGCGCGTGGATATGCAGTGTCTTGCCCTGTTGCTTGAATTGCTCGATCTCGACGGTGATCTGATACGGCAACTCGGCACCGAGCTGACGCATGATCTTCTCACGCACCAGCTCTGCCGCGAGAAAGCGGCTGCTGCGGTCGGTGATCTGATCTTCCGGGAAGAAGTGCTCATTCTCCGGCAGATGGTCGGCGATGACCTTTTCCAGCGCTTCCAGGTTGTGGCCCTGCTGCGCCGAGATCGGAATGATCTGGGCGTTCGGCAGTTGCTCCTGCAGCCAGGACAAATGCGGCATCAGCGCGCTCTTGTCTTCGATACGGTCGGTCTTGTTCAACGCCACGATCAGCGGGCCGGTCACGTACTGGACGCGCTCGAGGACCATCTGGTCTTCTTCGGTCCACTTGGTGCGGTCTACCACGAAAATCACCACGTCGACGTCTTTCAACGCTGCCGAGGCGGTCTTGTTCATGTAGCGGTTAAGCGCTTTGTCGCTGTTCTTGTGCATGCCGGGCGTATCGACATAGACCGCCTGCACGGCGCCCTCGGTCTTGATGCCGAGCATGTTGTGCCGCGTGGTCTGCGGCTTGCGCGAGGTGATCGCCAGTTTCTGGCCGAGGATGTGGTTCAGCAACGTCGACTTGCCCACGTTTGGCCGGCCAACGATGGCAACATAGCCACAGCGTGTTGCAGGTGAATCAGTCATTGCCATTCTCCACACCCAGGGCGATAAGGGCTGCGGCCGCTGCTACCTGTTCGGCAATGCGACGGCTGACGCCTTGTCCCCGGCTTTTTTCATTCAATAAAGAGATCTCGCATTCGACGAAGAAGATTCGGCAATGCGGCTCGCCCTGGATATCCACCACTTCATAGCGCGGCAGTTCGCAGGCGCGTGACTGAAGGAATTCCTGCAGCCGTGTTTTCGGGTCTTTGTTGGTATCGACCAGCGTCAGGGTTTCGAACTCGCTGGCGAGCCAGGCGAGCACGCGATCCCTTGCCATGTCCATCCCGGCATCGAGGTAGATCGCGCCGATCAGGGCTTCCAGCGCGTCAGCCAGAATCGACTCACGGCGAAAGCCGCCGCTCTTCAGCTCGCCCGAGCCCAGGCGCAGGTACTCGCCCAGATCGAAACCGCGGGCCAGAAGGGCAAGGGTCTCGCCTTTCACCAGACGGGCGCGCAGACGGGACAACTGACCTTCACGCGCCTGGGGGAAACGCTCGAACAGCGCTTCGCCGGCGACGAAGTTGAGAATGGCATCACCGAGGAATTCCAGACGCTCGTTGTTGCGTCCGGCAAAGCTGCGGTGGGTCAGGGCCAGGATCATCAGCTCCTGATCCTTGAAGGTATAGCCGAGCTGACGCTCCAGGCGACTCAATGAAACGCTCACGGTTTACCCACGCTGAATTCGTGGTCGAACTTGACCACCAGATCGATGTTCTGGATCAGTGACTCACGTTTTTCGTAGTTCAAATGGGCGAGGAACCTGTTGTTCTCCGTCGTCACAGTTAACGCCTTGTTCAAATCCAAATCCCGAATGTTATTAACCTGCATGCCTTTGGCCACGTAGGCGTAAAGGTCACCGGCGTTGGTGATGTCTGCCGTGCGATCAGTGCCGGCACTTTCGATGATTTTCTTCATCGACAGGTAGTCCATGTAGTGCGGCACGATCTTGGCGGCAGCGCTTCCGACGAAGGCCAGAACCGCCAGCAGCACAAGCCAGCCGATGAACGAGAGGCCTTTTTGCGGACCGGCAGACGTCATGATTGCTTTCAAGAGTAGCCCTTCCCTGTCACCTGCGAGATCGGCCACGCAACATGGCCCTGAATGACATACGGCGCTGCCAGTGGCAGCGCCGCATCGATTACTTGATCAGACCGACTCGCGAGAAGTTCGGAAAGTGGCTGAGTTTGGGCTCAGGCCAGCTCATCCAGACTGCAAAGGCTTTGCCGACGATGTTTTTGTCGGGGACCATGCCCAGCTCGTCCTTGGGAATATTGGGGTCATCCCAGTAACGGCTGTCATTCGAGTTGTCGCGGTTGTCGCCCATCATGAAGTAATGCGCGGCCGGAACGGTCCATTCATGATCAGGCGGCGCGCGGTAGCGGCTCATTTCCTGACGGATCTGGTGTTCCACCTCGCCCAGCTTCTCGTTGTAGAGCTCTGCGCTGCCCAGCGTGCCCGGCTCCGAACCGATCAACTGCTTGGCCACCAACTGACCATTGATGAACAACTGCTTGTCGTTGGTGTAGCGAATCACATCCCCTGGCAGGCCGACGACGCGTTTGATGTAGTTGACGTTGGGGTCGCTTGGGTAGCGGAACACCATCACGTCACCACGCTGCGGGTCTCCGACCGGGATGACCTTGAGGTCGATCACCGGCAGGCGGATGCCGTACGAGAACTTGTTGACCAGAATGAAATCGCCCACGTCCAGCGTTGGCTTCATCGAGCCCGACGGGATCTGGAACGGCTCAACCAGAAACGAGCGCAGGACCAGAACGATGAACAACACCGGAAAGAACGATTTGCCGTATTCGACAAGAAACGGCTCCTTGTTCAACCGCTCCACGACCGCGACATCAGGCTGGCTCACGCTGCCCTGATAGTTCGCTATCGCGTTGCGGCGACGCGGCGCCAATATGATCAGATCGAACAGGGCCAACAAACCGCAGACAAACACGGCGACGACCAGCAACAGCGGGAAATTTAGTGACATAGGGCCTGACTATTCCAACCTGAGCACTGCAAGGAAGGCTTCTTGTGGAATTTCCACGTTGCCAACCTGCTTCATGCGTTTCTTACCGGCCTTCTGCTTCTCGAGCAGCTTGCGCTTACGGCTGACGTCGCCACCGTAACATTTGGCCAGTACGTTCTTTCTGAGCGCCTTGACGGTTGTACGCGCGATAATCTGGCCGCCAATGGCGGCCTGGATTGCCACGTCGAACATCTGACGAGGAATCAGTTCTTTCATCTTTTCAGTCAACGCGCGGCCTTTGTAGGCGGCGTTGTCACGGTGCACGATCAGCGCCAGAGCGTCGACCTTGTCGCCGTTGATCATCACGTCCAGGCGAACCAGATTGGCCGACTGATAACGATCGAAATGGTAGTCCAGCGAGGCATAACCACGGCTGGTCGACTTCAGTCGGTCGAAGAAATCCAGAACCACTTCGTTCATCGGCAAATCGTAGGTCACTTGCACCTGCGAACCGAGGAACAGCATATCGTGCTGGATGCCACGCTTCTCGATACACAGCGTAATGACGTTGCCCAGGTGCTCTTGAGGCACAAGGATATTCGCCCGCACGATCGGTTCGCGCATGTCCTCGATGGTGGACAGGTCTGGCAATTTCGACGGGTTGTCGACGTAAATGGTTTCACCGGTCTTCAGCAGCAGCTCGAAGATTACCGTCGGCGCAGTGGTGATCAGGTCCAGGTCGTACTCGCGCTCGAGGCGCTCCTGGATGATCTCCATGTGCAGCATGCCGAGGAAGCCGCAGCGGAAGCCAAAGCCCAGCGCGTCGGAGCTTTCCGGCAGATATTGCAGGGATGAGTCATTCAGCGTCAGCTTTTGCAGGGCGTCGCGGAAGTCCTCGAAGTCATCGGAGCTGACCGGGAACAGACCGGCGTAGACCTGCGGCTGGATACGCTTGAAGCCGGGCAGCACCGGGACGTCCGGCGTGGTGCTCAGGGTCAGGGTGTCGCCCACGGGCGCACCATGAATGTCCTTGATGCCGGCGATGATGAAGCCCACTTCACCGGCTTTCAGATCAGCGGTGGCGCTGTGCTTGGGGTTGAACACGCCCACGCTGTCGACCAGGTGCATCTTGCCGGTCGACTTGACCAGAATCTTGTCGCCTTTCTTGACGCGGCCGTGACGCACACGCACCAGGGAAACAACGCCCAGATAGTTGTCGAACCACGAATCGATGATCAGCGCTTGCAGCGGATCTTCGATGTTGCCGGTCGGCGCGGGGATGGTGTGGACCAGACGCTCGAGCACTTCGTCGACGCCCAGGCCTGTCTTGGCGCTACAGGCCACGGCGTCGGTGGCATCGATGCCGATGATCTTTTCGATCTCTTCCTTGACCCGGTCCGGATCGGCCTGGGGCAGGTCGATCTTGTTCAGGACCGGCATGACTTCCAGGCCCTGTTCGATAGCGGTGTAGCAGTTGGCGACGGATTGGGCTTCAACGCCCTGGCCGGCATCCACCACCAGCAACGCACCTTCACACGCTGCCAGCGAGCGGCTGACTTCGTAGGTGAAGTCAACGTGCCCGGGGGTATCAATGAAGTTGAGCTGGTAGGTGATCCCGTCCTTCGCCTTGTAATAAAGCGTGACGCTGTGGGCTTTGATCGTAATCCCGCGCTCACGCTCCAGGTCCATGGAATCCAGCACCTGAGCTTCCATCTCGCGCTCGGTAAGGCCGCCGCACATCTGGATGAACCGGTCAGCCAGCGTCGACTTGCCATGGTCAATGTGGGCGATGATGGAGAAATTGCGGATATGACTCAAATCACTCACGGATCAACACTCGAAAAAGGTCGCAGGCAGACTGCCCGCCAAAAATAGCCGGGAATTGTACCTGAAGGAACGATCAGGCGTCACGTTCACGCACAGGCCATGCCCGCCATGCACCGCCAGGGCACAAAAAAAGGAGCGGTCTGACCGCTCCTTTTTGCTGTTCCCGACGGGTTATTCCGCCAGTTTGAACGTGATGAACGTCGCACGGCCCTGACGCAGAACGCGCATGGAGACAGAGCGGTTCTTCGGCAGGCCCTTGGCTACTTCAGTGAACTGCTTGGACGACGTGATGGCCTGGTTATTCAAGTGAGTGATGACATCACCCGCCTGCAAACCGATCAGGGAAGCAGGACCCTCCTGAACTTCCTTGATAACGACGCCGCCCTTCAGGTCCAGCGACTTCATCTGTTCAGCGGTCAGATCGACCACCGACACGCCCAGGCGGTTGCTGCTGCGCTCGACACCGGTGTCGGCCGCGCCCATCTCTTCGCCTTCGGCCGGCAATGCACCCACGGTCACGGTGAGCTTCTGACGCTTGCCGTCACGAATCACTTCGAGCTCGGCCTTGCTGCCATCCTTCAAATTGCCGATCAAGTGCGGCAGATCTGCGGACATCACGATCGGCGTGCCATTGGCGCTCAGGATCACGTCGCCGACCTGCAAACCACCTTTGGCGGCCGGTCCGTCTTCGAGTACTTGAGCCACCAGCGCACCGGCCGGCTTGTCCAGACCGAAGGACTCGGCCAGGTCTTTGTTCACTTCCTGAATCACGACACCCAGCCAGCCACGATTGACCTTGCCGCTGGCCTTGAGCTGGTTGGCAACGTCCATCGCCACGTCGATGGGGATCGCGAACGACAGGCCCATGAAACCACCGGAACGGGTGAATATCTGCGAGTTGATCCCCACCACTTCGCCCGCCATGTTGAACAGCGGCCCACCCGAGTTACCCGGGTTGATCGCCACGTCGGTCTGAATGAACGGCACGTACGTGTCATTCGGCAGACTGCGGCCCTTGGCACTGACGATGCCTTTGGTCACCGAGTGATCGAAGCCGAACGGCGAGCCGATCGCCAGCACCCACTCACCGACCTTCAGTTTGTCGGAGTTACCCAGCTTGACGGTAGGAAGATCCTTGCCATCGATCTTCAGCACCGCGACGTCGGTACGTGGATCCGTGCCGATCAGCTTGGCCTTCATCTCGCTGCGATCTGAAAGACGCACGAGAATCTCGTCAGCGCCATCGATCACGTGATTGTTGGTCAGGATGAAGCCGTCAGCGGAAATGATGAAGCCCGAGCCCAATGACTGAGCCTCACGCTGACGATCGCCCTTGCCGCCTCCCGGCGCACGGGATCCTGGCGGCGTGCTGCGCTCGAGGAATTCGCGAAGCATCGGCGGCAGGCCTTCCATGTCAGGCATCTGACCCTGGGCAACCGAGCGATCCGGCAACTTCTGACGCGTGCTGATGTTGACGACTGCAGGGGAAGCCTGCTCCACCAGAGAGGTGAAGTCCGGCAGGGCTTCGGCCTGAGCGGTGACGACCTGTCCAAGCATCAGCACAGCGGCCATCCAGGCCAGGTAAGGTTTCAAACGTGGTATCGACATATGGCTCCCGTTTACAACGAGCATGGTTAAGCGGTACGAGCCCGCAGGCTCGCGAAGCATCTGTACGTCGCAGTTTCCAGCGACGCCTGTATCTGCTCCAGTTTCCTGGACCCTGAAACAACAAAGGCCACAGCTGCGAAGCTGTGACCTATAGAAAAAAACACATCCGATTGCAACCGACAAAGCGCACTAAACATTTCAGCAGTACCAGTGAAGCCCATATTTACAGGCTTGTGAACGTGAAACGGCCAAATGAAACCTTTTTCATGGTGACCATCACCGGTGTGCAGAATCAGTTTTTGCTCGTGGACGCAGCGTCATCTCGCATCGACAACGCGATGCGCTCGGCCGTACCGATCGGGATCTCGCCGACCACGGTTACCATTGCATCACCCTTCTGCGTTGTTACGCGGCGGGAGACAGCAACGGTCGGACCCAACTGGGTACGAATGTCCGTGACAGCTGCGCCGGTGACTGGCTCGACGAACACCGAGAAACGGGCGAGACCATCGTCATACATCAGGCTCGTCACCAGGCTCTTGGAATCCGGGTCCTTGCGGGCGGCAGCACTGCTCAGATCAAAACCAGGAGGCAGCCAGTCGGAGCGCCATGCAACCTTCTGCCTGGGCGCATCAGCCTTGGACTTGACCACTTCGACCGGCTTGCAGTCAGCACCTGGCGACAGCATCTGATCGGTCAGTGGCTGCGAGGTATTGAGATCAGTGAATTGAAAACGCTCGAGCAATTGGCCCTTGTCGCTGAGCAACAATGACTTCAGCGGCAAGCCAGTTTCATTGTCGAGGTGAAGTTCGATGCCGTAACGGTGCTGATCACGAGGCGTGAGTGTCACGACATTGGCCAGGCGTCCGGCCACACGTGACGTACCTGCCGACTTGATGTCATACCAGGATGACAACCTGGCGGCATCGAAGGCTCGCGCCGGAGAATCGGGGACGCTGGACACGCCCTCCTCGAGGGTACCGCTGACGCACTGGGTAACCCCATCAACGCGCAGTACTTCCTGAGGAGAGCCATCCAGTTGAAGAAGATGCTCCCGAACCTTGCCGTCGGTAACGCGCTGCCAGATTCGGTGAGTAGAGAAGCTACCGTTACGCTCGTAGACGAATGTGCCGGTATAGCTTTGTTGCTGCTCTGCCTGCGCAAGACGCTTCAGATTGTCTTGCGCATCATCGGCATGAGCTGGAAGGACCAGCCATCCACCAAGCAGAATCGGCAATAGAGGGATGGCGCGCATGATCCTCCTTAACGGTTTTCCAGGCTTGCAGCACGAGCATATGGCAGAGCGCCTTCAGCGCCTTTCATTGCAGCTTGCTGTGCATGCTGACGAAGGTAACCCGGCAGACGCTGGTCATGCCAGCCAGCCTGGTTCTGCAGCACACCGCTCGCCATCGGACCCGGGGACTGCTCGCCCTCGGTGTAGCCTGCCAACACTGCCGGGCCTTTCGCCTGCGGCATTGCAACGGTGGCCGGCTGAGATTGCTGAGCCAGTTGCGCCCCTGCAATTTCGTCCTGATTGTACAAACGCACGCCGGCCAGAACGGCCACAGTCACCGAGGCGGCTACCGCCAGACGACCCATTGTGCGCCAAGGGCCACGGCCGGCCTTGAGCGGGCTGACTTCATCGGCGATCCCGGCAGCAACGGCAGCCGATATATCCAGATGAGGCATCAATAGTTCTTTATGCATCGCTGCACGGGCAATCTGATAACGGGACCAGGTGGCGCGTGTATCAGCATCTTCAATGGCGCTAAGCACGCGACGCAGTTCCAGTTCGTCCGCTTCGTTATCCATCACCGCGGACAGCGATTCCTGCAGGGCTTCACGACTCATGGCGGTTCCTCTCTTGTGGCTATCGCCGCTGTCTCAGGTTTCCTGCAACAGAGGTTGCAAGGCTTTGTCGATGGCTTCCCGAGCGCGAAAAATGCGAGAGCGCACGGTACCAACCGGACATTGCATGACACTGGCAATGTCTTCGTAACTCAGACCGTCGAACTCACGCAAAGTTAAAGCTGTACGCAAATCTTCTGGCAGTAGCTGAATGGTTCGATGGACAGTGCCCTCGATCTCATCCCGCAGCAATGCCCGTTCTGGCGACTCGATGTCCTTGAGGCCGTGATCGCCATCATAGAACTCCGCGTCTTCCGATCTGACATCGCTATCCGGCGGCCGCCGACCTCGCGACACCAGATAGTTCTTCGCCGTGTTGATGGCGATACGGTACAGCCACGTATAAAACGCACTGTCACCGCGGAAGTTACCAAGCGCGCGGTAGGCTTTGATAAACGCCTCTTGCGCAACATCCTGGGCTTCGTGGGTGTCGTGAACGAATCTCACGATCAACCCAAGAATCTTGTGCTGATATTTCACCACTAGCAGATCAAATGCTCGCTTGTCGCCGCGTTGTACACGCTCAACCAGCTGCTGATCTTCTTCCTGGGTTAGCATGAACACTCCTCATAAAGCTTAAAGGAGCATCGCATCGGCTCTTTCGCAGGCTTGCAAACATAGACTCGGGCTTTAAGCAAAAGTTCTCCCCCCTTCAAGCAAGTTTCCGGCGGGCGTCTGCTGCCCGCACAGAAAACGCCGCTCGAACCAGGTCGGCTGCGTAAATAATCTTGTCGTCAAAACCGTTGGTACTGGCTGAAAACTGCCACTGCGCAACGTCGACGCTGTTCCTTTATGGGCAACCCACTATTGAACGTACAGGTTCGTGAAAAGTTCCCGCCGTTCATTATTGGACGTAAGACACATGCCCCGTCAGTTGTAGGACTCAATCCATATGAAGCTGTAGGAAAGATCGCGTCCATCAAACGGGGTGCGGGACATTGCGGGTTGGCGCACACTCCGCTCCCACCGTGATTCACCGTTGCCATAAAGCGCGGACATTGTGCCGTTCCGCACTTGCTTATACTAGTGGCCATTTAGACGCCGGTACCTGAGATGAGTCAGCATTTCCAGCACGACGTATTGGTAATAGGGTCCGGCGCAGCCGGTTTGAGTCTTGCACTGACATTGCCCGGGCATTTGCGCGTGGCGGTCCTCAGCAAAGGTGATCTGGCGAACGGTTCGACGTTCTGGGCCCAAGGCGGTGTCGCGGCGGTGCTGGATGACGCCGACACCATACAGTCCCATGTGGAAGACACCCTCAACGCGGGCGGCGGTCTGTGCAATGAGGACGCAGTCCGGTTTACCGTCGAGCACAGCCGCGAGGCCATTCAGTGGCTGATCGACCTTGGCGTGCCCTTTACCCGGGATGACCCGTCGACCGTCGTGGACGGCGGTTTCGAGTTTCACCTCACCCGCGAAGGGGGGCACAGCCACCGCCGGATCATTCACGCCGCCGACGCCACCGGTGCTGCAATCTTCCGCACCTTGCTGGCGCAGGCCAGCGCACGCCCCAATATCGAATTACTGGAACAGCGCGTGGCGGTCGATCTCATCACCGAGCCCCGGCTGGGGCTCGATGGGCAGCGCTGCCTGGGCGCTTACGTGCTGGATCGTTCGACGGGAGAGGTCGACACCCACAGCGCGCGCTTCACCATTCTGGCGTCCGGCGGCGCGGCGAAGGTCTACCTGTACACCAGCAACCCCGACGGCGCTTGCGGCGACGGCATCGCGATGGCCTGGCGTACGGGCTGCCGCGTGGGCAATCTTGAGTTCAACCAGTTCCACCCTACCTGCCTCTATCACCCGCAAGCCAAGAGCTTTCTGATTACCGAAGCCCTGCGCGGCGAAGGCGCTCACCTGAAGCTGCCCAATGGCGAGCGCTTCATGCAGCGTTTTGACCCACGGGCCGAGCTGGCGCCACGCGACATCGTTGCCCGCGCCATTGACCACGAGATGAAACGCCTGGGCGCCGACTGCGTGTTTCTGGACATCAGTCACCAGTCCGAAGAGTTCATCAAGAGCCACTTCCCGACGGTGTACGAGCGCTGCCTCACGTTCGGCATCGACATCACGCGTCAGCCTATCCCCGTGGTTCCGGCGGCTCACTACACCTGTGGCGGTGTTCTGGTTGACCAACAGGGCCGCACCGATGTGCCCGGGCTGTACGCAATCGGCGAGACCAGCTTCACCGGCCTGCACGGCGCCAACCGCATGGCCAGCAACTCGCTGCTGGAATGCTTTGTGTACGCCCGCTCCGCCGCGGTAGACATCGTTACCCAGCTCGATCACGTCCCGCAGCCGCAAAACCTGCCGGCATGGGATGCGACTCAGGTAACCGATTCCGACGAGGACGTGATCATCGCCCACAATTGGGATGAGCTGCGTCGGTTCATGTGGGACTACGTGGGCATCGTGCGGACCAACAAGCGACTGCAGCGCGCCCGGCATCGGGTGCGGCTGTTGCTGGACGAGATCGACGAGTTCTACAGTAACTACAAGGTCAGCCGGGATCTGATCGAGTTACGCAACCTGGCCCAGGTGGCAGAGCTGATGATTGCTTCGGCGATGGCGCGCAAAGAAAGCCGCGGGCTTCACTACACGCTGGATTACCCGGATATGCTGCCCGAAGCGCTGGACACTATTCTGGTGCCGCCCACCTTTGCCGGCTGAATTTCAGGCGCAAACGCAGGCGTCGGTGGCTATCCGGCGCCATGGCGTCTGCCGGGATGCACAGGCTTCGCACCCACCAGCGGCTCAGCCAATGGCCCGTCACCGCTCTGAAACGCAGCACAACCATGTGCGGCAGCGCCAGGCTGTCCGGACGTAGCTGCACCGGCTGCCAGCCGCCCTCTTCGTTCCACAAAGCCCAGCCGTTGCTGTCCCGCCTCAGCCCGGCAGGAGACTGCGGCTGATCGAGCAGAATGAACATCCGAAGACTGCGTGATGCGTGCAAGGCGCACAGCAAAACGACGACGGCCTTTGCCCACAGGGGAATTGAAAGGAGAACTGTCGACGCCAGCGCAAGAACTTGCGCGACGAGGTATGCCGTCAGCAGCGCACGGGAGGGCCGCCAACGGCATTCAAAACGATCACTTCGGCTGGACACGGTCCAGGATCATCCGAACCATGCGCTGCAGCTCCGGATCTTCGGATTCCGCGCGCTGCATGAACCAGCCGAACATGTCCTGATCTTCACAGGTCAGCAGGCGCACGTAGAGGTCGCGATCGACCTGGTTGAGCGTCGGGTAGACTTCTTTGACGAACGGCACCAGCAATACGTCCAGCTCGAGCATGCCGCGACGGCTGTGCCAAAAGAGGCGATTGAGTTCAACATCTTCGACCATGGAGTGCTCCTCGAATTTGCCGGCGAGTATACAGGCGCATCGTCCCGGGGCGTACCTGGAGTTGGTCTCGGCTTTTTGCGTATACCCATTAGCGGCACGCGGCACTATGATGGTCCCCCAGACTTCTACCCCTGCGATGACTCATGGCCGTTACAGCTTTTTTCTGTCCCCTGTCCCACGAAGGTGTGCTCGCCGTTCGCGGCGTGGATGCCGGCAAATTCCTGCAAGGCCAACTGACTTGCAACATTGATTACCTCGGCGAAGCCCGGGCCACCCTCGGTGCCCGCTGCACGCAAAAAGGCCGCATGCAGTCCAGCTTTCGCATCCTGCATGAAGGTGACGGCATGCTGCTGGCAATGGCCAGCGAGCTGATCGAAGCGCAATTGCTGGACCTGAAGAAATACGCAGTCTTCTCCAAATCAAAACTGACCGACGAAAGCGCGTCCTGGGTACGATTCGGTTTGCAGGACGGTGACGGCGCGCTCGTCAGTCTCGGCCTCGACCTCGCACAGGAAACCGACTCGGTCGTCCGCGCCAATGACCTCATCGCCGTCCGCGTCTCCCCTGCCCGCGCCGAATTGTGGGTGCGTGCCGAGCAGGCCGAGGATGTGCGCAGCCGGCTGATCGCCCACGTGCCAGAAGCGCCGCTGAACGACTGGCTGCTGGGGCAGATCCGCGCCGGCATCGGCCAGGTGTTCGGGCAGACCCGCGAAGAGTTCATTCCGCAGATGATCAACCTGCAAGCCGTGGGCGGTGTGAGTTTCAAGAAAGGTTGCTACACCGGCCAGGAAATCGTGGCGCGTATGCAATACCTCGGCAAGCTGAAACGCCGGCTGTATCGCCTCACCATGGGAGGCACCGAACTGCCCGAAGCGGGCTCTGCACTGTTTTCGCCAGTTCATTCAAGTGCGGTAGGCAACGTTGTGATCGCGGCCCGGTCTGATGTCGGGATCGAGGTGCTGGCGGTCTTGCAGGCGGATGCGGCGGAAGACGGTCGGATCCACCTTGGTGCGGCAGATGGCGAAGCCCTGCAATTAAACGATTTGCCATACACCCTCGACGCGAAGCTCGAAACACAGCGTTGAACCCGGTTGAAGCATGTGCAAGACGTCAGCGTAGTTTCCAGCGCCGGACCACTGAGTGGACGGCCGTTGGCCGGAATGCAATGTCCAGAGATCCAATATGAGTAGCATGGCTGACGAAGTGCAGAGGGATCTGATCAAGGCGATCGACAAGGATGCTCTGTTTCTGCCAACTCTCCCCGAAGTTGCACTGAAGATCCGCCTGGCGGCGGAAGATTCGGAAATCTCCATTGCGGCGCTGAGCAAGGTCATCGGCAGTGACACCGCGTTGTCCGCCCGGCTGATCAAAGTCGTCAACAGCCCTTTGCTGCGGCCAAACTTTGAAGTCAGCGACGTGCTGACGGCGGTTCGGCGTCTTGGCGTGAATTACAGCTGTAACCTGGCCATCGGGCTGGTAGTGGAGCAAATGTTTCACGCCAAGTCCGACGTCATCGAAACCAAAATGCGCGACATCTGGAAACTCAGCATGCAGGTGGCCGGGGTCAGCAACGTGCTCAGTTACCGCAGTGCGCGCCTCAAGGCTGACAAGGCCACCCTCGCCGGGCTGATCCACCTGATCGGCGTGCTGCCGATCCTGACGTACGCCGAGGACAATTACGAATTGCTCTCCGACCCGATCAGCCTCAATCACGTGATCGAACGCATCCATCCGATCATCGGCGAGCGGCTGCTGCGTTCATGGGATTTCCCGGAAAACCTGGCGAGCGTGCCTCGGCAGTTCCAGAATTTCAGCCGTGTCTCGAATCAGGCCGATTATGTGGATCTGGTGCAGGTCGCGACGATTCATATTCATGAGATGAACGGCACGCCTTACCCGAACCTGCATTTTCAGTCAGTGCCGGCCGTGGCGCAGTTGGGTTTGAACATGGCCGACGGCGGGCTGATCAATGAGATGAACCAGGCGATGACGCTGTTGTACTGATTGCCTTCGCCTAACCGGTCAAACCAGTCCCACCAGCCCCGACTCCGGCACCATAAAACTCACCCTTACTTTCAAGCCCCGCTGAGCGCCGTCATGCAAGGTGATGCGCGCCAGATGTGCCCTGCAGATTTCTCCCACAATCGCCAGCCCCAGGCCGGAGCCCTTGCTCTGCTGATTGCGCCGGTAGAATCGCTCGAACACCCGTTCGCGTTCGTGGGCCGGGATGCCGGGGCCGTCGTCCTCGACTTCGAGCACGCACGGCGCGTGAACACGCAAGATCACGTTGCCGCCCGCCGGGGTGTGAGCCAGGGCGTTGTCCACCAGATTGCTCAGTAGCTCGTTGAGTAATGTGGGTTCGCCGCGCATCCACACCGGCTCGTCGGCTTCCAGAGCCAACGCCACACCCCGGGCGTGGGCCAGCGGCGCCATGGCCATGCCCAGCTCGCGCGCCAGTTGGCTGAGGTCGAGCAATTGCGCGCCGCCCTCCGCAATGGCCCGCGCGCCGTTTTCGATGCGCGCCAGCGACAGCAACTGGTTGGCCAGGTGGGTCAGTTTGTCGGTACCGGAGGCGGCGCTTTCCAAAGTGTTGCGCCATGCCGCAGGCTCCTGATCACGCAACCCAAGCTCCAGTCGCGCCTTCAATGCGGCCAGCGGCGTGCGCAATTCATGGGCGGCGTCGGCGATGAATTGCGCCTGGCGCTCGAACTGCATGCGCAGCCGCTCGGTGAAGTGATTGAGTGAGCTGACCAGCGGGCGCAACTCGTGCTGCACTTCGACCAACGGCAATGAGCGCAGATCGTCAGGCTGGCGTTCTTCCACCGCCGTGCGCAGCCGGTCCAGTGGTCGCAACGCGGCGCTGACCGTGAACCAGACCAGCAACAACGCGCCGCTGCCAAGCATGCCCAGCCGCAACAGCGTATCAGCCATCAGCGCCTGGGCCATATCCACCCGCGCTTCTTCGGTTTCGGCGACGCGAATCTCGGCCATGCCGTTCATGTTTGGCTCGCTCACGGCCTTGAGCAGGCTGACCACCCGCACGTCCTGGCCCTGATAACGGCCACTGTAAAACTTGGCGAGGGCCGGGTAAGCGTCGGTGCGCGGCGTGCCCGGCGGCGGCGCGGGGATGTTTTCGTAGCCCGAAATGAGCTTCTGGTTGATGTCGTTGACCTGATAGTAGATACGGCCCGCGCTGTCGTAGGCGAAGGTGTCCAGGGCCACGTAGGGCACGTCCGCGCTGAGGGTGCCGTCGCGTTCCGACAACCCGGCGGCGATGGTCCGTGCCGAGGCCAGCAAAGTGCGATCGTAAGCGGTGTCTGCCGCTTCGCGTCCGTTCCAGTAGGCGCTCATGCCGCTGGCGATCATCAGCACCACCAGCAGCAAGCCCAGGTTCCACAGCAAGCGCCAGCGCAGGCTGTTTTCCGCTGAAGGAAACGGATTAAGCATCCCGGCTTTCCAGCAGATAACCCAGCCCCCGAAAGGTGACGATCGCAATCGGGTGGCCATCGAGTTTCTTGCGCAGACGGTGCACGTAGATTTCGATGGCGTCGGCGCTGGCCTCTTCGTCCAGCCCAAACACCTGCGCCGCCAGCTGCTCCTTGCTCATCACCCGGCCGGGGCGGGCGATCAGTGATTCAAGCACCGCTTGCTCGCGGGACGTTAGCGTAAGGAGCTCTTCACCGAGGGTGAAGCGGCGCGTGTCGAGGTCGTAGACCAGTTCGCCACAGCGTTGCTGGCGTTCGCCGCCGAGTACGCTGCGGCGCAGCAACGCCTTGACTCGCGCTTCCAGCTCGGACAGTTCGAAGGGTTTGGCCAGATAGTCGTCGGCGCCGAGGTTGAGGCCGTGGACCCTGTCCTTGACGTCGCTGCGGGCGGTCAGCACCAGCACTGGCGTGTTTTTGCCCCGCGCCCGCAGACGCGCCAGCACTTCGAAGCCGTCCATGCGCGGCAAGCCGACATCCAGTACTACCACAGCATATTCTTCGCTGCTCAGGGCCAGATCAGCTGCGACGCCGTCGTGCAGAACGTCAACGGTCATGCCGCTGCTCTTGAGGGCCAGCGCGACACTTTCAGCCAGTTGCAGATGATCTTCGACGAGCAGGACACGCATCGACTTCTCCCCAGTGAGCATTTTATGAGCGGAGTTTACAGGGGCGCCGTCGTCTGTGAAGGTCCGGCGCGCGGGAACAGCCACCTCCTGCCCTTGAGGCGGATCAGTTGAAAGCTTCCTGAAAGGTAGTTGAAAGGTTCACGAAAGCTTCGCTGATTAGGATCCCGTTACGACTTGTCACGATCGCGTCCCGCGTGACGCTGCTGATGCCAGGGTCGTGACGAAAAACGCCTTGATGCGTTTTCAACAATAAAAACAATATCGGAGTCATCAGTGATGCCCTCACTGCAATCCTCGGCCCTCGTGCCGCCTGAACCCCGTTGTGTTTACTGTTCACCTCGCAGCCCTGTTGCGCGGTGTTTTGTCACGTCCGCATCTTGTCGGCCCACTCCATCTAAAGGGTGTGAGACGACTGCCTGACAAACGTACGACCGCCTACCCCCATTAAAACAACAACTCCTCTGGAGACGGACCATGAACCTATCGTTGCGACATATCAGCGTTGCCGCCAGCTGCATGCTGATGGCCACCCAATTGTGGGCCGCCGAGCCCAATCGTCCTGAATGCATCGCGCCGGCTTCCCCCGGCGGTGGCTTCGACCTGACGTGCAAACTGGCGCAGAGCGCGCTGATCAACGAGAAAATCCTCTCCAAACCAATGCGCGTCACCTACATGCCAGGCGGCGTCGGCGCCGTGGCGTACAACGCGGTGGTAGCCCAGCGCCCTGCCGACGCCGGCACGCTGGTGGCCTGGTCCAGCGGCTCGCTGCTGAACCTGGCACAGGGCAAATTCGGCCGTTACGATGAAAACGCCGTGCGCTGGCTGGCCGCCGTCGGCACCAGCTACGGCGCGATCGCAGTCAAGGCTGACTCGCCTTACAAGAACCTCGACGATCTGGTTAAAGCGCTGAAAGCCGACCCTGGCAAAGTCGTCATCGGCTCCGGCGGCACCGTAGGCAGCCAGGACTGGATGCAGACCGCACTCATCGCCAAAGCGGCCGGTATCAACCCGCGCGAACTGCGTTACGTCGCTCTCGAAGGCGGCGGTGAAATCGCCACTGCCCTGCTCGGCGGCCACATCCAGGTGGGCTCCACCGACATTTCCGACTCCATGCCGCACATTCTCAGCGGCGACATGCGCCTGCTGGCAGTGTTCTCTGAAGAGCGTCTGGACGAGCCGGAAATGAAGAACATTCCGACCGCCAAGGAACAGGGCTACGACATCGTCTGGCCGGTGGTGCGCGGCTTCTATCTGGGGCCAAAGGTGTCGGACGAGGAATACAACTGGTGGAAAGCGGCATTCGACAAGCTGCTGGCCTCGGAAGACTTCGCCAAGCTGCGCGATCAGCGTGAGCTGTTCCCGTTCGCCATGACCGGTGAAGAGCTGGACAAGTACGTGAAAACCCGCGTCGCCGAGTACAAAACGCTGGCCAAGGAATTCGGCCTGATTCAGTGACTGAACCCATCGAAGCGTACTCGATTGACTAAGGATTGCGCCGCCTGCGCGGTGGCGTGATCCGGGAGCTTTCCATGGTTATACAACGCATTTTCGCCGTCGTGCTGCTGCTGGTCTGTATCGGCCTCGCCATGATGGCATGGCCTTATCAGGCGCCGTTTTCCTACGAACCCGTTGGCCCCCGCGCTTTCCCGCTGCTGATGCTGGCGCTGATGGGCATCTCGCTGCTGTACATGGCGATCCGTCCGACACCGATCGTGCATTCCGAGGAAGAGCCTGCACTGGACCGTCTAACGCTGATCAAGATCGGTATCTGCACCGTGTTGTTGCTGGTGTTCGCCGGGTTGTTCGAGCCGCTGGGCTTTGTATTGAGCAGCATCCTGGTCGGCATTCCCATGGCGCGCTTGTACGGCGGCCGCTGGCTGCCGAGTGTCGTGATCATCACGTTGATGAGCATCGCGCTGTACGTGCTGTTCGACAAAGTGATGGATGTGCCCCTGCCTCTCGGCCTGCTCGACGTTCTGGAGAACTGATATGGACACTCTCGGCTATCTTGGCCAGGGCTTCGGCGTCGCGCTGACCCCTTACAACCTGATTACCGCCCTTTCCGGCACGCTGATCGGCACCGTCGTCGGCCTGCTGCCGGGCCTGGGACCGATCAACGGCGTGGCGCTGCTGATCCCGATTGCCTTCGCCCTGGGCCTGCCGCCGGAGTCAGCATTGATTCTGCTGGCGGCGGTGTACCTGGGCTGCGAGTACGGCGGCCGCATCAGCTCGATCCTGCTGAACATCCCCGGTGAAGCATCGACCGTCATGACCGCGCTGGATGGCTACCCGATGGCACGCCAAGGCATGGCCGGTGTGGCGTTGTCGCTGTCGGCGTGGAGTTCGTTCATCGGCGCGCTCATCGCCACCTGCGGCATGGTCATGTTCGCGCCGCTGCTGGCGAAATGGGCAATTGCCTTCGGGCCGGCGGAATACTTCGTGCTGATGGTGTTCGCCATCGTGTGCCTGGGCGGCATGGCCGGCGATCGACCGCTGAAGACGTTTGTGGCGGCGTTGATCGGCCTGTTCCTGTCGAGCATCGGCATCGACGCCAACAGCGGCGTGTACCGATTCACCGGAGACAACATCCATCTGGCGGACGGTATTCAGTTCGTCGTATTGGTGCTGGGCCTGTTCTCGATCAGCGAAATCCTGTTGTTGCTGGAGAAGACCCATCGCGGTCAGGAAGCGGTGAAAGCGACCGGGCGCATGATGTTCAACGTCAAGGAAGCCAGCTCGGTCTTTTTTGTGAACATCCGTTGCGGTCTGATGGGTTTCATCATGGGCGTGTTGCCAGGTGCGGGCGCGACGCTGGCCAGCGCCGTGACCTACATGGCCGAGAAACGAATCGCCGGTGCAAGCGGCAAATTCGGCCAGGGCGACATGCGCGGTCTGGCAGCGCCAGAAACTGCCATCGGCGCGGCGGCCTGCGGCGCCTTGGTGCCGATGCTGACGCTGGGCGTTCCGGGTTCGGGCACCACCGCAGTGATGATCGGCGCCCTGTCGTTGTACAACATCACGCCCGGGCCACTGCTGTTTCAACAGCAACCGGACATCGTCTGGGGCCTGATCGCGTCGTTGTTCGTCGCCAACATCATGCTGGTGATCCTCAACATTCCGATGATCCGCATCTTCACCCGCATTCTGGCGGTGCCGAACTGGGCACTGGTGCCGGTGATCGCGATCATCACCGGGATCGGCGTCTACGCGGTGCATGCCACCACCTTCGACCTGTTCCTGATGGTCGGCATCGGCATCTTCGGCTACATCCTGCGCAAGCTGGATTTCCCGCTGTCGCCAATTCTGTTGGGGTTCATCCTCGGCGGGCTGATGGAGCAGAACCTGCGCCGTGCGTTGTCGATTTCCAACGGCGGCCTGGAAATTCTGTGGTCGAGCCCGATCACCCTGGGCATGTGGGTCGGAACGGCGTTCATGCTGGTGTTCCCGCTGATCCGCATCTGGCGCAAGCGCTCCAGGCAGCGTCGCGCGCTGGCCGATGTCTGATCGACCCTTCAGTACATGGTGGGGAACACCGCTGGTTGGCCTGCTGGGGGGATTTCTCGCCAGTCAGGTCGGCTGGCCACTGCCCTGGATGGTCGGCTCGTTACTGGCGATCATACTGATCCGCTGCCTCACGCCCTGGCAGCTGGCTGAAATACCCGGCGGCCGCAAATGCGGCCAATGGGTGGTCGGCATCGGCATCGGCCTGCACTTCACACCCGTCGTCATCGAACAAGTCCTTTCCCACTTTGGCCTGATCTTCATCGGCGCACTGGTGACCAGTGTCTCCAGCGTCGTCGGCGTGTGGCTGATGCTGCGCACCGGCGAGGACCGCGCCACGGCGTTCTTCTCCAGCATGCCCGGCGGCTCGGGCGAGATGGTCAACCTCGGCGCACGCAACGGCGCGATTCTCAGCAACGTCGCCGCCGGGCAGAGCCTGCGGGTGCTCGCGGTGGTGCTGTGCGTACCGGCGATCTTCAAGTATTTGATGGGCGACGGCGGCCCGCCTTCCCATGCGACGGTGTTGGATTGGCGGTGGCTGATGCTGCTGTTTCCGCTGGGCGCGCTGGTGGCCTGGGGCTGGCAGCGGTTGAAACAGCCCAATCCGTGGTTGTTCGGGCCGTTGCTGATCAGCGCGGTGATCAGCGTCAGTTTTGATTTGCACATCGGCCTGCCACAGGGTGGCAGTCAGTTGGGGCAGTGGCTGATCGGCAGCGGTCTGGGCTGCCACTTCAACCGCGCGTTCTTTCGTCGTGCACCGTCGTTCATTGGTCGCACGTTGCTGGGGACAGCGCTGACCATGAGCATCGCGGCGTTGTGCGCACTGGGGCTGAGCGCTTTGACCCATCTGGACTTGCGCTCGTTGACGCTGGGGATGATGCCGGGCGGGATCGCAGAAATGAGCCTGACGGCGGAGGTGCTGCAACTGTCGGTGCCGCTGGTGACGGCGATGCAAGTGATGAGGCTGTTGTTTGTGTTGTTTCTCGCCGAGCCGCTGTTTCGGTATTGGGATCGCAAGGCCTGCGCAGGCAAAAAATTGTAGGAGCGTGGCTTGTCCCGCGACCTGGCGCGCAGCGGCAGCACAACAGCCATCGATTTCTTCCCTGATCCACCCCATGCACCCATTCCACGACCGGTTCCCGGCCGATCGCGGGACAAGCCACGCTCCTACATGGGGATCTGCGGCAGGCGCAGATATTGGGCGCGCTCCTAGAAAATTCGCGGCGGACGAAGCATTTGCGTCATACGCTGGCTGGCAATCGCCACTCGATAGGCGCCAGGCCGTTCTGCTCCAGAAACTTGTTCGCCAGACCAAAATGCCCGCAGCCGAGAAACCCTTTGTACGCCGACAACGGCGACGGGTGCACGGCGGTCAGGATCAGGTGTTTGGATGCATCGATGAGCTTCTTCTTGCTCTGGGCATGGGCGCCCCACAGCAGGAACACCAAATGGGGCTGCTGGGCGCTGACGGTTTCAATGATCTTGTCGGTGAAATGCTGCCAGCCTTTGCCGGCATGGGACGCGGCGTTGGCTCGCTCGACGGTGAGCGTGGTGTTGAGCATCAGCACGCCCTGCTCGGCCCACGATTGCAGATAGCCGTGGTTGGGAATGTCGATGTTCAGGTCACGTTTGAGCTCTTTGTAGATGTTGACCAGCGAAGGCGGCGCCGGCACGCCGGGCTGCACCGAGAAGCACAGGCCGTGGGCCTGATTGGGGCCGTGGTAAGGGTCCTGACCGAGGATGACCACTTTCACGTTATCCAGCGGGGTCGAGTTGAGGGCATTGAAGATCAGCGGCCCCGGCGGATAGATTTCCTTGCCCGCCGCATGCTCCTGACGCAGAAATTCGCGCAGCTCGCCCATGTAAGGTTTTTCGAACTCGTCGCGCAGGGCCTGCTTCCAGCTGGGCTCCAGTTTGATGCGGTCGTCGTTTGTCATGGTGTGATCCGGCAGAAACAATGCGCAACTTTAGGGACTGTGGCTGATTATTTCCAGCGCAGCGCACGGTGCGCTTTCCTACACTCGTTCACAGTCGCCGGTTTGCAACTTCCGGGCGTCGAGGGGACTCACAACTCTCGATAGATCCCCGTACCACTGACAAGAGGTCACGATGAATCTGCAATTTGAAGAGCTCACCGCAACGGACGGCGCCCGCCTGGGCATCGCCACGCTGGATGCGGAAAAATCCCTCAACGCCCTGTCGCTGCCGATGATTCTGGCGTTGCAGGACCGGCTAAACAACTGGGCCAGCGACCCGCAAGTCGTCTGCGTGTTGCTGCGCGGCAATGGCGAAAAAGCCTTCTGCGCCGGTGGCGACGTGCGTGCGCTGGTCGAGGCAGGGAGCGGTCAGCCCGGCGCGGTTCCGCCGCTGGCTGCGCAGTTTTTCGCGGCGGAGTATCGACTGGATTACACGCTGCACACCTATCCCAAACCGCTGATCTGCTGGGGTCACGGCTATGTGCTGGGCGGCGGCATGGGCTTGCTGCAAGGGGCGAACATCCGTGTCGTCACGCCAGGCAGCCGGCTGGCGATGCCGGAGATCAGCATCGGCCTGTTTCCTGACGTCGGCGCCAGCTGGTTCCTGTCGCGGCTGGCGGGCAAATTGGGGCTGTTTCTCGGGTTGACCGGCGCGCACATTAACGGCCGTGACGCGCTGGATCTAGGGCTCGCCGATCGCTTTCTGCTGGACGATCAGCAGGAAGAAATGATCGACCGGCTGCTGCAGCTCAATTGGCAGGAGCAGACGAAAGTGCAACTGACCAGTCTGTTCAGAGCGCTGCAGATGGAGGCAGTGGATCAGATGCCTGCCGCGCAATGGCTGCCTCGTCGCGAGGCCCTTGATGAACTGCTGGATGTGGCTGACGCGCCAAGCGCCTGGCAGGCGTTGAAACATCAAGTGAATGCCGATGACCTGTTGTTGGCCAAGGCGGCGAAAACCCTGACCGATGGCTGCCCGTTGACGGCGCATCTGGTCTGGGAACAGATCGAACGGGCGCGGCATCTGTCGTTGGCTGAGGTGTTTCAGATGGAATACACCATGGCCCTTAACTGCTGCCGACATCCCGAATTCGCAGAGGGCGTGCGTGCACGGCTGATCGACAAGGATCAAAAGCCCCACTGGCACTGGCAGGACATTTCAAGCATTCCTCTGGCGGTAGTGGACGCGCATTTCGAAAAAGCCTGGGAAGGCCGGCACCCGCTGGCGGATTTGTCGGAGTATTGAGGCTTTAATTCACACCACAAATATTGGGGTGCCCACACCGGCCTCTTCCCGGCTGAAGCCGGTCCCACTATTGGAATGCGTACTCCCTGTGGGACCGGCTTTAGCCGGGAAAGCGTCACGTATTAAAAGGGGTCTGATTTATTTGATTTTCAGGAGAAGGGGACAGATTAATTTACGGTAAAGCGTTGTAAATAAATCAGTCCCCTTTAACAGTAAGTCCCCTTTAACAAGGGTCATGAATCCAATCCCATAAAAAACGGCGCTCCTCGGAGCGCCGTTTTGTTGTGACTCAGCGATTGCCGCCACCCGGTCCGCCGTGACCGCCACGACCAAAACCGCCGTCTCCTCGGTGACCGCCGCCCGAGCCACCGGGTCCAAAGCCGGGACGTGGTCCGCCACCGCCACCGCCGGGATTGCCATGCCAGCCACTGCCGGGGCCGGGACCATAGCCACCTCCGGGTCTCGGACCTGGGGGCGGTGGACGATAGCCGTTGCCGCCACCGTTGTAGCCACCCCCGCCGTGGTACCCCCCACCATTCCAGTTGCCGCCACCGTAACCCGGGCGACCACCGTAACCGGGGCGCCCACCGCCGTATCCGGGCCCGTAATAACGAGGTGGTGGAGCGTAATAACGTGGGGGCGGCGCGTAATAGCGAGGCGCCGAGTAATAACGCGGAGAGGAGTAGTACACCGCCCCTCCGGAATACGCCGGAGCGACCGGGCGATAACTGTCGTACACGTAGCCGCTGCTGTAGCTACTGCTATAGATCGGCTGCGTATAGCTTTCTGATTCGTAATAACCTCCGTAACAACCTGCCAGGGACAACGTCATCAAAGCGGTAAGCAATCGTCGATACATGGCGGCCTCCCGGACCGCGGTAGAGCTCGAACCAGCGGCGCTGGTCGGCGTTCCCGAAACTGCAGAGAACGTTAACTGAGACTGCGAATTGCAGACCTAGTGCCCCACTGCGGTACCGAGGCGCCAGACGGCGCCCTGCATCAGTGCACACTTGGCCCTTCGTAAAAACCCAAACGTCTTCCCGACTCAGGCGCCACAAGGGTTTGCGCAACTTGGCACAACTCTCGCTTGGAAGAGGGTGTGCAGGAGTCATCTCAGGTTCGCGGCACCACAATTTGCAATAGCCGACTAGGGTTCCGGCTCGCGTTTAGCGAGTGGCTGGTCCGAGAGTTGGCGACCTCCAGTAGAGGTTACACGGCGGGATAAAAGCCCGGGAGACAGGACACCAGTGGTGTCGCCGTACTCCTGACCGCCCTTTTCGCTACTGGAGACACCCCATGCAAAAGTCCCGTCTGTTCAGTCTGCTCACCGCAGGCGTCTTCGCGGCATTGAGCCTCTCGGCCACCGCCGCTCCGAAAAAAGATTTCGACGTCTGCTGGACCATTTATGCCGGCTGGATGCCATGGGAATACGCAGGGACTCAGGGCATCGTCGACAAGTGGGCCAAGAAGTACGGCATCAACATCAAGGTCACCCAGCTCAACGACTACGTCGAATCGATCAATCAATACACCGCCGGCCAGTTCGATGGCTGCACCATGACCAACATGGACGCCCTCACCATCCCCGCCGCCGGTGGCGTTGAAAGCACGGCGCTGGTGGTCAGCGACTTCTCCAACGGCAACGACGGCATCGTCCTCAAGGGCGACGGCAAAAAAGTTGCCGACCTCAAAGGCATGGACGTCAATCTGGTGGAGCTGTCGGTGTCCCACTACCTGCTCGCCCGCGCGCTGGACTCGGTGGACCTGACTGAAAAAGACCTGAAAGTCGTCAACACCTCCGACGCCGACATCGCCGCTGCTTTCAACACCAGCGAGGTCAAGGCCGTCACCACCTGGAACCCGATGCTCTCGGAGATCAAGGCCAAGCCCGGCGTCACCGAAGTGTTCGATTCCAGCAAGATCCCTGGCGAGATCATGGACATGATGGTGGTCAACACCCAGACCCTGAAAGACAACCCGGCACTGGGTAAAGCCCTGACCGGCGCGTGGTTTGAAGTGGTGGCGCTGATGAACGCCAAATCCGCCGAATCGAAAGCCGCACTGGAGCACATGGCCCAGGCGTCGGGCACCGATCTGGCCGGATTCCAGTCGCAGCTGGACACCACCAAGCTGTTCGCCACGCCCAAGGAAGCGCTGGACTTCGTCACCAGCAAGCAGCTGCCGACGACCATGCGCAAGGTCGCTGACTTCTCCTTCGACCACGGCCTGCTCGGCGAAGGTGCCAGAGACGCCAGCGCGGTCGGCATGACCTTCGCAGGCGGCGTGACCGAAGGCGACAAGGCCAACCTCAAGCTGCATTTCGACCCGAGCTACGTGCAGATGGCTGCCGACGCCAAGCTGTAACAACCAAAGGTCTTTGCCATGCGCCTGATAAACCGCCGCCCGGATCGCGCCAGTCGATTGATCCTGGTGCTCCTGCCGTTCGCCCTGTTGCTGTTTGCCTATTTCACGGGCTCGGCGACGCGGCTGACGGAAAACCCCAACGACAAGCTGCTGCCCAGCGCCGTGCAGATGACCGATGCGATTAAACGGGTGGCGTTCGTGCCCGATCAACGCACCGGCGAATACCTGCTCTGGCAGGACACCGGCGCCAGTCTGCAGCGTCTGGCAATCGGCCTGGCAATCAGCGCCGTGGTCGGGTTGTGCCTGGGCATCGCGTCGGGGGTGCTGCCCTTGTTCAGCGCGCCGCTGTCGCCGTTGCTGACGGTGCTGTCGATGGTGCCACCGCTGGCGATTCTGCCGATCCTGTTCATCGTCTTCGGCCTGGGCGAGCTATCGAAAGTGATGCTCATCGTCATCGGCATCACGCCGGTGCTGGCCCGTGACCTGGAGCAGCGCGCCCGGGAGATTCCGGTCGAGCTGCTGATCAAGGCGCAAACCCTGGGCGCCTCGACCTGGACGCTGATCCTGCGGGTGGTGCTGCCGCAATTGCTGCCGCGCCTGTTGATCTCCCTGCGGCTGGTGCTGGGATCGGCGTGGCTGTTTCTGATCGCGGCCGAAGCCATCGCCTCCACCGACGGGCTGGGTTACCGGATCTTTCTCGTGCGGCGCTATCTGGCGATGGACATGATTCTTCCTTACGTCGTGTGGATCACCCTCCTCGCCTGGCTGATGGACTGGGGCCTGAAAGCGCTCACGCGCAAGGCGTTCCCGTGGTACGAGGGGGCGCGCCCATGAGCTTTATTTCGGTCAAAAACGTCTGGCAGCAATACGGCGACCAGGTGGTGCTCGAAGGCCTGAACCTGAGCATCGCCGAAGGCGAGTTCTGCACGCTGGTGGGCGCGTCGGGCTGCGGTAAATCGACGTTCCTGCGCCTGCTGCTGGGCCAGGAAGTCGCCAGCAAAGGCACGATTCTGCTGGACGGCGAACCGCTGGCGAAGGAACCGGATTCGACCCGAGGCGTGGTCTTTCAGCGCTATTCGGTGTTCCCGCACTTGTCGGTGCTGGACAACGTTGCGCTGGGCCTCGAATTGCCCCGCTCGGGGTTGCTCGGGCGGCTGTTCGGTGCCGCCAAGCGTGACGCCCGCGAACAGGCGGCGGCGCTGCTGCACAAGGTCGGCCTCGATCACGCGCTGGACAAGTACCCGACGCAATTATCGGGCGGCATGCAGCAGCGTCTGGCCATCGCCCAGGCGCTGATCATGAAACCTCGGGTTCTGCTGCTCGACGAGCCGTTCGGCGCGCTCGATCCCGGTATCCGCAAGGACATGCACGCCCTGCTGCTGGAGCTGTGGCGCGAAACCAGGCTGACGGTGTTCATGGTCACCCATGACCTGTCGGAAGGCTTCAACCTCGGCACTCGACTGCTGGTGTTCGACAAGGTCCGCATCGATCCCCACGCCCCCGGCGCCTATGGCGCGCGCATCACTTACGACATTCCCCTGAACAGCGATCGTCGCGCCGCCCGCGTGGCGCTCGATTCGCTGAAAACGGTTTGAAGGACATTGACCATGACTGAATCAACCCCGCTGTTTCCCGTGTTCGCCGAAGAACTCCTGCCAGGCGGCGGCCACCTGTCGTTCGTGCTCAAAAGAGGCGAACTGCTGCGTCTGACCGATCTGAACGGCAACGCCAACGTCAGCCTGACGATGTTCAACGCCCATGAAAAAACCGAGCGCCTGAACCTGCCCGACAGCCTCAAATGCCAACACACCGCCAAGCTCACCACCGGTCACTGCCTGTATTCGGACATGGGTCGGGTACTGGCCGCGATCACTGCTGACACCTGCGGCTGGAGCGACAGCATCGGCGGCGTGCTGTGCGCAGAAGAGGTCAGCGAAAAATACGGCCAGGGCCGCTACCAGGAACTGCGCAACGGCTTCTTCCGCAACGGCGCTGACAACTTGCTGGTGGAGATGGGCAAGTGGGGCCTGGGGCTTTCCGATCTGTTGATGACGCTGAACCTGTTCAGCCGGGTCAACGTCGACGATCACGGCGCGCTGGCCTTCGTCCCGGGCAATTCGAAAGCGGGCGACAGCATCGAGCTGTACGCGCCGATGGACACACTGGTGGTCATGACGGCCCTGCAACACCCGATGGACCCCAACCCCGAGTACGCACCGCAGCCGGTCCAGCTGAGCTGGATGAAGGCCGACCCCAGCGTCGCCGAACGCTGCCGCACGTCCCGCGAAGAAAACGTGCGCGGCTTCATCAACACCGATCGCCTGTTCGCCTGAGGAGTTTCGCCATGAGCACTGCACACTCTCATCACCACACGAACGCCCCCGTTTCCATCACCCACATCCCGGCGGGCGAGCCATCGCTGACCGAACTCAAGGCCGGGCAGACCCTGTGCCTGCTCGACCTCGAAGGCAATCAGGCGGTCGACACGCTGTTCTACAGCCTTGCCAACCCCCGCGAACGCTATGACGTGCAACGTACGCTGCGCCGGCAGAACAACGTTTACCTGAGCAAGGGCAGCGTCCTGTATTCGAACCTGGGCAAGCCGATGCTGACCATCGTCGAAGACACTTGCGGGCGCCACGACACCCTCGGCGGCGCCTGCGCCCAGGAGAGCAACACCGTGCGTTACGCGCTGGAGAAAAAGCACATGCACAGCTGCCGCGACAGCTACCTTCGCGCCTGCATCCATGACGGTCGACTGGGCAAGCGCGACATCGGCCCGAACATCAACTTCTTCATGAACGTACCGGTCACGGCGGACGGCGGCCTGACCTTTGAAGACGGCATTTCCGGCGCCGGCAAGTACGTCGAACTGCGCGCCGAGATGGACGTGATCGTGCTGATTTCCAACTGCCCGCAGCTGAACAATCCTTGCAACGGCTACAACCCCACGCCGGCGGAACTGCTCGTCTGGGACTGATCGCTGACCACACTTTCAAGTGTTCAGGGCTTCAAGGCTTCGGCGCGAGGGACGGCCTTCGTGCAACGCGTACCACAGCGGGACGGCCCGCTACCCAGTGTGGGGTTGATCGCTATCGATCCCCGGGGTCTATGCCATGTTCGACAAACTGCTGATTGCCAACCGCGGCGCGATTGCCTGCCGCATCCTGCGTACCCTTCGCGACCTGCAGGTCGGCGGCGTCGCGGTGTACGCCGAAGCGGACGCTGCCAGTCTGCACATCCTGCAAGCCGACGAAGCCCACAGTTTGGGCGAAGGTGGCGCCGCCGGCACGTACCTGGCGGTGGACAAGATTCTGGCTATCGCCAAAGCCACCGGCGCCAAAGCCATTCATCCGGGCTACGGCTTCCTGTCGGAGAACGCGGCCTTCGCCCAGGCCTGTGAAGACGCCGGCATCGCCTTCGTCGGCCCGACGCCCGAGCAACTGCGGGTCTTCGGACTCAAGCACACCGCCCGCGCCCTCGCGAAACAGCACGGCGTGCCGATGCTCGAAGGCACCGAACTGCTGGACAGCCTTGAAGCCGCATTGAGCGCTGCCGAAACCATCGGCTACCCGGTGATGCTGAAAAGCACGGCGGGCGGCGGCGGGATCGGCATGCGCGTGTGCCGCAGCGCCAGCGAACTGAGCGAGTCGTTCGAGGCCGTCAAACGACTGGGCCAGAACAACTTCAGCGATGCCGGCGTGTTCATCGAGAAGTACATCCAGCGTGCCCGCCATCTGGAAGTGCAGGTGTTCGGCGACGGTCGTGGCGAGGTGATCGCCCTCGGCGTGCGCGATTGCTCGGTGCAGCGTCGCAATCAGAAAGTCCTCGAAGAAACCCCCGCGCCTAACCTCCCCGCCGGCATGGCCGATGAACTGTGTGCAGCGGCGATCAAGCTGGCAAAAGCGGTCAACTATCGCAGCGCCGGCACGGTCGAGTTCGTCTTCGACAGCGACGATCAGCGCTTCTATTTTCTGGAAGTGAACACCCGGTTGCAGGTCGAGCATGGCGTGACCGAGCAGGTCTGGGGCGTGGACCTGGTGAGCTGGATGATTCAGCTCGCGGCCGGCGATCTGCCGCCGCTCGTTAAGTTGCGGGCGGGCTTACAGCCTGTCGGCCATGCGATCCAGGCGCGCTTATACGCAGAAGACCCGGGTCGGGATTTTCAGCCGAGCCCGGGCTTGCTGACCTCGGTGCACTTGCCCGCCGCCGACGGCAAACACTTGCGCATCGACACATGGGTCGAGGCCGGGTGCGAGATTCCGCCGTTCTTCGATCCGATGATTGCCAAGGTCATCAGCTGGGCGCCGGACAGGGCGTCGGCCAGCGACGGTCTGGCCCAAGCCCTCAGTGAAACGCGGCTTTACGGCATCGAGACCAATCGCGACTACTTGCGCCAGATTCTCGCGGACGTGCCGTTCGCCAGCGGTCAGCCGTGGACGCGGTGCCTTGAGGGGCTGACCTATCGTGCCGACACATTCGAGGTGCTGAGCGGTGGCACCCAAACCAGCGTTCAGGATTACCCGGGGCGTCTGGGTTACTGGGCGGTGGGCGTGCCGCCGTCCGGTCCAATGGACAGTCGTTCGTTGCGTCTGGGCAATGCTCTGGTGGGTAACGCTGAAGGCTGCGCCGCGCTGGAAATCACCATGAGCGGGCCGACGCTGCGCTTCAACACCGATGCGGTGATTGCCGTGACGGGCGCGGTCATTCCGCTGACGCTGGATGGCGACGCGCTGCCGATGAATCAATCGTCGCTCGTTTCGGCAGGCTCGACGCTGGTGCTTGGTACCATCGCTGGCGCCGGTGCCCGCAGTTATCTGTGCGTGCGCGGCGGGTTGGATGTGCCGGATTATCTGGGCAGTAAAAGCACGTTTACTCTGGGCCAGTTTGGCGGCCACGGCGGACGGGCGTTGCGCGCGGGGGACGTGTTGCATGTCGCGCCATTGTCTGACCGCAGCGCAGGCGAACGGCTTGAACCGACGCAAGTCGCCGAGCTGCCGGACGTGCGCGATATCCGGGTGATCTATGGCCCACACGCCGCTCCCGAATATTTCACTGAGCGCTACATCGAGACCTTCTTCGCCACTGACTGGGAAGTGCATTTCAACTCTAGCCGCACCGGCGTGCGCCTGATCGGGCCTAAGCCGGAATGGGTACGCGCGGACGGCGGTGAAGCGGGCCTGCACCCGTCGAACATTCATGACAATCCGTACGCCATCGGCGCGGTGGATTTCACCGGGGACATGCCGGTGATCCTCGGTCCGGACGGGCCGAGCCTGGGCGGGTTTGTCTGCCCGGTGACGATCATTGAGGCGGATCTGTGGCAGTTGGGGCAGCTCAAGGCCGGGGACAAGGTGAGGTTTCATCCGGTGAGTGTCGAAGCCGCCCGCTCGCTGAAACTGAATACCGATCTGGGCAGGAATGAGCTTGCTCGCGAAGAGGTCGGTACATCCGATGACTATGTAGCGACTCGACCAGAGTCTTCGCGAGCAAGCTCACTCCTACAGGGTGCAGCGCTGACCTCGCCTGTTGTGTTCCCACAAGGTGCAGCGTTGACCTCGCCGGTGGTGCTCGACATCGGCAAGGACGACACCCGCCTGGTCGCCCGGCTTTCCGGCGACACCCATCTGTTGCTGGAAATCGGCGCGCCGGAGCTGGATCTGGTGCTGCGCTTTCGGGGCCATGCGCTGATGCAGGCGCTGGAAAGCAAACAGCTGACCGGGGTGATCGACCTGACGCCTGGCATTCGTTCGCTCCAGGTGCATTACCAGCCCGAGCAACTGCCGCTGAAGACGCTGCTCGATGTGGTCGCCGGCGAGTGGGACGAGGTCTGCGCCAGCAAGAATCTGGAAGTGCCGTCGCGTATCGTTCATCTGCCCTTGTCCTGGGACGATCCGGCCTGTCAGCTGGCCATCGAGAAGTACATGACCACCGTGCGCAAGGACGCGCCATGGTGCCCGAGCAACCTGGAATTCATCCGCCGCATCAACGACCTGCCAAACCTCGACGAAGTGCACCGCACCGTCTTCGACGCCAGCTACCTGGTGATGGGGCTGGGCGATGTCTACCTCGGCGCGCCGGTCGCCACGCCGCTGGACCCCCGGCATCGGCTGGTCACCACAAAATACAACCCGGCGCGGACCTGGACCGCCGAGAACTCCGTCGGCATCGGCGGCGCGTACATGTGCGTATACGGCATGGAAGGCCCCGGCGGTTATCAGTTCGTGGGGCGCACTTTACAGATGTGGAACCGTTATCGCGCCGTGGCGGCGTTCGATGGCAAACCGTGGCTGCTGCGGTTCTTCGACCAGATCCGTTTTTATCCGGTCAGCGCCGACGAGCTGTTGACCATTCGCCGGGATTTCCCCCTCGGGCGATACCCGCTGCAGATCGAGCACAGCACGCTCAACCTGACCGAGTACCAAGCCTTTCTGGCCGATGAAGCACAGAGCATCGCCGCATTCCGCAACCAGCAGCAGAGTGCGTTCAACGCCGAGCGCGAGCGCTGGATCGCCAACGGCCAGGCCTCGTTCGAGAGCGACGAAGCGGTGGCCGAATCCACGGAAGAAGCCGCGCTGGAAAGCGGGCAGACCAGCATCGACAGCCATATTGCCGGCAACCTCTGGCAGGTGCAGGTCAGCGTCGGCCAGCGCGTCGAAGCGGGGGAAACGCTGGTGATTCTGGAGTCGATGAAGATGGAGATTCCGTTACTGGCACCCCACGCCGGTGTGGTCAGCGACGTCCGCGTGCAGCCTGGCTCAGCGGTGCGTGCCGGGCAACGGGTGGTGGTGCTGGACGTAGGCTGATTGGCACTGTTGTTCCTTGCGGCTTGCAGCTTGCAGCTTGCGGCTTGCGGCTTAGCGATTGCAGCTTTCCCCCAGGCATAAAACGCGGTGGCATACGCGATACATAGTTAACGCCATTGCAACCCGGCATCGCGCCATAGTGGGCACCTTTCCCCGTGGCGCGATTTTTCATGAACGACCGTAGCAGCTCTTGTTCCACGAGCGGCCTGGATCTCACTTCCAACGACACTCTCCCCGATGGCAGCGCCTTAAGCGTTTCCCCATTCGCGGAGCGAGTGCGGCCGGCACAACCCCTCGAACCCGCTGCCGTCGCGCCCTCCGAAGTTCACACGCTCAATCACAAAAGACTGATGCGCCAGGCCGTTAGCCCGGTCGCCGAATTGTTGTACGGATCGGTCTGGGTGCTGAAGGCGTGGCAACTCGATCTGGCATTTCCGCCCCCGATCGTCAGCCATCTGGACCAGAGACTGCAGGAAACCCTGCAGGCGCAATTTGGCGCCCCCCTTGACATCGATGAGCTGCACATCCGCTTTAGCACTGCGCTGGAGCCAGCCGTGGAGGCCGACGGCCGGGAGCGTTTCGAGCTGCGCCTGACGTTGCGCGAGCTGGCCAGAGAAGTACTCAACCCGCCAGCATTGCTCGCACTTCGACGGTGCGCCGAGGCTGATCGCCCCCTGTCGGCTTCTACACCCAAACTGACCGTCTCGGTGTTTTTCGAGCTGCTCACCGAAGCCCGATGGACGCTGGAATATGAGCAGGTGCAGCGTCAGTTCTGGGAGCAGCACGGTGACACATGGGAGATGCTCGCCAAGCTGGCGTTTCTCGATGGTGTGACCCGTCTGCATTCGCGCAAGCGCCTCGATAACGAGGGCCATCTGCTGGCGATGGATGCGCTGGGGCTCAAACGTTTCCCGCAACACCTTCAGGACCTGCAGCCGATCAGGCCGCCGGCACGCTCGATCGTATGTGGAGTGGCGCTGAACGGCGAGATCATCCCCGGTATCTTCCACGTACGATCCAACACCACGGGGCATTGCTATGTTCATGTGCTGGGCAGCACGCCTCAGTGCCATGAGTACATCAGCGATGACGCGCCCTGGAGGGCGGACAAGGTGCTGGAGGCGATCAACGCCTCGGCCTGGCATCGGCTGAATCTCTCCCTGGAAAGCGCGCAAACCCTCCTCAAGCTGCCGGCTCCCGCGGACGACGTGTTCGCTCAACTGCGTGTCGCCCAGGAACGCTTTTGGGCTACACGACTGACGGGCGTCGACGCGGTTGAATCACCCGACGCATTCATCGACGACGACCATGCGGCGCTCATGCCCATCGAGCCCGCGATGGCATTGGTCAGCGCCCTCGATCACTGGCAACACCATGAGTCCTTGCTGGCGCGACTCCCTACGCCCCTCGGGGTTGCAAACCGGCTCATGGGTCAGTGGCTCAGGCAGATGTCTCCCGGGTTCGATCGGGTCCCGTTGAAGCAAACCCACACGGCGACCACAGACCCGCAGCGGGTGTTCGTCCGCTACCTGCCCGGCACATCGAGGACGCCATGGGGTCATGCGCGGATTGCCGCAGCGAACGTCGCCTTCACGCCGGATGACAAACCCGTCACGCTGGGTCAGGCACTGATGCGCCGGTTCAGGGCACTTCGGCCTCAGGGATACGATGATGAAGGCGGTCGCTGGGTCGTCTATGCAGACCCGAGCGGCCAGGGGACGTGGTCGCCCGAGGCGGAGCTGAATATCAGTGCGGCCGCCGTCGAGGCGTACATTCAGGGCATCGACTTTCTCGAACACATGCAGCGCCGACTCGACCAGTTCTGGCAGCAGCAACGCGCTGACATCGAGCGCTCGCTCTGGTCGACGTTTGTCAGCCAGGCGCTGCTGGCCCTCAAGAGCGGCGAACTTTCCAGGGACAGCTTCAACTTCATCATAGGCGCCATAGAGCAGGCTCAGCAGGTGTCTCTGCCGCAAACGCCACCTTTCGGGACAACACGCATCCGCTGGAGCGCTGCAGGGCTATACGTCAGCAACGGCCTGCCACTGAGTTCCGACTGCCCTCCCTGCGTCGGCTTACTGATGATCAGCGCTCCCGACCAGGAAGGCGGCGTGCTTTATCAGGCCGGGCAGTCCACGCCCTTCGTGGCATTCAGCAATCGTCAGCAGCTGATCAGCCATTTGAAGGCCGCAGCCGCTAACCCTGCATGGCGCGAGACGGTGCTCAACTACATGCCGTGCCGTTTTCACGCCAGACTCAGCTACATCCTAGAACTGTGGGGCGGCGTTCGTGCGCCCGCAGAACCGGTTTCGATCCTGCGCCCCTGGACCGAGCCGTTGTACCACCCGGATACCCATGCCGCCCGACGGCATCAACTGTGCGAGCATCACGTGTCCGGCTCGCCCATGGGATTCATCTGTGAGGGCCTGCGCCTTAACAGCCAGTACGACGCCGAGGACAGCATCGTGACCGACCGCGAACAGGCACTCAGCGCCTGGATTCAACACCTTGATCGCCTGCAACTGCTGTTGGCACCGATAGCGCTCGTTCTGCCGGCCGCCTCGATAGCGGCGCTGACGGCCAGCGCCGCGAGTGTCGCGCTGGGCATACAGGCCGCCAACCTTCCCGGCGACCGCCAGGATGAACGGCGCCAGGTGATGTTCGCCCTCCTGTCTCTGGGGCTGTTGCACATGGCTCCGGCCACACCACGACTTTTGCAGGCGTTCCGCAAACTGGCAGCGCCGACTGCATCTCTGAGTCGAGGGATTGGGCGAGAGACTGCGCGGGGCCACGTCGCTCTGCCTGCCCGTCGTTTCGGGGACTGGCTGCGGCGTGCGACCCAGACGCGCAAGACGCTGATCAAGCCGTTTTTCAACGGGACTGGACTGATGAAGACGTGGAGCGTGGCGGGCAACGCCGAATTCGGCACTTCAGCGGTTCAGGTGTGGAAGCTGGGGCGCAAGTTTCTGCTGTGGACATCAGACCGGAACCAGGCCCGCACGCTGGTCGTCAGCAGCCATGGCTACTACCTGCCATGGACGCGCACGACAGCGATCCCGAATGGCACTGAACTGAGAACCTTCGCGCCCCACGGCCATGAACTGGTTGACCCGATGCTGCACCGCATCGCCAGCCAGTCGGTAAGGCCATACGCAAGGCTGAACAGTACACAGACGGTTCCCGGCCCGGGTGTCGGGCCCTTTCCCGACCTGTTGGCGGGTGACACGCTGATGGCCGGCACCTCGCTGCCAGGGCGCATCAAGAACTACACCCTGGCGAAATTTCAGAGCGAGCACTATGAGAGCTATCGGGACATCTGCCAGATCGTGCGCAACAGTCACCAACCTCCGTTACCGAGCCCGCTCCCTGCAACGCCCATGGATGTGCTGACCGTGCGCAACCGGTTCGGCATGACCAACCCGACCCTGCAGGACCTGTTCGGGGAGTTGCATCGGCAAGGGATTCATTACGACAACATCCTGCTGGTGCATTGCCGCTGCCCTGCCGTCGGTTCAATGCTGGGGCGCTCCCCCTCTTTTGTAGCATCCAAGGGGCCGTCGCCCATCACCCCGTAGGCGCATTGCCCGAGATCACATGCTCATGGCGCAAGACAGGGCAGCGCGCTAGCATTGGCGGCATTCAAAGGCGGCGCCCTAAATGGACACTCACATCATCGACACGAGCATCTGTCCGGTTTGCGGCGCCGGTAACCGCTGCACCCTGGCTGATCCGCGCACAGTGGACCAGGCCTGCTGGTGTTTCACCGCCGAGATCGACCCGGCGGTATTGGCAGCTCTGCCCGAAGAGGTCCGTGGACAGGCGTGTCTTTGCCCGCAATGTGCAGGCGTTGAGGCGAAGCGTCGCGATGCGTCTTGACCGTTTCCTCAGCAACCTGCCGCGCTTCAGCCGCAAAGATGTACGACTGGCGCTGATCGCAGGCCGCGTGGAGGTCGACGGATTGCCGGTAAAAGACCCGCTGCATGAGGTCCGCGAATTCAGTCAGGTGCGGATCGACGACGAAGTCCTTCAGCTCGGCAAACCCGCCCGGTATTTCATGCTGCACAAGCCCCAGGGCTGCGTCAGCGCGACCGTCGATCCGCAGCACCCCACCGTCCTCGACCTGCTTGATGAACCGGACAAGGACGACCTGCACATCGCCGGCCGCCTGGATTTCAATACGTCGGGGCTGATGCTCATCACCAACGATGGCCAGTGGTCACGGCGGCTGACGCAGCCGACCACCAAACTGGCGAAGGTCTATTACGTCGAAACCGAAGACGAGGTCGGCGCGCATTACATCGAGAAATTCGCTGAAGGGTTTTATTTCGCGTTCGAGGATCTGACGACACAGCCCGCCGAGCTGACGATTCTTGCCAGTCATTGCGCCCGGTTGAGCATCGTCGAAGGGCGGTATCACCAGGTTAAAAGGATGTTCGGCCACTTCGACAACAAAGTGACCCGGCTGCACCGTGAAAGCATGGGGCCACTGATGCTCGACTCCGCATTGGCGCCCGGACAGTACAGAGCCCTGAGTGCCGACGAAATCGCCTTGATCTGAAACCTGCGTCCCATTGCCTACCTGTCACGAAACCCGTGCAACGTGTCTCTGCGCACCCCGTTTTTTCGTCAGGAGACATGGAGATGAAGCCAGAAATCGCTGTGCTGGATATACAGGGCCAGTTCCGGGTTTACACGGAGCTCTATCGTGCAGACGCCGCCGAGAAGACCATCATTCTGGTCAACGGCTCGCTGGCCACGACCAGCTCCTTCGCTCAGACCGTGCGCAACCTTCATCCGCAATTCAACGTCGTGCTGTACGACCCGCCTTACGCCGGCAAATCAAAACCCCACAATACCCATGAACGCCCGCTGACCAAAGAGCTCGAAGGCCAGCTGCTTCTGGAGCTCATCGACCATTTCAACGCTGAACTCCTGATGTCGTTCTCATGGGGTGGCGCGGCGGCGCTGGTCGCTTTGGCGCACCGGCCCAAGCGTATTGAAAAAGCGGTGATCAGCTCGTTTTCGCCCGTGATCAGCGAGCCACTGCGCGATTACCTCGAGCGCGGCCGGCAACATTTCGGCTCTTACAATCGTCACGGCGTCGGAGAGTTGCTCAACAGCACGTTGGGCAAACACCTGCCCTCGCTGTTCAAGCGCTACAACCACAAGCACGTTAGCTCCCTGGATCTGCACGAGTACACGCAGATGCACCACCACATCGATCATGTGCTGGACGCGAGCAATCATCCTCAGATGAAAGCGGCCAAGCGCATCAATGTGCCGGTGCTGTTCATGAACGGCGCATGGGACGAATACACCTCGGCTGCCGACGCCCGCCACTTCGCCCACTACATCCGCGACTGTCACTTCAGCACCATTCAGGATGCCGGGCACTTTCTGGACATGGAAAACAAGGCGGCGTGCCTGGCATCGAAAAGCGCGCTGCAGGGGTTTCTGACGCCCGCACCCGAACCCCGCCGCGTTCACTACAGAGCGGGTCAGTCGCAACAGGCGTTTGCGGTGTGACGGGAGTGGAGATGAAAGGGCAGAACACAGCGAAGCAGTGGGTCTGTTGCGCAGCCTGATGAGTGCAGTGCACGGCGAATCAGGTGTGAGCGAGATGGCATTTGGTGGGCGCGGCATATAACGCTTCAATTAACACGCGGCATCTGGTACAAAGTCAGCCGCGCCAAAGGCGTCGATTTAAAAGCGGGTATAGTTTAGTGGTAAAACGAAAGCTTCCCAAGCTTTAGTTGAGGGTTCGATTCCCTCTACCCGCTCCATCTCCTCCAGTGTTTCCGGGCCTTCCAGCCGCCCTTCACCTCCTAAGCAACCGCGCCTCCTTCCCCGACCTGTCCAGGGTCAAGCCACTTTAAAACCCCTCTCACGCATCTTTTTCGTTACCACTGATCCCCTGCTGAAAATCCGCAGAACAGTTTTCACCCACGCTGCCGATACAGAGAAACCAGTCGCTCAAAATTCACACATCGACTGACGAATTCTCAAGGCAGTGACGATCATGCAACACATACCCTTGGCAACCTTCGAATCCATTGGCTGCGCGGAATGCCGAAATCTTGAAGCGCTGGGATTCGACTTCACCATGGCATTCCAGCCTATCTTCAACGTAACCACCGGGGCGCCCTTTGCTTATGAGGCGCTGGTCCGTGGCGTCAATGGCGAGTCGGCTGCATTCATTCTGGGTCAAGTCAACGACGGCAACCGCTACCGTTTCGATCAGGCGTGCCGGGTGAGGGCCATCGAGCTCGCGACGCAGTTGGGTCTTCCCGCCATTCCAGACTGCAAGCTGAGCATCAACTTTCTGCCCAAAGCGGTGTATCGGGCGGAAACCTGCATTCGCGCAACCCTTGAAGCGTCCAGGACGTTCGACTTCCCGGTGGATCGGCTCATGTTCGAGGTCACCGAAGGCGAGCGCGTCGAAGACCCTAACCACCTCAAATCCATTTTCGAAGAGTACGCGCGGCAAGGCTTTACCACCGCCATCGATGATTTCGGATCAGGTTATTCCGGCCTGAACATGCTGGCGATGTTTCAGCCACAGGTCCTGAAAATCGACATGGCGCTCACCCGTGATATTGATCGGGACGCTGTGCGTCAGGCGATTGTTGAAGGGATTGTGCTGGTTTCCAAGCGTCTGGGTATCACCGTCGTGGCCGAAGGCATCGAGACCTGCGAGGAGCGCGACGCCCTGCTGAATCTGGGCGTCGAGCTGATGCAGGGCTACTTGTTTGCCAAACCCATGATCGGGCGCCTGCAACCGATGCCGGTGGAACTGATATGCGGCTCAGACGCTGTCGACGTGGCCTGATTCTCCTGGCGACATTCGACATTGCATGGGCTGCAGGTCCGTCGCAAAAGCGAGAAGTCAATCCGCCGCGTGGGTCGCTGCCTGCTCGATCAACGCGGCCACTTCCTGCGGTCGAGACTGGTACACCGAGTGACTGGCGCCTTTGATCTCGATGGTGTGGCTGTTGGCACGCCTGGCGTACATGCGCTCAAGGTCCGGGTTGATGATCCGGTCCGCCCCGGCCACTGCGTACCAGCTAGGCTTGGTTTTCCACGCGGGCACCCCAGCGGGCGTGGTGAATACCGACGCAGCGGTCGGCTCCTGGGAAATGGCTTCGAACTCAGCCTGAGCCTTGGGCAGGTCGGCTGCGAAATCTGACGGGTAGAACGCAGGGTCGAGGGACAGGAAGCCGTCAGCGGTTTTCTTCACCGCGTTGGTGGCGTTGGGGTACAGCTTGCCGTTCTGCGCTTCGGTTTCACCCTGGTCCAGCGCGTGGGCGGCGATGTACACCAGGCCCACGACATGAGCGTCATTGCCGACGTCCGTGATGATCGCGCCGCCATAGCTGTGACCGACCAGAATGGTCGGGCCGTCCTGCTGGTCAACGATGCGCTTCACCGCCGTCACATCATCGGCGAACGACGTCAGCGGGTGTTCAGCGATCGAGACGTTGTACCCGTCCTTGCGCAGGATCTCGTAAACCGGCTTCCAGCCCGACCCGTTCACAAAGGCGCCGTGCACCAACACGATGTTCTTTACCGGTGCAGCCTGCGCCGCACTGGCAACGCCCAGCGCCAGGGCGCCCGCCGTAAAAACGCTTGGCAGCAATGATGCGTTGATTCTGTCATGGGGTGCGTCCTCAGTGTGCATTCATGGGCGGGGGCTTGACCGGGATAGCCAAAGCCTGGCCCCGCCCTTCGTTGTGAATCATTGAATGCGCTGCACGTATCTGCAGTGTGTCGCTGAGGGGGAGCGTTGAGTCAGCACGTTTCGTAAAGGGGTCTGGATACACGGGTATACAAAGTCTTGCAGTGTGCTGCCTGGCCCCTTCCCGGCTAAAGCCGGTCCTACAATGGCGCGCGCCGCCAGGCCCACTGAATGCATGCAATTCAAATGTAGGACCGGCTTTAGCCGGGAAGAGGCCGGTTGCCGCGCTATCAGTTTTGCGGTGTGATGCGTGATGGCTTCGCTGCTAATGCTTGTACGCAGCGTCATGAGACAAGCTCAACTCTAACGAACGGGCTATTACTCTAGTCCGAGGAGAACACCAAGTGCTCTATCCAATCGCGATTCTTCCTGGCGATGCGCAGCACGCATGGGGTGTCGAGGTTCCAGATATTCCTGGCTGCTTCTCAGCCGGTAACGATCTGGATGACGCCATGGCAATGGCTCGTGAAGCTATCGAAGGCCACCTTGAGATCCTGGCTGAAGACGGCGCAGCCATTCCCGCCGCTCAGAAGGTGACCGTGCACCAAGCCAATCCTGACTTTGAGGGCTGCATCTGGGCACTGGTGGACATAGACATCACCAAATACCTGGGGAAGGCTGAAAAACTCAACATTACCTTGCCGGCTCACCTACTCACCCGCATAGACGAACACGTGAAACATCATCCCGAAGTAAAAAGCCGCTCAGGATTTCTGGCATCCGCCGCATTGAAAGTGCTGCAGCAGGCTTGAGCGGAACCAGGATGTTGGACAAATCTCCACCCGGCCTATAGGCAAAAACAGTGACCCCAAAAAAGCCCGGAAACATCCGGGCTTTTCCATGCCATCAACGCTTACGCCGCAAGGCTCGGCGACGACAGGGACTTCTTGTACTCAGCCTTCATAGCTTCCATTTGCGCGCCAAGCTCTTCCAGCTTCTGCTTGCCCAGCAATTTTTCAGCTTGCGGGAACATCTCTTCCTCTTCTTCCTCGATGTGGTGCTCCAGCAGCTCTTTGACCACCTTCACACGACCGGAAAACTCCGGGGTAGTAGGGTCGGTTTGCTTGAGGTCCGGCAGCACAAGGGCATCGACAGTGCGGTGCTCTTCCTTGGCTTCGTAGTACATGATGTCCTGCTCTTTGCCGCCCGCCTCCTTGAACGCCGGATAGAGAATTTCTTCTTCAATCTTCGTATGGATGGTGATTTCCATTTCCAGCTTGGCGAGCAAGTCGGTGCGTTTTTTAACACCGCGCTCGGTGGATTCGCTTAGTTGGGTCAAGATGGCTTTTACGCGTTCATGGTCGGCTTTCAATAGTTCGATGGCATTCATGGGGATTTTCCTCTAGATCACGGTAAGCGGATCGATCTAAGTGCCGACCCTGCAGGTTCGTGATGAGCGTTGCATCGAGCGTGCCGATATCGCGAAACATTGAAAAGCCTGACCAATCAAACAGTTATAAAAATAAAGAAAACAAGCAATCGTGCAGGCTGCATGAAACTTCGCAAACGGATAGTGCAGTTCACAAGTTGCTATCCGCGCGATTGAGCTCCGGTAAAAACCAGAGCTCAAATAGCGATAAAACGCGTCATTAGTGCGCTCTAATCGCAGGTGCCAACGCCGTTCGCTCTTGATAAGCAGGCAAAGAAGCCGCGAACGCCATGGCTTCTTCGCGGGTGGAAAACGAGCCTAATCGATCGTGATGGGTGCAGACCCGCCAGGGACCGTTGTTCACGTTGATCACATCGTAGCCGTTGAAGTGCGTTTTGCTGAGCATTGCGGTATGCATGGTGATCTCCCCTTCATTCAAGAGAGTGTTGTGGGATGTCGGATAAAACCTTACACCCGCCCTTCACTCTATAGGCATTACCGAGACCGGCGGCTCCCTTCTCAAAATGGGTGGAAGCCGGGATGCCGCGTTGACAACGCTGACCTGGGTTTCTATAAGTCCCCTCCGTTCTGGCGTCCGGTCAGTACCTGCTCACCTGAAAGCGAAGCGAGATGATGGAATTCACGGATTTTGATGCCGAACTGGCCGACTGGAACACCCTGCAAGCCGCCACTCCCTGCTCGGGATTGCTGCTGGGCAACGGCGCCAGTCTTGCCGTGTGGAAGAACTTCGCCTATGACTCGCTATTCGAGCTGGCGCAGACCACGCGCAACAAACCCTTGAGCGCCACCGAGCTGGCGCTGTTCAAATCCATGGAAACGGAAAATTTCGAGCCCGTACTCAGCGGCTTGAAAGTCGCCATGCGGGTCAATGCGGCGCTGACCATTGGTTCGTCATCGCCACGTAACCGGTATTTCGCGATCAAGGAAGCCCTGATTCACGGCATCCGCTCGGCGCATATTCCGTGGCGGCTGATGGAAGCGGCGACCGTCGCCAGGATCAGCGACGCCCTGAGCCAGTACCAGACGGTGTATTCCACCAATTACGATCTGTTGGCGTACTGGGCAGCCATGCATGGCGCGCAGCCGTTCGATGATCTGTTCGACGACGATGCGATATTCAACCTGCACCGCACCGACAGCCACGCCACCCGTATTTTGTACCTGCACGGGGGCATGCATCTGGTGAAGAACTTCGATGGCTCGGCACGCAAGCTAATGTCCTCGGAAAGTACGTTGCTGGGCAGTTTCGCGATCAATGCGCTGGAGGATGTGCCGCTATTCGTATGCGAAGGGCGCAGCGACGACAAAATGAAGATCATCCGCGGCTCGGACTATCTGTCGTTTTGCCACGGCCAGCTGGCGCAGCATCAGGGCGCGCTGTGCGTCTTCGGCCACTCGCTGGGCAAGCAGGATCGACACATCCTCAACGCCATTCTCCAGGCCCGTCCCACGCGCATCGCCATCTCGGTGCTGCCGCGCAGTGACGCCTTCATCCAGCACCAGAAACGCCGCTACAGCGAACTGTTTGAAGGGCAGAACATCGAGCTGACATTCTTCAACGCCACCACCCACCCGCTGGGCGATCCGCAGCTTGCGGTGCCGGTGGCGCGACTGAAGGAAGCGTTGGAGTTGAAGAAGAGCTGAGGTTTAACGCGGTGAGTGCTCATATTCCCAACCCCGACAGGCCAATGCCACGTGCTTGGGGATAAGTGCAGCACCGCTGCTATAAGCAGTAATGGTTCGACGCGTAAAGCCCAGCTCGATGGCCGCAGCCGAGAGCGAAAGGTTGTTCTTGGCCATCCACTGTTTGAAGTCGCGCGTCGGCATGACTTCGCCGGCCTGCTCCAGCGCGAGCCGGTGAAGCGTCGACGCAGACAGCTCGATATCATTCCCCCACGAGACGTCGAACCCCCAATCACCCACAGCCACCTGACTGAACAGCGTTTCATCCTTCAGCGGCACCAGCGCTTCAAATTGGTCGATGTAGGCCGACAAATCAACGGTATGACGCTTGCCGTTGTTCCAGTCGAGGATCAACGAGCGGCTGTTCGCGACAGGTTGCGCAGCGACGATGCGTAATTTGCTGGTCATGTCTCAAGTCCTCCGATTCTGCTCATACCAGATACGCCACAAGTCCCCGGTATGATTCTTGGCCCACTGCAGCGCTTCTTTCAGCGCCTTCCCCTCAGCGCCCCTGCCTAAGACCCTTAAACCGTCAATCTGCACGAATGACTCCCCGTCAGGCGTCTGGACATGGAAATGGGGTGGGGCATGGTCGTCCGGATAGATTTTGATCTTCCAGTTGCGATTGTTATGTACGGTAGCCATGGCGGGATACTAGAGAAATTTTTTCCCCAGCACAAACTCTGCTGACAAAAACAAAAACCGGACCCTGCAGGTCCGGTCTTGCAATCTCCCACCGCTTCCAATCTTCCCAGCCACTGCCCTTTACTCGTTACCTTCCGACAACGCCCCCACCAACACGGCCCCACCCTGGTTGTGTTTATTGACGCTGGTGGCAACCGATTCGGTGGTCAGGCGCATGCTGCCGAGGGCGGCGAGTCGGTCGCTGCTCGTCGTGTGCACAACGCTGCCCGACCATTGGGCGGCCACCGTCGCCAGCCATGCGAAAAGGAATACCACGACACCCTGCAACGCCCATTTTCCGATAACCGACACGATGATTCTCCTGGCTGAATTCGACGGCACCCATTTGACCTTCCAACTGTTGCAGGATCGTTGCATTCAAGTTCTGCACCAACATTTAGAACGATTCAGCCGGCAGCCACAAAACCCTCGAAAACGGCATTTTCACCCTCGCCTCCCGTACGCGATTCCCGGCTAAAGCCGGTCCTGCAATGAGGACACCCGCCAGTCCCGATCAATGCACGCAATCCAGATGTAGAACCGGCTTCAGCCGGGAAGAGGCCCGTTTGAGCGCCGCAGAATTAACATGCGAAGTGTACGGACGATTCCGCGCACATCTGTAAAGGGCCGCCACTGCGGTTCTGTGGCTGAATACGTCTGCGTTTCGCACCAACAAGAACAAGGCACGCCCCACTATGTCCTCTCGTGAAAACACCGGAATGGTCCTCGGACTGATCGGCGTGGTGATCTTCAGTCTGACGCTGCCCATGACCCGCATCGTGGTGCAGGAAATCCATCCCTTGCTCAACGGGCTGGGCCGCGCCTTGTTTGCGGCGGTGCCGGCGGCAGCATTGCTGCTGTGGCGCAGGGAAAAATGGCCGACCCGCGCGCAGTTCAAGGCGCTGATGGTGGTCGCACTGGGTGTGATCGTCGGTTTCCCGGTGCTGTCGGCATGGGCGATGAAAACCCTGCCCGCCTCCCATGGTGCACTGGTCAATGGCCTGCAACCGTTGCTGGTCGCCATCTATGCCGCCTGGCTCTCCCACGAACGTCCGTCGAAAGCCTTCTGGGCCTGCGCGGCCATGGGCAGCGTTCTAGTGCTGGGTTACGCGCTGATCAGCGGCGCCGGCAATCTTCAGGCCGGTGATGTGCTGATGGTCGCCGCAGTGGCGATCGGCGGGCTGGGTTATGCCGAAGGTGGGCGTCTGGCGAAGGAAATGGGGGGCTGGCAGGTGATCTGCTGGGCGCTGGTGATTTCAATTCCGGTGTTGATCGTGCCCGTCAGTTATCTGGCGTGGCAGCACCAGGGCCCCATTTCCCCCGGCACCTGGTGGGCCTTCGGCTACGTGTCGCTGTTCTCGCAATTCATCGGATTCTTCGCCTGGTACGCCGGGCTGGCCATGGGCGGCATCGCGCGGGTCAGCCAGATTCAGCTGGTGCAGCTGTTCTTCACCATGGCCTTTTCGGCGCTGTTTTTCGGTGAGCACATTGATCCTACGACCTGGATCTTCGCCGCCGGTGTCGTGGTCGTGCTGGCCATCGGGCGTAAAACAGCTGTGATTGCACCCAAACCCGTTGCCGCCGTTCGCGTTTAGCCGAGCAGTCCGTCCGCCTGGAGCAAGCGCTCCAGGCACTGCTCCTGAATGCCGTAGAACACTTTCAGCTCCTGAACCTTCGCCAGCAATTCAGCAGGATCCGCCGGGGTAGCCCGCTTGACCGCCAGAATCATCTTGTTCTTGTTGGTGTGCTCCAGAGAGATGAACTCGAAGACTTTGGTTTCATACCCGCACGCTTCCAGCAGCAACGCGCGCAAGGCATCGGTGACCATCTCGGCCTGCTGGCCCATATGCAAACCGTATTGCAGCATCGGCTTGAGCAGCGTCGGGCTCTGGATCTGCAGGCGGATCTGTTTGTGGCAGCACGGCGAACACATGATGATTGAGGCGCCCGAGCGGATGCCGGTGTGAATCGCGTAGTCCGTGGCGATATCGCAGGCGTGCAAGGCAATCATCACGTCCAGTTCGCTGGGCGCCACAGAACGCACGTCACCGCACTTGAACACCAGACCCGGATGCTCCAGCTGCGCGGCGGCGTTGTTGCACAGCGTGACCATGTCCTCGCGCAACTCAACGCCAGTGACATTGCCTTCGGCCTGCAAGGTGTTGCGCAGGTAATCGTGAATGGCGAAAGTCAGATAGCCCTTCCCCGAACCGAAATCCGCGACCGTCACCGGCTGGTCCAGCTTGATCGGTGAAGTCGCCAGCGCGTGGGAAAACACTTCGATGAACTTGTTGATCTGCTTCCACTTGCGCGACATCGCCGGGATCAGCTCGTGTTGCTTGTTGGTCACACCCAGGTCGGTGAGGAACGGCCGGCTCAGTTCCAGATAACGCTTTTTCTCGCGGTCATGCTCGGCGGTGGGGGCTTCGCGTTCTTGCTGGGCCTTGTTACGGAACAGCGTGCTCTTGCCCTTCTTGCTGAATTCCAGCTGCACTTCATCGGTGAGCGACAGCAGATGAGCGTTCTTGAAGGACTCGGGCAGCAGGCTGGCGATCAGCGTCTGCGCTTCGGCGAGGGGGTGATTTTTAGTGATGTCGCGGGTCTTGTAGCGATAAACGAAGGACAGGCACGGCTGATCCTTGACCGTCACGGGCTTGATGATGACCCGCTGCAACTCCGCTTCACTTCCGACGTACTTGGCCAGCACCAGTTTGATCAGCGAATTTTGCGTCAGGCAGGTGTCGAGCAGACTCAGAAACTGAGCGCGGTGATCCTGCGCAGGAAGGGTGGCGGGTGCGGTAACGGACATCGGAAAGCGCCTCGGGAGCGGAAATGCGAGGCGCTATTTTAGGCGGGTCGTAAGGAGTAGGTGCAATTAAATGACGCGGAGCGTCTGAGGAGGCATCCCCACGCGGAGCGCGGGAACGATCATCACTCAGTCGGACACCTACGGGGGCACCGTAGAAAAAAACCATAAAAGTTGCGGTATCGCCTCCAGGGAGTTACGGTTTGACCGCAGAAAAAAGCATAGGGACTTGCGGTTGTGACGACAAACAAAGCACCCACCCTTCGCGAACTGAACCGTCAGTACTCGCCAGACCGTAATACTCTTATCGAGGACAACGCTGTCATCACTAAACGTCGCTACGTCCGTACAGGCCGCAGCAGCGACCTCGTTAACACGCTGAGAGGCGAAGTATCTGCTGTGGCTACCATACACACCGTGGAGGGACGTGATGACGCCGAGTTCGTCAAGGTGTTTGCTGCCGGAGTACAGGCCATGTACGGGCTGACAAAGACCGGCGTGCGGGTCTTTCAAGCGATTTTAGATGAGTACCAGAACACCAGCATGACGGGCGGCTTCGCTGACTTGGTGTACCTCTACTGGTTTGGTAATGGATTGAACGGCCGTGTTTTGGACATGGGGGAGCGTACGTTCCACACCGGTTTCAAGGCGCTGCTGCTAAACCGCTTTTTGGCCCCTCGCTCGGCCAACCTGTACTGGGTGAATTCCGCACTATTCTCCAAGGGCGACCGGGTCAAGCTAATCACTGAGTACCGGAAAAAGGGAGTGCTGCTCGAAGCAGCACGCGATCCCAAAACGCTTAATTGGGTGAATGGCGGAGCTTACTTAAGGAATTGATAAGTACCATGAACGACTTTACAGCTAGGCGAAATAACTAATGAAACCAAAAAACAAAAGTTGCAAGCCTGGTAGCAGCGATTACTTGATGGTCAGTGCTGCGGCCGGAGAACTTGGGAACCAAGCATGTATCTTAGGTGTTCGATACATCAAAAACGGCACACTACGCTTACAATTCAACCACGAAATATCTTATTACACTAAAAGCATTTTAAATGACGTTTCGCAAGGAAAAAAAAGCCCTTCAGATGGTTTAAAAGAGATAAAGGATGAGCAAAAAAGTCTGCTTAGTCAGTCACTAGAGGTTGCTCAGAAAGGTATTGGTGTAATCGCCGGGGCATTTCAAATCGCAGCAGGAGCTGGAATCTGCTACGGCTCAGTAGGTACGCTGTGCCTATTCGTAGGTGCTCCCCTGATGGCACATGGTTCTAATAATATCTATGAGAACGGACGCAACCTCTTGGAAAATCGTTCCGACACTCAAGGCCCTGTTAGAAAAGCTTATCAGGGCCTACTAGGCGACACACTCGAAGGGGATATGGCCTATGGTGCTGTTGACTTAGGACTTTCTGCATATGGCGTCAGCAGAATGGTATTAAAGCCAGACACTTGGCGTCTGTTTAGGTATATAAATACAGATTATATGAGAGCTTATAAGACAATGGGTACTAGGGCACTTGTATTTGAAGGCATCAGTGATAGCGTGACAGGTAGATCTATGTACCTGGAGTACAAGTCCAATGGGAAATAATATTTATGTTTCAATCTCATACCTATTATTATCTTTGATAGTGCTTTCCTCTTTATATATTTTATCGCGATATTTTTCGGGAAAAAATTTTAAATGGAAATGGTTTATTATATTTTTATCTCTAACTATCTTTTTTGGATCATTTCACATGAGTACCGTAGAATATGGGTACGACATTATTTTTCCTGACTTAAAACCTATACTTCAAGGCAATGATACGGTTGGTTGGATTGCATTTGTAAGTATGTTTCTCCACACATGTTGCATTCCTACCCAGTATGAACCCATACGCTGGTTTTCACGAAAATAGCTTGAGCACTTTAACCTCTCACGGATGGCGCACATAACTTGGGAAAAAGCGTACGTTAAGGAACGTGAAACGGAGGAAAGCCTCTACACAGTCAAGTCGGCTTACTGGTACCACGCCAGACTAGGGTTTTCTAACCTCCGAGGCTCCATCTCTATGGCCTTGACCTGACAAGTCGGATTCTTAGCGTACGCTTTTTTCAGTTTTCTATATTGATCCCTAATCCGTTTCCTTACGCAAATGGCTTGTTAGCAGTCCTGTCCCAACCACCAGACACGATACCGGCACTACCACCATCAGCACGACGCTGTTGTGAATATTCAAATTTGATTCGACCGTAATTTAGGGTGACCACTTCTACAGGGAAACCAGATTGGTCGGTCCCCTGCCCGCTTACTAATGAAATCAGCACCTCTTCAAGCACGATGTCCAGATACTTGAATTTTTCAGTTCCTGCACGATGGATTCGAATAGTCACATTTTTGATATGGGAACCTCTACAGCAAAGCTCAAATAGCTTTGGGGTGGCTCTATCCAGATATTTGCTGATCTGGAAATCGCCAAGGGAAACCCCTCCAGCAGAAGCTCCACCACTGGAGCTGGCAGTCTGACTTATGGATTGCATGGCGTTGTAGTGGTAGGAAAGCAATTCAATCCAACCTTTGTGCCCATCATCAAGAGACTCGCCCTCAACACCATCAACCTTCATAAACGCATCAAAAGACATAAAAGCTCCCTGTTTTTCAAAAACAAAAAAATTAAAAAATTAACCACATGTTAATACCCTGCAGAATCATCCAATTGCCGTCCTTGCCCCACCCGAAAGCCCCATTTTTGGCGGTGTTCGCTTTGATGTCTAGTTGTGCACAAAACCCTATTGCTGCTTGGGCCACACTGGGTGAGCTGAATTTTGCCCCCTCGGGCTTCCAGAAAAACAACATTGGCCCGCAGATCCGCGATTTCGTTTGGCGTAGGCACCAGAAGCATCGGCAAACCCACGACAGTGGCCAGCAGCGTTCAGCCCATGGCTGCGCAGATCGTAGTCCATTTCCAGTTGAGTGAGCCAGACGCTTGGTGCGGGAACGATCATTTCCTGACACCACGCGGTCGCACAGCGATACCCTTCTGTGGGAGCCGGCTTGCTGGCGAATACGTCTGGTCAGGCGCTGCAATATTGACTGCTTGATCGGGTTCGCCAGCAAGCCTGCTCCTACAGAAAGCCGTATGGGCCGCCAAGATCTGCGCTGCAGCGATCGAGAACGACTCAGTCTAAAACCACCAACCGATTCGGCAACTCGTTGCGCGCCTGGGTCACCGGCACTTGCTCGCTCAGCACGTCGCCGCACGAACGAATGCACCCGACAAACCCCTCCAGAATCCGGCCGTCCCTCACCTGCTTGGTGAACGTCTCGACCATCGCGCGCCAGACTTCGTTGTCCACACGCCGGGCGATGCCGTCGTCGACGATGATCTCGACATAGCGCTCGGCTTCGCTGACAAAAATCAGCACGCCGGTGCCATTGGCGGTGGCGTGAAGGTTCTGTTCGAGAAACTGCCGACGGGCGAGATTGCCCGCCCGCCAGTGCCGCACGCGTACAGGCACCAGCCGCGTGGTGATGCCGGGCAGCCGGCACACCAGCGCCACGACGATGAACGTAACAACCTGCGCCAGCAGCAAATGATTGGCATTGAGCCAGCCGGTCAGCAGGTTAATCAGCCCCGGCACGAGCAGCGCGATAACCCCGGCCCAGATCAGCGGCACGTAGGTGTAGTCGTCAGCACTGGTCGCCAACACCGTTACCAACTCCGCGTCGGTCTGACGCTCGACGGTTTCGATGGAGTGGGCAATCCGCTGCTGTTCGTCTTTATTGAGCAATGTCATGCACGTAAACCCTTCCTGAGCGAACAACTACCAGCCACCGGAGGCACCGCCCCCGCCAAATCCACCACCGCCACCGCGCATACCGCCGGAGCCGGAGCCCGATCCTCCTGAACCGAAGCCGCCGGAACCGCCGGAACCGAAACCGCCAAATCCACCGCCGCCACCGGAGCCGATGGACCTGCCCCGCCCGGAACGTGCACTGATGTAACTGATGACCACGAACAACACCAGAAACAGCAGAGTCACTTTCCAGTCGACACCTTCGTCCTCGCTCGCCGCTGCACTGCCGGTTGCGCCGACAGCGGGCTCGGCGAGGGGATCGCCACCGAGCACCTGGACCATCGCCTCGGCACCTTTAGTGATACCGCCGACGAAATCGCCCTGGCGGAACGCCGGCGTGATGATCTGATTGATGATCACCGATGACTGCGCATCCGTCAGTCGATCTTCCAGCCCGTAACCCACTTCGATGCGCACCTTGCGCTCGTCCCGGGCGACCACCAACAGGGCGCCGTTGTCCTTGCCCTTCTGCCCGATGCCCCAGTGACGACCCAACTGATAGCCGTAGTCCTCGATGGTCGAGCCCTGCAGGTCAGGCAATGTGACCACCACCACTTGCTCGGTGGTCAGTTCTTCATGGGCGCGTAGCATCTGTTCGAGATGCTCTTTGCTCGGGCTGTCAATCATCCCGGCGGTGTCGACGACGCGCCCGGTCAGCGGGGGAAACGTGAGGTCGGCTTGCGCCCACTGGGCAAACACACCCACCGACATCGTCAGTAACGCGACCAGCACTCCCCGGCGCGCGCGTCCCATCAGAACTTCACTTGCGGCGCTTTGTCAGCGTCAGCGGCAGTGGCTTCAAAGTTCGGACGCACCGGCAGATCGCTGTACATCACCGTATGCCACAGACGGCCCGGGAAGGTGCGGATCTCGGTGTTGTAACGCTCGACCGACGTGATGAAGTCGCGACGCGCCACCGCAATGCGGTTCTCGGTGCCTTCAAGCTGGGACTGCAGCGCGAGGAAGTTCTGGTTGGATTTCAGGTCCGGATAGCGTTCCGAGACCACCATCAAACGGCTCAATGCGCCGGTCAGTTGACCCTGTGCATCCTGGAACTGCTTGAGTTTGGCCGGATCGTTCAGGGTGCTGGCGTCCACCTGAATCGACGTCGCCTTGGCCCGCGCCTCAATAACGGCGGTCAGGGTGTCCTGCTCTTGCTTGGCGTAGCCCTTCACTGTTTCCACCAGATTGGGGATCAGGTCGGCGCGGCGTTGATACTGGTTCTGCACCTGCGCCCAAGCGGCCTTGACCTGCTCGTCGTAGGTCGGAATGTTGTTGATCCCGCAGCCGGACAACAGTGTTGTCAGCAGCATCATCAACACCAGTGACAATTTGTAACGACTGCCCCGGCTGTGGTCATAACGCTCTGTTTGCATGGCGTGCGTGCTCCCTGTACTCATCAATAATTAGTCCTGTCAGTCATGACTTTAGCCAAACCGGACGATCCCCGGCATAATCCTGCCCCATCGCGTTGTCAGGGCTCTGGATTGCAGGGCCACAATCAGATAAAACTCGTTGCGCTACTGATGCTCATATGAGGCAGGAGTTCAGCGACGTTGCCGTCCTGACGACAATAAAAACCAAAGGTTCGACACCTATAACAATGGCTGACCGGTATTACGCGCGAGTTGCCGGCAACGCCTTGAGAAAACCATTCATGAATAAGCTGTGTTTACTGAGTCTCGTCATCGGCCTGGTCAGTCAGTCCGCCTGGGCCGAAAGCGCCACCAACGGCGTCGGCACCGCTTCCACGCTGCCAGCCAAGAATGCATTCATCGCCAACCTGATGAAGCAAATGACCCTCGACGAGAAGATCGGTCAACTGCGCCTGATCAGCATCGGCCCGGAAATGCCCAAGCCGGAAATTCTCAAGGAAATCACCGCAGGCCGCATCGGCGGCACGTTCAACTCCGTCGTGCTGCCGGATAACCGCGCGATGCAGGACGCTGCCGGGCACAGCCGCAACAAGATCCCGATGTTCTTCGCCTTCGATGTCGTCCACGGCCAGCGCACGGTATTCCCGATCAGCCTGGGTCTCGCGTCGACCTGGGACATGAACGCCATCACCCGCACCGGTCGCGTGTCGGCGATCGAAGCCGCCGCCGACGGCGTGGACATGACCTTCGCGCCGATGGTCGACATTACCCGCGACGCACGCTGGGGCCGCAGCTCCGAAGGCTTCGGCGAAGACACGTATCTGGTGTCGCGCATCTCCGCCACCATGACCCGCGCGTTTCAGGGCACCAGCATGCAGGCCCCGAACAGCATCATGGCAGTGGTCAAACACTTCGCGCTGTATGGCGCGGTCGAGGGCGGTCGCGATTACAACACCGTCGACATGAGCCCGGTGCGCATGCAGCAGGACTACCTGCCGCCGTATCGCGCGTCGATTGATGCTGGCGCCGGCGGCGTGATGATCGCGCTCAACTCCATCAACGGCGTACCTTCCACAGCCAATGCCTGGCTGCTGCAGGATGTCTTGCGCAGGGATTGGGGCTTCAAAGGCGTGACCGTCAGCGACCACGGCGCGATCAAGGAGTTGATCGACCACGGAGTGGCGAAAGACTTCCGCGAGGCCGCCAAGCTGGCGATTAAAGCCGGCGTCGACCTGAGCATGAACGACAAAGCCTACGGCGAAGAGCTTCCGGGGCTGGTGAAGAGCGGCGAAGTGTCGGAGAAAGAAGTCGACAATGCCGTGCGTGAGGTGCTTGGCGCGAAGTGGGAAATGGGCCTGTTCGCCAACCCGTACCTGCGTATCGGCGCGGCAGTGGATGACCCGGCCGACCGTAACGCCGAAAATCGTTTGCACCGCGCTGAAGCCCGCGATGTCGCGCGCAAGAGCGTCGTACTGCTGAAGAACCAGAACGACACCCTGCCGCTGAAGAAGCAAGGCACCATCGCCGTGATCGGTCCGTTGGCCAAAAGCTCGATGGACATGATGGGCAGCTGGTCGGCGGCCGGTCTGGCGCGTCAGACCGTCAATGCCTACGACGGTATCGCAGCGGCGGTCGGCGACAAGGCCAAGCTGATTTATGCGCTAGGGTCCAACGTCACCGACAACCAGCACGCCATTACCTACCTGAACAAGATGGACGACCAGATCGCCATCGACCCGCGTCCCGAGCAGGAGATGATCGACGAAGCCGTCAAGGCCGCTCAGCAGGCGGACGTGGTGGTCGCGGTGGTCGGTGAGTCGCGCAACATGTCCCACGAAGCGGCGAGCCGCGTGGACCTGGTGATCCCGGGCCGTCAACGTGAGCTGATCCGCGCGCTCAAAGCCACCGGCAAACCGTTGGTGCTGGTGCTGATGAACGGCCGGCCACTGGCGCTGGGTGAAGAAAACGAGCTGGCCGACGCCATGGTGGAAAGCTGGTTCCTCGGCACCGAGGGCGGCAATGCCCTGGCTGACGTGCTGTTCGGTGACTACAACCCGTCCGGCAAACTGCCAATGACCTTCCCGCGTTCCGTGGGTCAGGTGCCGGCCTACTACAATCACCTGAACACCGGTCGTCCGTATCGCCCGAATGACTCGAACTACACCTCGAACTACTTCGAAGAGCCGACCAGCCCGCTGTTCCCGTTCGGTTATGGCCTGAGCTATACGCAGTTCAGCGTGTCGGACATCACCCTGTCGATCAACAAGATGACCCGCAAGGACAAGCTGACCGCCAGCGTCATGGTCAAGAACACCGGCAAGGTCGCCGGGGAAACCGTGGTCCAGCTTTACCTGCGCGACGTCGCCGCCTCGATCAGCCGCCCGGTCAAAGAGCTGAAGAACTTCCAGAAGATTATGCTGAACCCTGGCGAAGAGAAATCCGTGAGCTTCACCCTGACCGAAGAAGACCTGAAGTTCTTCAACCCGTCGCTGAAGTACGCAGCCGAGGCTGGGGAGTTCAAGCTGATGATCGGACTGGATTCGGAAAACGTGAAAGAGACGACGTTCAATTTGCTGTAAGGCAGGAATTCGGGGCGAATGCGCCAGCCACTGAAAGGAGGTCATGCCCATGCCCCGTTCCGTCCGCCTTGTGCTCTACGTGTTGCTGATCCTCGCCGGTGCCGTCATTGCGGCGACACTGGCGATGCATCAGGCTCAGCGGCATGCCCTGGAAGAAGACGCTGAACGTTCCAGGGATCGACTGGCGCTGTATGCCAACACGCTGCAAACCCTGATCGAGCGCTACCGGGCACTGCCGGCTGTTCTGGCCCTCGATCCGCAACTGCGGGGGGCGCTGAGCGGGCCGGTCAGCGCTGACACCACCCAGGCGCTCAATCTCAAACTGGAGCAGATCAACGGCGCTGCCCGGTCCTCCACCCTAGAACTGCTCGACCGCAACGGCCTTGCCGTCGGCGCCAGCAACTGGCGTCTGCCGAGCAGCTACGTGGGCCACAATTACGGCTTCCGTCCCTACTTCACGCAAACCCGCGCCACCGGCGTCGGACGCTTTTATGCCGTCGGCGTGACCAGCGGCATTCCCGGTTATTTTCTGTCGAGCGCAGTGCTCGACGAGGCTGGGCAGTTCATCGGGGCCATGGTGGTCAAGCTGGAGTTTCCGGACCTGGAACACACTTGGGCGCAAAACGATGACCTGCTGCTGGTCAGTGACGCCAAGGGCATCGTCTTCATCGCCAATCAGCCGGGCTGGCGCTACCGGGCCCTGCGGCCTCTCACCGAGCAAGACCGCGCCGAACTGGCCAGCACGCGTCAGTACGACAAGCAGCCGCTGGCGCTCTTGCATCAGGAGCCACTGCGTACGTTCGGCGAGAACAGCCAGCTCAGCCGGGTCGACGCCCCCGCCGAGCAGGCCGATTTCTTGTGGCAGTCGATGCCGCTGCCGACCGAGGGCTGGACCCTGCACCTGCTGCGTAAGCCGCAGGCAGCCAGTGAAGATGTGCGCAATGCGGGTCTCGCGGCGGCAGGCATCTGGCTGACATTGGTGTTCCTCGGGCTGTTTCTGTATCAGCGCTGGCGACTTGGCCGGTTGCGCCAGCGCAGTCGCGAAGAGCTCGAGCGGTTGGTCGACGAACGCACGCGGGACCTGCACACCGCCCAGGACGGTCTGGTGCAGTCGACCAAACTGGCGGCGCTCGGCCAGATGTCCGCCGCCCTCGCCCACGAAATCAACCAGCCGCTGACGGCGCAACGCATGCAACTCGCGACCCTGCGCCTGTTGCTGGAGCATGGCCGTGTCGACGATGCGTACAAGGCGTTGAGCCTGCTGGATCAGCAACTGACACGCATGGCTGCGCTCACCGGCCACCTGAAAACTTTCGCCCGCAAAAGCCCCAGCGGCCTGCGCGAACGCCTCGATCTCGCCACCGTGGTCGATCAGGCGCTGCTGTTACTGGACGCGCGGCTTCGCGAAGAGCGCGTCAGTTGCGTGCTCGACCTGACGCGTCCGGCCTGGGTGCGCGGTGACGCGATTCGGCTGGAACAGGTGCTCATCAACCTGATGCGCAACGCCTTGGACGCGATGGGCGACAAACCGCTCAAGCGTCTGGAGATCCGCATCGACGCGCAAAGCGAGCACTGGTGCGTTTCCGTGATCGACAGTGGCGGCGGAATTGCCGAAGAGCATCTGGCCAATGTATTCGATCCGTTTTTCACCACAAAACCGGTGGGCGATGGACTGGGCCTGGGACTTGCGGTTTCGTTTGCCATCGTCCATGAACTGGGCGGCCGGCTCAGCGCCGAAAACATTAACAACGGCGCGCGGTTTTTCTTCTGTCTGACCAAGGCCCCGGAGGCCGAAGCCCCATGCTGAACTCGGTAATCGTGGTGGACGACGAGGCGCCCATTCGGGAAGCGGTGGAGCAATGGCTCTCGCTGTCCGGGTTCGAGGTCCGCCTGTTCAGCCGTGCCGAGGCATGCCTGGCGCAGCTGCCGGAGCACTTCCCCGGCGTGATCCTTAGCGATGTGCGCATGCCTGGCATGGATGGCTTGCAGTTGCTGGCCGAGTTGCAGCGGCGAGATCGCGATTTGCCGGTGATCTTGCTGACCGGGCACGGTGACGTGCCGATGGCCGTGGACGCCATGCGCGATGGCGCCTATGACTTTCTGGAGAAGCCGTTTACCCCTGAAACCCTGCTCGGCAGTCTGCGGCGGGCATTGGAGAAACGTGCCCTGGTGCTGGAAAACCGCGCGCTGCATGAGCAGGCGGACAACCGCTCGCGCCTGGATGCAACGCTGCTGGGGATGTCGCCGACGATGCAGACATTGCGGCGGCAGGTCTTGGACCTCTCGCAATTGCCGGTCAATGTGCTGATTCGCGGCGAGACCGGCAGCGGCAAGGAAATGGTCGCGCGTTGCCTGCATGACTTCGGTCCGCGGGCAGACAAGCCGTTCGTTGCGGTCAACTGCGCGGCGATCCCGGAGCAGTTGTTCGAAGCCGAGCTGTTCGGCCACGAAAGCGGCGCGTTCACCGGCGCCCAGGGCAAGCGAATCGGCAAGCTGGAGTACGCCCACGGCGGCACGGTGTTTCTCGACGAGATCGAAAGCATGCCGCTGGCGCAGCAGGTCAAGCTGCTGCGGGTGATTCAGGAGCGGCGGATCGAGCGACTGGGTTCGAACCAGAGCATCGACATTGATGTGCGCATCATTGCCGCGACCAAGCCCGATCTGCTGGACGAAGCCAGGGCCGGGCGTTTCCGCGAGGATCTGGCGTATCGGCTGAACATCGCCGAGTTGCGACTGCCGCCATTGCGTGAACGGCGAGAAGACATCCCGATGCTGTTCAGCCACTTCTCGCGCCATGCGGCAGAGCGCCTCGGCCGCAGCGTGCCGACGTTGAGCGGTGAACAGCTCAGTCATCTGCTCAGCCATGACTGGCCGGGGAACGTGCGCGAGCTGGCGAATACGGCCGAGCGCCAGGTGCTGGGGCTGGACGGTCCCGCTGCGCAAGGGACCCCGATAGGGCAATCGCTGGTGGCGCAGCAAGAAGCGTTCGAAGCCCACTGCATTCGCTCGGCACTGAGACGGCACCGGGGCGACATCAAGGCAGTCATGAACGAACTGCAACTGCCCCGCCGTACGCTGAATGAAAAGATGCAGCGGCACGGGCTGGTGCGCGAGGATTTTCTGGCTGAAGTCAGCCCTACAGGATGATCGAAGTGCGTCAGTAGTACCGGCTTTATCCGGGAAAAGACCAGCGTCTGCCACCAGATATCATTGTCCGCCGCTGATCAGTGCAGGAGCGCGCTTGCCCGCGAAGAGACCGGTACATCCGACGCGTAATGGTCGTACCTACCTATGCCTTCGCGGGCAAGCGCGCTCCTACATATCTGCAGTACGTCAATTGCCCTGCGGTGTAACAACCGACGCATTCCCGGCTAAAGCCGGTCCCACTAAGGTACGCAGTGTTTCTGTAGACCGGTTCGATTCCGCAGGGAAAAGACCAGCGTCTGCCACCAGATCTCATTGTCCGCCGCCGATCAGTGTAGGAGCGCGCTTGCCCGCGAAGAGGCCGGTACATCCGACGCGTAATGGTCGTACGTGCCTACACTTTCGCGGGCAAGCGCGCTCCTACATTCAGATATGGGGCACATCAATTGCCCTGCGGTGTGGCACCCGACGCATTCCCGGCTAAAGCCGGTCCCACTGAAGTACGCGGTGATTCCGTGGGACCGGTTCCATTCAGGCGGGAAGAGACCAGCGTCTGCCACCAGATGTCACTGCTCGCCGCCGATCGGTGTAGGAGCGCGCTTGCCCGCGAAGAGGCCGGTACATCCGACGC
>NZ_FOHW01000011.1 GCF_900111735.1 Pseudomonas graminis | reverse complement strand
TGTTAAAGAGCGGGTGGCTAAGATCTTTCGTCTCAACCGAGGCGCGCATTCTACAGCGTCTCTTGTCTCTGTCAAGCGGTTATTTTAAGAAGTTTTCAAAGTTTCCTTATCAACTTCAACCACTTGCGCTTCGTTCGACTTAACGTCTCACGTCAGCGGGAGGCGAATTCTACAGCGTTACAACCTGCTGTCAACTGCCTTTTTCACCGCTGTCGATTCAAGCATCTGAACCGAAGCATTCCTCGCTGCTTACTTCGTCCAACTCTTTGATTACCAAGGAGTTTTCCGTTTCGTCTGCGCCGGAAGTGGGGCGAATTATAGACAGATCCAGAGGGGCGTCAAGCACTTATTTAATGAAACTGTCATATCGGTCAAAAATAACGGATCGAGTGGACAAGTTTGGGGGCTCGCCCACCCGGAAGCATTAAAGACTGGGGAACGCGAACTGCGAGGCCTCGTGACTGGCGCGCTGCGGCCATCGCTGTGTAATGGCTTTGCGACGTGTATAGAAGCGAACGCCATCCGGGCCATAAGCATGCAGGTCACCAAACAGTGACCGCTTCCATCCGCCAAAGCTGTGATAAGCCACAGGTACAGGCAGTGGAACGTTCACCCCAACCATACCTACCTCTATCTCGTCGCAGAACAGACGGGCCGCCTCACCATCGCGAGTGAAGATGCAGGTGCCATTGCCGTATTCATGATCGTTGATCAGTTGCATCGCATGTTCGAGGCTGTCCACACGCACAATGCACAGCACCGGCCCGAATATCTCTTCTTTATAGATGCGCATCTCGGCCGTGACATGGTCGAACAGGCATCCACCCAGAAAAAAACCATCTTCGTGTCCTGGGATCGTGAGCCCACGACCGTCCACAACCAGCTTCGCACCTGCACCCACGCCGTCCTCTATATAGCTGCTGACTCTGTCGCGATGCTGCCCCGTGACCAGAGGGCCCATATCGAGTCCGCTGGAAGTCCCGGCGCCGATCTTCAACCCATTGATTTGCGGCACGAGCTTGGCGACCAATGCGTCGGCGACCTGGTCACCCACGCACACTGCGACCGAAATCGCCATGCAGCGCTCGCCGCAGGAACCATAGGCCGCGCCCATCAATGCGCTTACGGCGTTATCCAAGTCCGCGTCGGGCATCAGCACTGCGTGGTTCTTCGCGCCGCCCAATGCCTGTACCCGCTTGCCGCGTGCAGTAGCCTCTTTATAGATGTACTCGGCGATCGGGGTGGAGCCCACAAAACTCAGCGCTTTGACTTCAGGGGCTTGGATCAACGCATCAACCGCCACCTTGTCTCCGTGCACTACATTCAGCACGCCCTTCGGCAATCCGGCTTCATGGAGCAACTCGGCGATCAGCAAGGTTGAGCTTGGATCGCGCTCGGACGGTTTGAGGATGAAACAGTTACCGCAGGCAATCGCCAACGGGTACATCCACAGCGGAACCATGGCAGGGAAGTTGAACGGAGTGATGCCCGCCACTACGCCGAGCGGCTGAAAGTCAGACCACGCATCAATGTTCGGGCCGACGTTGCGGCTGTACTCGCCCTTGAGAATTTCAGGCGCCGCACAGGCGTATTCGACGTTTTCGATACCCCGCTTGAGTTCTCCCGCGGCATCTTCGATGGTCTTGCCGTGCTCTTCGCTGATCAGCCGGGCAATACGCGCCTCGTTCTGTTCCAGCAATTGCTTGAAGCGGAACCTGACCTGCGCGCGCTTTGCAGGAGGGGTATTGCGCCACGCGGGGAAAGCAGCCTTGGCAGAGTCGATCGCTTGTTGAACGGTTTCGCGACTGGCGAGTGGCACCTGGCGAATGGCATGACCAGTCGAGGGGTTGAACACATCCGCGCTGCGGCCGTCTTCGCTGACCCGCTCGCCATGTATCAGGTGTTGAATGGTGCTCATGCATAACTCCAAAAAATATCAGCCCGCAGGCGCTACCGGAGTGGCGCCTGTAAACCTGCAAAGGGGTCAGTCGATTTGATTCAGGGCCTGACCGACTGCGTCAAACATGCGGTCGAGGTCTTCCGGCTTGCTGTTGAACGTCGGGCCGAACTGAAGGGTGTCACCGCCGAAGCGCACGTAAAAACCTGCCTTCCACAGTTTCATGGCCGTTTCGAATGGACGCACAATGGCGTCGCCGTCGCGCGGCGCAATCTGAATGGCGCCAGCGAGACCGTAGTTACGAATATCGACGACATTCTTGCTGCCCTTCAAACCGTGCAGATAGCCTTCGAAGTGCGGCGCAGTTTCAGCGACCTGCTGCACCAGGCTCTCGCGCTGAATGATTTCCAGAGCGGCGAGGCCGGCCGCGCACGCGACCGGATGCGCTGAGTAAGTGTAGCCATGTGGGAATTCCACGGCGTACTCGGGCGTCGGCTGATTCATGAACGTCTGGTAAATCTCAGTGCTGGCTATCACGGCCCCCATGGGGATCGCACCGTTGGTGATCTGCTTGGCGATACACATCAGGTCCGGGGTAACGCCGAAGCTGTCGGCGCCGAACATCGAGCCAGTGCGCCCGAAGCCCGTGATCACCTCATCGAAAATCAGCAGAATGTTGTGCTGATCACAGATTTCACGCAGACGCTTGAGATAGCCTTGTGGCGGAACAATCACTCCCGCAGAACCCGCCATGGGCTCAACAATCACCGCGGCAATGTTCGACGCATCGTGCAGCTCGATGAGCTTGAGCATTTCATCGGCCAGCGCAATGCCGCCCTGCTCCGGCATGCCCCGCGAATAGGCGTTGCTGGCAAGCAGCGTATGAGGCAGATGATCGACGTCCATCAATTGCCCGAACATCTTTCGGTTGCCGTTAACGCCACCCAGACTGGTGCCCGCGATATTCACACCATGATAGCCACGGGCGCGGCCGATCATCTTGGTTTTGGTCGCCTGACCTTTCAAACGCCAGTAAGCCCGCACCATCTTGACGGCAGTGTCAGCGCACTCCGATCCAGAGTCGGTATAGAAGACGTGATTCAGCTTGCCGGGTGTCAGATCGGTGATCTTTTCAGCCAGCTGGAAGGACAGCGGATGTCCGAACTGGAATCCTGGCGAGTAGTCCAGCGTGCCCAACTGCCGCGAAACGGCTTCCTGGATTTCTTTGCGCGTATGCCCTGCCCCGCAGGTCCACAGCCCCGACAGGCCATCGTAGATTTTGCGACCCTTATCGTCCGTGAGATAGCTGCCTTCAGCGGCGACGATCAGCCGTGGATCACGGTGGAAGTTTCGGTTCGCCGTGTAGGGCATCCAGTGGGCGTCAAGTTTGAGCTGGCTCGCCAGTGACATGTCGGACGATTCGGGCATATTCATCGGAATTAACCTCACAGGGCGGGGTTGGCCTGATTTCCTGATTGAAGTGCGGGCAGGAGCAGTGCCGGTTGCAGCTAACAGTGCCACGGGCATAAAGTCTGGAAAATCCTGCTTTTACGATCTTCAGTTGACTGGTCACTAAACTATGAGCACCCGCCGCAACGAACCGCTGGCGCAAGTCAGCGACTTTGATATTCGTCTTTTGCGCATCTTTCGTAGCGTGGTGGAGTCCGGCGGCTTTTCGGCAGCGGAAAGCGCGCTGGGCATTGGTCGCTCCGCCATCAGTCAGCAGATGAGCGATCTCGAGCAACGCTTGGGATTGCGTCTTTGCCAACGGGGGCGTGCGGGGTTTTCCCTGACGGAGGAAGGCCGCGAGGTCTATCAGTCATCACTGCAGTTGTTGAGCGCCCTCGAGAGTTTTCGTACGGAGGTGAATGGTCTTCACCGACATCTGCGCGGCGAACTAAACATCGGGCTGACGGACAATCTTGTCACCCTCCCCCATATGCGCATCACCCACGCGCTTTCCCATCTGAAAGAACGTGGCCCGGATGTGCACATCAATATCCGCATGATCGCGCCCAATGAAGTCGAGCAGGGTGTGCTCGACGGCAGCTTGCACGTTGGCGTCGTACCCCAGGCCAGCGCCTTGTCGGGACTTGAGTACCAGCCGCTGTATAGCGAACGTTCGCTGCTGTATTGCGCGGTCGGCCATCCCTTGTTTTACGTAGACGATGCGCTGCTTGACGACGATCGGCTGTCCGCTCAGGAGACCATTGCGCCGACGTTTCGTCTGCCGGGTGAAATCCAGGCTTACTATCAGGCGCTGAAATGCAGCGCGAGCGCGTCGGACCGGGAAGGCATGGCGTTTCTGATTCTGACCGGGCGTTACATCGGTTATCTACCCGATCATTACGCCAGCCTTTGGGTGCAGCAGGGGCGGCTGCGTGCGCTGAAGCCCAAAACGCGGTTTTACGACCTGAGCCTTGTGACCGTCACGCGCAAAGGTCGCCGCCCCCATTTGGTGCTGGAAAGTTTCCTGGAGAGTCTGGCTGCCACACGATGAGGCCGGCTCAGTACGTCGGCACCTCAATAACACGCAGTCAAACGGCCGCCATATTCGTCCAGCCCTTGATAGGCGGGCATGTACAGCGAATCGGTGAACAGGTAACTGATCAGTTGGACAGGTTTTTGCAGTAAGGCTGGATGTAGAAGCCCCACACAAAATCGAGAGCCAGCATGCAGCCTGAAGCGCCAGACAATAACGACCTCATCTATGGCCTCAACGACCGGCCGCGCCCCGGGCCCGCGAGCCTGGCGGCAATCCAGCATGTGCTCGCTGCATTCGTGGGCATTATCACGCCGCCACTGATTATCGGATCGGCGCTCGGGCTCGATGCTTACATGCCTTATCTGATCAGCATGGCGCTGATGGTCTCGGGTGTGGGGACGTTCATCCAGGCGCGCCGGCCGTTCGGTATCGGAGCGGGCATGATTTGCCTGCAGGGCACCAGTTTCGCGTTTCTCGGCGCGGTGCTGTCGGCAGGCTTCATGGTCAAGCAGCGCGGTGGCAGCCCGGAAGACATCATGGCCATGGTGTTCGGAGTATGTTTCTTCGGCGCCGTCGTACAGATTGTGCTGAGCCGTTTCATCGGACAGCTGCGTCGAGTGATCACGCCACTGGTAACCGGCATCGTCATCACGCTAATCGGCGTCAGCCTGATCAAGGTCGGTGTGACTGATCTGGGAGGCGGCTTCAACGCTCCGGACTTCGGTGAGCCGGTCAATCTGGCCCTTGGCGTTTTCGTGCTGGCAGTGATCGTCGTGCTCAACCGCTCAAGCGCGCCCTGGTTGCGGCTGTCGGCCATTATTATCGGGCTCGCGATCGGCAGCATCGCTGCCTGGTTCAGCGGCAAGCTCGTGCCTCACTCCATTGCCGACGTTGCGCTGGTCACCATTCCCGTGCCCTTTCGGTTCGGATTCAGCTTCGACTGGGCCGCGTTCCTGCCGGTTGCGCTGATTTATCTGATCAGCAGTATCGAAACCGTCGGCGACCTCACCGCCAACTGCATGCTCTCCCGCGAACCCATCAAGGGCCCGAGCTACATTGCCCGGCTGAAGGGGGGTGTGTTGGGCGACGGCGTCAGTTGCATGATCGCGGCGACTTTCAGTGCGTTCCCGAATACCACCTTCGCGCAGAATAACGGAGTGATCCAGCTCACCGGCGTCGCCAGTCGGTATGTGGGTCTGTACATCGGAGCAATCCTGTTTCTGCTCGGACTGTTCCCGATGATCGGTGCGATCCTTCAGCAGATTCCGAAACCGGTGCTTGGCGGCGCGACATTGGTGATGTTCGGCAGCGTCGCGGCGGCGGGCGTACGGATCCTTGCTCAAGCGCCGCTGGATCGCCGCAGCATGCTGATCATCGCCACCTCATTCGGTGTAGGGCTGGGTATCGCGGCGCAGCCGACGCTGCTGCATCATTTGCCGCAATGGGTGCAGAGCCTGTTCGACTCGGCAATCACCAGCGGCGGGCTGACGGCCATCGTGATGTGCCTGCTACTTCCGGAAGGCAAGGAATCGAGCGAAGCCAAAAAACAGACAGCGGAATCCTTTGAACACTGATTTTCGAGGTCACGCTTGTCGGATGATCGCGGGTGCGCTATGTGTTCACCGCGTCGCACCCAAATGATCCGTCTGGAATCGCACATGACCCTTGAAGTCCCCGCTCATAGCCCCAGCGCCACCAAACCGGCCAGCCGCATTCGGCAGAAGAACGAAGAAGCAATCCTCAAGGCGGCCGAGGACGAATTCGCTCGGCATGGCTTCAAGGGCACCAGCATGAACACCATCGCGCAGAATGCCGGCTTGCCCAAAGCCAACTTGCACTATTACTTCACCAACAAGCTGGGGCTGTACATCGCGGTGCTGAGCAACATCATCGAGTTGTGGGACAGCACCTTCAACAACCTGAGCGCAGAAGACGACCCGGCACAGGCGCTGACGCACTACATACGCGCAAAGATGGAGTTCTCCCGTCGCCAGCCACAAGCTTCGCGCATCTTCGCGATGGAGATCATCAGTGGCGGCGAGTGCCTGAGTCAGTATTTCAGCCAGGACTACCGCGAATGGTTTCAGGGGCGTGCCGCCGTCTTCCAGGCCTGGATCGACGACGGGAAGATTGACCCGGTCGATCCGGTGCATCTGATCTTCCTGCTGTGGAGCAGCACTCAGCATTACGCTGACTTCGCCACCCAGATTTGCCAGGTTACCGGCCGTTCGAAGCTGACCAGGCAAGACATGGACGCCGCTGGGGATAACTTGATTCGCATCATTCTCAAAGGCTGCGGACTCACGCCTGCTTTATAACTCCTAAAAACCCAAGCGCAGTCTGGAACCTCAATGCCTTTTACGCTCACCGGCCCCTGCGAGTTTCGCGAAGAGATTCGCAAGAGCCGCTTCATTACCCTCGCCGCGCCTATCGACACCGCTGCCGATGCTCAAACGTTCATTGAGCAGCACAGTGATCTGGACGCCACACACAATTGCTGGGCCTGGAAACTGGGCGCGCAGTACCGCAGCAACGACGATGGCGAACCGGGCGGCACGGCTGGGCGCCCCATACTCGCGGCCATTGATGCGCAGGATTTTGATCGGGTCGTCGTGCTGGTTATCCGCTGGTACGGCGGGGTTCAACTGGGCACCGGCGGCCTCGCGAGGGCCTATGGCGGGGGCGCCAACAAATGCCTGCAGCAGGCTGATCGAGTGCCATTGATCAATCGAGTGTCGTTGCAATTCGATTGCAGCTTCAGCGAGCTGGTGCTGATCAAGCTGCGAGTGGCTGAACTCAATGGGCTCGTGGAGGATGAGCGCTTCAACGCAAATGGCGTCACGCTCTCAATCGCTTTAGGGCCCGAGCAGATTGAAACCCTTCAGCGCCAGCTGTCCGACATCAGTCGCGGACGGATCGTATTACAGCCCCCGCAGTAGCTGATCCGCAGGCGCTCGACGCTTTCCCGGCTAAAGCCACTCCTGTCGGTTAACCCAATGACCGTGGGCGCCAAGGGCATTTGCCCACATCTACTGTGCATCCGCCTGTGGACAAGCTGAGCACACACCTCCGCAGCCCTTGTTCCACATGGCTTTGCGGAGCTTGATCACTTTTTAGCCAAAACAGTGCCCTGTGAATAAAAGCAGCGGTAAAACAGCGCGTTAGCGAGGCTTATACCGATACGGTACCCGTCTCGGGCGGGTTATATCGCCAATCTCCAGTTGCTCACATTACCTGTGGAGCAATCTGTGGATAACCCGTGCAAGCCTTCGCGGACTGCCGGGTACAGCGCGCGTTGGCGAAACTGGATGTTTTTTATACAGCGATACCGTCAGGCGGGCTTGATCGTGGGCCGGGCTGATCGCCTGACATTCATATTGGAAACGTCCACTCACATATGTCGCGGGCCTCTGTCATCCTCTGGCGCTAACGTGTGCGCCTCGCGGCAACTGAGTGCCTCAAGAAACAAAATTCTCGCCGCGTCGCGATGTCCATCGATTGAGTGAAATTTTTCGTTTGTCTGTACAGGAGTCAGTTCAATGTCCACCCCTAAAACAGCCCTGATCATCGGAGCGTCACGCGGCCTTGGCCTCGGACTGGTGAAACGTCTTACAGAACTGGGCTGGGAAGTCACCGCCACCGTCCGGGATGCCCAAAAAGCCGATGAACTGAAGGCACTGCCGAATGTGCAATTGCAAACACTGGACATCGACGAGCAATCGTCCCTCGAAGTGCTGACTCACAACCTCAAGGGCCAGACGTACGACCTGCTGTTCGTCAACGCCGGCGTGATGGGGCCGATGCATCCAAACCCCACGGACGCCACCGCCGGCGAACTGGGTCAGCTGTTTCTCACTAATGCCGTCGCGCCAATCCGCCTGGCCAAACGCTTCGTCGACCAGATCCGTCCCGAGAGCGGCGTGATTGCGTTCATGAGCTCGGTGCTTGGCAGCGTCACCATGCCGGACGCACCAGAGATGGCGCTGTACAAAGCCAGCAAAGCCGCGCTGAACTCAATGACCAACACCTTCGTGACGCAATTGGGCGAGAACAAGCCCACTGTGCTATCGATGCACCCCGGATGGGTCCGCACGGCGATGGGCGGCGAAGGCGCGGATATCGACGTCGAGACCAGTGTGCGGGGGATTGTCGAGCAGCTTGAGCGGTTCGCGGGGACAGGCGGTCATCACTTCGTGAACTACAAGGGTGAGACGATTCCCTGGTAATCAGTAATGTCGTAAGACGCTGTTCGCGAGTAGAGAACCCCAAAGCTGCTCTAGCCGGCCTCATCTGACTCGACATGTCTGCAATGCCTACAAGAAACGCATCCAGGTGAAGGTTGTCGTTGTTATCGAAGTCGATAACAACGAAGCGAGACATTGACCTAGCATCGGCTCGATTCCGTAAATTGATGAGAGGTGAACTATGAACGAAGATCAGGCTTTCGCCAGCGTCTGGGACGCCCTTGGGAACACCGAGCAGGAGGCTGCTCATTTGAAGGTCAGATCGGGATTGATGATCGAAATCAACGAGCACATTAAATCCTGGTCCGGGACGGACACTGAAAAAGCAGCGCGATTGAGGATTACCAAGCCTCGCTTCTCTAATCTGAAATCCGGTCGAGTGGATCTGTTCAGTCTTGATGCGCTCGTCGATCTGGCAGCGGCAGCGGGGCTCACTGTTTCGATGCAAGTCGCGGCAGCATGAGCTGGCGTGACTTGCCCCAACCCGACGCAACACTCTAGAATCCATCCTCGCCTCGCAGCACGTTCGATGCTGCGGCGACCCTGGATCAGCAGACAGGGCAACACTGAGCTGGCGACCTGAACCCACTTTCAGAGGAGCCGGCCAATGCCCGCAATCCGTACCTGGTTGAAAAATCCCCTCGCCGTATTCACGGCCAATGAACTCGATGCTCGCGGCGGCCTGGTGGTCGAAAGCGGGGTTATCGTTGAGATGCTCCCGCTCGGGCAACAGCCTGCACAGCCTTGCGATCACGTATTCGATGCACGCGAGCATGTGCTGCTGCCCGGCCTGATCAACACGCACCACCACTTCTATCAAACCCTGACCCGCGCCTGGGGCCCGGTGGTCAATCAGCCGTTGTTCCCCTGGCTGAAAACCCTGTACCCGGTGTGGGCGCGATTAACGCCGGAAAAACTCGCACTGGCCAGCAAGGTCGCCCTGACCGAGTTGATGCTCTCGGGCTGCACCACCGCCGCCGACCACCATTATCTGTTTCCGCAGGGTCTGGAAGACGCCATCGATGTTCAGGTCGAAAGCGTTCGCGAACTGGGTATGCGCGCGATGCTGACGCGGGGTTCGATGACCCTGGGCGAGGAAGACGGAGGCCTGCCGCCCCAGCAAACCGTCCAGCAGGGCCAGGTCATCCTTGATGACAGCGTGCGCTTGATCGAGACCTACCACGAGCGGAGTGATGGCGCGCAGATCCAGATTGCGTTGGCGCCGTGCTCGCCGTTTTCGGTGACAACCGAGATCATGGCCGAAAGCGCGGTCTTGGCGGAGAAGCACGACGTGCGCCTGCATACGCATCTGGCCGAAACCCTGGACGAAGAGAACTTCTGCCTGCAGCGTTTCGGCCTGCGCACAGTGGATTACCTGGACAGCGTCGGTTGGCTTGGCCCTCGTACCTGGCTGGCTCATGGCATTCATTTCAACAGCGAAGAAATCACGCGCCTCGGCCAGGCGGGCACCGGGGTCTGTCATTGCCCGAGTTCGAACATGCGCCTTGCGTCAGGCATCTGCCCCACGCTGGGCCTGCTTGCCGCAGGCGCACCGATCGGTCTGGGTGTCGACGGTTCTGCGTCAAATGACGCATCGAACATGATGCTTGAAGCCAAGCAGGCGCTTTACCTTCAGCGCCTGCGTTACGGGGCGGAAAAAATCACACCCGAACTGGCATTAGGCTGGGCGACCAAGGGATCGGCGCAGTTGCTGGGCCGGCACGACATCGGCGAATTGGCCGTGGGTAAACAGGCTGATCTGGCGTTGTTCAAGATGGACGAGTTGCGCTTTTCCGGTAGTCACGATCCGCTCTCGGCGCTGTTGCTGTGCGGCGCTGATCGCGCAGATCGGGTGATGATCGGCGGCCAATGGCGGGTGATTGACGGTCAGGTCGAAGGCCTGGATCTGAAGGGATTGATTGCAGACCATCGGCAGGCTGCTGCGCAATTGATCAGGGGGTGATGCGCTGTTACGGCAGTGGGGAAGTGAAACTGCTGACTCCCCCACGCCTGGATTCAAGCCGAACCTGATCTACAGCCCCATCAAAGACAGCGCGATGAAGGTGGCAAACAGCACGAAATGCGTCATACCTTCGATGGCGTTGGTTTCGCCGTCGTTGAGGTTGATGGCGCAGACCAACAGGGTGACGAAGATCATCACTGTCTGCACTGGCGTCATCGCCATCTGGAACGCCTGACCGCTGTAGAGCGCCATGCCTTCCATGACAGGAACGGTCAGGATCACCGTCGACAGCGAAGCACCCAGAGCAATGTTGACCACCGATTGCATACGGTTGGCCAGCGCGGCCCGCAGTGCGGTCAGGATCTCCGGCGCTGCCGAAATCGCCGCCACCAGAATCGCCGTCATCACCGGCGGAGCGCCGCTGCCTTCCAGACCCAGGTCGACGGTTTTCGACATGACCTCGGCCAACGCGCCAATGACCACCACGCCGAAAACCAAGGTTGCGATTGAGCGTGTCAGGTTGACTGGCTCGTGCGCTTCCTGCGTCTCACCCTTGCGGCGCTTCTTGTCCGGGTAGTTGTAGCTGAAGAAGTAACTGTGCGGCCCAACCTGCATACGCAGGAACAGCGCATAAAGCAGGATCATCGCGCCAATGGTGAAGGCGGAATACAGCTTCCACTTACCTTCCGGAATGAATTCCGGCACTACCATCGACACCGCCATGGCCGTCAGAATCATCACGCTGTAGGAACGCGCGGAGTCATCGTTGTAGGACTGTTCACCGTGCTTGAGCCCGCCCATCAACGCGGCGAGACCCAGAATCCCGTTGATGTCGAGCATCACGGCCGAGTAAATGGTATCCCGCACCAGCGTGGGTGAAGGTTCATTGCTCATCATGATCGCCAGAATCACGACCTCAACCAGCACCGCCGACAACGTCAGAATCATGGTGCCGTAGGGATCGCCGACTTTTTCCGCCAGCAACTCGGCATGGTGAGCCACGCGCAGCGAGGCGCAGATGATGAAGCCCACCAGAGCAATGCCTGCGATCAGTGCGACGGTATGTCCGTTGCTGAGCAGTTGGTGTTCGTAGAAGTACGCGAAAAAGGTCGCAATGACCGCCAGTAGAAGAAACTTTTCCTGCTTGAGAATCGTGCCCATCGCTGCCTTTTAGCCCCTTGCGACCCTGGCCGCACATCCATGAAGTGAAGTTTACTGAAGCGCTTGAGAGTGTGGATGTAAACAAAGGTTTCAAGACAGGTTAGCAGCAGGTCGCGACAGATCGTCGCGCCGCCGCATCAAAATGCCTTCAATCTGGCCGTTTTCAAAACAGCCATGCACCGGGAAACACCTGCAACGGCGGCCTATCGGCGCCTGTACCTGTGGCAATGCGCGCCAAAGCAGTGTGTGAACCGTCCGGTCAGGTTTTATTCAGCCCGCGCGCCTGACTCTGTAGAATACCTGCCATTGCACTTTATGAGACAAAGCCCATGTACGACTGGTTGAACGCCCTGCCCAAGGCAGAACTGCACCTGCATCTGGAGGGCTCGCTGGAGCCGGAACTGTTGTTCGCCCTGGCTGAGCGCAACAAGATCGCCCTGCCCTGGGCGGACGTCGAAACCCTGCGCAAGGCCTACGCCTTCAATAATCTGCAGGAGTTTCTCGACCTGTACTACCGCGGCGCCGACGTACTGCGCACCGAGCAGGATTTCTACGACCTGACCTGGGCTTACCTGGAGCGCTGCAAGGCGCAGAACGTCATACACACCGAACCGTTCTTCGATCCTCAGACCCACACCGACCGCGGCATCCCGTTTGAAGTCGTGCTTAACGGCATCGCCGGCGCGTTAAAAGACGGCAAGGAAAAGCTCGGTATCGGCAGCGGCCTGATCCTCAGCTTCCTGCGCCACTTGAGCGAAGACGAAGCGCAGAAAACCCTCGACATGGCCCTGCCCTATCGCGACACCTTCGTGGCGGTCGGCCTGGATAGCTCGGAAATGGGCCATCCGCCGAGCAAGTTCAAGCGCGTGTTTGATCGTGCTCGCGGTGAAGGCTTTCTGACCGTTGCCCACGCAGGTGAAGAAGGTCCGCCGGAGTACATCTGGGAAGCGCTTGATTTGTTGAAAATCCAGCGTATCGATCATGGCGTACGCGCCATCGAGGACGAGCGCCTGATGCAGCGCATCATTGATGAGCAAATCCCCCTGACGGTTTGCCCACTGTCCAACACCAAGCTCTGCGTTTTCGACCACATGGGTCAGCACAACATTCTGGACATGCTCGAGCGCGGCGTGAAAGTGACCGTCAACTCTGATGACCCGGCGTACTTCGGTGGCTACGTCACCGAGAACTTCCACGCGCTGCACACCCACCTCGGCATGACCCAGGATCAGGCCAGGCGCCTGGCGCAGAACAGCCTCGACGCGCGTCTGATCAAGCCCTGATCAGACACGCCCCTTGAGCGCTAAAAGTGTGTGGACGTTCTGCTCCACACGCCGCGCCTCCCCCCTGGGGCATCACGCCGCCGAAGCGATCTTGCTGATTTCTCGCTGACCATTGGAAGAGACCTGTAACGTGGAGGCCTCTTCCGTCGTCCGCAGCCAGCCCAGCTGCATGAACAACTGCAGAAGTCCTGCGCCCAATGCGCCCCCGAGATGCGGCCTGCTTTCGTGACAGTCGACACAGGCACACACGGCCTCGCGTCGTCTGTGGGCCAGCGCGGGAATAAAAATTCCTCGTTCGGCAAAGCGGGAGATGCCGACACTGGTGACCTCCAACCGGTGTTCGGATTGTTCGATCCAGCCCGCGCCCAGCATCCTCAGATACAGCTCGGCACCCATCTCGCCGCCCAGATGATCCGCGCAGACGCTGGCGCGGCATAACGGCAGGGGCGGTAATGGTTGCGCCAGGCTGCGGCTGATCAGATCCGCGCTGACCATCGATGCGCTGACCAGCGCCTGGACGGCGGTCCGGACTTCCGGCGCAGCAAGCCTGAAGTAGCGTTTGCGGGCTCGGACTTCGTGACGCAGCAATCCGCCGGCGGCAAGGCGCGCCAGGTGCGCACCGGCAGAAGAAGTGGATAGACCCACCAGCGAAGCTACTTCATTGGCCGCCCGCGATGTTCCGTCCATCAATGCCCACACGATCGCGCTGCGTTTGGGGTCGGCGAGCAACGCAGCGATCTGGCTGATGCAAGGTACATATTCCATGTCTTCACTCCCTGTTGAACATTATCTAAGCGGACCGGCGCCGGTGCGCAGGTCGAGGCGTGCCATCGGCGCTGAATCCCAGGCTCAATCAATTGAAAGCGCCGGTCCATTGTTGTGGCCAACCATCATGCGTGCTTAAGGCAAAAACGGACCTTGATTTAAATCACCTCACACGAACTCTGATCGCTTGAACTTGCAGGCAATACAGATAGCTGTGCCCGAGCAATACAGTTTGAAACATGAGAATTAAATCGGATCCATGACGGCGCTTAGTATAAGACCTGCAGCCGATTGACGGATCAACTTGTCCATTGCACGGCCCTTTGTTTGTGGGCCGTATCGGCAAATGTTCAGCACAATCCCGCAACCCGTTAACGGCTCGGATCCAGCCAGATAGCCGAAAGCCCTTAAAGGACGGGCATTTTACGCGGACAACGCTGGTTCATGAATCCTGCGTCAGGGCGATTGCCTACACCCAAAACTCATAAAGCCTTCAAGAAAATAATCTGTGCCTGAGGCGTGTCAGAAGTGAACTTCTGACGTTCAAGCGCGGAGGCCAGATAGCTAATTTTATTAGCTGTAAGAAGTTTCCAACTCCGAAGTAGTAAACAGCCGTATATAAGCCGCTCTTTTTCAACAGCCTGAACATGCTTGTACAGGCACGCATTAAACCTGGCGAAATCGGCAACGCGTTAACGTTGCCGACGCTGGTTAGATACGCACATCCGCGTGAGGAAGCTGCGCGTCTCGCTTCTGCTGCGCCCGGCGAGTAATGACTGCAAGCGTCACAGCGAGCACACCGCACAACGTAATGACCGTCGCCATCGGCACGGCCGTTCCGTCATGCAGTACACCGACCAGTGCCGCCGCGCCGGCAGCAACACTGAATTGCAAACATCCCAGCAAGGCCGACGCGCTGCCCGCACGTTTGCCCTGCCCGCTCATTGCGCACGCCGAAGCGTTAGGAATGATGCAGCCCAGGCTGGCGATATAAATGAACAGCGGAATCAGCAGCGGCCACAGTTTTTCGGTGTGCAGAGAGGCGATGGTCAACAGTACGAGGGCGGCAGCGAGATAGATCCAGACAGTCCGCGACAGCAACCACGCCGGACCATAGCGGCCAACAAGTCGTGCGTTCACCTGAGCGATGAAGATGAAGCCTGCAGCGTTGATGCCGAATAACCAGCCGTAATGTTCCGCCGGGACGCCATACAGCTTGATGAAAACGAAAGGCGAGCCAGCAATGTATGAAAACATCCCGGCCATCGCGATGCCCCCGGTGAGCGCGTGGCCCAGGAAAATCCGGTCGCCCAAGAGATTCCAGTACGACCCTAACGCCCCCGAGAGGGGCAGTCGCGGATGGCCGGCGGGCATGCTTTCCGGCAAGCCCCTGAATACCGCCACCGCAGTGAGTGCGCTGAATACCGTCAAGGTCAGGAAGATGGCCTGCCAACCCACGACGTTGACCAGCAGCCCACCCAGCATCGGAGCCAGAATCGGCGCCAGGCCCATGACCAGCATCAGTTGCGAGAACACTTTGGCCGAGTCGACCGGTGAGCATTTGTCGCTGACGATCGCCCGCGACAGCACCATGCCGGCACATCCGCCCAACGCCTGTACAAAGCGGGCAGCAATCAGCCATTCAAGAGAAGGCGCCAGGGCGCACCCCAGAGATGCGAGGGTGAACAAGCCGACGCCAAACAACAGCGGGATCCGACGGCCGAAACGATCGGCGATTGGACCATAGGCAAGTTGGCCGATGCTCAGGCCGAGGAAATAAGAGGCCAGGGTCAACTGAACGTGTTTCTCGTCGGTGCCGAATGCCAACGCGATAGCCGGGAAACCTGGCAGGTAAAAGTCGATGGCCAACGGGCCAAAAGCGCTGAGTGCGCCGAGGATCAGAATCGTTCTGAGGTTCATCAATCTTCCTAAACGGTTTTGCGCAGCGCGACAGTTTAACAACCTTGAATCTGCACGGCCCGCCCAGGGGAAAATTACCGGACGTTTTTCAAGGCATCGTCGCCGAGCGAAAAAGGTGGAACTTATGGCGCGTGACCGAGCATCGGTTAATGGATTTCCTACAGCGTTTTTACCAATAACTCACACAAGCGCTTCTAAACTTTTCTCAAGCAGTGAGGAAATCAAAATGAATGCGCGATGGGCTGTGCTGTGGTGCGTTGTAGTAATCGCCGGATGTCAGTCTACCCACGACCAGTTATTGGCCGAAGGTTACCCGCCGGCATTCGCTGATGGTTTCCAGGATGGCTGCGGGAGCGGTCGGCAATCCATCGATCTCATGAAGGGGCAATTCAAAAAGGACGTGCCGCGCTATCTGCGTGACACGTTGTATGCCCAAGGCTGGTCGGACGGATTCCGTCAATGCCAGGCGCAACTGGCCAACAGCAACGTTCATGATCAGGGCCGGGACAGCATCTGGAATGACCGCGACCGCAACTGGGACCATCAGAGGACCCAGGACGCCGCGAAAGCCTACCGCTCTCATTGAGCTGCCTGCCGCCGGCGGATAACGGGTGAAACTATCGGGGACTCACTATGGCCCAATGTGATCAAGCCATGAACAGGAGCCCGCCATGAGTCGCGCCTTCGTCAACGAAGACAACGCCGCCGCGCAAATTGACCCGCCGGTTGAACGGCAGATCAGCGCCCAGATTAACTACGTCACCCAGCGCGGCTTTGATCAATTGCACGTTCAGGTTGAGCAGCTGCAAGCGCAATACAGCGAACAGAACGCCCAGGGCGATGACGCCGACAAACAGCGCATGGCCGAAATCGAACGCGACCTGCGTTATTTCAACCAGCGCCTGCAGAGCGCCCAAGTGGTCAGCAGCACATCAGAGGACAAGGTTCAGATTGGCAGTTGGGTGACCTTTGCCGACGAGGACAGTGTCGAGCAACGCGTGCAACTGGTCGGAGAGGATCAGGCCGATGCTGCCAGTCAGCTGATCAATTGGGCGTCACCACTGGGCAAGGCGTTGCTCGGCGCCAGTGTCGGGGACGAAGTCACCTGGAAACGGCCGGTCGGCGATGCAGTCATCGACGTCATGCGGATTGAGGCCGGCGACTGACTCAATCGACCGGCAATAGGCCAGACAAAAAAACGGAGCCCGAAGGCTCCGTTTTTTTATGACACCAACCCGAATCAGGCCAGTTTCTTGTGACGCACGCGGTGCGGCTGAGCGGCTGCGTCGCCGAGGCGTTTCTTGCGATCGGCTTCGTACTCGGTGTAGTTGCCTTCGAAAAACACGGCTTGGGAATCGTCTTCGTACGCGAGGATGTGAGTCGCCACGCGGTCAAGGAACCACCGATCGTGAGAGATCACAATGGCAGCGCCCGGGAAGTCCAGCAGGGCTTCTTCGAGGGAACGCAGGGTTTCAACGTCGAGGTCGTTTGACGGTTCGTCGAGCAGCAGGACGTTGCCACCCTCCTTCAACGTCAGCGCCAGGTGCAGACGACCGCGCTCACCGCCAGACAGGTCCTTCACGAACTTCTGCTGATCGCCGCCTTTGAAGTTGAAACGGCCGACATAGGTGCGCGAAGGGATTTCGTAGTTGCCGATCTTGATCTGATCGGAGCCGTCGGAAATCTGCGCGAACACGGTCTTGCTGCCGTCCAGGTCGTCACGGCTTTGATCGACGCACGCCAGTTGCACGGTTTCGCCGACTTCGATGGAGCCGGAATCCGGTTGCTCCTTGCCCATCAGCATGCGGAACAGCGTCGACTTACCGGCGCCGTTACCGCCGATCACGCCAACGATGGCGCCTTTAGGCATGGAGAACGACAGGTTGTCGATCAGCACGCGATCGCCATAGCCCTTGGTGACGTTCTTGAACTCGATGACCTTGTCGCCCAGGCGCGGACCAGCCGGGATGTAGATCTCGTTGGTTTCGCTGCGCTTCTGGAATTCCTGGGACTGGAGCTCTTCGAAGCGTTGCAGACGGGCCTTGGATTTCGACTGGCGCGCCTTGGCACCTTTACGGACCCACTCAAGTTCTTCTTTCATGGCCTTTTCATGGGCCGATTGCTGTTTGGATTCGGCCGCCAGACGATCGGACTTGGCCTCAAGCCAGCCGGAATAGTTGCCTTCGTACGGAATGCCCGCACCGCGGTCGAGCTCCAGAATCCAGCCAGCGACGTTGTCGAGGAAGTACCGGTCGTGGGTGATCGCAACCACGGTGCCCGGGAAATCGTGCAGGAAATGCTCGAGCCAGGCGACGGAATCGGCGTCCAGGTGGTTGGTCGGTTCGTCGAGCAGCAGCATGTCGGGGGCCGACAGCAACAGGCGGCACAGCGCGACGCGACGTTTCTCACCACCGGACAGGTGTTCGACCTTGGCGTCCCAGGCCGGCAGACGCAGCGCATCGGCGGCGACTTCAAGCTGGCGCTCCAGGTTGTGGCCATCGCTGGCTTGCAGGATCGACTCGAGCTTGGCCTGCTCGGCCGCCAGCTTGTCGAAATCAGCGTCCGGCTCCGCGTAAGCGGCATAGACTTCGTCCAGACGCGCTTGAGCGTCCTTGATGACGCTGACCGCTTCTTCGACCACTTCACGTACGGTCTTGGTCGGGTCGAGCTGCGGCTCTTGCGGCAGGTAGCCGATGTTCAGCTCGGGCATCGGGCGCGCTTCACCATCAAACTCGGTGTCGACACCGGCCATGATTTTCAGCAGCGTGGATTTACCCGAACCGTTGAGGCCGAGGACGCCGATCTTGGCGCCGGGGAAAAACGAGAGGGAGATGTTTTTCAGGATTTCCCGCTTCGGCGGAACAACTTTGCTCAGCCGATGCATGGTAAAGACGTATTGAGCCATGGAATGAAAACCTGGAATGAGACTGTGAATAAAGGCGCGAGCTTAGTGCTGCGTCGCAAAAAATGCGTTTATCTTCGCGCCGCAACTTGCCGTAGCGCGATTCCGGGCCTTGAATTGATCAGAGCCAAACCGGCGCGGCAGGGACAAACTTCCGAGGACCGGTATTAAAGCTGGAGCAATGCTTGCAGGTCTTTAGATACATGCAAGCACGCCGTGCAGAAACCGGCGCGTCGCGCGTGGCGCAAAGCTACCCGAATGCACGCAACAGGGCAAACCGTCCGCCCCAATAGCGCTGGCACTGTGCCACAGCTCGGTGGCATGCTAGCCGCCTTTTGCGCACCGGGCTTATAGTGCGTGTCGCACATGCTGATTCAGTCCAGTAGTCAGGATCACAGTTTGCTCAAACCGACCCCCGCCTCACCCCTGCGCCCGCCCGACAGCGCAACGACTATGCCTTTTAGAGGGCTACTCAGAGGTGCGCTCGCGGCCCTGGTCCTGATGATGTTGATGCTGTTGTTATGGCAGATGATCGACCAGTTCCAGCAGTCCCAGGAACGTCAGCACAAGCGCAGCATCGACTACAGCGTGCAGCTCGCCGACCGGTTAAGCCTGAACATGGCCCTGAACGCGCAGGTGGCGCTGAATGTGCTCGACGAAGCACGCGACGCTCCGCAATCTGCAGACGGATCAGCGGCAGTGCTGGCCAGCCTGCGTCATGCCATGCCAGGAGTGAAAAGCCTGGTCTGGCTCGACAGCGACGGGAATATCAGCGCCGACAGCGATGGCGAGCCCCGTGACGTCGGCTTGTTGACCCAGATGCATTCGGTCATCCAGGGTCACCCATACTTCTATGCCAACGACCCAAGCGCCTCGACGTTCTACCTGTTCATCCGTCAGCCCGGCACCGGCAATGAGCGCTACTGGGCGCTGCGACTCAAGCCCGACATGCTCAAAGCGCTGACGCACCAGAGCGATCTGGATTACCAGCCCGCCTGGCTGCTGGAAGATATCAGCAGTCGCCGCCCGCTTTACAAAAACCTGCCAGACGCCGGTCAGTCCGCTGACAGCCAGATGCAGACGGTCCTTGTGCAACCGCTGACCCACAGCGACTGGCAACTGCGCGGCCTGTTCGACCTGCAGAAAGCCCGCCAGACGCTGCTCTTCCCGCTCATCGGTAAATGCCTGTTGGCGCTGCTCTGTTCCATCATTCCGTTGTTTGCGTTGCGCAGTCTGCGCCGCCGTCAACTGCAGCTGCATCAAAGCCGTCGCCGCTACAAAGACATCTTCGAAGGCACTGGTGTCGCGCTGTGCGTAATGGACCTCTCCGGGCTGCCGGCGTCCCTCAGGCACCTGCAAGTCAACAACGGCGAAGACCTGAAAGCGCGCCTGATCAACCAGCCTGAGCAAATCAGCGACCTGCTTCAGCAGTTGCGCATCACCGAGGTCAATCAGGTCGCCGCTCAAGTGCTGCGCGCAGAATCGGCACAGCATGTCTGGCAGCAGCTGATTGAAGGTTGTCCCCGCGCCAGAAACGGCATCGGTCTGCAGATACTCCAGGCCGTCCTCGACGGGCAACGTCAGCTGGAACTCGAAATCTTGCTACCCGGCACCAAGGGCAGGGATCAGCACCTCTGGGTGGTCATGCGCCTGCCCGAGCAGTCCGAGGACTTCAACGCCGTCATCCTCAGCATCAGCGATTTTACTAACCGCAAGCAGGCCGAGTTGGCGCTGCAGGAGCGGGAACGGTTCTGGTCGGATGTCGTGCGCACAGTTCCCGACCATCTGTACGTGCAGGATGTGGTCACGCGACGGATGATCTACAGCAACCACCATTTGGGCGAGACGCTGGGTTACAGCCAGGCCGAACTGGACGAAATGGGCGAATACTACTGGGAGCTCCTGCTGCACCCGGACGATCTCGGCGCCTACGAGCTACTGCGACGTGCCGAAGGCGAGCCTTGCAGCAGCGAGACGATTCATCGTCAGCTGCGCTTCCGTGACCGGCACGACAGCTGGCGCTTGTTCGACATCCGCGAACAGGCGCTGGCGGCGGACAACGACGGTCAGGTCAGGCGCATTGTGGGCGTCGCCAAGGACATCACTGAGCAAGTGGAGGCCAGCCAGTCCCTGCGTGAGAGCGAACAGCGTTACCGGATGCTGGCGGAAAGCATCAGCGACGTCATTTTCTCCACCGATCAACTTTTGCACGCCAACTACATCAGCCCTTCTGTCCACACCGTGCTGGGTTACAGCGCCGAGTGGATTCTGCAAAACGGCTGGAAAGCGATCATCGCCAATCCTCAGCAACTCAGCGGCTTCAACGGGCTGCTGCAGCGAATCAGTAAAGCGTTGAACACGCCCGAAGCGCTGGCGGACCTGCGCAGCGAAGTCACCACTCAGTTGTTCCTGTTCGATTGCCTGCGCGCTGATGGGCGCAAGATTCCCGTGGAGCTGCGTCTGGTTCTGGTGTGGGATGAAATCGGGGCGTTTGAAGGCGTTCTCGGCGTGGGACGTGATGTCAGTCAGCAGCGGCGCGCCGAAAAAGACCTGCGCATGGCAGCGACGGTGTTCGAACACTCGACCTCGGCCATTCTCATCACCGACCCTGCGGGCTACATCGTGCAGGCCAACGACGCCTTTACCCGGGTCAGTGGCTACGCCGTGTCGCAAGTCCTGGATCAGTTGCCGATGATGCTGACCGTCGAGAATCAGCAGGCAGCGCATCTGGGTTACATACTCAAACAGCTGAGCCAGCGCGGTAGCTGGGAGGGTGAGCTGTGGCTCAAGCGGCGCGACGGCGAGCACTATCCGGCATGGGTCGGAATTACGGCGGTGCTCGACGATGAAGGCGATCTGGCCAGCTACGTGTGCTTCTTCAGCGACATCAGCGAGCGCAAGGCCAGCGAGCAGCGTATTCATCGGCTGGCTTATTACGACGCACTGACCCATCTGCCCAACCGCACGCTGTTTCAGGATCGCCTGCACAGCGCGTTGCTGCACGCCGAACGTCAGCAGACGTGGGTGGTGTTGATGTTCCTCGACCTCGATCGTTTCAAGCCGATCAACGATTCTTTGGGCCATGCTGCCGGCGACCGGATGCTCAAGGAAATGGCCTTGCGCCTGCTCGGATGCGTCGACGAAGACGACACCGTAGCGCGCATGGGCGGCGATGAGTTCACGCTGCTGCTGCAACCCCGCCCCACTCAACAGGCGGCGCTGAACCGTGCGATTCATGTGGCCGAACAGATTCTTGCCAGTCTGGTAAAACCCTTCGTGCTGGAGGGTCGCGAGTTCTTCGTCACGGCCAGTATCGGCGTCGCGCTCAGCCCTCAGGATGGCAACGAACTGAGCCAGTTGATGAAGAACGCCGACACGGCGATGTATCACGCCAAGGAACGCGGCAAGAACAACTTCCAGTTTTACCAAGCCGACATGAACGCCAGTGCCCTTGAGCGTCTGGAGCTGGAAAGCGACCTGCGCCATGCCCTGGAGCAGGGCGAATTCACGCTGTATTACCAGCCGCAGTTCAGTGGCGACGGCAAGCGTCTGACCGGCGCCGAAGCGCTGCTGCGCTGGCGTCACCCGCGCCGCGGTTTGGTACAGCCAGTGGAATTCATCCCGGTGCTCGAGGAGCTCGGGCTGGTGGTCGAAGTGGGCGAATGGGTGCTCAAGGAGGCCTGCCGCCAGTTGCGCGAATGGCATCTGGCGCGGGTTCGCGTGCCGAAAGTGTCGGTGAACATTTCCGCACGGCAGTTTTCGGACGGGCAGCTGGGCACGCGCATCGCCGGCATCCTCCAGGAAATCGGTCTGCCGCCCGCCTGCCTCGAACTTGAACTGACTGAAAGCATCCTGATGCGTGAGGTGAGCGAAGCCATGCAGATTCTGGCCGGGTTGAAGCGGCTGGGCCTGAGCATTGCGGTCGATGACTTCGGCACCGGTTATTCGTCGCTGAATTACCTGAAGCAGTTTCCCATCGACGTGTTGAAGATCGACCGCACGTTCGTGGATGGCCTGCCGTCTGGCGAACAGGACGCGCAAATCGCCCGGGCGATCATCGCCATGGCCCACAGCCTCAATCTGTCGGTGATCGCCGAGGGCGTGGAAACACATGAGCAGCTGGAGTTTCTGCGCGAACACGGCTGCGATGAAGTTCAGGGCTACCTGTTCGGACGCCCGATGCCGGCGACGCGGTTCGAAGCGCAATTCAGCAACGATGCGCTGTTTATGCTCGACTGATACCGATCACCCGTAGGAGCGCGCTTGCCCGCGAACCATTCTTACATCCGACACAAATCCGTCTGGCCCGAAATCGCATCGCGGGCAAGCGCGCTCCTACAAGGTCATTCGCCAGTCATTCCCTCGCATGAAAACCGCTCGTACCGCACATGACCCGCTTTCATATGCCAGATAAAACCCGATGGGTTAGAATGCCCCCCTTTTCTACTGCCCGATCCCCGAGGACCGCCATGTTCAGCCGCAATTTGACCATCGCCAAGTACGACTCCGACCTGTACGCCGCCATGGAACAGGAAGCCAAGCGTCAGGAAGATCACATCGAGCTGATCGCCTCGGAGAACTACACCAGCCCGGCCGTCATGGAGGCCCAGGGCTCGGTCCTCACCAACAAATACGCTGAAGGCTACCCAGGCAAGCGTTACTACGGTGGCTGCGAATACGTCGACATCGTCGAGCAACTGGCCATCGACCGCGCCAAGCAACTGTTCGGTGCCGATTACGCCAACGTCCAGCCACACGCAGGCTCCCAGGCCAACAGCGCGGTGTACCTGGCGCTGCTCAATGCTGGCGACACCATTCTGGGCATGAGCCTGGCCCACGGCGGTCACCTGACCCACGGTGCCAGCGTTTCTTCCTCGGGCAAGCTGTATAACGCCGTTCAGTACGGCATCGACGGCAACGGCCTGATCGACTACGACGAAGTCGAGCGTCTGGCGGTCGAGCACAAACCGAAGATGATCATTGCCGGTTTCTCGGCCTATTCGCAGATCCTCGACTTCCCGCGCTTCCGCGCCATCGCTGACAAAGTCGGCGCTTACCTGTTCGTCGACATGGCGCACGTAGCCGGTCTGGTCGCTGCAGGCGTTTACCCGAACCCGGTGCCGTTCGCTGACGTCGTCACCACCACCACCCACAAAACCCTGCGCGGCCCTCGTGGCGGCCTGATCCTGGCGCGCGCCAACGCCGACATCGAGAAGAAGCTGAACTCTGCTGTCTTCCCGGGCGGTCAGGGCGGTCCTCTGGAGCACGTCATCGCGGCCAAGGCGATTTGCTTCAAGGAAGCGCTGCAGCCTGAGTTCAAGACCTACCAGGAACAAGTGGTGAAAAACGCCAAGGCCATGGCCGGCGTGTTCATCGAGCGCGGTTTCGACGTGGTGTCCGGCGGTACTGAAAACCACCTGTTCCTGCTGTCGCTGATCAAGCAGGACATCTCCGGTAAAGACGCCGACGCCGCACTGGGCAAAGCGTTCATCACCGTGAACAAGAACTCGGTGCCCAACGATCCACGCTCCCCGTTCGTCACCTCCGGCCTGCGCTTCGGCACACCGGCCGTGACCACTCGCGGCTTCAAGGAAGCAGAGTGCAAGGAACTGGCGGGCTGGATCTGCGACATCCTGGCCGACCTGAACAACGAAGCGGTGATCAACGCCGTACGTGAGAAGGTTCAGGCCATCTGCGCCAAGCTGCCGGTTTACGGCGCTTGATCTGACGAAGCAGCAGTTGCATAAAAAGCCCGGCTTGTTAGCCGGGCTTTTTGTTGGGTTGGTCTTCTCATTCACTTCTCTACCGAAGCCTATGGGCAAAGAATCATCGGGAACAAACAGGATGAGGGTTTCGGTGATCTTCAAGAAAGCACTGCTATGGTCGCCCCATTTTCAGACGCAAGCAAATCAAGCCGAGTGCACCGAGAAGAATTAACGCCGAATAAAAGAAAAACCTAATCCAAAACCGAAAGTGCCGAGGAAGTTTCTGAAGCTTGTACAGGGGAATGACTTCCTGCCTTTTAAAGGCTCCCGGCATAACCAAAATCATGGTTATAAACGACTCGCGCATTCTTCGCCCCAGCCATGTGTCACCATAATAGTCTGCATGCAGGCCGATCATTTCGATATCAGAAAGATGATCTTCAATGCGCTCCATGTATTTCAGGAAAAAAATATAAGACGAGACTAGGTGAATGAAAGTCAAAACGAAATCTACGAACCCCAACCATACTGCTACGTTGTAAGAGATCAGGGCAGCCATTCGTAGACCATCTCCCCAAACGACTCACCGGCTATTTCGCCTAGGGCACCACCTCCGTAAGCCAAAGCCCCGCCGGCAATAATCCCGCAACCTAATGCAGCCGTATATCCCAGTGCGATATAGATTCGGATGTCTGACCGTCAGATTGCGGACTCTCGTGACGTCTTTATCAAGTAGCCCAAGACGGTGAGGCAGAACCCATTCAAATAAAGTCCAATATATTTCAATAATCTTCGATCGAGAACTCGCTATGCGCGTCCCTGCTTTAGACGCAGGTAGAGCACGGTCATTGCAGACAGAAGAACTATCGCCGAATAGAAGAAAAATTTGATCCAAAACCGAAAGTGGCCAGGAAGCTTCTGAAGCTTGTACAGGGGAATGACTTCCTGCTTTTTAAATGCTCCCGGCATGATCAAGATCATCGTAATGAACGACTCGCGCATTCTTCGGCCCAGCCAAGTATTGCCGTAATAGTCTGCATGTAAGCCGATCATTTCGATGTCGGAAAGATGATCTTCAATGCGTTCCATGTATTTCAAGAAAAAAATATGAGACGAGACCAAGTGGATGAAGATCAAAACGAACTCTATCAGCGTCAACCAAATAGCTGCGTCGTAAGAAATCAGGGTGTCCATTCGTAGAGCTTCTCCCCAAGAAGTTCGCCACCTGCTTCGCCCATTGTGCCGCTTGCATAGGCTAAAGCCCCGCCGGCAATAATTCCGCAACCTAAAGCAGCTATCCCTAAGGTAGGCGCACCAAACACAGCCATACACACCACCGGTCCGGCTACTGCCCCTACCTCCCCTCCGGCAAGTCCGAGTAGCACGCCACCCGCTAACTTTGCTCCTTCAACGTAATGAGCCCGTCGACATACTTCCTCTCGCCCGGTCGAGCAAGCTTCCTTAATCTCTAGCGCGGTTGATGCGATATTCAACCCGATCCCCACCGCCGTCCCATGCTTCAACAACTTCGCCACCTTGGCGACTTTCGCAATTCGTGCGGCGTAGCCCTGTATCTCCCCAGTACGCAGGTAACTTTTGGTCGATAACCCCAGCATCTTTTTCAGTGGGCCTTTTTTAGTCAACCCAGTGCCCCAGCGAGCTACGCCCTCCAGCTGTACGTCGAGCTTTGCAAACAGCACTCGCCGTTGATTGATGAATTCCTGCCGGGCAATGGGCGTCCCGCGGGACAGCGACAGCTTGTACAGCCGCTCGATTTCTTCGAGGGTTTTCTGCACGCCGTTAAGGTGCTTACTCCAACTGCCGGTGGCGGCGCCGACGCCCACCGATCCGTAACTGAGCATGTTCTGCATCAGGTCGTAGTTCTTGATCAGCTCGCTACCCGAGCCTCGCACCTGACGATGGACGTTTCGCGCCAGTGCCATCAGCTCGGTTTCCTCAGCCGTGAGGCTGCCCATCGAACCGTCGCTGACAATTACCAGCTGGCCCGGCATAACCACCACATTGCGAATGTGCGCATTCAGCACATCAAATTTTGCGCTCCCGCCGACCCGAGCCTTGAGCGTGAAGTAGGTTTGTATGCGGTCATTGATGAACACGTAGGGCTTGGACATGGGGCTGCCCTTCCTTGCTTGACTTCAGATCCAGCAAGGATAGGGACGGGACGTGGGGTCTAGAAGCGTAGAGTGGGGGTTGAAAGTACGATTCGGAACGGTCCTACGCAGGCGCCATAGCGCGTCTTACGGATCATTCCCGCACACGATACTTAATCTGCAGCAACGCCTGCAAAGCCGGCCCGGATCTTCTCCTCCGGCAGTTCGTCGGCAATGAACACGATCACGCTTTCACGCTTTTCGCCCGCTGCCCACTCCACGTCGAAATCAAAGCCGTACAACTTCAGCACGCCCTGAAATACCAGCTTGCGATCCTCGCCGGCAATGCTCAGCACGCCTTTGTAGCGCAGCAGTTGTTTGCCGTGCTCTTCCAGCAACTCGTTCATGAAGGTGCTGAGCTTGTCGATATCCAGCGGCTGGTCACTGCGCAGGACCAGGCTGCTGATGCGGTCGATGGAGCGGCCTGCAGGTGCTGCCGGGCGCAGGGTCATCCCGCCGATGTCAGCGTTGAGGTTGAAGCCGCGCACGTCCAGCAGCTCGGCGAGGTCGATCTTGCCGTGCTCGACCACGCGTATCGGCGCGCGGCGGTTGATGCGAGTTAGCCGTTCGCTTAGCGCTTTGAAGGTAGCTTCATCCACCAGATCGGTCTTGCTCACCAACAGACGATCCGCGAAGCCGATCTGCGCCTGGGCGATGGTCTGTTCCAGATGCGTGTCGACATGGGCTGCGTCGACCAGCGTAATGATGCCGTCGAGGATGTAACGCTCGCGCAGTTCCTCATCGATGAAGAAGGTCTGCGCCACCGGTGCCGGGTCTGCCAGGCCGGTGCACTCGATGACCAGGCGATCGAACGCGATCTCGCCACTGTCGAGGCGCTCCAGCAGCAGATACAGCGCTTTGGTCAGGTCGGTGTGAATGGTGCAGCAGACGCAGCCGTTGGACAGGGTCATCACCTGCACGGGCTCGTCCCCGAGCAACTGGGTGTCGACGCCGGCATCACTGAATTCGTTCTCGATCACGGCGATCTTCAGGCCGTGTTCCTCCTTGAGCAGATGGCGCAACAAGGTGGTTTTGCCGGCGCCGAGAAAGCCGCTGAGGATGGTGACGGGGATAGGTGTGAACAAAAAAAAGACCTCGATTCGCTGAAAAAAAACAGGAGTGAGGTTGCTGGCGATTCGAAATGTCAGTCAGTACAGCGGCGACTGAATTAACGCATCGCGAGCAAGCCCACTCCTGCATGACCAAGGGTCACATCATTAGCAACACTTGGGACCGCCCTTCCCGCCGTAACGTGCGTCCTGGCGTTCCCGGAAGAACGCTTCGTAGGACATCACCGGCTTGTCCGGGTGGGTCTTCTGCATATGCTCAACGTAGTTGTCGTAATCCGGCATGCCCACCATAAGGCGAGCGGCCTGACCGAGATACTTACCCAGGCGACTCAGATCGTTGAACATAAACAGCTCCTCGCGTTACAGCGCACTCAGTGGGATTCCGGAAAGGCCTGGAATGGCGATTCCTTGTCGGTACGCTCTTTCTTGACCCACGCCGCACGACCGACCTTGAGCGCATAGAACAGAATGCTCAGGACCACGAACAGGAACAGCGTGGTCAGGGTGGCGTTGGTGTACGCGTTGAAGATCACATGCTGCATCTGGTCCATGGTCTTGGCCGGGGCCAGCACCTGACCGGCATCTGCCGCCGTGCTGTACTTCTTCGCCAGTGCCAGGAAGCCTACCGCAGGGCTCGGGTCGAATAGCTTGATGAAGCCTGCAGTGACAGTGCAGATCAGCAGCCACGAGGCCGGCAGGATGGTCACCCAGACGTACTGCTGACGCTTCATTTTGATCAGCACGACCGTCGCCAGCATCAGCGCAATACCCGCCAGCATCTGGTTGGAGATACCGAACAATGGCCACAACGTGTTGATCCCGCCCAGTGGATCGATCACGCCCTGATACAGCAGATACCCCCACAGCGCGACGCAGCCACCGGTGCCGATGGCGTTGGCGGTCCAGGACTCGGTGCGTTTCAGCGCAGGCACGAAACTGCCCAGCAGGTCCTGCAGCATGAAGCGGCCGGCACGGGTACCGGCATCGACTGCGGTCAGGATGAACAGCGCTTCAAACAGAATCGCGAAGTGGTACCAGAACGCCATGGTGTTCTGACCCGGGAAGGCCTGGTGCAGGATCTGCGCGATACCCACTGCCAGGGTCGGCGCACCACCGGCACGTGCCAGCACAGTGTTTTCGCCAATGTCCTTCGCCACAGCGGTCAATTGATCCGGCGTGATGAGGAAGCCCCAACTGCTGACCATCTGCGCGACCGAGTTGACGTCAGAGCCGACGATCGCCGCCGGGCTGTTCATTGCGAAGTACACCCCTGGCTCGATGACCGAAGCCGCAACCATGGCCATGATCGCCACGAACGACTCCATCAGCATGCCGCCGTAACCGATGTAACGGGCGTTGACTTCGTTATCCAGCAGCTTCGGCGTGGTGCCCGAGGAAATCAGCGCGTGGAAACCGGATACTGCGCCACAGGCGATGGTGATGAACAGGAACGGGAACAGGGTGCCTTTCCAGACCGGGCCGGTGCCGTCGGTGAACTGCGTCAGCGCAGGCATTTTCAGCTCAGGCGCCAGAATCAGAATGCCGATCGCCAGCGCAATGATGGTGCCGATTTTCAGGAACGTGGACAGGTAGTCGCGAGGCGCCAACACCAGCCAGACCGGCAGCATGGCCGCGACAAAACCGTAGCCGACCAGCATCCAGGTGATCTGCACGCCAGTGAACGTGAACATCGGCGCCCACTCCGGACTCGCTGCCACCAGACCACCGACCCAGATCGACAGCAGCAACAGCACGACGCCCACCACCGAGATCTCGCCGATGCGGCCCGGGCGGATGAAGCGCATGTAGATGCCCATGAACATCGCGATCGGAATCGTCGCCATGACCGTGAACATGCCCCATGGGCTCTCGGCCAATGCCTTGACGACAATCAGCGCCAGCACCGCGAGGATGATGATCATGATCAGGAAACAGCCGAACAGCGCGATGGTGCCGGGAATGCGGCCCATTTCTTCGCGGACCATGTCGCCCAGGGAGCGTCCGTTACGGCGCGTGGAAAGGAACAGGATCATGAAGTCCTGAACCGCACCCGCCAGAACGACACCGGCGATCAACCACAGCGTACCGGGCAGATAGCCCATCTGCGCGGCGAGCACCGGGCCGACCAGAGGACCGGCGCCGGCAATGGCGGCGAAGTGGTGACCGAAGAGAATGTGTTTATTGGTAGGAACGTAATCGAGCCCGTCGTTCTTGAGAACCGCAGGGGTGGCCCGGGTCGGGTCGAGTTGCATGACTTTAGTTGCGATGAACAGGCTGTAGTAGCGATAAGCGACCAGATAAATGGCCACTGCGGCGACCACAATCCAGAGTGCGTTGATCGCCTCCCCGCGACGCAATGCAACCACTCCCAGTGCCCATGCTCCAAGGATCGCAACCATCAGCCAGGGCACGTGGCGCAGCAGACCATTATTGTTTTTCATTTTTTTTCGATTCCAACTGAGTGGACTTATTTTTATTCAGCAAGCGGAGTTTAGCGCCGCCGGAGCGAAAGGCTACCCCCACGATGGTCTAGCGCGATATTTGTCCTATAGTCAACGCAGCGGGCCGTAGAGGCGCTAAAGGAGTAGTTGCGTAATGACCGATAACCACGAAGAACGTCGTCGCTTCAAACGCGTTGCATTCGACGCGAAAACCAAACTTAGCCAGGGCGACCAGACCTGGACGGTTCAACTGATCGACCTGTCGCTCAAGGGGCTGCTGATCGAAAAGCCCTCGCCCTGGGAGGGCGATGCCAACGAGCGATTCATGGTCGACATCGAGTTGCAGGACGGTATAGACGTCGTGATGGAAGTGCAGCTGACCCACGATGATCACAATCACCTGGGGTTTGTGTGCAAGCACATTGAGCTCGATTCAGTGACGCACCTGCGTCGACTGATCGAACTCAACATTGCCGATCACGATGAACTGGAGCGCGAGCTGGGTGCGCTGATACATCTATAGGTCTATAGGCCACGCCGCCTTACTCGAACAACGCGTCCAGCGCCTGGTCGAGGCGCGTCACACCGATCACTGTCAGGCCCGGTGGCGACTCTTTCGGGGCGTTGCCCTTGGGCACGATGGCGCGTTTGAAGCCGTGCTTGGCCGCTTCCTTGAGTCGCTCCTGACCGCTGGGCACGGGGCGTACTTCGCCGGACAAGCCCACTTCGCCGAACACCAGCAAGTCGCCCGGCAGTGCACGGTTGCGCAGGCTGGACATGACGGCGGCCATCAAGGCCAGGTCGGAAGCGGTTTCCAGCACTTTCACCCCGCCCACGACGTTGAGAAACACGTCCTGGTCATGGGTGGGAATGCCGCCGTGGCGGTGCAGTACCGCCAGCAACATGGCGAGCCGGTTTTGATCCAGCCCCAACGTCACGCGACGCGGATTGGAGAGGTGGCTGTCATCGACCAGCGCCTGCACTTCCACCAGCATCGGCCGGGTGCCTTCCCATGTCGCCATGACCACACTGCCCGCGACTTCTTCCTGCGCGCGGGTGAGAAAGATCGCCGACGGGTTCGAGACTTCTTTAAGCCCCTTGTCGGTCATGCCGAAGACGCCCAATTCGTTGACGGCACCAAAGCGGTTTTTCACTGCGCGCAACAAACGCAAGCGGCCATCGGACTCGCCCTCGAAGTACAACACGGTGTCGACCATGTGCTCCAGCACGCGAGGCCCGGCCAGCGCGCCTTCTTTGGTGACGTGGCCGACCAGAAATATCGCGGTACCGCTCTGCTTGGCGTAGCGCACCAGCAGCGCAGCACTCTCGCGCACCTGGGATACGCCGCCGGGCGCTGACTGCAGCTGTTCGGTGAAGATGGTCTGGATCGAGTCGATCACCATGACCTTCGGCTGCTCGATGCGCGCCGTGGCAATGATGGTTTCGATGCAGGTTTCGGTCATGACCCGCAGTTTGTCCTGGGGCAAGCCAAGGCGACGGGCGCGCATGGCGACCTGCTGCTGCGACTCTTCACCGGTGACGTACAGCGCCGGCATGCGCTCGGCAATGGCGCAAAGGGTCTGCAAGAGAATGGTCGATTTGCCGATGCCGGGGTCGCCGCCGATCAGCACCACCGAGCCATCCACCAGGCCGCCGCCGAGAACGCGGTCCAGTTCAGTGGAGTTGGTGGAAAAACGCGGGATTTCTTCGACACTGACTTCGGCCAGGGTTTTGATCTGCGCCTGTTGGCCGGTCCAGCCGGAACGACCGCTGGGCGCAGCGGCCGTGCTGTTGTCGATCACGGTTTCAACGAGGGTGTTCCAGGCGCCGCATTCGCTGCACTGGCCGGCCCATTTGGGAAACGTCGAACCGCACTCGGTGCAGCCGTACATGCGTTTGGCCTTGGCCATGACACCCCCGATGTAAAAAAGGGGCAATCATACCCGATGCGTCAAACCGTCGGGCGCAGCCCTACCATGCATGCATGCTTTTGGAGGATTAAATAAAACTTACCGGAACGTACCCGGTCGATTGCATGGATTAAGCGAGATGCAGCTAGCTGACTTACACTGCATTTACCACTCACATCTGTAACAAAGGAATACACCCATGAGCGTACTAAGCGAGTTCAAAGCCTTTGCCGTAAAAGGAAACGTCGTCGACATGGCCGTCGGTATCATCATCGGCGCGGCATTCGGCAAGATCGTTTCGTCGTTCGTAGGCGATGTAATCATGCCGCCCCTCGGGCTGCTGATCGGCGGCGTGGACTTCAGCGATCTGTCGGTCGTGCTGAGGCCTGCGGAAGGGGCAGCCCCTGCGGTGGTGCTGGCCTACGGCAAGTTCATTCAGACTGTGATCGACTTCATCATCGTGGCATTCGCCATCTTCATGGGCGTCAAGGCGATTAACCGCCTGAAACGTGAAGAGGCCAAGGCACCCACCCTGCCGCCAACCCCAACCAAGGAAGAGCTGCTGCTGGGCGAAATCCGCGATCTGTTGAAAGAACAGAACAACAAGCCCGCTGCACCACTGCCGGTGACGCCTGACCGGTTCGTTTAAGGCCGGTCATAGCATGTGGGGGTGAGCTTGCTCGCTTCCACATGGGTCTTGCGATCGCAACGCTGTATCAACCTACCAATAATTCTCCACCGCAATCTGTCCCGGCTTGCGCGTCAACGCCAGGCGCATGTCGCGAGTTTTCAGCACTGCGCGAGTGTCTTCGATCATCTGTGGATTGCCGCAGATCATCACCCGTGAATGTTCGGGTGTCAGCGCGACACCGGCCGCCTTCTCCAACTCACCGTTCTTGATCAGCGTGGTAATCCGTCCGCTGAGCGCACCGGGATGCGCTTCCCGCGTCACTGTGGCGATGAACGTGAACTTGTGTGCGTACTCGGCCAGGTATTCGCGCTGGGTCAGCTCGGCGATAAGCTGCTGGTAGGCCAGTTCCCGGGACTCACGGACGCTATACACCAGAATGATCCGCTCGAATTTTTCCCAGACCTCGAAGTCCTGAAGGATCGAAAGGAAGGGCGCCACACCGGTGCCTGTGGACAACATCCAGAGGTCCTGACCATCGGTGAAGCGATCCAGGGTCAGGTAACCCACCGCCTGTTTCTCCACCATCAGCGTGTCACCCTGACGAAGTCGGCTCAGCTCGCTGGTAAATTCGCCGTTGGGCACCACGATGGAGAAAAATTCGAGGAATTCATCGAAGGGCGAGGACACCACCGAGTAGGCGCGCCACACCGTCGTACCGTCGGACTTGGTAACACCCAGACGTGCGAATTGTCCCGCCGTGAAGCGGAAACCTGGATCGCGCGTGGTGCGAAAGGTAAAGAGACTGGGAGTCAGCGGCGTAACGTCCAGCAGCGTTTGCCGGGTGAATTTCTCTGCACTGGCAGTCATGGGGCGCTCCTGGCTCCTGTCTCACAAAAAGGGTGACCAGTGTCCCGCAAACCCGCCGCGATAAACACCGTCGGTTTGTAGTGATATCCGCAACGGACTGAGCAATTTTTAGAGTATTTCGCTATCGGCGTTATCGCGAAGTGGTTCGTGTCGAGACACTTAATCTGTATAAGCCATTGATTCTACTAGAATTTTAAAATCATGCTGGCAGCCCGTCTGGTGGCACCTCGAGGCGATGGCCAGGCACGCTCCATTCAAAGCCGTGATTGTTATCCTAGACTTCGATCAGGACGATCAAGACTGAGCACGGAGGCACGCTATGGAAACTCAAACACTGGGGGAAGACTGCAAGGCGAGTAAGGAGACGCTGACCTATAAGGGCCTGACGATGAGAGAGGTGGAGGTGTTGAAGTGGTCCGCTACGGGCAAGACAGCAGCAGAAGTCGCGTTGATCCTTGATGTCACAGCGCGCACCGTTAACTTCCACGTTGGTAAAGCCATCCAGAAGATCGGCGCCTGCAACAAGATGTCGGCAGTGGTCCAGGCGGCGAAAGACGGGGTGATCTAGACATAGGGGGGAAGCAAGGGCGAAAAGCCCGGTGAGCGCAGGCAAAAACACGTAAAATCGCCGGCTTCGCGAACCTGGACACGCCGGCGCAGGCGCAACTCCCGCCAACACGCCGGTCGCGCCATCAACGACTGGAACTGCTCCGCCCATGCCCCTGCTGACCACCCCGTTTGCCCAACTCGACCTGATCCGCCAGCCGGAACAGTCAGATGAGCCCTTGCAGGCCTTCGATGCTGCCGACGAATATCTGCTCAACCACGTCGCCGAACAGGGCGTGACGCTGCAAACGCGGGTGCTGGTGCTCAACGACAGTTTCGGCGCCCTCGCCACCAGCCTCGCGCCCCATGCGACGGTGTTCAGCAGTACGGATTCGTACCTCGGCGCTCAGGCTTTGGGAAAGAATCTGGTGCGCAACGGCCTGACCTATGACGCCGTGCCGGTGATCCCCGCCAGTGCGCCGTTGACCGGCCCCTTCGACTGGGTGCTGATTCGCGTTCCCAAGACCCTCGCGTTGCTGGAAGAGCAGTTGATCCGGTTGCAGGACCAACTGGCGCCGAACGCCAAAGTCGTCGCTGCCGGAATGATCAAGCACCTGCCCCGCTCCGCTGGCGAGCTGATGGAAGAATACATCGGCCCCGTGCAGGCATCCCTCGCCGTGAAAAAAGCGCGACTGCTGTTCTGCACCCCTGAAGCCAAAACCGTTCAGCCCTCGCCCTACCCCACCCGTTACACGCTGGACGAGCCGAAGATCGAGTTGATCAACCACGCCAACGTGTTCTGCCGTGACGGTCTGGACATCGGCACGCGGGCCTTCCTGCCGTACTTGCCCAAGGGCCTGGGCTCGGCGCGGGTCGCAGACCTGGGTTGCGGCAATGGCGTGCTCGCCATCGCCAGTGCGCTGGACAACCCTGACGCGCACTACACGCTGGTAGACGAGTCGTTCATGGCGGTGCAGTCGGCGCAGGAGAACTGGAGACTGGCCCTCGGCGAGCGGCCGGCAGTCATTCAGGCAGGCGACGGACTGGACGCACAGGAACCCGATTCGCTGGACGTCGTCCTGTGCAATCCGCCGTTTCATCAGCAACAAGTGGTTGGCGATTTCCTCGCATGGCGGATGTTCCAGCAGGCGCGCTCGGCGCTGGTCACCGGCGGCGCGCTGTACATCGTCGGCAACCGTCATCTGGGCTATCACGGCAAACTGGCGCGGTTGTTCCGGGGCGTGGAGCAAGTGGCGGCGACGCCGAAGTTTGTGATCCTCAAGGCGCGCAAATAGCTCGACGCGCTTGTCTACGTGACTTCAGATGTGCAGCCAAAAAAAACCCGCAGAAGCGGGTTTTTTATCGAGCCGGAAACACTCAGTGCGACTTCATGCCTGCCGCTGTCATGAACATGCGCAGCAGCATGGCGACCACGAACAGCGCCAGCACGCTGCCGGTCCAGATGATCAACAGCCAGCCGATGCGCTGCCACAGGGGCTTACCCTTCGCTGGATCAACCTCGCGCTCAAAATCGCGGCGATCGTTGGGATGAGCCTCGTGCTCAACAGATTCTTTAACCGACATCGCTAAACCCTCTTCTCCCGCAGTCAGGCCCCGGCGACAAACCAGGGGCCCGTGCTGCTAGTGATAGCCGTGTTCGTGGGTGACTTTGCCGCGGAATACGTAGTAGCTCCAGAACGTGTAACCCAGGATCAGCGGAATGATGAACAGCGTACCGACCAACATGAAACCCTGACTCTGTGGCGGCGATGCGGCCGCCCAGATGGACACTGTTGGCGGAATGATGTTCGGCCACAAGCTGATGCCCAGACCGCTGTAGCCCAGGAAGATCAGCACCAGCGTCAGCAGGAACGGCGCGTAGTTGGCGTTGCGCGCCACCGCTTTGAACAAGCCGTACATCGTTACCAGGACCAGTGCCGGTACCGGCATGAACCACAGCAGGTTTGGCAGGCTGAACCAGCGATCGGCGATGGCCTGGTGCGCTAGTGGCGTCCACAGACTGACGATCGCCATGACCACCAGCGTGGCCAGGGCCAAAGGTCGTGCCAGATCGTGCATGGCTTTCTGCAAAGCCCCTTCCGTCTTCATGATCAACCAGGTGCAGCCGAGCAAGGCGTACGCCACGATCAGGGCCAGACCGCAGAAGACCGAGAACGGCGTCAGCCAGTCCAGCCCACCGCCGGCGTAGGCACGGTCGACCACCGGAATGCCGTCGATGTACGCGCCCAGTGCCACGCCCTGGAAGAATGTCGCCACCAGCGAACCGCCGATGAACGCCTTGTCCCACAGGTGGCGCTTGATATCAGTGGCCTTGAAGCGAAACTCGAATGCCACGCCGCGGAAGATCAGCCCGAATAGCATGAAGATCAGCGGCAGGTAAAGCGCTTCGAGCACGACCGAGTAAGCCAGCGGGAAGGCGCCGAACAAGCCGGCGCCGCCGAGCACCAGCCAGGTTTCGTTGCCGTCCCAGACCGGCGCGACGGTGTTCATCATCACGTCGCGGTCGGTCTTGTCCTTCATGAACGGGAACAGTATCCCGATGCCCAGATCGAAGCCGTCCATGATGACGTACATCATGACGCCGAAGATGATGATCACGGCCCAGATCAGTGGAAGATCGATACCCATGGCTCAGTTCCCCTCAGTCAGGCTGTCTTTGCGGTGGTCCGTGCTGTTTTCATCAGCAGCAGAGAGAGGACGCGCCGGGGTGCGTTTCTGCCCTGGTCCGCCGTGTGCCGGAGTATCACCTTCATGGGTTTTAGGCCCTTTGCGCACCAGACGCATCATGTAACCGAAGCCGGTGCCGAAGAGCAGGAAATACACCACGACGAACAACACCAGGGTGATGCTCAACTGCTCAACGCTGTGTCTGGACACGGCATTCGCCGTGCGCATGATCCCGTAGACCACCCAGGGCTGACGCCCGATTTCGGTGGTGAACCAGCCCGCCAGCATCGCGATCAGACCGGCCGGGCCCATGCACATGACCAGACGCAGGAACCAGCGATTGGTGTACAGCCCGCCGCGCCAGCGCAACCAGGCGCTCCACAGACCGACCGCGATCATCAGCAGGCCCAGCGCCACCATTACGCGGAACGACCAGAACACGATCAGCGCATTCGGACGGTCTTCCGGCGGGAAGGACTTCAGCGCCGGGATCTGCTTGTCCAGGCTGTGGGTCAGGATCAGGCTGCCCAGATAGGGAATCTCGACCGCGTACTTGGTGCGCTCTTCTTTCATGTCCGGGATGCCGAACAGAATCAGCGGGGTCGGTTCGTCACCGACGTTTTCCCAGTGACCTTCGATGGCGGCGATCTTGGCCGGTTGGTGCTCAAGGGTGTTCAAGCCGTGAGCATCACCCACCATTGCCTGAATCGGCGCAACGATCAGCGCCATCCACATGGCCATGGACAGCATTCTGCGGATCGCCGGATTGTCACGGCCGCGCAGCAAATGCCAGGCCGCCGATGCGCCGACGAAGAACGCCGTGGAAACGAACGCGGCGATTGCCATGTGCATCAGGCGATACGGGAACGAGGGGTTGAAGATCACCGCGAACCAGTCCACCGGGATGATCCGGCCATCGATGATCTCGAAGCCCTGAGGGGTCTGCATCCAGCTGTTGGACGCCAGAATCCAGAAGGTCGAAATCAGTGTGCCGACCGCCACCATGGACGTAGCGAAGAAATGCAAGCCACGGCCGACGCGGTTCCAGCCGAACAGCATGACGCCGAGGAAGCCTGCTTCGAGGAAGAACGCCGTGAGCACCTCATAGGTCAGTAACGGCCCGGTCACAGCACCGGCGAAGTCAGAGAACCGGCTCCAGTTGGTGCCGAACTCGTAGGCCATGACCAGACCCGAGACCACACCCATGCCGAAGTTGACGGCAAAGATCTTCGACCAGAAGTGATAGAGGTCGCGATAAGTGTTGTCGTGAGTCTTCAGCCACAAGCCTTCCAGCACCGCGAGAAAGCTCGCCAGACCGATGGTGATGGCCGGGAAAAGAATGTGAAATGAAACGGTGAACGCAAACTGGATTCGGGCGAGATCGAGCGCCTCTAAACCGAACATAGGTCTTCCTCTATCAGGTGGAACTGGCTTCAGACTCGGGGCCTGCAGCGACTGCCCCCACGGTGTATTGAGTACGAGGTGTGGCGTTTGTTCTCGTGGTTTCGTGCTCAGGTCGGCAACCGGGGAGATGCGTCAGGCGGCCAGTTCGATCAACACACGCCAAGGTATTGATCCAGGTCAGCTGACATTGAAAGAGTAGTCCCATTTCGGCACTTGCTGTGCGTGGTCTTTTGTCGCGTGGCGAGTTGACTCACCTGTCAGAGCGGTGCAGTTAGAGGGAAGCAGAACAGAGTGGGCGGATTCATAGCTTAGCCCTTACAGCGTCGAAGCAAGAGGTCCTACAGCGGATCGCGAATAAAGCCCAATAGTGCGGAAATCAGTCGCTGATAAAGCGCGTCCACTTCCGGCACCTGGCCTTTGGCCCTGAGACTACCGTGAAGCAGCCCGAGCCCGGGATCGTACTCGGTGCGCACGCCCGCTTCACGCAACGCGCGCTCGTAGGCGATGCCGTCATCACGCAAGGGGTCGAACTGCGCGACGACGATGAACGCAGGCGCCAGATCATGGAAATCACCGGCCTTGAGTGGCCGCGCATAAGCCGATTGTTCGGCCTCCGCCATGTAAAGCTGGCGGTAATATACCAGCTCATCAGTGGAAAGAAGTGGTGCGTCCGCGCACTCACGGCGCGAGGGCAAATCGTTTGCGCCCCCCAGTTCCGGGTAAATCAACGCCTGCCCGACCGGCTGAGGCTCACCGGAATCGCGCAATGCGAGGCACAGTGCAGCGGCGAGATTGCCGCCAGCGCTGTCCCCGGCGATGGCGATGCGGCGCGGGTCGATGTCCAGCCGCTGCGCCTGAATCTGCAAGGCGTGCCAGACCGCCAGACAGTCACCGAATCCCGCAGGGAACGGGTGTTCAGGGGCCAGCCGGTAATCGACGGCGACGACCACCGCGTTGAGGTCGGCCGCCAGGGCAGCGGTCAGAAAGTCGTGAGAATCGAGATCGCCGACGACCCAGCCGCCGCCGTGGATGTACATCACACACGGCGCCGGATGTTCAAGGGAAAGCCGCTGGGGCCGGTAACTGCGCACCGCCACGCCGCCGAGGGAGAAATCCCCTACATCGAGGTGCGCCGGACGGGTGGGCGTGAACGCTTCACTCATCCGCGAATACGCGCGGCGCTGCTCATTGATGTCCTCGGATGCGCTGCTGAAGCTCAGTGTTTTGGCCAAAAACTCGGACATTTCGGAGGACAGCGGGTAAGACGTAGGCATTGGCGGCTCCAGCCCGAGCCCTTGGCCAGGCCTGCTTGGTTACTTGTTCACCGCCACTTGCACGGCGGCGGCGGCGTCTTTGCCATCGAAGGTCGTCACGCCATCCAGCCAACGCTTCATGTCTTCCGGATGATCCTTGAGCCACTGGCGGGCAACGTCGGTCGGCGCCTTGCGGTCCATGATCGGCACCATCATCTGGCTCTCCTGAGCGGCGGTGAACTTCAGGTTGCTCATCAGCTTGCTGACGTTCGGGCAACGGGACGCGTAATCCGGCGCGGTTACGACTGAAACGGTCGCCGCCCCTTCACTCGGGCCGAACACGTCTTCGCTGCCGGTCAGGTAGGCGATCTTCATGTTGATGTTCATCGGGTGCGGCGTCCAGCCTACGAATACCACCCATTCATTACGCTTGATCGCACGTTGCACCGCCGCGAGCATGCCCGCCTCGCCGGACTCGACCAGCTGGAAGCCGCCGAGGCCGAACTGGTTCTTCTCGATCATGCCCTTGATGTTGGCGTTGGCACCGGTGCCGGGCTCGATGCCGTAGATCTTGCCGCCAAGTTTGTCCTTGAACCTGGCGATGTCGCCGAAGGTTTTCAGCCCGCCCGACGCCACATAATCCGGCACCGCCAGGGTTGCCTGGGCATCGCTCATGCTGGGTACGTCGAGGACCTTGACCTGATTGGCCGCCACAAACGGCGCGATGTTTTTGTCCATCGCCGGTTTCCAGTACCCCATGAACACGTCGAGCCGATCGTCGCGCAAGCCGCCGAAGACGATTTGCTGGGCGGCGCTGGTCTGTTTGACCTCATACCCCATGTTCTGCAGCAGCACTTCGGCCACCGCGCTGGTGGCGACGACGTCTGTCCAGTTGACCACGCCCATGCGCACGTTCTGGCATTTGGCGGGTTCCGCTGCCAGCAGGACGGTGCTGCTCAGCATCAACGCAGCGCAACTGATATGACGAATAAATGAGTTCATGGGTGCTCCTCGGGTCGGCTCGTTATTTTATTCAGCTCTTTTCGGCAGTTTTTCAAGGCGTGAAGACCCACGGCAATTCGGTGGCTGCCGCGTTGATGCAAGGTACGCAGCAGGCCTGAGCATCAAGCGCACCAGCGCGACCTGTGCTTGCACTGGGGCGACATTCAATAAGGGGGGGTTTAGCAGCAGATGATCGTTCCCACGCTCTGCGAGGCAACGAAGTTGATGACGGTCTGATCGTTCCCACGCTCCGCGTGGTAATGCAGTGGATGACGCTCGGCGTCATTGGGACGCAGAGCGTCCGAGGAGAGGCGTTCCCACGCAGAGCGTGGGAACGATCAGGCGCGCTCCTGCAAGGTACCGAGTCGGTTACAGCACCTTATCCAGCGTAATAGGGAATTCCCGAACGCGCTTGCCCGTGGCATGGTAGATCGCATTGGCGATGGCCGAGGCCACGCCGACGATGCCGATCTCGCCCACACCCTTGGAGCCCAGGTCGTTGACGATGCTGTCGTTCTCTTCCACGAACAGCACGTCGATCTCGCCGATGTCCGCGTTCACCGGGATGTGGTACTGGGCCAGGCTGTGGTTCATGAAGCGCCCGAGGGTGTGGTCGGTCTGGCTCTCTTCCTGCAGAGCCTGACCAATGCCCCAGACGACGCCGCCGAGAATCTGGCTGCGTGCGGTTTTCGAGTTCACCACCCGTCCCGCCGCAACAGCATCCACTACGCGATTGACGCGAATGGTGCCCAGGTCTTCATCCACCAGCACTTCAACGAACACCGCCGAGTGCGTCGCCGTCGAATAGCCTTCGCGCTTGTCGTCAGGCTTGGCGTCGATCTGCACCTCCAGCGTCTCGTGAGAGGACTCGCGGACGATGTCTGCGTAGGCAAAACGCTGATCGTCGATCAACAGGTAGCCATCGCCGTAACCGACATCGGCCATGTCCACCACCGCGTATTGCGGATGCGCCATGCGCACGGCGTCGAGCAACTTGGCGCGCAACGCACGGCAGGCCTGCTGCACCGCCGTACCCACTGAAGACACGGTGAACGAGCCACCCTGCAACGGCGACGTCGGCAGCGACGAATCACCCAGCACGAAGGTGACGTCTTCAGGATTTACGCCCGCTGCCTCGGCGGCAATCTGAGTCATGACCGTGTAAGTGCCAGTGCCGATGTCAGTGGTGGCGCTGCTCACGGTGATCTTGCCGCTGCTGTCGATGCTGGCCTTGGCGCTGGCCGGCATCTGCATGGCTTCCCATACACCGCCGGCCATGCCCCAACCCACCAGTTGCCGGCCCTGACGCATGCTGCGCGGCTCCGGGTTGCGCTTGCTCCAGCCAAAGCGCTGTGCGCCTTGCTCGTAGCAGGCCAGCAGTTCTTTGCTGGAGTACGGCTTGCCCTCGTTGCCGTTGCTGTCAGCAAAGTTGACGATCCGCAATTGCACGGGATCGATGCCGGCCGCAATGGCCAGCTCGTCCATCGCACATTCCAGCGCGACCATGCCGGAGGCGGCGCCCGGTGCGCGCATGTCCAGCGGCGTGTAGACGTCCAGCGGCGCCAACTTGTAGCTCAATGCCACGTTGTCGCACTGATAGAGCATGCCGCTCCATTCAACGACGTGCTCGGCAAAGTCTTCAAAGCGCGACGTCTGGCCGATCGCGTCGTGGGCGATCGCCATCAGCTTGCCATCCTTCGAGGCACCGAGACGCATGTGCTGGAGGGTCTGCGGGCGGTAACCGAAGGTAAACATCTGCTGACGGGTCAGCGTCAGACGCACCGAACGCTGGAGCTTCAACGCCGCCATGACGGCCAGCGGCAGTTGGTATTGCGGACGCAGGCCGGAACCGAACGCGCCACCGACGAAGGCAGCGAGGATGCGGATCTTTTCTTTCTCCAGACCAAACACGCTGTGCAGGTAGTCCTGGCAGTTCTGCGTACCCTGGGTCTTATCGTGGATCTCCAGGCTGCCATCAGCCTTGTAGAACACCGTCGATGCGTGGGGCTCCATCGGGTTGTGGTGCTCGTTGGGCGTGCTGTAGTGGGTGTCGACCGTCACCGCAGCTTGGGCAAATGCACCCGAAAAATCCCCGCGCGGCTTCGGTGTTTCCGCCGGTGCCGTGTGGGCGTCACTCTGGCCGACGCTGAGGTCGGTCTGGTGCGACTCGGTTTGATACTCGATGCGCACGAGGGAGCCGGCATGCCGCGCCAGTTCAAGGGTGTCAGCCACGACCAATGCCAGCGGCTGGCCGCTGTAGAGCACGTGATCGTTATAGAACGGGCGGAACGGCGAACCTTCCGCCGAGTCGGCGTCCTGATAGTCCTCGTCATAGCTGGCGATGTGCGGGCGGTTGGTGTGGTCAATGACCGCGATTACGCCAGGGACTGCCAGCGCCTGCGAGGCATCGATGCGCACGACGCGGCCCGAAGCGATGGTGCTGGAGACCACGCTGCCATGGAGCAAGCCGTCCTCCGGATACTCACCGGCATAGCGGGCCTGACCGGTCACTTTCAGGCGTCCGTCGACGCGGTCCATCGGTTGGCCCAGCGCAGAGGCCTTTCCCGGGGTGGGTGTATTGGCGTTCATTAAACAGTTCCTCCCAAGGTGGCGTCGCTCAAGGCGCGAACGATCGCGCGGCGCGCCAGCTTGATCTTGAAAGCGTTGTGCGCCAGCGGTTGAGCGTCGCGCAGCATCGCGTCGGCAGCAGCAACAAAGTTTTCCCGGGAAACCGGCAGGCCCTTGAGCGACTGCTCGACGGCCGTGTCGCGCCATGGCTTGTGTGCCACGCCACCCAGGGCGATGCGCACATCACGGATCACGTCGCCATCGAGCTCAACGGCCGCTGCCACCGAGATCAGGGCAAAGGCGTAAGACGCGCGGTCACGGATTTTCAGGTAATGGCTGTGCTGCTGAAAACGTGGCGCTGGCAGTTCGACGGCGGTAATCAGTTCATCGTCGGCAAGCTGGTTGTCGCGCTGGGGCGCATCGCCGGGCAGGCGGTGGAAGTCAGCAAACTCGATGACCCGGGCACCGGCACGACCCTGGACGTGAACGCGGGCTTCGAGCGCAGCCAGCGCAACGCACATGTCCGACGGGTGAGTCGCGACGCACGCATCGCTGGCACCGAGAATCGCGTGAATGCGGTTCAGGCCGTCTTTGGCCGGGCAGCCAGTGCCAGGCTCGCGCTTGTTGCACGGCACGGTCGAATCGTAGAAGTAGTAGCAGCGAGTGCGCTGCAACAGGTTGCCACCGGTGCTCGCCATGTTGCGCAACTGCGGCGAAGCGCCGGCCAGAATGGCTTGGGACAGTAGCGGATAGTCACGCTCGATCAGCGGGTGCCACGCCAGGTCGGCGTTACTCACCAGCGCGCCGATCATCAGGCCGCCGCTGTCGGTTGCGCGGACATCTTTCAGCGGGAGCCCGGTGATGTCGATCAAGTGCTCGGGGCGAGCGATGTTTTCTTTCATCAAATCCAGCAGGTTCGTGCCACCAGCGATGAATCGGCTGGCAGGACCTGCGAGATTGACCGCCTGAGCGATGTCGGACGGCTTGCTGTAGCTGAAGGGATTCATTGGCCACGCCCTCCCTGATCCGGCGCGGCATTCATGGATGGCAAGACCTCCACCACCGCCGCACGTATGTTGCTGTAGGCGCCGCAACGGCAAAGGTTGCCGCTCATCAGTTCTTTCACTTCATCGTCGGTGCTGGCGCGGCCTTCGTTGGCCAGGCCCACCGCCGAGCAGATCTGGCCGGGCGTGCAGTAGCCGCACTGGAAAGCGTCATGCTTGATGAACGCTTGCTGCATCGGATGCAGCGTATCGCCATCTGCAAGCCCTTCGATCGTGGTCAGCTCGGCGCCGTCACACATGATCGCCAGGGTCAGGCACGCATTGATGCGCTTGCCGTCGCGCAGCACGGTGCATGCACCGCATTGGCCGTGGTCACAGCCCTTTTTGGTGCCGACCAGATCGAGCTGCTCGCGCAGCAGATCCAGCAGCGTGGTCCAGGGCTGTACGTCCACTTGTCGGGTCTGGCCGTTCAACGTCAGGGCGATGGAATGCCCTGCGAACGCCTGTTCATTGGTTGCACTCATGGGAAGCCTCACGGTAGGTACTCGATCAGCGCAGTGATCTGCGTCTTAAGGAGTACGACTTGCGCGATTTCGGAAACGTTCAGGGTTTATGACGGGCGTTTTGACGCAGCGGTGCGCCTGCCTGGGGCAAGCCAATTCGGACATTTGCAATCTGACGACAAGCGCCAGGCCCCATCGCCCGGAGCTGCTGGTATGATGCGCGGCTTTTTGCAACTGGCAGAATTTGTGCAAGCCGTTTCGGTGAGCTGTGCTTTGCTGTTTCAGTCGACTACATAAATGACGCGGAGCGTCACCGGGGAGCCTTAAATGCTGGAGCGGTTGTTTCAACTCAGGGCACATAACACCAATGTGCGCACCGAAATTCTGGCCGGGGTCACGACCTTTCTGGCCATGGCCTACATCCTGTTCGTGAACCCGAGCATCCTTGGCGAGACCGGCATGGACAAGGGCGCGATTTTCGTCGCCACCTGTCTGGCCGCCGCCATCGGCTCCACGGTCATGGGCCTGATCGCCAACTACCCGATCGCCCTCGCGCCGGGTATGGGCCTCAATGCCTTCTTCACCTACACCGTCGTGCTGCACATGGGCCACACCTGGCAAGTGGCGCTGGGCGCGGTGTTCATTTCTGCGGTGATGTTTTTCCTGCTGTCGATCTTCCGCATACGCGAATGGATCATCAACAGCATCCCGCTGCCGCTGCGCTCGGCCATTGCCGCCGGTATCGGCCTGTTCCTGGCGCTGATTGCGCTGCACAACGCCGGCATCGTCGTCACTAACCCGGCCACTATGGTCGGCCTGGGCGATCTGGCCAAACCGGCACCGATTCTTGCGGCGCTGGGCTTCGCGCTGATCGTGGCGCTGGAGGCCCTGAAAGTGCGCGGCGCAGTGCTGATCGGCATTCTGGCCGTCACCATCATCTCGATTGTCATGGGTTTCTCACCCTTCGGCGGCGTGATATCGATGCCGCCTTCGCTGGCACCGACCTTCCTGCAGCTGGACATCCCCGGCGCACTGAACATCGGCCTGGTCAGCGTGATTTTCTCTTTCCTGTTTGTCGACCTGTTCGATAACTCCGGCACCCTGATCGGCGTCGCCAAGCGCGCGGGCCTGATGGGCAAGGACGGCCACATGCCGAAGATGGGCCGTGCGCTGATCGCCGACAGTACCGCGGCAATGGCCGGCTCTCTGCTGGGCACCTCGACCACCACCAGTTACATCGAGTCGGCTGCGGGCGTGAGCGCTGGCGGGCGAACCGGTCTGACGGCCATTGTGGTTGCCGTGCTGTTTCTTTTGGCGCTGTTTTTCGCACCGCTGGCCGGCAGCGTTCCGGCATTCGCCACTGCCCCTGCCCTGCTGTTCGTGGCCGTGTTGATGACCTCGGGCCTTGCCGAAATCAACTGGGACGACATCACTGAAGCAGCACCGGTGGTGATCACCGCGCTGGCCATGCCGTTCACCTATTCGATCGCCAACGGTATCGCCTTTGGCTTCATTTCCTGGACCGTGATCAAGCTGTTGTCGGGCCGGGGCCGCGAGCTGAATTCGGCGCTGGTCGTGCTGTCGATTCTGTTCGTGATCAAGCTGGGCTTTTATCCATGAGTTCTACGTTCGACCCTGCAAGCTACACCGCTCAGCTCGATGAGAAGGCCACGCGCCTGCGCGAGCTACTGGCGCCTTTCGCGGCGCCCGAGCCTCAGGTCTTCGATTCGCCGCGCGAGCATTACCGCCTGCGCGCCGAATTCCGCCTGTGGCGCGACGACGGCAAGCGTCACTACGCGATGTTCGCGCCGGGCGACAAGCACACGCCGATCCTGATCAACGACTTCCCCATCGCCAGCCAGCAGATCAACGCGCTGATGCCGGTGTTGCGGGATCGCTGGGAGGCGAGCAAGACGCTCAATCACAAGCTGTTTCAGGTGGATTTTCTGACCACGCTGGCCGGCGACGGCATGATCACCCTGTGCTACCACCGCCCGCTGGACGACGCCTGGCAAGTCGAGGCTGAGCAACTGGCGGCTGATTTGAAGGTCAGCGTGATCGGCCGTTCGAAAGGTCAGCGTCTGGTGATCGGTCGCGATTACGTGACTGAGCAGCTGGATGTCGCTGGTCGCACGTTCAGCTATCGCCAGCCGGAGGGCGCATTCACCCAGCCTAACGGCACGGTGAACCAGAAAATGCTGAGTTGGGCGTACGAGGCATTGGGCGATCGCGATGACGATTTGCTTGAGCTGTATTGCGGCAACGGCAACTTCACGCTGCCGTTGGCGACCCGCGTGCGCAAGGTGCTGGCGACGGAGATCAGCAAGACGTCGGTCAATGCAGCATTGAGTAACCTGGCGGACAACGGGGTGGATAACGTGTCGCTGGTGCGCCTGTCGGCGGAAGAGCTGACCGAAGCCCTGAATGAGGTGCGCCCGTTCCGTCGTCTGGCCGGTGTCGATCTGAAAAGCTACGACTTCGGCAGCGTGTTCGTCGACCCGCCCCGCGCCGGCATGGACCCGGACACCTGTGAGCTGACGCGGCGTTTCGAACGCATTCTGTACATCTCGTGCAACCCGGAAACCCTGGCCGCGAACATCGCACAGCTGCACGACACCCACTGGGTCGAGCGCTGCGCGCTGTTTGATCAGTTTCCGTATACCCACCACATGGAGTCGGGGGTTTTGCTGGTTCGCCGCTGAAGGCGATTCTGGCAAGTTCTTCGCATCAACCCATTTTGTAGGGGCCAGCCCGCTGGCGAACGCATTTTTGAGCCGGCTGGCTGGCGAACGCAGGGCGTCAGTCGACATCTATGTGTCTGACACTCCGCGTTCGCCAGCAAGCCGGCTCCTGCAGAGCGAGGTGTCAGCAGAACCGGCTTCAGCTGGAGAGGGTGTTTGAGTGGGACCGGCTTCAGCCGGGAATAGCGGTAATTGCAAACGCCCACACTACCTCCATGCGCCCGCAGCATATCCCGCACCATCCATCATTAAATTCCTGACAGCTAGCGGCGAACCGCGCCAGACCGGTGTATAACTCTCGGCCGTCTTTCGCTTCGATGGATGCCTTGCCTTGAGCTCCGAATCGCCCGCCCCGCCCTCTGAATCCTCCGCTAAAAGCGCCCTGCGGCTGCCCGGTTTTTTCGCCTTCCTGACTGCGCGCCTTGCTGCCGTTTTCGCCATGCAGATTCAGGCAGTGGTCGTCGCCTGGCAGGTCTACGACATGACTCGCAGCCCGATTTCGCTGGCGTATGTGGGTCTCGCGCAGTTCATTCCCATGCTGCTGTTGTTGATGCCGGCCGGCGACCTGATCGACCGCTACGATCGCAAGATGATCCTGACCATCAGTTGGTCGGTCCAAGCGGTGTGCAGCCTGATGCTGATGCTGTTCTCGGTCACGCACCATCAAGACACACGCCTGATCTACGCCACCCTGGCCTTGTTCGGTTGCGCACGGGCGTTCACCGGGCCGGCGCTGCAGAGCCTCCTGCCGCAAGTCGTCCCGCGCGAAAAACTAGCGTCGGCCATCGCGACGAACAGCATGATCATGCGCATCGCCACCATCGCCGGGCCTCTGGTCGGCGGCGGCTTATATGCAGCGGGCGGCGGCGGTTTGACCTACTCAGTGTGCATGGCCAGCTTCATCGCTGGCGTACTGTTGCTGATCCGCGTGCCGGTGCTCTATGCCGGCAAGAAGCAGATTCTCGAGTCCACGGCCTGGAAGCGCTTTACCGCGGGCATCGCCTTCATCCGCTCGCGGCCGATCATCCTCGGCACCATTTCCCTGGACCTGTTCGCCGTGCTGCTCGGCGGCGTGGTGGCGCTGTTACCGATTTATGCCCATGAAGTGCTGCACCTGGGGCCGCAAGGGCTGGGCGCGCTGCGCAGTGCAATGAGTCTGGGGGAGGTCAGCACCGGTCTGTACCTGAGCTTCCGGCCTTTTGATCGACACGTCGGTCTGGTCATGTTCATCGCCGTCGCGGTGTTCGGTGTCGCCAATCTGGTGTTCGCCCTGTCGACCCTGTTCTGGCTGTCGCTGCTCGCTTTGATGATTGCCGGTGCGGCGGACATGGTCAGCGTCTACATTCGCTCCACGCTGGTGCAGTTCTCGACGCCGGACGACATGCGCGGACGGGTCAATGCGGTGAATATGCTGTTTATCGGTTCGTCCAACGAGCTGGGCGAATTCCGCGCCGGGAGCAGCGCAGCGCTGTGGGGTGCCGTGCCCGCTGCGATCATCGGCGGCCTGTGCACACTGGGTGTCGTTGGCGCCTGGATGGTTGGCTTCAAGGCCCTGCGCCAGGTGAACCACTTCGCCGATGCCTCGCCGGTCGAGACCACCGAGAAGCAGACGGCGAGGGTCTAACCCATGTGGTTTTAGCTGTTGGCGCGCACCCTCTGCGCCAGCAGCGAATACAGCTATTTCCCACCTTTTCGACAGATCACTGCCGCGAACATCACCCTGACGGAATCTTCCGTAAGACGCGCTATGGCTCCAGCGTAGGACCGATCCGAATCGTACTTTTGCCCCCCCTCTTGGCGCTTCAAAGCCACGAATACGCTCCCTATCCTTGCTGGATCTGAACTCAGCAAGGACACGCGGCATGGCATTTGACGGATTCATCAGGCTGGACGGGATCGACGGCGAGTCGCTGGATGAGCGCAACAAGGGCTGGATCGAAATCGTGGCCTACGACTTCGGCGTCAGCCAAAGCACTTCGGCCACCGCCAGCTCAAACGGCGGCGCGGGCTCGGGTCGGGCCAGCCTCAGCGACTTCAGCTTCAGCAAGCGCCTGGATAAATCCAGCGCTGCGTTGTTTGAAGCCAGTTGCGCGGGTACGCACATCAAGGACCTGACCTTGTCCCTCTACCGCGCCGGTGGAGATAAGTTGAAGTACTACGAAGTGCGCCTCGAAGAAGTCATCATTTCTGACTTCAGCCAAAGCGGTGAAAGCGGCGAGCCCCTGGAACACGTGCAAATCAACTTCGGCCGCGTCCGCATTCTGTACACCCAGCAGAAACGCAGCGACGGGGCGGCAGCCGGCAATGTAGTCGGCGGCTGGGACCGCATCGCCAACAAGCGCTTTAGTTGAGGACAGCCCGTGTCCAAGCCCTATGTGTTTATCAATGACCGCATACAGACCTATTTCACACTCAAGGCACGGGTGAGCGGGGGTGCGAAGTTCGATGTGCTTAACGCGCACATTCGAAACGTTGTGGTGATGCCGGGCCAGCTGGTGATTGTCAGCGACGGTTCAAACGGCACTCTCACGGCGGAAGAGAAAGAGCTGATGAACCTGGCGCGTAACGTCCATCGTCAAGTGAAAGGCGCGGGCAGCCAGCTCATCGAGAACTACGACTTGCTGCAGAACATGCTCAGTTATGGATCGCTGGGTATTGGCGCTGCCACCGGGAGTTGGGGCAAGCACCTGGAGGGCGTGAAGAAAACCCTGGAAGAGATCGAGCGGCTTTACAAACTGTCGCTGGCGCGCGGAACACCCATTGCCCGGCAAGAGTTCATCAACCAGCGACGAGCGCTGTTTGCCACGCTTGATAAGCAACTGGAAGGCATTGCTCGCTGGGGGACGGGCTTACGCAAAAGAGGCTCTCTAAAGAAGATGCTGGGGTTGTCGACCAAGAGTTATCTGCATACGGGCGAGATTCAAGGATATGCAGAGCGAGTTGCGAAGATAGCCAAGGCGGCTAAGTTGTTGAAGCATGGGACGGCGATTGGGATCGGACTTAGCAGTTTTTCGGCTTACCTTGAGCTTAGAGAAGCTTGCTCCCTGGGGCGGGCGGATGATTGCACCAAAGCGAAGTACGTTGGAGGGATCAAGCTGGTATCCGGCGTTGTGGGAGGGATGGCAGGGGGCTCTGCTGGGGCTGTAGTTATTGGGCCCATTTGCATGGCGATATTGGGAGCCCCTACTGGAGGAATAGGCGCATTGGGATGCGGCATTGTTGGTGGAATGATAGGGGGCTACGGCGGTGGGGTTGGCGGCGAGATCGTGGGCGAAGACTTCGGCGAGATGATCTACGAGTGGATGCCGAAATGAGCCCACACCCAACGGGTCCCCTGGGGCTAATTTTAATAACATCGATGTGGATCAATATCTTCGTAATGATTTGGTTCACTCACAAATACATTAACCACCTTGAAAGCCTGCTGTCTGACTGCAAGTGCATCAGTGACACAAGGGCTCTTTGGCAAGGGGGATTAATTGGCAGGCACATGCGATTAAATATGGTTGTGACAGTGATTACGCTGCCCAGGGAGATGTACCGGCGGGGCCATGCCCCAAGAAATGCGCACCTCTGTGTTCCTCGCCATCTGAAATGGTGGATTTGGGTAATTTACGGTTGGCTTTTCGTTAATTGTTTCTGCCTGGCCGTATTAGTGTGGGTAATAAAAAACCGTTGAGAGCCTACAACCTGAAGGGTTTGAACTGACGAGCAAGATAGTTGCTGCAGCGAAAATGACAGAAAACACTGGAAGACATTGATTGGCTGTACCTACTGTCGGTAGCACGCGGAATACCGATTGCCCGGCCGGAGTTCATCAACCAGCCCAGCCGCAGGGGCCTATGCGTTTACCAACTTTAGCATCGCCGTGTTTGTAGCCCCCTTGAGTGGGCTGAGCGTTCTTGGCTGCGGAATAATTGGTGGACTGGTTGGAGGGTTCGGCGGCGGCAAAATCGGTGAGGCTTTTGGCGAGGTTACGGGCGAATTGGTTTATGACTGGGTACCTTGAACAATGCATCTATTAATTGACCTACTGTCAATGGCAATGTCCTTTTGGATGATCGCGACCGCCTTAGCGATGACAATTTTTTGCTACAGAAAAATAGAGGTAATTGAAAGTTATCTAAATGACTGCAGATGCATATCTGATGCTCGAAGGATGTGGGGCGACGGCATTATTGGAAGACAGATGCGCATGAACATGGGGACTGTCCTCCTTACTTTTCCGCATTTGATGTACCTCCGTGGAGATATTTCAAAAGACGCAAACTTAAGAGTGCCACCACATTTAAGGGCCTGGATACTCTGGCTCTACATCAATCTAAACACAGTATTTGTGTGCATGATCGGACTTTATGCCTTTATCAAAGCACAGTGAGAGAAGTGACAGAAATGACCGACGAATATCTCTATGAATGGGCGCAGTAATGGTAGATATCCCTGCCGGACTCTTGGCACTCATTTTGACAGTAATCACGGCCTTACATCTCGCCGGCTACTATATCTTCTTCTACATCAACTTGGAAAAAATCGAAAACTACCTATGCGACATTGAAATGTTCTCATTGAATCGAGAATTCTACGGAGACAGTTTTTTCGGACGAAGAATGAGGGAAACGTTCGTGATGCTTGTTGCAGTCGCACCTGAAATTTTCTGGAGGCAGGAGCGCATTCCCAGGCAAAAGCTTCTCAAATTACCTCGCCGACTGCTTTGGGGAGTGCGGATAATTTATGGCTCGATGATTCTCATCAGTGTGAGTAGCGGACTGCTCTATTATTTTCGCGCCCCTCATTAGCGCACTCAAAGGGCGCTACCTTGGCATGGGTCTACTTCTCCGCAGATTGAAAAATGAAAATGAAGGTACTGAGCTGCCAACCTCCATCAACAAGCTTTGCAGGTCAGCGATACCTCTGAAGAACCGATTCGCGAACTATTCCCCCTCCCCTCCTCTCTTAGTCCAGCAGACCAGACGGCGCACGCCCGCCGTCTACACTTCCCACACGACCAAAAAGAGGATTCCCCCATGCTATGGAAAAAAGGACGTCGCAGTGACAACGTCGTGGACGCACGTGGCGATTCCGGGGGTGGCGGTGGCGGCGGGATGCGCATTGGCGGCAAGGGGTTGGGGCTTGGCGGGATTGTGATCATCGTCGCAATCGGCCTGCTGACCGGGCAGGACCCGATGCGGATTCTGGGTGAGATCACCGGCCAGATGGGTTCGGAGCAGACCGCAGCGGTCAATCCGCAAACGCGCCAGGCGCCACCGGCCAATGACGAGCAGGCCGACTTCGTGCGCGCGATCCTGGGCGACACCGAGGACACGTGGCAGCAGGTGTTCCAGCAAATGGGGAGCCAGTACAAGGCACCCGCCTTGATTCTGTTCAGCGGTCGGGTGCAATCGGCGTGTGGTTCGGCGTCTTCGGCGAGCGGCCCTTTCTACTGCCCGGCTGACCAGCGCGTGTACCTGGACATGGAGTTTTTCCGTGAAATGAGTCAGCGCTTTAAAGCGGCGGGAGATTTCGCTCAGGCTTACGTGATTGCCCACGAAGTTGGCCATCATGTGCAGACCTTGCTGGGGGTTTCGGCTAAAGTTGACGCCGCCCGCCAACGCGGTATGAAAATGGAAGGTGACAACGGTTTGCTGGTGCGTCAGGAGCTTCAGGCTGACTGCCTGGCAGGCGTTTGGGCCAACAACGCACAAAAGCGTTTGAACTGGCTGGAGCCGGGTGATATTGAAGAGGCGCTGAACGCCGCCAACGCCATTGGCGACGACCGCTTGCAGCAACAGGGTCAGGGCCGGGTCGTGCCAGACTCGTTTACCCACGGCACTTCTGCCCAGCGGGTCCGCTGGTTCAAGACAGGTTTTGCCGCAGGACAAATCAACCAATGCGATACGTTCGCCGCCAAGAGCCTCTGATCACATGATGAAACCGCTTTCGATCCTGTTGTTGGGCACCCTGATGAGCCTCAATGCTCATGCAGCGGATCAGGCGGTTAAATCCATCAGCCCCGACCGGCTGCAGATCAACGGGACGACCCAGGCCACGCTCGGCCTGAGCCAGAGCTGGGTTCGTCCCAGCCCGCAGGTCCAGCAGGTCGTTATCGTTTTTCACGGCCGGCTGCGCAATGCTCAAACCTACCTGCGCAGTGTCGAGCGTGCGGCCAACCAGTCACGCCAGCGCTCGAAAACGCTGCTAATCGCGCCGCAATTTCTCGATGAAAAAGACATTGCACAGCACCGCCTGCCCGAATCGGTGCTGCGCTGGCACACCAATGACTGGATGGCGGGCGAGAAGTCGTTGGGCTCCAAGCCGGTCAGCTCTTTTGTGGTCATCGATCACATCCTCAAACGTTTGAGTGACAGCAAGCTGTTTCCCAACTTGAAGGAGATCGTGATCGCTGGCCATTCGGGCGGTGCTCAAGTGGTGCAGCGCTACGCAATGATTGGCGGCAAGGAAGATGCATTGCTGAAGAAGGAAGGCATCAAGCTGCGCTATGTGATCGCCAACCCATCCTCGTATGCATATTTCGATGCGACTCGGCCTGTGCCGGTTGATGCGGCAAGCTGCCCGACCTTCGACACATGGAAGTACGGCCTGAACAAGCTGCCAGCCTATGCCGGCAAGGAAACACCGGCTGAGCTGGAGGCTGCGTACGTAAAGCGGGACATTACTTATCTTCTGGGCGAGCTGGACACCGATCCGGACCATCCGGCGCTGGACAAGGATTGCGGTGCCGAAGCCCAAGGGCCACAGCGTCTGGCCCGTGGTCACAACTATTTCGACTACCTCACCAAGCGTCATCCGGAAGGCTTGAATCAACGCCTGGTTGAAGTGAAAAACGTCGGGCACAACGGCGACGCGATCTTCACCTCACCTGAAGGGCAGACGGCGCTTTTTAAGGCTAATTGACTTAGTGTTTTGAGGGAGGCGCTGGGCGATAACGCCTTCGCGCCTTGCATCAATTCCCTGTAGGAGCCGGCTTGCTGGCGAACGAGTCTAGTCAGGCGACAAAGGTGTCGCAGCAAGATCGCCTTCGCGGGCAAGCGCGCTCCTACAATTGGATCAGCGTCTAAACCGAAGTTTAGAGGCGCCGCGAAACCTGTAGGAGCGCGCTTGCCCGCGATCGCGGTGTGTCAGTCGCCATTGATGTTCCTGACAAGACGCCTTCGCGGGCAAGCGCGCTCCTAGAAGGGATTTGCCGCACGCCGGACCTTACCGATTGAACGCCGCCGCATCAGCGACTCGCGCCAATCATCTCCCGCAACGCCACGCAATCCTCCGCATGCCAGTCGGTCAGTTCTGGCCACGGGTTTTCCGGGAGATTGACCAGTACGGTCTGGGTGCCTGCCGCGCGGCCGCAGGCCAGGTCGAACTGATAGTCACCCACCATCACCATTTCCGAAGGCTGCACATTCCACGCTTGCGCCAGCTTCAGGAGGCCACCCGGATCGGGTTTCGGCGCCGCTTCGTCGCGACCGAGCACGTCGTCCACCGCAAAGCAGTCCGCGATGCCAATGGCCTCCAGCGTCACATGGGCAAGCTCCCGTGCATTGCGAGTCAGGATACCGAGCCGATAACCCCGCCCTGCCAGCTCCCTCACCAATTCGACAGCCCCCGTCGCGGGTTTGGACTCAATCGCCACCGCACGCTCGTGCTCCAGCAGCCAGGCATGTTTGGCCGCCGCGACGTCGGCCGGCAGCGCAGCGAGATGCCCGAGGATGTCGTCCTCCTGAGGGATATCCAGCGCGCGTTTGATGGCTGGAAAATCATGGGCGGCGACGGTCAGCGTGCCGTCCATGTCAAATACCCAGTGGCGTACCTGTGTAAGGCTCATGACCAATCCTTGCGATGGCGAATCAAACCTTCCTGGCTGACCGACGCCACAAGTTTGCCCGCACGGTTGAACACGCTGCCGCGGGAGAATCCGCGTGCGTTGCCGGCCCATGGACTGTCCATGGCATAGAGCAGCCAATCGTCAGCGCGCAGTTCACCATGGAACCACAGCGAGTGATCAAGGCTGGCGATCTGCATGTCTTTCTGCCAGACCGTCTTGCCGTGAGGCAGCAGAGAAGTGGTCAGCAGGTTGAAATCAGAGGCGTAGGCGAGCATGTAGCGGTGCAACGCGGGGATATCGGGCAGCGTGCCGTCGGCGCGAAACCACACGTATTTCACCGGGTCCGCAGGCTTGGGATTGTAGGGATCAGACTCGGTGACCGGCCGGAATTCGATGGGCTTGGGGCACAGCAGCTTGTCCTTCATGTGCTCCGGAATCAGGTGCTCGCGCTGACGCATCAGCTCAAGCTCGGACGGCAGACTTTCAGGACCGACCACGTGTGGCATTTGAGTCTGGTGCTCGAAGCCCTCTTCGTCGTACTGGAAAGACGCGCTGCAGGTGAAGATCGGCTGCCCCTTCTGGATAGCCGTCACCCGGCGCGTGCTGAAACTGCCGCCATCACGGACCCGGTCGACCTGATACACCACTGGCAAGTGCGCGTCGCCGGGGCGCAAAAAATAGCCATGCAGTGAATGCACATGGCGGGCGTCTTCGACCGTCTTGCTCGCCGCCGACAGCGACTGACCCAGCACCTGACCGCCAAACAGCTGGGGAAAGCCAAGGTCCTGGCTGCGCCCGCGGAAGAGGTTTTCTTCGATCGGCTCCAGGCTCAATAGCGACACCAGATCATCCAGCACGTGACTCATTCAGGGTTCCTCACACGGTCGTCTCGCCGACCGTCATTACATCAATCAGGCCATGGGCGCCGAAGTTCGGCGCAGATGGAAGTAGGACGAAATGATACAGAGGTTTGTAGCCCGATTCCCGCAGCGAATCACAGGGTCGCCAGCCAGCCTTTTCGGTTGATGCGATACAACACGTGGGGCCTGAGGGCATGGCCGTCGGGCAATTTCGGATGATCGAAGTTGTCAGCCGGATCGTTGCGCATGCCGATGGCCTGCATGACCTTTTGCGAAGGCAGATTGTTCACCGCCGCAAAGGCCACGATTTCATCCAGGTCCAGATGCTCGAAACCGCAGCCAAGCACCGTCCAGGCGGCTTCGCTGGCGTAACCCAGGCCCCAATGCTCGCGAGCCAGGCGCCAGCCGATTTCCACCGCAGGGGTAAATCCTGCGTCGAAGCCCACTACGCTCAGGCCGGTGAAGCCGATGAATTCGCCCGTATCCTTGCGCTCAAGGGCCCAGAACCCAAATCCGTACTCGGCAAAATGCCCGCGCACGCGGCCAATCAGCTTGGCGCTTTCCATGCGGCTCAAGGGCTGCGGGAAATAGCGCATCACTTGGGGATCGGCGCACATCTGCGCGAAAGTCGGCAAATCATCATCTCGCCATTGACGCATCAACAAGCGTGCGCTGTTGAGCTCAAGAATCGGCTCCATCGATCTTCTCCCTGTGCCTCGGCTTTCAAATTCCCTGCCGGCTGGCGATCTTCCCGCTCAGGCAAATCGCTGTGCGGTGATCGTCAGAACTGGCAAGATTCCCCTTCGAACCAGACGCGTGCCCACCATGCCCCTGCCCCTTATTTATCACGAAGACTACAGCCCGGACTTTCCGCCGGACCATCGCTTCCCGATGGACAAGTTCCGGCTTCTGCACGACCACCTTATCGACACCGGCCTGACGACAGATGCTCAATTGTTTCGCCCGCAGGTCTGCCCAACGGACATCCTCGCGCTCGCCCATGACCCTGGCTACATCAGCCGTTATATGGACGGCGCGCTGTCGCGGGAGGATCAACGTCGCCTTGGCCTGCCCTGGACCGAGGATCTCGCCCGACGTACGGTGCGTGCGGTGGGAGGTTCTTTGCTGACCGCAGAAATGGCGCTAAAACACGGACTGGCCTGTCACTTGGCGGGCGGGACCCATCATGCGCATTACGATTACCCGGCCGGTTTCTGCATCTTCAACGACCTGGCGATCATCAGTCAGTACCTGCTGCACAGCGGACGCGTCGACCGGGTGCTGATTTTCGACTGCGACGTGCATCAGGGCGACGGCACCGCGCGGATTCTCGAACACACCGATGACGCAATCACCGTCTCGCTGCACTGCGAAAAGAACTTCCCCGCGCGCAAGGCCCAGAGTGACTGGGACATTCCGCTGCCAATGGGCCTGGGTGACGACGATTATCTGAAAGTGGTCGACGACACCCTCAATTACCTGCTGCCGCTGTATCGGCCTGATCTGGTGCTGTACGACGCTGGCGTGGATGTGCACAAGGACGACGCGCTGGGGTATCTGCAGCTGACCGACACAGGGGTTGCCCGCCGTGACGAGGCGGTGATGCGCCATTGCCTGGGCCGGGACATTCCGGTGATGGGCGTGATTGGCGGTGGCTACAGCAAGGACCGGGAAGCGCTCGCCCGGCGGCACGGGATTCTGCACCACAGTGCCCAGCGCGTGTGGGTAGAGCGCGGCCTGTGAGCGATCGCAGAACTTACCCACATCCCCTGTGGAACCGCCTGTGGATAACCTGAGTGCAAGGCCACGATTCCCTGATAACACTGGGCCTGGCGCACGCTGTACGTTTTTTGATCAAAAAGTTTTCCACAGGCTGGCCGCGTTTCACGAAGCTCGCGTAGAATGCGCGCCCCTCTTTCCACCAGTGTCCGCCCAGCCATGACGTTTCCCGCCACCTCAAGCACCCAGACAGTCGTCATCATCGGCGGCGGACCTGCCGGCCTGATGGCCGCTGAAGTGCTGAGCCAGGCGGGGCTCAAGGTAGATCTCTACGACGCCATGCCCTCGGTCGGGCGCAAGTTTCTGCTGGCTGGTGTGGGCGGCATGAACATTACCCACTCCGAGCCGTCGCCTGCGTTCGTTTCCCGCTATGCCGAACGCGCCCCGCTGATCGCGCCGCTGCTGCGCAGCTTCGGCGCGCAGGCGCTGTGCGAGTGGATTCACGGTTTGGGCATCCAGACCTTCGTCGGCAGTTCGGGCCGCGTGTTCCCCACCGACATGAAAGCTGCGCCACTGCTGCGCGCCTGGCTCAAGCGCCTGCGTGAGTCCGGCGTAGTTATCCACACCCGTCACCGATGGCTGGGCTGGAATGCCGACAATACGTTGCGCATATCCGGTCCCGATGGCGAACTCGCCCTGAACCCTGCCGCCACGCTGCTGGCGTTGGGCGGGTCCAGTTGGTCGCGGCTGGGTTCGGATGGCGCGTGGGTGCCACTGCTTGAAGAACGCGGGGTCAGGATAGCGCCGTTGCAAGCCGCCAATTGCGGGTTCGACGTCTCGGCCTGGAGCGAACTGCTGCGCAGCAAGTTCGCCGGCGCGCCGCTGAAGAACATCGCGATGGGACTGCGAGACCAGACCTTGCGCCTGGGCGAATGCGTGATCACCCAGACTGGCGTGGAGGGCAGCCTCGTTTACGCCTTGTCCGCGCAGATCCGCGAGGCGATCAATCAGTCGGGCTCGGCCACGGTCGAGATTGATTTGCTGCCCGGAAAAACCGTCCCCCAGGTACAGAAGGCCCTGAGCAAACCGCGCGGTTCACGCTCGATGTCCAAGCATCTGCACAGCCAGTTGGGCCTCGACGGCGTGAAGGCGGCGCTGTTGCGCGAGCTTACCCCCGCAGTGACATTCGCTGATCCAGCCTTGCTTGCGCTGGCGATCAAGGCCTTGCCGCTGACACTGATCAAGCCGCGCCCGCTGGATGAAGCCATCAGCACAGCGGGCGGGGTGAGATTCGAAGCGCTGAACGAGCAATTGATGATCCCGTCCCTGCCGGGCGTGTTCTGCGCCGGAGAGATGCTCGACTGGGAGGCGCCCACCGGCGGATATTTGCTCACCGCCTGTTTCTCCAGCGGCCGCGCGGCAGGGCTGGGAATGGTGGACTGGCTCCGCCGCGAGTAGGCCTCAGCGTATCCATCGGGGGTTCACGCCGCGCGATCCACCTGCGGCTTCAAGCCATCACCCATGCCCTGACTGACCGGTGCTTTACTCGGCGATTGCCCGACCATCCGCTTGCCCAACTCGACGCCCTTCAGCTCGATGTACGTGTGAGCCAGGGCTGCCAGGCCAATCGCTACGAGGGTCACCGCGATCACCAGCGCGTTGTTGGCCAGCTCTGAGCCGGTGTCCATGAAACGCTGACCGTTGATCATCGGCGACAGATCTCGCCCGGTGAGCTTCTGCGCCACGATGAACACCGTCGACAGGCAAAACAGCAGCGCGGCGTGGGTCATATAGATGGAGTACGACAACTTGCCCAGCAGCCTGAATACCGCAGTTTTCAGGAAAGTCGATACCAGCCCGGCCTCGAACGCGAACACCAGCACCAGCACGCAGAACGTCAGGCTGGCAATGGGCGAGCGGTCGCTGTAGTCGTTCATCACCATCCAGTACGTTGTGCACGTCAGCCCCACTTCGAGCACCGTCATCAGCCAGCACACCGGCACGAATCGGTCGCGAATCAGCAGGTAAGCCAGGTACGTGATATTGCCGGCAAAGAAGCAGGACAGCCCCATCATGGCCCGCCAGACCAGCGGTTCGTGTTCAGTGAAGATCATCGTGAATGCAACGATGGCCACGCAGGCAAACATCACAAAGCGGCTTTTCAACGAAAGCAGGCACAGCGCGCCGAAGAGCAGGTAGATGTAGAACTCGATGCTGATGCTCCATGACGGGTAATTGAACGACATGGTTTCAGTGAGCGTCGTCCAGGCTTGCACCAGTAGCAGATTGGGCAGGATCTCTGACGGGTCGAACAGCCCGGTGAACGGCACGTTGTTCAGGGTAAACCCTTTCTTGTAGGCCGCCCAACGCACGCCTTCGAAGAGGATAAACACCAGCAGCATCACGACGTGCAGCGGGTACAGGCGGAATATTCTCGATATGACGAAACGCTTGAAGCCAAACGGCGCCTTCAGGCCATACGAGTGGGCAAGGACAAAACCGCTGAGCACAAAGAAGAAGTTGAGCAGGATCTCGGCTCTGCGAAAAAACGGCAGCTCGATGAACGCGCCCACGACATGCAGGTGATGGAACACCACCAGCAAGGCGAAAACGCCCCTGAAGCTGTCTAGCGTGGTAAATCGCTGAACTGACCCCATGGCCAAACGTCCTGTCGTGATTAGAAAATCGCCATCGGTGGCGGCGAAGTCTCGCGGCCTTTACACGGTAGTGCGTTAGCGGGCTTGCCAACAGTTGAAAGATTTCATGCCCGTTACAGATGACGGCGAAAAGATTGGCGCCAGCATTTGCCAACCTCGTACACGCTCATCAGACAAGTCACACATCGGTTACAGATTCTCCGCAGCCTGCCGATGCATTCGTACACATGAATGTTTCGCTGGCTCCATAACAACAACTCTCCAGCTGACGATTTCAAAAAATTACGGATTCTGGAGAAAATGGAATGAACAGCTGGATGGCCAACATCAGCGTCAATAAGAAGCTAGCCCTGGGCTTCGGCGTCGTGCTTGTACTGACTGCCCTGCTGGCCCTGGTGGGCTGGAACAGCCTGGGCCAGATGAGCTTACGCAGCCAATGGGTGGGTGATATCACCAAGCTCAGCCAGAAGCTCACCGACCTGCGGGTGACGCGCCTGCAATATATGCTCAGCAACGGCGACGAAGTGGCCGCGCAAAGCGTTCAGACCGCGCTCGACGCATTCAAGGCGCAGCAGCAATTTCTGCAAAAAACCTTCACTAACCCGCAGAACGTCCCGCTCATCAAAACCATGGGCGAGCAGATCAGCGCTTATGAAGGCTCGTTGAAAAAAATGCGCGAGTCCTACCTTGCGAGCGCCAAGGTGCGCGATAGCATGGGCGTCGACGCGGTGAACGCAGCCGACCTTATTGCCGCGATCAGCGATGATGTGATGAAGCTCGACCCGACGGATGAACGCCGTTTCGAGCAGTACCAGGCCGTCATCAAAGCCCGCGAAGACGTGATGCTGGTGCGTTATGAAGTACGCGGGTACACAGGCAGCGTCTCGGCCAAGACTGAAGAAGCGGCCATGCGCCAATTGACCACCGCCCTCGACGGCCTCGCGCCACTCAACGCCATGTTTGGCGGCACTCAGGCCGAGCGCCTGAAGCAGCTGGAAGCGGCGCTGATCGGCTATCGCAACTCGGTGCAGGGATTCAAGCTCGCCACTGGCAATATCAATGCTGCGCGCACCGAGATGACCGAGGAACAGGGTGTCATCGTGAAGCTGGCGCAACAGCTCACTGATCTGCAGAACACCTTGGGCCAGGCTGACATTCAGCAAGCCCGCACGCTGCAGTTGGCAGGCACGCTCCTGGCGCTGATTCTCGGCACCCTGGCGGCGATCATCATTACCCGCCAGATCACCCGTCCACTGCAGCAGACTCTGGCTGTCGTCGACCGCATTGCCTCCGGCGACTTGTCCCACAACATGGTCGTGACCCGCAAAGATGAACTGGGCGTTCTGCAAATGGGCATCCAGCGCATGGGCGCCACGTTGCGTGAGTTGATCGGCGGCATCCGTGACAGTGTCACGCAAATTGCCAGCGCAGCTGAAGAGCTGTCGGCCGTGACCGAACAGACCAGCGCCGGGGTCAACAGCCAGAAGGTCGAAACCGACCAGGTCGCCACCGCGATGCACGAAATGTCAGCCACTGTTCACGAGGTGGCGCGCAACGCCGAGCAGGCGTCGGTCGCCGCTTCTGCCGCTGACAAGCAGGCACGTGAAGGCGACAAAGTGGTAGGCGAAGCGATCGTGCAGATTGAGAAACTGGCCAGTGAAGTGGTCCGTTCCACTGACGCGATGTCGGTGCTGGAACAGGAAAGCGACAAGATCGGCAAGGTCATGGACGTGATCAAGGCCGTTGCCGAGCAGACCAACCTGTTGGCCCTCAACGCGGCCATCGAGGCGGCCCGTGCCGGTGAAGCCGGTCGCGGTTTTGCCGTGGTCGCCGACGAGGTGCGAGGCCTGGCGCAACGCACTCAGCAATCCACCGAAGAGATCGAAGGTCTGGTCGCCGCGCTGCAAAACGGCACTCGCCAGGTATCGGAGATCATGCTCAGCAGCCGCAACCTGACCGACAGCTCGGTGGCCCTGACCCGCAAGGCCGGAACGTCGCTGGAAAACATTACCCAGACAGTGTCGAACATTCAGGCCATGAACCAGCAGATCGCAGCCGCTGCCGAGCAGCAAAGCTCGGTGGCCGAAGAGATCAGCCGCAGCATCGTCAACGTGCGCGACGTGTCCGAACAGACGGCCGCCGCCAGCGAAGAAACTGCCGCTTCAAGCGTCGAACTCGCACGATTGGGCAACCAGCTGCAAATGCTGGTCAGCCACTTCAAGGTGTAAATCCGCTTTATCTGCGTCGGGCGAAAAGCCGCCCGACGCAGGCGGTGCAAGGGGTTGAAGACGAACATCGCAGGTGCACTGGCAAGAAAGGGATTTACTGATCTCACAATTGCCACATACTGCCCGCGCTGTTTTATTTCGTCATATTCATCTCCAACGCCGGGTTTATCTCCATGAAAAGAATGTTGCCTTATCTCCTCAGTGCCGCCCTCTCCCTCGTTCCTGTCGCCTTCTCCCACGCCGCCACGGCACCTGCACCGGTCCAGCTGATCGTGCTGAGTTCGGGCGGGATCATGGGCGCGTTCAAGGCTGTAGCCCCCGATTACGAACAGCGCGCCGGCGTGAAGCTGCAAGGAGAAGTGGCGCCTTCAATGGGCGCGACGCCCCAGGCAATTCCCAACCGACTGGCGCGCCACGAGCCGGCCGACGTGGTGTTGATGGTCGGTGCGGCGCTGGACAAGTTAATCAAGGAAGGCAAGGTCGATCCGAAGACCCGCGTCGATCTGGGCAAATCCTACATCGCCATGGCCGTGCGTCACGGCGCGCCGCACCCGGACATCAGCACCATGGAAGCCTTCAAGCAGACCCTGCTGGACGCCAAAAGCATTGCCTACTCGGACAGCGCCAGCGGCGTGTACTTGTCCCGCGTGCTGTTCAGCCAGATGCACATCGCCGACCGGATTCAGAGCAAAAGCCGCATGATCCCCGCCGAGCCCGTCGGCGAAGTCGTCGCACGCGGAGACGCCGAGATCGGCTTTCAGCAGCTGAGCGAGCTCAAGCCGGTGGAGGGCATCGACATCATCGGCCTGATCCCCGACCAGGCGCAGCAGATGACCCTCTACTCCGCGGGCGTGGTGATCCAGAGCAAACACCCTGAGCAGGCCAAACAGTTTCTGGAGTTTCTGAGCTCATCGGCAGCCGCGCCAGCCATCAAGGCCAGCGGCCTGGACCCGATTGCGAAGTAACCGGGATATTCGGCGAACGCTATCAGATCAAGGAGGCGGCTTGCTGGCGAACGCGGCGTGCCAGGCGACAGGGATTCATAGACTGAACGCCATCGCGGGCCAGCGCGCTCCTACGCCGGTCGGCAGAGGCGAGACCAAGACAAGCCGGGGTTATGTGAGCGCCAGCTCGATCAACTCACCGCGCACTTCGTCGCCATCGATGTGCAGCAGGCCGATCGTGATCGGCAATTTAAATCGTCGCGGTCCGGCGCTGCCCGGGTTGATGAACAGCACGCCGTTGCGCATCTGCTGCAAGGGCCGGTGGGAGTGCCCGGTGACCACGACACGGACACCTTCGGGCAATGCTTTCGGCACATCGGCCAGTATGTGCGTGGTGTAAATCGCTAGGCCGCCGATCCGCAAAACCGCTTCGTACGGCACGTCGCAGGCCCAGGCGTCGTCGGTGTCATTGTTGCCTCGCACCACCGTGAGTGGCGCGATGGCCTTCAACGCCTCGAGGATTTCCGGCTTGCCGATGTCGCCACCGTGGATCAGGTAATCGCAGCCCTGCAATGCCTGCAGTGCCTGAGGGCGCAGCAGGCCGTGGGTGTCCGAGATCAAGCCGACTTTAACGCTCATTGTTCAGCTCCCGGACGCCGACAGGGCGGCCTGTTTTGACTGCACACGCTTCATGCTGATCATCGCCAGCAAGGCCACGACGGCCACCAGCGCGGCGAAGAATTCGCCCACATGCTCCAGACCAAACACTCGCACGCTGAAACCCACCGCCACCACCGGCACCGAGATCGACACGTAAAGCACCACGAAGAATGCTGACGTCACGGCAGCCTTCTGATGAGGCGGGCTACTGGCCGTGACCGCGCCCATGCCGGCGCGCAGGATCATGCCCTGGCCGACGCCTGCCACCAGCCCCGCCGCAATCAACAGCCCCAACTGCGAGGTAGCAATGCTCAGCCCCAGACAAATCATGCCGATGATCAACCCGACGCAACCGAGGGTCATGTGCCGGTCCTTCGGCAAGACCTGCAAAAGCGCCTGGCCGATGATGGAGGCGACGAAGAACAAGCCGATCACCGCGCCGATCAACAGCCCGCCTTGCTCATGCATGACGTGGATCATCACCGACGGCACCATGCTGGTGAACAATCCTGCCACGCTGAAACCCGCCAGCCCGGCGATGGACGCGGAGATAAACACGCTGCGCACGGAAGCCGGAACGGAAGGCTTTTGGATGCCCAGTTTCAGCACCGCAGGACGCTGTACGGTTTCGCGAATCAGCGCGATGCCGAGCGTCGCCAGCACGAGCATTCCCAGGTGCACGTAGAACACCAGGTGCAGCGCGTCCGGCAGAAACTGGGAGGTGTAGCCAGCGAGCAGAGGCCCGATGCCGAGGCCGAACATGTTGGCGGCCGTGGCCACGAGCGTGGCGTTCTTCCAGCTCTTGGGGGCCAGTTCGATGACGGCAACAGTGGCCGTGCCGGTCATGATGCCCGCGCTGAAGCCGGAAAAAAGCCGGCCGATCAGCAGGCCGCCAATTGAATCGCTGAACAGAAAGATGACCGCGCTTATAGCCCCCATCGCCAGCCCTGCCAGCAACAACGGCTTGCGCCCTAATTGATCGGACCAGCTGCCGACCGCCAACAGTGCTGCGATAACGCCCGCCGCATAGATCGAGAAAATGATCGTCAACCAGCTCGCGTCGAAGCCGAGCCGCTGTTGATAGAGCGCATACAACGGCGTGGGCAGCGTGGTGCCGACCATGGCAATGAGCAACGCGCAAGCGGCGAAGATGAAATCGCGCGTGGAAGAAGGGGAAGCAGGCAAGGACATGAGCGCTCCGGGCACCGGTATAAACAAGACACGCAGTGTCGCTGATCCAGACCAGGCAAGGTAGACCTGAGAGCGTTGTCGAGGTTCATGCTCAGCCGATTTTGAAGTATGCGTGAACATATTCAACATCAGGTTAAACACTTTGACTTTGTGTGTTTCACGCCCATCAGCCCGCATGAGCGGCCCGATCCCGCAATGCTGCGGTAGTATTCACGCGGAAACTGCGGATTTAAAAAATCGCAAGAGCGGATATAACAAAAGACTGTTACTGAAGAAGAGAAAAAGCGGAAGAATGAACTTATCTGCTGTTTGGCGAGCCCGGAAAAGTTCTTTAGAGTCGCGCCCCTTAATACCGGCTCGGCAGTGAAAAACTTGTGAACAACGATCTAAAACTTATTAAATCGGCACTGACGCGCTTTAGCGTCATGCTGACGCTTACCCTCTTCAGTATCGGCATGGTGTTCATCGACATCTTCGTCGCTAAAACGGACATCCTCGAAACCTCGTTCACCGAAGTCAGCCAGGAAGTCATGCTGGCGATCATCGCGGGGGTGTTCTGGGTCTCGGCGCGCCAACCAGGGCAACGAGGCATTGGCATCCTGATTGGCGGCTTCTTTGCCTGCATGCTGATTCGTGAGCTGGACGGGTTGTTTGACCCGATCAGTCACAGTTTCTGGCTATGGCCCGCCCTGCTCACTGCTGGCACCTGCGTCTACAAGGCGTTGGGCAACAAGAGTGCGCGGCGCGACGTGGTCTCGGGCCTGGCTCGCTTCTCAGTGCGCCCAGCCTTCGGCTTCGTCATGGCGGGCCTGCTGGTGCTGATCTTCTCGCGACTGTTCGGCATGGGCTCGCTGTGGCACGGCATCCTTCAGGGCGGCTACGCGCGACTGGCGAAAACCACCGTCGAAGAAGGCGTCGAATTGCTGGCTTACAGCATTTGCCTGAGCGGCGCGCTGGATTACATGCTTGAGCTGCGCCGCGAGCTTTCCCGCTTTGACGAGCTCACCGAATTGCAGATTTCCACTCCCGTCAAAGCCAGACCCCGCGCACACGCCCAGGCAATGGAAACCAGCGTCTGACCCTGGCGCCCGGTTATCGGCAGAGCGTCATCAGACAGTCAGCCAGCGTCCGAAAATAAAGCCGTCGCATTGCTTGCCAGCCCCGACATCGTCATCCCTTTCGCGCCCTCCATCGTGCTAGCCTTGGCACTCTTTGGAGGGATGCGACTGCCCCGCAGGTTGTCCCGGATTTCAGGCAGCCAATCGCCCATGAGCAAGAAAACCCCCGTCACCATTTCCGACATCGCCCGCCGAGTGAACATGACGCCTGTCACTGTTTCCCGGGCGCTGAACAAACCCGATCTGGTCAAGCCCGCCACCCTGGCGCGCATTCTGGAAGTGGCGCAAGAGCTCGATTACGTCCCCAATGCCTTTGCCCGCAGCCTCAAGCGCAGCGAGAGCATGATCATCGGGGTCATTACCGCGTCGGTGGACAACCCCTTCTACAGCGAGATGATCAAGGCGATTTCCCGCGAGGCGAAAACCCGCGGTTACACCATCATGCTGGTGGACACCGACGGCTCCGAAGAACTCGAAGCCAAGGCAGTGGATACGCTGCTGAGTTATCGCGTGGCCGGCATCGTGCTGTCGCCGGTGTCGGACGAGCCGGCGTACCAGCCGGTCTATCTCAGTCGCCTGGGCAACGGCGACATTCCCGTGGTGCAACTGGACCGCGCATTGCCTGCCAGCCCGTTCAGCCATGTGGTGCTGGATAACTATCACAGCGGCTTGAAAGGCGCCCGCTACCTGCTGGCGCAAAGCCCGACGATGAGCCGCATGCTGGTGCTGACCGGCCCTGCGCATTCGCGGATTTCCGAGGAGCGTCTGAAGGGCGTGAAAGCGGCGATTGTCGAGAGCGGCAAGCCGGTGCAACTGGATGTGTTTGCCGGTGATTACACCCTGGAGCCGTCGCACCAGAGCACGCTGGATTACCTGCGCGACCATCCAGTGCCAGACGCGATTTTCGGCTTCAACCAGCTCATCACCCTGGGCGCCATGAAAGCCCTGCGCGACCGCGATATCGCCCACAACAGCGTGGCCATCTGCGGCATTGACCGGCTGCCGTTCGCCGACATCTTCGGCATCCCCATCGCCTGCATCGCCCACGATGCGTCTCTGGCCGGAAGCAGCGCGGTGAAACTGCTGCTGGAGCGAATCGAGGACCGGCATCTGCCGAAGGCCCAGGTGGTGATTGTCGGGGAGTTGGAGAATGGCGTTGGCGGGTGAGCCTTTATTATCGACTCATCGCCAAACCTCTCCCGTGAAACTCTTACCCTCCCCAACTCGACGCGGTCCCCTGTAGGAGCGTGGCTTGTCCCGCGATCGACCGGGAACCGGTCGCGATGACAGACGCTACGGTATTTCTGTTTCACCGCGTCGACAGACTTTGCTGCCGGTGCCCGGCAGATCGCGGGACAAGCCACGCTCCTACCATTGCGAGTTGCGTTCTACCGGCTCGTGTAACCCCCATCAATCGGCAACGACACACCACTGATCATCGACGCCGCGCTGCTCAGCAGGAACAGGATCGGCGCCGCGACTTCTGCGGTTTCAGCGAAGCGGCCGAGGGGAATGGCTGCCAGCGCCGGGTCGCGTTTGCTCGGCTCACTCCAGGCCATCTGCGCCATGGGCGTCAGGGTCACAGTCGGGTTCACGCTGTTGACGCGAATCCCGTGCCGGCCCCATTCGCCACACTGCACACGGCTCATGGCATCCATCGCGCCCTTTGACGCGCAGTAGCTCAAGTGATCGTCCAGCGCCACCAATGAGGCTTGGCTCGACACGTTGACGATGCTCCCCGCCACGCCTTCAGCGATCATCTTCTTCGCCACTGCCCCCGCGATCATCGCCGCCGCCCGCACATTGACCGACATGACCTGATCGAACGCCTCAGCGCTCACCTCGGTCGCGGACTCCAATATGGAAATCCCGGCGCAGTTGACCAGGCCGTGCATCACCGGCAAGTCCGCCAGCACTGCGGCCAATGACGGCTGATCAGCCACGTCCACGCGCAACGCCAAACAGCCCTGCCCCGCGAGCTTTTCCAGCGCCGACGCATCGCGGCCGATGGCATACACCTCGGCGCCGCTGCTCAACAGTTGCTGCGCGACCTCCCAGCCAATGCCGCTGCTGGCGCCGGTGACCAAAATGCGCTGGCCGCTGAAATCAAATTGAGCCGTGTTCACAGTCACGCTCCCTGCAAGCGATGCATGATCGGTTTCAGCGCCGGGTACAGCGCCACGTAATCGGCGAACAGCCGCGAATACAGCGCGACGTTCTCCGTTTGAGGCTCGGCCCGTAGCTCCAGTTGGACCCAGCCTTTGTGGACCTGCGCCTCATCCACCAGACCGACCGCATGAGCAGCGAGCAGCGCGGCACCGAGCGCCGCTTCGACTTCCTGGACGATGGTGTAGACCGGAAAGTTGGTGACGTCGGCGATGATTTGCATCCACAGGTCCGAGTGGCTGGCACCGCCGACCACGATCAGCCGAGGGTCCAGGGATTGCGCGCCTTTGGTGCCCGCTTCGATGTTGTGCCGAAGCGCGAAAGTGACGCCTTCGAGCACCGCGCGATACAGATGGATTCGACTGTGATAAAGGCTCAGGCCGACAAAGCTGCCGCTGGCTTTGGCGTCCCATACCGGACTGCGCTCGCCCATCAGGTACGGTTGGAACAGCACGCCATCGCTACCGGCCGGGATCTTCATTGCCGCGCGCTCGAGTATCACGTGGCTGTCTTCGCCGGTCTCGCGGCCTTGCTGCTCTTCAGCCTGACAGAACTGCTCGCGAAACCAGCTGACCGAGGCGCCGGCGGTGATTGCGCCGCCGAAGATGTAGAGGTCCTTCGCGCCGTTGAAGACGTGGGGGAAACTGACCAGGCCGTGCCGGGCGTCTACCTGCTGATTGAGGTAGCCCCAGCACATGCTGGTGCCGATCATCGCCACGTGATTGCCGGCCTGGGTGACGCCCGCAGCGAAGGTCGCCATGGCGGCATCGACACCGCCACCGAGCAGCGGAATGTGAGGGGTGAGCCCAAGGCGGTCGGCCCATTCGGGCAACAAGCCACCGACCACATCACCGGAGTGAACCAGGCGCTCGGGCATCATCGACGCCGGGATGCCCAGCGCGTCGAGCATCTCTGCCGACCAGCCCCGCGCCTTGACGTCGTAGACGCCGCCGATGTTGCCGGCAGAGCTGTGGTCCACCGCGACCTCGCCGGTCAGGCAGTAATTGACGTAGCTATTGGGCGGTAGCAGGTAGCGCGTGTCGGCCCAGACTTGCGGCTGTTTGTCCTTGAGCCAGAGCATTTTGGTGAAGCCGTAATAGCTGTCCACCGAATTGCCGGTGATCGTGTAAAGCCGCTCAAGGTCGACGTGTTGATTGACCCACTCGACCTGGGCTTCGGCGCGGCGGTCCATCCAGATCAGGCACGGGTACAAGGGTTTGATCTGAGCATCGACGGCAATGCCGGAGCCGCCATACAGGCTGCTGACACACAGGGCTTTGACGCTGTCTTTGGGCAACGCGCTTTTGCGCATGCAGGCGGCGACACAGATTTCCACGGCGTCGAGCCAGACCTGCGGCCATTGTTCGGCCCAGCGCGGTTTGGGGGTGTCGACCTTATAACTGTGGCTGTGCTGCGCGATGATCCGGCCTTGGGCATCGACCAGTAACGCCTTGGTGCTTTGGGTGCCGATGTCGACACCGATGACGTAATCCATCCGGGTGCGCTCTTGTTGTTATTGGGTTGTTTGAGGCGTGCCACGGTCCCCTGTAGGAGCCATCGGAGGTCACGACGGTCGCGAAAGCGTTGTGTCAGGTACACCGCATCGCGACCGTCGTAACCTCCGATGGCTCCTACAGAGACAGCGTTATGCGTTGACCGGCTTGAGCAGCACCTTGATCGACTTGGTCGAATCGGCCAGGGCGAACGCTTCGGCGTAGTCGTCCAGACCGAAGTCGTGGGTGACGATGCCTTCCGATGTCACCAGCCCGCGCTCGAACAGGTCGATGGCGATCGGGTAGCAATAGGGCCCCAAGTGAGCGCCGCGTACATCCAGTTCTTTACGATCGCCGATGATCGACCAGTCAGCGCTGGTCTCGGCGCCGAACACGCTGAACTCCACAAAGCGGCCCAGCTTGCGGATCAGATCAAGGCCTTGGGTGACGCCGATCGGCACGCCCGTGGTCTCGATGTAAACGTCGCAGCCGTAGCCATCGGTGAGCCCGTTGATGATCTCTTTCGCGTTGTCTCGGCTCGGGTTGATCACCACGTCGGCGCCGAATTTTTTCGCCAACTCCAGGCGCTCGTCGACCATATCGATGACCACCAGCTTCTTCGGCGTTTTCAGCGCAGCGACCTGCACCATGCACAGACCGAGGGTGCCGGCGCCGGCAATCACCAGGACGTCGTCGAGCTGAACATCACCGCGGTTGACGGTGTGAATCGAGCAGGCCATCGGCTCGATCAGCGCCGAATCTTCCAGTGAAACCGACTCGGGAATGTGGTGCACGATGGCGGTTTTCGGGATGCGCATGTACTGCGCCATGCCGCCCTCGGCGACGTCTTTCTGGAAGCCGAAGATGTTGTGCACTTCGCACATCCAGTACTTGCCGGACTTGCAAAACTTGCACTTCTCGCACGGGACGATCTGCTCGGCGATGACCTTGTCCCCCACCTTTACGCCGAAGTGCTCTTCAGCGCCCTCGCCCACCGAGTCGACATAACCGAAAAACTCGTGGCCGGGCACCACAGGCGCTTTCACCCACGGGCTCTCGCCCCCCCAGAACATCGCCGCGCCCGAGTGACATTTGCAGTCACTGGCGCAGATCCCGCAGGCTCCGATGCGGATCACCAGTTCATTGGCCCGCGCAACGGGTTTGCTGATCTGCTCCAGACGGTAGTCTTTCGGAGCATGGCAGACGACGGCTTGCATGGTGGTTTTTGTGTTTTGTTCCATGTCGGGTTACCTGTTTTGATGTTTGGATGACGGCTGAGATAGCCGATATCGTTTCAAATTCATCAGTGACTGGACCGGCCCTATCGCGAGCAAGCTCACTCCTACAATGATCGCGTCGCCCTGTAGGAGTGAGCTTGCTCGCGATGAGGCAGGCACGGACGTCGCAGATCCATCATTTATGCCGCTGCCGACTGATGAAAATCGCCAGCAAAATGATTCCGCCCTTGATCACGCTTTGCACATAGGGCGACACGCCGAGCATGTTCAGGCCGTTGTTCAGCACGCCAAGCAGCATCGCGCCCACCAGCGTGCCGATGATCACGCCACGACCGCCGGCAATCGACGCACCGCCGAGCACCACAGCCGCAATGGCGTCCAGTTCGAAGCCGACGCCGGCGTTCGGTTGCCCGCTCATCAGCCGTGACGACAACACCAGCCCGGCAATCGCTGCCGTCAGCCCGCTGATCGAGTACACCAGCAGCTTGAACCGCGAGGCGCGCACGCCGGACAGCCGCACGGCTTCTTCGTTACCACCGATGGCGTAAATGTAGCGACCGACGCGGGTGTGCTGCAGCAGCACCCAGGCGAAAAAGTAGGTCGCCAGCATGATCAGGATAGGCACTTGAATGCCGAACAGCGTGCCGCGTCCGAACCAGGCGAACCAGTCCGGCATCCCTGCAATCGGGTAGCCGTCGGTGTACATCAGGCCCAGCCCGCGCGCGATGCCCATGGTCGCCAGCGTGACGATGATCGGCGGCATTTTCAGGTAAGCCACAAAGATACCGTTGCCCACCCCGAAGCCCACACCAATCAGCAAGCCGATGAGGATCGCGATCGGCGCCGGGACGCCTGCCACCATCAGCCCGGTGGTCAGCGTGCCGGACAATGCCATCACCGGACCCACCGACAAATCGATACCGCCGGTGAGGATCACGCAGGTCATGCCGACCGCGATGATTGCGTTGATCGACACCTGGCGGGCGATGTTTTCCAGGTTCGCCCCGGTGAGAAACTTGTCGCTGGCGAAAATCATGAAGACCGTCACCACCACCAGCCCCACGAAGGGATAGAAGGCGGGCGAGCGGATCAATCGAGCGAAGTTGAGCTGCATCCGGTTGGGCTGCGCGGTCATGGGTTTAATGGAGGTGTTCACTGTTCAGGCTCCCGGTGGCGTGGCGCATCACTTCCTGCGGATTGATGGCCGAAGCCTCCAGCACATTGACGATAGCGCCCTTGTTGAAAACGGCCACGCGGTCGCACATACCGATGATTTCCGGCAGTTCCGAAGAGATCATGATGATCGCGAAGCCTTGTTCGGTGAGTGTGCGCATCAGGGTGTAGATCTCCGCTTTCGCGCCGACGTCGATGCCTCGGGTCGGCTCGTCGAAGATCAGGATGTCGCAGTGGTGATTGATCCAGCGCGCGATGACAACCTTCTGCTGATTGCCGCCGCTGAGGTTGATGACCCGGCTTTCACAGCTCGGCGCCTTGATCGACAGCTGCTTCATCAGCTCGGCGGTGGTGGTGTCCTCCTTGTGCCGGTCGAGCAGGTGCGCCGCGCCTTCGTACTTGCCCAGATTGTTCAGGGAGATGTTCTCGCGAATGGTGAAATCCACGATCAGCCCTTCGCTCTTGCGGCTTTCCGGCAGCAGTCCAATGCCACTGGCCAGCGCCTGCGCCGGATCATTGAGGTGCGCCGGCTGTCCCCGCAGCAGCACATCCTTGCTGACCACCGGCAACGCGCCGATCACGCCCAGCGCCAGCTCGGTACGCCCGGACCCTACCAGCCCGGCAAACCCGAGAATCTCGCCCTTGTGCAGGTTGAAGCTGTTGTGCGGACCATTGCGGGTCAGCTGGATGTCACGCACTTGCAGCACGACTTCGCCCTGAGCGCGGGACTGTTTGGGCGGAAAGCTCGCTTCCAGACGCCGCCCCACCATCATCTCCACCAGGGTGTCGATATCGCTGTTGGCGACGGTCAGCGCGCCCACGTTGGCGCCATCGCGCAGCACACTGATGCGGTCGCAGACCTGAAAAATCTCTTCCAGGTGGTGAGAGATGAAGATAACCGCCACGCCCTGGCTTTTCAGCTCGCGCACGATGTCGAACAGCAGCGCGGCCTCGGACGGCGTCAGGGTGGCGGTCGGTTCGTCGAGAATCAGCAAACGCGCTTCAAGGGCCAGTGCCTTGGCGATCTCGACAAACTGCTGCTCGGCCACGCTCAAGTGCTGCACTGAACAATCCAGATTGATCTTCACGCCGAGGCGGTCGAACAGCGCGATGGCTTTCTCGCGCATCTCCCCTTTACGCAGCAAGCCGAAGCCGTTGACGATCTCGTGGCCGAGAAAAATATTCTCCACGGCATTGAGATAGGGGATCAGGCTGAACTCCTGAAAGACAATGCCGATGCCGGCGGCGATGGCCTCGTTGTAGGTCGCGAAATGCTGCTCCGCGCCATCAATGAGAATGCTGCCTTTGTCCTGATGTTCGACGCCCGCGAGGATCTTCATCAGGGTCGATTTGCCCGCACCGTTTTCGCCGAGCAGCGCGTGGATTTCGCCGCGCTCGACCTTCAGGTTGATCGACTTGAGCGCCTGCACGCCCGGGTAGCTTTTACAGATGTTTTCCAATTGCAGAAGGCAGCTCATGGGCACCTCGTCGCAGCAGAACATCGCTGCGCAACTCACAAGAATCCGGGGCCAAACTCCCTGGCCAGAACCCGTGGCGCCCGCCTGACCGAAAACCTCAGGCGAGCAGCGCCACGGCCGTTACCAGGTGAAGGTTTTCGCCTTCGCCTGATCCACCAGCAGGATGTCGACCGGAATGGTCGCCGGGACTTGTGAGCCCCACTTCTTGGCGAGCGCCAGCCCGAGGGCGAGACGTACCTGATCGCGAGGGTATTGGGCGGAAGTGGCGATGAACTTGCTGTTGGGCTTCTGGATTTCCTTGATGGCTTCGGGCGCGCCGTCGACGCTGGTCAGCTTGACGTCCATGCCGCTGGATTGAATAGCGGCCAGGGCACCGAGGGAACCGTTGTCGTTGACGCTGAACAGGCCTTTGAGATTGGGCTGCGCCTGCAGCATGTTTTCAGTCACGGTCAGCGCTTGATCACGCTCCTGCTTGCCGTTCTGAATGCTGACGATCTTGATGTCTTTGTACTTGCCCAGCGCCTCTTTGCAGCCGCGCACGCGCTCAAGAATCGGCACCACCGCGATGCCGTCGAGAATCCCGACGTCACCCTTCTCGCCGATGTTCTTGGCCAGGTAATCGCAGGCCTGAACACCCGCGTCGAAGTTCTTCGAGCCAACGAACGAGTCCAGTGGGCCATTGGCCTGAGCGTCAACGGCAACCACTACAACGCCTTTGTCGTGGGCCTGCTTGACGGCGGACTGAACGCCGACCGAATCGGTGGGGTTGATGATCAGGATATCGATGCCTTTCTGCAGCATGTCTTCGATGTCGCTGATCTGCTTGGACACGTCATGGCGCGCGTCAGTGACCAGCAGCGTTGCGCCGATGCTGGCAGTGGCATCCTGAAGGGCGTCCTTCATGGTCACGAAATAGGGGTTATTGATCTCTTGAAACGAAGCACCGATTTTCAGCGGACCGGTCTTTGCGGCGTCGGCGGCTTGAACGTTGAGGGCGCTGCCGCAGGCGATAGCCACGGCGAGGGAACAGAGAACGGCGGAAAAGCCTTTCTTGAGGCGAGTTGTCATAGCGAAAAATCCCGTTGTTTTTATTGTTAAAGCGGAAATGTCATCGTTAACATTTTCGAAATTAGCAGAGAAACAAGGGGGCCGCAATATCCGCTGGCGACCGTTGGTAAGCCCGGCATCACGACCGTTGGCGAGTTTCCTGGCCGGGCGCGTTGACAGCCTAGGGATCTCTGCCGATACTCCAGTTCGCGTTGTACGACAACGCATAACCGATAACAAAAATAAAAAGGAATGCTTCCATGACGATGACTGTCGATCGGCGCCTGTCGCCTCAGCAAATCCGCTACCCCTCCCTTTTTCATTCTGCTTTTTCCGCTCTGGCTGTGCCCGCGTGTGCGCCTGTGTTTGCCCAGGCAGCCGTCAGCGATTGATCGACACGACCGTTTCGATCAGGCAGTAAGCCTCATTCAAAACCGGTGACTTGAGCACCCCTGTCAACGCCTTGGACGCCCTGGTGGCTACCTTCGGTGCGGGACCGTTTTGTCAGCAGAAAGGGAGAACAATAAGAAATGAAGATCCAGACCAACCGTTCGTGGCTGTTGATTGGCGCTGGCAGCGTCGCATTCAGCCTGCCGTTGATGAGCCTCGCTGAAGGTTTTATCGATGACACCAAGGCCACGCTCAACCTGCGCAATGCCTATTTCAACCGCAACTTCACCAATGCGGCGAACCCTCAGAACTACGCGGAAGAGTGGACGCAAAACTTCATCCTCGATGTGAAATCGGGGTTCACACCGGGCACGGTCGGCTTCGGCCTTGATGTGCTGGGTCTGTACTCACAAAAGCTCGATGGCGGCAAGGGCACGGGCGGCACTCAGCTGTTGCCGATCCATGATGACGGACGCCCCGCCGACAACTTCGGCCGGCTGGGTGTGGCGGCGAAGGCGCGAGTTTCCAATACGGAATTGAAGGTCGGCGAATGGATGCCGGTGCTGCCGATCCTGCGCTCCGATGACGGCCGCTCTCTGCCGCAAACCTTCCGCGGCGGGCAGATCACCTCCAAGGAAATCGCCGGCCTGACGCTGTACGGCGGCCAGTTCCGCGGCAACAGCCCACGCAATGACGCGAGCATGGAAGACATGTTCATGAACGGCAAATCCGCTGCGTTCAAGTCGGACCGCTTCAACTTTGGCGGCGGCGAATACACCTTCAACGAGAAGCGCACCCAGGTCGGGCTCTGGTACGCGCAGCTGGAAGACGTCTACCAGCAGGAGTTCTTGAATCTCATCCACAAGCAGCCGATCGGCGACTGGACCCTGGGTGCCAACCTGGGCTACTTCCTCGGCAAAGAGGACGGCAACAAGCTGGCCGGCGAGCTGGATAACAAGACTGCCTACGCCATGCTGTCCGCCAACTACAAAGGCAACACCGTCTACCTGGGCCTGCAAAAGGTCTATGGCGACGACCAGTGGATGCGCGTCAACGGCACCAGCGGCGGCACGCTGGCCAACGACAGTTACAACTCCAGCTACGACAACGCCAAAGAGCGCTCCTGGCAACTGCGTCACGACCTTGACTTCGCGATATTCGGCGTCCCCGGCCTGACGATGATGAACCGCTACATCAGCGGCGGTAACGTGCACACCGGCACCGTGACCGACGGCAAGGAGTGGGGACGTGAATCCGAGCTGGCGTATACGGTGCAGAGCGGCACGTTCAAGAGCCTCAACGTCCGGTGGCGCAACTCCTCGATGCGCCGTGATTACAGCACTAACGAGTTCGATGAAAACCGAGTGTTCGTCAGCTACCCGATCTCGCTGATGTAAGGGGCAAACGCCGTCGCATGCAGTGAGTGGGACCGGCTTTAGCCGGGAAGGCGTCGGGTGTCACACTGCAAAAGTGATGCTGCTCAAACTGGCCTCTTCCCGGCTGAAGCCGGTCCCACTATAGGAATGCATACCCCTGGTGGGACCGGCTTTAGCCGGGAAAGCGTCGGGCCTGACACAGCGAAGTGAAGGCGCGGCATTCTCCCGGCATCTGCACTGTGCGGACGACATTTTCAGACCGGCGTCAAAGGGGCTTACACCTTCGTCGCGTTGACAAAATTTGTGAGCACTGTTGATAATCCCGCAAACGTCATACGACAACCGATGACACCATAAAAACAACATCAGAATCAGGGCTTCCCACGATGACTGAATTCAACGCCCAGGCCCCGCTCAACCGTATTTTGCTGACGGGCGCCGCTGGCGGCCTCGGTAAAGTCCTGCGCGAAAGCCTGCGTCCGTTTGCCAGGATCCTGCGCCTTTCCGATATCGCCGACATGGCACCGGCAGCCGGCCCCCACGAAGAAATCCAGATCTGCGACCTGGCCGACAAAAACGCGGTTCATCAGTTGGTCGACGGCGTCGATGCCATCGTCCACTTCGGCGGCGTCTCGGTGGAGCGATCCTTTGAGGAAATCCTCGGCCCGAACATTTGCGGCATCTTCCACATCTACGAAGCAGCGCGCCGGCATGGTGTGAAGCGGGTGATCTTCGCCAGTTCCAACCACGTCATCGGCTTCTACCGCCAGGATGAAGTCATCGACGCCAGCGCCATGCGTCGCCCGGACAGCTATTACGGCTTGTCGAAATCCTACGGCGAAGACATGGCCAGTTTCTATTTCGATCGCTACGGCATCGAGACCGTCAGCATCCGCATCGGCTCCTCATTCCCTGAAGCCCAGAACCGCCGCATGCTCGCCAGCTGGCTGAGCTACGACGACCTGACCCAACTGATCGAGCGCGGCCTGTTCTCTCCGAACGTCGGCCACACCATCGTTTACGGCGCATCGGACAACAGCAAGGTCTGGTGGGATAACCGCCTGGCCAATCATCTGGGCTATCAGCCGAAAGACAGCTCCGAGCAGTTCCGCGCCAAGGTGGAAGCGCAGCCGATGCCGGCGTCCGATGACCCCGCCATGGTTTATCAGGGCGGGGCGTTCGTAGCGAACGGGCCGTTCGGCGACGAGTAAGACTCAACGACGAAGCCGACTGCGATGTCGGCCTCTCACCATCAAAATCAGGGAATGATCGTCATGGACGCAGAGCTGATTCTCGATGCACGCAACGCCACCGGTGAGTCGCCGGTATGGAACGCCCAGGAACAGGCGCTTTACTGGGTCGACATTCCGGCCCGTCACCTCCATCGCTGGAGCTCCCAAGACGGTCTCACCACACGCTGGGAAGCACCGGAAATGCTCGCTTGCATCGCACGCTACAGCGACGGCAGCTGGCTGGCCGGCATGGAAAGCGGCCTGTTCCACCTTCATCCCCAGAACGATGGCACTGTCACTACGCAACTGCTGAGCAGCGTCAAACACGCCAGCGACAATATGCGTTTCAACGACGGTCGCTGCGATCGCCAGGGCCGTTTCTGGGCCGGCACCATGTTCATGGACATGGCGAAGGCGTCGGCCGTAGGTTCGGTGTATCGCTACAGCGCCGACCAGACCGAACCGCTGACCGCGCAGATTACCGACATGATCGTGCCTAATGGACTGGGCTTCAGCCCGGACGGCCGTGTCATGTACCTTTCCGACTCCCACCCCTCCGTGCAGAAGATCTGGGCGTTCGATTACGACATCGACACCGGCACGCCGCACAACCGCCGACTGTTCGTGGACATGAATCACCACGCCGGCCGCCCTGATGGCGCAGCGGTCGACGCCGATGGCTGCTACTGGATCTGTGGCAACGATGAAGGCGTGATCCATCGTTTCACTCCCGAGGGCAAGCTGGATCGCTCGCTCACCGTGCCAGTCAAAAAGCCCGCGATGTGCGCCTTCGGCGGCTCGAATCTGGACACGCTTTACGTCACCTCGATACGCCCCGGCGGCGACATCAGCGACCAGCCGCTGGCTGGCGGCGTGTTTGCGTTAAACCCCGGAGTGAAGGGCCTCGAAGAACCCCTGTTTAAAGGCTGAGCCAGAGACTCGGCCAACGCTGCGCCGCCTTACCGCTTTCCCGTTCGATCTGAAAAAACAATAACAACACCGGAGAACATCCATGGACTTCAAACGCAAGTTGATCCTCGCCGCACTCCCTTTGGCGCTGTGCCTTTCAAACACAGCGCTGGCCGAAATCAAAATCAAGTTCGCTGAAGTACACCCTGCAGGTTACCCACCTGTTGTCGCTGAACAGAACATGGGCAAAAAACTGGAGGAGCAAAGCAAAGGCGAGATCAGCTTCAAAATGCACGCCGGCGGCGTGCTCGGCTCCGAGAAGGAAGTCGTCGAGCAGGTGCAGCTCAACGCCATCCAGATGACCCGCATCAGCCTCGGCATCGTCGGACCGGTGGTGCCGGACGTAAACGTCTTCAACCTGCCCTTCGTGTTCCGTGATCACGCCCACATGCGCCACGTGATCGATGGCCCGATCGGCCAGGAGATCCTCGACAAAATCACCCAGTCCGAAGCCAAGCTGGTCGCGCTGGCCTGGATGGACGGCGGCACGCGCAACCTCTACACCAAGAAGCCGGTACGCGACATTGCGGACCTAAAGGGCATGAAGATTCGCGTGCAGGGCAATCCGGTGTTCATCGACACTATCAACGCGATGGGCGGCAACGGGATTGCTATGGCGACCGGTGAAATTTTCAGCGCCCTGCAGACCGGCGTCATCGACGGCGCCGAAAACAACATGCCTACCCTGCTCGAGCACAACCACTATCAGAACGCCAAGTTCTACACCCTCACCGAGCATTTGATTCTCCCGGAGCCGGTGGTGATGTCCAAAGCCGCTTGGGGAAAACTGAGCCCTGAACAGCAGGCGCTGGTGAAAAAACTGGCGGTCGAAGCCCAGGCTGAAGAGCGTGTCTTGTGGGACAAAAAGTCAGCCGACAGCGAAACCAAGCTGAAGGCGGCGGGCGTCGAGTTCATCACGCTGACGCCGGACCAGAAGAAAGCCTTCTACGACGCGACGGCGAGCGTACGCGCTCAGTACGGCGCGCCTTATGCCGACTTGATCAAGCGTATCGAAGCCGTTCAATAAGCCCTTCAGCCCGATAGCACTGCGGTGGCGGCCAACGCCGCTCACCGTTGTTGTGGTGAGCCTATGAAAAACACGATTCTGCGTTTCAATGACGCACTGTATCGCCTCTGCATCGGGATCGCGGGCCTGTCGATGCTGACCATGGCGCTGATCATCCCGTGGGGCATCTTCACCCGCTACGTCCTGGGTACCGGCTCTAGCTGGCCGGAACCCACCGCCATTCTGCTGATGGTGGTGTTCACCTTCTTTGGCGCCGCCGCCAGTTACCGGGCCGGCGCTCACATGGCCGTGAATATGGCCACTGACCGCCTGCCGGAAGCCGCGCGTAATGCCGCCGCTGTGCTGGTGCAAATCCTCATGGCCGTGGTGTGCGTATTCATGGCGGTCAAGGGCATGAAGCTGTGCCTGAGTACCTAGAACCAGTTTCTGGGCGAGATGCCGTCATTGCGGGTTGGGATTTCCTACCTGCCGATTCCCATCGGTGGCGCACTGACGTTGATCTTCGTCCTGGAGAAACTGTTCCTGGGGGACCAGCGTCACCGTCGGGTGGTGAGTTACGACGTGGTCGAATCCAGCGAAGAGGCAGCATGATGGACGCATTTATTCTGTTGGGCAGCTTCATCGCACTGATCCTGGTCGGCATGCCGGTGGCATTCGCCCTGGGCCTGTCTGCGCTGATCGGTGCGTGGTGGATCGAGATCCCTTTCGACGCACTGATGATTCAGGTCGCGGGCGGCGTGAACAAGTTCTCGCTGCTGGCGATCCCGTTCTTCGTGCTGGCCGGCGCGATCATGGCCGAAGGCGGGATGTCACGGCGTCTGGTGGCGTTCGCCGGTGTTCTGGTCGGCTTCGTGCGCGGCGGGCTGTCGCTGGTGAACATCGTCGCCTCGACGTTCTTCGGCGCCATCTCCGGCTCGTCGGTGGCCGACACGGCGTCGGTGGGTTCGGTGCTGATTCCGGAGATGGAGCGCAACGGCTATCCCCGGGACTTCTCCACCGCGGTGACGGTGAGTGGCTCGGTGCAAGCGTTGCTCACCCCCCCCAGCCACAACTCGGTGCTGTATTCGCTGGCCGCCGGCGGAACGGTGTCGATCGCCTCGCTGTTCATGGCCGGGATCATGCCGGGTCTGCTGCTCAGCGCCGTGTTGATGGTGCTGTGCATGATCTTCGCCCGTAAGCGTAATTACCCGAAGGGCGAAGTGATCCCGCTGCGCAAGGCGCTGAAAATTGCCGGTGAAGCCCTGTGGGGCATGATGGCGATGGTGATCATCCTCGGCGGTATCCTGTCGGGCGTGTTTACCGCCACCGAGTCCGCTGCGATCGCTGTGCTGTGGGCGTTCTTCGTGACCATGTTCATCTACCGCGATTACAAGTGGCGTGACCTCCCCAAGCTGATGCATCGGGCCGTGCGCACGGTGTCCATCGTGATGATCCTGATCGGTTTCGCCGCCAGCTTCGGTTACATCCTGACGCTGATGGAAATCCCGATGAAGATCACCACAGCGTTCCTGACGCTGTCGGACAACCGCTACGTGATCCTGATGTGCATCAACGTCATGTTGCTGCTGCTGGGCACGGTGATGGACATGGCGCCGCTGATCCTCATCCTCACCCCGATACTTTTGCCGGTGATCGTCGGTATCGGCGTCGATCCGGTGCACTTCGGGATGATCATGCTGGTCAATCTCGGCATCGGTCTGATAACGCCGCCTGTGGGGGCTGTGCTCTTCGTCGGCGCTGCAGTCGGCAAGGTGACGATCGAGGCCACGGTGAAAGCGCTGCTGCCGTTCTATGTGGCGCTGTTCCTGGTACTGATGGCGGTGACGTACATCCCTGCGATCTCGCTGTGGCTGCCAAGCGTGGTGCTGTAAATCACGCGAGTCGAAAGCGCTGAGAAAACGCCCTCTTTCCGAGGGCGTTTTGCTTAGTGGTCCACGTAGACATCGTCGCCTGTCTCAACGACGAAAAGGGATTCGACATATTCAGTGACACAAACTTGTTACGCTTCATCGCGCGCCTAAATCGGGCGATCTGCGTCGATCTGTTTCAGAAACGGACAGAAAACAGCGATTTCTCACATGAAAATAAACATTTGGAAATATTCCTTCCTTGCACGTGGATAACGTTGTGCTAGGTGCTAGGCTCTGGCCTCGCCCGGCTGAAACGGCACATCTCAAGCAGTAGGTCCGATGGGCTTCTTCGTTCCTCGGTCCACGCTATGAGGTTACCGCCACATGCCCTACACGACTTTTTCGGAAGTTCAGGTCCAGGACTTGATCAAGGCCATCGACAGTAACGGATACGCCGTCCTGCCAAACTGGGCCAGCCCCTCTCAACTCGAATCACTGCAAGCACTGGTGGCCCGTACTGTTGCCGATTGCGGCAACGATTACGTGGCCCTCTCAGGCCCAAAGGCCGTGCAAGGCACGCCGCTTCATGAATGGGGCACGTCGCCGGACTTCATCGATTTATGCCGACGCATCGTCGAGGGCGTCACCGGTGAGCGCTCAAGGGACAATGGCATGACCCAGACATTGCGCTGTCTGACCGGCAGCGGCGGGCGCCGCGAATCCCTGATCTTCCACTACGACTCGTTCGTGCTGACTACCATCATGCCGGTCTGCATGCCCACCAGCGGAGAACGCGGCGACCTGCTGATGCTGCCCAACCGTCGGCCGATCCGCCGCTCCTACTTCACCAACTTGCTCGACAAGGTGCTAGTGGACAACGGCTGGGTGCAGCGCCATCTCAGGAGCAAAGTCGCGAAGGATGAGAACGCCTTTACGCGGATCGCCATGCAACCCGGCCACCTGTACCTGTTCTGGGGCTATCGCTCACTGCACACCAATATGCCCGTGGCCGAAGACGCACTGCGCGCCACGGCGGTGTTCCACTACCACAACGTGCACGGCAGCAGCTCGCTGGCCAGCCGACTGCGTCGATCACTCGGGACCTGGAAAGATAAGGGTTTGCAGGAGGATGTGCCGCAGATCTGAGGTGATCAGGTGGCACGGCAACCGTGATGCCTGGCGCACGGTGGTGACTGGGCACCACCTTGCAGGAGCCGGCTCCGACAGAAATCGCATGCTCAGCGATTTCGCGGAGTTGTCCCAAGGGCCGAGGACCGCCGTCGAGGCAGTCCTACGTTGGCACCTTCAATCCGAGGCATCCACCGACACGCGATTGCGCCCGTTCTTTTTGGATTCGTACAGCGCTTGATCTGCGCGCTCGATGAGCATCTTGTGGTCGTCCATCGGCGAGGTCATGTCAGCGACGCCCAGGCTGATCGTGCAATGAATGGCTTCGCCTTCATGCATGACCTCCAGCGCCTCGACGGCGACGCGCAGACGCTCGGCGAACATGGCGCCACCTTGCCTGTCGGTGTCGGGCAGCAACACTGCAAACTCTTCGCCGCCGTAACGGCCGGCAATGTCAGCGTCGCGGATGTGCTCACGGACCACGTCCGCCACCCGCTGGATCACCCGGTCGCCGCATTGGTGCCCGTAAGTGTCGTTAACGCGTTTGAAGTGATCAATGTCGAACATCACCAACGCTGCACTGGTGCCGTAACGCACATGCCGCGCATGCTCCAGACGCAGCGCTTCTTCCCAGTGGCCGCGGTTGTACAGGCTGGTCAGGCGGTCGGTGCTCGACAGCTTCTGCAGCTCGCGGTTGGCCGCCTGCAATTGCAGACGGTTCGTCGCCACATCGGTGACGTCGTAGATCACCAGGCAGACATGGGTCACCGCGCCGGTCGTCGAGCGCAGCGGATACATCGTGGTGTTCTGGTACATGAAGTCTTCTTGCCCGGTGATGGGCTGATAACTCTTGAAATGAACCAGAAAAGGGCGCTGTTCCCAGATCGTGAACGCTGGCGTACCAAGGGTAATCACGCTGTCGATCTTGTTTCTCAGCCAGCGTTCGTTGATCTCCGGGAACAACGAAAAGAACGAACGGGTCGACGCTTCGTAAGACAGTATTCCGGAACGGTTCTCCATGAAGGTGTTCCAGACCTGCACCCGGTATTCCTGATCCAGCACCACCACGCCGACGTCGATGCTCTGCGTCACGGTGAGCAGCCAGTGCAATTCCTTGAAATCGATACGATCGTTCATGAATCAGCTCATCATGTGGGCGAGTTTCCGCGAAAGCAGCTCGGCCGAGTCTTCGGTGAACAACATCAACAGATCGAAATGGATGTTATAGCCCTCCAGGCTGTAACTGATCTCCACAGCCAGCGTCTTCTTCCAGCGCCGCTCGTTGAGACTGATCAGCTCTTCAATGCCACTGTGCAAACCCAGCACTTGAGGGTGGCTCTGGGAAAATGCGATGTCTAGCTGCTCGGCAATGCCGCTCAGACAGGCACCGATCAGGATCGAAGACAGATCCAGCAACATCTCCATGTCGGAGTAGTCGGCGTCATCGATCTTCATCAGCTGCGCCATGTCGGCGATTTCCGAATCATGAAACAACAACAGCGCTTCGCCTGCGATCCCGCCACCGATATAACCCTGACACACCGCCGTGAGCCGGTCGTTGGCCTGGGCATCGGCCAGCGCCATGTGCAACTCGCCCACCTCCAGCATATTGACGTTGGGCACCGGCAGCCGCACGAATACGCCCAATACCCTCGCCAGCAAAGCGGCCGCGCGGCCCATTGCGACGTTCACGGTTTCGCGGAACGCGTCATTGAAACTGATGGCCGACTGGTCGAAGATCGACGCCGGGGCCAGCGACTGATTGGCGCTCTCCCCCAACAGGCCTAGCCGCTTGAGGGTCTGCTGCAGTTGATCCGGGTCGGCCGGCTTTTTCAGAAAGGCGAGCGCGCCCAGTTCGAGGGTACGGCGCACCGCCTCTTCCTGTACGTCACCGGAGACGACGATGACGCTGGTCTGCAGGCTTTCCGCGCGGATGGCGGCCAACGTCTGGTAGCCGTCCATGTCCGGCATTGTCAAATCGAGCAATACCACGCGGCCCAGACCCTGACGAATCGCCTCGATCCCCTCACGGCCGTTGGTCGCCGTGGTCACTGACACATCCCACTCGGGCGGCAGGGCCTTCATCAGTTGTTTGCGCGCCATGTTGGAGTCGTCGCAAATCAGTAAGGGAATCGTGGGCATCTACTTCTCACAGCAAAAGAGTTTCAGGCTTGGCCCGGTGTACAGCGTTGTCACAACTAGGTGAGCAAAGACTCACGCCAGACTGTAGCTGATGACAAGTCATCAAAGCGTTAAGGGGTGGGTAGATTCACCACCCATTTAACAATGGGCTGCGGGATATGCAATTAATGTGCTCAGCTTATTCCATTCATCCCGGTTGGATAGGCTCTACCACCTCATTTGGATAGCAACGCGCCCTGCAGAGTAACGCAGCGAGCGCGCCGAGAGTATGTCAAATACCTCCTTCATGGGTGAGACAGTCAGGAAGACGCGCGGAAATCAGGGCATAAAAAAAGCCCCGACGCGAGCGCCGGGGCTTTTGTTGACCACATCCTTGTGGCCTTTCGCATGAACCTTGAATCAGTCGGCTGACGACTTTCACACTGTCAGCAGGCTATTGCACAGGTTCGATCGAATGTAATTACTCAGCTTTCAGGCCATCAGCCGAAACAGCTTTCACGCCTTTGATTTTCTTGGTGATAGCTACAGCGGTAGTTTTCTGTGCTTCGGTAACAGCAACAGTCGACGACAGGGAAACCACGCCTTTGTTGGTTTCAACCTTGATGTCCGAGCCTGGGATGCCTTTCTCGGTCAGCAGATCAGATTTGACCTTGGTGGTGATCCAAGTGTCCGAAGTAGCTTCTTTGGTTTTGGCAACTTCGTTTGCAGCAACAGTCATTGGAGCTTGTGCAGAGGTCTGAGCCATGGCTACGTTGGCCATAGTCAGAGTCAGAGCAGTGGCGGTAGCAGCAGCAATAGCGAACTTCTTCATACGGGTAACTCCTGTTTTTCTCAGAATCTGCGCCAATCTGGTTGGCTGCAGGGTTACCTATATGTCGCAAGCGCTGTGCCAACCCCCTGATTCAAATAATTACTATATAAATCAATAGCTTATATTTTTAAGGATCCACTGCTGTCGTGCAGATTGCCCGCTTTGGGAAAGTTCCGCTTGCAAGATGCATGTTCTGACGGGACGCCCAGCCAAGGATTTCGTCGCTAAGCCCTTAATTGCGCTCAAAAAAAAGAGCCCCAAAGGGCTCTTCTTTAACAGCAGCGGGAGCGCGGGTTAAACCCCCGACGCCTTGGCAGCTGCGACGTCTTTGATCGACAGCTTGATGCGACCGCGGTTGTCCACGTCCAGCACCAGTACTTCGACTTCCTGACCTTCTTTCAAGATGTCGGTGACTTTCTCTACGCGAGCGTCGCTCAACATGGAGATGTGCACCAGACCGTCTTTGCCCGGCAGGATGTTAACGAACGCGCCGAAGTCGACGATGCGCTCAACCTTGCCGACGTAGATCTTGCCGATCTCGGCTTCAGCGGTGATACCCAGAACGCGCTGACGTGCAGCTTCAGCTGCTTCCTTGGTTTCGCCAAAGATCTTGATCGACCCGTCGTCTTCGATGTCGATCGACGCCTTTGTCTCTTCGCAGATGGCGCGGATGGTCGCGCCGCCTTTGCCGATCACGTCGCGGATCTTGTCGGTGTCGATCTTCATCGCGATCATGGTCGGTGCGTTTTCCGACAGCTCGGTGCGCGACTGACCAATGATGGTGTTCATCTGACCCAGGATGTTCAGACGTGCTTCCAGCGCCTGACCCAAAGCGATCTCCATGATCTCTTCGGTGATGCCCTTGATCTTGATGTCCATCTGCAGCGCGGTCACACCTTTGGCGGTACCGGCCACTTTGAAGTCCATGTCGCCCAAGTGGTCTTCGTCACCCAGGATGTCGGTCAGGATGGCGAACTTCTCGCCTTCTTTAACCAGACCCATGGCGATACCGGCAACCGGGGCCTTCATTGGAACACCAGCGTCCATCAGGGCCAGCGAAGCACCACAGACCGAAGCCATGGAGCTGGAACCGTTGGACTCGGTGATTTCCGACACAACACGGATGGTGTAAGGGAACACGTCGGCAGCAGGCAGCATGGCCTGAACCGAACGGCGGGCCAGACGGCCGTGACCGATTTCACGACGACCTGCGCCACCCATGCGACCACACTCGCCCACCGAGAACGGAGGGAAGTTGTAGTGCAGCATGAACGGGTCTTTCTTCTCGCCCTCAAGGGTATCGAGCAACTGAGCGTCACGGGCGGTACCCAGGGTGGCCACAACCAGTGCCTGAGTTTCGCCACGGGTGAACAGCGCCGAACCGTGAGTCTTCGGCAGAACGCCGACTTCGATGTTCAGTGGACGAACAGTCTTGGTGTCGCGACCGTCGATGCGCGGCTTGCCGTTAACAATGTTTTCGCGAACGGTGCGGTATTCGATTTCGCCAAATGCGGCTTTGACTTCGCTGGCGGACGGGCTGCCGTCTTCAACAGCCAGCTTGGCAACGATCTGATCCTTCAGCTCACCCAGGCGAGCATAACGATCGGCCTTGACGGTGATGGTGTAGGCCTCGGAGATCGCTGCACCGAACTCGGAGCGGATGGCGCCTAGCAGTTCAGTGGCTTCAGCTTTCGGCGCCCAGTTCCAGGTTGGCTTGGCAGCTTCGGCCGCCAGCTCTTTAACGGCCTTGATGACCGACTGGAATTCGTCGTGGGCGAACAGCACGGCGCCCAGCATCTGGTCTTCGGTCAGTTCTTTGGCTTCCGATTCAACCATCAGTACCGCTTCTTCGGTACCGGCAACGATCATGTCCAGGCTCGATGCTTTCAGCTGCTCGTAAGTCGGGTTCAGCAGGTAGCCGGTGCTCTCGTGGAACGCAACGCGCGCGGCACCGATCGGGCCGTCGAATGGAATGCCGGAGATGGCCAGGGCAGCCGAAGTACCGATCATCGCCGCGACATCCGGATCGGTTTTCTTGCTGGTGGAGACGACGGTGCAGACAACCTGCACTTCGTTCATGAAGCCTTCTGGAAACAGTGGGCGGATCGGACGGTCGATCAAACGCGAGGTCAGTGTTTCTTTTTCGGAAGGACGGCCTTCACGCTTGAAGAAACCACCAGGGATCTTGCCAGCGGCGTAGGTCTTTTCCTGGTAGTGAACGGAAAGAGGGAAAAAGCCTTTGCTTGCGTCTGCATGCTTGGCGCCGACCACAGTCACGAGAACGGTGACGTCGTCGTCAACGGTGACCAATACAGCACCAGAAGCTTGACGGGCGATACGGCCAGTCTCGAGGGTTACGGTCGATTGACCGAATTGAAATTTCTTGATTACCGGGTTCACGGTTTCCTACCTTCTTTGTGGCTCTTGGGGAACTGGTTTCTTGCGAATTCTTGGGCAGCGAGGGGAATCGGACCCTTCGGCAGTCCAGATACAACTAGAGGCTGGGAGGCCGCCAGCCCACTGGTAAAACCAGCGGAACATGACGACCAGCCAACCTCTATCCGAGTCGTTATTAGCGACGCAGACCCAGACGACCGATCAGGGCGCTGTAACGGCTAACGTCCTTACCTTTCAGGTAATCCAGCAGCTTGCGACGCTGGTTTACCATACGGATCAGACCACGACGGGAGTGGTGGTCCTTGCCGTTGGCCTTGAAGTGGCCTTGCAGTTTGTTGATGTTGGCGGTCAGCAGTGCAACTTGCACTTCTGGCGAACCAGTATCACCAACAGCTTGCTGGTAGTCGGTTACGATCTGAGCTTTATCTTCAACGCTGAGTGCCATGTGGGCATTCCTTTTATCAAGAAACCGCTCCGGGGAGACGGCTTCAACAGGCCGAGAGCTGACTCTCGTATTTAAATGTGAGGAGTGACCATGCCTGTTAACAGCCACCCTCGTACCGCCGTGCCAGGAAACCCTGCCGCGACGGGTCCGGTCACTCTGACCGAATCAGTCGACGAGGCGCAATGCGCCCGTCTTCACTCACTTCACCGATACCGATGAAGCGCCCTTCATGATCTTGCACCCGCACCATGCCAAACTTCGGCGCGTCGGGGGCTCTTACTGGCTGACCATGCAGCCAGTAAAACGAACTGTGCTCCGAGAACTGCAGCAGCGGCCAGTCCAGCAAACCGCTGTCCGATGGCATCAGGAAGCGATCAACTGCTTCGTTCCCGCCTTCGGCATGCACCGCTTCCAGCTCTTCCAGCGTTACCGTCTGGGCCAGCGTGAAGGGGCCGGCCTGGGTACGACGCAACTGGGCGACGTAAGCACCGCAGCCCAGCTTTTCACCGATATCTTCCACGAGGGTCCGGATATAGGTGCCTTTGGTGCAGTCGACAGCCAAACGAGCGGTGTCACCTTCGCACGCCAATAATTCCAGGCGCGCAATAGTAACAGAACGCGGTTCGCGCTCCACCACTTCCCCTGCCCGGGCCAGCTTGTATAACGGCTGACCATCCCGCTTGAGGGCGGAGTACATCGGCGGTATCTGACTGATATCCCCGCGAAATGCCGGAAGCACCGCTTCGATATCCGAGCGACCAACGGTCACAGGCCGCGTCTGCAAAACCTCACCCTCGGCATCGGCCGTAGTGGTGGTCTTGCCGAGCTGCATCAGGGTTTCATAACCCTTGTCGGAATCGAGCAGATACTGGGAAAACTTGGTCGCCTCACCGAAACACAGCGGCAAAACGCCGGTTGCCAGCGGATCAAGACTGCCCGTATGGCCGGCTTTTTCTGCGTTGAGCAACCAGCGCACTTTTTGCAGCGCGGCGTTGGACGTGAAGCCCAGCGGCTTGTCGAGCAGGATGATACCGCTGACGTTACGGCGAATACGCTTGACCTGAGCCACGCCTTATTCCTCCGGACCGTCTTGCTTGGGCGCCTGGTGCTGACCGTCTTCAGCCACTGCACGCTCGATCAATGCCGACAAATGCGCGCCACGGGCAACGCTTTCGTCGTAATGGAAATGCAGTTGCGGAACGCTGCGCAGCTTCATCTCACGCGCCAGCTGCATGCGCAGGAAGCCTGCAGCAGCATTGAGCACCTTGATCGACTGCGCGATTTCTTCGGCGCTGTCCTGCCCCATCACGGTCATGAAGATTTTCGCGTGGCCAACGTCACGGCTGACATCGACGGCGGTGATGGTGACCAGCCCCACGCGGGGGTCTTTGATTTCACGACGGATCAGCTGTGCCAGCTCACGCTGCATCTGATCGCCGATACGCTGGGTACGGCTGTATTCTTTTGCCATGTCTTGTTACCTGTCACTGCTGACCCATGGCAAAAGCCATGTGGTCTGAAAGCGGCAAACGCCCGGCCTGGCGAGAGCCGGACCGGGCGTTGCGTTTAGAGTCCATGACCGGTGCGGGGCATTTTCATGCTGCGCCTGCCATGACTCCTGAAGCTCGCGATTTAGAGGCTGCGAGCCACTTGGACCTTCTCGAAGACTTCGATCTTGTCCCCGACCTTGACGTCGTTGTAGCTCTTGACGCCAATACCGCACTCCATGCCGGCACGTACTTCGGAAGCGTCATCCTTGAAGCGGCGCAGGGATTCCAGCTCGCCTTCGAAGATAACGATGTCCTCACGCAGCACACGGATTGGACGGTTACGGAAGACAACGCCTTCAATGACCATGCAACCTGCGATCGCGCCGAATTTCGGCGAGCGGAACACGTCGCGGACTTCAGCGATACCCAGGATGTTCTCCCGAACGTCGCTGCCAAGCATGCCGGTAAGGGCCTTCTTGACGTCTTCGATGATGTCGTAGATGACGTTGTAGTAACGCATATCCAGACCTTCCTGCTCGACGATCTTGCGCGCGCCAGCATCGGCACGCACGTTGAAGCCGAACAGTACAGCGTTGGAGGCCAGTGCCAGGTTGGCGTCGCTTTCGGTGATACCACCGACACCGCCGCCCACTACACGCACTTGCACTTCGTCGTTACCCAGGCCATTCAATGCACCCTGCAACGCTTCCAGAGAACCACGGACATCGGATTTGAGGACGATGTTGAGCGTCTTCTTCTCTTCCTGACCCATGTTCTCGAAGATGTTTTCCAGCTTGCCAGCGTGAGCGCGGGCCAGCTTGACTTCGCGGAACTTGCCTTGACGGAACAGAGCCACTTCACGGGCTTTCTTCTCGTCGGCAACAACGCTCATCTCGTCGCCAGCGTCCGGCGTACCGTCCAGGCCGAGAATCTCGACAGGGATCGACGGACCGGCTTCTTTGATTGGCTTGCCGTTCTCGTCGAGCATCGCCCGAACGCGACCGTAGTTGGAGCCAACCAGAACCATGTCGCCCTGACGCAGCGTACCGTCCTGAACCAGAACAGTCGCAACCGGGCCGCGGCCCTTGTCCAGACGCGATTCAACTACAACACCACGACCCGGAGCCGATGGCGTTGCCATCAATTCCAGAACTTCGGCCTGCAGCAGAACGGCTTCAAGCAGCTCGTCAACGCCGGTACCCATCTTCGCGGAGACCGAGACGAAAGGTGTCTCGCCGCCCCACTCTTCAGACGTCACGCCGTGAACCGACAGTTCACTGCGGATACGGTCCAGGTCAGCGCCCGGCTTGTCGATCTTGTTCACGGCAACAACCAGCGGAACACCGGCAGCCTTGGCGTGTTGCACGGCTTCGATGGTCTGCGGCATTACGCCGTCGTCGGCAGCGACAACCAGAATCACGATGTCGGTCGCCTTGGCACCGCGGGCACGCATTGCGGTAAACGCAGCGTGACCCGGGGTATCGAGGAACGTCACCATGCCACGCTCGGTTTCTACGTGGTACGCACCGATGTGCTGAGTGATACCACCGGCTTCGCCAGCAGCAACCTTCGCACGACGGATGTAGTCGAGCAGCGAGGTCTTACCGTGGTCAACGTGACCCATGACCGTTACAACCGGCGCACGGGAGAACGTCTCACCTTCGAACTTCAGGGACTCGGCCAGGGAATCTTCCAGCGCGGTGTCGCTGACCAGGGTCACTTTGTGGCCCAGTTCTTCAGCGACCAGCTGGGCAGTTTCCTGATCCAGAACCTGGTTGATGGTGGCCGGAGTACCCAGCTTGAACATGAACTTGATGATCTCGGCAGCTTTGACCGACATCTGCTGAGCGAGATCGCCCACGCTGATGGTTTCGCCGATCTTCACTTCACGAACGACAGGGCCGGTAGGGCTCTGGAAACCGTGCGCGTTGCGCTTCTTCAGCTTGGCCTTGCCGCGACCGCCGCGACGGAAGCCATCGCTTTCTTCATCGGTAGTACGAGGAGCAACGCGTGGCGTTGGCGCCTTTTCCTTGACCGACGCACGATGCGGAGCGTTCTTGCGATCGCCATCACCACCGCCGCCGCTGCGACGATTGTTGTCGTCGTTGCGTGGTTTGTCAGGGCGACGCTGTTCGTCTTTCTTGCGATCAACGACATGTGCAGGTGCAGGTGCAGGTGCCGCAGCCGGAGTTTCCCGAGCTGGCTCTGCAGCTTGCGATGCAGGTGCCGGCGCCGCAACGGCGTCAGTTGCAGGAGCACCCGACGAAGGCTGACGGCGCGCTTCTTCTTCGGCACGCTGACGGGATTCTTCTTCAGCCTTTTGACGAGCGGCATTTTCTACCGCACGACGTTCGTCCAGCTCGCGCTTGCGTTCGGCTTCGATTTCTTCCGGGCTGCGCTGAACAAAGACTTTCTTTTTGCGTACTTCAACGCTGATGCTTTTGCTGCCAGCAACGCGGAGGGTACTGGTGGTCTTGCGCTGCAAAGTGATCTTGCGCGGCTCTTCCACCTTGGCCTTGTGACCGCTTTTCAGGTGCGTCAACAGGGCTTGTTTTTCGATATCGGTCACAACTTGTTCGGCGGCGTTGTGCGGCAAACCTGCCTCACGCATCTGCTGTAACAGGCGCTCTACCGGTGTGTCGACCGTCTTGGCCAGTTCTTTCACCGTGACTTGCGTCATGCACTTCTCTCCTCAGGCCGCATCTACTTACTCGAACCAATGGGCTCGGGCGGCCATGATCAACTTGCCGGCACGATCATCGTCAATGCCGTCGATGTCGAGCAGATCGTCAATAGACTGCTCGGCCAGGTCTTCGCGGGTAATTACGCCGCGCACCGCCAGTTCCATCGCCAAATCCTTGTCCATACCCTCAAGCGAGAGCAGGTCTTCGGCCGGATGGGCGTCTGCCAGCTTTTCCTCAGTAGCGATGGCTTTAGTCAACAAACGATCCTTGGCACGAGCGCGAAGCTCGTTGACGGTATCTTCGTCAAAGCCGTCGATGTTGAGCATTTCTTCCAACGGTACGTAGGCAATCTCTTCCAGGCTGGTGAAGCCTTCGTCTACCAGAACCTGAGCGAGATCCTCATCGACTTCCAGCTCGTCGATAAAGTTGCGCAGGATGTCACCGGTTTCCGCTTGCTGCTTGGCCTGGATGTCCGATTCGGTCATCACGTTAAGGGTCCAGCCAGTCAACTGACTGGCCAACCGCACGTTCTGGCCACCGCGGCCAATCGCCTGGGCGAGGTTATCTGCGCCTACAGCGATGTCCATGGCGTGGGCATCTTCATCAACGATGATCGCTGCCACTTCGGCAGGCGACATGGCATTGATGACGAACTGCGCCGGGTTATCGTCCCAAAGCACGATATCCACACGCTCGCCGCCCAACTCGCCGGAAACAGCCTGCACGCGCGAACCACGCATGCCGATGCACGCGCCCTGCGGGTCAATGCGTTTGTCCTTGGAGCGAACTGCGATCTTTGCACGCGAACCAGGATCACGAGAGGCAGCCATCACCTCGATGAGTCCTTCAGCGATTTCCGGAACTTCAATCCGGAACAGCTCGATCAACATTTCCGGCGCGGTACGCGACAGGATCAGCTGAGGGCCGCGGTTTTCGGTGCGGATCTCTTTGAGCAAAGCACGGACGCGGACACCTACGCGGAAAGTCTCCCGCGAAATGATGTCTTCACGCGCCAGCAGAGCTTCGGCATTGTTGCCAAGGTCGACGATGACATTGTCACGTGTAACTTTTTTAACAGTGCCGGAAATGATTTCGCCCAGACGCTCACGATAGGCGTCCACGACTTGAGCTCGCTCGGCTTCGCGAACTTTCTGCACAATGACTTGCTTGGCAGTCTGCGCGGCGATGCGGCCGAACTCGATGGAATCGATCTTTTCTTCTACTACGTCGCCAACGTTGGCACCCGGATGCGTCAGGGCAACCTTGCTCGGCCACGTTTCGATCGCCGGGTCGTCGAGATCGTCTTCTTCGACGACGGTCCAACGACGGAAAGTCTCATAGGCACCTGTATGACGATTGATCTCGACACGCAGGTCTACTTCGTCTTCAAAACGCTTCTTGGTGGCCGTAGCCAGAGCTATCTCAAGCGCTTCAAAAATCACATCGGCCGGTACGCCTTTTTCATTGGATACCGATTCAACAACCAGCAGTACTTCTTTGCTCATCGTACGCCTCGCCTTTCGCAAGCCATTGGATCCGCGGGATCCGCTGTATCTGGCACGTCTTAGTCAAACGTGGGAATAATGTTGGCTTTGTCGATCAGATCGATCGGCAACAGAAACTCGTGATCTTCAACCTGAACCACGACGTCCTGCTCCTCCACCCCGCGGAGAAGGCCTTGAAAGTTGCGTCGACCTTCAAAGGGTGAACGCAGCTTTATCTTCACTTGTGCCCCGGCAAACTCCGCAAACTGCTCAATGGTGAACAGTGGGCGTTCCATGCCTGGAGAGGAAACTTCGAGCGTGTATTCGGAGCTGATCGGATCTTCTACATCCAGAATACCGCTGACCTGACGGCTGACGATCGCGCAATCGTCCACCAACACGCCGCCTTCTTTATCGATATAGACGCGCAACATCGAGTGGCGCCCTTGAGACGAATACTCGATACCCCAGCATTCATAGCCTAGGGCCACGACCACCGGGGCCAGCAAGGCCTGCAACTCTTCTAGCTTGCTCGACACCTGAACCCCCTCGTGCATGCTGCAAATAAAAAATGGGCAAAAGCCCAATCATGAAAAACGCCTGCGAATAGCGGCGTCATAAAGTGTCCAGCTAACAAAAAGCCCCTGAAAAGGGGCTCCGCTAAAACTGGTTGCGGGGGCTGGATTTGAACCAACGACCTTCGGGTTATGAGCCCGACGAGCTACCAGACTGCTCCACCCCGCGACAAAGCTGGGGCGGAAGTATACGACCGATCCAAATCTGGGTCAATCCGACACATCCACCTACAAGAAAGCCCGCTACTGCGGGCTTTCTTGTTAATTGGTACCGAGAAGGGGACTCGAACCCCTACACCCTATGGGCACAACCACCTCAAGGTTGCGTGTCTACCAATTCCACCACCTCGGCATTACAACTCTTTTGCAGCCCCAAAAACAGCTGCGAATCCGGTATTACTTCTGCTCTGGTGTAGCAGGAACATCAGCAGGTACTGCAGCTGGTTTCTGTTGCCCTTCCAGAACCGGAACATCATCTGCTGCCGGCTTTTGCTTCACTTCCAGTACCGCTGGATTTGGCAAACCTACTTGAGTCAGCTGGTGAGCTTTCTCTTTAGCAAAGTAACCTAACCCTAAGCTGGTCATGAAGAAACAGGCGGCAAGTATAGCAGTAAGTTTACTGAGAAAGGTAGAGGAACCTTGTCCACCGAACACAGTATTTGATGCACCTGCTCCAAATGATGCGCCAGCGTCAGCACCTTTACCCTGCTGCAGCAAAACCAGAGCAACAACGCCCAGAGCACCCAGCAGATGAAGAACGACTACGACTGTTTCCAGCATTTTTTCAGTTTCCCGCGGCGCGAATGATCGCACCGAACTCATCTGCATTCAGGGAGGCGCCACCAATGAGGCCTCCATCGATATCCGGCATGCCGAACAGTTCGACCGCATTGGCCGCCTTCACGCTGCCGCCATATAGAAGACGCACACCTTGTGCGACTTCAGAATTCTCTTTCTTCAACTGCGCACGAATCGCTGCATGCACTTCCTGCGCCTGTTCCGGCGAGGCAGTCAGTCCGGTACCAATTGCCCAGACTGGCTCATAAGCAATGACCGCATTAACGAAAGCACCAATACCAAGTTCTTCGATGATGCTGCCAAGCTGCTGACCAACCACTTCGAGCGTCTTGCCGGCTTCTCGCTCTTCGAGCGTCTCACCAATGCACAGTATCGGGATCAAGCCTGCTGCCTGAGCAGCCTCGAACTTGCGATTCAGAACCTCATTGCTTTCGCCCATTATCTGGCGACGCTCCGAGTGCCCCACGAGCACGAACTTGCAACCTGCATCAGCCAACTGAGTCGACGACACTTCTCCAGTCAACGCGCCCTGCCCGGCCTGAGGGGCGCAATTCTGCGCACCGACAGAGATCGACTGCCCTTCCAGGCAATCAACCACAAGACTCACGTGCAGGCTTGGCGGGAAGACCGCCACATCTACGCCACCCGGAAGGGCGAGATTTGCAAGACCCTCGATCAGCTCAGCGACGCTGGCGCGGGTACCGTGCATCTTCCAGTTACCAGCTACCATAGGGCGACGCATGCTGTACCTCGTCGGTCAAAGTGGGCGCAGATGTTACCCAACAGTTTCAACACTGGCAAGCCGAAATCAGGCGCAAACTTCAGCAACCAGTTTTGCCAGTTGATCGGCATACCCGCGCACCACGATTTCGTCCTCGCCCTCGACCATCACACGCACCAGCGGCTCGGTCCCGGACTTGCGCAGAAGCACACGTCCACGCCCTGCCATGGCGGCGGTCACACGATCACAGGCCTCAATGACGGCGGGGTGCTTGACCGGATCGACACCTCCACCCTCAAAGCGAACATTGATCAATACCTGAGGGCATTTCTTAAGGCCTTCGCGCGATTGCGCCAGGCTCTGCCCGGTACGCTTCATCGACAGCAGTACCTGCAATGCAGCAATGATCGCATCCCCCGTCGTGGTATGCCGGAAGCACACGACATGGCCCGAGTTCTCGCCGCCCACTTGCCAATCGCGCTCAAGCAGCTCGGCGATGACATAACGGTCGCCGACGTTGGCGCGCACGAACGGGATGTCGAGATCCGCAAGCGCCAGCTCCAGCCCGAGGTTGCTCATCAGGGTGCCAACGACGCCTCCCTGCAATTGCCCTCGCTCCTGAAGGTCGCGCGCAATGATGTAAAGCAGTTCGTCACCATCGACGATCGCGCCGGTATGGTCGACCATCAGTACGCGGTCGCCGTCACCATCGAAACCGATGCCCAGGTCAGCACCATGCTCGACAACGGCAGCCTGTAGCGCCCCCATGTGGGTGGAACCGCAGTTGTCATTGATGTTGAGCCCATTGGGAGCGGCCGACAGCACAGTAACGTCGGCGCCAAGCTCACGGAACACATTCGGCGCTACCTTGTACGTCGCACCATGGGCGCAATCGACAACGATCTTTAGCCCGTCGAAATCGGTACTGGTCGGAACACTGCTTTTACAGAATTCGATGTAGCGGCCCGCGGCGTCGTTGATACGGGACACCTTGCCGAGCTTTTCGGATTCCTCGACGGTCATCGGTGCATCGAGCAGTTCTTCGATCATCAGTTCGATCTCGTCAGGGAGCTTGGTGCCCTGCCCGGAGAAGAACTTGATGCCGTTGTCATAATGCGGATTATGCGACGCACTGATCACGATGCCCGCTTCGGCATGGAATGTACGCGTCAGATAAGCGATCGCCGGCGTCGGCATCGGACCAAGGAGCATCACGTCCGCACCCGCAGCAGATAATCCGGCTTCGAGCGCCGACTCAAACATGTAGCCCGAGATGCGCGTGTCCTTACCCACCAGAATCCGGCATGCGCCCATTTTCCGGAAGGCCATCCCTGCCGCCCATCCCAGCTTCAGCATGAAATCAGGGGTGATCGGGAATTGACCAACACGACCGCGAATACCGTCGGTACCGAAATATTTTTTAGTGCTCATGGGTGCTCCAGATTTCTTATTTTGCTGACTGAACAGCAGCAATCATACGCACCACATCTACCGTCTCCGGGACGTCGTGCACACGTAGAATTTTTGCGCCATTGATCATCGCCATGGCGGCCAGCGCGAGCGCGCCATGCAGACGCTGATCAACAGGCTTGTCGAGAACCTTGCCGATCATGCTCTTGCGAGAAACACCGACCAGCAGAGGACGGCCCAATACATGAAGGGCCTCCATGTGCTTGAAGAGGCTCAGATTATGCTCAAGGGTCTTGGCGAAGCCAAACCCTGGATCAAGGATGATCCTCTCGACAGGGATGCCTGCCGCGACACACTGCTCCATGCGCTCGCGCAAGAATGCACTGACCTCACCAACCAGATCAGTGTAGTGAGGGTCATTCTGCATGTCCGTCGGCTCGCCGCGCATGTGCATGAGGCATACGGGTAAGCCCGTTGCCACAGCGGCATCGAGCGCCCCGTCACGACGAAGCGCGCGAACATCGTTGATGAGTCCTGCTCCCAGGCGGGCGGTCTCGCGAATGACAGCAGGCGTGGAAGTGTCTACCGAAATGATCACATCCAACTCGGCACTGATTGCCTCAACGACAGGCGCCACGCGCTCCAGTTCTTCAACGGGAGAAACAGATCGCGCACCGGGCCGAGTTGACTCGCCCCCGACGTCGATCAGGGTCGCACCGGCCAGCATCATCGCTTCGGCATGACGCAGCGCCAAGTCTCGCTGCGCAAAGCGGCCGCCGTCCGAGAACGAATCAGGTGTGATATTGAGGATCCCCATCACGTGCGTGCGGGATAAATCAAGAACCCGGTTGCCGCAAGGCAACCGGGTCGGGTGAAGCGCAGAAGTCATGTCAGACCTTAGTGTTCGGCAGCAGGACCGCCAATCGGCGATTCCGGACGCGGACCTACAGGTGCGATAGGGGTGCCGGAATCCCCGGAGCCACCTTCCCAGTCGCGAGGTTCGCGTGGCGGACGGCCTGCCATGATGTCATCGATCTGTTCAGCGTCGATCGTCTCGTATTTCATCAGCGCATCAGCCATCGCTTCCAGCTTGTCGCGATTGTCAGTGAGGATCTGTCTTGCAGTTCCGTAGCACTGATCAATGATGCTCCGCACTTCGGAGTCGATCAGACGCGCCGTGTCACCGGAGAGACTGGCATTCTGACCGCCACCGCCGCGACCCAGGTAACCGCCTTCTTCCTCGTCCGAATACATCAAAGGACCGAGCTTCTCGGAGAGCCCCCACTTGGTAACCATGTTTCGAGCGATCTGACTGGCTCGCATGATGTCGTTGGAAGCGCCGGTGGTTACACCATCGAAGCCCAACGTCATTTCTTCCGCAATACGACCGCCGTACAGCGAACAGATCTGACTGATCAGCGCACGCTTGGACAGACTGTAGCGGTCTTCCTCGGGGAGGAACATCGTTACACCCAATGCACGACCGCGCGGGATGATCGACACTTTGTAAACCGGATCATGCTCTGGCACAACGCGACCAACGATTGCATGACCTGCCTCGTGATACGCCGTATTGCGCTTCTCTTTGTCGGACATGACCATCGATTTGCGCTCAGCGCCCATCATGATCTTATCTTTCGCCAGTTCGAACTCTTTCATCTCGACGATGCGCTTACCGGTGCGGGCGGCAAACAGCGACGCTTCGTTGACCAGGTTGGCCAGATCAGCACCGGAGAAACCCGGGGTACCGCGAGCGATAACGCCTGGCTGAACGTCGTCACCCATTGGCACTTTGCGCATGTGTACTTTAAGAATCTGCTCACGACCGCGGATATCGGGCAAGCCCACCACTACCTGACGGTCGAAACGGCCCGGACGCAGCAGCGCAGGGTCGAGGACGTCCGGACGGTTGGTGGCGGCAATCACGATGATGCCGTCATTCATTTCAAAGCCGTCCATCTCAACCAGCAATTGGTTGAGTGTCTGCTCGCGCTCATCATGACCACCGCCCATGCCGCCGCCACGGTGGCGACCTACGGCATCGATTTCATCGATGAAGATGATGCAGGGCGCGTGCTTCTTGGCCTGTTCAAACATGTCACGAACACGGCTTGCACCCACCCCGACGAACATCTCGACGAAGTCGGAACCGGAGATCGTGAAAAACGGAACCTTGGCTTCACCCGCGATGGCCTTCGCGATCAGGGTTTTACCTGTACCTGGAGGGCCCACCATGAGGACGCCGCGAGGGATGCGACCGCCCAGGCGCTGGAACTTGCCCGGGTCGCGGAGAAACTCGACGAGCTCGCCGACTTCCTCCTTGGCCTCATCACAACCGGCGACATCAGCCAGCGTAGTTTTGACCTGATCCTCGGACAACAGGCGCGCCTTGCTTTTACCGAAGCTCATCGGTCCGCCTTTGCCCCCCGCACCGCCCTGCATCTGGCGCATGAAGAACATGAAGACAGCAATAATCACGAGGATAGGGAAGCTGGCGACAAGGAGCTGAGTCCAGATGCTTTGCTGCTCTGGCTGCTTGCCCTCGATCACAACGTGGTTGTCGACCAAGTCACCGATCAGCCCGTTGTCCTGAATGGCCGGGCGGATAGTTTTGAAGGAGTCGCCATCACTGCGCTTGCCCGTAATGACGTAACCGTCAACGGCAACCTTCTCGACTTTGCCGTCCTTCACCTGCTGGATGAATTCGGAATAGTTGAGGGTCTGCGGCTCGTTAGGACTGGAGAAGTTGTTCATCACGGTCACGAGAACCGCCGCGATGATCAACCACAGGATCAAATTCTTTGCCATATCGTTCAATTAGCTACCCTCTGAAGCAAGCTCCACGCTGGAGCGTGCCTCGCATGATATTTACCGGCCTAACGTACTACAGATCCTACAGGCGTGGCAGGCGGCGTCTGTAACCCTTTGTGAAACTTTGACTACACGATGTTGGTTACGCTCCCTTGATAAAGCCATTTGAAAAAAGCTATCGCTTGATCAGAGGCGCTCATCGCTTGCGGAGCCTTCTATGCCGCGAAAGCCTCGACCCAACAAATATTGCTCTCTTGAACGATCTCGCGACGACAACGGCTTGCGCATCTGCACCTTGTCGAACAGCTTGCGGATGTCCTTGTGGTACACGTCAAAGCCCTCACCCTGGAAGACTTTGATCAGAAAATCGCCACCAGGGCGCAGTACGCGGCCGGCCAGATCAAGCGCCAGCTCACAGAGAAACATTGCGCGCGGCATGTCCACAGCGCTCAATCCACTCATATTGGGGGCCATGTCGGAAATCACAAGGTCTACCTGTGTATTACCGACAGCCTCAAGGATCTGCGCAAGCACCTCATCCCGAGTGAAATCCCCCTGGATGAAGGTCACATCGGGGATGCTGTCCATTTCGAGGATGTCGGATGCAATCAGACGGCCCTGGCCACCAATCAGACGACTGGTCACCTGCGACCAACCACCGGGGGCTGCACCAAGGTCGATCACCGTCATGCCGGGGCGGATGATTTTGTCCTTCTCTTGAATCTCCAGAAGCTTGTAACTGGCGCGAGAGCGATAGCCGTCCCGCTGCGCCATTTTGACGTACTTGTCGTCGAAGTGTTCTTTAAGCCAGTTATGGCTGGTTTTGGAACGTGCCACGGAGCACCTCAAAAAATTAGGACGAGTCGCGATTAACCGGGCGGTCCCGGACTCGCTCGGGTAAACTGGCCGCCGCTTTTTACAAGATCAGACGCAGAGGTCAGATTATGCCGCTCACTCAAGAGCAGAAGAAACAATACAAATCCATTGGTCACCATCTGAAACCGGTGTTGATGGTGGCGGACAATGGTCTGACTGAAGGTGTGTTGGCCGAACTGGAGCGCGCGCTGGGCGATCACGAGTTGATCAAGATCAAACTCAACATCCTCGACCGCGAAAGCCGCCTGGCAGCCATCGCTGAACTGTGCAAAGTCGGCAAGGCCGATCTGGTGCAGGTCATCGGCAAAATGGCGCTGATCTATCGCAAGAACCCGAAGGTCAACAAGCAGCTGTCCAACGTCCACCGCTTCAACTGATCCTGTCAGGTCAGCGACCAAAAATCGCTGGCCTTTCGATTCGGTGCTCACCTGCAAAGATGAGCGCCGACCCGGTCAGACCCCAGCTATACCAGAGCTGCGACCGCCGGTTCGAAGGGTCAGTCGATGACCATCGAACCCGCTGACTGAATCAACACCCGCGCAATGCGGGTGTCGATCATCAAACGTGACGCACTTCCACGATTTCGTACTCGATAACACCACTCGGTGTTTTCACAGCAACGACATCGCCCTCTTCCTTGCCAATCAACGCGCGAGCAAGCGGCGAACCCACCGAAATCTTGCCCAGCTTAAAGTCGGCTTCATCCTCACCCACGATGTGGTAGGTGACGCGATCGTCCGTCTCCACGTTGGCAATTTCGACAGTCGTGCCGAAGATCACTTTGCCGGTGTGAGGGATCGTAGTGACGTCAATGATCACCTGATTCTGAATCCGGCCTTCAATGTCGCGGATGCGCGCTTCGACCATGCCCTGCTGTTCGCGGGCGGCATGGTATTCAGCGTTTTCTTTGAGATCGCCCAGCTCACGCGCAGTCCCGATGTCCTGGCTGAGCTTGGGACGAACCACCTTGGTCAGATGAGCGTGTTCCTCTTCCAGGGCGCGAGCGCCCTGAACGGTCATTGGATACTTGATCATGCTTTCAGTCCTGCATGTAGATCCTGCAAGCGACGCACGGTTTTTTCAGGACCGAACTTCAGCGCTTCACAGATGGCCTCGCCTGCAGCGATGGTCGTGGTGCAGTAGATCTTGTGCTGCAGGGCATTGCGGCGAATGGAGTAGGAATCCGCGATCGACTGGCGCCCTTCGGTCGTGTTGATGATCAGCGTGACTTCGTCATTCTTGATCATGTCGACCACGTGTGGACGGCCCTCGGTCACCTTGTTGACGCGGCGGACTTTCAGCCCGGCCTCTTCGATCAGGCGTGCGGTGCCAGCAGTTGCAACGATGTCGAACCCCAGTTCGATCAAACTGCGTGCGACACCTGCCACCAGCGGTTTGTCGTCGTCACGCACACTGATGAATGCCGTGCCGCCAGTCGGCAACACTTCACTGGCGCCCATCTGGGCTTTCGCGAAGGCTTCGCCGAAGGTGTCACCGACACCCATGACTTCACCGGTCGACTTCATCTCTGGGCCCAGGATAGGGTCAACGCCCGGAAACTTGGCGAATGGGAACACCGCCTCTTTCACGCTATAGAAGTTAGGGATGATCTCTTTGGTGAAGCCGAGTTCTTTCAGGGTTTTGCCAGCCATGACGCGAGCGGCGATCATCGCCAGCGAGACACCGATGCATTTCGACACGAACGGTACGGTACGGGATGCGCGCGGGTTGACTTCGATGACGTAGATGTCCTCGCCCTGCAATGCCAGCTGTACGTTCATCAGGCCGACAACGCCGAGCTCCAGGGCCATTTTCTTGACCTGATCACGCATTTCGTCCTGGATATGCGCCGGCAGCGAATACGGTGGCAGCGAGCATGCCGAGTCACCGGAGTGAACGCCGGCCTGCTCGATGTGCTGCATGATTGCGCCGATCACCACGTCGGTGCCGTCGCAGACCGCATCAACGTCCATTTCGATGGCGCAGTTCAGGAAGTGGTCAAGCAGCACCGGGCTGTCGTTGGACACTTGCACCGCTTCACGCAGGTAGCGCTTGAGCTCTTCTTCTTCGTAGACGATCTCCATCGCACGGCCGCCCAACACATAGGACGGACGAACCACCAGCGGATAACCGATCTTCGCCGCAGCGCGAATGGCTTCGTCTTCGCTGCGCACGGTAGCGTTTGGCGGCTGACGCAGGTTCAGTCGCTCGACCATTTGCTGGAAGCGCTCGCGGTCTTCTGCACGGTCAATGGCGTCCGGGCTGGTACCGATGATCGGCACGCCTGCGGCTTCCAGTGCGCGCGCCAGCTTCAACGGAGTCTGGCCGCCGTACTGAACGATCACGCCTTTCGGCTTCTCGACGCGGACGATTTCCAGCACGTCTTCCAGGGTCACTGGCTCGAAGTACAGACGGTCAGAGGTGTCGTAGTCGGTCGATACGGTTTCCGGGTTGCAGTTGACCATGATGGTCTCGTACCCGTCCTCACGCAGCGCCAGCGCAGCGTGCACGCAGCAGTAGTCGAACTCGATGCCCTGGCCAATGCGGTTCGGACCACCACCCAGAATCATGATCTTGTCGCGATTCGTCGGGTTGGCTTCGCACTCTTCCTCGTATGTGGAGTACATGTACGCGGTGTCGGTGGCGAACTCGGCGGCGCAGGTATCGACGCGCTTGTAGACGGGCAGCACGTCCAGCTTGTGACGGTGCGTGCGCAGGTTTTTCTCGGTCACACCCAGCAGCTTGGCCAGGCGTGCATCGGAGAAGCCCTTGCGCTTCAGGCGATACATCAGGTCGCGGTCAATCGCCGACAGGCCGAGAGTTTTGACCTTCTCTTCGTCCTTGATCAGATCTTCGATCTGCACCAGGAACCACGGGTCGATCATGTTCATGCCGAAAATCTGTTCAACCGTCATGCCGGCACGGAAAGCGTCGGCGACATACCAGATGCGCTCGGCACCCGGAACCGTCAGCTCGCGCTTGAGAATGCTCATGCTTTCCGGATTGCTCAGGTCCAGCTTCGGATCGAGACCGCTGACACCTACTTCAAGGCCGCGCAGGGCTTTCTGCAGGGATTCCTGGAAAGTCCGGCCGATGGCCATGACTTCGCCGACCGACTTCATTTGAGTGGTCAGGCGCGCATCAGCCTTGGCGAACTTCTCGAACGCAAAGCGTGGCAGCTTGGTGACGACGTAGTCGATCGATGGCTCGAACGACGCCGGGGTTTTGCCGCCGGTGATTTCGTTCTGCAGTTCGTCCAGCGTGTAGCCGACAGCCAGCTTGGCTGCGACTCGCGCGATCGGGAAACCGGTAGCCTTGGAAGCCAGCGCGGAAGAACGAGAAACCCGTGGGTTCATCTCGATCACGACCATGCGGCCGGTGTCGGGGCAGATACCGAACTGAACGTTCGAGCCGCCTGTTTCTACGCCGATCTCACGCAGGACCGCCAGCGAGGCGTTACGCAGGATCTGGTATTCCTTGTCGGTGAGCGTCTGTGCCGGCGCGACCGTGATGGAGTCGCCGGTGTGCACACCCATCGGGTCGAAGTTTTCGATGGAGCAAACGATGATGCAGTTGTCCTTTTTGTCGCGGACAACTTCCATTTCGTATTCTTTCCAGCCGATCAGCGACTCGTCGATCAGCAGCTCTTTGGTCGGCGACAGGTCGAGACCGCGGGCGCAGATTTCTTCGAACTCTTCACGGTTGTACGCGATGCCGCCACCGGTGCCGCCCATGGTGAAGGACGGGCGAATGATGCACGGGAAGCCCAGCTTTTCGAGGACCACATTGGCCTCTTCCATGCTATGGGCGATACCGGAACGCGGGCACGCAAGGCCGATGGACTTCATGGCCTTGTCGAAACGCGAGCGGTCTTCAGCTTTGTCGATGGTGTCGGCGTTGGCACCGATCATTTCAACGCCGAACTTCTCCAGAACGCCTTCGCGCTCCAGATCCAGCGCGCAGTTCAGTGCGGTCTGGCCGCCCATGGTTGGCAGCAGCGCGTCAGGGCGTTCCTTTTCGATGATCTTGGCGACGGTCGCCCATTTGATCGGCTCGATGTAGGTCGCATCCGCCATGGCCGGGTCGGTCATGATGGTGGCCGGGTTCGAGTTGACCAGAATGACGCGGTAACCCTCTTCGCGCAGGGCCTTGCAGGCCTGGGCGCCGGAGTAGTCGAATTCGCAGGCCTGGCCGATTACGATCGGGCCAGCGCCAAGAATCAGGATGCTTTTAATGTCTGTACGTTTTGGCATGGGTTGTCACTCGAATCCTGTGTCAGTCGGCAAGCCGTCTTGAACATCTCAGGTGCCGGGCGGGCTATCGGACCTTGTCCGGTCCGCCGCGGCCACCTGCTCGCTACAGTCGCAAAGCAGCCTTAGCGGCGCTTGTCCATCGCTGTGATGAAACGATCGAACAGCGGCGCGACGTCGGTCGGTCCCGGGCTCGCTTCAGGGTGACCCTGGAAGCTGAACGCGTCCTTGTCGGTGCGCTCGATGCCCTGCAAGCTGCCATCGAACAGCGACTTGTGAATCGCGCGAACGTTGCTCGGCAAAGTCGCTTCGTCCACCGCAAAACCGTGGTTCTGGCTGGTGATCATGACCACGCCGGTGTCCAGGTCCTGAACAGGGTGGTTGGCACCATGGTGGCCCAGATCCATCTTGATGGTCCGAGCGCCGGACGCGAGCGCCAACAGCTGGTGACCCAGGCAGATACCAAAGACTGGAATGTCAGTCTCCAGCACGTCCTTGATCGCCTGAATGGCGTAGTCGCAAGGCTCCGGATCACCAGGGCCGTTGGACAGGAAAATACCGTCCGGCTTGAGGGCAAGCACTTCACTGGCCGGGGTCTGCGCCGGTACGACCGTTACACGGCAACCACGCTCAACCAGCATGCGCAGGATATTCAGCTTGACGCCGTAGTCCCAGGCGACCACGTGGTACTTCAAATCGGCTGCGGCAACTTCGGGGCTGCTGTCGGACTGCAGGTTCCAGACCGTGGAGCGCCACTCGTAGGTGTCTTTGGTGCTGACTTCCTTGGCGAGGTCCATGCCTTTGAGGCCCGGGAAACCTCGTGCTGCCGCGATGGCTGCTTCTTCGGAAATGTTGTCGCCAGCCATGATGCAGCCGTTTTGAGCGCCCTTCTCGCGAAGGATGCGCGTCAAACGGCGCGTGTCGATACCTGCGATCGCAACGGTTTTATTGGCCTTCAGATACTCGGCCAGCGGCATCTTGTTACGCCAGTTGCTCGCAACCAGTGGCAGGTCGCGAATCACCAGACCCGCCGCCCAGACGCGGTCAGACTCGGCATCTTCCGGCGTGGTGCCGGTGTTGCCGATGTGCGGGTAAGTCAGGGTGACGATTTGCTGGGCATAGGAAGGATCGGTAAGAATTTCCTGATAGCCGGTCATTGCGGTGTTGAACACCACTTCACCAACGGTTTGACCGTCGGCACCAATGGCTTCGCCGCGAAAAATGCTGCCATCAGCAAGGGCGAGTATGGCTGGCTTAGTCAAGAAGACCTCCCGTAATAAAGCCTGAAAGGGCGATCGCAGGTTGTAAAAAAGCGGAATGACGTATAGACACGTCACCCCGCTTTTTTCATAGAATTATCTGCGCGCTTTTAGTGGACACACTAAAGCTGTAGCTTACAGAAAGAGGTCTTTTTAATCCACCGCTAAAATTGCCCTGAGGGCTGGGGAGTGCGACGGGACATCGCGTAGCGGGTGTGCGATAGCGTAAAACTGCCGGCAGGATACAGGGAAAGCCCCTCTCCTGCCCGCATTGTTACCCGACACGACTCGAGCTCCGATGGGCTTAGCGCAGGTCGAGTACGTCCTGCATGTCGTAAAGCCCCGGCGCCTTGCCATCGAGCCACAGCGCGGCACGCACTGCCCCCTTGGCGAAGGTCATGCGACTCGACGCCTTGTGCGTAATCTCCAGACGCTCACCCTCGGCGGCGAACAGCACAGTGTGATCACCTACAACGTCACCGCCCCGGATTGTGGCGAAGCCGATCGTCTCGCGCTCACGAACACCCGTGTAGCCCTCACGACCATAGACGGCGACCTTGCTCAAATCACGCCCCAGGGCATTGGCAACGACCTCACCCATGCTGACCGCCGTACCCGACGGCGCGTCGACCTTATTGCGGTGGTGAGCTTCGATGATTTCGATGTCCGCGTCTTCACCCATCACTCGCGCCGCCAGATCCAGCAGCTTGAACGACAGGTTCACACCCACACTGAAATTGGACGCGAAGACAACAGGGATATCCCGGCTCGCCTCCACCAGCAAGCGCTTTTGTTCGACGCTCAAACCGGTAGTACCAATGACCATCGCCTTGCCCGCCTTGCGGCAAAACGCCAGGTTTTTCAGCATGACGTCCGGCAATGTGAAGTCGATCAGCACGTCGAACTCGTCGGCGACCTGCTCCAGATTACCGGTCAACTGAACACCGATGCGCCCCAGCGATGCGAGCTCGCCGGCGTCGGCACCGATCATCGTGCTACCGGGCCGCACGATTGCTGCTGTCAGTCCGGTGAGCGGAGCGCGATCCTGCACCGCCTCAATCAGGTTCTTGCCCATGCGCCCGGCGGCGCCCATCACAGCAATGCGTCGCATGCCCTGCTCCTCAGAGATCGCCGAAGAAGCGCTTCACGCCTTCGAACCAGCCGCTGGCCTTGGGCGAATGAGAGCTGTCGCCGTCAAGGGATGCACGGAGCTCTTCGAGAAGCTCGCGCTGACGACGACCCAGGTTGACCGGTGTCTCTACTGCCACACGGCACATCAGGTCGCCGGCGCCGCCACCACGCACAGGGGCAACGCCCTTGCCGCGCAGACGGAACTGCTTACCGGTTTGCGTACCTTCCGGGATCTTCAACTTGACTCGACCGTCCAGCGTCGGCACTTCCAGTTCGCCACCCAGTGCAGCGTCGGTGAAGCTGATCGGCACTTCGCAGTACAGATGCTTGCCGTCGCGCTGGAAGATCGCGTGTTCACGCACATTGATCACGACATACAGGTCGCCGGCTGGGCCGCCCTGGGTCCCCGCTTCGCCTTCGCCCGACAGACGAATACGGTCGCCGGTATCGACACCTGGCGGCACCTTGACCGACAGCGTCTTGGACTCTTCGACACGACCTTCGCCATGGCAGGAGTCGCATGGATCGGAGATGATCTTGCCGTTGCCGTGGCAACGCGGACAGGTCTGCTGTACAGAGAAGAAGCCCTGCTGCATGCGCACCTGGCCAATGCCGCCGCATGTCGGGCAGGTGACCGGGGACGAGCCCTTTTTGGCGCCGCTGCCGTCGCACGGTTTGCAGTTGACCAGAGTCGGCACACGGATGCTGACGGTCGTGCCGCGCACTGCCTCTTCAAGATTCAATTCGAGGGTATAGCGAAGGTCGCTGCCACGCTGGGCACCGCCACGACCACCGCCGCCTGCGCGACCGCCGCCGAAGAAGTCGCTGAAGACATCACCGAAGATGTCGGAGAAGTTGGCGCCACCGCCGCCGAAACCGCCACCCCCCATGCCTTGATCGACACCGGCATGACCGTATTGGTCATAGGCCGCGCGCTTGCTGGCATCGGATAGTACTTCGTACGCTTCGTTGGCTTCTTTGAAGGCGTCTTCCGAAGCCTTGTCACCCGGGTTGCGGTCAGGGTGAAATTTCATTGCGAGACGGCGATACGCCTTTTTCAGGTCCGCTTCGCTGGAGCCACGCTCCACTCCCAATACTTCGTAATAATCACGCTTTGACATAAATTTTCCGCACTCTTGAGGACGTCCGGCATGACCCTCCTGAGCCTGCCGAACTCGTTGAGCCCCTTTCAGGCCCGGACCCAACTCACGTCAATTAAACGATCCTGGTCTTGGTTCAACGGCCTTCGATCGACCGAGAAAAGCGGCTGAACAAGCCGGAGTGCAGGAGCATCCGGCTTTGCCACAAAGCCCGCGAATCAGCTTCGCAAGCTCGAAAATTTTGGGTGTTCCAGACACGCCAACGCGGGAGCAAGCTCCCGCGCGGCGACATCCTACCAGCGACCACTGGAAAGCGGTCAACCGACGATCAAGTGAGCCTGCGCTTACTTGTGGTCTTTTACTTCTTCGAACTCGGCGTCGACAACATCGTCCGCCGGCTTGCTTTCTTCCTGAGCCGGCTGAGCACCGCCTTCAGGTTTCTCGGCTTGCTCGGCGTACATCTTCTGAGCGACCGGCGCAGAGACTTTCGACAACTCTTCGATCTTGGCGTCGATGGCAGCTTTGTCGTCGCCTTTCACAGCGGCTTCAAGTGCAACCAGTGCGGCCTCGATAGCGGTCTTCTCTTCGGCGGTGACTTTATCGCCAGCGTCCGAGATCATTTTGCGAGTCGAGTGAACCAGCGCATCGCCCTGGTTTCGGGCAGAGGCCAGCTCTTCGAACTTGCGGTCTTCGTCCGAGTTTGCTTCAGCGTCGCGAATCATCTGCTGGATTTCTTCATCCGACAGACCGGAGTTGGCCTTGATCACGATCGACTGAGTCTTGCCAGTCGCCTTGTCTTTCGCGCCGACGTGCAGAATGCCGTTGGCATCGATGTCGAAGGTCACTTCGATCTGAGGTACACCGCGTGGCGCTGGTGGAATCTCGGCCAGGTCGAACTTGCCCAAAGACTTGTTCTGAGCGGCTTGCTTACGCTCACCCTGCAGCACGTGAATGGTCACAGCGCCCTGGTTGTCATCGGCAGTCGAGAACACTTGCGATTTCTTGGTAGGAATCGTGGTGTTTTTCTCGATCAGCGCAGTCATCACGCCGCCCATGGTTTCGATACCCAGGGTCAGCGGGCTGACGTCCAGCAGCAGAACGTCTTTCACGTCGCCGGCCAGTACCGCACCCTGAATGGCAGCACCCATGGCCACGGCTTCGTCAGGGTTGACGTCTTTGCGCGCTTCTTTACCGAAGAACTCGGTCACCTTCTGCTGAACCAGTGGCATGCGGGTCTGACCGCCGACCAGGATCACGTCGTTGATCGCGCCGATGTCGATACCGGAGTCTTTCAGCGCAATGCGGCAAGGCTCGATGGTGCGTTGAACCAGGTCTTCAACCAGCGATTCCAGCTTGGCGCGCGAGATCTTCACGTTCAAGTGCTTGGGACCGGTGGCATCTGCTGTGATGTAAGGCAGATTCACGTCGGTCGAATTGCTCGAAGACAGCTCGATCTTCGCTTTCTCGGCAGCTTCTTTCAGACGCTGCATCGCCAGCGGATCACCTTTCAGGTTCATGCCGGATTCTTTCTTGAATTCGTCGACCAGGTAATCAATCAGGCGGATGTCGAAGTCTTCACCGCCGAGGAAGGTGTCGCCGTTGGTGGCCAACACTTCAAACTGGTGCTCGCCATCGACTTCAGCGATTTCAATGACGGAGACGTCGAACGTACCGCCACCCAAGTCATAGACGATGACAGTGTGATCGCCCTTCGCTTTGTCCATACCGTAAGCCAATGCAGCTGCGGTCGGTTCGTTGATGATGCGCTTCACGTCCAGACCGGCAATACGACCGGCGTCTTTGGTGGCCTGACGCTGGCTGTCGTTGAAGTAGGCAGGAACGGTGATGACCGCTTCAGTCACAGTCTCGCCGAGGTAATCTTCGGCGGTTTTCTTCATCTTCTTCAGGATTTCAGCCGAAATCTGAGGAGGAGACATTTTCTTGTCGTTGACTTCAACCCATGCGTCGCCGTTGTCAGCCTTGGCGATTTTGTAAGGCACCATCTTGATGTCTTTCTGCACGACTTCTTCGTCGAACTTGCGACCGATCAGACGCTTAACCGCGTACAGGGTGTTGTGCGGATTGGTGACTGCCTGACGCTTGGCCGATTGACCCACGAGGATCTCGCCATCATTGGCGTACGCAATGATCGAAGGGGTGGTACGAGCGCCTTCGGCGTTCTCGATAACCTTGGCCTTACCGTTTTCCAGAACCGAGACGCAGGAGTTGGTGGTCCCCAGGTCGATACCGATAATCTTGCCCATTTTTGAATCTCCCGAAACTTAAATTTGGTTGCCGCAACTGCATTTACAAATTGCGGTAATTCTTAAACGCTTGGCCTGTAAATGGGGGCCACTCAGCTAATTTCAAGCCTGCTCGTCAATAGACGGCGAAACAGGCGATGGCGCCTTGCTGACCACGACCATGGCCGGGCGAAGCAGACGACCATTGAGCTGATAACCCTTCTGGAACACCTTGAGCACGCTGTTCGGCTCCACGTCGGCGCTCTCCTGCATCGCCATTGCCTGATGGTGCTCGGCATTGAACGGCTGGCCATGAGGGTCGATGGCTTCAAGGTTGTAACGCTTGAGCGTGTCGTAGAACATTTTCAGCGTCAGTTCGATACCTTCACGCATCGGCCGGATGCTCTCGTCATCCGAGTTCGACAGGTCCAGACCACGCTCAAGGCTGTCGACGATTGGCAGCAGATCGCTGGCAAACTTCTCAAGCGCAAACTTGTGCGCTTTCTCGACGTCTTGCTCAGCACGTCGGCGGACGTTCTGCAGATCCGCAGCCACACGCAGAGACTGGTCCTGCGCCGCCTTCAGCTGTTCTTCAAGCACTTGCACACGCGTTGCCAGATCATCTTGAGAAGTCGCCGCGTCGGCAGCCTGATCCTGGGCCTGCATGTCCGGGTTCTGTTCGTCAGCCATAAACTCTCTCCTTCTAATTACATCCGTGAGCTCAACTCACGCCTCTGCCCGGCTATATGGGGTCGTAATTTTCGGGTTCAAGGGGTTTGGGTGCAGGATCGGCTGAATAACCCTACAAATGTTCCGACATGAGTTCAGCGGCCATGGGCGGTGGCGAAATACAGAATTGATGCTAAAAATTGGCGATGACCTTTTAAATCGAGCTAAGGCCGGGCATTGTCAGCCCAAAGCAAAACACTGTATAAATAACCAGACAAATTGTTTGGGAGCCGCTCTGATGCTGGTCCACCTGTCCATACATAACTACGCCATCGTTGAACATCTCGATCTCGAACTCGATCGCGGCATGAGCGTGATCACCGGGGAAACCGGGGCCGGCAAGTCGATCATGCTCGACGCGCTCGGCCTGACGCTGGGCGATCGCGCCGACAGTGGCGTGGTGAGGCCAGGTGCCGACAAGGCAGACATTCTGGCAACCTTCGACGTGTCGGATATCCCTGAAGCAAGCGCCTGGCTCAAAGAGCGAGACCTCGAAACAGACGGCCCCTGCATTCTGCGGCGTGTTATCACTGCCGAAGGCCGCTCACGCGCCTATATCAATGGGACACCATGCCCTCAGGGCGACCTGAAAGCACTTGGCGAGCTGGTCATCGACATTCACAGCCAGCACGAGCACCAGTCGCTGCTCAAGACCGATACCCATCGGCGACTGCTGGACGAATACGCGGGCGCCACTGACCTCGCCCGCCAGGTGCAACTGGCCTCTCAGCGCTGGCGGCAGACGCGTCAGGAGCTTGAACGTCTTTCCAATTCAGGCGACGAGCAGCGGGCCAAGCATCAGTTGCTGAGCTACCAGCTTGAAGAACTGGAAAGCTTGAGCCTTGGCGAAAACGAGCTCGAGCGCCTGGAACAGGAACACACCACGCTGACCAATGCCGAAAGCCTGCTGGGGATCTGCCGGCAAGTCGTCGAGCTGTGCAGTGAAAGCGATTCCGGCAATGCGCTCAACGCACTGACCGCCAGCCTCAACCGACTCAGCAGCGTGAACAACACGCCCGATGCACTCAATGAAGCAACCAACCTGCTTTCCAGTGCGCAGATTCAGGTCGAAGAGGCCGTCGGCGAGATCAATCGCTTCCTCGATCGTTTTGAAGCGGATCCCGCCCGCCTGCAGCAAATCGAAGAGCGCCTCGACACCATCTATACGCTGGCACGCAAACACCGCGTGCAGCCGACAGAAGTCGCGGCGCTGCATCAGAAATTGCTCGACGAGATCGAGACCCTCAACGCCAACGATGAAGCGATCGAGAGACTGGAACACGAGGTAGGTTCCTACGCGCGGCACTATCAAGAGAAGGCGCGCGAGCTGAGCGACTTGCGTCACCGTGCTGCGCCGGAGCTGGCCCACAAGGTCGAGCACGAAATTCAGCGGCTGGGCATGCCGGGCGGCCGCTTCAATATCGAGCTGCGCGAGAATGTAGACAAAGAGCTTTCACCCAACGGGCTGGAGCAGGTTGAACTGCTGGTCAGCGCCAACCCGGGTCAGCCGCTTAAGGCGCTGGCGAAAGTGGCATCGGGCGGGGAATTGTCGAGGATCAGCCTGGCGATCCAGGTGATCACCGCACAAACCTCTCGAGTTCCGACGCTGGTGTTTGACGAAGTGGACGTGGGTATCGGCGGCCCTACGGCTGAAATCGTTGGCCAACTGCTGCGCCGCCTGGGCGAACGCGGCCAGGTCATGACCGTCACTCACTTGCCGCAAGTCGCTGCCCAAGGGCATCAACACCTCTTCGTGCACAAGGTTCGTGAGGCGGATGTGACCCGCACGGCGGTGTCCAAGCTGAGCAAGAACGAGCGAGTGGAAGAAGTGGCGCGCATGCTGGGAGGGATCGATCTGACCAAAGAGTCGCTCGCGCACGCCAAGAAGATGGTGGTCACCTCCAAATCGTGAGGCCCATCACCGCCTGATCTGGGCGTCGCCTTTCTGGCAGCATTCGACCGACAAATGCAGAAACAACAAAGGCGACCCGCGGGTCGCCTTTGTCGTACTTCACAAGAGGCTTACACCTTTTGCTTGCGTACGTAGAGCACTAGATTGTGATCAACCAGCTCGAAGCCGTGCTTGCTCACAATAGCTTTTTGCAGTTTTTCGATTTCTTCGTCGAAGAACTCGATGACCTCGCCGGATTCCACGTTAACCATATGGTCGTGGTGGCCTCCGTCAGCCAGTTCGAACACCGCATGGCCGCCGTCGAAATTGTGGCGAACCACCAATCCGGCTGCTTCAAACTGAGTCAGAACTCGGTAAACCGTTGCCAGACCGACGTCTTCGTTGGCCTCCATCAGCGCCTTGTAGACATCCTCCGCGCTCATGTGACGCTGCTGGGCAGAATCGAGCATTTGAAGGATCTTGACCCGCGGCAGGGTCACTTTAAGTCCGGCTTTGCGTAGTTCGCTATTTTCAACCATGGTCAGCTTTCTCGCAGACGCTGCTTCGCAGCTTCTCTTAATGCAGGTATGATCGGGGTTTACGTTGTCCCAGCCAAGATAGTGGAAGTCGCCCACCGATGCAAAACACCAAGCTCTTGCTAACCAGTTTCACCTTCGTGGGACTGCTCGCACTCGCCGGTTGTTCATTCCCCGGGGTTTATAAAATCGACATCCAACAGGGCAATGTCGTCACGCAGGACATGATAGACCAGTTACGCCCGGGAATGACCCGTCGGCAAGTAAGGTTTATCATGGGCAACCCCTTGTTGACCGACACCTTCCACCCTGAGCGCTGGGACTATCTGTACAGCCTGCAGCCTGGTGGTGGCGAACGCCAGCAGGAGCGCGTCAGCCTGATCTTCAATGGCAACGACCAGTTGGCAAGCTTGTCCGGTGACTTCAAGCCGGGTGTCAGCCGCGACGAGGCCATCCTCGGCAAGAGCAGCGACACGACTGTCACCCCCGAAAACCAAGGGACGCAGCCGCCGAAGGAAGAGCCGCCGAAGCCTGGATCGTTGCTTGAGCAGATTCAGAACGACGTCGACAAAGTCGAGACCGTGCCCGTGCCTTCTCAGGAGCCACTGGACACAAACCCGCGCTGATCCTTTGTTCCCTTCTGGAATGAGCCGTATAAAAAAGCCCGGAAACCCCGGGCTTTTTTACGTCTCTCAATCGACTCGATGAGAAAATTAAATCGGTTTTTGCGCCTTCCTGGCATTCGCCGCTTTTAAAGCACGCAGACGACGTACCTCTTTCGGATCAGCCAGCAACGGGCGATAAATCTCGACCCTGTCTCCGGCTTCCAGCGCACGCTGATCGGGGTCGCCAACCAGCGTGCCGAAGATGCCCAACGGGCACTGTGCGAGATCCAGCTCAGGGAAGCGCTCGGCCATCCCCGATGCAAGAGCCCCGGCGCGTACCGATGTTCCGACGGGCAAGTCCAGCGCGAGCAACTCCTGACGGTCGACGGTGGCATAGACCACCTCGACGCGAATCATCGGCTCAGCCATGCAGCTCTTTGGCTCGCTGACAGAAAGCATCAACCAAGGTGTTGGCCGCCTGATTAAACAGCGGCCCCAAGGTCGCGCGGACGATCGAGCCGCTGTAGTCGAACGAAAGGTCCAGGCTGATCTTGCAGGCCTTTTCGTTCAGGGCCTTGAAGGTCCAGACGCCGTGCAACTGGCTGAAAGGCCCCTCCTCCAGGTTCATCTCGATGACCTGTCCCGGCGTCAGCGTATTACGCGTGACGAAGTGCTGGCTCAGGCCACCTTTGGCGATCTCGACACGCGCACGCATTGAGGTATCACTCTGCTCCAGCACGGTGCCGGCGGAACACCACGGCAGAAATTCGGAGTAGCGACTCACGTCGTTGACCAGGTCATAAAGCGCCTGGGCGGGATATGGCAAAAGGGCGGAACGTTGAATATGCGTAGTCATGTCAGCGTCATTTCCAAAGCTGAGCGGCAAAGACAATCAAGATGCCGATCGGCGCCACATAGCGCATCAAAGAGAACGTTAAAGCGAACAGAACCGGGCTGCGCACCGACAATTCGTCGCGTACCGCACCGCGTCCCATCACCCAACCTGCGAATACCACAAAACACAATCCACCCAGCGGCAGCATGATCCGCGAGGTGAAGAAATCGATCACGCCAAAGAAATCCAGCCCCGACGACGCTCCCCACTGATAGAGATGGAAGCCTGCGCCTTCGTTCACGAAAAATTTGGCCTGCTTCCAGATGTTGAACGAGAAGACCGTCCCGAGACCGACGAACCAGCAGATGAACGATAGCCAGAAAGTCACCCAGCCGCGGCGAACCTTTGTCCGCTCGACCAGGTACGCGACCATGGGCTCGAGCAAGGAAATGGCAGAGCTCCAGGCCGCGACGGCGACAAGGATAAAGAACACCACGCCCATGACGGTACCGAAGGCGACGTTACCAAATGCATACGGCAACGTAACGAACATCAGCCCTGGCCCTTCGCTTGGGTTCAGGCCCGCTGCGAACACAATCGGAAACAATGCAAGGCCTGCCAGCAGCGACACAAACGTGTCGAGCAATGCCACACCCACCACCGTCGCGCTGATCGACGCTTCTTTGGTCATGTACGCGCCGTAGATCATGATCGAACCGACGCCCACACTGAGCGAGAAGAACGCGTGGCCCATGGCAGGGAGCAGACCATCGAGCAGCTTCTCCGGTGTGAAGTCGAACATGAAATGCACGCCTTCCATGAAGTGCCCGGTGGTCAGGCTGTAGCCCAACAGAATGACGATGAGTACGAACAGCAAGGGCATCAGGATGCGCAGGCTGCGCTCAAGGCCGGCGTTGACGCCCTTGGCAATGGTAATCGCAGACAGCAGCATGAACAGCGTATGCCAGCCGACCAGGCGCCATGGATCAGCGATCATCTCGCCAAAATAGGCACCGACACCGTCAGGCGTCACGCCTTTAAAATCGCCTTTGCCGACATCAATGATGTACTCGAGCGACCAGCCACCCACGACGCTATAGAAAGAGAGAATCAGTAGCGCGGTCACCATGCCGGCAAAAGCGCCCCACGACCACTTCGACGAATGTCCGGCCGCCAGTGCCAGCGATCGCAGCGCGTTGGCCGGGCTCTGCCGTGCGCGACGGCCGATGAGCGTTTCGGCGATCATCACCGGAATCCCGATTAGCGCGATGCACGCCAGAAACACCAGCACAAATGCACCGCCGCCGTAGACGCCGACCATGTAAGGGAATTTCCAGATGCTGCCCAACCCCACGGCAGAGCCGGTGGCAGCAAGGATGAACACCCAGCGACTGGCCCAACTCCCGTGAACCGAAACCTTGTCCGTCGACATCGTTGACACGTCCAACACGCAAAAAAGATCGCGCATTGTCCGGGATTCACTCCACGCGCTCAAGCACACAGCTTCAGCGTGCGACCCCATAGCCGAGAAGCCCGTTGATCCCTATAATGCGTCGCCTATGGCTAAGCTCAAGAAACATCCCACAGGGACCATCGCGCAAAATAAAAAGGCGCGTCACGATTACTTCATCGAACACAAGTTCGAGGCCGGTCTGGTCCTGGCTGGCTGGGAAGTAAAAAGCCTGCGTGCCAACAAGGTGCAGCTGGTTGACAGTTACGTGTTGCTCAAAGACGGTGAGGCCTGGCTGATGGGTAGCCATATCTCGCCACTGACGACAGCCAGTACCCACGTCATCGCTGATCCGACACGCACCCGTAAACTGTTGCTCAACAAGCGCGAGCTGGAAAAGCTGACGGCGTCTGTTCACCAAAAAGGCTATGCCTGCGTGGCCCTTGCCCTTTACTGGAAGCAGCACTTGATCAAGTGCGAGATTGCTCTGGGCAAAGGCAAGAAGGAATACGACAAGCGCGACACCGAGCGCGAACGCGATTCCAATCGCGAGCTGCAACGCGCAGTGCGGAACAAGGGCAAGGAAGACTGATTCAGTCTCTCCCGCCTGTTTCGGCAAGACCGGGTCTCGGCTGAGGCCCGGTAAAATGCACGTTCAGCAGCGCCGGCTGGTTATAAGCGGCACTCTCCCCATCGTGCGCAACATCACCTCTTCAAATCCGGCTGCGCCGCTCAGCCCGCGCAGTACGCTTCACTTGCTGGCGCACTTCCTCCAGCACTTCCTGCACGTACAGCAAGTGACGGCTCGACACTTCTCGAGCATCGTCCGCCCGCCCTTCGATAATCGCCAGGTACAACTCACGATGCTGATCAATCAGCATGTCGCGGGTTTCTGCGCGCTGTTTGTACATGCCGCCAATGTTAGTGACGACACTGCGCCGCAGCAGATCGAACAGACCGCGAATCGTGTGCAGCAACACGGCGTTATGGCTGGCTTCGGCGATGGCGAGGTGGAAATTGGCGTCCGCCGCGCCCTCCTCCGCGCGGCTCACCTCCTCTGCACGGCTGTAGCAATCCTGCAACGCATCGAAGGCTTCGCGCAGCTGCAGCCGATCAACATCCGTCGCACGTATCGCCGCGTAGTAGGCGCATGAGGCTTCAAGTGTGTGGCGAAACTCAAGCAAGTCGCGCTGGGCTTCAGGACTGCTTTCCAGAAGATGAAGCAGCGGATCGCTGAACGTCGACCCGATGCTGTCGACGACGTAGTTGCCGCCTCCCTGACGGCTGACCAATAACCCTTTGGCCGTCAGCTTTTGGATGGCTTCGCGCAAAGAGGGACGCGACACACCAAATTGCTCGGCCAGCGCTCGCTCAGCCGGAAGACGACCGCCGGAGCGCAACGTGCCCTCCAGAATCATCCTTTCCAGCTGTTCGACAATGTCGTCGGACAAGCGGCGCTGACGCACCTGATCAAAGCCCATAACCCTTCACTCCACAACCCGACTGCCCCGTCTGACGTAGCTGCGGGGCGCATATTCTCGCCGATCACGATCAGACATTCACCCGGCAGATGTAGGAGAAATCGCCCTCTCAGGCGAAAAGCGGGCAAAATCCAGGCGAGCTGCTACGAAAGTTTACGCGTCATAAATTGACACACCGTCAGCAAGGCTTCTAACCTAGCTCCAAGACATTGTAAATTGGTATTACCAATTTACAATGCCGGCGATGGACGGCTTATCACTGTCCCACGCTGCAGGCACTTCCCGACGGCGGAACGCTTGAGCTGGTGAGCTGTGCGACTCGTTCGTCAGCGCCGACAGGAAGACAGACAAGCAGTTGTCACCTGCAGGAGCCGCGCACGTAAGACATGGACACCGGGCCTAACCAAAAACAATTAGGGGCCTCATACATGCAAACCTGGCAACAGCTCTACACACCTCTTGGCGGCCTGGGCCTTTCGGCGCTGGTGGCTGTCATTCCGATTATTTTCTTCTTTCTGGCGCTCGCGATATTCCGGCTCAAGGGCCACGTCGCAGGCGCCATCACGCTTCTGCTCGCCATACTGATCGCGATCTTCGCGTTCCATATGCCCGCCGACATGGCCGTCGCGTCCGCCGGTTATGGATTCCTCTACGGCTTGTGGCCCATCGCGTGGATCATCATCGCGGCCGTGTTTCTCTACAAACTGACGGTGAAAAGCGGCCAGTTCGAGATCATTCGCAGCTCGGTCATGTCGATCACGGACGACCAGCGCCTGCAGGTCTTGCTGATCGGTTTCTGCTTCGGCGCGTTTCTGGAAGGGGCAGCAGGCTTCGGCGCACCGGTGGCGATCACCGCTGCCTTGCTCGTTGGCTTGGGATTGAACCCGCTGTACGCCGCTGGCCTCTGCCTGATCGCCAACACCGCACCGGTGGCGTTTGGCGCATTGGGCATCCCGATCATCGTAGCCGGTCAGGTGTCCGGCCTCGACCCGTTCAAGATCGGCGCCATGGCCGGTCGCCAATTGCCGCTGTTGTCGGTGTTCGTGCCGTTCTGGCTGATGTTCATGATGGACGGCGTGAAAGGCGTCAAGGAGACGTGGCCAGCGGCGCTGGTCGCGGGCGGCAGCTTCGCCGTCGTGCAATTTCTGACCTCCAACTTCATTGGCCCGGAACTGCCTGACATTACCTCGGCGCTGGTCAGCCTCGTGGCCCTTACCTTCTTCCTGAAAGTCTGGCAGCCCGCTCGCTCAGCCGACGCGCAAATCGTCGGTACGTCAGGCGGTGCTGCAGTCATGGGCGGCGGCGCAGGTAACGCAGGCGGCTTTGGTCAACCGCGCACTACCAAGAAATCGCCTTACTCGGCGAGCACTATTATCAAGGCATGGTCGCCCTTCCTGATTCTGACCGTTGTCGTGACGATCTGGACGCTGAAGCCGTTCAAGGCGCTGTTCGCTGCGGGCGGTCCGCTGCAAGCGCTGACCATGAACTTCCCGGTGCCGCACCTGGATCAACTGGTCATGAAGATGGCGCCGATTGTCGCCAACCCAACCGCCATGCCGGCTGTGTACAAGTTTGACCTGCTCGCTGCATCGGGCAGCGCGATTTTGATCTCGGCCATTCTGGCGATGATCGTACTGCGCATCAGCGCCAAAACCGGCCTGACCACGTTCAAAGAGACGCTGATCGAACTGCGCTGGGCCATCGTGTCCATCGGCATGGTGTTGGCCTTCGCCTTCGTCATGAACTACTCCGGGATGTCCTCGACGCTGGCCTTGGTCCTCGCCGGGACAGGCAGCGCGTTCCCGTTCTTCTCGCCGTTCCTCGGCTGGCTGGGCGTGTTCCTGACGGGCTCCGACACCTCGTCGAACGCGCTGTTCGGCTCGTTGCAGGCCACCACCGCGCATCAACTGGGCGTCAGTGACGTGCTGATGGTGGCGGCCAACTCCAGCGGCGGCGTGACCGGCAAGATGATATCCCCGCAATCGATCGCTGTGGCCTGCGCCGCGACCGGGCTGGTAGGCAAAGAATCCGACCTGTTCCGCTTCACCCTCAAGCACAGCATTTTCTTTGCCACCATCGTGGGTTGCATCACCTACGCCCAGGCGTACTGGTTCACCGGCATGCTGGTTCATTAATCAGACGAGCGCCGGGCGTGCTTCTTGCGCGCCCGGCTGTGGCCCCGCTCACTCATCTGCGAGATCCCATGATCATTTCTGCCTCCACCGACTACCGAGCCGCCGCCCAGCGCAAGCTCCCGCCCTTCCTGTTTCACTACGCTGACGGTGGCGCCTACGCCGAGCACACCCTGCGCCACAACGTCTCCGACCTGGCCGACATCGCGCTGCGCCAGCGCATCCTGAAGAACATGTCCGAGCTGAGTCTGGAGACGACGCTGTTCGGTGAAACCCTGAGCATGCCGATGGCACTGGCACCGGTCGGCCTTTGCGGCATGTACGCCCGCCGTGGCGAAGTGCAGGCCGCACGCGCCGCAGACGCCAAGGGCATTCCGTTCACGCTGTCGACGGTTTCGTTGTGCCCGATTGAAGAAGTCGCCCCGGCGATCAAGCGGCCCATGTGGTTTCAGCTGTATGTTCTGAAAGACCGCGGCTTCATGCGTAATGCGCTGGAGCGAGCCAAAGCCGCCGGCGTGAAAACACTGGTGTTCACCGTCGACATGCCCGTACCCGGCGCTCGTTACCGTGACGCGCACTCCGGCATGAGCGGCAAAAGCGGGCCGATGCGCCGTGTCCTGCAAGCCATGACTCACCCGCAATGGGCGTGGGATGTAGGCATCAACGGCCGTCCCCACGACTTGGGCAACGTGTCGGCCTATCGCGGCAACCCTACCGGACTTACCGATTACATCGCCTGGCTGGGCAATAACTTTGATCCGTCGATTTCATGGAAAGACCTGGAGTGGATTCGCGATTCCTGGGACGGCCCGATGATCATCAAAGGCATCCTTGATCCGGACGATGCGCGGGATGCGGTGAAATTCGGAGCCGACGGCATCGTTGTGTCCAACCATGGCGGCCGCCAGCTCGATGGCGTGTTATCCAGTGCCCGAGCACTGCCCGCCATTGCCGACGCCGTGAAAGGCGATCTGAAGATTCTCGCCGACTCCGGCATTCGCAGCGGCCTGGATGTGGTGCGCATGATTGCCCTCGGTGCCGACACCGTGCTGATCGGCCGCGCGTTCATCTACGCCTTGGCCACCCACGGCGAGGCCGGGGTGAAAAACCTGCTGGACCTGTTCGAGAAGGAAATGCGCGTGGCGATGGTCCTGACCGGCGCCAAGTCGATCAGCGAGATCACCCGCGATTCGCTGGTTCGCGAACTGGGCGCCTGACCCGCGCTGATTCCGACCCATGCGGCCCGACAGAGGCCGCAGCGCTACCGAGATGCCCCCACGAGGAAAAATGCATGACCTTGCCCGCCGCGTTTCTGGCCGGTGTGAACAGCCTCATTCCTGCCGGAAGACGCTTCGACGACCCACTCTCGACCCTGGCCTTCGGCACTGACGCCAGTTTTTATCGGCTCATCCCCAAGCTGGTCATCCGCGTCGAATCAGAAGACGAAGTCGTGACGCTGCTCAAACTGGCGCAGGCGGATAAAGTCCCTGTGACCTTCCGCGCGGCGGGCACCAGCCTCTCGGGGCAAGCCATCAGCGACTCGATATTGATCGTGCTCGGCGATAACTGGAATGGCCGTGAAATACGCGAGCACGGCGCGCAGATCCGTTTGCAACCGGGCGTTATCGGCGCGCAGGCCAACGTCTGGCTCGCGCCATTTGGACGCAAAATCGGTCCTGACCCGGCATCGATGCACGCAGCAAAAATCGGCGGCATCGTCGCCAACAATTCCAGCGGCATGTGCTGCGGCACGGCCCAAAACACCTATCACACCCTCGCCGGCATTCGGCTGGTGCTCGCCGACGGAGCCCGCCTGGACACGGAAGACGGCGCCAGCGTCGCTGCGTTTCGCCTCAGCCATGCCGAGCTGCTTGAGCGCCTCGCGCAACTGGGTCGTGAGACCCGCGCCAATACCGACCTCGCCGCGAAGATTCGCCACAAGTACCGTCTGAAGAATACTTGCGGCCTGTCGCTGAACGCTTTGGTGGATTTCGACGAGCCGCTCGACATCCTCAGCCACCTGCTGGTGGGGTCAGAGGGCACGCTGGGCTTCATCAGCGCGGTGACCTACGACACGGTGCCCGATCACCCGAACAAGGCAACGGCGCTGATTGTCTTTCCCGACATCGAAACCTGCTGCAACGCCGTGACGGTTTTGAAAACTCAGCCGGTCGCTGCTGTCGAACTGCTTGATCGGCGCAGCCTGCGCTCGGTGCAGAACAAGCCAGGCATGCCGGCATTCGTTCGTGAGCTATCTGAAGGCGCTTGCGCCCTGTTGATCGAAGCCCGCGCCGCGACACGACCGTTACTGCACGAACAACTGGCGCAGATCATGGCGTCCATCGCGCATTTCCCGGTCGAGAAGCAGGTTGATTTCACCGAAGACGCGACCGAGAACGCACGGCTCTGGGCCATTCGCAAAGACACCTTCCCTGCCGTCGGCGCAGTGCGTGAGACCGGCACGACGGTGATCATCGAGGACGTGACCTTTCCCGTCGAGCAACTGGCCATCGGCGTTCGGCGATTGATCGAACTGTTCGAAAAGCACCGCTACGACGAGGCGATCCTGTTCGGCCACGCGCTGGAGGGCAACCTGCACTTCGTCTTCACCCAGGGCTTTAATGATCCGCAGGAGGTCGCGCGTTATTCCGCGTTCATGGATGACGTCACTCAACTGGTGGCCGTGGAGTTCAATGGCTCACTTAAAGCCGAACACGGCACCGGCCGCAACATGGCGCCGTTCGTGGAGCTTGAATGGGGCAGCGAGGCGTACGCGCTGATGTGGCAACTCAAACGTCTGCTCGATCCCGCCGGCATTCTCAATCCGGACGTCGTGCTCAGTGAAGATCCGCAGGTGCACCTCAAGCACCTCAAACCCATGCCCGCTGCCGATGCGATCATCGACAAATGCATCGAGTGCGGATTTTGCGAGCCGGTGTGTCCGTCAAAAGGGCTGACCCTGAGTCCGCGCCAGCGCATCGTCATCTGGCGGGACATCCAGGCGAAAAAACGCGCGGGTGCCGACACGACTCAGCTCGAGCGTGACTATCAATACCAGGGCATCGATACCTGTGCAGCCACCGGACTCTGCGCTCAACGTTGCCCGGTCGGCATCAATACCGGCGAGCTGGTGAAAAAGCTTCGCGGGGAACAAGCGCAACACGGCAAGGCTGCCAGCTGGATCAGCCAGCACTTCGCGACAGCGTTGAAGGGCGCGCGATTTACACTGCATGCAGCCAATGGCGCGCGCATGCTGCTCGGCGCACCGAGGCTGGCGAAGATATCCAGCGCGTTGAGCAGAGCGTCTTCGGGCCGCGTGCCTCAGTGGACTCCGGCAATGCCACAGCCCGAGAACGATATTCGCTTCACGCCGCCGACTGAAGATTCGCGCCCGCGAGTGGTCTATCTGGCCGCCTGCGTATCCCGCGTCATGGGCCCCGCAGCGGGCGATCGCGAGCAGATGTCGCTGATGGACAAGACTCAAGGGCTGCTGGAGAAAGCCGGGTATCAAGTGGTGTTCCCGGAAGACCAGGACAGTCTGTGCTGCGGCCAGCCTTTCGCCTCCAAGGGCTACGCCGAGCAGGCAGAAGAGAAGCGCCAGCAGATGCTCGCTGCGCTGATCAAGGCCAGTCGCGGCGGGATCGATCCGATCTACTGCGACACCAGTCCCTGCACCCTGCGTTTGGTTCAGGACCTCAGGGAAACCCGGCTCGACCTGTATGACCCGGTACGCTTCATCCGCTCCCATCTGCTGGACAAGCTGGTGTTTACCCCGCAGCAAGCGCCCATCGCTGTTCACGTCACTTGCAGCACGCAACACTTGGGCGAGAGCCAGGCGCTGATCGACCTTGCGCGAATGTGCAGCGTGAACGTGGTCGTGCCCGAAGGCATTCACTGCTGCGGATTCGCGGGAGACAAAGGCTTCACCACACCTGAGCTGAATGCCCATGCGCTGCGCTCGTTGAAAGACGCTGTTCAATTCTGCGATGAAGGCATTTCGACCAGCCGGACGTGCGAAATCGGGCTCACGCAACATGGCGGCATCGACTACCACGGCCTGGTCTATCTTGTGGATCGAGTGACGCAACCAAGAACCGCTTGATGCACACAAATGGGGCGGAGATCGCCCCATAATCCCGAAACATCCCGCAACGTGGCTTTTTCACAGCATCGTGAAAAAAAATAGAACCCCTGCGATGGCCGGCAGTCCATCTCTTTAGGCGCCACAACTCATTCGGCGCTTTTTTCCTCTATCTCGGGGCACCGGCGAAATCAGCCGGCGATACCGAGTCAACAGGCTCAAGGAGATACACATGAAGCGCACCGCACTGACTGGACTGTTTCTTACCGCTGCACTGTTGGGCTCCCCGGTTTTCGCTGCTGATGACCTGTGCGGCGCGAACATCGCGGCACTGAAGAATGCTGAAGCGTCGACGACCACCAACCTGACTGGCGACAGCAAGACCGACATCGAAAAAACCGTTGCCGATGCCACCGCCGCGCAAAAACGTGGCGATGACAAGGAGTGCATCTCGATCACTACCAAAAAAATCACCGAGCTGAAAACCGGCGGTGACGGCAGCGACGGCGGTGCCGCGAAGTAATTGCCGGATCGCGACGGTCACAAGCCCGTCGCGAGCGGAATGTCAGGCGGACGGTCGACGTATCTCATTGATTCGGGTAGACTCCGCCGCCTGACTGCTAGAGCAGCAGAATTGGGGCCGATTAGGATTCGACGCCGGTGATGAAACTCTAGGGGCATGCCGACTTGGTAACAGAAGTCGTAAATCCACTGTTGCAACTTTCTATAGTTGCCAATGACGAAACCTACGGGGAACAAGCTCTCGCCGCGTAAGCGGTGCTAGCCTTCCTTCTGGTAGCTTCGGCTCCAGCAATCACCAGGGGATGCCTGTAAACCCAAAGTGATTGTCATATAGAACAGGATCGCCGTGCAGTACGCTGTGGACGAATCGGCTAAAACTTACACAGCTCGCCCAAAGCACCCTGCCCGTCGGGTCGCTGAGGGTTAACTTAATAGACACGGCTAAGCATGTAGGCCCGAAAGCGGAGTACTGGCGGACGGGGGTTCAAATCCCCCCGGCTCCACCAAACACGCAATACAAATCAAGCACTTAGCGTTTATCGCAAGTGCTTTTTTTGTGCCTTTTTGGGCGGTTTGAGCCTTTCGCGGTCGGGCGTCGAGTGGTAATGAGCGTACAAGACCATGCATAAGGGCTCAATCAAGGGGGATCTGCGTGCCATCGGCTTCCTGTGAGACATGGGTGTGTGACCCCGGTTGAGCTGAAGCAGTGACTGGTACTTATCAGATCTTCACCATCACAGGGAGTAGAGGCGTGGATCATGGGTGGGGCATTTTTGCGGTAATAGGCGTCGGGCTGGCCTTGCTAGTCAGAGTCATATTCAGTCTTCGCGGCAACAAGAGGTGGGAATCTGAAGTCAGCGCAGATTTCGACGCAGCGCTTATGCGTATGCACATACACAGCTATAAATTTCTGGTGGATCGAACGGTCGCCCCGGGCTACGAAACATCCGAAGCGGTGTACCGGATACTCCTCGATCAAGACGGTCGATACTTTCTGTACATGCTGGTTGAGGGCACCACGGGGCTGATGACGCCTATTTCCAAGGAGCGCGCACTCTTAGCCGCCAAGACAAACGGATATAAAAGCGAGAGCTGACCGAGCATTTGATCTCGGCTAGGCTATCGGGGACCTCCATTGCCAATGCGCACCCTGACTATCAGGTATATCGAATGGACAACGATGACGTTGATTATGAACTGCTGGGCAAAATAATAGAGTGCGTCCAAGAAACATTTGAGTTCGGCGCCAATGCGTTTAAAGACTTGAGTCTGTCGACAGACCTCAATCGTCAGCTGGGCATTGAAGGGGATGACGCGAACGAGCTGATGCCTGAGTTTTTCCAGCGGTTCTCTGTGGACCTCGGAAACTATGACGCATACAGATATTTCGTGCCGGAAGGTTACGACCTGCTTTCATTCAGACGGGGCAAGGATAGGCGAGGGAAAATACCGATCCAGCTAGGCATGCTGTACTTGGCGGCCATAACGAAGACTTGGGATCCGACACTGCTGGAGCAAGTTCACTACAGCAATATTCCTCTGTACCAGCGGAAAGCCGACATACCGCTAACCGGGTATGAGATGCAACACCAACCGCAAAACAAGGACTCCCCGTGAAGCAATGGATTGCAGCATTCCTCATCACAACCTTAACCGGCTGCGGCACAATCATCACGATCTACAACCCGCCCAAGGCATCGGACAATCTGGCGGGTTGGCATTCGTACTGTTCGCAGATCCCCCGAGTTTACAGCGGCTTCGCTTACGGGTATTGCACCCTGAATGCGCCGGAACGGTATGGCGTTCATGACTCCGCGCCGATCGCTGCGGCTGACATGTTGCTCTCAGGGATCACAGACACCCTCGTCTTGCCCTACACGATCTATCAGCAGAATGAGCTCGGCGTCGTCCCAGTCAAACGCAACCAGCGCTGATCAGCACGCCGTTAGCCCTCACGATGGCTGCCGCAAAACCTTGGCGGCTCTGGAAGCGCGACACCTCGATGGCTCGCCGAAAGTCAGCCATAAAAAAGCCCCGCTTCACTCAGCGGGGCTTTTGGGTTCAGCGCAAGTCGATCAAACCCCGCCCTTCCCCGGCAGCGGCTCATCATTCCCACGGCGAGTGGTTGGCTCGTCAGTCACCGGGTCATTCTCGGTACGCGCGGGCTCGGTCGGGTCTACCTGCGGATCGGAAACATCGGGCGAGTCCTCATTAAAGCCAAGGTCCTTATCCGGATCCGTCTGCGCGGTGGTCCCTGTAAGCGAAGTGTCATTAGCCATGAAATCGATCTCCTCGTTTACGTGCGAGTTATCCGCACCATGACCATGAGAATCCCCTGAGCCCGCCAAGTGCCCCGGATTAGACGGGCGGTTTGTCCACGACATCTCATATTGAACGCCGACCTCATCGCGCCCCACATGCTGGCGACCGCTGCTGAAAGCAAGCGCCGCAGCACACCTGCGACAAATGAACGCCCCTGAGACCCCGGACCTGCGTTGTGACAACGTTAACAACGGCGTAGAATCCGCAACATCTCGTCGCATCTCCCCATACTCATAATATTCAGCTGACCGCATGCACCGCCCAGGCCTACGCCTCGAGCGGTCTTCCTGCTTGTCGGCGTTTTTGTTGGTGAAGCGGCAAACCGAATTCTTCAGGAGGGCATTCGTTTTAATGAATACCACTAACGCACACACCGGAAGTTGGCTGAGCGTCATCGCGCTGGCCCTGGCGGCCTTCATTTTCAACACCACGGAATTTGTGCCGGTGGGTTTGTTGAGCGCCATCGGTCATAGCTTCGACATGACCACTGCCCAGGTCGGCCTGATGCTGACGGTCTACGCGTGGATCGTGTCGCTGACCTCCCTGCCGATGATGCTGCTGACCCGCAACATCGAGCGGCGCAAGTTGCTGTTGTTTGTGTTTCTGACGTTCATCGCCGCCCACGTGATGTCGAGCGTGTCGTCGAGCTTCGGCATGCTGCTGGTCAGTCGTGTCGGTATCGCGGTGGCCCATGCCGTGTTCTGGTCGGTGACCGCGTCTCTGGCCGTGCGGGTGGCGCCGGAGGGCAAGCAGGTACAAGCCCTCGGGCTCCTGGCAACCGGCACCGCGCTGGCGATGGTCCTCGGCATTCCGCTGGGGCGGATGCTGGGCGAAGCGCTGGGTTGGCGCGCAACATTCCTGGCGATTGCCATTGCCTCGGGTCTTACCGTCTTGGTGCTGATGAAATCGCTGCCGCTCCTGCCGAGCCAGAACTCCGGTTCGTTGCAGAGCCTGCCGATGCTGTTCAAGCGGCCGGCGCTGATGTTGCTCTATCTGCTGACGGCTCTGGTGGTCACGGCGCAGTTCACGGCCTACAGCTACATCGAACCGTTCGCACAGATCGTGGCGAAGATGGATGGCGACATGACTACCGTTATCCTGTTGCTGTTCGGCGGCGCCGGGATCGTCGGATCGGTGATCTTCAGCCGCTACAACAACCGTTACCCGCGCGGCCTGCTGATCACCGCGATCGGCGCGCTGGCGGCGTGTCTGATTCTGTTGCTGCCGCTGTCCGGCAATGCCTCGTCGATGGGTACGCTGAGCGTGGTCTGGGGCATGGCGATCATGTGCTTTGGGCTGGTGATGCAGTCCAAGGTGCTGGCGATGGCGCCGGATGCGACGGACGTGGCCATGGCCCTGCATTCAGGTATCTACAACATCGGCATCGGCGGCGGCGCGCTGCTGGGCAGCGTGGTGATCAGCCAGCTCGGCGTGGCGAACATCGGTCTGGTCGGCGGAATGGTGGCGATCAGTGGTCTGCTGCTGGCGTGCCTGGCAACGCATCGGTATGGCGAAACGATTCGGGCGTAGGCCACAGAACCCAGCAGTCGGGCGGGCAAATGCACGACCAGCAATAGGCGCGCGATTACCCGCGAATCACGTTGGGTCAGGAATTCTGATGCGCCTGACTGGACGCATTCGCGGGCAAGCGCGCTCCTACAGGATTCCCGCTCCATCATTCCCATCGATAACCAACATTCCCGCGAATGCCTTCCGCTCAACACTCATGGGCGTACCATCGCCCTCACACCCAAACACGAACCGAGGGCAGGAAAAATGATCGTTCATCTCCTTACTTGCTTGACGCTCGCAGCGCTAACCAGCTACGTCGTCGCCCTCAAACTCTTCGATCTGGCGTCGGTCGTCATGACCGCGGACGAAGAGGACAGTCGTGTTGTGGCACCGGCCAATTAAGGCCAAGTAGCTGACACTTATCAGCACCTTTCACGCTTTCAACTTCTGTTAAATGCGGAGCAATCGACATGACCCGAGACGTCACTTTGCACGTTAGCTTTCCGATATTTGGAAAGAACTATTACTCACAACATGTCATCGCCCGCAAGAACAGCCACGGTCTCGTTGAGGACAATCGCTTCGGCGCCTTCATGATGCCCTCGGCGGAAAACCACTTCAGTAATGAGGTGGTGGGCTTCAACGATCAGTTCCGGTTTTTGACTGACGTATTGGCCATGCACTTGCTGGAAGTTGAAGAGGCACGACCTGCACGTCGAGTTCGACAGTCAGCTCAGTCGCGCAGTTTGTAAGTGCAGCTTTGAACTACGCCACCTACGCGGCCAGGTAACCCCGACCTTGGCGACGTGGGTGGCTTTCTTTTGCGCGGCTCTGTCCCATGTCTCAAGCCTCTTGAATCGAACCAGCGCTGTTCACGTTTGCCTTGCCCGGCCAATGCATTGAAAATCTCCGCGCTTTTATCCCCTCTCTTGAAATGTGTTGATCGTGAAAAACCTCCTGCGTAGTTTTATCCCCCAATCTTCCAACACTCATCCTGTCGAGTGGTGGCGGGCCGCAATCGGTGCGTGCCTGGGCATCTTCGTCAGTGCAGTGTTCTGCCGCGAGCTGTATGGCATCGATATCACGCTGCACCTGCTCGGCCCGGTCGGTGCGTCGGCGGTGCTGCTGTTTGCGGTGTCGACCGGGGCGCTCGCTCAGCCTTGGTCGATCCTCGGCAGTTACCTGATCGCCGCGCTGGTGGCGCTCTTGTCCATCAGGCTGTTCGGCAACACCATCAACGCCGCCAGCCTGGCGGTCTGCTCGTCCATCCTGCTCATGTGCGTGTTCCGCTGCCTGCATCCGCCCGCTGCAGCGGTGGCGATCTGCATCGTCACGTCGAAGAACGAGCTGTCGCCCTTGGGGCTGTATGTGCTTGGCCCGGTGATGCTCAACGCGGTGTGTCTGCTGGTCGGCGCGCTGATCTACAACAACCTGACCAGGGTGCGCTACCCCAAGGCGCAGGCCAGTGAGTTGCCGGCGACCGAACAGCCGCCACTCAACAACGACGGCTTCAAGACCGAGGATCTCGACAAGGCGCTGGAGGAGATGGGCGAGTTCGTCGATGTTTCTCGGGAGGACCTTGAGGAGATTCTGCACAAGACCGAAGAGCACGCGCTGCGGCGTAACCGTTCCGATATCGACGCCGCTCGGACTCTCTCACGCAGTACGGAAAGCCTGTCCCTGGAGCATTCGATGGCGGACGCGATGAAGATGCTGGCCAGGAATGACAGCAATTACTTGCCGGTGCTGGATGGCGACAAGAAGGTGGTCGGCATCATCACACTGGTCAAGTGACAGATCGCGTTAAGCGGCCACTGGCGGAAATCCGGAATCTGAGGTCTGATGCGGAAAGCTCGTACAGATAACGAGCCACACCCCTACTTCTGCGGAAACCCACATGAAACACGCCCTGCTTGCCGGCTTGCTCCTGACTGCATGTGCCCTGCCCTTCGCGGCAAATGCCAACGACGACAACAATCAGTGCCAGATGAACCTGAGCAAGGTTCGTGACGCGAAAGTCGCCAATCCCAACCTCAGCGACGCCGTGAAAAGCGATATCGACACCACCGTGCACCGGGCCGAAGCGGCCCTGGCGCGGCACAACGATGACGGTGGGCGTGAATGTGTGGCACTGACGCAGCAAGCGCTGCAAAAGGCCCAGAGCAACTGAGCCAGAGGTGCGCCAGACGGCCCACCTCTCTCAACGCTGAAGCTATTTCAGCACCAGCATCCGATAAACCCCCGCATCGCTTTCAATCCCGTGGGTGTCGTGGGTGAAGCCGGGGAATGATCGATCAAAGCTTTCCAGCGCCCGAAGATAGGACAGCACCGGCCCATCCGCAGGGCCTGCGTTTTCTCCCGGCATCAGCAGCGGGATGCCCGGCGGGTAAGGCACGATCCCTGTCGCGGCAATTCGCCCGGCGGCCTCTTCCAGAGTGACCTGCTCCACCTCGTTTCTGACCAACTTCTCATACGCCTCCACCGGGCTGAATTCCGCCTTGGGCAACGTGCCGAACGCCTTCGACATGGCGGCCGTGGTCTTGGTCTCTTTCATCGCGGCAAAGATAGCTTGCGCCAGATCCTTTAGTCCCATGCCGGCATAGCGCTGCTGGTTCGCGGTCAACAGTTCGGGCAGGCAAATTTCCAGTTCCAGGTTGGTGTCGTAGTCGCGCTTGAAGTCGAGCAATGCGTTGACCAGCGTGCCCCACTTGCCCTTGGTGATGCCGATGGAGAACAGGAAAAGGATGGTGAAGTCGGTGGTCTTCTCAACGATGATGCCTTGCTGGCCCAAGTAGGCAGTGAGCAAGCAGGCCGGAATGCCGAAGTCCAGCAGGTTGCCGTCGTCGCCCATACCCGGACTGAGGATGGACACCTTGATCGGGTCGAGCATGCAGTAGCCGTCTTCGATGTCGCCGAAGCCGTGCCACACCTCGTTGGGGTGCAAGACCCAGCAGTTTGGATCGGTCTTGAGCCGCACCGGATCGACTTCGTGAAACGCAATCGCCGTAGCCCCGACCTGCACGGTAGGCGGCTGCCAGCAGGAGAAAAACCAGTCGTCGCGGCTCAGCATGTCGGTCTGCATGCGCGAGATGACCTGACGGAACGCCACCGCTTCTTCGATGGATTCGTTGGTCAGAATTTGTCCACTAGGCGCCTCCATTATCGCCGAGCTGACATCGCAGGACGCCATGATCGCGTAATTGGGCGAGGTCGACGCGTGCATCATGTAGGACTCGTTGAACCGCCCGTGGGGAATCGGGTTGCGGCCATTACGGACATGAATCATCGAGGCCTGGGACAGCGCCGCGAGCAGCTTGTGGGTCGACTGCGTGGCGAACACGGTGGGCTTGGACGGATCGTGATCATCCGGGCTGCCGTGCATGGCGAAGCGGTCCTTGTACAGCGGGTTGAACCGCGCATAGCCGTACCAGGCCTCGTCAAAATGCAGCCGATCAACGCTCTGCCCCAGCAGCTCTTCGACGCGGGTGACGTTGTAGGTCAGGCCGTCGTACGTGGAGTTGGTGACGATGGCATGCACCGGCGTCGGGTCGATGTGGCTTTTGACCAGCGGATTGCTGGCGATGGCGGCTTTGACGCTCTCGGCGCTCAGGGTTTGCGGCAGGATCGGGCCGATGATGCCGAAGCGGTTGCGCGTGGGCACCAGGTAAGTCGGGATCGCGCCGGACAGCGTCATCGCGTGCTCGGCGGACTTGTGACAGTTGCGGTCGCACAGGGCGATCTGGTCGCGGGTGACGCTGGCCATAAGGATCACACGGTTGGACATCGACGAACCATTGGTCACGTAGTACGTGCGATGGGCGCCGAACACCTTCGCGGCGTAGCGCTCGCCTTGGCCGATCGGGCCGCTGTGGTCGAGCAACGAGCCCAGTTCGCCAACAGAAATCGACAGGTCGGAGCGCAGCAGGTTCTCGCCGAAAAACTCGTAGAAGGCTCGGCCTGCCGTGCTTTTCAGAAAGGCCGTACCGCCGGCATGGCCCGGGGTGTGCCAGGAATATTCGTAGCTGCGGGCGAACTTCAGCAGCGCGCCGAACATCGGCGGCAACACCGCCTGACGATAGCGTTCGATAGCCGCCATGATCCGCCCGCTGAGGAAGCGGCTGGTGTCTTCCGGCAACCAGATGAAGTCATCGGCGTGCTGCATGAAAATCAACGGCACACTCGACGCCGTGCTGCGATCGCTGATCAGAAAAACCGGCACCCGCGTGTTGCGCTCACGCAACGTGGTGAGCAGATCAATGCATTCCTTGTGGTCGTCGCTGCTGTCCATTTCCCAACTGAGCAACACACACTGGATCGCCGGATCGGTGCTGAGGATCGACTTCGCGTCGCTCAGGCTTTCCGAGGTCAACACGCTGATGGCGCGGTCTTCCACGTCGCTGATCAACTGGATCAGGGCCCGGCCGAACACGCTGCGCTTGTCTGGCTGGCTGCTGACCAGCAGCGCCAGCATGCCGAGCAGGTGTCTGTTGTCGCTCATGGTCGAGTCTCCAGGGTGGCGAGGTTCAGGTTATTGACGGGGATCGGCTCGCCGACGATGTGCTGCGCCGCGACGGTCTGGGTCGGCACGCTGTTGTTCAGCCCTTCAAGCTTGATCAGCCGAGTGTTGACGAAGCCGAACAGGGTATAGCCGAAAATGGTCGCCACCCCGCCGAGCATCAACGCTTCGGCGCCGGAGCTGTACAGCGCCAGATAGCTGTACGCGGCGGCGATGGCAGCGACGATGTTGGTGATGAGGGCTTTGTGCGGCGGCACGTTGGAGACCTTTTGCAGGGTCATCAGCGTTGCCATCGAGAGGATGTACGGCACCAGGTTGGTGACCACCGCGAGATTGACCAGCGTGTCGAACTGTTTGGCCAGGTCGGGGCTGATGGTCAGCAGCGCCAGTGCGGTCTGGATCGCCAGCAGGATCAACATGCTGATGATGGGCACTCCGTGCTTGTTGGCCTTGGCGAAGATCGGCAGGAAGTATCCGGTGTCCGCCGAGCTTTTGAACACCTGCGCCACCGTGAACTGCCAGCCCAACAATGAGCCGACACAAGCCAGCACCATCAGCCCCATGACGATGTCGCCGATCATGGGGTTGAACATCTTGGCGAACACCAGCCCGAAGGGTGCGGTTGAAGAAACAAGCTCCGCGTTGCCGACAATGCCGGCGATGACATTGGTCGACACGATGTAGATCACTGCTGCACCGAGGGTACCGCCGAGCACGGCGATGGGCACGTTCTTCTCTGGGTTTTCCACAGCATCACCGTTGGCGCACGCCGACTCCAGGCCGAGAAACGCCCACAAGGTAATCGCCACCGAAGCGCCTGCAGCTTCGTACCAGGATTTGTCGTGGGGATTCCATCCGGCCGCATAGGTGCTGCTGTCGAACCAGAACCAGCCGATGGTCGAGACCAGCACGACCGGTGCAATAACACCCCATACGGTCACCGCGCCAATCTTGCCGGTAATACTCGCGCCGCCGAAGTTGGCGAACGTGGTAATCCACAACAGGGCAATGGTGGCCAGACCGACTTCCAGCGATCCTAACTTGATACCGAACAGCGTCTGAATATATCCAACTGCGGTGATACTGATGGCCACATTGGCAATCAGCAACGATAAACCGTAGGTGTAGTTGGTGATGTAGTTACCCGATTTACCGAAGGTATATTCTGCGTAACCGCCCATGCCGCCGGTCTTGCGACTGAGCATGCCGCAGCGCGCAAAGGCGTAGGCCAGAGCCAGCGAGCCGGTGGCCGTGATCAGCCAGGACAGGATGGAAATACCGCCGACCTCGGCGAGTTTGGTGGGCAATAACACAATGCCGGACCCGAGCATGTTGACCGCAGTCAACATCGTGAGCTGACCGACGCTCATTTTCTTAGCGACTGACATTCCGTTGCCCTGTTTGCAAAAGGTGAGAGGGTTTAGCTATAGCAAAGGATTCTTGTTAATCAAGAAAGCAGCGTCTTGTTAATCATGAATGCAGCCGGCCGCTAGTTGCTGGCGACAAGCCATCTTAACTTAGGCTAGTCATGTTTTATGAAGAGTGAATAACGTGGAGAAGAACTGTCAGTTCAGCGGGATGGCGGCGTCTAGCCGAAGGCAAAAGAGGATAGCGTCAGGGACCGGCGCGGTATTGATTTATATCAATCAGCGGCGAGTTAGCGAAGCAGCAACACGGGTATTTCAGGGAGGACATCTCGGCAAAGCGAAGCCAGGGCTGAACATGCGGGAGCCGGCTAGCCGACTCCCGACAATTCACACGAATAACGTGATCAACGCGAAGCCGACGTACCAGACGATGGCCGAGCGGATCAGCAGCTCCCACAACACATCCAGGCTGTTAACGCCCTCAACGCCCACCACTGGCGCGGGAACCTCGCCGGCGACGCAGCCGACTTTGCTGATCAGGCGCGAAGCACTGATGTTCCAGTTGAGCAGCTCGCTGAGCATCACGCGACTGACCGCGACGAAGTTTCCAACCAGTGCAAAGCTGGCCGCCAGCAAGCGCACAGGCACCCAGTCAAAGGCATGCCTTGCCTGGGTCGCGCGTTCAACGAGTGCAGGTGTTTTGCCGTGCTCAGAAGCGAGCGCCAACAAGCGGTAGGCCAGCGCGGCGACCGGGCCGAGCACGAAGTACCAGAAAATCACCGCGAAAAACCCCTGATAAATCTCCCACAACAAATACGTCTGAGCGCCGCCCAACAGCTGCTCTTCATTCTCGGCCCGGACACCCAGGTCACGTTCGGCCACCAGCACCGCCGCTTCCTGATCACCCCGACGGCAGGCGTCCCTGAACGAGCCGAGCGCGGCTTTGACGTCGCCGCGGCCAAGGCTGTAAATCAGCACCATCAAGTGGATCGGAAGGGCGAGCCAGCCGTAGGCCACCGATCCGACAATCACCAGCACCAGGGCCAGGACCACCAAAGGCAGCACTACCGTCAGCATCAAAATCCACCACGGCCGCTTGGCTGAATGCGGGTTGGATTCCAGCCGGCTCAATTGATTGAGCCATGGCCTGTCGCGCTGAATACGCTGACGCAGGGCCGAGAACTTCTCGATCCACACCGCCAGCAGCAAAACCAGAAAACTCATTAGCTGTTCCTCACTTCAAACATCCAGGGCGGCACGAAACCGCGCCCAGTCAAAACATGGACCCGGGTCGGTCTTGCGTCCCGGCGCAATGTCGCTGTGACCGCATATGCGTTGCACCGTAATTGCCGACCACGCCGCCTGCAACTGGCGAGTCAACTCGATCAATGCCTCATACTGCGCCTCGGTGAAAGGCTGATCATCCGTGCCTTCAAGCTCGATGCCAATGGAAAAGTCATTGCACGTTTCGCGACCGTCAAATACCGACACGCCTGCGTGCCAGGCACGATCGAGGCACGACACGAATTGAGTCACCTCCCCGTCGCGCTCAATCAGGAAATGCGCAGACACACGCAGCTCGGCAATGCCTTCAAAGTAAGGGTGTTCTGTGACGTCCAGCCGGTTCTGAAAAAACGCCTGGACCTTGCCGGTTTTGAACTGCGCGGGCGGCAGACTGATGTTGTGGATCACCAGCAACGAGATCTCGTTTTCCGGTCGGGCGTTAAAATTGGGTGAAGGGCAGTGCTGCGCGCCATGGCACCAGCCGGTGGCAGGGTCCAGATGCATAGGAAGTCCTTAGGGCGTGAAACGACAGCGCGCAGTATGCCCGCGGCGGGAAAGGATGTGGATGGCGAATCTACGCTGAGGTCATGCGGATTCGCATTTGGAAGTCGTAGGACTGATCTGGCGCTTAGCCCTTGAGCTTGCGCAGATTGCCCAGTACGGACTCCAGCGCGCGGTCGAACAGCAGGGCGTCGTCGAGAACACGAATGGTGCCGCGACGGAATTCAACCGCCAGGCCCATGCGGGTTTTCTCCAGTACCTTCATGCCGGTGCGATTGACGAACACATAGCGTCCGCTCGGCTCAACGATGGCGGCCAGTTTGCAGCGCAGCTTGTGGGATTCGTCCTCGTGGATTTCGACCCAACTGCCCAGACGAAGCTTTTCGACTTGCATCAAACCTTCGTCGTCTGCAGGCAACTGCGTCGACGGCTCAGTCTGAATCTGCTCGCCAGGCCCAACCAGGATGATCTCTTCGACAACGGCCATCATCGCCGGCCCGTTGTCAGACCCGGCCTGATCGTCATCAGGCCCCGTGCCTGGTGCCCTGGTCACGTGGCTGAACGCCTGGACGTGAAGCACTTCGAGCTGACTGAAGAATTCGCTGGTGGCAAAAGGATCAAAAGCGGCACTGCTCAAGCCATCGCGCAGGGACTTCAGTAGTCCAGGCACCAGCTCAAGCAGACGCTGTCGCGCTTCCGGCTCGTCGTGGGACTCGACGCTCCAGATCAGATCATCCATGGCCTGAAGACCTGACGTCCATTCAACTGACTGGTCGCCGTGCTTCAGGCATGTGAGCAACAGCACCTTGCTCCACGCCTCCTGCAATAGCCGAACAACCACCTGCGGCAGGGTCTTGCCGAGCAGCCGGTCATTCAGCGCCTGCTGCACCCGCTGACGCGCCAACTCGGCCAATGCACGACCCTGTTCGGCATCACGGGTGCGCTGCTCCAGCAGTTCACTGCGACGACGCTCGTCGCTGGTGAACGCCAGGAAATCCACCAGCAACTCAGTGAAAATTGCCGGGTCATCGACAAAATCGTGGAGCAGGCGCTGGACGATCTGGTCTATGCGGGCATAGAGCGAGTCGCGCTGGGTGTCGTCGCGACCACCCCAGCCGAGCGCAGCAGAAGCGATTTCGTTCAGCAGCCGGCGCGCAGGATGGCTGCCACGGCTGAAGAAACTCTTGTCGATGACCGCTACCTTGAGCATTGGAATCTGCAAACGGCCGATCAACGCGCGCAGCGAACTCGGCAGGTTGCGGTCGTCGAGAATGAATTCAAAGAGCATCGAGATGAGGTTAATAACGTCCTCATCCATCGTGCCGACCACGCGAAACTTGCCGCTTCTCGCGCTCACACGGCTGATCAACTGCTCAAGCTGGGCGCGCAGATCAAAGTCGTCACTTTCTTCGACTTTCGGTACGTACTGTTGCAAATGGGACAGCAGACGCAGCAGATCCTGACTCGAAATCGGACGCGCCTCGGTCACCGAATCGGGGCGCGGAGTCAGGTGGCCACGCACGTGAACAAGCAAATCCTGCAATGCAGAAAACACGTCCTGAACACTTTTATCGAGGCTCTCCGTCGCCTGAAGAATGGCGGCGTTGTCGGCGCGCATGGCTTCACTCGACAGCGGCACGCTGGCGATGCGATCAGTCGAGCGACGGGAAGGCAGCGCCTTCAGTTCCGGCAATACACCTGCGGAAATTAGCAACTGGTTGGCTTCCTCAAAGAGCTGATCGGCGTTGCTCAAAGCGTACTTCTCAAACAATTTGAGAATGATCAGCTTCACCTTGATTTCAACGCCAAGGCTGCGCCCGGCCTGCAGGAAATAGTCACACAGCAGCGTCGGACCCATCGGATTGGTCTCGTCGGTCAACGGCTGGGGGATCAGTACATTCAAACGTGTGGTCAGTTGACCAAGGGCGATACCGTCGCGACTCATGACCTTGACCACCATGGCGTCTACCGCCACGGTTCGCTCAAGATCGTCGTTGTGAACCAGCGCGAGCTTGTCGTAGGAAACGGGCTCGGGCATCGGTGGCTCAGCCACTTCGTACTGACCCAGGCGCAGGAACGCCTCAAAGAATTTGTCGAGGAAATTGCGCTCGATGCTTTTGCGCTTCAGACGCAAGTCGCGCATGGCCTCGAAAAAGATGTTCTGTTCGGCGTTGTTGTGGGCACGATCAGCCATTTCGAACAGCGTGTCATCAGCGTTATCGAACAGCGTCTGCAGGCTTTCCTTCAACTGCTGAGCGGCCCGATCACGCACCTGAAGCAGAACGACGGGCAGCCGAGCGAGAGGCGAGGAACCGGGATTATCCGGACCCGCCTTCAAGGGCACCACTTTGTTACTGTCGTTCTGCATCAAGGACTCCTTCACACCGTCGACACAACTGCTTTAACAACAGCTACACCCCGCAGCGAATGAAGACTCGACTCCATTCGGACGGATCTCAAAATTTTATCCCTGGGGATGTTGCAGGCTAACGTCAACGCTATGACGTCAAATACAAGGCGAAAGTATCAGGTAAATCAGACCCGCTCGCCAGCGGTGTCTTCGCCTTAGTTGGAATAATAGGAGGCGGCGAAGGGACGTGCGCAGCGATAGACCCTCAAAATCGCAATCTGTCGCATAACCGAGTAAAAAACCGACAAAGTGCAGGTTATGCACCCGACTGAGCACCTGGCCTACTTAGGTTGGTACACAAGTCTGCCATATACTCGGCGCACTTAGTCCGTGGAGCCTGATATGCCAAACCTACGTCTTGACGCCCTCACTGCTGAAATCGAAGCAAACGTGCGCCGTGCGTTACTCGAGGATGTCGGCACTGGCGACATCACTGCGCAGCTTATACCGGCGGAGCGACTGGCCAAGGCCACCGTGATCTCCCGCGACGCAGCGGTGATTGCGGGCACGGCGTGGGTTGACGCAGTCTTCCGTCAGCTTGACCCTCGCGTCGCGGTGCATTGGCAGGTTGTTGACGGCGATCGCGTGCAGCCCAACCAGGCGCTGTTCCACCTGGAAGGCCCTGCCCGTTCGCTGCTGACGGGCGAACGCAGCGCGCTCAACTTTTTGCAGCTGCTGTCAGGCGTTGCGACGCGCGCACGGCACTACGCCGACATGGTAGCGGACACCCAAGTCAAACTGCTCGACACACGCAAAACCCTCCCGGGTTTAAGAATGGCTCAGAAATACGCCGTCACCTGCGGCGGCTGTCATAACCACCGCATCGGCTTGTTCGACGCCTTCCTGATCAAAGAAAACCACATCGCTGCCTGTGGCGGAATTGCGGAAGCCATCACCGCCGCGCACAGAATCGCGCCGGGCAAGCCCGTGGAAATCGAAGTGGAAAGCCTCGACGAACTCAAACAGGCCCTCGACGGCGGCGCCGACATCGTCATGCTCGACGAACTCAGCCTGGACGACATGCGCGAAGCCGTGCGCCTTACTGCGGGTCGCGCCAAGCTGGAGGCCAGCGGCGGTGTGACTGACGCTACCCTGAGGACCATTGCTGAAACGGGCGTTGATTACATTTCCATTGGGACGCTGACTAAGGATGTGAAGGCGGTGGATTTGTCGATGCGGTTGAGCCTCTGAATCCGTCCCGACGTCTTAAAAGTTGAACTGCGCTGGCTGGTCGGGCTCTGCTTGTTATTACCTTCATAGGGAGAACGGGCATGAATTGTTATCTGTGCGGGATCGAGGCTGAGAAGCGTGAGTCGGCGCAGGGTGGCAAGGTTGTTATCTGCCGCGACTGCGGGGAGTACGTGATCTCTGACGTCGTGCTCCGGCAGTTGGCGTCGAAGCCGCTCAATTTTTCCAAAATGCGCGAAGACCTGCATCACCAAAGGCAGAGCAACGCTACCTCCCTGGCACAGATCAACAGCGAGACGGCGGTTTGGGCTTGAGGCTTATGGGTCTGGATTGTTCTTAGCACTGATGAGGAAATGATGATGGCTGACGAGAAGAAACCTGACGAGAAAGAACAACCTGAGAAGGACGTCCCGGCTCATGCGACAGAGGAAGAGAAGGAACGGTTGAAGGATTTCAACAAGGACGGGATTCCGCCTGGGATTTGTTGATTGGCAGGACGACATGTGGATGTTGGGTACGAAAAAGCCCGGTCTTGAGGACCGGGCTTTTTGTGTTTCTGGTGCCGAAAATAGGAATCGAACCTACGACCTTCGCGTTACGAGTGCGCTGCTCTACCGACTGAGCTATTTCGGCAAACTGTTAGTAACTAAAATTAGTTCTTCACATAGTTATTGTCGACACATTTGCCGCTGTACTGCCAAGTAAGCACGCCACTGGATAATGTGGGCTTCAAGCTACAGGTGTCTTTCGCGTCAATCCCTTTGTAGCCGTTAGGTGTAGCAACAATAACCGCCGTTGTCGCTGTAAGTTCAATTTTGTTCAAAGCACCGGTTGTCAAACCAGTTGGAAGAGGCTGCTGAATCTTTGCTTCAGTGTCGCATGACGCAAGTGCCGACTCTTGAGCCACACATACGCCGATCGCAGCTTTAACAGAGGTCATTCCATTGATGACTTCAGAGTAAGCCGCCTTTTTTATGTAGCTCTGATAAGCCGGCAGCGCAATGGCAGCCAAAATGCCGATAATCGCGACCACGATCATTAACTCAATCAGAGTGAAACCTTTTTGTGACTTCATCGCTACTACTCCAGGTGTCAATTAGGTGTTGCTCGAACCACACACTGCACAGTACGTGCCAGTTCCCGAACTACTCATCATAGAAACACAAAGCTTGTGAAAGGCCGCCCGAACTGACCTCCCATCCGCACTAAGTGACAATTTTCGTCACAACGGCGCTGTCCATTTGGCAGCACAGCTTGACTACGCTATAACGGTCCAATGTCCGTGTCTGGTGGCTACAATGACTGATGTCGTCCTAACTGGTTTGGCCAAACAACTCGTTGTTGCCGAGCTGATAAGTGAAAAAACGGTTCAAAAAGCCTACGAACAGGCGCGTCGTGACAGGGTCACGCTGGTTCACCATCTCGTTGAGAACAAGCTGCTCAAAAGCATCACGCTCGCCGAGATCGCCTCGGACCAATTTGGCATACCATTTCTCGATCTCAGCGCGCTCGAAAAAGACGGTCAGCCAAAAGGGCTGGTGAGTGAAAAGCTCATTCGGCAGCATTGCGCGCTTCCGCTATGGCGCCGTGGCAACAAGCTTTTTGTGGGGATATCCGATCCTACTAATCATCAAGCAATCACTGACATCCAGTTCAGCACAGGCCTGACGACCGAAGCGATCTTGGTCGAGGATGACAAGCTAACAAACGCCATCGACAAGTTTTTTGATAGCCATTCGGGCATGGGCGACCTTGCAGACGTCGATCTGGGGCTGGAGGTTGAAGCTGTCGACGAAAGCAAGGAATCGGCGATCGGGGGTCAAGACACTGACGACGCGCCAGTTGTACGCTTCGTCAATAAGATGCTGATGGACGCCATCCGTCTAGGTTCATCTGATCTGCATTTCGAACCCTACGAAAAGATCTTCCGGGTAAGGCTCCGCACCGACGGCATCCTTCATGAGGTGGCGAAGCCGCCCATTCACCTTGCCGGGCGAATTGCTGCACGCCTGAAGGTCATGGCGAGCCTCGATATTTCGGAGCGTCGCAAACCGCAAGACGGCCGCATCAAACTAAGAATCTCTAAAAACCGTGCCATCGATTTCCGGGTCAACACGCTGCCCACGCTGTGGGGAGAAAAGATTGTGATGCGGATTTTGGACCCTACTACTGCGCAGATGGGCATCGATGCGCTGGGGTACGAGCCGGAACAGAAAGCTCTTTACCTTGAGGCCCTTCGCCAACCCCAAGGCATGATCCTAGTGACCGGCCCTACCGGCTCGGGTAAAACGGTGTCGCTCTATACCGGATTGAATATTCTCAACACTGTGGATATCAATATCTCCACAGCAGAAGACCCGGTAGAGATCAACCTCGAAGGCATCAACCAGGTCAACGTAAATCCGCGTCAGGGGATGGACTTCTCTCAGGCACTGCGGGCGTTTTTGCGTCAGGATCCTGACGTAATCATGGTGGGCGAAATTCGAGACCTGGAAACAGCCGAAATCGCGATCAAGGCTTCGCAAACCGGACACATGGTTTTATCTACTTTGCACACCAACAGCGCGGCAGAAACGTTGACTCGCCTGCACCACATGGGCGTTGCTGCGTTCAACATTGCGACGGCAATCAACCTGATCATCGCTCAACGTCTTGCGCGAAAGTTGTGCCCGCATTGCAAAAAGGAAGTCGAAATCCCTCGGGAGACTTTGATTGCTGAAGGTTTCCCCGAGTCGCAAATCGGCTCATTCCAGCTTTACTCTCCAGTAGGCTGCGAGCACTGCAACGGCGGCTACAAGGGCCGAGTAGGTATCTATGAAGTGGTGAAGAGCACGCCGGCGCTGGAGCGCATCATCATGGAGGAAGGCAACTCGATCCAGATTTCCGAACAGATGCGCAGAGACGGTTTTAATGATTTGCGCACCTCCGGGCTTATGAAGGCGATGCAAGGTTTGACGAGTCTTGAAGAAATAAACAGGGTGACCAAGGATTAAGCATGGCGACCAAAGCAGTAAAAGTCAGCGTCTATGCTTGGGAAGGGGTAGATAAAAAAGGGACCAAGGTCACTGGCGAAATCAATGGCCACAACCCTGCGCTGGTGAAAGCGCAGCTGCGTAAGCAAGGAATTAACCCGACCAAAGTCCGTAAAAAATCGGTTTCGATCTTCGGTAAGGGTAAGAAGATCAAACCGCTGGACATCGCCTTCTTCAGCCGACAGATGGCCACCATGATGAAAGCAGGTGTTCCGCTGCTGCAATCGTTTGACATCATCAGCGAAGGCCATGAAAACCCTAACATGCGCAAGCTCGTGGACGACCTCAAGCAGGAAGTGGCTGCTGGGCATAGCTTCGCGACCGCATTGCGGCAAAAGCCGCTGTATTTCGATGACCTGTTCTGTAACTTGGTGGACGCAGGCGAACAGGCGGGTGCTCTTGAAGCGCTGCTTGATCGTGTTGCGACTTACAAGGAAAAAACTGAATCGCTGAAGGCGAAGATCAAAAAGGCGATGACTTATCCCATCGCCGTAGTGGCCGTTGCTTTTATCGTGACAGGGATCCTTCTCCTCAAGGTGGTGCCGCAGTTCCAGAGTATTTTTGACGGCTTCGGTGCGAAGCTTCCGACTTTCACCCTGATGGTGATCGGGTTGTCTCAAATTGTTCAGGACTACTGGTGGATATTGCTCGCCGGGATCGCATTAGGAATCTTCCTGTTCAGACGCGCCTATAGAAATTCAGAGAAATTCCGAAACGGATTGGACCGAACGCTTTTGAAGGTTCCCGTAATAGGACCTCTGTTGTACAAATCCGCAGTGGCCCGTTATGCCCGCACTTTGTCTACCACATTCGCCGCCGGTGTTCCGCTAGTTGAGGCGTTGGATTCAGTGGCCGGCGCAACTGGCAACGTCGTCTTTAGAAATGCCGTCAACAAAGTCAAACAAGACGTCTCCACCGGCATGCAGCTTAATTTCTCCATGCGCAGTACCGGTGTCTTTCCCATGCTAGCGGTTCAGATGACGGCCATCGGCGAAGAATCCGGCGCGCTGGACTCCATGCTCGACAAGGTCGCGACCTACTACGAAGACGAAGTTGACAACATGGTTGATAGCCTCACTGCGCTAATGGAACCCATGATCATGGCAGTGCTCGGGGTGATCGTCGGTGGCTTGGTAATCGCCATGTACCTCCCCATTTTCCAGCTCGGACAAGTCGTCTAACCATGCTCCTCTTCGATCTCCTGGCCAGCTCCCCGCTGGCCTTCGTTCTATGCACGCTCATCCTTGGCCTGCTCGTCGGCAGTTTCCTCAACGTAGTCGTCTACCGCCTCCCCAAAATGATGATCCGCGACTGGAAAACCCAGTCCCGTGAAATGCTCGACCTCCCCGCCGAACCCCAAACAGAAACCTTCAACCTCATCCTCCCCCACTCCACCTGTCCGCATTGCTCACACAAAATCCGCGCGTGGGAGAACATACCGGTGGTGAGCTACCTGTTCCTCGGCGGCAAGTGTTCCCAATGCAAAGCCCCGATCAGCAAGCGCTACCCACTGGTGGAATTAGCATGCGGGTTGCTCTCGGCTTTCATCGCCTGGCATTTGGGTTTTGGCTGGCAGGCTGGGGCGATGCTGGTGCTGACGTGGGGATTGTTGTCGATGAGCCTGATCGACGCCGACCACCAGCTTCTGCCGGACGCAATCGTGTTACCGCTGTTGTGGCTCGGCCTGATCGTGAATGCGTTCGGGCTGTTCACGTCGCTGACCGATGCGCTGTGGGGTGCGGTCGCGGGGTATCTGGTGTTGTGGTGTGTGTTCTGGCTGTTCAAGCTGATCACCGGCAAGGAAGGCATGGGTTATGGCGACTTCAAGTTGCTGGCGATGCTCGGCGCGTGGGGCGGGTGGCAGATTCTGCCGCTGACGATTCTGCTGTCGTCGATTGTCGGGGCGGTGTTGGGCCTGATTCTGCTGCGTTTGCGCAATGTCGAAACCAGCACGCCGATCCCCTTCGGTCCTTATCTGGCGCTCGCGGGGTGGATCGCATTGCTCTGGGGTGATCAAATAACCACTTCGTATTTGCAGATCGCCGGCTTCAGATGACTTCTCCTGCGTCAAAACCCTGGATTCTCGGCCTCACCGGAGGCATCGGCAGCGGCAAGAGTGCGGCCGCTCAGTGCTTCGTCGATCTCGGCGTGCATTTGGTGGACGCCGATAACGCTGCACGCTGGGTCGTCGAACTCGGGCGCCCTGCCCTGACGCAGATTGCCGAGCACTTCGGCCCGAGTGTGCTGCAGGCTGATGGCACGCTGAATCGTTCGGCGTTGCGCGAGCTGATTTTCAAGGATCCGCAGCAGCGGGTCTGGCTCGAAAGCCTGTTGCATCCGCTGATCCGCGAGGAAATCCGTCAGTATCTGGCGCGCGCTGAGTCGGCTTACGCGATTCTGGTGTCGCCGTTGCTGCTGGAGACTTCTCAGCATCAGATGGTGCAGCGGGTGTTGGTCATTGATGTGCCGGAATCGGTGCAGATTGCGCGCACGGTGTTGCGCGACAAGACCAACGAGGAACAGGTGCGGGCCATTCTCAAAGCGCAGGCCAGTCGCGAGGAGCGCTTGAGCCGGGCCGATGATGTGATCGTCAATGACCGTGACCCGGCCTGGCTGAAAAGCGAAGTCGAGCGCCTGCATCACTTTTATTTAACTTTGCGTGGAGGCCAATGATGAGCCAACCAATGACCGTCGATTGCCCAACCTGCGGAGCGCCCGTCGAGTGGACGCCGGAGAGTAAATTCCGGCCGTTCTGTTCGGACCGTTGCAAGCTGATCGACCTGGGTGCCTGGGCGTCGGAAGAACATGCGATTCCGGTTGCGCCGGATGCTGAAGACGAGTTGTTTTCGGGCGACCTCGACCCGCGTCAGCATTGATCAGACTCGGCGCTCGAAGGCTTAGTCTTTTCAGAGCGCCGGTAGGTAACGCGTGCGGTTGACGTTCTTCAACCACTCCTGGCCGAACATCACCAGCGACGCTACATTCCCCTCGTTCCGGATCGATATCTAACTGTAGGAGCGCGCTTGCCCGCGATGGCGGTGGGTCAGGTAGTAGGATGTTGACTGTGCTGACGCATTCGCGGGCAAGCGCGCTCCTACAGTGGACTGCGGTGTCAGGTGAGTTTGTGGACATATTCCGCTCGGAATGACCGGAACCGTGCTCGACGATAAACCGCAGAAAACAAAAAGCTTCGCGACGTTAATCGCGAAGCTTTTTTTTGGCCGAGGATTTTAGCCCAATTTACGCTGCGGCGCGCCGTGAACCATGGTGTAGGCGTAGTCGACGCCCATGCCGTATGCGCCGCTGTGCTCCAGGACCAGCTCCATCACTGCTTCGTAGGTTTCCTTGTGTGCCCAGTCGCGCTGGAATTCGAGCAGCACCTGCTGCCAGGTCACCGGCACTGCGCCCGCCTGAATCATTCGCTGCACCGACATGTCGTGGGCTTCCTTGGTCGTGCCGCCGGAAGCGTCTGTGACGATGTACACCTCGTAGCCTTCAGCCAGTGCGTCCAGCGTCGGGAAGTTCAGGCAGACCTCGGTCCACAGCGCGGCGATGATCAGCTTCTTGCGACCGGCCGCCTTAACCGCTTCCACCAGTTTCTTGTCTTCCCACGAGTTCATCGACGTACGCTCGATCGGCTGCTGATCCGGGAACACCGCCAGCAATTCAGGCCAGATAAAACCGCTGAAGCTTTTGGTTTCGACCGAGGTGTAGATGGTCGGCACGTTAAAGATCTTCGCGGCTTTGGCCAGGCCGACGGTGTTGTTCTTCAGCGTCTGGCGATCAATCGACTGAACGCCGAAGGCCATTTGCGGCTGGTGGTCGATCAGGATCAAGGCAGCGTTCGTTGGGTTCAGCAGTTCGCGAATGGACATGGGTAGATTCCTTAAAGGTCAGCAGTGAGTTCGATATGGGTTAGCCGCTGCGCTCGTCGCGCTTGTTGGCTGGCTTGGGAGTGAATGTACGGACTGGCTGCTTGGGGAACAATCCCATAGAATCGGGACTCATTGTTTCCAATTCAGGGACGGTCATGGATCGTATCGAATGCATGCGCGCTTTTGTTGCCACGGTGGGTGCCAATGGCTTTGCCGCAGCAGCCCGCGCGCTGGATGTGCCGCGCTCGAAAGTAAGCAAACAGATTCAGGCGCTGGAAGAGGCCATCGGCGTGCAGCTGTTGCAACGCACCACGCGCAGCCTGCATCTGACCGAAGCGGGCGCCGAGTACTACGACGCGTGCCGGGATGTCATCGCATCGCTGGACGAAGCCGAGCAACGGGCGCGGACCGGCATGGGCGAGATACGCGGCGTATTGCGGGTCAACGCGCCGATGTCGTTTGGGCTGAGTCGTCTGGGACCGCTGATTCCGCGCTTCAACGAATTGCATCCGAATGTCGAGCTGCAGGTGGTGTTGAGCGATCAGCAGGTGGATCCGGTCAAGGGCGGTTTCGACGTGACGATTCGGATCGCCAGTCTCCCGGACTCGTCGATGATCGCGCGCTCACTGGCCCCGGCGCCGAGGATCATGGTGGCCTCGCCTGATTACCTGGCCCGCGAAGGCACGCCGCAAACGCCCAAGGATCTGGCACACCACAAGTGCCTGAGCTACGGCTATCTGCAGAGCGGCGCGAGTCTGCAGTTATGCAACGGTAAGGAAACCCAGCGGGTGACGGTAAGTGGGCCGTTGCACGCGAACAACGGTGACATCCTGGCGCAGGCTGCTGTGGCGGGAATGGGCATCGCACTGCTGCCCAATTTCATCGTCGAGCGCGCAGTGGCGGACGGGCGGCTGGTGCCGGTGCTGTGCGATTGGGAGGCGCCGGCAATTACGGTGAACGCGGTGTATCCCTCGGCCCGGCGAGTGCCGATGAAGACGCGGGCGTTTATTGATTTTCTGGTGGCTGAATTGTCCGTTGAGTCCGGAGCGTTTTAAGAGATCCCATGGCATTAATGCTCTCTTCGATGCGTAGGAGCCGGCTCACTGGCGAAGGCAATCTGTCAGATACATCAAAGGGGACTGACGCACCGCATTCGCCAGCAAGCCGGCTCCTACGGGGTAAATACGAGCAAACCAGCCAACTTTAAATCTAACCCGGTGTTTCTTCTCCCCTCCGGAGCGTTAAGCTTGGCGTCATGGATGATTCCGATTATCTGCGTCTCTTGACGAGCCAGGCCGAGCAAGCCAATGCGTTTCTGTCCAATGCGCGCAAGTGGGAGCGCGAACGTTGGGTGTGCGAACGATTGCTGCAAGGCCTGAACATTCCCCATCGCACCGACGACTTCTTGCCTGCCGGGCAAGAGCCGCCGGACGTACTGTTTCGCGATGCGTGTTTTGAAGTGTTCTTCGTTCTGGATGAAGGCCGTCGACTCAACGATGAGTGGCGTGAAGAACTGCAACGCCGACGCAGCGCGTTTTCACTCAGTCAACTGGTGAGACGAGAAGCCAAACCCAAGCGCATTCCCGCCGCCGAATTGCTGCGGCGCCTGGCGCCAACCCTGCGCAAAAAGGCCCACAACTACAAGGAGCGTGGACTGGATTTGGGCGAGCTGGACATCATTGCCTTCGCCAGCCTCAAACGCGAGGTGCTGGACCTGAACAGCCACTTTCCACCGCCCACCGAGTATTTACGTCAGGGCTGGCGATCACTCTCGCTGGTCGGACCGACCTTCGCCCGGGTATTGTTCGCCCATCCGGATGCTCCGGATTTTCTGCGGACCAATTTGGGCCGTAGCGTGGTGTTTGATGTGGGAATCAGTTTATGAGTCCGTTGCAGGAATTGATCGCCGATGTACCCCAGCGCGGGCGCGTGCGCTGGATCGGCGTGCGCCCGGAATCCCGTGGCGAGATGGTTGAACTTGACGCCGTGGAAGCTCGCCGCGAAGCCGGCCTGACCGGTGATCACGCACGGCCGGGGCCGCGCAACGCACGACAGGTTACGCTGATTCAGTGGGAGCATTTCGCCGTGGTCAGCTCGATGATGGGCCGGGCCGAGGACAACCCGGTGTTGCCTCAGGATTTGCGACGCAACATCGTGATCAGTGGCATCAACCTGTTCAGCCTGAAAAACCGACGCTTCCGCATCGGTCAGGCAATCTTCGAAACCACCGGCTGGTGCCAGCCCTGCGCACGCCTTGAGCAACGCCTGGGCCACGGCATTTTTCAGGCCGTTCGCGGCCATGGCGGAATCACCGCGCGGGTGATACAAAGCGGCATCGTGCGTGTGGACGACGTTTTGTGTATCGAGCCGATCGAACCGAGCGTCCAGGACTTTAACGCAGTCAACAGCGCCGTTTCCTGATCGGGGTCAAGATTGATTAAGAGCCTCAAATGATCAGCCGCCTGAAACCTGCCGACCCAGGGCGTGTCGAAGAGTACCTTCGAGCCCCCAGCCCAAGTCGAGCGCCGGCCTTTTTGGCTTCGGCTGCTCCTTGTGGTGGTGCTCGGACCGGGCCCGTTGAACCGTTTACCAAGCGATCTGCCGCTATGAGCTGCCTTGCGCTCGCGCGGATTGCGCTGACACAGAATTCCTTAAGCCTTATGAGATATCCCCATGACCCATCGTATTGTGATTGTCGGCGGAGGCGCTGGCGGTCTGGAACTGGCTACCCGTCTGGGTAAAACCCTGGGCAAGAAAGGCAAGGCCAGCGTCACGCTGGTCGACGCCAACCTGACCCACATCTGGAAACCGCTGCTGCACGAAGTGGCCGCCGGTTCGCTCAACTCCTATGAGGATGAGCTGAACTACGTCGCGCAAGCCAAGTGGAACCATTTTCAGTTTCAGATGGGCCGCATGACCGGGCTGGACCGCGAGAACAAGCAGATCCATCTGGCCGAGACCCTCGACGAAAACGGTAACGAGTTGGTCCCGGCGCGCAGCCTGGATTACGACTCGCTGGTCATTTCCGTGGGTAGCACGACCAATGATTTCGGCACCAAAGGCGCGGCTGAGCACTGCCTGTTTCTCGACACGCGCAAGCAGGCCGAGCGCTTCCATCAGCAATTGCTCAATCGCTACCTGCGCGCCCACGCCAGCCAGAATGATGCGGCCGAAGAGATCAACGTCGCCATCGTCGGTGCCGGCGCCACGGGTGTCGAACTGGCCGCAGAGCTGCATAACGCCGCGCACGAACTGGCGGCCTACGGGCTCGGGCAGATCAAGCCGGAAAACCTGCGCATCACCGTGATCGAGGCCGGGCCACGTGTGCTGCCGGCACTGCCGGAGCGTATCGGCGGCCCGGTGCACAAGACGCTGGAGAAACTGGGCGTCACGGTGCTGACCAATTCGGCGGTCAGCGAAGTGACGGCTGACAGCCTGGTGACCGCGACCGGCCAAGTGATTCCTGCAACGTTGAAGGTCTGGGCGGCTGGCATCCGCGCTCCGGCATTTCTGGAGGGCATCGCCGGTCTTGAGACCAATCGCATCAATCAGCTGCAAGTGCGTCCGACGCTGCAGACCACCCGCGACGACAATATCTTCGCCTTCGGTGACTGCGCGGCCTGCCCGCAAAAAGGCACCGATCGCAACGTCCCGCCCCGCGCGCAAGCGGCGCATCAACAGGCGTCGTTGCTGGTGAAATCGCTGAAGCTGCGCATCGAGGGCGGCACGCTGCCGGAGTATCGTTATCAGGATTACGGCTCGCTGATTTCACTGTCGAAGTTTTCGGCGGTCGGCAATCTGATGGGCAACCTGACGGGCAGCGTCATGCTTGAAGGCTGGCTGGCGCGGATGTTCTACGTCTCGCTGTACCGCATGCACCAGATGGCGCTCTACGGCATGTTCCGCACGCTGATGCTCATGTTGGGCAGCCGAATCGGTCGCGGCACCGAGCCACGGATGAAGCTGCACTAAGGCTGAGAGTCCTGCATGTCCGCCGCGTCGATGCGGCGGGCATAGCTTCAAATAACCTTCTCAGGCATATCTCGCTCCCGCTTCTGCCGAAGGCGTAGGAGCGCGCTTGCCCGCGAAAGCGTTGATACATCCGGCGCATCTCTATCGGTTGTCCGTAAGTCTTCGCGGGCAAGCGCGCTCCTACAATAATCTGTGCCAGGCGCTGGACGTCCGGCGCATGCAAGTTGGGTAGGAGCGAGGCTTGTCCCGCGATCTGGCGCGTAGCGGCAGCAAACCGGCCAATGCGGTGCGCCAGATGAAACAGAGTCGTCTGGTCGACTGCGGTTCCCGGCAGATCGCGGGACAAGCCACGCTCCTACGCCATCCGGCGAGAATCAAAACACCAGAGTTCAGGCATACCCCGCCCTGCTTCTGCCGAAGGCGTAGGAGCGCGCTTGCCCGCGAAAGCGTTGGTACACCCGACGCATCTCTATCGAATGTACGTAAGCCTTCGCGGGCAAGCGCGCTCCTACAATGATCTGTGCCAGGCGCTGGATGTCCGGCGCATGCAAGT